>NZ_JBTZUG010000001.1:0-1398220 GCF_054890645.1 Alteromonas sp. HB246098 | reverse complement strand
CCTTTAACGGCGCTCTTTTATTTTTAAGACTCGTGCAAACTAGCGTTGAAAATAATCTGTCCGCCCCCATCTCACTCGCTTGACTGAAATCGTATTATTAATAAAACCAGCCTAAATATCGTGCGCGCTTTTATAAAACGCTATAGCCCTTCTTCATTTACGCCGTTTCTTGTGGCGTGGGTATTGTCGTATCTAATTGTTAGTACGGGTTTTCAGACACCTGATGTAGCGAATAATGCTGAAGTTACGTCGCAGTCTCCGCTGGCCAAGTTTGTTCACAGCACGCAAAGCTACTCTCTTAGGTTTAGCACAACCAAACTAACCGATGATAAAGGCGAAAAGCTTACCGACGCAGAGCCGCCAGGTTTAATATCGGCATCGCTAAACTTTGCCTTCTACAAAGCGTCATCCACCAAGGTGCCATCAGCAGGCCCTTCCTTTACTGATAAAACGTGGGTAAAAGCGAGCCCTCGAGGTCCACCTTCCATCCTGAGTTAACCCCTTTACACGCGCTAACGTGAAAGCAAAGCTTCTTTGTTTCTCGTTCAAGCGTTTTAAAACTTAATTATTCAGGATTTAAAATGGCACGATTTTCATTTCGTGGCTTTGTGTATGTGCTCATCGTTATGCTCGGTTTACTGAGCGCTGCGCCCAACATATTGCCACAATCAGTTAAACAGCAGTTACCCTCATGGTATACCTCTAGCACTCTTTCTTTAGGCTTAGATTTACAGGGCGGATCGCATCTACTCTTAGCAGCAGACACTGACGCCTTGTTTGAGAAGCAACTCAGCAGTTTTTCCAGCGATGTACTTAGCGAATTACGTACTCAAAACGTACGCTATACCAGAACATCTCACTCGCTTTCTTCAAAGACGAGTAGTGAAGATAATGCTGGAAGCGTTGTATTTACCTTGCGCAACGCAGGTGATGCTAGAAAGGTTAAAGATGTTGCTTATCAAGTTTCCGCTCAACCGAACGGAGCAAGTGCACTTGATGTTGCAATAAAGCAAAACACCGTCACTCTTACACTAAACGAACTCTATTCAGAGCAATTGGTTAAAGATACGTTAAGCCGAAGTGTTGAGGTAGTTCGGAAGCGTTTGAACGAAACCGGGCTTACCGAGCCCAGTGTTACCTTGCAGGGTAAAGACGCGATTTTAGTTCAGATGCCAGGTATGTCCGACCCCACCCAGGTTAAAAAACTACTGGGTACTACAGCACAAATGACCTTTCATTGGGCTGCAAACAGCCGCTCAGAACAAGTAATGAGCAAGCAGGATGGGGTGGGTAATTCCTATCGCTTGGAACAAAAAGTGGCGCTAGAAGGCGAACATATCACTGATGCGGCCGGTGTTTTAAGTAGCGAAACCGGTCAGCCTGTAGTGACCTTTCGTTTAGACAGTGCCGGTGCTAAGCAGTTTGCCACTATGACCCGCGACAATATTGGCCGCGTGCTTGCTATTGTTCTTGACGACAAAGTGGTAACCGCCCCGGTTATTAACAGCGTGATCCCAGGCGGACGAGGAGAAATTACCGGTAACTTTACGTTGCCCGAGGCAGGTAATACCGCATTAATGCTTCGCACCGGTGCATTACCTGTGCCCCTTGATATTATAGAAGAACGTACGGTTGGGCCTGATTTAGGTAGCGACGCTATTCAAACCGGTGTAGAAAGCGGTATAGCAGGTGCGTTGCTAGTTTTAGCATTTATGGTAGCGATTTATGGCAGATGGGGGGCTATTGCAAGCTTTGCTCTGTGCATCAACATGGCATTGGTGTTTGGTGCGTTAACCTTATTTGGCGCAACACTCACATTACCTGGCATTGCAGGCTTGATTCTGACTATGGGCATGGCGGTAGATGCAAACATTTTAATTAATGAACGTATACGTGAGGAAAGTAAAAAAGGCCGCCCTGCAGCCAGTGCAATCGAAGTGGGCTTTGAAAAAGCATTCGCAACAATAGTAGATTCAAACTTCACTACGCTTATAGCGGTGAGCTTGTTGTTTATGTTCGGAAGTGGGCCTATCAAAGGGTTTGCTATCACCATTGCCCTTGGGCTTGTATCTTCAGTATTTACTGCGGTTGCCTTAACTAAAATGCTTATGCTTAGAGTGGTTAAGTCGAAGCAAAAAAATACGCAAGATCGCGCGCAGCAGCGCCTGCCACTACGCTTCTCATCACCGCTACTGCGCTTGAGCGATAAGCTAAGCGGTATTAATTTTCTGGCTAAACGCAAAGTTGCCTTAACTATTTCGGTAGTACTAACTGTGCTCTCAATCGGATTATTTGCCAAACCAGGTTTACATTATGGTGTCGACTTTACCGGGGGCACTATGATTGAGCTGACCGCGCCAACGCTCTCGACTGATGAGTTACGAGATGTCATTAAAAGTAATGGCTTTGATCAGGTAACCATTCAAGAATATGGCAGTGAGCATCACTATTTATTGCGCGCTCCTGTTCTCGATAGCAATGACGAGCTTGATAATAGCAATGCAAAGCAGACCGACGGTTTAAAACGTGCGATTTCACAGGCTGACGACCAGGTAAGTTTTGATAAAGTTGATATGGTAGGACCGAAAGTCAGTGGAGGTTTCGCGGAGCTATCTATTCTTGCGCTGCTTATAGCCGGTGGTGGCATGTTGGTTTACTTATGGGCACGTTTTGAAGCGCATTTCGCGACGGCAGCACTGCTTACCGTGTTACTGGATTTAACCAAAACCATAGGCTTTTTCGCGTTAACCGGTATCGAGTTTAACTTAACCGCAGTGGCAGCGTTATTGGCGCTTATTGGTTATTCAATAAACGATAAAGTAGTGGTGCTTGATCGTATCCGCGAACTCTTACGTTTAGACCCAACCAAACCTTTAGCAAACACCATCAACGAAGCGGTGAATAGCACATTAAGTCGAACGGTATTTACTTCCGTTACCACGCTGTTAGCGCTGCTTCCAATGGCTTTATTTGGTGGTGACGCAGTAGAAAGTTTTGCAGTGCCTATGGTTTTTGCTGTGGTAATTGGCACGTCTTCGACCTTGTTTATAACCTCTACATTATTGTACCTATTGGGCAGTAGAAGGGAGAAACAGGGCAAAGCACAGTTAAAGCCCACTGCCGAAGAAATTAAGGCTTCGTTGTCGCACATCCCTTAGGCGACACGAGTTCCTTAACTTTATTACCCTGCCGCGTTTTTGTACCTCAATACTTTGGTAAGAAAACGCGGTAAGGTAGCAGTATTAACAGGAACCCTTGATGCGTACTTCCAGTTTTGCGTAAGCATGCATCAGTGGCAATAAGGAACGTATAATGTTTGCAGTTGATCACATTATTTTACTTAGCGCAGTGCTGGCCATTTTAGGTGTGCTGGCCAGTAAGCTGTCTCCGCGCTTTGGCGTACCTGTATTGGTGCTATTCCTTGGCGTTGGTATGCTGGCTGGTGAAGATGGGATTGGCCGAATTTTCTTTGATAATGCCGATGCCGCCCATGCGATAGGTACATTCGCTCTCATCCTTATTCTATTTGATGGCGGACTGCAAACATCTAAAAAGTCCATACTTCAAGCATGGAAGCCAGCGGCTTTGCTCGCCACCGTTGGCGTTGTGGGGACAGCGGTGCTTACCGGTGTGGCGGCCATGATTATCCTCGATTTACCGCTTTATAAAGGTTTATTGCTTGGCGCTATTGTGGGGTCAACCGATGCAGCGGCGGTATTTTCGGTTTTACGCAATGCAGGTATACGCATTCCCGCTAAGATAAAGTCGACGCTAGAGCTTGAAAGTGCGTCGAACGATCCTATGGCCATATTCCTCACTATTGGCCTTATTACGCTTATTCAAGATAGCACGACTAAACCCTTGGATTTGCTCTCTTTATTTGCTAGCCAAATGGGAGTTGGCGCAGCAGTTGGCCTTGCAATAGGCGGTATTGCTGTGTGGCTTTTCAGGCGTGTAACTTTAATGGCCATAGGCTTGTACCCGGTATTTGTGATGTTATTTGGGGTATTGTCTTTTGGTTTAGCAGCAAACTTAAATGGCAGTGGATTCTTGGCTACTTTTATTACGGGCGTCATCGTGGGGAACAGCCGCTTTGCGTATCAGCGTAATACCTTTGTGTTTCTCGACGGGCTGGCTTGGTTGGGGCAAATTGCCATGTTCGTTATCCTCGGCTTGCTCGTTACACCCACCGAGCTTTTCGTAAACTGGAAGGAAGGCTTACTCATTGCGTTTGTGCTTATCTTTGTTGCGCGCCCGCTGGTGGTTATGCCTATTTTGCTGCTTTCGAAGTTCTCGTTCAAAGCATCGCTCCTTATATCATGGGTGGGTTTGCGAGGTTCGGTGCCAATTATTTTAGCTATTTTCCCGCTGATATTTGGTATGCCTTACGCTGAGCTTATTTTCAATGTGGTGTTCTTTATTGTGCTTATCTCCGCCTTGTTGCAGGGCTCAACCTTACCTTTCGCAGCGCGCAAGTTAGGTTTAGTGCTAAATGATGAAGTAAAGGAATCGAGTACGCTAGAAATTGTTAAAGTTGCCAAAAGTAAGCGCGAACTTATAGAGATAGAAGTATCTAAGTTATCGCCGGCTTTGAACAAAACCATCAGTGAAATATCGCTTCCTGACAATACGGTAGTGGCGATGATTGCCCGTGGTGAACAAACTCTTATACCTAAAGGCAGCACCAAAATAGAAACGGGTGATCAAATATTTATTATCACAAAACTGCTCGATAAAAACGCCGTTGAACAATGCTTTTACAACGAGCAGGAATAGGGTGCTATTGTAGGGCACTTCATGTAGAATGCGCCGCGGAGTTGGCCAGGCAATCGCCGCTTTCGTAAGAAAGGGGAGGAAAGTCCGGGCTCCAAAGGGCAGGGTGCCAGATAACGTCTGGGCGGCGTGAGCCGACGACAAGTGCAGCAGAGAGAAGACCGCCTAAGCATGTTTACATGCCGGTAAGGCTGAAAGGGTGCGGTAAGAGCGCACCGCACCTCTGGTAACAGAGTGTGGCAAGGTAAACTCCACTCGGAGCAAGACCAAATAGGATCCCTTAACGTGTGGCCCGCATGGGGATCGGGTAGGTTGCTTGAATCAGTGAGCGATTGCTGATCTAGAGGAATGGTTGCCCACGACAGAACCCGGCTTACGGCCAACTCCACTCTTTTCTTTAATAGCTTCTCAAAGCATGTTTATTGTGCCGCTTTTAGACGATACTTTTCCTAAACTAGATGAAGGCTATTCCTTTGTAAAGGTGAAGCCTCTACCTGAAAGTAAACCCTCAGGCAGAGACATTTATCGCGCGTTATTGGAAGAAGTAGCGGAACGTTGCGCCTACTGTGCGAGGCTGGTTCACCGTAAACCCAAGTCGAGCACGTCCACCGCGTTCTCTATCAAACGAAAGCTGTGCGTTTTCATCAAACAGGTTGTTGGCATATAGCAAGATTTCGTAGTCATCGTAGGTAAGACCAAAGCTCATGTTCATTGTACCGTAGTCGTCTAGCAACAAATCTAACTCTGTTGTTTCTGTACCGGTTGCACCACCAAAGGCAAGCCCTGATGTGAAGGTGCCTGCGCCAGCAACTTGATCACTAGGTTGTGTAATGCGGTCGCCCACGTATTGATAAGAGCCTTGGAAGTAGGTGCTGTTTGACGAGAATAAAGGCTGCGCTAAATCATAGGTAAATGCGATAGCGAAGCTTTCTTCAGGTACTGACGCCAAACGGTTGCCATCTTCAACGCCACCTAGCACCGCACCATCGCCGTCAACAACCGTTGAATCGAACTCAGCTTCGATAATGCTTCCGGTTAATGAGAAAAATAGCTGGTCGGTAAACTGACGTGTAAGTTCAAATTCAATACCTTGGGTATGGGCTTCAGGTACGTTAAATGACACCCGTGAAGAACAAGAACCCGCATCTAAGGTAACTTGAAGGTCTTCAATGTCGTTGTAGAAAGCTGACACGTTTGCTGTCCAGCCCCGTCCTGACGACTTCATGCCTATCTCATAGTTAGTGAGTTTTTCATCGTCATAGTCTTGGAATGAACCAAAGATGGCTTCGTCTTGGTCGGTACACAAGCTTCTATTTAGCGGGTCATTTACACCACCAAGTCTAAAGCCTTGCGATACTTGGGCATTTAAATTCACGTTTTCATTCAGGCTATACTGACCAATTACGCGTGATGTGAAGCCGTCTGACTCTGTCGAATCAGTTTGGTTGTCGCCGTTGGCAAACAAGCCGCCGGAAATAAATTGGCGCTCTTCTTCATAATCGTAAAAGCGAGAGCCCACGGTCATTTTGAAGTCATCGTTAAATTGATAGTTCACTTCACCAAACACAGCAAGCTGCTTTAGGTCATAAGGCAAGTAGGCGTTGTACGGCGAATCGGCCTCAAAGCCATTGGCAACCGCTGCCGACGTGCCTTCACCTAATGTAGTATCTGTAAACGCATCATAGCCGGGTGTAGGAAGTGACTGATCGTAAACGCGTTCAGTTGAAGAGTAGAAAGCGCCGACTAACCAGTCTAGTGCACCATCGTCATTAGACGCGGCGCGAAGCTCAAAGGTGTCTTGCTCTACTTCGGTTCTATCCAATAGGTTCGACGGTAATAATACGGCTTCATCCGGGAACCCTAAGTCGATACTCACCGAACCGGAGAGTGCGCTGGCATCACGGCTAACCAGTATATCTCGGTCGGTATAGCTATAAACAAAGGTAAAGTCGGCAACGTCAGCTTGATATTCAGCGGTTACATCAGCTATCAAGGTTTCATCAGTAAACCCTTCCTCAAGCAAAAGATACTGTTCGCGCTCACCCAATTGAATAGCAGGGCGTGTCGTAGTGTAAGGGTTTGCAAACACGTTGTAGACTTCTTCTCTGTTAAACCCGTTCATCTCGAGTTCTTGGTAAATAAGTCGTGGCGTTATGGTGAGTTTATCATTAGGTGCGATAACAAACGCTACACGTCCGCCAGTTCTGTCACCGTCATTAACGTCCTCCCTAAACGCGCCGTTTTCACCTAGGGCATCAATAAATCCCGCATAATCGGTGCGGTATACCACTGCACGCATAGCAACTGTATCTGAGATTGGTACGTTGACCATACCTTTTACATGACCGCCCACACCGCCGTCTGTCACACTGTTAAGGTTAGCTTCAAACTTACCTTCAAATGTGTCTAATTCAGGCTGGTTGGTAATGTAACGAAGAGTCCCGCCGATAGAGCCCGAGCCGAAAAGTGTACCCTGCGGCCCACGTAGGGTTTCTATGCGGTTAAGATCAAAAAGATCGAGATCAGGGGTAAACAAAGATAGTGAAATAACGCTTTCATCAAGATAGACGCCAACCTGCTCTTTAACGCCAGGTTGGTCTCGTACTATTTGCCCTGCCGATACACCACGCATTGAAACCTGACTTTGCCCCGGCCCCAAATTTTGAATAGAGACGCTCGCAACGTTTCTAGCGACGTCTTCCAAATTACCAGCGCCGCTACGCTCAAAATCTCGCTGGGTTTGTGCGTTAATTGAAAAAGGAATGTCTTCAATGGATTCAGCGCGCTTTGTTGCCGTTACTATAATTTGCTCAAAGTCATCATCATCCGCTTGTTGTGTGTCCTGTGCAATTGCACCAGAGCTAAGCAGTCCCATTACTGCAACGCTAAGTGTGCTTCGTCTAAACGACGGTTTTTTTATTTTAAACATAAGTCCATCCAAGGTGGTTGTTTCTATTTTGTTATTAGGCAAGGGTGTAATGTGGCAAAAAATTTTGGCTTTTTCTATATGCGAGGAGATAAATATTTCTACTTTAGTAGTATAAGGTGTTTTGCATTTCATTATGTTTCTTTTTTGTTAATTGTCTTTTTGGCGTTAAAAATGCGTCTAAAAGGTCAAAATAAGTGTCTATTAGGCTAATTACATCGCAAATAATCTAGGTATGATCCCGCTTAGATGAGGTTTAGCTTTTACATAAAAATATCTTAGTTCTGGCAAACGGCTGATGAAAAGATAGTCAAAGGGCAAAACCCTTACCCAAACCGAAGAGCAAAAACGAAAGTCATACGAGAGTAGTGCAATGGAAAAGCCAGTAAGAGCCAATGAATTACTAAAAGGTATGCTAGCAATTGTTGTTGCCAGTTTTTTGTGGGGGACAACAGGTACTGCAGCACAGTTTGCGCACCAAATCAGCCCACTGGCCATTGGTGCGTTTGCCATGGGGATAGGTGGTGTACTGCTTTGCTTAAGTGCTAGAAAATCGTTAATAGAAGATGCACGAGTTCTATTGGCTAAACCACTCACCTTTTTATTTGGTAGTGCTTGCGTTGCAATTTATCCGCTCGCTTTTTACAGCGCTATGCGCTTGTCAGGTGTCGCCATTGGTACTGTAGTATCTATTGCTAGTGCACCTTTATTCGCGGCGCTTCTAGAGTATTTTCTAAGTAAAAGGCCCGTATCCTTAAAATGGTTTATAAGTTTTATATTCGGCGCATTGGGAATTGGCCTGTTAGCTATAGGCAAAGCTGAGGGGGCGTTGGAGCTATCAGCGTCTAATAATAATCAGATATTCGGCGTTACTTTGGGGTTAATTGCTGGTTTAACTTACGCGGGGTATTCATGGGCTGCAAAGCAACACATTGACACTGGTGCAAACTCAAAATCTGCCATGGCTGGGCTTTTCGGCTGTGCTGCGCTAGTCTTATTGCCCTCTCTTTGGTTTACCGGTCAGAACCTGTTTGCTAACGCTATCCACACGAGTGTTTCACTTTATATGGCCGTAGTGCCAATGTTTCTTGGATACTTGCTGTTTGGCTATGGTCTTCGCACTACTGAAGCCAGTAAAGCCACGCTTATCACACTAATAGAGCCACTGGTTGCGACACTTTTCGCTATCTTCCTTATTGGTGAAGTATTCAAGCCGGTGGGGTGGGTTGGCATGACGCTAGTGTGTCTTTGCCTTTTAATCCAATCGATTAAATTTCCTTTTGCTCTAAAGCGCTATGGCAGAAAAGCAGCGGCATAGCCTTATTTATATCAATTCACTATTCCTTTCAGTACTTGCCCAGTGATCGACTTTATCGATAAGGTCTTCAGCATCGAAGGGCTTACTTAAATAATCGTCCATTCCCGCTTCAACACAGCGTTCTTTATCACCTTTCATTGCATTTGCGGTCAGGGCGATAATCGGAACGTTTAGGTAACGCTCTCCAGCTTCCCCGTTTCTAATGCGCTTAGTTGCTTCAAAACCATCCATTTCTGGCATTTGACAATCCATTAAGATGACATCAAAGGTCACCTTCATTTTATTCAGTGCCTCTAATGCTTCTAAGCCAGATTTGGCGCTAAGGGTAGTATGGTTGCTTAGGTGCTGTTTCACGATTATCTGATTGATATCGTTGTCTTCAACAATAAGTACTTTACGCTTTTTACCTTTTTCTCGTTTTAACGAGGACGCGTGGTGCACAGGGACTAGCAAAGTCTCATCTGCAGGCTCAAGAGAAATAGTGAAAGAGAACGTACTCCCGTGACCTTTTACACTTTCAAGTTTTATGTTGCCACCCATAAGTTCACAAAGTTGCTTGCTAATTGATAAACCTAGACCGGTTCCGCCGAACTTGCGGGTAGTTGATAGATCTTCTTGCGTGAATACATCGAAAATAGTGCTTTGCTTATCTTGCGCAATACCTATTCCCGTGTCTTTTACGCTACATAAAAGTGTAAGGCTGTCGTCTGCGTCTTGTTTAATACTAGTAGTTACTTCAATGTATCCAGTGTCAGTAAACTTGACGGCGTTGCCCAACAAGTTCGACAAAATTTGCCTGAAACGCACGTCATCACCTTGTACAACGTGGAACCCCTGTAAATCAAAGTGGAAATGTAGCTCAAGGCCTTTTTCTTGGCACATGATGGCGTACTGACTTTGAAGATTCTCAAGGGACTCCAAAATATCGAAAGGATTATCTTCGATTTGTAGCTGCCCTGCTTCAATTTTAGAAAAGTCTAAAATGTCATTTACGATATGTAAAAGGCCTTGAATACTAAACTTAGCGAGTGAAAGGTAATGCTTCTGCTCTTCAGTAAGTTCAGAGTTCGCCATTAGCTGCAAAACACCAGATATGCCGTGTATAGGCGTGCGTATTTCGTGGCTCATACTTGCTAAGAAGCTGGATTTTAGTCGAGCAGACTCCTCGGCTTTGTCTCTCGCTTCTTGAAGGTATTGCTCCGTTTGTCGCTGCTGAGTAACATCTTGTTGAAAACCGATGTAATGCGTCACTTCGCCATTGGTTTTGACTGGGGTCAAATTTAATCGGTTATAAAACGCGCTGCCGTCTTTTCTGTAGTTAAGTAGTGTAGTTTCAATAGGCTCACGTGTCGCAATGGCTTTACGAATTTGCTCAACGGTTTGCTTACTGGTTTCATCACCTTGCATAGAGCGACAGTTGTGCCCAATCATTTCGCTTCGTTTGTAGCCAGTTAATTCTTCAAATGCACTATTTACATAAATAATTGGCTGCCCGACCCGTTTAACGTCAGAAATAATAATTGAAACAGTCGCTTCATCCATGGCATGGGTAAGTACGTTTACGTGGCTTTCTAATGCGCGCTGCTCGGTAACGTCACTTCCTACATATATATCACCACGAATATTGCCATTTACGTCAGCAAGGGATGCTTTTGTCCAACGAATATAACGTTCTTTGCCCGAATTAACTGAAAAGTGCGTCAGCTCATCGCTCTGCTTTGCTGATAACTTCCGTACTATCAGCTTTAATATTGCGTTCTTTTCACCGTATTGGTCATCGCAAAAAATGTCGAAGCGTTTATTTGAAATGAGGATTTCTTGATTCTGATCGACCACGACCAGCATGTCGCCCATCGATTCTAATACATTGGAAAATTGCTCGTTAGAGAGTGATACCTCGGTCAAGTCCCAGATAAGCTTATCGAAAGCGGCTCGAATGTCGGCTAACTCTTTTGCCTCAATTTGCGATTCATTGTTTAAAGACGTTGTATTGTCACTGTTAAGGCGATTTTTAATATCGTCATAAAGCGTTGAAAGGGTTCGCTCGGCCAAGGTTCCGGTCATACTCACCATATGCAATATAATGAAAATGAACCCCACAACCATTGCTAGTAAAACAATACCTGTCCAGGCAACCTCTCTGTATGCAGTAATAGTTGGTTTAACGCTATATAACTGAAGATTCTTCCAGCTGGTTTGCTTAATAGAATAGCCACTTTGATTAAACGCTAAAAAGCTTGAGTTTGGCGCTATTAAAGAGGGCTCGCTACTAAATAGTACGTTTCCGTTTGAATCTGTGACTAACTGGTTAGTAAGTCTAGGGTAGGGCGCGAGTAATGATTGAAGGCTATCGACGTACATGACAAGGGCACCTTCAGAGACGCCATTGAGCAGAACGGGAACGCTGATGACTACTCCGTATTTAGATACGGACGAAAAGGTGTTTGATGAGCCAAGCGTTTGCTGACGCCAAGCACTGCTTAACGACTCGGGAAGCGTAGCACTCCAGTTTTTGTCGATAACTTTCTCACCTGCAAAATCAAACAGTGCAAATTCTACCGTTTTTGCCTGGGTAAGATTTAAAGAGCGAAAAAACATAGGTAGGTAATTATCTCGCTGCTGTAAATCAACCAGCGAATTAATAATAATGTCGTTTGCCGCTAGATCAGCTAGCTGACGCGTTGTATCGCTAACGATGAAGCTAATATCTTGCTCGAGCCCTTCTACCGACTGCTGCTGAAGGGCATTACTTTGCTTAACAATGAAATGAAAGGAAAGGGCAACTAGCGTAATAGACAGCACTGCTATTAGTAGCGCTAGCCTTGGGATCATGCTTGAAAGCAATAAAGAACGCAGCCTCATAGGTTCATGCTGCATTATTTCTTGCCCGTTGTTACCAAATGGCCTTTATCATTAATCTTCGTCATAAAATAATCCTTTGACCAAAGTGCATCATGCCTTTCTTTAGTGAATGGAGCTTCATAGTATTTAACAGCGCCCTGGATGTCTTTGAGCGATTCTAGAGCGTTGCGCAACTCGTTAACTTGTATGCTATTTGCTTTATCGGCAGCGATAGCAATTAAATGAATTAAATCATATGCATGGGCTAAACCCGTGACTCCTTCAATAGCTGCTGCATCAATAAGTCCATATTTATTATAATAGGCTTCTAACAGTTGTTTAGCCTTGTTATTTTTCTGATGGTGGAAGTGAAACGTTTGAAGAACTGATATGTCGTGCTGATGGATAGGGTTGGCTAGTTGAGATGCGAACTGACCTGACGCTATACCCCAGTGAGAAACAACAGGAAGCGAGCTTAGGCCTTGTTCAGCCAATGCATCTACAACAACCACACCTTCAGGCACGTTGGTAACTAATATGACACTGTCTGCCTTCGAATCTTTTATCGCCTTAGCATCTTCAGAAAAATCTTTCTGTTGCCAATTAATCCAATAGGTTGCGCTAATGTTTACCCCTTGATCCTGTGCCGCTTTAGTTAAAGACTCAAGGTTAGAACGTCCCCATCCTGTTCGCTCTAGAACCAAAGCGACATTAGATAATTCTCTGGATTTTACAAAGTCTATCAGTACAGACGCTGCTTCAGCGTCACGTACTGAGATTCGAAAAATGTTATTGGGGGAATGATCATTGTCTACTATGGGGGTGCCGGCGGCCCAGGGAACCAGCATGAGAATATTCTTAGTATGTATAATATCAATTTCCGCAAGCACCACAGGAGTGTGTACTCCACCAATGACGGCTAGTAAATTTGGCATTTGCGCAAACTGTTCAATATTGTAAATACCGCGAGCAGGATTTCCTCGATGGTCTTTCGTAATCACTTTAAGTGTACGACCAAGTATCCCCCCATTTGCGTTAATTTCATCGACGGCTAGCTCTACGCCTCGAGTAATAGCAACGCCTCCTTCTACAGCTACTGCCGAGAGATCTGCATCAATACCTATAATTAGCGGCTCTTGAGTACTTTTAGCTTGGCATGAATTAAAGAAGGATATAAAGCAGAGGAGCGCTGATAAAATAAGATGTACACGCATGGATTAGCCACCTGATTGATTACCCTTAAAAGTGTATAGCAATGTGCTGAGCGTTTTATTATTTACGCATTATCCTTTAGTCTAAATTTGCTCATTGTGTGTACAGTTTTTCGATGAAACACCCTTTATACTTCTTCTAGAAACAAGCTTCTAGAAATAAGCCAATGTGGCACGATTCTACTATTGAACAAAAGGCGTGAAGCTAAATGGTTGTTTAGTGAACGGCTATGTGAGAGCGCAGAGCACGGTAAAAATTAAAAAATACCTGTGCCAGTGAGAAGGATATCCTCTTTTGCTAACACAAATTAAGGAGAACAGTAGTTTGGAGTATAAGTGCGAAATACAACATTGCCTACAATTATAGATGTGGAAGCAAGTGGATTTGGGGCGGCAAGTTACCCCATAGAAATAGGCATTGTGCGCTATGATGGTGCAAAGTGGTGCAAACTACTGAGGCCATTTGATTCTTGGGTACACTGGGATACAAAAGCAGAATCGCTTCATGGCATCTCTCAACAAATGTTGCAAGCACGAGGTGAGGAGCCTCATAAAGTATGCGTTGAGCTTAATAATTTTCTGGGGAATACGGTTGTATACAGTGATGGATGGGTGGTAGATAACCCTTGGCTGATAAAGCTGTACGCGGCTGCGCAAATTGAAATGTCGTTCACTTGCCGCGCCCTCGAATATATATTGAGTGAGTCTCAAATGGATAATTGGCACGACGTCAAAAACAGTCTTTCCGCTGAACTAGACGTAAAGCGTCATCGGGCGAGTTCTGATGCAATGATAATTCAGCAAACCTATGCTAAAACAATGGCGCTCACTCAGGAGTGATTCTGTGTTGCCTTTTCAGTAAGGGAAGCGCAATTTTGGCGTCGCGGCCTTCGCTAAGCCATAGGTAGTGATATTACTAAAACAGGTAATTAACACCTAAATAAAGCGCCATATTCTCTTCTTCTCCAACTTGTCTATGCTCTAGCTCTACGGCCATGTTTAATCCTTCGCTTTGGCCAAGCAACCAACCTAATCGCGTAAAAGTACCTACATCGTGCGGTAAATAAAGCCACTCGGCATAATGTTGAAAAGCGGTATTATTTGTTTTGTAGGTTGCATAAACCTTCTGCGGCACCCAAGTGTTGAAACGCCGGCTGGCGCTAAACATACCTTGTGAGCCCGCTGGATAGGTATAAGTGTTATCGTAGAGGTAGGTTTCGGTCGTGGATTGAACGCGGTACATACTGTTTAGCTGCCACCGAGCTATCTTCTTGCTCTTAAACTGAATTGGGCTGTAGTTGGTATTATTTACTTCCGCGAACGCGGGCAAAGCCGTTATTGAGACAGCCAGTGCAAAGGCGAGGAAAATACCAGTAACCATATTCATGGAAGAGCCCAAGATGTTGTTATCATGGCTTGTAAACAACCAGTAACTACAAGCAATAGTGTGTTCGTTATTTAAGCATAGACCCAAAAACAAAGGTTGGAAATAGCCTTTACCGTTTTTAATCTAGCTGGCTAGCTTGTTTAACTTGAAAGACTTCAACGAAAAACGCCGCCAGGCTGCATAGCTTCAATGTAAAGCGTAACAACCTAGCGGCGTTTTCAATAAGCGTTATATGCTTATTGGGTTAGACCGAAGCTTTCAGTGCTTCTGCTTTATCCGTTGCTTCCCATGGGAATTCGTTACGACCAAAGTGACCGTATGCAGCAGTTGGGCGGTATATAGGGCGCTCAAGGTTAAGCATTTGGATAAGGCCGTAAGGGCGCAGGTCGAAGTGTTTACGCACTAATGCTACCAATGTTTTTTCATCTACTACACCTGTACCAAAAGTATCGATGCTGATAGAGGTCGGCTCTGCAACACCAATGGCGTAAGACACTTGGATTTCACAGCGCTTTGCAAGACCTGCTGCAACAATGTTCTTAGCAACATAACGGCCCGCGTATGCTGCGCTGCGGTCTACTTTTGATGGATCTTTACCAGAGAACGCACCGCCGCCGTGACGAGCCATGCCACCGTAAGTGTCTACGATGATTTTACGACCTGTTAAGCCACAGTCGCCCATTGGACCACCGATAACGAATCGTCCCGTTGGGTTAATGTGAAAGCGTGTATTTCCATCAATCCATTCACTGGGCAGCACTGGCTTAATAATTTCTTCCATTACCGCTTCGCGAACTGTTTCAGTGCTTACTGAATCACAGTGCTGGGTTGAAAGCACAACCGCGTCGATGCCAACAGGCTTGTCGTTTTCATATTTGAAAGTAATTTGGCTTTTAGCATCTGGGCGTAACCAGTCTAGTTTGCCAGATTTACGTACTTCCGCTTGTTTTTGTACAAGGCGGTGAGAGTACGTGATAGGTGCCGGCATAAGTACATCAGTTTCATCGCTAGCGTAACCGAACATTAGGCCTTGGTCGCCCGCACCTTGTTCTTCTAGGCTTGCACGGTCGACACCTTGATTAATATCAGGAGACTGTTTACCAATAGCATTTAATACGGCACATGAATCGGCGTCAAAGCCCATGTCTGAGTGCGTATAGCCGATTTCTTTTACTGTTTTGCGAGTAAGCTCTTCAATGTCTACCCATGCAGAAGTGGTAACTTCACCACCTACTAAAACCATACCGGTTTTTACATACGTTTCGCAGGCCACCCGAGCGCGAGGATCTTGTTCTAAAATAGCGTCAAGAACCGCATCTGAGATCTGATCAGCAATTTTGTCCGGATGTCCTTCAGACACTGACTCGGATGTGAATAAATGCGTGGCCATAAATGCTCCGTAAGCGTTAAATTATCAAAATAGTCGTATATTGTACTAAAACAAGTTATAAATACCAGTCTTTACTTCTAGACGTCTAAAAGTCTCTTTGTTACGAATAGTTGACACAACCCGATCACTTATAGGGTTATTCAGGTCGTAATTGACGAAGTTAATGATGTATAGACAAAACTAGGTGTTAGTTATCACCGTTTTCGCTGTAGTGGGAGTACGTAATGGTCAGGTTATAGACCATTTTTTACTATAACTTTCACTATTGGCAATCAAAACCCATTGAACTGAAAGGTGGCATAGGTAAGAATAACGCCACATTCAATCGTATAAAGAAGTAGAGCGAACGCCTTACCTCTACGCTCGTCTAGCTTGGCTAGCCCGCTAAAATACGAAACAAAAGATACGAAATAAATCAGGAGACAACATGCCCTCTCGCCGTGAACTCGCCAATGCTATCCGTGCATTAAGCATGGATGCCGTTCAACAAGCTAAATCTGGTCACCCAGGCGCCCCTATGGGGATGGCTGATATCGCGCAGGTATTATGGGGTGATTTCTTATCACACAACCCTGCGAACCCGTCTTGGGCCAACCGCGATCGCTTTGTACTTTCAAATGGTCACGGCTCGATGCTGTTGTACTCTCTGCTTCACCTTTCAGGCTATGAATTGCCAATTGAAGAGTTAAAGAACTTCCGTCAGCTACATTCTAAAACGCCTGGTCACCCAGAGTATGGTTATGCGCCGGGTGTTGAAACTACTACTGGCCCACTAGGTCAAGGTATTAGCAATGCAGTGGGTATGGCGCTTGCCGAGAAAGTGCTAGCGGCACAGTTCAACAAAGACGGTCACACTATTGTTGATCACCACACCTACGCGTTCTTAGGTGACGGCTGCTTGATGGAAGGTATCTCACACGAGACATGTTCACTAGCCGGCACGCTAGGCCTTGGTAAGCTCATCGCATTTTGGGATGACAACGGCATTTCAATTGATGGTGAAGTAGAAGGCTGGTTCACTGACGATACGCCAGCACGCTTTAAGAGCTACGGTTGGGAAGTGATTGAAGGCGTTGACGGTCACGATGCGGAGCAAGTAAAAGCCGCCATTGAGAAGGCACAAGCGAACACCGCGCAGCCTACGCTTATTTGTTGTAAAACCACTATTGGCTTCGGCTCGCCTAATAAAGAAGGTACGGAGTCTTGTCACGGTGCACCACTAGGTGATGACGAAATTGTCGCTACACGTGAAAAGCTTGGCTGGAGCCACGGCGCGTTCGAAATTCCAGACGATATCTACGCAGGCTGGGATGGTAAAGACAAAGGCTCAAAAGCGGAAAGCGCGTGGAACGACGCTTTCGCAGCATACGAAGCCGAATACCCAGAGCTTGCAGCAGAATTCAAACGCCGCGTAAATGGTGAGTTGCCAGCAGATTTCAGCGACAAAGCAGACGCTATCATCGCTGAACTTCAAGCTAATCCTCAAAACATTGCTTCACGTAAAGCGTCGCAAAATGCATTAAACGCGTTTGGTCCGTTACTTCCTGAGCTATTAGGCGGCTCTGCCGACCTTGCTGGTTCTAACCTAACCATTTGGGAAGGCAGTAAAGGCGTTGAAGCAAATGATGCATCAGGTAACTACATTTATTACGGTGTACGTGAATTTGGTATGTCTGCCATGATGAATGGTATTGCCCTTCACGGTGGCTTTAAGGCATACGGTGCAACTTTCCTAATGTTTATGGAATATGCACGTAATGCGGTACGCATGGCGGCGCTAATGAAGCAGCCTGCAATTTTCGTTTACACCCACGATTCAATTGGTCTAGGTGAAGACGGCCCAACGCACCAGCCGGTAGAGCAGGTGGTTGCGCTACGAGCTACGCCTAACCTTGATAACTGGCGTCCTTGTGATCAGGTTGAGTCTGCTGTGTCGTGGAAGTCTGCCATTGAGCGCATTGACGGACCAACAACGCTAATCTTCACGCGTCAAGGCTTAGCCCAGCAAGAACGAACGGCTCAACAAGTTGCAGATATTGCTAAAGGCGGTTACGTACTTAAAGATTGCGAAGGTACACCAGAGCTTATTCTTATTGGTACCGGTTCTGAAGTTCAGCTTGCCGTTGAAGCAGCAGAGAAACTTACCGAGCAAGGTAAGGCCGTTCGCGTAGTATCTATGCCATCAACTGACGTATTCGACCGTCAGTCTGCTGACTACCGAGAAAGCGTACTGCCGTCTAGTGTTGTAAAACGTGTAGCGGTTGAAGCCTTGTCTAAAGACAGCTGGTATAAGTACGTCGGCTTTAACGGCGCTATCGTAGGTATGGACACCTTTGGTGAGTCTGCACCTGCAGGCGACCTGTTCAAGCACTTCAACATTACCACTGACGCTGTAGTAGAGGCTGCACTGTCTCTGTAAGAGGTAATAGATAAGCCTATGGTAAATATTGCCATAAATGGGTTTGGTCGTATTGGTCGTAACGTATTGCGCGCACTTTATGAAAGTGAGCGCAATAACGAATTTAAAATTGTGGCCATTAACGACATTGCTAAACCCGAGGGCATAGCACATTTACTTAAATACGATACCGCCCACGGGCGGTTCCGTTTTGATGTGGCCTTAGAAAACAACACGCTTAATGTGGCAGGCGACGATATTACGTTGCTCGCGATAAGCGATATTAAAGACCTACCCTGGAAAGACTTAGGCATCGATATTGTGCTTGAGTGTACGGGAAAGTTCGATGACAGAGCATCGGGGCAAGCCCATTTAGATGCTGGCGCTGGCAAAGTGCTGTTCTCGTCACCCGGATCACCAGATTTAGACAATACGGTCATTTTCGGAACCAACGAAGACACGTTGACCAGTGAACAAAAATTAGTCTCCAACGGCTCTTGCACCACAAACTGCATTGTTCCGGTTATTCAAGCGCTAGACGCCGCGTTCGGTGTTGAAAGTGGTACGATCACAACCATTCACGCGTCTATGCACGATCAGCAAGTTATCGATGCTTATCACGAAGATTTGCGTAGAACCCGTGCCGCGAGTCAGTCAATTATTCCCGTTGATACACGCCTTGCCGCCGGTATAGAGCGTATTCTGCCTAAGTTTGCGGGTAAGTTCGAAGCCATTGCCGTACGTGTACCTACTATCAATGTTACTGCTATGGACTTAAGCGTAACGCTTCAGTCTAAGGTAACTATTGAACAAGTGAATCAAGCACTGCGCAATGCAAAAGCAGGGCGATTGCAGGGCATTTTGGACTACACCGAAGAGCCTTTGGTGTCGGTAGATTTCAATCACGACCCTCACTCGTGTATTGTAGATGGCACACAAACGAGAGTCAGTCACAAACAGCTGGTTAAAACACTGGTGTGGTGTGACAACGAATGGGGTTTTGCAAACCGTATGCTCGATACCGCTAAAGTGATGTTCGACGCAAAATAAAGCATTGATGCTGCCAAGGGTTGGTAGCACCAGCCCGCGCAGCTTTCACAGTTAATTTGAGCGTGTTTCACTTGTTTTAACACGTTCTACTGAATTTAAATTAACATAGGAAAGACGATGGCAATTCCAAGCATGAGCGATATGGCCCTAAATGGCCAGCGCGTATTAATTAGACAAGATTTAAATGTGCCGGTAAAAGACGGCAAAGTAACTTCTGATGCGCGTATCAAAGCATCAATTCCTACGATTAAAGCAGCCCTAGACGCTGGCGCGGCAGTTATGGTGATGTCTCACCTTGGCCGTCCTACTGAAGGCGAGCCTGCTGATGAGTTTTCTCTTCAACCTGTGGTTGATTACCTTAACGACGCCCTAGACGTACCGGTTAAGCTTGTTAAAGACTACCTAAACGGCGTTGAGCTTGCAGACGGCGAATTGGTTATCCTTGAAAACGTACGTTTTAACAACGGCGAAAAGAAGGACGACGAAACGTTAGCGAAACAGTACGCAGCACTTTGCGATATTTTCGTTATGGATGCCTTTGGCACCGCTCACCGTGCACAAGCGTCTACTCATGGCGTTGCTAAATTTGCGCCAAAAGCCTGTGCTGGCCCATTACTTGCTGCTGAATTAGATGCACTGGGTAAAGCGCTAGACAACCCTAAGCGCCCAATGGTTGCTATTGTCGGTGGTTCAAAAGTATCGACCAAGCTAACCGTACTAAAAACACTGGCTGAAAAAGTAGACCAGCTAATTGTTGGCGGTGGTATCGCTAATACCTTTATTGCGGCACAGGGTCACAATGTCGGTAAATCTTTGGTGGAAATGGATTTAACCGAGCAAGCCACGCAGCTTATGAATGAAGCTCAAGCGAATGGCGGTAATATTCCAGTGCCAACAGACGTAGTCGTAGGCAAAGCGTTTGATGAAAATACCGAAGCGACGCTAAAAGTAGTCAGTGATGTTGCTGACGACGATATGATTTTTGATATCGGCCCAGATTCGTCAAAAGCGTTAGAAGATATTATTAAGAATGCGGGCACTATTGTTTGGAATGGCCCTGTAGGCGTTTTTGAATTTGAACAGTTCAGTGCAGGTACGAAAGCGCTTTCAGAAGCGATTGCAGCAAGCGACGCATTCTCAATCGCAGGTGGTGGTGATACACTAGCAGCAGTTGATAAATACGGAATTGCCGATAAGGTTTCTTATATTTCAACAGGTGGTGGCGCGTTCCTTGAGTTCTTGGAAGGTAAAACACTACCAGCGGTAGCAGTACTAGAAGAAAAAAATAAATAAGCCTAAGCGCTGTATAAAAACACAGCGCATAAAAGCTCTCGATAGCTAAGGCCTAGTGCAAAGTTGCCCCAACATGCGTCACGCTCAGTAACAGCATTTTTGAGCGTGACCATTTAATCGGAGACGATTACCCCAGCGAAACAGTGAAGTACGCTGGCATAAATACCAATTTTATTACAGATGTGTTTACTCTAGGTGCCGGCTAGCCGTGTAAGAGACAAACAGATCTTTAATAGAATTGGTATAACAATAAACCCTACACCTGTCTATTAAGGCAGTAATATACAAAAGGAGTGTTGCAATGGCATCACAAGCTCAGCAGGCAATGCTGGATAAACTGAAAACACAAACCGGTTTTATTGCAGCGTTAGATCAAAGCGGCGGTAGTACACCTAAAGCGTTACGCTTATATGGCATCGAAGAATCTGAATACAGCTCAGACGAAGAGATGTTTAATCTAGTTCACGAAATGCGTACACGCATTATCACCAGCACCCCTTTTAGCGGCGAACGCGTTCTTGGCGCAATCTTATTTGAAAACACCCTTGATAGAGAAATTGAAGGCATGTCTACTGCACACTTCTTGTGGCAGAAAAAGCGTGTCATCCCTTTCTTAAAAGTTGATAAAGGATTGGCCGAAGAGAGCAATGGTGTTCAAGTGATGAAGCCTATGCCTGGCCTTGATGCTCTGCTTGCTAAAGCGGTAGCGCAAGACGTATTTGGCACTAAGATGCGCAGTGTGGTAAAGCTTGCGAATCATCAAGGTATTAAAGATGTCGTTGCTCAGCAATTTGAAGTAGGTAAGCAAATTCTAGCTGCTGGCCTTGTCCCAATTATCGAGCCAGAGGTTGATATTCACAGCCCGCAAAAAGCAGAAGCTGAAGCGCTACTTAAGTTAGAGATCCTAACCCAGCTTAATCTTCTTAGCGAAGGTGAAGAAGTGATGCTTAAGTTAACGCTACCAACCGAAGCTAACTTTTATAAAGAGCTTGTTGATCACCCTCGCGTACTTAAAGTGGTTGCACTGTCTGGCGGCTACAGCCGTGACGACGCAAACGCAAAACTATCAGAAAACCAAGGTATGATCGCGAGCTTCTCTCGCGCATTAACCGAAGGTGTATCTGCACAGCAATCTCAAGAAGAGTTTGAAGCAACGCTAGATAAAGCGATTGAAGGTATCTACCAGGCGTCTAAAGCCTAGACTTTCTCTTAACTTGTTTATTACAAAGAGCGCTATTCAGCGCTCTTTTTGTTTAGATTAACGCATTCAATTCAAAGCCTGTTGTCAAAAAAAAGCGGACTGTGTAGCATCTCGCGCCATTGTCATTGCTTGATATCATTGAAGCCTAGTATTGGAAGTAAACTGGTGAATTTCCAACACATAAATACTCAACGCTTTTGCTACGGTTTAGCGCTGTTATTGTTTACGTGCTTGCTTACCATTAAACAAGATATTAAGCCCATCTCGTTTAAGCATCAGCTTGATGCATCCGTCTCGACCCTATCAATAGAAAGTAGCGCAGAAGAAAATGGACAAGACGACCTATTTTTGTCCGTTATCAATACGTTTGGTAACGCTGCGATTATTAGTTCACTTAGTGAAAACCCCCTCCCGTATTTAGTCTCTTGGTCTAAGAAGAGCTACGTCACCCCACTTACAAGAGCGCCACCTGCTGTTTAAGCTTTTCCTCTTGCTTTAATTTTCGAGAGAAAAGCCTTTCAATTTCAAAATTTTCACAAACGTCAGTTCTCTTCAGAGCTGGTTATATTCGTGCGTGCATGGCTGAGTGATTGAGAAGCCCGATCGGCAATAAAACTGACCGGTAAACAAAAACGAGCAGTAAATTACTCGCTATGCCGTACTAATGCTGTTGCCTGTCTATAGGCAATACCTATAAGAACGATTTTAAAATTATGAGCAAAAAAACGCTTTTAGCAGCAAGTATTCTTACCGTCATTTTAACTGGGTGTGGTCATCAAGAGCACGAAGCTCATCATAGTGGTCCGCTAGAGTTCAATGTCTCGCATCCAATAAACAAAGATACAGTTCTTGTTAAAGAGTACGTCAGTCAAATTCGCGCCATTCAACATATTGAGTTAAGAGCAATGGAAAGAGGGTACCTCGCCTCTACGTTCGTTGATGAAGGTCAGACCGTAGAGAAAGGAAGCCCTATGTTTAAAATAGTGCCTACTATCTACGAAGCAGAACTTAAGCGAGCTCAGGCAGAGGCTAAAGCTGCGCAAATGGAGCTCAAAAACACCAAATCGCTAGTTAACCAAAATATAGTCTCACCTAACGAGCTTGCTGTTGTAGAAGCTGAGTATCAAAAAGCGCAGGCTGAAGTTGAATTAGCAGAAGCACATTTGGCATTCACTGATATTAAAGCACCCTTTACTGGGAAAATGGACCATTTAGAAGCAAGAACAGGTAGTCTGCTCGAAGAGGGAGAGCTTCTTACAACCATGTCTGATTTAAGCCAAATGTGGGTTTACTTCAATGTGCCAGAGTCGGAGTATCTAGATTATGTACAAAGCGGAAAAGCAAATGAAGGGACGAGCGTTCGCTTAAAGCTCGCAAACGGCACAATTTATCCTTACGAAGGAGTGATAGATACCATTGAAGCCGATTTTGATAATCATACTGGCACAATCGAAATGCGTGCTTCATTTCCTAATCCTGATGAAATGTTACGACATGGACAAACCGGTAACATACTTGTCGACGTTGACTATCCAAACGCGCTGGTCATTCCCCAAAAGGCGACTTTTCAAATATTGGATCAGAACTATGTATATGTTCTAGATGCTGACAATACCCTTAAAACACGACATATAGAGATTGCAGCTGAGTTACCGCACATCTTCTTGGTATCAGAAGGGCTGAAAGAAGATGACACTATTCTTCTTGAGGGTTTGAGACGAGTAAGTAATGGCGATCACATAAAGCCGAACCTTATTTCTTCTGACGATACGTTAGCTGAACTAGCACTTCAGGCAGAGTAGGGGATTAAGTATGTTTGGTGTATTTATTAAACGTCCGGTGATGGCGATCATGCTATCCCTTATGATTATCTTCTTAGGCGCGCTTTCGGTTTTTACCTTACCGACTTCTCAATTTCCAGATATCGCTCCCCCCAGGGTTTTAATTTCATTGGCATACCCTGGTTCAAGTGCTGATGTACTCGTAAAGTCATCTTTGGTGACCATTGAGCGTTCGATAAATGGTGTGCCTGGCATGAAGTACATTGTGTCTGATGCCACAAGTGCCGGTGAAGCTACTATCCAAGTTATCTTTGACTTGGATGTTGACCCTAACCAAGCGCTAATAAACGTTAAAACGCGGCTTGATCAGGTAATGAACCGGCTCCCGCAGTTGGTACAACTTGAGGGAGTAGTACTTCAAAGGGTGCAGCCAAGCATGTTGATGTATATCAACGTCTACAGCACAGACGAAGAGGCCGATGAGAAGTTTCTTTATAACTACTCGAACATTAACGTTATACCAGAAATACAGCGTGTTAACGGTATTGCCAGCGCTAAAATATTGGGTAGTCGGCAGTATGCTATGCGCATCTGGTTAAAGCCAGATCGCATGCGAGCGTATAACATTTCAGTCGATGAAGTGATGGAGTCGATTGATGAGCAAAGCCTTATTGGTCGTCCAGGCCGACTCGGACGAAGCTCGGGAATAAGTGCGCAGTCTAAAGAATATGTGCTTGTTTATGAAGGACGGTACGACGAGCCTGATGAATACAAAAATATCATTATCAGAGCGGATAGTGACGGCAAGCTGCTTAAGTTAAGTGACATAGCAGACGTAGAGCTTAGCAGTGAGTTTTTCGATATCTATTCAAACAAAGATGGGTATCCTTCTGCGGCAATCGTGTTAAAGCAAAATTATGGCAGTAGCGCTAATGAAGTGATATCTCAAGTAAAAGCTAAAATGGCAGAGCTTGAAGAAACCTTTCCCGAAGGCATGAAATACGAAATTAACTATGACGTGTCTAAGTTTCTCGATGCATCGATAGAACAGGTACTGCATACCTTATTTGAGGCATTTATCTTAGTTTCGCTGGTGGTTTTCATCTTTTTGGGAGACTGGCGTTCTACCTTGATTCCTCTATTGGCCGTCCCCGTATCCTTAATTGGTACCTTCTTTTGTATGCAAGCGACGGGGGTAAACATTAACCTAATCACCCTTTTCGCGTTGGTATTGGCTATAGGGATAGTGGTAGATAACGCCATTGTTATCGTCGAAGCTGTGCATGCAAAAATGGAAGAGAGCGCTAGCTTAACGCCCTATATGGCTACGCAGCAGGTATTAGGTGAAATGGGCGGCGCTATTATTGCTATCACGCTTGTGATGACAGCGGTATTTGTGCCTTTAGTGTTTATGACTGGGCCAGTGGGCGTCTTTTATCGTCAATTCTCTATCACCATGGCATCGTCTATTATCATCTCTTGTATTGTAGCGCTTTCGCTAACGCCAGTGTTGTGCGCGATGCTACTTAAAAATCCGCACACACACACCAAAAAAGCCACGCCAATTAGTAAGCTTATCGATGTATTCAATCATTGGTTCGACAAGCTCACCGGGCGTTATACCAGCATCATAAAAGCGTTAGTAACCCGTCGCGTGGTGACTATTTTGTCGCTTTTTGCGTTTGTCGCAGGCACGATTGGTTTCAATCACATTCTTCCGACTGGTTTTATTCCCGGAGAAGATCAGGGGCAAATTTACGCCATTATTCAAACCCCTCCAGGAAGCACCCTTGAAGTAACAAATGAAGTAGCAAGAGAGCTTCAAACCCTTGCCCTAGATGTCGAAGGGGTGTCATCAGTTTCTTCACTCGCAGGTTATGAAATCTTAACGGAAGGTCGTGGCTCTAATGCGGGTACTTGTCTAATTAACCTTAAAGACTGGGCAAATAGAGACCAGACGGTAGAGGAAATCATTGAAGAGCTTGAAGCTAAGACCCATCACCTTGGCGCTGTGGTTGAATACTTCGAGCCCCCTGTAGTTCCTGGCTATGGTGCGTCATCTGGGCTGTCGTTCCGTTTGCTCGACAAAACAAATACGACGGATTACCAAGAGTTTGATGAAATAAATCAAGCTTTCATGGATGAGCTGTCAAAACGTAAAGAACTCAAAGGGCTATTTACTTTCTACGCGGCTAATTACCCGCAATATAAAATTGAAATAGACAACCAAGCTGCGATGCAAAAAGGCGTATCAATTGGTAAGGCAATGGAAAACCTTAATATCCTAATTGGTAGTACCTACGAGCAAGGTTTTACCCGTTTCAATAACTTTTACAAGGTGTATACCCAAAGTGCTCCAGAGTATCGTCGTTATCCGAGTGACTTGATGGACTACTACGTTAAAAATGAGGAAGGTGAAATGGTGCCTTACTCTGCGTTTATGAAGCTGATTAAAACGCAAGGGCCTAATGAAATCACTCGATACAATCTTTACACCTCTGCAGCCATTCGTGCGGAGCCCGCAAAAGGCTATACCTCTGCCGAAGCTATTAAAGCGGTTGAAGAAGTTGCTGCAGCAACGTTACCTAAAGGCTATGACATAGGCTGGGAGGGGTTATCGTTTGACGAGGCCAAACGCGGTAGTGAAGCCATCGTCATATTCGGTGTAGTTCTACTATTTGTATATATCGTATTGGCGTCGCAATATGAAAGCTTGCTGCTTCCTCTTGCCGTTATTTTGTCGTTACCAAGTGGCCTAATCGGATCTTTTATTCTGCTTGACCTAATGGGCTTAGCGAACGATGTCTACGCGCAATTAGGTCTTGTAATGCTGGTTGGATTACTGGGCAAGAACGCCGTGCTGATTGTTGAATACGCGGTACAGAAAAACCAGCAGGGTTTATCTATCGCAGAAGCCGCCGTTGATGCGGCGAAGCAGCGATTCCGCCCTATATTAATGACTTCATTTTCGTTTGTGGCTGGGCTTATACCCTTGGTCGTCGCTACAGGAGCAGGTGCGGTAGGAAACCGTACTATTGGTGCTTCAGCACTGGGAGGCACACTTTGCGGTAGCGTCTTCGGCATAATAGTTATTCCAGGCTTGTACTACCTTTTCGCTAAGCTAGAAGAGGGTAAGTCATTAATTAAAAACGAAGATCATGTTCCACTTACAGAAACCTACCACTACAACGATGAGGTGCTAAGCGATGAAAAATAACACGCGTCTTTTGAAAAAGCCTCTTTTTGTGGCAATTGGCAGCGCACTACTTGTTCAAGCGTGTGCAATCCCGTCAATAGAAACGCGGGACCCAAATGTAACCATGCCGGATCAGTTCAGTGTAAGCACTGAGCTTGGTACTGAGAACAGTACAGGCTTAAACGCCGACAAAAACAACGATGCCAGTAATGGTGAAGCAAAAATTGAATGGGAGGCGTGGTTCAACGACCCATATTTGACAGCGTTAGTTGAAACCGCTGTAACTAATAACAAGGAAGTTGCCGTACTTGTACAACGCATTAATATGGCGTCTAACGAGGTGTATGCGCGCGAAGGTGAGTATTTACCAAGCGTGTCTGCAGGTGCTGCTATTGAAACCGAAAAAGTGGGTGAATATACGCGAGAAGGCGCGGTGGAAGAGCAGCTTGATATCAGGGAAGGTAAAGCTTTCCCTGATCCTTTAGCTAATTTAGAGCTTGGTCTAAACGCCTCTTGGGAAGTAGATGTCTGGCATAAACTCAGGGATGCCTCGAAGGTGGCATCACTTGAATTCTTAGCTTCTATTGAAAGTAAGAATTTCTTTATCACTCAACTTGTTTCTGAAGTGACTCGTAGCTACTACGAACTATTAGCTTTGGATAACAAGTTGGCTAATATTGATGCCACCATAAAGCTACAGCGCAACGTTATTCAAACTATAAACGCACTGAAAGAATATGGTCGAGCTTCTTCCTTGCCCGTAGCACGCTTTAACGCCGAGGTGAAAAAGAACGAAAGTGAACGCTTTCTCATCAAACAAGAAATTGTGGAGAAAGAGAACACAATCAATCTATTGTTAGGGCGCATGCCTCAGCCTATTCAACGAAATAGTAACGCTTTGTTTAGCGAAGACATTGTTAAGCCTAATATTGGAGTGCCTGCTTCACTGTTAGAAAACCGACCCGATATTCGAGAGGCTGAACTTACGCTGCAGGCTGCAAACTTAAATATAGATGTAGCTAAAGCGAACTTTTACCCTTCATTAGAGCTTAAAGCAGGGGTAGGGTTGTCAGCGTTTGATAGCCGGTATTTGTTTAATGTACCAGAGTCACTGGCCTATTCGCTATCTGGCGATATTTTTGCCCCGCTAATCAATCGACGAGCTATTGAAGCTGTTTATAAAAATGCGAGTGCCGAGCAGGTCCAGGCCGCCTATGAGTATGAGCTTACGCTGCTAAAAGCGGTGACAGAAGTGTCTAATAGTTTGTCTAAGCTTGATAATCTCGAAAAAAGTGCCGACGCTAAAAAATCGCAAATTGCGTCTTTGGAATCGTCAGTGGATATTGCAAATCGGTTGTTTACGTCAGCGCATGGTGAGTATTTAGAAGTACTATTGGCGCAGCGCGAAGCATTGGAAGCACGCAGTGAGTTTATAGAAACTCGTCAGCAGCAACTGGCTGCGCTTGTTGACTTATATCAGGCCCTAGGAGGAGGCTGGCAATCTTCGTCGACCTAACCTAGATTGGCTAAGTTAATAACTATTTAAGGAGAGCAATTGCTCTCCTTTTTTTGTTTTATCGTCTTCTTTACGCATCTCAACGTTTAATTTTTATAGGCGGTGATATTTAAGTAAGATGAAAAAATTGAGCGATCACCGCCAAAAAAAACCGGTAAAACAATAACCATAATCTAAAGGTGAACTATGTCTTTTTTTAAAATCCGAGGATTACAGCAAATGAGTAAGCGGCATTGTGGGGCGTTGACGCTATTTAGTCTTGCTACACTGGTGCTGTCTTCCCCTGTGATTGCAAATTCTCAGTCGGATGAAGCTACCCCAGAGAAAAGTGCCTTTTTCCAATCGGAAGATATTTTTAACCTTGAATACGTGAGTGAAGTTCAGGTATCTCCAAACGGTAAACATATCGCCTATGTGCGCCGTTCAAACGACATCATGTCAGACAGTAGCCGGGCAAATGTCTGGCTAGCGTCGGTTGATGGCAAGTCAAACCGCCCCTTACTATCGTCGAAAAAAAGTTACTATTCTATTCGCTGGTCACCAGACGGTAGCCGATTGGCTTACCTTTCTAATGAAGAAGGCAAACCGCAATTGTATGTACGCTGGATGGATACAGGGCAAACAGCGTTAGTTACCAATGTTACTTCAAGTCCCAGTAACATTACGTGGTCACCTGACGGTAAATACATTGCTTTCACCATGAGTGTAGATGCCAAGGAAAAGCCGCTAGACGTTAAAATGCCTAAAAAGCCAGACGGTGCAAAGTGGTCTCCTAGCTTTGAATATATCACTAAGGCGCGTTACCAAGCAGATGGCAAAGGTGTGCTCGACCCGGCCTATACTCATATCTTTATTGTCCCTTCAGACGGAGGCACGGCAAGGCAGTTAACCTCGGGTAATTATCATCATAAGGGGCGTTTAAGTTTTGCGCCGAACGGTAAGAAGATTTATTTCTCTGCTAATCGCAGTGATAACTGGGAGTATGAACCCCTTGAGGCTGATATATTTTCTGTTGATATGAAGGGAGATATTGAACAGTTGACGCAGGCTAAAGGGCGAGAATCGTCACCTATTGTATCGCCGGACGGAAAGCATATTGCTTATGCGTATCGTGACGACGAAAAAGTGATGTACAAAAATAGCTATTTGTATGTAATGAATAGCGACGGCTCTGAACAAAGAAATATAACCAAAGACATTGATAACTCGGTGTCTAATTTTTACTGGAAAGACAACAAACGTATCTACTTTCAACAATCAGTTCGTGGTCTAGTACAAGTTAATACAGTGTCTCTGTCGGGCAGAGTGAAAACAGTGGCTAGTGGATTAGGTGGCACTACACTTGGTCGACCTTATGTGTTTGGTACTTATCATGCGGTAGGCGATGTCGTCGCTTACACCAAAGGGCGTACAGACCGTCCTGCAGATTTGTTTGTCACTACAAAAAACGAACGACAACTTACGGCACTTAATGAAGACGTTTTAGGACACAAACAATTAGGTGAAGTTAAGGAAATAGTCTATCAATCTTCTATTGATGGCGAAGAAATACAAGGTTGGTACATCCTGCCGCCTAACTATGACAGCTCGAAAACCTATCCGCTAATTTTAGAAATTCACGGCGGACCTAATCTCGCTTATGGCCCTGTCTTTACCGCTGAGCTACAGCGCATGGCAGCCGAGGGCTATGTGGTGTTTTATGATAATCACAGAGGCAGTACGGGTTATGGTGAGCGCTTTGCACTGCTACTTCAGGGGAAATATAGCTCTGAGTACGACTTTGCCGACCATATGTCTGGAGTAGACGCGCTGATTGAAAAAGGCATTGCCGATCCAGAACGTTTATTTATAACGGGTGGCTCAGCAGGTGGTATTGCATCAGCCTATGCCATTGGACTTACAAACCGTTTTAAAGCAGCCGTGGTTGCAAAACCCGTTATTAATTGGTTATCGAAGGTATTGACTGCCGATTCGGGCCTGTACCAGATACCTTTCCAATTCCCTGGCAAGCCTTGGGATAACGTAGAGCACTATTGGAAGCGCTCGCCATTATCGCTCGTGGGCAATGTAACTACCCCCACTATGTTGATTACTGGAGTGGAAGATAAACGCACGCCAATGTCCGAAACTGAGCAGTTCTATCAAGCGTTAAAACTTCAAAAGGTTGATAGTGTACTGGTGAAAGTACCCGGCTCACCTCATGGTATTGCCTCTAAACCTTCTAGAATGATTGGTAAAGTGGAAAACATTTTGGCGTGGTTTAAAAAATACGACAGCGCGCACTTTGATGATGCCAAAGCCAAAGCCGAGTAACTAAATCAACGTTTAGAAACGTTAGTTTCGCAAGGCTAGAGATAAATGGGGCTACTGTTCCGATTCAATCGGTTCAAGGCCCCATTTTTATAATTCGAGCCTAACGTTTTTGTCATTCTACAGTGGGATGTAACTGCGAAATATCCGGTACAACCGTAAGTTTTAGATCGAGCGCCTTCCAGTAGTGGCTTTCTCTTAACAAGTCTGCAGAGATAATAGGTTTTTCATCTAACCAGCCTTCTGGAAAAGTAATGACCAGCTCGTTCTTTTCTACGTTAACAACGAGAGCAGGTAAAAAGCCCTCTTGGCGTTTAATATTAAGCAGTACACCCAAACGAAGTAACGCAATTAAATGTTTTACCGACTGCTCGTCGAAAAGGTTGAACGTAGGGAGTTCATTAGTACGGATTTTCTTTCTATGAAAACGCACGAGTGTAGCGAGCAACAACTGTTGTTCTTGCGTAAACCCAGGCATGTCCACGTTGCCAAGAATATAGGCACTGTGTTTTTGAATACCCCGAGAGTTAATTTGCATGCCTACTTCATGAAGTAAAGCAGCCCAACCAAGCATACTTTTAAAGTCACGCCCTTTAAGTTTCCATTCTTTTTCAACATCATCGAAAAGTGACAGCGTTGTGTTAAGCACCATGGTGGCTTGGGTTGTATCTACATCGTAACGGGTTGCCAAGCTACTTGCTGTTCTGCCGCGTATATCAGCGTGATGAAGCTCATCTTCCATCTGATAGAGCACACCTTCTCGCAAGGCGGCAGGCGAATAAACCAAGCCTTCAATTTCTAGCGCTCTGAAAACAGCAATAAGAATAGCGAGGCCGCCGGCAATAACAACACGACGATCTTCACTTAAATCTGGATAGCTTAATTTGTCTATATGGCCTGCGCTTATGAATTGCTTCATTAAATTGCGCAAACTTTTAAGCGTTACCGGAATATCGTGGCCATTAGGTCTGTCTTGTTGACAAAGAGTGAACAGCGAACGAATAGTACCTGACGTACCAATACATTGAACCCAGCCAAGTCTGCGATACTTATTGTCAATTAACTCAAGTTCTTGTTGCGCTGCCGTGATAGCGCGGTTGAACGCTTTAGATTTTAGCTCTCCATTTGCAAAAAAGCGTTTGGTATAGCTAACACACCCCATTTGAAGGCTGCGGCAAAGCAAAGGCGTAAACCCTTCGCCAATAACAAATTCCGTTGAACCACCGCCAATATCAACTACCAGCTGTTGACCGTCTGCATGATTAGTATGGGCTACGCCAGAGTAAATAAGACGCGCTTCTTCTACACCAGAAATCACCTCTATAGGGTAGGGGAGGATGTCTCGTGCTGCGCTAATAAAGTCCCGGGCGTTACGGGCCTTACGCAGTGTGTGAGTGGCAACGATTCTAACCGAGTCAGGCTCAAAGCCTTTCAGACTTTCTGCCACTACCTTAAGCATAGCTAGCCCGCGCTCCATTGCCTCATCAGACAACAGGTCGTCTTCGTTGAGCCCTTCGGCCAAGCGAACTTTTTGTTTAACTCTATGCAAAATTTGCACAGACCCAGCAACAATACGTGCTACTACTAAGTGAAAACTATTCGAGCCAATATCGAGTGCTGCGACTTTACTGACTTCGCGGGTTTCCACGTCATTAAAAACTGATTCGTGCTGGGTCATGTACTAATTTTATATCCTACATAGTGTCTTCTAGCTTCTTCAAATAGTCATATATTTCTATTTGCGAGCGAAGTTTTTTGCGATTTCCCCTCGCAACGTACTTGTTGCTCTGATCCTTGTCAATCACTCGAGCTTTCAGGGTATCTTTAAATTGTAGTTCCATTATATCAACAATGCGCTGTTGAAGACCTTTATCGTAAACCGGGCATCCAACTTCTATGCGGTTGTCCATGTTTCGGGTCATCCAATCAGCAGATGAGATATACACTTTTCTCTCGCCGCCGCCTTCAAAAATCATCACGCGAGGGTGTTCAAGGAATCTATCAACGATAGAGATGATTTCGATGTTTTCACTTATGCCTTTTATTCCGGGATTAAGTGAGCACATACCACGCACAATACCGCGGATCTTTACCCCGGCTTGGCTTGCGCGATATAAATCATCAATAAGTTCTTTATCAACAAGATTGTTAATCTTAAAAGTGATTTGGGCATCTTGGCCCTGATTCAGATGTTGAATTTCTTGACGAATTAACGACTGAATTTTGGTTCTGGCATTTAAAGGTGATATTTGTAGGTGCTGGAATTTATAACGCCGGTAAGGGTATTGAATAAGATCGAATACCGCCACCCCTTCATTAGCCAACTCTTGGTTGCGGGTGAATAAGCTGTAATCGGTATAAATTTTCGCGGTTTTCTCGTTGAAGTTACCCGTACCGAAATGGGCATAGTTCACCAAACTGCCCCGTTCTTCGCGAGTCACAATGCACAGCTTGGAGTGAATTTTTAGGGTGGGCACACCAAGCACTACACGAATGCCCGCATCTGTCATGCGCTTAGACCATTCAATGTTTGCTTCTTCGTCAAAGCGCGCGCGAAGCTCTACGACTACGGTTACTTTTTTACCGTTATCTACCGCGTCAATTAACGAGTTTATTATGCGCGAATTACTCGCCACCCGATAAATATTAATGCGTATGGTTTTAACGTTCGGGTCGAAAGCGGCCTGACGCACGAACTCAGTAAAGTGAAGGAAGCGGTGATACGGATAATACAACAGAATGTCCCGTGCGGTTATCGCATCAAATACCGTGTTGTGTTTAGAAAATGCCTTGCTGTCGATAGCGGGGAGCGGTGCGTGTTCAAGATAATCCCGCCCCACATTTGGAAAACCTATGAAGTCTTTAAAGTTGCGATAGTGCCCTGCAGCGTGCATGGTATCGAGCTTGGTAATTTTAAGGCGCTTGCGAAGATCTGTCTGCATATCTTCTGGCATGTCAGTGTCGTAGATAACACGCACAGGCTCAGCAATGAGACGCTGCTTCATGCTTTCTGACATTTTTTCAACGAAACTTTCGTCAATTTCTTCGTTAATCGAGTATTCCGCGTCGCGGGTCATTTTAAATGAGAAAGCTTCAATTTCGTCAAATTTCACAAAACCGCGGAAAATATCTTCAATGCACAGCTGAATCATGTCATCGAGCATAACAATGCTCTTTTTCTTACGGCTCTTTTGCGGAGGGATCAGCATAAAGCGCGACATCTCAGAAGTGGGAACTTGAATAACGGCGAATTTAGGGTTGCGTTCTTTTCTACGTAACGCAACGTACAAATAGACAGAGTTTCCGTTTAAACGGCTTAGTAGATCTGTCTTCTTATCAATAAGAATAGGCGCAATATGGCGCAATGCTTTGTTGATAAAATAATTGCGTACCCACTGCTTCTGATAATCGTCTAAGTCATCTTTACGCAGGATATGAATATTGTAGCGGGCAAGGGTTTTGACGACGTCTTTATGGATTTGGTCAAATTTTTCAGAAAGCTGTACTACTTTCTTTTGTATTTGCGCCATAAGTTCGGTGAGGCGCTCTGCTTCTTCTTCGTTCCCGTCGTTTTGCGCAATAGTGATAAGGCGTTTAACATCCGCCGCGCGTACCCGATAAAATTCATCAAGGTTATTAGAGTAAATACCAAGAAAGCGAATGCGTTCTATTGCAGGGTTATTCTTATCCGCGGCTTCTTGCAATACACGCTCGTTAAACGATAGCCAGCTTAGCTCTTTGGGATAATATAAAACGTCGTTATCCATAATGTCTCAATTCACGTTCATAAAAATGGTCAAAGACTGCCACCAGTCAGTGACACTACTGTGACAACACGTATCCCGGCACTGAAGCCTACGTAATACGCTGCGGTGATTCCGTTACCTATGGGCATGATTCTGAGACACTGCGGTAGTCCCTCGCGCATTCATACCCCTATATTTATCGCGTTGCGGTAATATCTACGACTAAGTCGTTAGCTAACGACTCTAGTGCATCTTGTAATGCGCCGTCGTCGAAGTCTTCCGTTACCGCAATTTCAGCTTTTGCTTTGAAAATCAGGCTACCCCAGTTAGGCGCGCTTTCACAATGAGAAGCAAAAGTGAGAATATTTAAGTTAAACTGGTTAAGTACGGATGTTAGTTCCTGAACAATACCTGTCTTGTCATTGCCCATTACATCTACGGTTAGCTTAGTTGTGTTGTTATTTTTATTGCTTGCAACAGCAACAGATTGAACAGACAAGTCTTTGATGGCGTCTAGCGAATCTACTAAACCTTGCTTATTTTCATCGGCAACATGTACTTCTACAAAGCCGGTAAACATACCCGCCATATGCGCAAAGCTTGACCCTTGCCAGTTGCCTTCATGCTTATATACACACTTAGCGAGTGCGTCTACCAAACCAGGCTTGTCTTTACCCATGATGCTGATAACCAGTGATTGCATGCAAAGCTCCTTATTGGGCGTGTAGAGAAAAACTTTGATCGTCTTCCTGTAGGGTAATACCATAAGCGCCGAGTAGGTTGCGCGAAGGTAATGCTATAAACTTTTGCTTGCTATTAGCATAACAAAACTTACACTGCTCACCAGTGCAATTTAGGGTTATTCTTCTTAAAAAAGAAGAATTTCGAAAATAAAAATGACTAAACAGCCCCATGACTTTCGACAGCAACAGCACAAACAGAAAACGCCAGCGTAGAGATAGTTGGTCGCGCTATGTAGTGACGGGCTTTGGCGGCCTTGTTTTGTTGACCCTGGTTATTCTTATTACCCATCTCATTAGCCAAGCGCTTCCCCTAGCTTACACTCCTACCTTATATCATCAGTTAAGTGTTGAAACACCAGACAATGAAAAGGTGATAAGTGCAGGTGACATTATCAATAGCCAGCCTATGCTGGTTAGAAAATCAGACTGTCGATTAGGTCTTAAATTGCTCCAAGGCAAGGATCTGGTAAGTAACCACGAATATATTCGTCCATGCGAACATAGATTGTCGGCTCACAGCGTGATGGGGGAGAACTATATTGTCGACGTTTCTCCCAACGCGCAGGTACGGGTCTTACCGGTAAGGTCTTTTAACCTGTCAGGCAGTAAGGCAGTGGATATCGCCACTAATGCACCCCAAACAGCCCTATCGAATAGCATTACGTTCGCGCTTCCCAAAGATGAGTGGGATAAGCGCAGTAGCTGGAGCATGGCATTGTCTTCAAAGTGGGCTGTAGCCTCTATCGCTCAAGACGACAGCTTTTTCATTCGTTGGGTAAATCGGCATCGCCCTACGCAGGTGATAGATAAACGTTTTTACAATATAGACAGACTAGTATTGTTACCTGGCAGCGAGAGTGTGTTGCTTCAAGTAGATGACGCCCTTTACCTTAACCGGCTTAATGATAAAGGCGCTTTACTGCTTCCTATCGCGGGAGGCATATCCGGGTCATTAGATGAAACAATTATTTTTCCTTTAGCTAAAGACCGCACCTTCTTCCTAATGGATTCAGAAAATCAAACATTGACCCGCTGGGTGCTCAGTAAAAGTGAAAAAGGTCTCACCTTTGAGCAAACTTATCAGATAGCAGTTCCGGGTGAAAAAGTAAAAGCGGTAACAGAGCACGCCAGTATGAACTTAGTGGCCGTGCTAACTGACAAAGCACGTGTATTGCTAGTAAATAGGGTGTCTGGCGATGTGGTGGCTTCTCAACAAATAGAACGCACCGCTGATAATATCATTTGGTATGGAAATAAGCTTTACAGCTACTCTGACAACACCTTGTCGGTGTGGGAGGGCAAGCATTTAAGTGGTATTACTACGTGGGCATCGCTTTTTGAACCTCAGCACTACGAGGGATATGAAACGGAAGAAACTGTATGGCAAACTACCAGTGCCTCTGACTTTCAAGAGGCAAAATTCAGCTTAACCCCACTTTTAATAGGCAGTATCAAAGCGTCTCTTTTAGCACTGCTTATAGCGATACCTGTTGCTATCGGCGCTGCAATTTACACCGCGTTTTTCGCTAAAAACCGATTGCGCAACATTGTTAAACCTGCCATCGAGCTGCTTGAAGCTATTCCCAGTGTTCTTATCGGTTTTATCGCGGCCATTTGGTTATCACCAAAGGCTGAGCAGTTTTTATTCTCTTTTGCATTTTTTCTTATTGTTATTCCCTTCGTACTTATCGCGGTTGCTTTAGTGCAGCGCCCCGTTGCAGAACATTTACCAAAGAAGTTTAGGCATGGTGCAGAGCTGTTTTTTGCGATCAGTGGCGTGTTCCTTTTAGGTTTTGTCAGTGTGGAATATGCGCCATCGCTCATCTTTTCGCTGATGGGGGTTGATGGTTTTACGTTGCTAGCGGCAGAATCAGATAGTCCTATTGGAAAAACGACCATAGTGGTAGCCCTAGCGTTGGGGGTAGCTATTTCACCCAGTATTTACTCGCTAGCTGAAGATGCCATCAATGGCGTGCCTAACGACTTAAAACATGCTTCATTCGCATTGGGAGCGACCCGGCTACAAACTTTGCTGTATGTTGTTCTACATGTTGCCCTACCAGGTATTGTTGCCGCAATAATGTTAGGCTTCGGGCGCGCGTTTGGCGAAACTATGATAGTACTTATGGTAACGGGGAATACGCCAATCTCCAGCTGGGGCCTTATAGAAGGTTTGCGAGCACTCACTGCTAACTTGGCAATTGAACTTCCTGAGGCTGATGTTTCATCAGCGCATTACCAGATTTTATTCTTCACGGCGTGCATTTTGTTTGTGTTTACCTTCGTAGTAAATACCATAGCAGAGCTATTGCGACAACGTATAAGAAGAAGGGCGTACTATGGCTAATCAAGCATCTTTTGGATTAAATCCAGTCCAACGTCAATCGCTAGTCATTAGTTTAACCGCCTTTTTCACTAGTCTATTGCTGATCGCGCTCGTAAGTGTACTTATACTGATCAGTTTTCGCGGTACCGCCTATTTTTGGCCAGAGCCTATTTACACGGTAAAGGGCGAATATCAAGACGGCTCCACGTTCTCAGTACTTGCAAACCTCTTTGATGAGCCATCAAATAACGACATTACCCTTAAGTATTCTGATGCTCAGCATCCTTATGGTTTTCAAATTCAGTTATCCCGCGGCCAGGTAAGTGATACGCGACTTGCGAAAGAGAGCGCTGAAATTAAGCTGATAGATGGTAGGCGTATTTTAGCGGTACCTGAATATATCGTTGTACCGTCTAAGCCACCGCAAACCCTAGATAATATTGATGCAGTAATAGAAGAAGTAGCACAGATTAGTGCACAAATTGAAGCGCTCAATACTCGTCACCTTGCGCCTATACATGAAGCGCTATCACAGTTTGATAAACGTAACGTAGTAGAAGATGCGCCGGCAAGAGAGCGCTTAGTTGCTTCATTTAATGAATACCAAAAACGAGTAGAGGCGCTGGAAAGAACACGCGCTGAATATACCTTGCTGGTGAGTTTTGCAGACGGTGCGCCCTTTGTTATCCCCATTTCAAGCATTCAAGATGTGGATTTCGTAAGCCGTTTGAGTACATTCGAAAAATGGCAGGTAGTGTTTTCAGAAATTGGGGTGTTTCTTACCGATTCTCCTAAGCAAGCTAATACTTCTGGCGGCGTATTTCCCGCCTTGTTTGGCACTGTCCTCATGGTTTTTTTAATGACCATAATTGTAACGCCTTTTGGGGTGCTAGCCGCTATTTACCTAAGTGAGTATGCGCCCAATACCGCGCTAACTACCATTATTCGTGTGAGCGTAAGTAATATGGCGGGGGTACCTTCGATAGTATACGGGGTATTCGGACTTGGTTTCTTCGTTTATACCCTAGGTGGCAGTATTGATGAGCTATTGTTTAGCGAAACACTACCCGCGCCAACCATGGGCAGTCCAGGTGTGTTTTGGGCGGCGTTGACCATGGCAATTTTAACTTTGCCTGTGGTTATTGTTGCTACAGAAGAAGGCTTACGCCGTGTACCAGAAGGGTTGAAAGCAGGCAGCTACGCATTAGGTGCAACTAAAATTGAAACCATAGTGCGTACCGTTTTGCCTATTGCGTCTCCTGGCATTATGACTGGCGTAATTTTAGCTATTGCAAGGGCGGCAGGAGAAGTTGCACCTTTAATGCTTGTAGGGGCGGTTAAGTTTGCGCCAACGCTGCCCATAGACGGTGAATTCCCTTATCTTCATCTTGATAGACAGTTTATGCATTTGGGCGTGCTTATTTATGACGGTGCTTTCCACAGCCAAACCGATGGGAAAAGTGCAAGTATGATGTTTGCTGCCTGCTTGCTTTTACTCGTCGTGGTCTTTGTATTAAACATACTGGCAGTGGTACTTAGAGCGCGTCTGCGCAAACGCTATATCAAAGGATAATACAGGTTTTATTACATGTTGAAGTTGTTTGAACACAATACGCTAAACGTTAATGATATTAGTGAAGCACAAACTGCAGTTGAGGTGAAAAACCTCAACTTATGGTTTGGTAATAAGCATGTGTTAAATGACATCAGCATGCGAATACCCAAAAACAAAATTACGGCGTTAATTGGTCAAAGTGGTTGCGGCAAATCAACGCTAATAAGTTGTTTTAATCGCCTTAACGACTTGTATGACGGCTGTAAGTATGAGGGCGAAATTATAATAGACGGTCGAAATATCAATAGCCGTAAAGTAAACGTATCACGCCTTAGATCTAATGTAGGTATGGTATTTCAGCGCCCGAACCCATTCCCTATGAGCATTTATGAAAACGTGTGTTACGGGCTCAAGCTTCAAGGGGTGAAGGTTCGCCGACACTTAGACGATGCTGTTGAAGGCGCATTAAAACAAGCTGCATTGTGGGATGAAGTAAAAGATCGCTTATTTGAATCTGCCCATGTTCTATCTGGCGGACAGCAGCAGCGCTTAGTGATTGCCAGAGCGTTGGCGTTAAAACCTGACATACTTCTGCTAGATGAGCCCACGTCAGCGCTTGACCCCTTAACCACACTCTTTATTGAAGAGCTGATGGACTCGCTAAAAAAGCAGTGCACCATTATTATTGTTACGCACAACATGCAACAAGCAGCGCGGGTAAGCGACTATACCGCCTTTTTCCATCAGGGCAGGCTAATAGAGTATGCCGACAGTGACACTCTGTTTACTATGCCGGTTAAAAAGCAAACCGAAGACTACATTACGGGTCGATATGGATAATCAGAAATGAGTGTTTGTTCATATACGGAATTTTGCATCAATACTGTGTTTCAACGCAGCTCTTTTGACTGCTTTGAGGGCAAAGGGATTTGTGAGATCGATCAAACGGGAATTATTAGCACTTTAATCAAATGCTACTTACCAAGCTTAAGCCGCGAGGAGACATTGCCATGCGACAAGTAGCCTTAAATACGCACATCTCAGGTACGTTTAATATTGAGTTAGAAAACTTGCGTAACTCGGTATTGACCATGGGCGGTGAAGTTGAACAGCAGCTGGTGGATACCTTAAAAGCGGTAAAGCACAACCATGCCGCACTGGCTGAGAAAGTGGTGTTAAATGATTTAAAAATTAACTCCATGGAAATTCAAATTGACGAAGAGTGCTTGCGCATTATTGCCAAGCGTCATCCTACCGCAAGCGATCTGCGTTTAATTATGACCATTTCAAAAGCCATAACCGATATAGAAAGAATGGGTGATGAGATTGAACGTATTGCCAAATTAGTAACGCGCAATAAGCTGCCAAGCTCAGATACCATTAAAAGCAGCATGTTGCTTATTGGTGAGAGGGTAGCGGCTATGATGCGTGGCACATTCGACGCCTTTGCCCGCCAGGATGAAGCAGCGGCACTAGAAGTGTACGACCAAGACAACCGCATTGACAGTGAGTATAAGCGGTTATTGTCCTACACCACGTCAGAAATGCAGAAAAGCACAGACGATATGCAGGATTGGCTGGATGTTTTATGGGCAATGCGTTCGTTAGAACGCATTGGGGATAGATGTAAAAACGTGTGCGAATATGTGGTTTATCTTACTCGCGGCACCGATGTAAGGCATACGCCGCTGGAAAACATGCAGCAAAAACTGGAAGATTTGACGTAATCCTGTCCAAATGGTCAGTGTTATTTTGCGTGTCAGTATCTAAATATGAATGTTTGCGAAATTTATTTGTCATAAAACTGCAATATTTGGTGAATTTATCATCGCATTCAAATAATTCCGTATACTTTTATCGTTTTTCAGTGATTTTCGCTATGGCTTCTATGATGATTACGTTATCATGCGCCGCAGCCAAGAACAGATCGTGCAAAATTTAATCGAACCTTATGATAAAACACAATTTGTCTTTAACTTCTTTCTCTAACCCTTGGGGTGAAGAGATCATGCTACTTACTCAAGTAGCGTCCAGCCTAAATCGCGTTTAGATCGGGAGCGATTATCCGTGGAATTTTTTGAAAGTTATGGCCTAATTCTTATAATCCTTGCCGCCGGCGTTGGTTTCGTCATGGCATGGGGTATTGGAGCGAATGACGTTGCCAACGCAATGGGTACGTCAGTGGGTTCTAAAGCTTTAACCATAAAACAAGCCATTATCATTGCAATGATATTTGAGTTTGCTGGCGCCTACCTAGCAGGTGGCGAAGTAACGTCTACCATTCGAAAAGGGATTATCGACTCAACCTTTTTTATAGACATACCTGAATACCTAGTATTAGGCATGATCTCGTCACTACTTGCGGCTGGAATATGGCTAGCGGTAGCGTCTTGGTTGGGATGGCCTGTATCTACAACGCACTCTATTATTGGTGCCATCATCGGCTTTACGGCAACTGGCGTCAGTATGGACGCAGTGGCGTGGGATAAAGTGGGTGGTATTGTAGGTAGTTGGGTAGTAACACCGGCTATATCGGGCATCATTGCTTACCTTATCTTTATGAGCGCTCACAAGCTCATCTTCCAAACCGCTTCTCCGTTTGCCAATGCCAAGCGTTATGTGCCGTTTTATATGGCATTAGCGGGCTTTGTCATGTCCCTTGTCACTATTAAGAAGGGGCTTAAGCACGTAGGTTTAGAACTTAGCGCTGTCAACGGTTATTTGCTAGCAATTGGCATAGCTGTAGCACTGGGTTTCTTGGGTAAATGGTTTATAGGCCGTATGAAATTCAGCGGTTCTGAAGATGCAGACTTACAGGCAGCAAACGTTGAAAAAGTATTTGCTCTGCTCATGGTAGTAACTGCGTGCTGTATGGCATTCGCCCACGGCTCTAATGATGTAGCTAACGCAATTGGTCCTCTTGCGGCTGTAGTAAGTGTTGTTACCAGTGGCGGCGAGATTAACTCAAGTGCCACATTGGCTTGGTGGATTTTACCACTAGGCGGTCTAGGGATTGTTGCAGGTCTTGCGTTATTTGGTCATCGCGTTATTAAAACCATCGGCCAAGGTATCACACACTTAACGCCAAGCCGTGGCTTCGCCGCAGAACTTGCCGCAGCGTGTACGGTAGTTATTGCATCAGGTACTGGTTTGCCTATTTCAACTACGCAAACGTTAGTGGGTGCAGTTTTAGGTGTAGGTTTGGCACGTGGTGTATCTGCACTGAACCTAGGTATTGTTAGGAATATCGTTGTGTCTTGGATTGTGACCTTGCCAGCAGGTGCCCTACTTTCAATTATCTTCTTCTTTATATTGAAAGCAGCGTTTGGCGTAGCTTAGTAAGCTCACCTGATTGTTACATGCAAAAAGGCCGCGCTTTAATGAAGCGCGGCCTTTTTAGTTTAAATCGATAGTTAATTAACCGTATCAATCTCGTGAGATTGGCGATTCAAATCCTCTTGGTTTAACACCTACCACAGCACACTTTAACTGGTGAATAGTTTCTTCGGCAGTATCACCCATGATGTAGCCGGGCACGCCAAGGCGCGATACTGTGCCCATAACAATTACATCGGTATCTAGCGATGTGGTTGTAGCTGCAATTTCTCGACGGGGGTAACCGTGCACAATATGGTTCTTGGGCTGTAAGTATTCCCAGACATTGTCGTCGAGTTCATCAGAAAGTTCAGAAAGTAGCTTCTCTAATTCCTGTTCACGCTCAGCGTGAATTTTCGCTAGATCAGTTTCCATTCTGTCGTTATCGACGGTAATAAAGCCATCTCTGGCTATATTTTCCGGTACCGCATCAAATACGTGAACAATATGCAGCTGGGCAAATTCTAATAAGGCTATTTGGCTAGCGTGTCGCAGTATATCGCGGTTAAGGTCGCGTCTTATTGAAACTTCGTGTTTCGGGTAATGATAGTTAAGATCTAGTGCGGCTACTACGTTCTTGTATTGGCTGCGAGGCTTGTGGTTTATCACCCACAAAGGGCAGGGGCATTTGCGAAACAGCTGCATATCTAAACTGCCAAACAGTTTATCTAAAAAGCTTTCTTCTGCTCGCTTTATGACTAAGTCGATATTGTTATTCATTACATAGCGAACGATATCAATTAACGGGTGCCCCACCGTTACTGCTGTTGACACTTCATATTGTTTACTCCAGCTTTCAGCCTGCTGCTTCAACCAAAGCTGAGCCTGAGTTTCCATGGTTTGCTGAGAGTCCACGTAAGAGAATGACTCCATGACCATACTCGCATTAGGTGGAAGTGATTCGAGAGATAGCATAATGGTAAGCGAGGCTTGGTGAGCTTTGGCGATATGCAGTGCTTGAGCAACTGTGTCATCTTGACGATGTGAGTCGCTCAACACACATAAAATGTTTTTATAATGTCCTTTCATACTGCCCTCAATAGTGGTTCGCTTAATTGATTGAATGATACAAGAGCGGGTCTTACTTCGCTGTAAAAATATGTGGTAATTAACGCACTTCTTTAATCCTAACGTTACTTATAGGGGCTTTCCAGTTGGGAATGGCAAATTCTTAAAAGCTTCTTATAGAAGGAAGCAGACAAGCTAATATACAAACGCGTTCTTAAATAATAACTTGTAAGTGTGGTTAACCGTAAGCAACAGCCCTAGGCTGTATTTAATCTTTATGTTAGATTAATCCAATATTTTTTAATCCCTTTTTAATCATTGTGAGATATTCATGAAATGGCCTAATCTTAAGCACCTGCACTATTTGGTGACGCTACATCAAGAGCAACATTTTCACCGTGCTGCCCAGCGCTGTAATGTAAGTCAGTCAACACTGAGTACGGCCATTCAGAACTTAGAAGAACACTTTGGAAGTCAGCTTCTAGAACGTGAACACAAAACGTTTGTGTTTACTTCACTGGGTTTAGATATTGTTGAGCGCAGTAAGGTGCTACTCCAAGAAGCCGGTGAGCTAGTTGAATATGCGCAAAACGCGGGTAACTGGCAGCGAGGCACGTTAAAGCTAGGTGTTATACCAACCATCGCGCCGTTTTTATTCGAAGGTATGATGGGCGCGTTTTCTGCGTTTCTACCTGAGATCAATCTAGAAATGCAGGAAGACACCACAGAGAAGTTACTACAGCAATTAACCGACGGTAGGTTAGATTTACTAATCTTAGCGCTGCCAATGGACACCCCTGGGTGTAAACAAATGGTGTTGGGACACGACCCGTTTCATCTAATCGCTCATGAAGATATGGCCGAGCAACTGCCTAACCCTGTCGATATCTCGAACTTGCCTAAAAAGAGCATTTTCTTACTTCAGCAAGAACACTGTATGACAGGCCACGCCGTAAGCGCGTGTAACCTTCAGCATAGCGACCAGATTAGCAGCGTGGCAGCAAGCAGTCTGTACACCCTGGTGCAATTGGCGAATAGCAAAATGGGCTACACCTTTTTACCTGAGCTGGCGATTAATCAATCTATTCTTGAGCACACTGGCCTTAAAAGCTTCCCAGCAGAAGAACAGGGCTTTAGAGAAATTGGATTAGTATGGCGTTCAGGCACAACGCGTATGCAGCTGTTTCGTCGTATTGGAGAAATCATCTCGCCTCTACTGCCAAAGCCAACGTTGAAATAGTTATCGCCTAACAACACGCGCGGTTTAGTAATGTTTATTGCCGCGCGTTTTTAATGGCCTACATTTTAGGTGCGATATGCCCTAATTCTGCAGCCCAAGTGAGTTCGGATCTTTTAAGATTATTTGCCGCACTAGCGCCAAAGCTGTGCAGCGCATTGTAAGCGCTGTTTGATGGAACACGACAATAGTGGCAAAGTGCGTAGAACAAAAGACTACAGCGGTGTTGTGAACCGTCGCAGTGTAAATATATTTTAGCCCCCTCAGTCAGCATTTGAGACAACTCATGAAGGTATTGATGTAGATGTACATCTTCGGTGGGGGACTCAGAAGACGGGTGTAAAAAAGGAACCCATAACCACTCTAACCCGGCCGCATTCGAACGGTCCCGAATAACCGGTGCATTTTCTTCACTGGTCTGTACCGTAGCAATGTGAGTTACGCCAAGTGATTTAAGTCTTTCAAAATCACTTTCAACAGGTTTTTTACCAAGGCATATATGCCCGGCGCGCAAAGAAAACCACGCGATATTTGGTTTTGCTGTTGTACTATCTTCTTGTTTCTCAGCTTCTTGCATAGCTGTGTTATCTAAAACCTTTTGTTAAACGACGAAATAATAAATAGAAAAGTAATGGCAACTGCATCCACCAATTACGAATAAATGCCAAATTGCATGGGTATACTTTACCTTTTTTGCCACGTAAAAGCACACGCCTACGCTGAAACACAGCCCGCCTGCTACCAGTAACCAGAGTCCAGCGCCTGGCATGGCGACATAGAGTGGGTAAATAAGACCTAGAGCAATCCATCCCATTAATAGGTAGGTCATTACCGACACTTTTGGAAACCTGTGCTGAGCGATAAGTTTAAACGCGACGCCACCTAGCGCTAAGCTCCAAATAATAGCGGTCATGGTAATACCTAAGACGCCACCAATTGAAACCAATAGTAAAGGTGTGTAAGTACCTGCTATCAATAAATAGATTGCACTGTGGTCGAATAACTTAAGCCATCCCTTAGCTTTTTGGTGCGAAATTGCATGGTAAAGCGTGGAGCTTAAAAAAACGAGAATGAGGGTAGAGCCGTAAATGGCGGCTGTGGTTAGCGCTAATGTATCTTCAGCGCGGTACAGCATAAATATTAAACCCACAATAGCCGCTATAAAGCCAATACCGTGAGTAATACTATTCAACCACTCTTCTAAAACGGAGTAGGCTTTGGCAGAAATAGCTTTTGTTTGTTCTTTTACGTCTGTCATCACGTCTCCTGCTTTGTAATCAGTAGAAATATGCGCACCTCTTAATTATCTATCGGCATATCTATGACAATTATAGCGCACACTTGTTCGCTGAATGTGAAAATATTAACAGAATACGCCAATGGTTTAATGACGATAAAATTACAAAGGGGATTATAAATCGGGGTTTTCGAAGCAGCCGCTCAATTTATCCAGAAGGTGTTTTAATGTTCTACTTTCTTCTGTACTCATACCATTGAACTTGCAAAGCATTTGCGTGGGGACGTCTTCTGCTATGGATTTCTGTTCCTTCCCCATTTTTGTAAGCTGTACACGCTTAACGCGTTTGTCGACCTCATCTTTAGTCACGACTAAAAAGCCCTTTTCTTCTAGCTTTTTTAAGATCAAAGACATGGCTCCACCGTCAATCACTGTTTTTTCAAGGAGCTCAGCAATAGTGATGTCATCGGTTTCCCACAGGGCCATTAAGGTTACGTATTGAGGGTAGGTGATATCTAATGCTTTAAGAAGTGGACGATAAGCGCGAGTGAATGCATTCGACAGCGTATAAAAACGATGACAAAGCTGATTTTCCAACTTTAATAATTCTGACATGACACTTAACCCTTATTGTTACTAGTCTCTGAATACCATTTATATTTTGCATACAAAGTACTTGATCTGCAACTGGGGTCGGTGTTAATTTATTTTGCATGCAAAGTAAATTAACAGTTCATTATTGAGGAGAGCAACTATGCATAAGCTTCAACAAGTCGTTTATACCGGAACCGCAACAGCAACCGGCGGTCGCGAAGGTACAGCAAAATCTAGCGATGGTAATTTAAACCTTAAATTGTCTACGCCTAAAGCGCTAGGTGGCGCTGGCGGTGAAGGTACTAACCCTGAGCAAATGTTTGCGGCAGGTTATTCAGCGTGTTTCATTGGTGCGTTAAAGCATGTGGCAGCATCGCAAAAGATAAAAGTGGCTGATGACATTAGCGTAACGGGTGACGTTTCAATTGGCCCTATCGAGCAAGGCTTTGCTATTGCGGTTAAACTAACCGTAGATTTAGGTGATATGGATAAAGCTCAAGCACAAAGCTTAGTCGATACTGCCCATCAGGTATGCCCATATTCAAATGCGACTCGTGGCAATATTGAAGTAGAAATTAGCCTAGCCTAATTTCACTTCCATTTGTTTAGGTGTTAACGCCAATAAACACAATAATAACGCCCGCCGTAGCGGGCGTGCTTATTGAATTAGATTCGCCAGTCATATAACAGCTTGATACACTAATTTAGTATCAATCATCCTTTAGGAAGTTATATGAAAAAGTACGGATTACTGGCTACGTTCTTGTGCGTGCCTGTGTTATTCGCCTGCAGTGACAATAGCAATGTAGACACAGCAACAGCAGCAAAACAACAAGCCGCTAATGTAAGCGCAAACGCTACAGACGAGAATGCAAATGTGGAACAACGGGCTGATGCAGCCATTGCTTCTGGCGTAGATTACCACTCATTTGCGAACCCAAGTGAAGTCAAGGTTACCCACTTAAATCTAAATTTAACTGCTAACTTTGAGACCAAGCAGCTTGTTGGTGACGTAACGCTTGATATAAAGCGCACAAAGCCTGAAAACAATACACTAATCCTAGATACCCGAGCTCTAGACATTAAAAGTGTAACCGTTGACGGTGAAAGCGTTCCCTTTGAAATGGGAGAGACGGACGCGGATTTAGGTACGCCGCTTAGAATTACACTGCCTACCGCGGCAAACTCGGTGACGGTAGCGTATTCAACCTCGCCAGACGCGTCTGGCGTACAATGGCTAACGCCAGCGCAAACTGCGGGTAAAAAGCACCCGTTCCTGTTCACTCAAGCACAAGCAGTGCATGCGCGAAGCTTTATTCCGCTTCAAGATTCTCCACAAGTACGGGTAACTTATGACGCAACCATTAAAACACCTGAAGCGCTATTGGCGGTGATGAGTGCGTCGAACGACCCTACAACTGCGCGCGATGGAGAATATGAGTTCACCATGCCGCAACCTATCCCTTCGTATCTTATTGCGTTAGCAATAGGTGATTTGAAATTTAAAGCCATGGGCGAGCGTACGGGTGTGTATGCAGAGCCCGCACTTCTTGAAAGCGCCGCAAAAGAATTTGAAGATACCGAAGCCATGTTGGAGGTAACTGAAGAAACCTATGGTCCTTATCAGTGGGACCGTTACGACCTTCTTATTCTCCCGCCGTCGTTCCCGTTTGGCGGTATGGAAAACCCTCGTTTGTCGTTCATCACGCCGACAGTTATCGCAGGGGATAAAAGCTTAGTGTCGTTAATAGCTCACGAACTGGCACATAGCTGGTCTGGTAACACCGTCACCAATGCTACATGGCGCGACCTTTGGTTAAATGAAGGCTTCACGACCTATTTAACCTACCGCATTATGGAGATGATCTACGGACACGATCGCTTCAAGAAAGAAGCCGTGCTGGGTTATCAAGATTTAGAGAACGATATTGCAGCCTTAGATAAGAATGATGAAATCCTTGCCATCGACCTTCGTGGCCGTAACCCAGACGATGTTTTCTCTAATATTCCCTATGAAAAGGGCGCACTTTTCCTACGTGAAATTGAAAAAAAGATTGGTCGCGAAAACTTTGACGCATTTTTAATGCAATACTTCAAAGACTTTGCCTTTAAGAGTATTACCACCGATACATTTATCGCCTACTTAGACGATACGTTATTGAAACAGTACCCAGATAAGCTAGACGCAGAGCGAATTAATACTTGGATCTTTGAGCCTGGTATTCCAAAAGGCGCACCGCAGCCAGAATCTGATGCTTTCACTAAAATCGATGAAACACGAAGCGCTTGGCTTTCAGGCGATGTGAAAGCGGCAGATATTGAAACAGCACAGTGGACTGTACATGAGTGGTTATATTTCTTAAACAACATGCCTGAAACGTTAAGCAAAGCCCAGCTAGCTGAACTTGATTCAGCGTTTTCATTAACCTCGACCAAAAACAACGAAATTGCGCATAGCTGGTTGATGATCGCGGTAGAAAATAACTATCAGCCTGCGTTTGAACGTTTGTATAGTTACCTGGTTTCGATTGGTCGAAATAAACTGGTTAAGCCGCTTTATCGTGAGCTTTCGAAAACGCCAGAAGGCAAAGCGTTTGCAAAGCGCGCTTTTGAAGAAGCCAAATCGGGCTACCACCCACTTACGGTGAAAGCGAATGAAGGCTATGTGAATTGATCATCAGTCGTTCTGTTAAGTGAGTAACAATTAAAGCAGCGCATTAGGCGCTGCTTTTTTATTTCTACTAAGAGTAAAACTCATATATAAAAATTGAACGATTGTTCAAAAAGGCGATCTTAAAGTTAAGACAAGCGTATTAACGTTACCTAGTGTAATTCAAGTGCAGCTGAGTAACTTATTTGCTAGCCGCACGCTGAAGGATTTGGATTAATCGTTAAGGAGTTTTTATGTATACACAAAAGATGCACCCAGCTACTACTTTTCCTGAAGTAAAAGCGACGCTATCAACTGGTGAAACTATATCACTGGCTGACAAGGGCGAAGGATGTGACTGGAAGATGGTGGTAGTGTACCGTGGTAAGCATTGCCCGATTTGTACTAAATACCTAAACAAACTTGAAGATTTCACAGGTCGACTACGTGAGCTTAATATTGATGTTGTTGCAGTAAGTGGCGACAGTAAAGACCAGCTAGAAGCGCATCTAGATGACTTGTCGATAAACTTTCCTATTGCATACGGATTGTCGCAAAGTGATATGGAAAAGCTAGGTTTGTATATTTCCGAGCCACGTTCAGAAAAAGAAACGGATCATAATTTTGCAGAACCAGCGTTGTTCGTGCTTAACGGTGATAACGAAATTCATATTGCTGAAATTGCTAATGCGCCTTTTGTTCGCCCTGATCTAGAGCAACTAGTATCTGGACTAGAGTTTATTCGCAACCCAGAGAATAACTATCCTATTCGCGGTACGTTTAAAGGCTAAGATTACGAGTCAGTAATAGTGATATGTCGTTCAAAAGTGCGGCTCTAGTGTTTATGAAATATCCCCATACAGTTGAGCTCATTTTTTAAACGGCAACCAAGGCCTGATTTCGATATTGTATCGGACTCAGGCCCTTTAGTGTTTTTGAGCTTACTCGTTTTTAGCAGATACTGAAAAAGCAATGGGCGCCATCTGCTTTCTAAAGTCACCCAGTGCATCTAAAGGTAGCTCAACCTCTATTGCTACACTGCTTCCATAGTTGCAATTGGCAATTTTACCTTTGGCTTGTTCTACCAAGTGACGTACGAACTGTTCATGTTTAAAGTCGATATCCACGCTAAGTGCTTCTAGCTTAATTTCTTGTCTTATTTCAAGAACGTCAATGGCTTGCTGAGCCGCTGCGGAGTACGCGCGAACCAAGCCTCCTGCACCTAATTTAACGCCACCAAAATACCGCGTAACAATAACCATAATATCGCCAATATCTTTGTGCTGAAGCACATTCAATATGGGTTTTCCTGCTGTTCCGCTAGGTTCGCCATCATCGGCCATAGCCGCACTAGTAGGCGCGTTAGGGTTTCCGAAGACATAAGCCCAGCAGTGATGTCTGGCGTCAGGATACTGCTGTTTAACACTTTCCAAAAGCGCCATTGCACTTTCACGAGAGTTGGCAAAGCCGGCACAAGCAATGAACTTGCTTTTTTTTATTTCGTACAGGGTTTCAACCTGTTTAGAAGGAACGGGATAAGTCATCGACACATTGTAAGCCAAGTCCGTTTTTTATTTAAGCTCAATCAGCCAGGTGAAGCAATCTGTCGTCGAATAGCGGATAGTTCCAATAGCAGGACGCAATTATGAAAATAGGGTGGTCAAAAATACTACTATTTGGCTAATTATCTTGAAAGATGGTTTTTCATATGCGGTAAAGAGGAAAAATTTTTGTTATTGTTTTAGTTAAATTTATGAATTTATTGAATTTATCAAAGTTGGCGTAGTGATTGTAATAGCAATGTTAGTTGTGAATGTGGCTAAGAGGTAATGCCACAACAAGGTAACTTCATCTCCAAAAGGAAATAATGCTATGAAATCACGTACCACTGCTATTGCTATTATTACTCTTACAACACTTTTCACTGGAAGTGCTTTTGCTTCCGTAAAATTTACCCCTACTGACGACTCGGTAACGTCTAACCTTTGCGTAACGGCGGCTTCGGGCAACGTATTGAAGTTGCACAATCAAATAAAAGATTCAGCATTAGGCAAAAAGTACGTTGCAAAAGAAATGACATGTAACGGATTAACAGTCTCTGCCTTCGTCGATCAGTACGGTAATAACGCAGATAGTATTAAAAAATACCTGAATATTCACCAGCAGCATATCGCCAGTGTCGAATACAATAAATAGTACTGTCGACTTAAGTTATTGCGCAATTAATAGACTTAAAAAAGTAAATACCATCGAGACTTAACAAGAAAGGGGCTATTGAATATCAATAGCCCCTTTGTATTTCTCACCAACGTTTCTTAACGCAATATACCCGAAACCGTCTCCGATACATTCAACGCACCTTTTTGAATTTCGTCAATTATGCTTTGAACTTGCGCAATTTGCTGACTGTTTTGGTCCACGCTATCTTTTACTCCGGCCATCTTCTTCGTAGACTTGTCTGCAAGTTTCCTGTTCTCTGCAACCACGCTTTCTATTTCCACCGTCGAGTCGCTAGTGCGTTGTGCAAGCTGTCTCACTTCATCTGCAACCACGGCAAAACCTCTGCCTTGATCGCCAGCTCGTGCTGCTTCAATCGCAGCATTTAAGGCTAACAGGTTGGTTTGCTCTGCAATACCACTAATGGTCGTAACGATGGTTTCAATCTTAAGCGACTGTTCACTGAGCTCGTGCATGAGTAAATTGGTTTCTTCAACTTCTGAAAGAGCAGCGTCGAAAGTCTCTACGCTGCGCTGTAAAGAAGAGGCACCATCGGCAGCGATCTGCGAGGTTTCTTCTGCTGTTGATACCGCTAACTCTGCCGCTTGAGCAATGGCATGTTTTTCGTTCACTGCTTCGGTAATATTTGAAGCGAATTTAATAACTTTAGTAACGCGACCTGAGGCATCGAAAACAGGGTTGTACGTTGCTTCTAACCACAACGTATTACCGTTAGCATCGACGCGTTCGAATTGACCTGAAGAGAAGTTGCCGCGAGCAAGGTTATCCCAGAAATTGGGATTATCTTGATAAAATTTATCATTGCAAAACATGCGGTGGTGTTTGCCCTGAATGTCAGACAAACTGTATTTTACTGTGGCAGTGAAGTTTTCATTCGCCGTGATAATTGTGCCGTCTGGTTCAAATTCGATAACTGCCATTGATTTGTTTAGTGCATCAGTGACTGCTTTACCTTCAAAGTACGCTTGTTCGTGCTCAGTAATATCGTGATAAATAGCGTGTATTTCCACACTACCGTTTCTATTCACGGTAACATAGCTTGCTTTAAGCCATTTGGTTTCACCAAGTGCTGACTTTCTTGCAACCGTGTCGCTAAAACTGCCACCATTCACAAGTTGTTGCCAAAACGCTTTGTATTGAGACTCGGTTTGAATACCTTCCACACGCATCGCAGCATGGGAAAACGAAGCTACAGTGGAGTTTGGATAATTCAAAATGGAAAGTAATGCTTGAGAGGCATAGGTACACTGCCCATCGGTGCTGTAGATGGCATAAGCCATATTATTTTTGAACGCATCCAGCGTACCAAGCAAACCTTGACTCTCATCCCTAAGAGCCGACATGTCATTATTGTATCGAGAGCTTGATACGAACATAACGTCTCCTGAAGTTATATGCATAGTTTTGAATAAGTGTAGTATAGATTATCTATGTTGAAGAAATATTTCGTTTAGACATTAGACGGATTTCAAGCTTTACGTATTATCCATTGGGCTTAATTCCGCCAAGAATGGTTGTGTTTTGATTACAGTGAAGTAACTATCTGCATTGAGCTAGAATTTATAAAACTGATAAGACCGCCCGATGCCATTAGAACGATTTATTCCTTTTCGTAAACGCGATGTCGCTAATTTATGTGAGGGATTGCTCTCTCTCGATTCTGCGGTTTTCCGCACTTTCTCTACGTTGTTAGTCAGCCGTATACACTACCAGTACCATGAACAATTAGAGGCGTTGAAAAACAGCTATAGCCATTTCGACCCTAATAAAGACACACGTGAATTACAGCCTTCGAATGAAAGGGTACGCAAGCAGAACCAAAAAGCGTTTGCAAAGGGGTTTGCGAGCCTCTTAAACGCAGCAAATTTTGAAAAAGTCACAGACGAAGATTTGGAAGCTGCACTGAATGAAGAATCCTTGTTCAAAGTACGTCTCGCGGTAAGCTTCGATGACTTTGAAGATGTAGTGTTTTATCGCCGGGGCGAGTCTATAAAAACGGAAACTGTGCGTACTTTTTTCGGGTTGCGAAAAAAGCAGGTGTCATTTACCAACTACGACAAAGTGGCTGTTTATATCACTTTTAAAGATGAAGCCTACTTCAAAGAGAAAGGGCAAACGCCAGTTACCTTTAAACCTGGTTCCACCATAGTAAAGCTGTTCCAAAACGTACCTAAAGCAGACTTGGAGATGCTGTTTCCCAATAGCGAAGTCAAAATGCGTCCGCTAGATAAGTTGATCATTAGTGCATCGGCGGCAATAGGTGGCACCGTGGTGCTAGTGACTAAGTTAGGCGCATCGCTACTTCTCATGGCATCTTTTCTGGCCTTTTGGCTTGGCTTTAAAGACGATGAAGTGGAATTGACTAAGCAAAGCCTAATAACTTTTGGTATTGGCATGGGTGTATTCGGCAGCTTTATCTTTAAGGAATGGACAAAGTTTAAAAACAGAAAAATCAGGTTTATGAAAGCCTTGTCTGACAATCTCTATTTTAAAAATTTAGACAATAATGCAGGCGTGTTTCATACGTTAATTGATGCAGCAGAGGAAGAGGACTGCAAAGAAGCTTTGTTAGCTTATACTTTTTTACTGAAATGCAGTCGTGTATCCGGTGAAGGCTCTGCGGCATTTTGTAAGATGCAATCAGACAGTGAAATAGCTGCTGGTGGAATGACATTAGCAAACCTTGATAGCGCAATAGAAACCTACTTTTTAGAAGAACTCAACTGCGCTCTCGATTTCGACGTTACCGATGCAATTGAAAAATTGGTCGCCATGCAGTTGGTCGAGCAAAACGGTGATGTTTTTGTCGCTCGAACGCTGAAAGATGCTGTGAAGATACTCGATGATTTCTGGGATAATATATATCAACCTGTTTGATTGTTTATAGTACCGACTAATAGGTTGTGCACACTAGGTTGTTCCGTCTAATTTTCTTTCAAAGTCTACGCTTAAATAGGCGAGGCGTTAAGCAGGTATTAAGATAGGCGACAGAGTTACCAAACCATTGTCATAAAACCATAAAATCTCTATAGTTGCTGTACGGTGCGTTGATCAACATCGACACTCCATAGCAGCAGCGCCATTGCGCCGAATGCGTTTCTCTATCTCCAATGTAACAAGCCTGGTTCACTTCTACATGAAAATATTGCATACATCTGACTGGCACTTAGGTCAGAGTTTTTTTACGAAAAGTCGCAAAAACGAACATGCCGCCTTCCTCAAATGGCTTCTTCAACAAGTAGAGGCGTATCAAATAGATGCGATTATTGTCGCAGGTGATGTGTTCGACACGGGCACGCCGCCTAGCTACGCCAGAGAGCTTTACCATGCGTTTATCGGTGAACTACAGGGCATGCAGTGTACATTGGTGGTGCTGGGGGGAAATCACGATTCAGTGTCGGTGTTAAACGAAAGTAAGGCGCTACTGAAATACCTAAATAGCCACGTAATAGCCAGTACCTATGGCGAAATAAGTGAACAAGTCATCACGCTGAATAATCGCAAGGGGCTGCCCGGTGCCGTATTGTGTGCTGTACCCTTTATTCGCCCACGTGATGTGCTAGTCAGTGAGGCAGGACAAAGCGCCACTGACAAGCGTCAAGCGCTGGGCGATGCGATAAAGCAACACTATGCCTCACTTTTTAATGAGGCCTTGTCATTGCGTGCCTCAATAGAAGAAAAGCGAAGAGAAGAAAGTAGTGAAAATAGCGCAGCCATTCCTATTATCGCTACAGGGCACTTAACCGCTTTAGGCGTGAGTCAGTCAGAGAGTGTGCGAGATATCTACATTGGTACTCTTGAAGGCTTTGATGCCAAAGGGTTTCCGCCAGCTGATTACATCGCGTTGGGACATATTCACAGGCCACAAAAGGTAGCAAAAACTGAACACATTCGCTATTCAGGCTCTCCCATACCGCTTAGCTTTGACGAACTGAATACACAAAAACAAGTGGTGCTAGTCTCGTTTGAATGTGAAAGCACTACGCCCACAATCTCAACCCTTCCAGTTCCACGCTTTCAAGCCATGGAAGTTATAAAAGGTGACTTAAAAGCGATTGAGGCGGCCATTAATAAAAGCGAGGCCATCGCCTTAGCTTCTCAAACAGATGATGCCGTTAGCGAAGTGGATAAAGCCGTTAGCGAAGTGGATAAAGCCCTTAGCGAGGTTAATAAACCCCTTAGCGAGGTTAATAAACCCCTTAGCGAGTTTAATAAAGCCATTAGCGCAACGGATAACGCCATTAGTCCTAAAGATCCTGTGTGGTTATGCATTGAAGTTGAAACAGAAGACTACCTGACTGATTTGCAGCAGCGTATTCAGGGCTTGTTAGAAGGGAAAAACGCTGAGATTTTACAGTTGAAACGCAAGCGTAAGCGCATGGTAAATAGCCTAACAGAAAAGCAAAACGTTCAGCTTAGTGAACTATCGGTAAACGATGTATTTGAAGCGCGTTTGGCATTGGAGAGCATAGAAGATAATCCAACAAGTGAGTCGGCACAGAGCGGGTCGGTATCAACTGAGTCGGCACAAGCAACCCTGCTAGATGACGACCAAAGCACCCGAACAATGGAACAAGCCGGTTCAGAGAAAAACGCTCCACGCATTAACCGGATAAGGCAGCTGTTCAATGAAGCAGTAGAGCAAGTGCACACTAATGATGAAGATGCTGAAGTACCAGTAGAGACCTCATTGGCAAACACAACAGAAAATAAAGGCGAGTAATACAATGAGAATATTGACCTTACGCCTTAAAAACCTAAACGCCCTAAAAGGGGAGTGGAAGATAGATTTCACCCAGTCGCCGTTTATCGACAATGGCCTGTTTGCCATAACTGGCCCAACAGGGGCAGGTAAAACCACGCTACTTGATGCCATTTGTTTAGCGCTTTATCACCAAACCCCTCGCTTGGGGCCAATTTCAACGTCTAACAACGACATCATGACCCGCGGCACGGCGGAGTGTTTGGCGGAGGTTGAGTTTGATATTAAGGGGAAAGCATACCGTGCGTTTTGGAGTATGCGTCGGGCCAGAGGGAAAGTTGACGGTAACCTGCAAAGTGCTGATGTTGAGCTGGCCGAAGTTGAAAGCGGCAAGGTATTGGCTACCCAAGTTAGGCCGAAAAGCGAAGAGATTGAAAAGCTGACTGGCCTTAATTTTGCCCGTTTCACCAAGTCTATGATGTTGTCGCAAGGGGATTTTGCTGCGTTTTTAAATGCTAACGAGGCCGACCGAGCCGAACTGCTTGAAGAGTTAACTGGCACCGAAATTTACGGGCAGATATCACAGGCAGTACATCAGCAATTTAGTGACGCTAAACAAAAGAAAAAAGAGTTTGCGATAAAGCTAGAAGGCGTAACTTTGCTAAGCGATGAGCAAATTACCCAGTTGGAAGAAGAGCAAACTCGTATCAATGGTCAAGTTTCAGCGTTCAATCAAACACTTGCTGAATTACAGCAACAGCAGCAGTGGCAACAATCATTCAACACTAATGAACTCGCGCTTAAAGAGGCAAAAGAAGCCCAGCTCGCTGCGAATAACGCCATCAATGAGGCGAAACAAGAGCTTGATCTTCTAACTCAAAGCGAGCCGGCTGAAAAGCTTCGCCTGCCATTTTTGCAAAAAAGCGGGCTTCAGCAAGACGTAACTCGTTATAAAGAAAGGCTCGATGAGAAGGCGGCTCAACTGCCCGACTTAAAAACGAAAAAGGCACAGCTTAGTACAGAAGTAGCTAATGCTGAACAAGCGCTAGCTCATACAAAGCAACAAAGCAGTGAGCTTGAAAAGCGCATAAACGAGCAGGTGGTTCCGCTAGATAACCAAATAGCGCAGCTGACTACTGAACAGCAAAAAGCAAACGAAAGCGCGGCAAGTTTAAGGCAGTCAATAAACGCGTTAACACTAAAGCGCACAGAAATCGAAAACGCCTCGGCCGATAATAAGAAAAAACTGAGTGAACTGGAAGCATACCTAAATGAACATCACTCACTAAGCAAAATGGCTGAGTTTATCAGCGGCTGGAGTGAAACTGCGCGGCATATTGAGAGTGATCAGCAGCAATTAGCGACAGTTAAACAACGCGCGGAAGACGAGCGCCACGCGCTATCGTCACTTGATGAAGCTATTGCAAAGACGAATCGATCGCTACAAACATTAACGCAAACTTTTGATAATAAAACCGCCCAGGTAGCTGCTTGTGAAGAGTCGTTAAATGCTGCGCTTTTTAACGCTAATGAAAATAGCGATACTAGTAAGGCAAGTCTTCAGCAAGAGCGTAATACCAAGCTTGATCATTGGGATAACGTGTTACAGATAGGGCATATTCAACAGCAATATTTGGCACTAGAGCAAGACAAAGTATCGCTGAGTACGCAGAAGGAAGACTTGGCGAAGCAACTAGCGAAGCAGCAATCTGAGCGCCAAGCCTTGGTTGATGCTTACAAGCAAACTCGCAGTAATTTAAAAGACATAGAGGCGCTTATCGCTCTAGATGCTGAAGTTGCACACCTGCGCGCCCAGCTAAAAAGTGGCGAGCCATGCCCAGTATGTGGGGCTAACGAACACACCACGTCTAGCGTGGCGATTGATGTACCTGAAACTATCCAAAAGCGAGATAGCTTAAAGCAGCAGTTAGATGATATTGAGCAGCAGGGGGCGCGGGCAAAAGAAAGTGTTACCCATACTGAATTCACACTTGCTCAGGTTAATAAGCAGCTAGAACAGGCAAGCGGGCAACGAGATACGCTGTTAGAAAAGTGGCAGCAGATTTCAAGTGTACTTAGCGCTGATATACCAAGCTTTGATAACGTCGACATTAATACATCGCAAAGCGTAGCCCAATTCACCGAGCAGTTTAAAACCCGACTTGATGACATTAGCGCACAGTTAGCGCGTATAGAGCAATGCGAGCAAGCCCTCAATGCCGCAGTGCAGAGCAAAAATGAAGCACAACAAGCGTTACAAACCAAACAGTCTGAACTTGCAGTTTCTTTACAGCAGCGCGAAACCTTGGATAAGCAATACACTTTACGCAATGCAGAGTTGGCGGATAAAACCAAAGTGGTTAACGATAGGATCGCAACGCTTCGTGAGAGCATGACATCGCACAATGCTGAAGTTCACAACCTGACTATTGATGCTATTGCTACGTGGTTAAATGAAAAAGCCGAAGCGCTTAAAACCTATAAACACAATCATCAGCTACACGCCAAACTTAAAGATGAGTTGCAAGGGGTAAGTAGCACCTTGCTTGTGGTTAATCGTGATATCGAGAGCGCCGAAAATCAGCTTAAGGGCGTATGCGAAGAGCTTGTGCAGCTAGATAATAGGCTAAAAGCGCTGCAAGACTCGCGCAAAACCGTATTCCCAGAAGGGGATATTGCTGAAACAAGGAATAAGGCAAGCGCTGCCCAAGAAATGGCTGAGCGAAACGTAAATGAATGCAAATCTCGCCTGCAACAAACGGACACTATTTTGTCTCGTTTAGAAGCAGAAATTGCCCAGCTTAGTGAACAACTAAACGAGAAAGAGCTGGCGCTTAAAGAGGCAACAGAGCACTTTAACCGTCAGTTGGCGAGTAGCCCATTTACCGACGAGCAAGCGTTCAGTAGTGCGCTTTTAGACGAAGATACTCGCAACACCTTGCTTGAACTGCAAAAGCGATTAACACAGCAAAAACAACAAGCAGACTTAAAGCTAGAAAATGTGCTTGCTACACGGCAATCGCTAAAAGCCCATGCTAACGCAGCGCAGTGGCAGCGAGAGTTAGAAGAACACGGTGCACAGTGGCTTGATACGAAAATATCCCAACTAGCACAGCAGCGGGATACATTGTTATCTTCCTTAGGACAAATTGAACAGCAGCTAAACGCTAACAATCAAGCCCGCGAAAGGCAGCAGCAGCTTGTGGATGAGATGGCCGCGTTTGAGGCCTATTACGACGATATTACTTACCTGCACTCGTTAATTGGTTCGGCCAGCGGCGACAAATTCAGACGGTTTGCCCAAGGGCTTACGTTAGACAACTTAGTGCAGCTTGCAAATCAGCAGCTTGATAAATTACACGGTCGCTATCAGCTAATGCGAAAAGAAAACGAAGGGTTGGGTTTAAGTGTATTAGACACCTGGCAAGGTGACGTAGTGCGAGACACCAAAACCCTGTCTGGCGGAGAAAGCTTTTTGGTGAGCCTTGCACTGGCATTAGCTTTATCTGACTTGGTCAGTCACAAGACCAGTATCGATTCACTGTTTTTGGATGAAGGCTTTGGCACCCTTGATGCAGAAACGTTAGATGTGGCCCTTGATGCACTAGACAACTTAAATGCCAGCGGAAAAATGATTGGTGTGATAAGCCATATTGAAGCCATGAAAGAGCGTATTCCTACTCAGCTTAAAGTGATCAAACGCAATGGCGTAGGTTTAAGTGCACTAGAAAAGCCTTATGCGGTGGGGTGACCTCACCGCACAAGGTAAAATTTATCAAATGTTTACTTACAAATAAGTGCGTAGCAAACACTCGCAAATTCATGGATGTATGATACGTTATTCGTCCTAAATGTAGATATGGACATCATAAATAGTGAAACGATTTGCAATATTTCCTCTTGTCGCCTCTTTCTGTTCGTTTGGTAGTACCTTTCAGTGCGAAAGTGAGTTTAAATGGCTAAAAGAGACGTTCGAAAATAACGATGCCGGTTTTCAATATAGCGTCGAGAAAAAAGGACAGGACCTTTATTCCGCCCACAACAATGCCATCTTGGCTCGGGTACAAAGCGCGAAGAACGAACCGCAATGCCACACAGTACTTATCGACTGGCTTGAATTTTTTCGCAAGGGGCATATTGGTCTTGCGCTAAATACAAATAATTCAAACGAAACGGTAACCGAATCGAAAGTACATGATTTCGACTTATCAGCATTTAAACAGCATTTAGAAACTAAAAGTGATGAACCTCTTGAGGGGATTTGGCAATTTTCCAGCTATACGGTTGCGTTAAAAAAAGAAGGCAATGTCCATAAAGGCTATATCGTTGAAAGTACCAATCCGTCATGGAAGGCAGGGCAAGTAAAGTTCATTGTTAACGACCCTGAAGACGACAATGCCGCAAAAGTAACGTTTTTTATGGGCGATCACTCTGCAAGACAAATAAATAACATGATGTTCTTGGGTAATAATCATGTGGTACTGGGAAACAGCTTTATCGTTATGTCCCGTCAGGAACCGCGACAAGAATCATCGCCTGAAGTAAAGCGTTATGTAAGCCTACTTAGTGCAAAAGCCCCGCTATTTGAGAAAATTTCTGAGAACACAGTGCTAGTTCGCATACCGTCTTTCAACCATGCCTTCAAAAAAGATATCGACGCCGTTATCGCTGAGCACCTGGACACAATTATAAAAACCGAAAACCTCATCATCGACATCCGGGGAAACGGTGGTGGTAGTGATGCAAGCTATGCTTCTTTACTACCAATTTTATACACCAACCCTATTCGCACTGTAGGCGTGGAATACCTATCTACCGAGCTTAACAACTCTAGAATGCTCGGCTTTTTGCAAAACCCTCATTTCAGTGAAGAAGAAAAGCAGTGGGCTAAAGACGGATATGACATTCTTCAGCAACATATTGGTAGCTACATCAATATTGGTGAAGATGTAACGGTAGAGACATTTGATAAAATTGAACCCTTGCCAAAAAGTATAGGCGTACTTGTTGATTCAAGTAATGGCAGCACCGCTGAGCAGTTCTTGCTGGCGGCTAAACAAAGCAAGAAAGTAAAGCTGTTTGGGCAGACCACTGCGGGTGTGCTCGATATCTCTAATATGTATCAAACTAATTCGCCGAGCGGTGCTTTTACCTTGCATTACAGTTTAACCAAAAGTTTGCGTATTCCCCACATGGCCATTGATGGAGTGGGCATTCAGCCAGACTATTATATTGACGAAGAGATTCCTATTTACGAGTGGACGTCTTATACGCAAAAGATACTTGAAGGCATGTAAACCCTTATAAACGGCAAGCATACGGTTATTTGCGAGTAACTAAGACCAAACTGGTTCATTTGTCTGGGGTTTTACATTATGGTGCGTCGTCAAAAATAATAATGGACCAACATTTATGGATTCAACGTCACGCCCTAGCCTGTTTCAGCGCTACATGAATGGCAGTTTGGTACTGCAAATTATCATCGGTATTGTATGTGGTATTGCGATAGCGAGTTTTTCACCTTCAGCTGCTCAATCTGCAGGGCTGTTGGGGAGTTTATTCGTAAAGGCCCTTAAAGCGATAGCGCCTCTATTAGTGTTTGTTTTGGTCATGGCGTCCATTGCTAACCACAAACAAAACGAGCAAACTTTTATAAAACCGGTACTAGTACTGTATTTATTAGGTACGTTACTGGCTGCGCTAACTGCCGTATTAGCAAGCTTTGCTTTTCCCACAAGTTTAAGTTTAGTGACCTCCGACATTAGCCAAGCTGCACCAAAAGGGGTGTCGGAAGTGCTTACCACCTTGCTTTATAACATGGTGGATAATCCGGTAAATGCATTAGTAAATGGAAATTACATTGGTATTCTCACGTGGGCTGTAGGTCTAGGTTTAGGTCTACGTCATGCTAGCGAGGCAACGAAAGCGCTACTTCAAAACATGGCAGATAGCGTAACAACCGTAGTGAGTTTTGTTATCAGGCTTGCGCCATTTGGTATTTTCGGTTTGGTAGCTAACACTATTGCTACAACAGGCTTCGAAGCTTTGCTTGGCTATTCCCACTTATTAACGGTACTCATTGGCGCAATGTTATTTATCGCACTTGTAACCAACCCGCTGTTAGTCTTTTTAGCAACGAAAAAGAACCCCTATCCTTTGGTGTTCAAGTGCCTGAAAGAAAGCGGCATTACGGCATTTTTTACCCGAAGTTCGGCAGCGAATATTCCGGTAAACATGGCGCTGTGTAAACGTTTAAAGCTTGATGAAGACACCTATTCGGTATCTATTCCGTTAGGCGCCACCATTAATATGGCTGGGGCTGCGATCACAATTACCGTGTTGACGCTAGCTGCGGTTAATACCTTGGGAATTTCTGTAGATTTCCCTACTGCTGTATTGTTAAGCGTTATCGCTGCGGTATCAGCATGCGGAAGTTCAGGCGTTGCTGGCGGTTCGCTATTGCTTATTCCGCTTGCCTGTAGCCTGTTTAATATACCCAATGAAGTGGCTATGCAGGTGGTCGCGGTGGGCTTTATTGTTGGCGTATTGCAAGACTCTGCTGAAACCGCATTAAATAGCTCTACCGATGTCTTGTTTACCGCCGCTGCGTGTGAAAGGGCGGGTGGCGAGTAAACGCAAATGTTTAACGCATCAGGTTTGCGAACTTATTGCATCTACCGCCTCAAAAATTAGCCGTGCAGCCAGCTTTGCTGTACGGCTATCAATATCATAATTGGGGTTCATTTCCGCAATGTCACACAGTCTCCATTGATACCCGTAAGTAAGTTGGTGCTGTGCTAAATAGTGTAGTGTGTTAATAACAAGAGCCGGAGAAATACCCAATGCGCTGGGAGCACTAACACCAGGTGCTTGTGCTGCTGGAAATGCATCTAAACACACCGTGATGTAAAGCTCATCGATGTCTTTTAGCATGGGAGATAGCAGCTCATCTATTCGCTGCATACAAAGCGATTCATCACTTAATGCTACGTCGGTTAAATAGCGCGTGTTAGATGTGTTAGCAAAGTCAAACAGTGCTGGTGTATTAGCCGCTTTCGATACGCCCAAACAAGCATAATGAAACGGTGTATCGTGTAACTGGCAGTGCTCATACACTTGCCTGAACGGCGTACCTGAACTGGTGTTGGGAGAAGGTTTTCTTAAATCAAAATGGGCGTCGAAATTAATAATACCAATGCGAGATGTTTTAGACTTAGCATTGAAAACGCCTTGATAGCTACCCCAAGCAATTTCATGTCCCCCTCCCAGCCCAATGACCAATCCATCACTTTGCTTGAGCGCATAACAAATGGCGTCGGCATATTGGGTTTGTGCCTGGGCTAAGTTCTCCTTGGCGGTAACATTCCCTAAGTCAGCTAATGATGCGCTTGGCCAGTGCCAGGGTAAATTTGCAAGCGCCTGGCGAATAGCGTTTGGACCAGCAGCTGCACCTACGCGGCCTTTGTTAAATGCCACACCTAAATCACTTTCAAAACCAACAAGGGTAACGGCGTTGGCTAATGAATCATCTTCGCCCACTTCAAGTTCGTTAACTTTTTGATGCCAACGTAGGCCCTCAATGCCGTCTTCACTGTCTATTCTGCCTTGCCACCTAAACATGTTTCCCCTCCTTGTACACGGCAATAGGGCGATGGCCATTAATACAGTAGGTAAGCTCTGCGGGGGTTTCGACATCCCATAAGGTGAAGTCTGCCAGCCTTCCTACATCGATAATACCTCGGTCTTGTAGCCCAAGTGCGCCCGCTGCATGCACTGTAGCGCCGCGAATTGCTTCTTCTGGGGTTAACTGAAACAACACGCAACTCATATTCATCGCGGTAAGTATAGAGGCTAACGGTGAACTTCCAGGGTTAAAGTCTGTCGCTATCGCCATTGGAACATTGTGGGCCCGAAGTGCATTTACCGGCGGCTTTTGCACTTCACTTAGATAATAAAACGCGCCCGGAAGCAATACGGCAACGGTACCACTTTGGGCAAGTAAGGGGATATCGCTGTCAGCTAAGTATTCGATGTGATCTACTGATAGTGCACCGTATTTAGCCGCCAAGATAGCACCTTTACTGTCGCTAAGCTGCTCTACATGAGCTTTAATTGGCAGGCCATGCTTTTGTGCACTGGAAAATACACGTTCTGTTTGTGAAGTTGAAAAGCCGATGGTTTCACAAAATACATCAACGGCGTCAGCCAATTTTTGCGAAGCAATATGAGGAAGTGCCTCATTGCAAATAAAATCAATATACCCGTCTGGGTCATCAGTAAATTCATTTGGCAGGGCGTGGGCGCCTAAATAGGTAGTTTGAATATTCACAGGAAGGTGTTGCTCAAGGGATTTAGCCACACGCAACATACGCGCTTCAGTGTCTAAGTCTAATCCGTATCCTGATTTTACTTCAATGGTGGTAACACCTTCTTCGCATAGTCGCTTTGCTCGCTTTATCGCTGTATTACGCAAAGTGCGCTCATCAGCACATCGCGTTTTTTCCACTGTACCTTTAATGCCGCCGCCTCGCTGGGCTATGTCAACGTAACTTGCGCCCTGTAAACGCATCTCAAACTCTTCAGCGCGGTTACCGCCGTACACTAGATGAGTATGACAATCGATGAATCCAGGCAATAACCATGGGGGCTTGGCGTTTGCTCCTTCATCTTCACCTTCATCTTGAGAAATAAGCGTAGTGGCATCAAGTACGTTTTTGGCTTGCTTAAGCACGTCGCTTAGTGAATTGTCGCAGGGAATTAGTGCAGCAATTTTTCCGTCCTTTAGAGCAATGGCATGTGAAGGTAATTCGCCATAAGGCAACCCATTGTTTTGCATAGATGCAATGCGAACGTTGTAAATAACCGAGTCGTACTGATAAGCCATAACGTGTTCCACCTTAAGTCACCTATTGCCTAGCTCTTTGCCTAGTTCTACCCAGTGCCATCACTGAAACATAGCGCAAATTTTAAAAATCAGTGTACTTGTGCATACTTGTATATACAAGTATGCTGTTAGCATATTATTAACAATTTAGTTGTGAACCCACGATATGCAACCTCGATACAGGGTAATTAAAACGGCAATTTTAGATGCTATTGAAAGTGGTGTAATGAAGCCGGGTAGTCAAGTGCCCTCAGAAAACCAACTTGCTCAGCAACATGGTGTTAGTCGAATGACTGCACGACGTGCGTTAAGTGAAATGGTGGACGAGGGCATTTTAATGCGCAGCCAGGGGATTGGCACGTTTGTGTCAGATAGTCGCCCTATGAGCTCAATGCTTGAAATCAAAAGCATTCGCGATGAAATAGAGCGGCGGGGGCATAGATACACTAACGAGATATTGGTGCTTGAAACTACACCTGCCAGTGATGCTATTTCACAGCGCCTAGCCGTTGATGTAGGAGAGCCTGTATTTCACAGCATTATCGTTCACTGTGAGAACAACTTGCCCGTTCAGTACGAAGACAGGTGGGTTAATCCAGCTTGGATTAACGACTACTTAGATAAGGATTTTAAAGCGCAAACCGCAAACTTTTATCTGAATCAAGTCGCGCCCCTTTCACAGGCGGACCATAGCGTAGAAGCTGTAATTGTTGAAAGAGATATTGCACAAGCGTTACTGATAAAGCCTAAAGAGCCTTGCCTAAAGATTACTCGAAGGACATTTTCCCGTGGGACGGGGAATGAAAATGGGTCAGCCGCTGTGGTTAGCCACGCTGTGTTGTTCCACCCTGGCAGTAGATACCGACTGGGAGGACACTTGGAGTTTTAAGTGTAAACGCGCCTAAGACGCTAACTCTGAAGTCGCTTTTTATAAAGCTACTGCTTCTTATAACAACAATATTTCAGTAAAAGAAAAAGACGCCTAGGAGAAGTTTATGAAACGCCTCGACCCTACAAGAGAAATTCGTGCCCCAAGAGGCAGTACGTTAAACGCAAAGAGTTGGCAAACCGAAGCGCCGCTTCGCATGTTGATGAATAACCTGGATCCAGACGTGGCGGAACATCCACAAAACTTGGTAGTTTACGGCGGCATTGGGCGCGCGGCCCGAGACTGGGCGTCATACGACAAAATTGTTGAAGTGCTTAAGCGCTTAAATACTGACGAAACATTACTTGTTCAATCAGGTAAGCCTGTTGGCGTCTTTCCCACCCATGAAAACGCACCTCGCGTGTTAATTGCTAACTCTAACCTTGTTCCGCACTGGGCGAATTGGGAGCACTTTAACGCTCTAGATAAAGAAGGTTTGATGATGTATGGGCAAATGACGGCAGGGTCGTGGATATATATAGGCTCTCAAGGCATTGTGCAAGGCACGTATGAAACCTTTGTGAGCGTGGCTAAAACCCATTTTGAGGGTAATGCTGAAGGGCGCTGGATTTTGACGGGCGGCTTAGGCGGTATGGGTGGAGCACAGCCACTTGCGGCTTCCATGGCTGGCTTTTCAATGGTGGCAGTGGAAGTTGATGAAACCCGTATAGATTTCAGAATTCGCACAGGCTATCTAGATAAAAAAGCCCATTCGTTAGAAGAGGCGATACAACTACTAGAGAAAGCCAAACAAAACGGTAAACCAGTCTCTATAGGCTTGCTCGGCAATGCTGCTGAGGTATTTCCCGATATGCTAGAGAAAGGGATCATTCCTGATGTTGTGACCGATCAAACCAGTGCTCACGACCCGCTTAATGGCTATCTGCCGGTTGGATGGACGCTAGATCAAGCCGAAGCGCAGCGTACAAAAGACGAAGCTTGTGTGATTAAAAAAGCGAAGCAGTCGATGGCATTACAGGTTAAAGCCATGCTGGGTTTTCAACAGGCAGGCGCGGCAACGCTCGATTATGGCAACAACATTAGGCAAATGGCTCTGGAAGAAGGCGTTGAGCATGCTTTTGATTTCCCGGGTTTTGTACCCGCTTATATTCGCCCGCTGTTTTGTCAGGGTATTGGCCCCTTTAGATGGGCTGCTTTATCTGGCGACCCAGAAGATATCTATAAAACGGACGCTAAAGTTAAAGAGCTTATACCCGATAATCCGCATCTACATAACTGGCTAGACATGGCCAAAGAACGTATACAGTTCCAGGGCCTGCCTGCGCGCATTTGTTGGGTTGGACTAGGTGAAAGACAAAAGCTTGGACTGGCCTTTAACGAAATGGTGCGCCGTGGTGAGCTAAGCGCACCAGTAGTGATTGGTCGAGATCATCTCGACTCTGGTTCGGTAGCTTCCCCAAATAGAGAAACCGAGGCCATGCTCGATGGTTCAGATGCGGTTTCGGACTGGCCGTTATTAAACGCGCTATTAAACACAGCAGGTGGTGCGACTTGGGTGAGCCTTCATCATGGTGGTGGCGTAGGAATGGGCTTCAGCCAACATTCCGGCGTGGTTATTGTCTGTGACGGTACTGATGCCGCGGCCGAGCGTATAGCTCGGGTACTTCATAACGACCCCGCTACAGGCGTAATGCGTCATGCCGATGCTGGCTATGACATTGCAAAAGATTGTGCCGCCAAACACGACCTTGACCTTCCTATGGTAAATTCCATGGCTAATAATCAAGGGGCTGGCAATGAAGGTTCGAGTTCTAGCTGTCATTCACACCAAAATAGCTCACACCAAAACTTAGGCGGGGAGGCGTAGTTATGTCCCAGACGTCTTTTTTCACTAAGCAAGACGGTGTTCAAAAGCTAACCCTTGTTCCTGGCACACTGACCCTAGAACAGTTAAGAGAAGTGCATCGAAACCATATTTACTTGTCGCTGGTTGAAAGTGCGATACCTGCCATAAACGCTGCCGAGCAAGTAGTGCTGAACGTCATAGAAGAAAATCGAACCGTGTACGGCATTAACACGGGCTTTGGGTTATTGGCTAATACGCGAATTGATGCCGATGAACTGGAGTTATTGCAGCGCAGTATAGTACTTTCTCATGCGGCAGGTACCGGTGACTTTATGCAAGAAGATACAGTGCGTTTACTTATGCTGCTGAAGATTAATTCGCTAGCACGGGGTTATTCGGGCATTCGGTTGAGCGTAATAGAGGCGCTGATTACCTTATTTAACGCACAGGTTTACCCTGCCATTCCTGAAAAAGGGTCGGTAGGGGCTAGTGGAGACTTAGCGCCTTTAGCACACATGAGTGTAGTGCTTTTAGGAGAAGGGGAAGCCTTCTACAAAGGAGAACGTATTAGTGCGGCCAAAGCATTAGAAATAGCTGGTATGCGGCCCATTGCGTTGGCACCCAAAGAGGGCTTGGCACTGTTAAACGGTACACAGGCATCAACAGCGTTTGCACTTCAGGGGCTGTTTTATACTGAAAATGCGCTTCATAGTGCTATCGGTATTGGTGCGCTCACGGTTGAAGCCGCGTTAGGTTCTCGGGTGCCCTTCGACCCGCGCATTCACGAAGTACGAGGCCATAAAAGCCAGTGTGATGTGGCGACTGCGTTTAGAGCATTGTTAGATACCTCAGAGATTGGTAACTCACACCAAAGATGTGAAAAAGTGCAAGATCCGTATTCACTGCGCTGTCAGCCGCAAGTAATGGGGGCCTGTTTACAGCAAATGCGATACGCCCAAGATATTCTAGTGACTGAAGCGAATGGCGTTAGCGATAACCCGCTAGTTTTTGTTGAAAGCAGTGATGGTTCGAATGTTAGCGAAGCGACCGCTGGCGATATTTTGTCTGGCGGAAACTTTCATGCGGAAACGGTGGCGATGGCAGCAGACATGTTGGCTATAGCGCTGTCTGAAATTGGCGCACTGTCAGAGCGCAGAATGTCGCTAATGATAGATACTCACTTAAGCGGCTTGCCTCCATTTTTGGTTGAAAACGGTGGGGTAAACTCAGGGTTTATGATTGCGCAGGTGACCTGTGCTGCACTTGCTAGTGAAAATAAAACCTTGGCGCACCCAGCATCCATTGATTCTTTGCCTACGTCTGCTAACCAAGAAGACCATGTGTCTATGGCGACATTTGCGGCAAGGCGATTAAGAGACATTTTTGACAACGTAGCGGGCATTTTAGCCATTGAATGGTTAGCGGCCTGCCAAGGTTTAGATTTTAGAAAACCCTTAACAACGAGTGAAAAGCTGCAGAAATTAATGCAGCTACTAAGAAAGCAGGTGCCTTTTTACGACAAGGACCGCTATTTCGCGCCAGACATAGAAAAAGCCAAGCAACTTATAAAACAATATGCGCTTATGGATAAAATACAGCTTAACCTGTTAGGCTAAAATGATCACAGACTCGGTAATTCGAGTAGGTACATAAAAGGTTATAATTAGCATAGAGGCGATAAAGGTATGAAAACAAGCGGACGTTGGATGAAGCGTAAAAAACACCGTGCTTTTTCAAATAAGATTTCAATAAAAAGCACCGCTTTCAAAGGTTCTGTACTTGGGCTACTCACTGCTTCGCTTTTTACATTAGCAGGCTGTAGTGATAGCGAAGTTGGCGATGTATCGCTTGGGCTCTTTACCACAAAAGATATCAAAATTGATGCGCTTCAAGACCCTGTTGTCACTGGCGTTACCTGTCATATTTCAAGTATTGAAGCGAATTTGGATTTGTCTGACCCATCAGACAGCTCTATTGCGTGCAGACAAACCGGCCCAATCACAGCAGAGATGCTAGAGGCTATTGATAAGTCAGATTCTGGTGAAGTGATATTCAAAAAATCTAAAAGCGTGTTTTTCAAAAATATGAAGCTTCGACGAATTTATGATGCAGACTCGAAGACGCTGATTTACTTATCTTACAGTACTAAAGAAACATCAGGAAGTTACAAACATAGCTTGTCTACTGTTCCCCTGTGGGAGACGCTTGCCTTCAAAAAGTCAACGTAAATACAAACGTGTAAATAACGCGAATGCCCTCGAAAGTGAGGGCATTTTTGATGATGTTCATAGCTTTTGATGCTAAGCGTGATAGCGTTTATGTACTAGTAAAGGAAGCTCAGCTATGAAACTTTACACATCTTTGGTGAGAAGGTGGCAATCGCTTAGAAAAAGCGCGTGTAAACCAGCATGGCGTTTAATGCAGTGTCATCGTCGGTTAGCGGGCTATCGCTAATGCTATCGTCAAAGAAAGTAGCGCCAACCTCTAAACGCGTCATACCGCCTAGAAACTGGCGGGTAGAAACAGCAATGCGGACTTCTGTATTAAGTGCGCTATCGCCGTTATATGTGTTTCGAAACGCAGTAGTTTCCTCGGGACGTACACCGTAATAATAGTCGACATAATTACTGTCTTGGTAGGTAACGCCGACTGATGGCTCTATCATGAAGTTATCTACTCTAAACTGTTTGCCTATTCGAGCAGACGCTTGATAGCCGTCGAACTTACCCAAAATATCCGCATTGGTTGATAATGAATATACCCAGCTGCCCGCATTATAGTTGAGGCCAACGCCAGCCGCATAGCTAAAGTCTCTATCTTCCATGCCGGTAAACACGGCGCTGTCATCTTCTTCATAACCTGCAAATACCGGCACAAGTTGGGCATCAAGGGTGAGGCCCTTTTCTCTAAATAACTCGTAACCTATGAATGGCCCGTAAACCCTAAGCTTTTCACCTGTGTAGCCAATAATAGGAATAGGCACAATACGGTTATCAAAGTCGGTATAAACGTCTTGAGATGCGGCAACACCAAAACCCCACATCCAGCCTTGAGGCTGTTGTGGTCTTGCTGACTGCTGTGCAGAAACGGTGGAGGAGAACACGAGTAATGTTGACAGGCTTACTGAGCCTAAACACTTTAATAGAGTCATTAATTAATTTCCTTTTTAATCACAATACAGCCTAAACTTCAGGTTCGATCAATTCTTTGCCTGCTCTTCACGTACAGTGTTTATTCAAAGGTGTAATCCAAAAGGGCTATATCTTTCTCAAAATGAGTGGCTACTAAATCAACTAACTCACTATTGCAGTAGCGGCGATAATCCCCCTCTATTGTTAGCTTTTCCTTTATGAAAAATGAAATCACTGGAAGCAGTGTGAAGGTTGTTTGTTACAGTCAAATTTAAAGCGATTTGGAAAGTTAAACTGTGCGCGAGAATGCTTAAAGTAACTTTCTATCGATAGAGAAGATTGCTTGTAATAAACTGAGAAGAGGTTTAGTGCAAAACCAGAATAGTCTAAATTCAGTATTAAGCTCATTAGCTTTGAAATAGGGAAGTGTTATGAAGTTTGTGACAAAGTTTAGTGTGCTGGTTGCCATATCAATGCTGGCAACAGGATGTGTAACGCAAAGAGGTGTGGAGCCAAGTGAAAGTGTTCCTACCGAGATTAATGTCGATAAATCAAGTTCAGGTGATCAAACAAATAATGATGCGCTAGATAAAGAGGTTGATGGTTCAGAGCAAGCAAGCGAGGACGAAGCAGATAAAGCTAATGAGCCGACAGAATTACCGAAGCAAAAGATAGGGGTTTTCATCAATGCTAATGAATTCCCATCGCACACCCATGTTGGTACGACTAAGTTTAATAACTTCTCGAAAGAGTACGCATACGACTGGCAGATAGCATCTACGCTTTTTACTAAACTTAAAGCAGCAATAGAGCAATCAAGCCGCTTTGAAGTGGTTGATGTATCACCCAAAGTTAAAGGAGCATGGCAACTAGATTTTGTGGTGAAGCAAGACAATAGTTGGTCTTTTAATGAAAATCAAAATGCACTTAGAAAATCGCTGTTAGCTGACGGTGTTACAAAAATTATTATTGTTCAAGAGGCACCAACAGTAGCCATCACAGAATGCGGTACTTATGGTTGCTCAGAACATCAAAGTGAAGGTTTCGGCCTTTTTACGCGGAGCTTCTTGGGAACCGATTATTACATCGCGTCTGCAAGTTTTGACATCAGCATTGAAAGCTTAGACAAGCCCGTAGACATAGCGTCGAAACCTTTGTTTAAAGAGTTACAAGATGACGCAATGAAGAACGTGCGCATTGAAGAATTTGTCCCACCTGAAGATTTTGATGAAGTGACAGAAAAAGAGCTAGCGCCTATCAAAGATTCAATCATTAGTTACTTCGATCGTTTAGCTGAAACGGCGGCCAAGTACTTTTCCAATAAATAGATTATAAAAAAACAAAAACGGGCACTTAATTAAGTGCCCGTTTTTTTGGGGTTCACCATCCAAACCTAAAAAGCGTGTAGGTAACGTTAGTGATTTTTACGCCCCTTTTTACGTTACTTATGCGTTTTCTTTATGGGCCAAAAACTCTTCGTAGTTTCCGTCGAAGTGGTTCAGCTGTTTGTCTTTTATTTCAATGATCTGGGTAGCCAGTGATGAAACAAACTCGCGGTCGTGGCTAACGAAAATCACTGTGCCATCAAACTTATAAAGTGCATTGTTTAGCGCTTCAATCGATTCCATATCCATGTGGTTGGTAGGCTCGTCCATTACCAATACGTTGATGTCTTCAAGCATAAGCTTTCCGAACAATAAACGGTTTTTCTCACCACCAGAACATACCTGCACACGCTTATTGAAATCATCAGAAGTAAACAATAAACGGCCTAACATGCCCTTAATTTGAAGGTCGTCGTGTTTCGGACTGCGCCATTGGCTCATCCACTCAAACATAGTGATATCTTCAGCAAAGTATTTGGCATTGTCCTGCGGAATGTAGCCGATTGCGGCATTTTCTGCCCACTTATAGCTACCAGCGGTAGGCTCAATGTCATTCACTAGGCATTTTAAAAGCGTAGTTTTACCTGCGCCATTTTCACCGATTATGGCTAAGCGCTGCCCTGCTTCCAACAATAAATTAGCGTTGTCGAACAACGGAAGGTCTGGATAGCTATGTCCCAGTTCTTCAAGGGTGATAGCAAGGCGGTGAAGTTTCTTGTGCTGCTTAAACACAATATAAGGCTTACGACGGCTGGACGCTTTTACTTCAGCCAGTTCAATTTTCTCTAGACGACGTGCACGCGAGGTAGCTTGTTTTGCTTTCGACGCGTTGGCAGAGAATCGCGCTACGAAGCTTTGCAGCTCTTCAATTTCCGCTGATTTTTTAGCATTTTCTGCATGAAGCTGCTCTTGAACTAGCATGGCTGCCTGAATGTAATCGTCGTAGTTACCTGGGTAAACACGTAGTTCACCATAATCGATATCGGCCATATGTGTGCACACAGAGTTTAAGAAGTGTCTGTCGTGCGAAATAATAAGCATAGTCGACTTACGCTTATTAAGTTCCTCTGCAAGCCAGCTGATAGTGTAGATATCTAAGTTGTTGGTTGGTTCGTCTAAAAGCAGAATATCAGGCTCAGCAAATAGGGCTTGGGCTAAAAGTACACGTACTTTTTTACCTGGAGCCACTTCTTTCATTAAACCGAAGTGATAATCTTCATCAATGCCAGCAGATGTTAGAATTTCACCGGCGCGGGATTCGGCTGTATAGCCATCCATTTCGGCAAACTGGGTCTCTAAATCTGCTACGCGCATACCATCTTCTTCGCTCATTTCAGCCTTGCTGTAAATGGCGTCGCGCTCTTGCTTAACTTCCCATAATTCACGGTCACCCATGATCACGGTGTCAACCACACTGTATTCTTCGAACGCAAATTGGTCCTGACTTAATATACCTAGCTTCGTACCCGGTGCCATCGAGACGTTGCCCGAGGTTGGCGTAAGTTTACCGCTCAAAATTTTCATAAAGGTAGACTTACCACAACCGTTTGCGCCAATAAGGCCGTATCGGTTGCCGTTGCCGAATTTTGCGGAAATATTTTCAAATAATGGCTTAGAGCCAAACTGCATTGTGATATTTGCGGTGGTAATCAAAACAGGTATCCAGGGGTAAAACGATGAGAAGAGATAGTAGTGAAAGCGTTTATCGCTCCACTAATATATAAAAGCGCGCGCACTATAAGGAATTGAGCGCTTTATGTCGAGGAAATTTTGAGCAGCTTTTGCACGGGGTTCACAAGAAAGAGTGACGCGTTGTATTTGTTTACCGCCTAATCTCTATATTAACGTTGAGCAAATCATTCCATCATAAAGAAAATATTACATAAAAGTGACTGCATGGTGAATGCTTAATTCAGGAGGGAATGAATTAAATTTTTCATCCGTCTTGGTGCTAAGAGTTCGCTTAAACTACTATTTTAGCATGAAAAAAGTAGAGCCTTGTCTATTATAAACAATAGACTTTATTAGTTGGTCTTAATCTTGCTGCATCTATCGATTGAAAATAAACCGCAGACTGCAAACGCGTCTGCTGAATCAGTGCGAAGTTTTATTTCACTCTTGTTTACCGTGCGATAGGTAATGCAAAAGAAGAATAAAACTGTGCATTTTATAGAGGGAAACATCATGAAGTTTTTGAAAAAAATTGCGATTGGTTGCTTTTCGGCAACAGTTCTAATGTCTGGTAGTGTTCACGCAGAAGCAATTAGCTCAGACTCTGTAATGCAAACTCAAGCCGCTCACTACAATAAGCAGCAGCTTATTGACATGGTCAACCGTTCAGACGTGCAGAGTAAACTAGTGAGCTTAGGTGTAGATAGCAACCAAGCTATTGCCAGAATCAACGGTATGACCGACAGCGAGATTGCGCAACTAAATGATGAAATCAATCAAGCGCCAGCGGGTGGTGTTGTAGGCGCAGTGCTGACTGTACTTGCCATTATAGCAATTTTGGATCTCATTGGTGTAACTGACGTTTACCCATTTATTCGTCCAGTTAACAGCTAATTGGATGATAAATTCAGCTAAAAAGGCCTGCATGTTAGCAGGCCTTTCGCTTCTACTTTTGCTTTCAGGTTGTCAGTCCACTCCTCAAGCTGACAAACTAAGGCAAGAGGGACTCGCCTCATTGCCCGATTCCCACACTATTGAGTCTGTACCGTTTTTTCCCCAAGAACAGTTTTATTGCGGGCCTACCACACTTTCTGAAGTGTTTGGTTACTATGGAAAAAGTACCTCACCAAACGACATTGCGCCTAAGTTGTTCATTCCCAATAAAGAAGGGAGTCTGCAGCTAGAAATGGTTAGCGCCACACGACAATTTGGTTTCTTGCCATATACTGAGCGAGGAACATTATCGTCCATTATGTCGTTAGTTAAAGAAGACATCCCGGTGATTGTTTTTCAAAATTTATCTATCCAATTAATACCCCAGTGGCACTACGCCGTTGTTATCGGGTTCGATAGTGATAGGGGAACGGTCACTTTACATACGGGCCTTACGCCTAATCACGAAATGTCGCTTGAGCTTTTTGAACGAACCTGGGCAAGAGGAAATTACTGGTATTTAGCTCCGGTTCCTCCCAAAGTGACGTCTTCTGAGATGACGCCTTTTACTTATGTAAGTGCAGCCTACGATATGCTTAAAGTAGGAGACAAAGCGCAGTCGCTAGCGTTTTTAGAAACCGCATCCCAGACCTGGCCTTCTTATTGGTTAAGCTACTTTCTGATTGCTAATTATTATCTCGAACACCCTGATATCGAAGGCAACAACAAACTGGCGATAACCTGGTTTGAAAAAGGATATGACGTAGGCCAACATCAACAAGCATATGTGCATAACTATGTTATTGCATTGCGTAAAGGCAATAGACTTGAGTCAGCAAACGATGTGCTTAAACAAGCACTTGCACGCTTTCCAGATAACGACAGGTTGCTAGCACTAATAGAGTAGCAACTTTCAGTGAACCTTAGTGAGAACTTTACGAATTCAATGCCAACGTTATTTTTTCAGCTATCCTTTAGTAGGGTTTAGAAAAACTAACGTTGTATATGTCAAAGAATTTAAGCAACGCTTCGATATCCCACGCAAATGGGATTATTACAACTAAGCTTTATGGCACTTTTAATGAAAGTAGCGCCGAAAGCTATCGAGCAGAGCTTTTCAAATTAGTTATGGGGTTGAAGGGAAAGCCTTTTGCCTTACTTGCCGACATTAGCCAAGTAGAAGGCGCTACGCCCGAAGCGTTTGATATGGTTAAGCACATTATTAATCGTCTTCCCGAAATGGGGCTCGTTGCAAAAGCCTATGTATACAAAGGACCAGTGATCCGCGGGATAATGTATCAACGTATCCCAGAGCTTGCTTCAATGGATTACTTGTTTTTTACGGATAATGAAGAAGCTTCTCAATGGCTTTCAAACGAATATCAACAAAAGCTTTCTAAACATCCCTAGCAACAATTGGTGCATCTTTTGCGTCTTCTTTCCCGTATTAACGTATAGCTAATTATAAAAGCACCATACTTTTTACGCAGGAGCATAGTCAGCCGTGGATAGCACCCAACTTCTTGAAAATAAGCAGGTACTTGCAATAGCCGGATTAGTCGGTGTTGTTATTGTGCTTTTCATCATTAAGCGCCTTATATTGGTGCGCTTGAAAGCCAAGGCGCGTTCTGAAAGCAGCAGCATGTCTGATATTTATCGCGTGCTAGTTCTATCACTCAATGCCCCGCTTAATTTGCTTATTTGGGTTATCTTTTTGCTGTTAGTGAAAAGTATTGTTTCAGTATTTCAGATAGAAGATGAAAGGGCTATTGAGGCGTTAACTATTGTTATTGAAGCAGGTCTTATAATTACCCTGTTTCTTTTTTTCGAGCGCTTTGTTACCTATTCCTTAAGTCGCTATCGCGACCAATCAACTATTGTAAAAAACACCAGCGCTATTGCTGGTGGTGCAGTAAGAGCAGTGTTTGCCGTACTCGCCATTTTAATCATATTAAGCACAATGGGAGTATCGATAACGCCCATTGTTGCTTCATTAGGTATTACGTCTCTTGCAGTAGCATTAGCCTTACAGCCCACGCTTGAAAATTTCTTTTCAGGCATTCAACTAGTAATGGATAAGCCCATTCGCATAGGCGACTTTATTGAACTGGATTCGGGGGAGCAAGGATTTGTCGAGAAAATAGGGTGGCGCTCTACGTGGGTAAGAATGCTGCCTAACAACATTGTTATTATGCCGAACAGCAAGCTCTCTAATTCAAAATTAATTAACTACTATTATCCTGAACGCGAACTATCAGTACCCGTTGAAGTGGGCGTGCACTATAGCTCTGATTTAGACCATGTTGAAAAGGTCTGTTTAGAGGTGGCCAATACGATTTTAGAGCAGCATGAATTTGGTGTTGAAACCTACCAACCTTTTGTGTTGTTTCACACCTTCGACAATTCGAGTATTAACTTAACTGTTATGCTGAGAACCCGTGAATACTTTAATCGCTTCTTTATAAAAAGTGCGTTTATCAAAATGCTGAAAAAGCGGTTTGATGAAGAGGGTATTGTAATACCATTCCCAATTACTGCGCTCAATATGGATCAAGAAGGCGCGGCTAATGGGTTATCGACAGCACATGAGCATACAAGGCCATGAGGCTGAGAAAAATTGATGGTATTAACGTAGCACTTTGCAAATTGCAGATTCGTACCGCGTTATCTCATCAATAAAGGGTAATAACCTCTGAGCATAAAAAAGCCACGTTTGAAAACGTGGCTTTAATGCGATTACGCCTTCTTACTGTTAGCGTATTAGAAAGTGTAGCGCGCTGATACACCTAGTAGGTCTACATCGTCAGCGATGACATAAGTTGCACCGAATGAAAACTGCGGCGTAAAGAAATAGTCTGCGCCAATTTCAAAGGCAGTATCATCTTCTTCAATGTCGATATAGCGAATCGCACCGCGAAGCTCAAACTGCTCTGTTAGCATTGAGCGTATACCGGCAGTAATGCCATAGCCGTTATCGTCAGCTTCAGCAGAAGCAAAGCTTGAATCTAGGTCAACATCTACATACTCATACGTTAACTCACCAAAAAAGTCAGTTGTTGTAGTTAAACCATAGCGGTAACCAACCCCTGCAGAGATATAGTCAAGTTCACCGTCAACACCATATTCGTCTTCACTTAACTGACCATAACGACCTGTCAGGTATACATTTTCATTAAGTGATTTAAAGCCCTGAATTTGAAAACCTGTTGGCTCGAAGTCGCCTGCGTCTTCAATATCTGCTTGTACATATCCAGCTTTAACGAAGTCATATGAAGGCGAAGCTGCGAATGCATTTAAAGAAAGCGCGCCAAAGATACTGGCGAGAATAGTACGTTTCATTGTTTCTAATATCCTTTTAACAAAAAAATTCCAACCACTTTTGGAAGCTTCAACATTATGGGGATGAGTTTTGAGAAACCAAATAGGTTAGTACAAGAAGTTTTCGTTTATTGGCTATAGCCAGCGCGGTTTTTAACGCGTGATTGTAATTACCTTGTCGGGAGAATGATCAATTAGAGCTTTTTCAAAGTGAAGCAAATAGCGATACTGGCAATACTTAACGCGCTAGTCGCTAAACTAAAAGCCTCGGTAGGCCCTAGAGTTAGTAGCGTCACTGCGTAAGCGCCTATGGCGGCCCCTGTCAGATGGAAAAAACCAGTGAGTGCAGCTAAAAAACCAGCAGATGTTTCAGAATAGCCCAGCATAATAGTTACGCTACAGGGCATAGCGATACCGATGAAAAAGAACGTGACATAGCAGTAAGCCAAAATACTGACTAAGCCACTTTGGGAACTCAAGAAAACGGTCAAAGCAAAAAGTACGGAAAGAGCCGCTAAACAGAGACTAGATACCCTGAACTTTTGCAAAGGCGACAAAGACGTCCGCCGAATATTGAATACGCTGCCTGCAACGAACGACAAGGTGGCTAGCAGTGAGTATACCGAGAACAGAGTTTTAGAAAGCCCGAACTGCTGCATTACCATAGAGGGCGCGATGGTAATGAAGCAAAACACAATGCCATACAAAAGCCCGCTAGCCATGCCTACTGTAACAAGCTTTACTATTGTGCTTTTTATAAGTACTAACGTATGACTAAAAACGTTATCAGATACTGGCGGCGTAAAATGTCTAAGAATGCTGGAAACTGAGAATAGCAAAAATAGGGCGAGTAGCCCCATTAACAGCACGAAATAAAAAATAGCGGAAATACCCAATGACTCGCCAATTATAGTGCCTATTAGCGGTGCTATTGCTGGGGCAATAGCAAAGGCAATATTGATGAGCGAAAGTGAAGTATTTAGCTGCTTTTCGCTAAATATTTGACGTGACAGCCCTCGCGATACTGATACGCCAACGCCCCCACCTAAGCCTTGCACCACACGTCCTATAAGAAAAGTAGACTCTTCACTGGCAAGCGCCACCATAAGTGTACCTGCAATAAATACTAAAATTCCGCAGAACAAAAATTTTTGCTTGTTTACGTAGTCGCACACTATGCCAGAGGTTAACTGTGAAAGTGAGAAGGCGACTAAAAACACAGCTACGCTCTGCTCAATTATGCTCACCTGACTGCCATACATAGTCGCTAAGTCAAAAAAGAAGGGGCTATAAATGCTGGTAGAGACTTGGCCAAGAACAGACAAAATAGTGAAGGTAACCGTTAGCGAGTAAAACGCATGGCGCGACATGGGGTGCTTCATCTAATTAGAAACCGGTAACAAAGTAGACTAATAATAAAGATAGGCTACAGATGAGGTATTACAGTTTTAATAAAGGTGCAGCCGTGAACTGAACCATTGTGAATTATTGGCTGGAAAGATATTTTTAAACTCTCTAAAGCAGAAATTGAGCGGGATCCGGTTTTGCACAATACCTAACCTAGTTATTCATCAACTTTATGAGCCGCTGTACGCCATTGATTAAAAAGTCATTCAGGCCCTCCGGAAAAGTTTGAAAACAATCTACAAAAAAATAGTGGAATTATAGGGCCTAGCCGAAGCGTCGATTATCTTTGTTTAGAGAAGTGCAATTTGAACGGCTAATCTTTCTGTTTGGAAACTATTTCCTCAGTAGGTGCATATAACTTGCCTGTAACCACAAAAAGTAAAGCAGTTTGAAGTTCTAACAAATATAATTGCCTATCCCCTATTACAAAATAAGTCCATATAGCACTTAGTAGGTATATTCCAGATGCAATGTTAAAACCAATACTTGCGTGTTTCCTTTCCATTTTTTCTTCTCTCCAAAAAAGGGGCATTTCGCCCCTAGATACTGCATTTACCAGTGATTTTTATTTGTATTTCCGTACTGCGCATAAATTGCATCACTTGCGTTTGAAACTTCAGCAAAAAATGCGCCTAAATCGTAGAAAAAACCAGCACCAGATATTGATTCTACTTGGGTTGTGTTTAGTTCAATCATTTTAACTTCCTTATTGTTGAGTGTTATTTTCTGTGGTCTGAATAACCTTGATAAAAATCGTATGCTGCATCTGCTATAGCTACAGCGATTGCGATTTGGTTCCAATAACCGCCAGAAATGTTACGCAGCTCTTCTATTTTGATTTCTTCCATAATTCATTTTCCTTTAGTAACGACCCGAATTGGTCGAAAACAATAATTGCAGTATCTTTCGCTTGATTAAACTGACCCATGTAACTGTTTTTATGTTTCTTAGATCTAAACTGCACTTTTCAGGATGACCAACGGTAATGAGATATGCCACCACAGCGGTGGAGGGAGTTAAAAATACAGTGGCAGCCAAACGTCGCTAAATTAACTATATTTAGCGTCACGGCATTGGGGTAGGGAAATAACCATGCTTGTATAAGCTAAACTAAGTATTTTGATAATTGCAGTTAAATTTTTTGGTCTCATGAGAAACATCAATGTCAGGTACACCAATTGGCACCTATAACGACGCTATCATTACCAGTTTGTGACTGGCTACTGATATCAATATTCATATAAGAGCAAATACTTGACGACGCATCCGAGAGTTTAGGCGCAACACGCAAACTTGAATTCAGCCAATGAAGGAGGAGCATTTTAAGAACGCTTTTTCATATTTTCCCTCAGTTTGCCCCATTGTAGAGCTGTACTAAGAACTTATACTTACCCGACTCAAGCTGAAGTGTAAGGTGAATGCTGATCCCCCGTTTATGGGGTAGAGCCGGTGTTATCAATCGTGTAAGGTGAATGCTGATCCCCCGTTTATGGGGTAGAGCCCTATCGTCGAAGAGTAGGAAAAATGGTGGCCCCACCCTGACTTGAACAGGGGACCTGCCGATTATGAGTAAGTTGCGTTGTGGTTATTTGAACTTATATGTAATTCGTTGTCTTTATAAATTCCAATAAATTCAGCGTCTTATTTTTATATGTAGTAATGCGTTCTAATGTGTCTTTATAATAAAAATGCTTACACGGGGCGTACATGAGTCTCTGGTGTAAGTAAACAGAAGCGGCCGGCGACTGCTGCAACAGTCCCGACCGCATGAGCGACGATAGACATAGGAGAACCGCCGATATGGCAATTCTAACTCATCTTTTAGTTATTTCAGAGCAGCTAACTCCTAACCACAAATTAGGGGTTACATATGAGTAAGAAATACAACATCACTGATACTAGAGCAGCTAGTTTCCCTATCCCCGAAAAAGGGCAGGCAATCTATTGGGACGAAAAGCAAAGTGGTCTTGGCTTACGTGTAACAGCTAATGGCGCAAGAAGTTGGATCGTTCAAGGTTACGTTAATGGAAAGTCGAAGCGCTTCACATTAGGGTTGCTAGATGAGCTTGATTATAAAGAAGCAAGGGAAGAAGCTAGCTCTACAAGAGCATCTATGCGCAAAGGAGTAAATCCTTTAGAAGAGAAAAAGAAGCGGCAGAATGTGAGTGAAGCTGAAACCGTCACCTTGGCTGAAATCAAAGACGACTATGTGAAACACAAAAGAACAAAGGGGATGCCTCTACGCCAAGCTTCTATTAACGGCATTGAGAGCTGTGTTAAGAACGAGTTTTCAGACTGGGCAAGCAAACCAGTGGCAAATATTACCCGAGATGCGGTAATTGAACGTTTCAGGAATATCTCCAAAAAAGCCCCAACACAAGCGAACCTAGCATTTAGAAACTTACGTGCCTTGTTAAACTGGGCTAAGGAGAAGTATACCGCTCCTGATGGAAGTTACACGATATTGAACCCAAACCCCGTGTCACAAGCAATCAAATCTAATGGTCTTGCACAATGGAACAAAGAGACAAAACGAGATACAAGGATTCCAGAAGATAAAATAGGGGAGGTGTGGTTAGCGCTAAACGCTCATGCAGACCCAGAGAGAAATATCGCTACGACTTGCACCAGTGCTGACCTCATAATGTTTATGCTCCTAACTGGTACACGTATCAGCGAAGCAAATCAGCTCACTTGGGACAGAGTGAAATTGCATGACGACGTTCCAACTTTTCATTTGGATGTCACGAAGAACCACAATTCGATAACTCTCCCAATTAGCAAGGAACTCAGGAAAGTATTGTTAAGACGAGAATCTCAAAAATTGTCTAATAACCCCTATGTCTTTCCTGCTAAGCGGGGCAAAGCTGGTTACCTCAAAGACCCCCGTGCTTTATTCGTCAGGGTTTCAGAGATTACGGGGTGTCATATTCATCCTCATGCAATGCGTCGAACCTTCGAAGAACTTGCGGTAAGGTCAGGTGTGGATTCAGATAGGCGTCGAATATTGCTTAACCACATATCAGGTGATGTTCATGCTCTGCATTACGGTAATAACAAAGACCCGAAAGTGTTGATTCAAGAGGTGAATAAAGTTGGTGACTTTGTACTTCGTTTAGCCCAAATAGCTGAGTCGGCAGCTAAAGCTGATAATGTTGTGCAAATGGTGAAATAATTCTCTTTGCAAATGAATATAAAATTGTATAACTTAATACGCAGTTACCTAATGTAGGTAACACACCATTCCAACTCTTTGAAAGTGAGCGTGATGCTTTGTCACTCCGGTGATTCGCTTCAAAGAGGCAAAGATCTGCATGGGCAGTGTCGCGGAGTTCATAATCGAATTCGCTGCATTGCCTTTTTTGTTTTGGGCTAGCGGCAAGTGAATATAGGCAACCCCATGACAACTCAAACTATAACCACAGTTAATACTCAACAAGCAGCCGAGCTCCTTGGGCTTTCTCCTAATACTCTGAACCAATGGCGACACATTAAGCGTGGCCCAGCATTTCATAAATTCGGCAAATCAGTTCGATATAGCTTGCAAGAATTAGAGGCTTATATGGAACAAACACGCCGAGAAAGAACATCCCGTTTTGGTGACCAATCCTATTAGAACGACTTACTAGTTGTAATGGGCGTTCACCGAGAAAACTAGAAGTTTTTCATACGCATTTGAATGCTCTCGCATCAACAAGTAATTCACCTGTAACTCATTCAAAAAAAAGCGCTGTGCCCATCGTGGGTTAGACAAAGCGCTTTGGAGTGATTCATGTTAAACAATAATGATGAAACTAATTACAAACAAGATAATACGTGGGATCCCACAAAAGCTGTACATGCAGAGATCGGCAGCCAGCAATACAATAGGGATAGCGAAAGTGAAAGCGCAGCCACAGCCAGCGTACAGCACGAACAATTTCTTAAAATCCCGCAGGAATTACGTAATAGAGCCCAGTGGTGTTTAGCTGGGGATGATAAACGCCCTCTTCAGCTTAATAAGACAAATGCGAGCACCATTGATCCTAGAACTTGGTCTACATTCGATGCGGTCTATGCCAAAGCTTTAGAGTACAGTTTGGGCATGGGGTATGTGCTTTCTAAGCTCGATCCATTCACATGTATAGATCTAGATATAAAAGCTAATAGCTCCGATGAGCATAAAAACCGAGTTCATAAAATCGTTAATGAATTCGCCAGTTTCACAGAAAGGTCAGTAAGTGGAAATGGATATCATATTTGGTTGAAAGGAAATGTAGAGCAAGGGCGCAAAAAAGACGGAGTAGAAGTTTATTCATCTGAACGGTTTATTGTATGTACTGGCAACATTGAAAAGAATTTTCCTATTGAGAACAGGCAACCATTACTTGCAAGTTTGTACTATCAGATGTCGCCAGAAAAAGAGGGGGTTGAGCTGCCCCCAGATCAGCCACAAGTACAATCAGATGACGAAATACTTCAAAAGGCATTTAACTCTGAAAATAAAGACAAGTTTATTAATCATTGGAATGCAAATTGGGATCAGATAGGCCATCAAGATCACAGTTCTGCTGATATATCATTACTTCAAATGCTAGCTTTTTACACTCCTAATAATGAGCAGCTTAAGCGGCTATTTTTATTATCAGAACTTGGTAAGCGCGATAAAGCTAAACGTGCAGATTATCTCCCTAGAACTATCCGAAGAGTAAGGTTGAATCAGGCAAAGGAAAGTCAGGAGAATAGGAAAGCTATTGAACATGGAAAGCAAAATGCTGAGGCAATAATAAGAAACTGGAAAGCTAAGCGAAGCAGCCGTATCAAGGTCTATTCACCACAAGAATTAGCCAAGCGTCCATCGTTGAAGTGGTTAGTCAAAGGCATATTACCTGAAAGTGGATTGGTCTCAATCTACGGAGCGCCCGGTGCAGGTAAATCATTCCTCGTGTTGGACTTATTAGCTCATGTGGCTGCTGGTGACTATTGGTTTGGCCGAAAAACAAAAGTATGTAATGTTGCTTACGTTGCTTTTGAAGGGATGGGCGGTATACCGCAAAGAGCGCAGGCTTTCAAAAAACATTACCGACCACTTAAAAGCATTAAGTTCGTTGAAGCCCCAGCCATTAACCTACTAGAAGACAATGACAGAAAGGACTTTATTGCTGTATTGAAAGAGCATTTATTAACGAATGGTGTTATTTGCTTAGATACTCTAGCTGCAAGTGCGCCTGGGATGGATGAGAACTCAAGCGAGGGTATGGGCAAGCTAATAGGAGAAGTTACTAAAATACAACAAGAGGTTGGCGGATTAATTATTTTAGTTCACCACAGTGGTAAAGACGATAAAAGAGGGCTGCGAGGTTGGTCGGGTCTGCTTGGGGCTTTGGATTGTGCCATTAAAGTTACTAAAAATGCTGATGGAAGATGTTATTGGGAGGTCACCAAGTCAAAAGATGGTAAAGACGGTATAGGCAGACCATTTCAATTAATCACAGTGCTGTTGGGACATGATGAAGATGGTGAGCCTATTACATCATGTGTAGTGGCTGGATCTGACATCGGAGATAAATTAGAGAATATAAACGAAGAAGATGATAAGCATGTTTTCGGTGTTATTGAGTGTCAGCTAAAAGCTGGGAATCCAGTAAGTCAAAATAGACTTGAAAAAGGCGACTTAAAACAGCTCATTAAAATCCCTCAAGCTCGCTTAAGAAGTTCTATAAAAAGGCTTAAAAACAAAGGTAAGATCTCTGATTCAGGTAATGATGGTTTTAAACTAGGGCGTTAGCGCGTTGGGGGGCGTTAAGGTGCGTTAAGCGATTTACAACGCCCCTAACGAGCACAGCCAAACGCACAGCACCCAAGGGTGCGTTGGTGCGTTAACCCTATATAACGCCCCTATTTTAACGCACCAAACAGGTGTGGTTAATTCTGTTATCTCCAACCTTTAGGGGCGTTAAAGTTTTGCCCCTACTTATTGGTAGTAGTGTGCTTTAATTTTTAAATTTAGAAGTAGGTTATTGTTACCTAAATAAAAAGTTTGTAGATGTTTTTTGTTTTAGTGTAACGTGTAACTGTTATGTACTGTTAACAAGCGTAACCACACTGTTTTTCACGTGTTCCTTGCTTATTTTTTTTCGAAACAGCGAGGAATACAAAATGGAAATCAATTCAAACATCACTCCTTCATTACACCCTCAGAATATTACTTCAATTGATGGGTATGACGACACGACAGCAGGCTATGTTGAAAGCGCTAAAGCTGCACTAGAGTTAGCTTATAAATCTCTTGGCGCGGTTCATAGTGCGCGAGCAAAAGTTAATGCTAATTCTGCGTGGTCAAAAGAAAAGAAGATCCTAGAACTTGCTGAATTTGGTGAAAAGAATATGGACAGAATTTTGCCCGTATTTGATCGCACAAGAACTAATCTTGAATCTGGTATCAAAAGTGTCGAGCAGGCAATGAGCGAGTCACTAAGCAAAACTACCCCTGCACTTGCCCAAGAAATCAGATCGCACATTAAAACTTTGGACAGAACAGCAAGAGCTGAATTAGTGCAAAAGCTATTCGCAGAAAAGAATTACGATGTAGTGACTGCAATAATTGATGCACCAGCATTTTTGTCTGGGATTACCACAGAAGAACGTGAGAACTACAAACGCAAGCTACACGAGACTACTAACCCCGAGCTAGTTAAACGCGTAAAAGTTATGAAGTCGGCACTTTCTATTATTGAAAGTAGAGGCCCACTTGTGATGCTCCAAACCGAAAAAGCTATTGGCGCTAACTTTGACTTAATTGCCAAGTTACGCAACGAAGAAAGTGCAACACGACGCGCCCTTATTATTAAAGACCACGAAGAAAACCAAGCCTGATCTAGTGTTGATCTTATCAAGAGGGGGAATTATGTCAGAGCCAGCAGTAAGTGGAAATAAAGCTTGGGTGAAAGGAATGAAGTCGCCTAATCCTAAAGGTCGTCCAAAGGGAATAGTAGACCGAAGAGCTAAGATTACCGAAAGCATGTTAACCGATGCTTCGGATATAGTTGAAGCTGTTGTAGCAAAAGCAAAGCAGGGTGATGTGCAAGCTGCACAATTAATTATTTCGCGGGTATTACCCACATTAGCAGCACAGAGCGAAAAGGTTGAGTTCGAGCTCGATACCGCTGCTTCTCTTGCTGAACAAACGGAGCAAGTGTTAGCGGCAACCTCAAAGGGGGTATTGTCACCTGACAGTGCGCAGCGAATAATTCAGATAATTGGGGCGCTTGGTGAAATCCGACACCTTGAAGATATTGAGGATCGTTTAGCTGCTTTGGAGGGGAATACTAATGCCTAAGATAAATATAGAAGAACGCTTCATCATCCCAACGAATCATATGAAAGAGTTTGCACCTCTCTTATACAGATATGCGCCAGAGGACTGCTTTCGGCTGACTAAGTTCTATGATGATTGTGGTCAAATGTTCTGGCCGCATGACAAGCATCTGCGGACAGTGCGTTGCCTATTTCTTCAAACAGGGCAGGGTGAGTTTAAGTTGGTAGTGGCAGAGGACATAGAAAAGTTATTCGATTACAGTGATAAGAATATTCCAGCTACTTGTATTCGCTGTGATGTACCTGCAAATGAGCTTGCCAGTTTTATGGAACCAGAGCTTGGGATTGCCAGTTTTATTTCTGTTCGCCATCCACATCACAACCAGCGTGTTGAGATGCTATGTATGCTTGCTGATATTTACTTCCCGAGTAAAGATAATGCGGCATAGTGCTAGAACAAAAGTGCTGCAACGAATTGCAGCACTTGAGAATCAGCAGCATAAGGACTTAAACAAGCCTTATGCTCTTTTTCCTGTCAGGAAGTCACTTGTGGAGTGGGAACTACTTGCTGCCCCTATGCAAGCTCACCTGAAAGCGAATATTAAGACAGGTGAGCCTGTTTATTACACAGATTACTTTAGGCGGCTTGACTAGAGAGTGATTGACAAATAGAGCACACCTTCATCGCTTGCTCAATACAGTCTTCAGCCGTAGTTTTCGTTATTGTGTCTAAGTCAAGCTCGTAGTCAGCATCGCAGCGAAGATCTCTCTGTTGCCTTAAAATGTAGCTAAGCCGCCTTAGCTGGCGTTTATCAAATCTTTCTGGGCAGCTTGGGTCACCCAAGTATTGAATCAAGCTAGAATGAGAGCCGCCGCCAGAATAGTTTGGAATTTGTTGTTCAACTAAAGATAAAACGGTGTGATAGATTGAGTAATAAGATCGGCTGACTGCATTTCTGTAACCAATTTCAGTGCCATTAGCTACTGCGTTCTTCGCAAAATCTAAGAAATCCTTTCCTTCGACAGACATTATATTATTCCAACCTCAGATTTACACACTTCAGTTGGAAGTCTTACAAACTTAACTACGACTGGAAGTCTATCCAAGTCCTTATCGATTAACGCATCCGCAACGTCAAAGTTTAGTTCACAAACTTGTGATGAAGTGTAGCGTTCTTCATCAATACCATAGGTGACCGCTATATGATTACGTTCTTTAAGATGTTCTGATACACCAAATGATATCTTTATTCCCTTACTCTCAATGAGTGACAGGACAGCATTACCAATAGAGTTCAGCTCTTCCTTCGGAAGATTTCCCTTAGTGAAGAATTTGTCTAACATATTAAGTTCCATCTCAACCGAATCGATTGCTTCGGCATAATTTTCATCATTGAACGAACGACAGAATTCAAGTAACTCAGCAGCATCATCAAGTTGGAATAATTTGGTATACCAACTAACTAACTCGACACCTAGTTTGAGATGCGTGTAAGAAAGAGTTAATTCCTTAGCTCTTTTCAGGCATTCAGGTGTTAGTCCTACTAGTTTCATCGATACCCAGTAGTTCCAAACATCAGTCTCGTCTGCCATGCTTGATAACAAAGCGTTCTCAAAAGCTTGCTTCATCTCGGCTCGCTTTTTTTGTGCAGCGTAGAGCATTCCAAAAGCGTGCTGTTGCTCGTTCACTGTTGGCAGCTTCAATATATCTCGTCTTAACGATGCGACTTCGAAAGGGGAAACATCTCCGCCTTTATTATGAATGTCAATTATAGATGATAAAATATCATTCAAGATCGTTTGAGTTTGCTGCACACCAATTCCTTCAGATTACTTCAAGCAAATTCCACCAACTCCAAAGTTTAAACTACTCTGAAATTTTGAAATGGGCAAGTATTATAAGGTTATTACAGCTAAATCCAAGATAAAGTCTATTTAATAAACAAATTGAAGTTGTTGTTTTTCGTTACTTACTGATTTTCTTGTTTATTATTTTGGTGGGAAGGTTTTCATCAGAAATACTGAAAATTTAGTCTAAGCGTTAAATAAAAAAGCCCCGCGAATTTAGAATCGCGAGGCTTTATATGGTGGCCCAACCCTGACTTGAACAGGGGACCTGCCGATTATGAGTCGGATGCTCTAACCAACTGAGCTATTGGGCCGAAAACTTTTTATCTTGCTTACAACAGGCTTACATGATTTTCGAGTTGGTTTTTACTCTTTAGTAACCTATTGTATTTAATCTATTTTATCTCTAACTAAATGACCAGTGCAACTTATTATGAGTCGGATGCTCTAACCAACTGAGCTATGGGGCCATTTTGAGATGTGCTGTGTAATTACGTCCGCAAATTGTTTTGCATAACAATCACAAGCGAGCGCAAGTATAAGCAGTTTTATTTACCTTGTCACGCCTAGCTGATGGCTTTGTGAATTGTTTGCTTTATTTTTGTTCATTTTGTCGCTGTTTTGCTTGTTTTATGAATAGAGTTAGCAAACGTTATTCGAAATCCAATACTTTCTACCCCCTAATTACTAGAAGAAAGCACTAGAAAAAAGTACTGGAAGAAAAGCTAACACTTTCTTTGCCCAATAACGCTTATTTACTCTTTTTGTATGTTAGTCCGCCTTGACTCACAAACGCTAAAAGCAGCACTATTGCGTTTAATAGTCATGCACTCATTTTATCGATTATATGGTGGGTGAAAGTGCAGCGGTTTCTGGCTGCGGAATATTTGAAGGAATTATTGAAGTAAATGAAGATACCTTTTCGCATGAAAGCTGTATATACGTTGCTTTTCCCTGCATTGCTTACATTGGTAGGGTGCGACGTGATTAATCTGAAAGGACGCGAAGCTGGAGAAATACCCTTTAAACTTGTGGGTGTAGACACAGGCGCGTGCCCAATGATTATGAGCATTGGTCAGCAGCGTTGGAATATCGATTATTTCGGGTTCTATCTTAGCAAACCCGAAGTGCGCATAGATGGAAAATGGCAGCGGGTGAAGTTCAAGCAAACACAGTGGCAAACTCCAAATGAAGCACTGTTGAAATTTCACAATAAGTGCAGCAACCCAGACGATGCTAACAGCAAAATAGTGTTAGATGTGTCAGAGGAACTCTTAAAATTAGCAACTAACCTTCGTTTTACTATGGGGCTACCTTTTAACGTTAACCATGCTGACCCCCTTACGCAACCAACGCCATTAAACGATAAGTCAATGTTTTCGAGTCGTCAAAACGGGCACCGGTTTTTAAGGTTAGATGTTTCAAAAAGCGGTAAAGAAACACCTAAATGGTCTTATCACCTAGGAAGCGTAGGGTGTGCATCTGAATCAGCGTCGACTGCACCTGAAAAGTCATGTGCATTCACTAATCGCGTTGAGTTTATTTTGCCAATGACTCAGTTAGATACTGACTTAGACTTAGAGGTTTCTGTTTCCAACATAGTAGCTCAAGTTGATATCAACGAAGCTGAAAGCTGTGTTTTTAAGTCTCCTGAAACTAAGCCCTGTGAGAAGCTTATTCATAATCTGGTTTATAGACCGTGGATAAAATGGCAGTAAAATTGAAATAAACCTACTTAAACACTAAAAATTAGCGATTTATTGCTCACATTTCGTAATTTATGTTTATACTTTGCACACATATATCAACCAAATGCTTATGTGCTGATTATTAACATCGTGATAGACTCAACCCTCACATTCTATGTTAATTATAAAAAGCAGGTAAGCGGTCGCGGAGATGAGAATGACTGAAAAACCCTTCATTACAAGTGGTCGAAACACCATCATTCATAAAATTAGAAAGTTAGATTTATTGGTTATCAATGGTGATGAGCACCCGCCAATTCTTGTAACTTACAAAGGCATTAAGCAATATGAAGGTAAAATACCTGAGAATAAGCGCGATGCGAAAATGATGGATATGGAACTAGTTGATGTAACGACTAGCGACGTTTTCGGTGACGAAAAAACTTTAGTGTTTATTCAAACGCTAAATGGAAAAGAATATAAAATTGACTACTCGAAAATTGGTACGGGTATGTTTATTAAAATTCACCAAGACAGTATTTTCTAAAAGCAGAACTGCCTTTTCAGGTAAATGAGCTTTTAGCGAGGTGGGGTTAGGCAATCTGACCCCAATTGTCTGGCACTAAAGAATTAAAGCCTGCAATAACTCGACCTTCCCCTTTAAGCTGCACATAACGTTTTTTAAAGATATTGAACCGGCAGATGTCAACTGGGGTTACCTCGGATGAGTTTACACCTGTTACCACACCCGCGGTCTTTAGGCCTTCAGCAATAAGCTCTGAACAAAACCAACTGCTAAAATCCTCGTTATTATAGCTAATACTACTAAAAAGAGGGTGATCATCGAGTGCGTCTACAGCCGAACCGAATAGCTGGAGTACGTCGTAGGGCTTTCCTTCTTGCTCGCACATAAAGTTAAAGAATTTGTGTTTGTTTTGTTCGAATATACTACGCGATGCTCTTGATAGGGGCAGCCACCAAATATCACCGTCATACGACGCAACACGCTCGCTTAGCCGGTTTGTCATAACGCCCCGTTTACCCTTGAAAGACGTAGCCTCCATAACATGATTGTAATACTGGCTTCTTTCCTGGGCGTGCACCATGGATTGTGTAGCTTGGGTATGCGTAGCTGTGGTGTGCGTAGCTTTAGTATGTGTATTTTTAATATGTGTAACTATGGCAACATGGGTAACGGCGGAGCGCGTAGTAAGCTTTGTCCATCGGGAAAACAAACTGTTTCCGCCAAACGCAATGATGTCGCCTGGCTGCATGTGTTCTCTTATATGGTGATAGTGCTGCTGCTCTAACATTTCTCTTCCTTGAATTAATGCTATTGGCTTACGACATGCCTACTTTAGATTTACGTTTTTCGATATTTTAGCGCTTCTTAACATTAGCTAGCAATTTTAAAATTGTTAGGTTGTTTCAAAGTGTGTGTTAAGCGCGACTAATAACAGTTTAGATAGATAGTTAAACCTTATCTTTTGTGCGCTTATCGCTACAACTCAGGTAACCGTATTTTAACGCTTCTGTAGCGTAAACATCATAAAACTTAACTAGCTTATGGGGGCGGCGACAAGTAGAGGTCGTCACCGCGTTGCCTAATACTATCAGAGGAAATTGTTATGTTTACGTTACGCCGTGTTACCCAAATCGCTTTACTAGGAACCACACTTTCTTTAACTGCTACTGCTGCAAATGCTAGCTCTTACCCAGCCGAGATAGAAGATAAGCTAATTGCTGTATGTGAAGCCGTAAAGAGCGACAGCCGCTTTAAACTACATCGCGCGGTAAAAGCAACAGGCTTGAATATAAAACACCTGCACGAAGGTTTGGTTTGTAATGGCCAAGATATGTTGACCTTTGCAGCTACTCATAACGCGTCTAGAAATGCTCAGCATATAGCGCGTCGTGTTAATGCAAGCCAAAGCGTATTGACCGCTAAACGCTAATTTGAGTTTTCGCCCTGGACTTAGGGCTATGTTTTGCATAGCCCCTTTTTTTCATCTTTCTTCAGCTATTCCTTTAAACCGCAGTGCCATAGGGCCTAGAAAGTTATAGCATCAATTAAATTGCAAAGGGAGTGCAGATGATCTCATTAGTATTCTTACAATCTGCATCTAAGCAAGCTTCACTTTGCAAAATCTTGAAGCAACTAAATCTGTTTAGCAATGTGTTTGGGGCTGAGTCGGTGGGCCACTGTTTAGCTTTGGCTGAAAAGTACCCTCAATCAATCGGTTTCTATTCAGTTTCAAAGTCATGTCGTAATCTAGCTTCAAAGTATTGGTTGGCGGTGGGCGACAATGATGAAGAGGCACTTTTGGCGTTCTCGCACAACGCATCGGGTTTTATTACACCGCCTTTTGAAGAGGACCAGCTAATACGTGCTATCGGATACGTTAAAAGCAAATTTGACTGTTTTGAGCGTGATTTCCAATTCAACACAATGGTAAAAGGGCTGTGCAAACAGTACGGTGTATCTAAGCCCGCATTATTAGCGACATTACGCCAACAGTTAAGCAAGACTAACAAACCTAATGTGGTTGGTATTAGAACTGAAAATGGATGGTGTTGCTTAAACCCTGCCGATATTAAATGGATAGAAGCAGCAGGGGATTACATGTGTGTACAAACACTATCTGAATGTTATGTGGTTCGCACAACCTTGTGTGAATTACTGAAACGTCTTGGCGAGCAGCATTTTAAGCGCTGTAATCGTTCAGTAGCAGTAAATGCCAAACACGTGGCGCATTTAGAGCAAAGGTTAAATCAGCAAAGAGTGGTTATGCAAGGTGGCGAGATCTTCAAAGTTACCCATAAATATTACTATCAGTTTTGGCATGTAGAAGGTCAATAAAAATCGAGGAAGATCATACGACCATGGTCCCGCTGGTGGTGGAACTCGCTAATCGTTACACTTAGTACTTTATACTTAAAGGCAAGGATAGAAAGTGCGAAATGTAAGTAACGCGGTAGTGGGTGCCATAGTAGTTTTCGCTGCGTATTATGCTGGGCTTTTCGCCGTTACCATGTTGGCGTTACCTATTCCAGGGCCATTGGTTGGGCTTTGTCTGCTGCTTGGTATGCTCTTCACTTTTCCAAAACTGGAAGTGCCTACAGCTAGGTTTGTTACCTTTCCCTTAAAACATATGTCATTGTTTTTCGTTCCAGCAGTACTAGGGGTGTCTATTTATTGGGACGATATTCAAGCCAATGGGCTGGCAATCGCCATTGCCATTATTCTTACTACCTCATTAAGCTTAGGCGTCACCGCTTGGTTCGCACAGAAGTTATTTTGTAGCAAATTGGATAAACCTTCCAGCGCTTCACAAAAGGAAGGGGAGCTTGAATGATTGATGCATTAAATCAAGTGATTAGCTTTAATGGGCTGTTATGGCTATGTATCACTGTTATCGGTTACCTTATTGCGCTTTGGATTAATAAAAAGTGTAACGGTCACCCCATTGCACACCCCATTGTCTTTACGGCTGTCTTTGTTTCTGTATTTCTCTATTTGACCAATACTGAAGTGGTGAAGTATCAGCATTCAGCTTCATTACTTCACTGGCTCTTAGGGCCTGTCACTGTAGCGCTCGCATTACCAATTTATCGCCAATGGCAGTGTTTAAAACACTACGGATGGAGGTTAATAGTCAGTATTGGCTTTGGTGGAATAATTGCGCCTGTTACCGCATGGCTCACGCTTTTTGCGTTAGATGCACCATCGGCCCTAAAAATGACCATGTTAGCTAAATCAATCACCACTCCTCTTGCGATGGAAGCTAGTGCTCATATTGGCGGGATTCCAGCGCTAGCAGCTGTTTTTGTTATCACTACAGGCATTGTGGGCGCTATTGTAGCGACCGGGGTATTCTCTGTATTCGACGTGCGTGACCGACAGGCACAGGGCATTGCTTTAGGTACTGTTGCGCATGCTATTGGCACTGCTAAATCAATACAAATGGGTGAGGACGTCGCCGCTATGGCTACCCTTGGGCTTTGTGTTAACGGGATATTTACGGCTTTGATACTCCCCCTAGTCTTTGGAGCTTTTGTTTAAACTTTCAGCCAGAGACTTCAAACTTATAGCTTTATCGTAAGCTGACAGCTAAATACAAAACACGCTGGCAATATTCCCCAAAAGTGCTATTTCTTAGTGAGGTGTTTCGTATCACCATATAAGGATTATCTGTTTATAACATCAATAGGGCACTACCGCTTACTGTACCTGATACAAAAATCATTACTTCAGTTCACAGTAGTCGTGCCGATACAGTTGAAATTACTAGAAAATACCAGCGGTAGCTGGTTGTTAAAGCTAGGTGGTAAAAGAACTTAATGTTTTCAGTACTCGTATGTGACGACTCTTTAGTTGCGCGCAAGCAAGTGGCTAAGTGCCTTCCTCAAGATTGGGACGTAGCCGTGCACTTTGCAAAGAATGGCCAAGATGCTTTGACTGCGCTCGCCGATGGTAAAGGCGATCTTTTACTCTTAGATTTGAACATGCCTGTTCTTGATGGATACGGCACGTTAGAAGCAATTCAACAGCAAGGCCTTAAAACTAAGGTTATTGTGGTGTCTGGTGACATTCAACCGGAGGCGCACGAAAGAGTGACGTCGCTGGGGGCGTTAGACTTTATCCGCAAGCCAGTGGACCCCAAAAAGCTTGCTGAGGTTCTTGATAAATATAATATTCTTCACGCCGAGGAAGAAGAGCCAGAAGAAATTACGCCCCTCGACCCTGATATTCGCGATTGTTACCAAGAGATAACTAATATCGCAATGGGCCAAGCAGGCGACCACCTCGCGCGCACCATGAATGTCTTCGTAGAACTTCCTATACCTAACGTTAATCTCATTGAAGTTTCAGAGCTTCATATGATGCTTTCTGATATAGAGAGCCATGAACAAGTTACCGCGGTTTGCCAAGGTTTTTTGGGGCCGGGGGTAAGTGGCGAAGCACTGTGTATTTTGAGCGATTCAAGCTTTGACGATGTTGCAAAGATTTTAAACGTTGAAGGCGAAGTAGACGATCAACTTCAATTAGAGCTGCTTATGGATGCAGCTAGCATTCTAATTGGAACCTGTTTGACTGGGTTAGCAACTCAGATGGATATTAACTTCAGCCAAGGTCACCCTATTGTGCTTGGTCAGCACCGTGCCATCACTGAAATTATTAGTATGAATCAAATTAAGTGGAAGCGAACATTGGCGATAGAGCTTAGCTATGGGCTTGAAGGCTATAACGTTCAATGCGATTTGATTTTACTATTCACGGAAGAGTCCATGAAAATGATGAATTCAAAGCTTGCCCACTTGTTGGAGGATTTCTGATGAGCCAGCATCTAGATGAGTTACAAGAATTCCATTGGATGATGGACATGCTGCAAACGGTAGATGTGGGGATCGTTGTACTTGATCGTAACTTCACCGTACAGGTATGGAATGGCTTTATGGAAAGTCACAGTGGACTTTTACCAAGTGAGGTAAGAGACAAAACATTATTTTCGCTTTTCCCTTCAATTAAGCAAGACTGGTTTATGAAAAAAGCTAAGCCCGTCTTCGACTTAAAAACTCGCGCTTTCATGACCTGGGAGCAGCGCCCGTATTTGTTCAAGTTTCCTAACTACCGGCCGATTACAGGTAGTGAGTCATTTATGTATCAAAACATCACGCTATCTCCACTTACCTCGACAACAGGAAAGGTGGACTTCATTAGCATGATGATTTACGACATGACTGATGTGGCGGTAGGTAAAAAGCAGCTCGAGGCTCTGCAAGTTACGATGTCCGAAGAGCAAGAAGCGAGATTAGTCGCGAGTAAATTGAAACACACCTTATCTTAACCGCTATTTGTACCGCAGCAGAGGCTGAAAGCCGCTTTGCGATTCCATCTATATAGAGTTTTTTCATGCACTGTGCCTGGGGTTTCAGCATCAAGTGCGATGGGAGTATGTATGCAATTAATTATGTCTTCATTTTTAGGCTATTTACCACGTAATGTGGCGCGTGGGCTAGCCATTCTTGGCGGCGCATTTATTCTGGCTGCCTGCGGTGGTGGCGGAGGCGGTGATGGTGACTCAAGCGATGGGGGATCGGGCAATGGTAATTTAGTGATAAATGCTGGCCCTGATGCAACAGTAACAGAAGGCGTAACCTACTCGCTAAGCGCGGAAATAAGCGGAGGCGACGGGACATACACTTACAACTGGAGTGCGTCTCCTTCATTAACGATTACTCATGAAGATACAAGCGCTTCTGCTGCAAGCTTCGTTGCGCCACTAGTGGATAGTGCTACTGAATACACGTTGACCGTATCGGTTAATGATCAGAGCGGTAATACAGCCAGTGATTTTACCGTTATCACGGTTGCGCCTGTGAATATTGCCCCTGAAGCCAGTATAGAGGTGCCCGAATGGGACGATTTGCCGGCTAATACATTCCCTGGTGGGGTAGAAATTGTCTTTGATGGCACTGGAAGTAGTGACGCGGATTCCGATGCCACAGAAGGTGAAATAGCCGATTACATGTGGTCGCAAACCAGCGGGACTAATGTGATAACTGGCGTGGAAACTAACCTTTCTACGTTGACTATCGTAACGCCCATCGCCAATGATGCACAGCAGCTTACTTTTCAGTTAGAGGTGACCGACAGCGAAGGCGCGACTGATACTGATACCGTCACTATATCCGTTCAGTCAGAAACTGAAACCTTGCCGGTTGTTGATGCGGGTTATTCTCAAGGCGTATTCAGTGGAGAAGTCGTTATTCTAGATGGCGAGGCCAGTACTAGTATTCCTAGCGCGTTACCGCTTACCTATTCGTGGGAGCGCAGTGCTAATATTTCCTCAAGCACTACGTCAGCTTCAAATGCCGAAATTAGCGCAGTAGATGACAATGATGCACTATCCACATTTGCTATAGCACCTTCGGTATCGTCCTCTACTGTTGTGGCCTATACCCTTACTGTCACCGACGCCAACGGCAATAGCGTTGAAGACACGATTAACGTAAATATACGCCCAATGCCAACACCGCTTTTAAACGATACAGGTTTTTTACAGCAAGCGACCAATAATGCATTAACCGAGGCACAGCAAAACGACTTTCCTGGGCAGGACGGGCAGCGTGGCGCTGATATTATCGAGCAAAACGGTTTGATAGAAAAAGCAGGGCGGGGTAAAGCTGGGTTTGACTTCACGCGCTTAAACGCTAACGGTGATGAGCAGGATGCCAGTGCTGATACATGGTCGTGCGTTCGCGATAACGTAACTGGGTTAGTTTGGGAAGTGAAGACCGACGACGGTGCATTTCAAGACAAAGACTATACATATTCTTGGTATAGCGACGAGGTGAATGGTGGCTTTGAAGGTGATGAAACTGGTTCGAATGCGACCTGTTTATTAACTAATTGCAATACCTCTGCTTATGTTGAAGCGGTAAATGCGCAAGGCTTGTGTGGCTTTTATGACTGGCGTTTACCTACTCATCATGAACTGTTCTCTTTAATGCACTTGGGCATTGCCGATGATGTTGCTATTGATGAAGATTATTTCCCTAATACAGGTGCAGTATCAACCGAACCGCTTTGGTATTGGACATCCGTGCCTAGTGCTGACGGGGTAAATAGCGACGACGCGCAAAATGCCTGGGCATTAGACTTTGACTCGGGCGTAGATAACTTTCTTAACAAGTCGTCAGCCGCACGTGTTCGTTTAGTAAGAGCAGGGAGATAGTCATGAGTAAACCAGTTAATACGATCGCCAAAAAAGTGATGAAAAAAACAATGATTACTTCAATTAACCTGTTCGCTGCATCAGCATTGCTTATAGGTGCTTCGATCTCAGTTCATGCTCAGGAATGTCTATCTGATGGGCTTGAAACAACACCAGATGATAATTTTGAAGCGGTTACCACTAGTACCTTACTAGATACCACAACAGATTTGGTGTGGATGCGTTGTTCGGAAGGTCAAACGTGGGATGGCTCTACGTGCAGCGGTGAAGCGGTAAAATATACGTGGCAGCAAGCTTTACAGCTAGCGCAGCAAGCAAGCAACGATGATTTATTGGGGTGGCGCTTGCCTAACGTTAAAGAGTTGGCAACGTTAACAGAACGAGACTGCGTGCGACCCGCCATTAATAGCTCACTTTTTCCGGCAACGCCGCCAGATGACTTTTGGACTTCTACCCCTTCAGCGGACGATCCAGACCGAGCATGGGTTGTTGCGTTCTTTAACGCTAGCCATTCTATTAAGGAAAAAGACCGATTCATATATGTACGTTTGGTGCGTACTTACACCGATGAATAGGTGTAGGGAAAGATCTACATCCTTTCTTATTAGTCTTTCGTCTAGTATCTGATGCCGAGACTTTTTATCAACAAAGCACGCTCTATAATGCGTGCTTTGTTTTTTGGTTTGAACGTCAATTTTAAAGAAAATCGACACTCTTGCTTAGAGCCTGTTGACCTTTGGTGAATAACAAAAGTCTACAGGCCCTAGTATCAAGCTGCGTTTTGAGTAGATTGATAATATCGACATGTTCAACCTGATTTTTAGCACGTTAGACTCATGATGGCTTTTTATTTCCCAGTAAGCTAGCCACAATGTTGGTATGAAAATGATATCGAGCCTTAAGGCTGCCCTTTTTACAATTTGTTTATTCGCTGGACTTAGCACATCGGCGCAGGCTGAATATACCTGTAATATCGATTTTGCTTACGGTATTGCCGTTAATAACGAACAGCTTCGCGTAATGGATAAAACCCGCACCGTAGTTCAGATTAATGACCAAAACCAGCTTTTTGTAGGTGGACGTTGGCAAACCTTGAATGAGCAAGAACGGCAGTGGCTAGAAGAGTATTCTTCAGGGTTACACTATGTAGTACCAAAAATGATTATTTTGGCCACCGAAGGTGTAGATTTAGCTATTGATACCATTGAACACGTGTATTTAGGTTTAGTTGGTAGCGACCACGATAGCTATGAACGTTTAAACGCTGCTATGAAGCGCGTTCAAAATCGCGTGAAAGATAAATTTAGGCACGCCAGCAATCATTACTTTATCGGCCCTGGGTCGCTGGAAAGCGTGGATGAATTTGTCGATAGTGAAATTGAAGCGCAGCTTGAGGAAGCAATTTCTACTTCAGTAGGCGGTATATTATCGGCGATCAGTGGTATCAACACTGGAAGTGGTGAAGTAAATCAAGAGAAAGTAGCGGAAATTACTCGTCAGCTTAACAACGTAGGTGAGCACCTTGATGTAGGTGATAAAGCTACGACATTGCGTAAAAAGGCAGAGTGGTTTTGTGAAAAACTCAAACGCTTAGACGTAGCGGAAGAGAACCTTCGAGCAAGTGTGCCTGCTTTTAAGCCTTACAATATCATTACGCGACATGATAAGAGTGAAAACTAGCTGAAATAAGTATTACGTGTACTAATTCTGGTTAAAGAATGATTAAGACAGAAAAGCCTGCGTGAGCAGGCTTTTTTGATCTAGCTTTTTGGTTGGCTCAAAACGGCAAGATTATACGAAACACGACAGCAGAGAGTTGAGATATCTACGTCCTTTAGCAGTTACCTGCCAGTGGCTATCTGAAATAGAAAGTAGCCCTTGTTGGTGAGCATCAGACAGTGCGCGTTTAACATCGCTGGTAAGCTCAATCCCCGTAAAGTCACTGAAATCGCTGATAGGGCAGGGCTCTACTAAACGAAACCTATTCATAAAGAACTCAAACGGCAGGTCGTCTGCGTTAACCTGCGTTTGCGTATCTAAATACGGTCGGCTCATTTCCATGTAGCCTCTTGGATGCTTCACTTTGACGGTACGGTGAATTGTGCCATTAGCGGCATCGGTAATCTTTCCGTGGGCACCACAGCCAATGCCTAAGTAGTCGCCAAAGCGCCAGTAATTCAGGTTATGGCGGCATTGATGCCCTGCTTTAGCGTAGCCTGAAATCTCGTACTGGTGATAGCCCGCACGCTCTAGAAGGCTGTGGCCTTTTTCCTGTATTTCCCACAGAATGTCGTCGTCAGGTAGCTCTGGTGGTTTTGAATAGAAAGGCGTGTTTGGCTCTATAGTAAGCTGGTACCAAGACAGATGGTAAGGGGCTAGCTCAATGCCTTGCTTCAAATCTGCCATGGCATTCTCTACGCTTTGGTCGGGTAGGCCATGCATGAGGTCTAAATTAAACGTGGGTAGCCCTGCGCTGTGAGCCTGTTTTACCGCATTTTCAGCTTGGCTTTCATTGTGAATACGGCCTAGCACTTTTAAATGCTTAGGCTGGAAACTCTGAATGCCCACCGATATTCGGTTTACGCCTGCCTGATAAAAGCCCGCAAACTTGCCGGCTTCAACGGTACCAGGGTTGGCTTCCATGGTTATTTCAGCTGTGTCACTTAAATTAACACGCTGCTTAACGCCGTTTAAGATGTCAGCCATGGCCTCGCTTGAAAACAAACTGGGCGTGCCACCGCCTATAAAGATTGTCTCGACAGGGCGGTCGCCAATACGTTTTGCATCAATGGCTAAATCGTCCAGTAGATGCGCCACATACTCTTTTTCGGGTAAGTCAGACTTAAGCCCGTGAGAGTTAAAATCGCAGTACGGACACTTTTGAACACACCAAGGGATATGGATATAAAGGCTAAGCGGGGGATTACGCAAAAGTCGCTCTCATATTATCAAGCAGAATCGCTAGGGCGTTGCCGCGATGGCTAATGCGGTTCTTTTCGGCTTTCTCCAATTCTGCGGCAGTGCAACCGTGAGTTGGCACGTGAAATACCGGGTCGTAACCAAAACCGTCGTTACCAGAGCGAGCGGTTAAAATTTCACCTTGCCACTTACCTTGACTAACTAATGGTACTGGGTCGTCGGCATGACGCATAAACACCAAGGTACAAAAGAAGTGCGCTTTACGCTGAGTCTCACCATCAAGGGCAGCTAATAGTTTGTCGATATTGGTATCGTCAGTAGCATCAGGGCCAGCATAGCGGGCTGAATAAATACCAGGTGCACCGCCAAGCGCGTCAACCACTAAGCCTGAGTCATCAGCAATGGCGGGCAGGCCAGTTACTTGCGCCGCATGACGCGCTTTAATAATGGCATTTTCAACGAATGTTGTGCCTGTCTCAGGTACATCAGATACACCTAATTCTTTTTGCGCCACAACGTCTACGCCGTAGTCTGCAAACAAGGATGCAAACTCACGTACCTTGCCTTGATTACCTGTGGCTAAAACAATTTTTTCTGGGAATTTCATTGTGCCAGACTCCTCGTTTTTTCTTTGCTCCTGAAATAAGCTCAAACACATTCATCGGGTTACTTTAGGTTATTCAGGACGAACGTTGGGAGTGGTTTGAGCAAACCCTCTGCCGCAGGGATGCGGCAGCGGAGCGCACATGGATGTGTTTACCGCGTGCTTGCGAAAGCCACTCCCAACCTTCGGCCATCGCATCGCTCACCCTCTACGTGCTCAAGTTTTACTTTTTCTTTTTAGGCTTAGCTTTTGCCTTGGCTTTGTCTTTGGCCTTCACTTTCTTCTTTTTCGGGCCAATTTTAGGCGTTTTGTTTTTAGGGCGTAGCTCGTCAATAACGCGAGCTTTAAGTGGCTCGCCCATGTAACGTGCGGTTTTGGCCACCATATCAAAATCGTGGGCTTCAACCAAAGATATTGCAGTACCTTTAGCACCAGCACGACCGGTTCTGCCAATACGGTGTACGTATATGTCAGCTTTGCGTGGCATGTCGAAGTTAATAACGTGGCTTACATTAGGCACATCAATACCGCGGGCAGCAACATCCGTTGCCAGCAAGATAGGTACTTCACCACTTTTGAAACGGGCTAGCGCTGCAATACGTTTGTCTTGTGGCATTTCACCCTGTAGCCAGCACACTGGAATATCTTTCGAGGCTAAGAAGTCCTTAAGCATTTGCAGGCGTTCGCGGGTTTTCACAAACACAACCGCTGACGTCGTTGTTTCTTGCTTCAAAATATTCACCAGCAACGCTTGCTTGTGATTCATGTCGTCAGCAAGGTGATACCACTGATGAATTTTGTTCTTCTCTTTGCGCGATGGGTTCGCTTCAATCACTTCAGGATTGTTAAGAATGTCATGAGCGAAAGTCTTAACGCCTTTGCCTTCAAGCGTGGCTGAGAACAATAGGTTTTGCTTGCGCCAGCGCGCTTCGGCAGCAATTTGGTTAACTACCGTTGAGAAACCCATATCCAACATGCGGTCAGCTTCATCAAGGATCAAACACTCGATATCACGGCAATCTGCGGCTTCTTTTTCGATATGCTCAAGCAAACGACCTGGCGTGGCCACAAGAATATCGAGATTCTTGCTTAAGGTTTCTTTATCGGTACCGTAGTTAATACCACCGGTTATTACCCCGCACACAATTTGTGTATGCTTTGTTGTGGCTAGGGCTTGTTCGTAAACCTGTAGCGCTAACTCGCGGGTAGGCGTTAGGATCAAAATACGTGTAGCACCAGGCTGTCTACGCGGGTAATCAAGTAAAAACTGGCACGCAGGCAATAAGAATGCGGCAGTTTTACCGGTACCCGTAGGAGCAGAGGCCAAGATATCTCGCCCATCTAAGGCATGGGGGATGACCAGTTCTTGAATGCTAGTTGGAGTTTCAAACCCCATATCGGCAGCTGCGTGACACAGTGCTTCGTCTAATTCGAGTTCTTCGAAAGTCATAGTATAAAAAACGCTCTAAATGAATGGGGCGTATTGTAGCATTGCTACACCAAAACATTGAGAAAAACTGGCGTTAAATTCGCACACCGTAGGTAAATACACATTCTGACGCTAACGGGTTGGTACTATTGGCGTTACGCTCATGCATTTGCGTTAAATCGAACTTACTCATTTTACTTTCAATTTCAGGCTGCAAGATTTCAAAATAGTAGTCAGTTTGCAGCCCTTGCCTGAAGGAATTAAAGGGGGTTGGCTATTGTGCGGTAATCCCAGCTTTGAAGCACGCCATCAGAGGAGAGGGTAGCAACATCACCATCCTCGTTAAGTGTAATAGCGTGAGTGGTGGCTTCGCTTGAGTAGCGTTTAATTTCCCATGAGGCTATCTCTTCGCCAGAGTTAGTATGCCATAGCGTCACCACTGATTTGGGTGATGTTGTTATTAGGTAGTCACCGTTCTCTAAAAATAACCCTTTTCGGAAAAAGCGGAAACGTTCCATAAATTGCAGTTCAGACACTACTTCATGGGTGGCGAGATCAATAATTTCGTGGCTATTTAGCGCATCGGAGATAAAAGCGAGTTGAGCTCTATTGTCTAGTACAGAAGCGGTAACTCGACTGCGATATTGCCTTTCCAGCAACACATCGTTTTTGTCTAAATCCCATAGAAACCAGCGCTTATCTATCCCTCCAGAAAACGCATAGTCATCAGAAAAATAGCCGACATGAAGCACTTTCATTGTATTGTGCTGGTATTGCAATGCAGTGCCGTTATCAAAATTTAGTAGCAATACGGTACCATCGGTCATACCAACTAGTGCGCTGTCACCATGGTGGGATAGGGAAGTTGATGACGCTGTGGCGCCGGGATCTTTACCACTAAAATGCCAACTACCTACCACATCACCTGAGTGCAAGTTAATCAGTGTAGTGCTCCAATAGCCTGTGAGCGCTAACCATGCCTTGTCTTTGGAAAACGAAATGAGGTGCAGTGACTCTTCATCAAGCTCGTCACTATGCCACTTGTAGCGCTCTCGTTTTTCATCAACATCCCAAACAGACACCGAGGAGTCGTCGAAAATGAATGCCGCAAGACGGGCATCCTCTGAAAGCGCAGCTTTCCTCACTGGCTTTTGGGTAAAGCGAAACTCGTGAACAGGTAATACGCGCGTCTCTTCAGTGCAACCAAAAAGCGCTAGGAGAACGGTGAAAAGTAAATAAAAAAGTCGTGACGCTAAAGGTGAGAGAAAGCGTCCGTACGTTTTTCTTTCGATCATTGCTTTAGCACAATTATGTATTAATAGAGGCAATAGCGGATAGCTTTGCTTGGTTAAGCGCGTCTTTTATTTCAGGGCCTTTAACGCCCGTGGCAATGATGTCTTGCACGTTCACTTGGTTGGCGGCGGCTAACGCATTTTCAATGCGTTTTTGTTGGTGTTGCCAATCTACGCCCTTGTTGTGAGCATAAGGCGCAAAAGCGCTAAGTAATAATGTGAAACGTTCCTCTCTACGCCACGCATCACAGCCATTAAACAAGGCCAGTAAATCGGCGGGCGAGTTCTGCGCGTTTAAAAGAAAGCCTTTGAATTTACAGGCAAGGCTGACGATTTCACTAACTTGGTTTTGCACTTTGAGCCGACTGCATAACTGTTTCGCTTCTTCCTCATTAAGGTGAGTGAGCAGGGCAGTAAACCTTGTTATCAGCCTAGCGGTTTCTGAATTGCTGCTTTCAGGTAATGGGGTTTCTGAACCCGTGTCTTTAACAAGGCTCTCGTTTTCAACCTTTTCTAGGTCTACCGCCGTTTTTAACGTTTCCAGAGCAGAATCTACGTTTCTTTCAAGCTCAGTAAACCAGTCATTGAGGCCATGGGCTTGGTGTAATACCGTGAAAAAAACATGCGGTGTTTTCTCTAAAAGACTGCGCTTTGTTTCTTGCCATACCCGCTCTGCACTTAGCGTGCTTAGCTCGCCGCTTTGCGCCATAGACTGCATAAGTGCCATGGTTTCAGTGGCGATAGTAAATCCTAAATAAGCATAGCGGGTTGCAAACCGAGCAACGCGAAATACGCGTAGAGGGTCTTCACTAAAGGCTTCAGATACGTGGCGAAGTATGCGGTTTTCTAAATCTTTTTTACCACCATAGGGGTCGATAAGGTTTCCAAGGTTATCTTGCGCTATCGCGTTAACGGTAAGATCCCTGCGTAACAAATCTTCTTCTAACGTGACCGAGCTTGACGCATCGCACACAAAGCCCGTGTAACCTTTTCCTGACTTACGTTCTGTACGTGCAAGTGCGTATTCTTCCTGTGTTTTTGGATGTAAAAAAACAGGGAAGTCTTTGCCTACTTGGGTATAACCCTGGCTGAGCATTTCTTCTGGCGTGGCGCCCACCACGACATAGTCGCGTTCAACAACTTTTCTGTTTAACAGTGCGTCACGTACTGCGCCACCAACGAGATATACTTGCATGCTCTTCCAACGATTTTTTATCAGTAATACTTTTTAGATTGGGAATGCATCGACTTATGACGTGTAACGAAAATCAACCCTCCCAAGGTAACAGAGGCGCAGTATAGCAATGTTACAAATAAAATTCGTCGCCACATCGTTATGCGCTTTCACTTCAAGGTTGCGTCTGGTAGTTTAATCGTCGTTAAAAATTAAAACAGATAGGCGCTTCAGCAACCATGTATTTGAACTACTTCGGGTTAAATGACAATCCTTTTTCGATTGCGCCTAACCCCGATTATTTGTATATGAGCCCAAGACACAAAGAGGCATTAGCCCATTTGACCTTCGGCCTTAGGGAAAGCGGTGGCTTCGTGATGCTTACCGGAGAAGTGGGCACTGGGAAAACCACAGTTTCAAGAAAATTGTTGCAGCAGCTACCGGACAATACCCAGGTAGCTATGATATTAAACCCTACCTTATCTGCTCTTGAGCTATTAGCTACGGTTTGTGATGAACTAGGCTTACCCTATACACCAGAGAAAGCCAGCCTTAAGTATTTTACTGATTTAATTTTGTCTAAACTGGCAGAAAATCACCAAGCAGGCATTAACACGGTACTTATGGTAGATGAAGCGCAGCATCTACTGCCTGAAGTATTAGAGCAACTTCGTTTATTGACCAACCTTGAAACAAACCGTGAAAAGTTGCTGAAGGTCGTACTGATTGGTCAGCCTGAATTACAGCAGTTGTTAAAGCGCAACGAGTTACGCCAGCTTGCCCAGCGTATTACTGCTAGGTATCACTTACTGCCCTTAACTGCGCCCGAGGTAAGTGCCTATATTGCTCATCGCTTGAGCGTAGCCGACGGTGATATCAGTATTTTCAGTAAGTCTACCTTACGCGCGGTGCATCAAATTACTGGTGGAATTCCAAGGGTAATTAATTTGCTGTGCGACCGAGCCTTAACCTTATCTTTTACTAAGCAGCATGCCGTTGTGCAAAAGCCTATATTCTTGGCCGCGGCAGAGCAAATTCTTGGCGCAGATGTAGTAAGTCAACGGGTGCAAAGTCAGCGTAAATGGTATTTAGCATCGGCGTTTGTTTTGGCCATTCTTTTTGGTTACGGGTTAGGGAGCTTGTATGTCTAATATCGTTACCATTGAAAATTTAACGCCCGGCATGGTGATTGTCCAAATCATAAAGCAGAACGGGCCTGTGAAAATTAGGAAGTCGGGCTTAGTGACCAGCGAGGCCATGGTACAGGGCCTGTCTGAAATGGGTGTGCAAGAAGTTGAAATAGACCCTGAGCAAACCGTGGAAATAGCACCTGCAACAACACACCACAGAACGCAAACCCAAGCTTTGCTTCGCGGAGAGCACGATACAAGCGCCACGTTTGATAAATCGCTTAATGAGCAGTTTAATCGCAGTTTGTTTTTGCCAACAGTAGAGGGATTACCGTCGGCCTGGAAGCTGTACACCAAGCAAGTAGCGCTTTTTGCTATAGTTATACTTGGCGGCTTATGCATTGGCTTTTCCGCAGCTACCGCCAAGCGCTGGTGGCCGATGTTAACGGCGCCCGCGGCGGCACCTACGACAGCGTCCGAAGCCAGTGCTTCAAAGAAAGACAAAAGCGATGACACTTCGGAGCTTGTCGCTACGCAAAAAGGTAGCGAAATGCCCGCTACTTCGAAAAATCAAAGTGAACAAACACAACCTACAGACCAGACAGGTACACAAAGCGGCAGTTCGAATGTTCCTAAAGACGAAGCTGTCGATATAGTTGCCAACACGCCCTCTTCTAGCGAAGCAGCCATTGAGCCAAATACCCAGTCTGACATTGCGCGAAGCAATAAAGCAGATGAAAATGTAGCGGCTACAAAGGGTGATAATTCAAGCGACACTCTGTCTTCGCAAGATTACGAAGGAAAAGTGTTAAACGAATCCGAAGCTCAATCTGACGTATCGGTGTCGCCAGAGCTTATGGCGCGCTTTAACGCTGCTGTGGCAGCTTTGGATTCAAAAGCGCAAGACGATACACCCGCCGAGGAAGAAACAAAAATCACAGTTAAGGACGACCTGCCTCGTGTCGACCAGTTGCCCGTTCGCTTATTAACGCACCTTCCTACGATGAATTTTAGTGCGCACATGTATGCTTCTCGACCAGCCGATAGGTGGGTCAGAGTAAATGGGCGTCAGATAGGCGAGGGCGACTGGATTGCCGATAGAGTGCAAATTGTGAATATTGAAGCGCAGCGCGTGGTGCTTTCTTTTGAAGATGAAATTTTTACCATGGCTGCATTAACTGACTGGTAGTCGTTTCATCGATTAGAGTAGAAATACCCGTCAGAAATACTGTGCTTACTATGTAAAAAAGGCCCTGTATCCAGGGCCTTTATGCAATATTTTTCTTTGCCAACAATATGCCTGAAATGGGTTTACCGCGGCATTTGATTTACGAAAACGTCTTTGAAAAATTTAGGCAGGTTTAAGCTGAACTCTTCTGGGCGCACCCCTGAAACAATCTCATCATCATATTGGCTTAAATCAATTCGTTTCACTTCATTAAAATGTTGTGAAGTAACGCTGTAGAAAGTCATAACGTGAGGGCTTACTGGATCTTTAGGGTTAATTTTACTTACGATCCCTAACTTTCCGCTTTTAAGGCGAACCAATGAACCTACAGGGTGCACACCAATACATTGTATAAATTGCTTTACCAGCTCCTGATCTAAGTTCTCCGTCGCCGTAAGGCGTTTAAGAGCTTGTGTAGGAGTAATGCTTTTTTGATGAATGCGGTTAGATGTCATGGCATCGTAAGCATCTACGATAGCGGCAATACGGGCGAACTCTGAAATCTCGTCACCGACCAGCCCATTAGGGTAGCCGCTACCATCCACGCGCTCGTGATGTTGTTTGATAATGCAAAGCGATAAATCAGATATATCACCGAATTGTTCGACTAAGTCTGCACCAATTTCAACATGGGTTTTCATTACTTCCCAATCGTTGCTAGACAATTCACCTGTGTTGTTGCGAATTTCATCAGGTAGTGAAGACATGCCGATGTCCATTAAAAGAGCACCTAAACTCACCTGCTCAGTAGTGTCTCTGTCAAAACCTAGAAACTCACAGAAAATACCGCTAAGTACACTGCAATTGATGCTGTGCTCTAAAAGGTATTGGTCGGTATCTTTGATCATGGTAAGGCAGCTGAGCGCGTCCTTATTGTCAAATACACTTTCTATGAGGCTGTGGGATAGCGACTCCATGGGAGAAAGATCGGTCACTGCACCTTTTTGAAGTGATTTTAGAAAGCTACTCTGTATAGTAAGCGCACTATTGTAAAGTTCACTAGCCTCATTAATTGAATCGCGGCCTAATGACTTAACCGGTGCTTTTGTAGGTTGTGGTGTTTCTTCTTTTAATGGCTCTGGGGCTTCTGGCGTTCTAGGAAGCTTTGACTTGGCTAGGTCTACTTCTACTGTAAGAATTCCCTTAGCTCTAAGGCTATCAATGATAGCTTGAGTTTTTACAATGCCCTTAGAGCGCATTTTAAGTGAACCCGTTTGTTCAAGTACTTGATTGACGTACATCCCAGGCTGCAAATCATCAATGGGTACCTGTTCTAACATTATCTCTCCTGTACGGCACAGTGTTGCCATAGCCTTTTACTACATTAGAGACAAATAATACGATATTCCAGTGGAAAAAGTGAGGGGTTTATTAACCTTTAGTATAGTTAAGTCTTGCTGTTTCAATGCATATGCTTTTTATTAAGGCACACAAGAAATAAGAACCGTTGCTTCTTATTAGGCAGCAACATTTAGCATTTAGTCGTGACACACTTCGAAGCAGCGAGAAGTTTAGATAAATGCTTGGAAGGAAAAAATAAAAAAGCGCTACCTTGCGGTAGCGCTCTTTTTCAAGCTCTAGACGTTTTATGTTTTACGTCACACGTTGTTTAGCGCTTACAACCAAGCTGGCTGCTTGCCTTCAAAAGCTTCAATTGTACTTGCAAGCTCCAATGTTTGACCGATGGCATCTAAACCCTTAATCAGGTTGTTCTTGTGATGCTCTGCAATGTCAAAACTGAAGCTAGTATCGTTAAAACTCACGGTTTGCGCAGGAAGGTCAACAGTTATCTTGGTTGTTGGATCTGCTTTAACAGCCGCAAATAATTCGTCCATTTGTTCGCTAGATAGCGCCACGGGAACTAGCTGATTGTTAATGCAGTTGCCGTAGAATATATCAGCAAAGCTGGTGGCAATCACAGTTTGAAAACCAAAATCGGCCAATGCCCATGGCGCGTGCTCACGACTAGAGCCGCAGCCAAAATTCTCTCGCGCTAACAAAATGCTCGCGCCTTTGTGCTCAGGCTTATTAAGCGCAAAAGCTGGGTTTGGCTCTTTCTCTTCTAAATCCAAATAGCGCCAGTCGTGAAACAAATGTTTACCGTAGCCTGAACGTGTAACACCCGTTAAGAACTGCTTCGGAATTATTTGGTCGGTATCGACATTGGCCTGATCAAGTGGCGCAGCAATGCCTGTGTGTTGTGTAAAACCTTGTTCAGACATAACTTACTCCTGATAATCTCTAACGTCAGCAAAGCGACCGGTAATTGCAGCAGCGGCAGCCATTGCTGGGCTTACTAAATGAGTACGTGCTCCACGACCTTGACGGCCTTCAAAGTTACGGTTGCTGGTAGAAGCACATCTATCGCCTGCCACTAGCTTGTCATCATTCATACCAAGGCACATTGAGCAGCCCGGCAAGCGCCATTCAAAACCTGCATCGGTAAAAATTTTATCTAAGCCTTCAGCTTCTGCTTGGCGTTTAACATTACCTGAGCCTGGTACTACAATGGCAGTCACTGAGTCAGCGACTTTACCGCGCTTGGCGATGTGTGCTGCTGCACGCATATCTTCAATTCGACCGTTGGTACACGAACCGATAAACACGTGGTTTACTGCAATATCGGCAAGCTTTTCACCAGGTTTCAAGCCCATATACTCTAGAGCTTTTACCGCGCTTTCTTTTTCAATCGGGTCGCTAAAATCTTCAGGGGCAGGTACAGGCGTGTTTACGCCAATAACCTGACCTGGGTTGGTACCCCAAGTAACCTGAGGAGCGATACCCGCCGCCTCAAGTTCAACCACAGTGTCAAAGGTAGCGCCTTCTTCGGTGTAAAGGGTTTTCCAATAAGCGACAGCGTCTTCCCAGTCTTGTCCTTTAGGCGCGTATTCCCGACCTTCAAGGTAAGCAAAGGTTTTTTCGTCTGGCGCAACAAGGCCAGCTTTTGCGCCAGCTTCAATACTCATGTTGCACACAGTCATGCGCTCTTCCATGCTTAGACCGCGAATAGCTTCACCCGCGTACTCAATAACATGACCAGTAGCGCCAGCGTGACCAATTTTGCCGATGATGGCAAGAATGATGTCTTTTGCGGTAATACCGACAGGAAGCTTGCCATTTACGTTGATAAGCATGCTTTTCGCGCGGCTTTGTTTCAACGTTTGTGTAGCCAGAACGTGCTCTACCTGAGAGGTGCCAATACCAAAGGCCAGCGCACCAAATGCACCGTGGGTTGCAGTATGTGAGTCACCACACACCACCGTCATACCAGGCTGAATTAGACCTAATTCAGGGCCCATAACGTGCACAATACCTTGCTTCTGGTGGCCCACTGGAAATAGCTGAATGCCGTGTTCTTCACAGTTTTTTGCCAAGGTTTGTAGCTGAAGCGCATTGGCTGGTCCACAGGCATCAATTGCCAGTGAACGAGTCGAAATGCTGTGATCCATTGTGCCAACCGTGCGATCAGGACGTCGTACTTTACGGCCTTTTTCATTAAGGCCAGCAAATGCCTGAGGAGACGTTACTTCGTGAATTAAGTGACGGTCGATATAAATTAAGCTGTCTTCACCGATTTGGTCAATAATGTGGGCTTGCCACACTTTGTCATATAAGGTCTTGGCCATGAGGTTTTTTTACTCCTGCGCCATTAATTGTTTAACGATTTCATCGCCCACTTGCGACGTGCTTGCCGCTTGGCTGCGTTTGTCTGCAGGTAATAACTCGCCTGTAAGTACACCTGCTTCTAGCGTTGCCACTACTGCCTTTTCAATTGCGTCGGCAGCATCATTCAAGTTCATGCTGAAACGCAGCATCATGGCGGCTGATAAAATTTGTGCGATAGGGTTAGCAATGCCCTGACCAGCAATATCTGGGGCTGAACCGCCTGCTGGCTCATAAAGGCCAAAGCCATCTTCGTTCATACTTGCCGATGGCAACAAGCCCATAGAACCGGTCATCATAGCGCATTCATCAGAAACGATATCGCCAAAAAGGTTTGAACACAGCATCACATCGAACTGCGCTGGGTTCTTCATTATTTGCATAGTGGCGTTGTCGATGTAGATGTGGTCTAGTTCTACATCTGGATAGTCTTTTGCTACTTCTTCAGCAATTTCACGCCATAAACGGCTGGTTACCAGTACGTTAGCTTTGTCTACTGAAGTCACTTTGCCGCGACGCTTCTGTGCCGCTTCAAACGCTGCAATCGCAATACGGCGAATTTCACGTTTACTGTAGCGCATAGTGTCATACGCGAATTCTTCTTCGCCTTCACCTTCTCGGCCCTTAGGCTGACCAAAGTAGATACCGCTGGTTAGCTCACGCACAACTAAAACGTCTACGCCTGATTTAGCAATGTCTTCACGAAGGGGAGACAGGCTTTCAAGTCCCGGGTAAATACGAGCAGGACGTAAGTTACTGAACAGGTCAAAATGGCTGCGAAGGGTAAGTAGTGCGGCGCGCTCTGGACGTTGTTCAAGCGGTAAGGTGTCCCATTTAGGGCCGCCAATACTACCAAACAAAATTGCATCGGCTTGCTCGCAACCTAATAGCGTTTTCGAGGGAAGCGCTTCGCCTTCAGTATCAATGGCGTAGCCACCTACAGGATATGCAGTACGGTTGAGGGTGACGTTAAACTTCTTTTCAACAGCATCTAAAACCTTATTGGCTTCCTGCATAACTTCTGGGCCGATACCGTCTCCGGCTAATACGGCAATTGAATACTGGCTCATTTATACTCCTGCAACGCGTTCTTGTTGGTTTTTTTGCTGATCAATTTGATCGGCCAAATAAGTGTTATTTAATACGAAGATCAAAGCTTTTACGCCGGCTTCTACAATGTCTGTAGCAAGCCCGATCCCGTGGAAACGGCGACCTTTATATGTGGCGATAACGCTCACTTGCGCCAAGGCATCGGCGCCTTCACCTTTTGAATCTAGTTTAAAGTCGACAACTTCTAAATCTTCGTGACCCAGTATAGACATAATAGCTTTATACGCCGCATCTACAGGTCCATTTCCAATACTGGATTGGGTAATTTCTTCATCGCCCACTTTCATTTTGACCGTAGCGCTTGGGATGATTTCACGGCCTGAATTAGCTTGAAGATAAAGCAACTGGAAGTGTGCTTGGTCGTGCTTTTGCTTATCGAAGAACAACAAGGCTTCAAGGTCGTAATCGTATACTTGACCTTTCTTATCCGCTAGTTTCAAAAAGGCGACGTACACTGCTTCTAAATCGTAGTCTTCAGCTTTATAACCAAGCTCAGTCAATCGGTGCTTGATTACATGACGGCCAGAGCGAGACGTTAGGTTTAGGTTATTCTTATTAATGCCCACACTTTCTGGGGTCATAATTTCATAGGTATTTTGCGCTTTTAAGACACCATCTTGGTGAATACCTGATGAGTGACTAAACGCATTGGCACCTACGATGGCTTTGTTTGCCTGAACCGGCATATTACAAAGCTGGCTCACCAATTTAGAGGTACGTGAAATTTCGGTTGAATTGATATTGGTGTCAATGCCTAACATGCTCTTACGGGTTTGTAAGATCATGGCTATCTCTTCAAGCGATGCATTACCAGCACGCTCGCCAATACCGTTTATCGTACATTCAACCTGTCTTGCACCTTGCTCAACGGCTGCCAATGAATTCGCAACAGCTAAACCCAAGTCGTTATGACAGTGAACAGAGATTGTGGCTTTGTCGATATTAGGTACACGGTTAAACAACTGCTGGATGATACCGCCAAACTCTGTGGGGGTAGTGTAGCCCACTGTATCTGGGATATTAACGGTAGTTGCACCGGCATTAATCGCAGCTTCTACCATGCGGCATAGATAGTCGATGTGAGTACGGCCAGCGTCTTCACACGAAAATTCTACGTCATCTGTGTATTGACGAGCATGCTTAACCGCCTTCACCGCCATTTCAACAATTTCATCTTGTGACTTGCGAAGCTTAGCGCCAACGTGAATTTCGGAGGTAGCAATAAAGGTATGAATACGGAATTGTTCGGCAACGCTTAGCGCTTGACCACAGGCATCAATATCGCCTGGCAAAGCACGAGATAGGCCACAAACAACGGAGTTTTTAACCTCTTTTGCAATCATTTGTACAGAGCGGAAGTCACCAGGAGAAGACACGGGAAAACCCGCCTCAATAATATCTACGCCTAAGCGTTCGAGCGCCAGCGCGATCTGTAATTTCTCTTTGGCACTTAGGCTTGCAGGTAAGGCCTGCTCACCGTCTCGCAATGTGGTATCAAAGATCTTCACTTGATTTGTCATGACGCTCTCTCAGTTGAATAGTTAAAAAAAAACCCGTGCTGAGCACGGGTTTTTGTGAAATTAAATCGCTGGTCGCAATCTACCCGTGCAGTCTGGCTGCCATAAGGAGTAGAGATAGAAGAAGAAAACGAATACGCATTTGCTGTTGTTTCTTTGCTGACCAAGTTGATAGCGACAATGTACCCATGTGACGGGGAGAGGTCAACCATTGTTTACGATAATGAGTATATTTTTCGTATATAAAAGCTATCTTTTAATTATTTAGGATGATCATCCTAATATCTGCTCTTTAGGCTGAAGGTGTTTCACACTTTACGTTGTATTCGGCAAACCTTAATATTGCTTAAGCAAATCGTTAGGATGCATATACTAAAAAGCTTAAAAAGATGATATTTGGATTGGTGGGATACCATGCAGTAAAAGTGAATAATTATTACTTATTACGTGTTGAAGTGAAACTTTTCCAATCGAGCCGGGTGGATAAGCGCATTTCTCGTAACGAAAGAGAACGCGGGTTAGTTTTTGATTTATAGTTCCACATATGACCGCAGCAAGCACTACTCATTATAGCTTTAGTAGGTTTTAACAACGTAAGTGTGGTGCATGATAGTTGGGACGAAGAAAATACGCTTTTTGATATTTCATCAGTAGGTTGAGTGTTAATAGTATCTAGTGTCGAACATTTTTTAGTTAGTTGGCCTTCGCCTAAATCGAACCAACCATGTTTATTTAAATGAATCTTGTCTCTGGACTCCCGAAACATATCAATAGAGTCAAGTTCAATGGTAAGCCCTTCAATGCTTTGAACAAGTACAGGAACAACTAAACCGTAATCCGTATTTTTCTTAAACCATTGTACACATTTTTCATTATCTTGCGTTAAACCAGGGCACTTACCCGGTTGCTTAGAAAACCAACTTCCGTTGTGCGTATCGACTTTCAGCGGAGGAGACAATTGAAGTTGTGTAACCATAAAGCGAGCAACGCTTCGAATATGATAGGGCAGACCGCCCATTCGACGTTTCAACATTGACGCGTTGTTTGTGTTCATATGAGCGAGTGTCAATAATTCTCTCTCATAGAGCGCAGTACAAATTTCGGTGAACTGCGCATGGCTTCCCCCTAATTCACCCGATTCACTGAAAAAGCCTGTTTGAGATCGAGAAGAAGGTTTCTCTGATGTCATTACTTATCTGCACATGTGTTTGATTATTGTTTAACCGTACCAAGAAACGGCAATAAGCGCCACATAGCGATTTCAATAGGCATTGCCTCCAATGAGCTGAGCGATTGACAAACTTAAGTTTCATCCATTTTTTAACAATGGATTGGCATACTACTAATTAACGAAAAATCTGTATGACCAATTATGTTGCAAGGATTGCGGCATGTATAGGCAATGTTAAAAAATAAGAATAATACGTTTAAAATGTATAACCTGTTGTATTTTAGAGTTTATTTTATATTTAATATGACGTGGAACCTTATTGAATTATCCTTTGTAAATATTGGTAATGCCAAAAATATAAACAAAATTGACCATTTTTTAACATTTTGTGTTGACCAATGTAAAAACTTGTCTTACTTTTGTAACTGTCTTGTAAAGTAGGTGTAAGACAAGTTTGCAGGGCGGGTAAGTTGCAAATCAATTAAGTGGTAAGGAATGAGTGATTAGACATTCCTCAATCCTTAAGAGGAAAACACACATGGCACACAAGTTATCAAAGATTACACTTGCGGTACTTTCGGCTACGACACTAAGCCTAACCGCATCAGTAAATGCACAAGAAACACAGCAAGAACAAAACGAAGATGTAGAAGTCATTGAGGTATCGGGTATCCGTGCGTCGCTCGCGAGCGCAATGAATGAAAAGCGTTTTAAAAATAACCTTGTTGAGGTTATCGAAGCAGAGGACATTGGTAAGTTACCAGACCAGAACTTAGCAGAAGTATTAGAGAACATTACCGGTATTCAGATTACGCGTGAAGCGGGTGTTGGTACGGGTGTTCAAATTCGTGGTACCGATGCCAACCGTACTGAAATCAACGGTGTTTCAACAGTTGGCTCAGGTGCAGGTCGAAGTGGTATTGACTTTGAGGACGTTTCAGCAGCGATTATAGCAGGCCTAGAGGTTACCAAGTCACCTGATGCAAAAACCATTGAAGGTTCAGTGGGTGGTACGATCAACCTAAAAACAATCCGCCCCTTACAGCTTAATGAACAGCTTGCAGCATTTCGTGTACAAGGTGAGAACAGCAGCCTAACTACTGATAGCAACTTTCAACCTCGTATTTCAGGCACGTTTGGTGATAACTGGGATACCGACCACGGTACCATTGGTGTTGTAATAAGTGGTAGTTATGCTCAGCAAGACGTAACTGCATTTCGTCCTCGCGCAGATAGAGATAACTTAGTTGCTTCAGATAGTGGCGTAGCAAGTGCTCAGTCTTTTGATTTTCTACCTATCCAGTTCTTCGTTCAAGATTATGATAACTTCGAGTACGAAACTAAAAACCTAGTAGGTACTATTGAATGGGCGCCGAATGACAACACTAAGTTTTTCTTTGACGCCATTATTAATGATCAAGAACGTTTGCAAGAGAGTTCTCGAGTTCAAGCATCGGGTGTAAGTGCGCTAAATGACATTTCTGTTCCAGACGAGTTTGAAACTATCGATTTTGGTTCTTTAGGTGGTACAAACCTAGGCTCTATCCAGGCGGCACTACGTGGCGTTATACCTGTAAACCTGGAAAACGATGACGACGATCCGAACCTACGTTTATCAACAGATACAAATTCTCGTGTAACGAAGAGTGAAATTTTCCGTCTTGGTGGAGAATGGCAGGGCGAAAAGTGGAGCGTATTTGCAGAGGTAGCCTCTTCATCGTCTGATACTACTACGCCAAGCTTTAATACAACGCTTAACTTTATCAACCCGAATGCGCCGTTAGATGCCGGTGGTGCGAACGATAACTCAGTACCATTTGCGTACGATCTTAGCGGAGGTGCACTAACATTTGGTATTGCTGAGGGAGCAGAATATGCCCCAACTGTAGAGCAATTATTAGACCCTTACAACGTAGTACTTCGTGACGTTAACATCGGGCGTGATGTTGTTGAAAATTCTGAGGATGCGTTCAGAGTCGATTTCACCTATTACGTTGACTCGCTTATCACATCTGTTGATTTTGGCTATCGTTACAACAAGTCTAGCAGTATGATGCAGGACATCAGTACTAGTGTAGGTTTGCGAACAATGGAAGATAGTCCGCGTGGTGACCTCTTCTCTGATTTACTAGTGGCTGGCCCAGACAACTTTAACGAAGCTGATGGTAGAGAGTTATACGTAAAAGATTTTCTTCTCATCGATCCTGAACTGGTTTCTTCTGACCCAGACGGTGTATTAGCAACGCTACAAAGTGCGCTTGAAGCACACGGCTCTTCACGGTCATTAGGTCAACCAACGGCAAGTTCGTCAGGTTTCTTTGATATCGAAGAAGATACGCACGCACTTTATGCTCAAGCTAACTTCGAGTATGAAATGTTTAGAGGTAACTTCGGTTTTCGTTACGTTCAGACTGATCTAACTTCAACGGGTAACTCTGTAACAGAGGATGATGCTGGCAACGATATTGTTTCTACAATTGTATCTGAATCTGATTATAACTACTTCTTACCACGTTTTAACTTAGTTGCTGATGTGGCGGATGATGTTGTGTTGAGGTTTGGTGCGGGTAAAGATATTCGTCGTCCTAACTTTGACGACCTTTCTACATCGGTAACATTCAGTACTAGCCCTAACCCGAACGTAGCTATCGGTAATCCTAACTTGAAACCTGAAGAGGTTATTTCTTACGACATAGCCGCTGAATGGTACTTCGCTGAGGCGAGCGTGTTGAGTGTTGGCTTTTTCCACAAGACGCGTAAAGAGTTACACGTAGACCAAATCGTAAGTGCTTTTGAGGATCCTACAACCGGTTACCGCGATCTCACTGACCCATGTGAAGGCGGTGGTATCTTCAACCCTATCGCTGATATTAACGTGTTTGGCCCAGAACTAGGTACAGGTGTTTGTGTTGGTACTGAGACAAAAGTGAACGATCCTGCTGAAACAACACAGAAGGGTATCGAAATTGCTGTTCAATATGACCTTTCCAGCTTTGAACAAGAACTAGGCTGGGCATCAGGGTTCGGTGTGCTTGCTAACTACACAATACAAGAATTCTCTGGTGGTAAACTAGAAAATTCTGCGACAAGTCGTGCAGACGCGGTATTCGCTGCTACTACGGGTGTCGAAGATATCGACGTAACGGCAGTTCAAGGTCTTCTTAACCTTTCAGAAAACGCTTACAACATTACGCTTTACTACGAGAAGTTCGGTTTATCTGCTCGTATGCGCTACACATGGCGTGAAGCTTACCGTACCAATGACTTCGGCAGTACGTCTAGCTTCCCATGGGGCTTCCCTGCGGTACAAGCTGACCGTGGTCAGTTAAATGCAAGTGTGACTTACGATGTTAACGAAAACCTTAATATTGGTGTTGAGGCAGTAAACATTACTGAGTCTGAAGTAGAGCAGTACTGTGTCAACGAAGGCTCACTTCTGTGCTTCCAAGGTCTTACTGACCGAAGAATTACTGTAGGTGCAAACTATCGTTTTTAATTTGTAAAACAACTGCCGTGGCACGCGGCAGTATATACACCCTGGATCACAAAGTGTGGTTGTGATGTGTGCATTAGCCCTAACGCCAGTTAGGGCTTTTTTTGTTTTTTTAAAAGCCCTTATATTGTCGCTATTTATCTATTTTTGACGACTTGCCTTTCCTATTGAATTCATGTGCGAATGTAGTTAACTGAAATTCTCATATCGTCACTGAGCTAGGCAACTTCACTGAGTAGCTAAAAACCATAAGTGATTGGTTGAAGGGGCTGTGATTCGCTTTAAGCTTTCTGGAGAACAGAGAACAGAGAACAGAGAACAGACTCGACGAGAGTATTGTTGATTATCAAATACAAAAAAGGCACCGCGTATTACGCTGGTGCCTTTTAAAAAGTGAGTTAAGCCACTTTGGGGCTAAACTTATTGACCTTTAATTTCGCTGCGGCCTTTATAAGTTGCTGCGTCGCCAAGTGCTTCTTCAATACGAAGCAATTGGTTGTACTTAGCAACACGGTCAGAACGACATAGTGAACCAGTCTTGATTTGACCCGCCGCTGTACCTACTGCAAGGTCAGCAATGGTCGCATCTTCAGTTTCTCCAGAACGGTGAGAGATAACCGCTGTAAAGCCAGCGTCTTTCGCCATTTTAATCGCGTTAAGGGTTTCAGTTAGTGAACCAATTTGGTTGAACTTGATAAGGATTGAGTTACCAATACCGTTATCGATACCGCGCTTAAGAATCTTAGTGTTGGTAACAAATAAGTCGTCGCCAACTAGCTGTACTTTGTCACCAATCTTTTTAGTTAGGCTTGCCCAGCCGTCCCAGTCGCTTTCGTCTAGGCCGTCTTCAATTGATACAATTGGGTACTGTGAAGAAAGGTCTGCAAGATAGTCGCCAAACGCTTCTGAATCGAAGCTCTTGTCTTCGCCAGAAAGTACGTATTTGCCTTCTTTGTAGAATTCAGACGCCGCACAGTCTAGTGCTAGCGTGATGTCTTCATTCATTTTGTAGCCAGCATTTTCAACGGCTTCTACGATTACCGCTAGTGCTTCAGCATTTGAGCTAAGGTTAGGTGCAAAACCACCTTCGTCACCAACTGCCGTGTTAAGGCCTTTAGCAGAAAGTACTTTCTTAAGTGCGTGGAAAATTTCAGCACCCATACGTAGTGCTTCTTTGAAGCTCTTCGCGCCAACTGGCTGTACCATGAACTCTTGAATGTCTACGTTGTTGTCAGCGTGCTCACCACCGTTGATGATGTTCATCATAGGTACAGGCATTGAGTATTGACCAGCAGTACCGTTTAGGTCTGCAATGTGCTCGTAAAGCGCTACGCCTTTTTCCGCCGCTGCCGCTTTAGCTACAGCAAGAGAAACAGCCAAGATCGCGTTTGCACCAAGTGTTTCTTTATTTTCTGTGCCATCAAGGTCAATCATGATGCCGTCGATATCAGCTTGTGCTAGTGCATCTTTGCCGATAAGTGCTGGCGCGATGGTATCGTTAACTGCTGCAACTGCCTTTGTTACACCTTTACCTAGGTAACGAGACTTGTCGCCGTCGCGTAGTTCTAGTGCTTCGCGGCTACCAGTAGAGGCACCTGATGGTGCTGCAGCTCGGCCCATTACGCCCGATTCTAAATATACGTCTGCTTCTACAGTAGGGTTACCGCGTGAATCTAAGATCTCGCGTCCGATAATGCGACTAATTTTCGCCATGTTTTTTCCTCAACAATTGAATGGGGCGCAACGGGAGAGAGCGCCCCTTTTATTAGAAATTAGTGATTTTCTTTCTGGTATTTTCCTGCCGCAGCAACGAAACCAGTAAATAGTGGGTGTCCATCCCGAGGAGTTGATGTGAACTCAGGGTGGAATTGGCCCGCAATGAACCATGGATGATCAGGGATTTCCACCACTTCTACAAGTCGCTTGTCAGTGGACAAACCACTTACCTTTAATCCTGCCGCTTCGATTTGGTCGCGCAGGTTGTTATTTACCTCGTAACGGTGACGGTGACGCTCGTAAATCTCAGCATCGCCATACATCTCGTGAACTTTTGTGCCTTCAATAAGGTGGCAAAGCTGGCTACCTAAGCGCATAGTGCCGCCCAAGTCAGACGTTTCGGTACGTACTTCAGTGGTACCCGCAGCGTCTAACCACTCGGTAATAAGACCTACAACAGGATAAGGTGTGTCTGGATTAAATTCAGTACTGTTCGCGTTTTCCATACCTGCCACATTACGTGCATATTCGATAAGCGCGACTTGCATACCTAAACAAATGCCTAAGTAAGGCACCTTGTTCTCTCGAGCATAACGGGCTGCTGCGATTTTACCTTCAATACCGCGTTCACCAAAGCCGCCAGGTACTAAGATAGCGTCCAACTGCTCTAGAATTTGCGTGCCCTTGCTTTCCACATCTTGTGAGTCGATGTGATGGATGTTCACGGTAAGGCGATTTTTAAGACCGGCGTGCTTAAGCGCTTCATTAACTGACTTATAGGCATCAGGCAATTCAACGTACTTACCAATCATACCGATATTTACTTCAGCTGTAGGGTTAGACTCAGCGTAAAGCACTTGTTCCCATTCAGATAGGTCTGCTTCGTTGCACTCTAAACCAAAGCGGTCTACAACCAGCTGGTCCATACCTTGCGCTTTAAGTGCAGCAGGAATACGGTAAATGCTGTCTACGTCTTTAAGTGAAATAACCGCTTTATCAGCAACGTTGGTGAACAGCGCGATTTTAGAACGTTCGCTGGCTGGTAATGCACCAACTGAACGGCACACAAGAATGTCTGGCTGAATACCAATAGAGCGCAGTTCTTTTACCGAGTGCTGTGTAGGCTTAGTTTTTACTTCACCTGACGCTGGCATATAAGGTACTAGCGTTAAGTGCATGAACATAGCGCGCTCACGGCCCACTTCCGTACCAAGCTGGCGAATTGCTTCTAAGAAAGGTTGTGACTCAATGTCACCCACGGTTCCGCCCACTTCAACAATAGCCACATCGTGGCCTTCAGCACCTTCAATTACACGGCGCTTAATTTCATTGGTAATATGAGGGATAACCTGAATAGTTGCACCAAGGTAATCACCGCGACGCTCGCGCTTTAACACTTCCTCATATACACGGCCGGTAGTGAAGTTATTGCGCTTTGTCATGCGGGTGCGAATAAAACGCTCGTAGTGACCAAGATCGAGGTCGGTCTCAGCGCCGTCATCAGTAACAAATACTTCACCATGCTGGATAGGGCTCATAGTGCCCGGGTCGACATTGATGTAAGGGTCGAGTTTTAACATGGTTACGGTGAGACCGCGAGCTTCCAGAATTGCGGCCAGCGATGCTGCAGCAATACCTTTACCTAGCGATGAAACTACACCACCTGTGACGAAAATATAATTTGTCATGCGAAACCTAGAACGTTTGGGTTGTATGGTAAATATAGGCTGAGTTTAGAACAAAACCAGCTACACTTTGGACGGGGCGATAGTATACGCAAAATCATGTGGGCAGACAATCAATTTGCCCACATGATGCGCAATTTATACGCGCTTAAGCTTGGTTTAAGACTGGCTTAGACGCTTAAGTGTGTAAATAAGGTCTAGCGCTTGGCGCGGTGATAGCTCATCGGGCGATAAGTTTTCAAGTGTCTCTACCACTGGGTGTGGTTTATCTGGAAATAGCATTTCCGCTTGGCCTTTTGAGTTTGTCTTGGCTTTGCCTGAGGCGCTTGTTTTACTTAGGTCTTTACGAGTACGCTGTGACTCAGTTGATTTACCAGCAGTTTCAGCCTCGTCACTGGTCATGAGATGTGACGACTCTAATACGGCAAGCTTTTGTTGGGCCGCTTTTATTACCGCTTTAGGCACACCTGCAAGTTGAGCAACCTGCAAACCGAAGCTTTTACTCGCTGCGCCTTCTGATACCGTATGCATGAAGCGTATGGTATCTTCAAATTCTATCGCGTCTAAGTGCACGTTCACCACGCCACTTTGTGTTTCAGGAAGCTCAGTAAGTTCGAAATAATGGGTAGCAAAAAGCGTATAAGCATTAAGCTGCTTTGCTAAGTAACTTGCACAGGCCCAAGCCAGTGATAAACCATCATAGGTACTGGTGCCGCGTCCTATTTCATCCATTAATACTAGCGAGTTTTCTGTGGCATTGTTTAGGATGTTCGCCGTTTCTGTCATCTCGACCATAAAGGTAGAGCGACCTGAGGCTAAATCATCCGATGCGCCAATACGCGTAAATATGCGATCAAGCTTTCCTATATGGGCGTTTTCAGCAGGTACAAAGCTACCAATACAGGCTAGTAACGCAATCAGCGCAGTTTGTCGCATGAAAGTTGATTTACCGCCCATGTTAGGACCGGTAATGATTAACATGCGGCGTTCGGTATCTAGCTGAAGTGGGTTAGCAATGAAAGGGTCTTTCATCACGTTTTCAACTACAGGATGGCGACCAGCGTCATAGGTAAGTACGCATTCTTGGCTTAGGTTTGGGCGATACCAATCAAGTGACACGGCACGTTCAGCAAAACAGCACAGTACATCAAGCTTAGCTAGCGCAGAAGCCGTTTCAATTAACCTGTTTAGGTATGGTGCAAAATTGTCGAACAGTGCTTCATAAAGTTGCTTTTCAAGGGCAAGTGCAGCGCCTTGGCTACTTAATACTTTGTCTTCGTGCTCTTTAAGTTCTGGTGTTATGTAGCGCTCAGTGTTTTTAAGGGTTTGTCTGCGAATATATTCAGCAGGCGCTAATGCACTGTTGGCCCGGCTAATTTCAATAAAGAACCCGTGAACTTTGTTATATCCCACTTTTAGCGTAGAAATGCCGGTGCGCTCGCGCTCACGTTGTTCCATAGCGTCTAAGTAGTCGGTAGCTCCTTGTGATAGCTTACGCAATTCATCAAGTTCGGCGTTGTAGCCCTCGGCAATTACGCCGCCATCGCGTATTACCACTGGTGGGTTATCGATAATGGCATCATTTAACAGGGCTTGAAGCTCAGGGTAAGTGCCAATGGTTTCGCTAATACTTCTGATTTGGCCTGTGTCGAATCGAGCTAGGGCATCTTGTAAGTCAGGCAATGCATTAAACGCATTTTTTAGGCGAGCAAAGTCCCGTGGCCGCGCTGAACGAAGGGCTAAGCGCGCCATAATACGTTCTATATCACCAATGTGCTTTAACGCGGTGCGAATATCTTCAGGGTCATCATTAATGAAAGTTTCAACAGCATCTAAGCGGCTGTGCAGTTCGTGCTGATCGGTCAACGGCGAGTGAATAACACGCTGTAGCATACGACTACCCATGGCCGTAGTGGTGGTATCCATCACGCTGAACAGCGTATTTTCCTGTCCGCCCGACAAATTATGGGTAAGTTCTAGGTTTCTGCGGGTGGCAGCATCAAGCTGAACGCGGCTGTCTTGCTGTTCGGTCTGGATGCGGCGAATGTGAGGCAGAGCAGTGCGCTGGGTATCCTTTACATATTGTAAAACACAGCCGGCTGCGCCTAAGCCTTTAGTGACGCCTTTTATTCCAAAGCCATCTAATGTTTTGGTTTCAAACTGTGCGTTTAATTGCTCTGTAGCGGTGTCTATGTCGAATTCCCATTCAGGACGGCGTCTAAGCCCTTTGCGGTTTTCAACCAATGCCAAACTTTCAAACCCTTCAGGGTAAAGAAGTTCTGCTGGGTTAATGCGCTGAATCTCCGCCAATAGGCCTTCATCACTATCGCTTTCAAAGATAACGAACCTGCCACTGGTGACATCTAATGTTGCCAAACCATAATGCATACTATGACCGCACACTGCCGCAAGAATATTGTCGCGACGTTCTTCTAGTAGCGCTTCATCGGTCACTGTGCCGGGAGTAACAATACGCTGCACTGCGCGTTCAACAGGGCCTTTACTGGTGGCAGGGTCGCCAACCTGTTCACAAATGGCAACCGACTCGCCCATCTTGACTAAGCGCGATAGGTAGCTCTCAACCGCATGGTAGGGCACACCCGCCATAGGGATAGGTTCGCCGCCAGATTTCCCTCTTGCTGTTAGCGATATATCCAGTAATTCCGCAGCTTTTTTGGCATCGTCGTAAAACAACTCATAAAAGTCGCCCATGCGATAAAATAGTAGAATATTCGGATGCTGCGCCTTAATAGTCAGGTATTGGCGCATCATAGGAGTATGTGATTCCAAAAAAATGCCTCTGCGAATTTGTTGCTGGGTTTAATGCCTGTTAAGGGGAATAAATGATAAACTCACGCCCACTAAGATCAAGCGAAGATCTGATAAAGCACAACAGGTGTAACTAGGTATATCCAAATGAGCACAACATTTTCAACTGATTCGACGGCAAACGCCAGCCCTTTAAAGCTTGATAGCGCATTATCTGCGCAAGTTCAGGCATTAGGAGATGCACTTAGAGCAAAAGGTTGGAGTGTATCTAGTGCAGAATCCTGTACAGGTGGGGGGATTGCTTTTGCTTTCACCAGTGTGTCGGGAAGCTCTGACTGGTTTAATCAATCTTGGGTGACCTACTCAAATGATGCGAAGCAGAACATATTAGGCGTTACCGAGCAGACGCTTAATGAGCACGGTGCAGTGTCGAAGCAAACGGTAAAAGAAATGGCAGAAGGCGTGCGACGTAATAGCGGTGCGCAGTTAGTTGTGACCGTAAGCGGCATCGCTGGACCTGGCGGAGGCAGCGAAGAAAAGCCAGTAGGCACTGTGTGGTTTGGCTTTTTATGTGATCAGAAAGAAGAACAAGTTAAAAAGGTGTTTAGTGGCGATAGAGACGAAGTGCGAGAGCATGCTATTACGTTTGCCATAACACACTTAGTTAAAATGTTGAGCGAAATTTAAAAACATTGGTTGAAACTGTATGCTTGTACAGTATAGAATGTGATCATTATTTGGTACGTTTACTTTCTAATTAGCGAAATCATTAACGCAAGTATGTAACAAGTAATTGAGTGTTCAGGCTATTGAGTGTTACAGGCAATTGATTAATGTGTAGCCAGTTAACGAACAATTAGTTGATTAAGGTGAAGCAGGTACAGCGTTTTCCAACATTACAGCTGCCTTCGTCATCAAGAACGTAAATTAGTACTAAGAAAGAATTTAACCGCAAATCCTAGAGGATACATACGTGGACGATAACAAATCAAAAGCTTTAACCGCCGCAGTTGGCCAAATTGAAAAGCAGTTTGGTAAAGGCGCTATTATGCGCTTAGGCGACAATCAAGCCATGGATATTGAAGCGATTTCTACTGGCTCACTAACCATTGATATCGCTCTAGGTATAGGTGGCTTACCTTGTGGACGTGTAGTAGAAATTTACGGTCCTGAATCGTCAGGTAAAACAACGCTTACGCTTCAAGTTATTGCTGAAGCGCAGAAGAAGGGTAAAACCTGTGCGTTCGTAGATGCTGAGCACGCTCTAGACCCAGTTTACGCTGAAAAGCTTGGCGTAAACATCGATGAACTATTGGTATCTCAGCCTGATACTGGTGAGCAAGCGCTAGAAATTTGCGACATGCTAGTACGTTCAGGTGCAGTAGACGTTGTTATCGTTGACTCGGTAGCAGCGCTTACACCTAAAGCGGAAATTGAAGGTGACATGGGTGATTCTCACGTTGGTCTTCAGGCCCGTCTAATGTCACAAGCGTTGCGTAAGCTTACGGCTAACATTAAACGCTCTAATACGCTATGTATCTTCATCAACCAAATTCGTATGAAGATTGGTGTAATGTTCGGTAACCCAGAAACCACTACCGGTGGTAACGCGCTTAAGTTCTACTCTTCTGTTCGTTTAGACATCCGCCGTATCGGCGCAGTGAAAGAAGGCGACGAGGTAGTAGGTAACGAAACCCGCGTGAAAGTAGTGAAGAACAAAGTCGCGCCTCCGTTTAAGCAAGCCGAGTTTATGATTCGCTACGGTGAAGGTATTAGTAAAGAGGCTGAGCTTATCGACCTTGGTGTTAAGCAGAAGCTTGTTGATAAAGCCGGCGCTTGGTACAGCTACAAAGGCGATCGCATTGGTCAAGGTAAAGCGAACGTAATGAAGTATCTTAAGGAACACCCTGAAACCGCTAATGAGATCGAAACCAAGATCCGTCAAGAGTTATTGCTCTCTAAAACCATGCAGGCTGAAGAAGCCTTGCCACAGGGCGAAGACGACGTTCTTCCTGAATAAGATAGGTTTTACAAGTATCTTAAAAACCCACCGAAAGGTGGGTTTTTTTATGCCTTTGCTACGCAGGGTATATTAAGAAATATTTACTAACACTTAATATCCGGTTGAAACTTGTACAAAAAATAAAAACAGGGAATGCTGTAATAAAGTACGATAAGCGAAGACTACAAAGAAAGATTGGCTTTTGGGGTATTTCCAAGGTTCAACATTTCGGAATATGAATAAGGGAAATTTGCGGCTACAGCAAATAATGCCTTGAACAACGATTAATATTGAGAACAGCTTACATCAAGAGGGAAAAGGGAATGATTGAAATATCAGGTCTCGCTAAACGCTTTACGGTGGAAAACCCGAAAAAGCTTAGCGAACAAGAGAAGAAGGACCCGCGTTTAAAAGGGCGTTATTTTCAGTCAGTAAGGGATGTGTCTTTTACTTGCGAAAAAGGTCAGGTTCTGGGACTGCTAGGGCCTAACGGCGCAGGTAAAACCACTACATTGCGTATGCTTTCAACAGCGCTTAAACCCGACAGCGGTAAAGTGCTCATAGGTGGCGAAGACGTACTTTCTAACCCAAACATTGCGCGAAAAAAGATTGGTTTTCTTTCCAGTTCAACGGGTCTATACGGCCGTTTAAGTGGGCGTGAAAATATTAGCTACTTCGGTGAGCTACACGGCATTTCAAAAAATGTGATTAATGCACGTATTGAAGAGTTAGCTGACTTGCTCGATATGCAAACCTTCCTTGATAGAAGAGCGGAGAATTTTTCATCAGGCATGAAACAAAAAGTGTCGATTGCCCGTGCGGTTATTCATGAGCCAGAGTTGGTGGTTCTCGATGAGCCTACAACTGGCCTTGATATTATGGCGACTAGTACCGTAATGGAATTTATCCAACGTCTTAAGGATAAAGGTACACCGGTAATTTTCTCTACTCACCACCTCGACGAAGTACAAGCTCTTTGTGACAAAGTAACAGTCATTAATCAAGGAGAAACAGTATTTAACGATTCGCTTGCCGCCTTTAGTGCACTTTCTGGTAATGGTGCAGAGGCTGGGCAAATGCACAAGAGCTTCCTAAAAACACTTTCAATGGATTCTGAGGAGATGGGTAATGTGGTTAATCTTTAAAAAGGAGTTCAAAGAGCTATTACGGGATAAGAAAACCATCATATTTATGATTGGTTTACCACTTTTATTATTCCCTGCCATCTTTGGTGTCGCATTCTTTTTTATGAGTTCAGCGGCGGACAAAGCAGAGAACGCGGTGTTGAAATACGCGATTGTTGGCGAAACCTATGCACCGGAAATTGTGCAGTCTTTTAACGACGCTTCTGATAAATTCGAGCCAGTTATGATTGGCGATGAGACTGACTATGCCAAACTCATTAAAAACGAAACGTTGGACTTTGTGTTGGTTATACCAGAGAGTTTCGATAGTGATGTATTAAGTTCAGGGCAACATAAGATTCAGCTTTATTTAAACGATGCAGGCCTAAACAAAGTTATGGGGCGTGTTTCCGATATTATTGATGAATATACAGACGCGTTTCAGCAAAGCGCGTTTGCACAGCTAAACCTTGATGAAACCCAGCAAGAGGCTTTACTAAAGCCCATTAAAATAGAAAAGCAAAATGTGGCGGATGATCGCGAAGTGTGGGGTGAACGTTTAGGCGGTATGCTGCCTTACTTTATATTCATCTTGTGCCTACAAGGTGCCATGGCGCCAGCCTCAGACTTGGGCGCAGGTGAAAAAGAACGTGGTACCTTAGAAACCCTGCTTATATCGCCAATGGATCGTCACAAGTTGGTATTAGGTAAGTTCTTTACGGTAGCTACCGCAGGTATTGTTACCGCGCTAATAACGGTGTCTTCCATGGCGATATGGGGGCTAGTGTTATCCCAAGGCATGGCTGTTGAATTCGTCGTTGAGATCATGTCAATGATAGGTCTTGTAGACTTCTTACTGATTTTCTTGATGTTAGTGCCAGTGGTCGCAGTATTTGCGGCGGTATTGTTATCGCTTTCTATTTATGCCCGCTCTTTTAAAGAAGCGCAAAGCTATATGGGGTCACTAATTATGGTGGTTATCTTCCCCGTAATCATTGCGATGATGCCGGGAGTAGAGCTAAAAGGTGGCTGGGTTTGGGTACCGCTTACTAACGTAGCCCTTGCCATGAAAGAGCTGTTCAAAGGCACTATGGATTACTTCGCGCTATTTGGCATATTTACGTCTACAGCAGTCATTGCGGCAGGTCTTATTTTCTTTTGTATCCATTGGTTTAACAAAGAAAAAGTACTGTTTAGATAGTCTGAAAAGTATTGAGTGAATAGCAAAAGAGCTCGCTTAACGCGGGCTCTTTTTTAAATAGATGTCCCGTCCTGAAATACGTTGACATAAAGAGGATTTCTTTATGACAACTTCAAGTAGTCAAAGACCTAAGCGTACACAGTAACGAGCTTGTCATTAACCAATCACTTATGAAAAAGAAGTGGGTAGTTTGTCGATATAAATGACGTTGTGTAATTACCTATTGAAATTGGTATTACCCTCACACTTCAAAATCCACCCGTTTAATAATACCTTCCCACCCAGGAGGAATTTTTCCCTGCAAAACGTACGAGTAAGCAAGAAGTTCAGCGATGACGTAATAAAGTGACTCGGGTATGTCTTGTCCTACATCTAATGTGTTGAGAACTTCACTTAAGTAAGGGTCTTCATGAATAAGAATTCCAGTTTCTTCAGCCATGGCGATTATTGCCTCAGCTAAGTCTCCATATCCCTTAGATACTACCTTCGGCGCATTTTTCTTGTCGCCGCCATCGTATTTTAGGCCAATAGCGCGTTTTGTCTTTTGAGAATCAGTCATACTCCTTCTACCTAAACCCTAGCTTCAAATATCTGATGAGGGCGTGTGTTTAACGTTTCAGGGATATGGCCTCGCTGGTAACTTGTGTTTTCAACCACAAGTCCGAGAGAGGAAAGGCGTTTATGCAGGTAGGGTAGTGTGTCGCCAATACGCCTGAGCACTTCATCGTTCGATGCATATAAGTCTAAGTTAATCGTGTCTTTATCAATCTTTGACTTCGCCAATACTTGCCCGCTATCTCCAATGTCTAGTTTCATCGTGATATTCCAAAGCGAGCGCTGGCCTATTTGTGCGTGTTTATGTTTCTGCCCGCTTTGGTCTCGACTTATCAAGAGCTCGGGCGGACTGTGATGTTGTGAAAGCGACGGTAAAACGTAATAGAAACTATCTTGTCCTTGAATACGGGAATCGACATTCGCTACTTTGCTTTGCTGATGACTGCTTAGCAAGGTTTTGAGTTGAGAAAGCAACTGCTGGCGCCCGTCTAACTGGTTCATGTCTTGGCTAACGCGACTTGGTTGAGTGGTCACTCCCATATTCGATAGCGTCTTTGAAACGATAGAGTCAGGTGCATCTATTTGGGTTTTTAAGCTAGGCTGTCTTTGCATGGCTCGGCCTGCTAGCGCCAACTGAACTAAAGCAACCATGCCTTGTACGAAGCTCGATGAACTTACAGGCGATGTTAAATTAACCGGAGTAGTCACCAAGGCTTGTGTTGAGATAAGCTGCTGCAAGCGTTGAGATAATCCTTGGTCGTTCATGTCTAGTGCGAGCTTTTTAGGCCCGCTATTAACGTCGTTGGCAGTATTTACGCTCTCTCCCACGAAGCTTTCGCTTGCTTTTACGCCAGCAAGAAGCTTGTCGGTGTCTGAAATAATAGGGGAGGCTTCTGCCCCCTTACTTTGTATAGCTGCCAACTGTTGAGCAATACTACTCAGTAAACTATTTGATAACCCTTTTGCTTGTGTGCTTAAAGACTGAGCTAGGGAGGCAAGTGATACCTGTGATACAGAGGGTGATTTACTTCCACTATCCTTTCCTTGTATTCCCCCCGTTTCTTCAGACCCATTGGTCTTCGATTGCTTTAACGCATTTGACGCCGCCATCAATTGCTCAATAGTAGGCTTGGGTGGTCCGATAAAGTCCCCATTAAACGCTCTGGCTTGAGAAGGTTTGCTGTTGAGCGCATCAAGGCCTTTTAGCTGCTGTAATATCTTATCAATATGCTGTACATCAGGCGCTTTGGTCGCACCGACATCTTGAGATAACTTTCCATTCTCAACGATAGTGACAAGCTGGCTTAACGCTTGGTTTGTATTGCCCGTCTGGCTTAGTAAGACTCGGGAAAGGGCGGTGATCGCCCTGTGTACATCCGAGCCTTTAAGTGATGTGGGGGCTTCTTTATTAATGTGCGCAACAGTAAATGGGATACTTCCAGCACCCTTATCTAAAACGGTATCGATGCCTTTTGCGGTTACTTTTGGGAGTTGTGATAGGTCGAGTTTGTTTACCTGTTCTGCCTTTAAAGAAGGAATGGCAAAGGAAGATGAGCTGCTCTGAGGCAAGCTTATTTGTACCACCGGACTTTGTTGCACTGTACGTATTGAAAGCTTGCTATCAATCAAGGTTAGCGCAGATACAGCTTTTAATGCGTCGGGTTTGGTGCCTAAACTTTTTATAACAGTATTAAGACTGGGAGGGTTATTGGAATTGTGTTCAATGGCGACGCCACCTTGTCTAATCGAACTTGCAATAACCTGCTGTTGCAAATTAGCACTTATATTTTTGTGTGTAATGGTGGCGAGATTACCGGCGTTAACTCTTGGATCATTGCCTGCTTTTGAGAGCTCCTGAGAAACCTGAAGTGTGATATGACCATTACTTTCTCTACTTAGACTTAAGACAACTTGCTGTCCAAGCAGCTTTTGAAGTGCGGTTTTAGCACCACTATCAAGCTTTTCAGTACTAATGCCGTTAAGGGGCAGGACGTCGCTTTTGGAAGTGTTAATTTGAAGCTGCCCGAAGCTCTCGCTTTTTGTTGAAATAGCGAGTTCACCTTTAAGGGTCACGGCAGCATTATTTGCAGCGAGCGCCTTTGCCACGGCTTTGAACAAATTCGCTTTATCAGAGGGCGTTAATACGACGTTCTGTTGCGAGGAACGTGTAAAAAGCAATACCGCACGCTGAGAACCAGATTGGTCAGATAGAGTACTTTGAGGCACGAGAGCAAGCTGAGCATTGTTAATTGCTTGCTTTGGCAGTTTTGCATCTGTCTCGGCGGGTAAAACAATATTTAGTGTTTGCGGTGCTGAAACAGCGCTACTTGAAGGAATATTATTTACCGGGGCGCTTATCGCTAATACGCGTTCGGGCAAGCGTTCAACTATTACTTTTGCCGCATTATCTAACGCGGCTGCCTGAGACAATGTGGCATTAGTAATAGCGGGAGACGTACTTCCTTTTTGCCCATGAGCCGCAGCGTTTACACTTCCTGTTTGTGATAAGGATTCTGAAGCCGAGCCAGAAGATGGATTCGAAGCGGCTGCCAATAGTGATGATAATGGTGTTGTCATGTTTGTAATATCGGCACGGTGGCGCTTTTCCTTACTAATTAAAGTATAGCAAAGCTATTAAGGGCTGTTTCCAATTTACGCAGGGCCACCAATAGGAAAAAGAAAAACTTCCCATCAAAGGCAAGATAACCTAAGTGAAAATGCCTTTGTCGTTGAAGTAAATCATATTTAATTGGAATTCGCGACTGCGAAAAAGCGTTCATGTGGTAGACTAGCGCCATTTTTTATAACCTCTTCTGAACGTTGGAGTAGCTAGGCAGTGTTAGAGGCGCGCGGGTTAACATGCAGCAAACGAGACAGAACCCTTTTTGAGGGTCTTTCACTTGTCGTTAGTGCTGGTGAATTGCTGTATTTGCGTGGACCTAATGGCGCGGGGAAAACCAGCTTGCTTCGCATTCTCACCGGGCTAAGCTCACCTGATCTAGGTACCGTTTTTTATCAAGGAATAGACGTATCTAAGGACAAGTCAGGCTATTACCATGATCTCCTTTATCTAGGTCACAAAAGCGGCACTAATGGTAGCCTTTCGGCATTAGATAACCTGTCGTTCTGGTTAGCCCAGCACAAGGTATCGGTACCAGTTAATACACTATATGACGTTTTAGAAAAAGTGGGGTTAGTTGGTCTTGAAGACGTGCCGGTAAGGTATTTATCTGCAGGGCAACAACGTCGTGTTGCGCTATCAAGACTGTGGCTAAAGCCGTCAAAGGTATGGATATTGGATGAACCGTTTACGGCGCTAGATGTGAAAGGGGTTCATATGCTTGAAACTAGTATGGAAGAGCACATTAGCGGCGGCGGTCTCATTATCACCACTTCACACCAACCTTTGTCAAAGACGGCAGGTGAACACCGCGTATTCGATTTGGAGTATCGCTTCTGATGTCACTATACCGAGGAATTTTCAAGCGCGATATACAGATTGCGTTTAAGCAAAAAGCAGAGTTAGTGCAGCCACTAATGTTTTTAACCATGGTAGTGACTTTGTTTCCGTTAGGCGTTAGTCCGTCCCCCGATACCCTTCAGCGCATTGGGCCAGGGGTAATTTGGATTGCCGCCATACTGTCCTCTCTCATGGCGATGGAAAGGCTGTTTCGCGATGACTTTCAAGACGGTTCGTTAGAGCAGTACATACTTTCTGGCATGGCGTTGCCAGCGGTAAGCGCGGTGAAAGTGACCGTACATTGGCTGGTTAGTTTCGTGCCCTTATTTTTGCTTTCCCCGTTATTAGCAATGTTCTTGAATTTAACAGTGGATATGTATATCGCGCTTGTTTTAACTTTGCTGCTGGGTACGCCGCTACTTTCTTTAATTGGTGCCATTGCGGTAGGGCTTACCGTTGGATTGCAAAAAGGCGGGGTACTTTTAGCACTGTTACTTATCCCTGTCTTTATTCCTTTACTAATATTTGCCACGTCGGCTGTGGATTCTGCCGCACTGCAATTACCTTATCATGCGCAACTTGCTATTATTGCCGCCATGCTTTTATTGGCTGCGGCATTGGCACCGTTTGCCATCGCGTATTCTTTAAAAGTGAGTCAAAACTAATGTGGAAGTGGTTACACCCCTACGCAAAAACAGAGCGTGCTTACCAGCTTTGTCTAACTTTACAGCCTTGGTTTTGGGTTGGTGCTTTAGTGTGTTTGAGCATAGGCACTATATGGGGGCTTGCCTTTGCGCCCCAAGATTATCAGCAAGGTGATTCGTTTCGTATTATTTACATTCACGTGCCTAGCGCCATTTTATCTATGGGAACTTATGTTGCTATGGCAATTGCAGCCCTCGTCGGTATGGTTTGGCAGTGGCGTACTGCTTATATGAGCATGATTGCCATGGCGCCCATTGGCGCAGTAATGACCTTTATCGCTTTGTTCACAGGGGCGGCTTGGGGTAAACCTATGTGGGGTGCTTGGTGGGTATGGGATGCGCGCCTGACATCAGAGCTTATTCTACTTTTCTTGTACATGGGGGTTATAGCCCTTTACGGTGCATTTGAAGACAAGCAACAGGCTGGTAAAGCCGCAGGCGTAATGGCTCTTGTTGGTGTTGTTAATATCCCCATTATTCATTACTCAGTAGAGTGGTGGAACACGTTACATCAAGGCGCAACAATCAGTAAATTTGACAACCCTTCGATTGCGCCTGAAATGTTATGGCCGCTGTTAATTAACTTACTGGGTTTTGCTTTCTTTATTGGTGCTGTGACCACAGTGCGTCTACGCAACGAAATTGTATTACGAGAAATGCACAGGCCTTGGGTACAAACGTTGGCAATGAAAGCAATGTCAAAGCAGCAAAGCGATACGGCAAATACATTTGGAAAAGAGGGCAATTAAGATGCAGTTTGAGTCCTTTGCCGATTTTTTAGCTATGGGCGGCTATGCGTTTTACGTGTGGCTGTCGTTTGGCGTTACTTTTGCGGCAATGGCTATTGTCGCCGTACAAAGTTTTATTAAACATCGCGGCCTTTTAAAGCAGGTGGTGGTGGAAAAAGAACGCAAAGCGCGCATTAAAAAAGCGCGACAGCAACAGCGAGATAACGCTTAGTTTAGCGTTAAAATTTAATTTGGCATTTGTTTGCGTTTTTATCGTTTATTAGTTTTTTCGAAGTGAGAGTTGCATGAACCCGAGACGAAAGCAGCGATTGGCCGTAGTAGGAATTATCGGTTTTTTAGTAGTAAGTGCAATTGGATTGATGCTTTACGCTCTAAACGACAGTATTGACCTTTTTTATACGCCCAGCGAAATTATTGAAGGCAAAAATGGACAAAAACCACAGGTTGGCCAGCGTCTTCGTATAGGCGGTATGGTGGTACCTGGCAGTGTGAAAAGAGATCAAGAGAGTTTGGCTGTGAGCTTCGACCTAATCGATACTGGTCCAACGGTTACTGTGACATATACAGGCATCTTGCCTGATTTGTTCCGCGAAGGTCAGGGCATTGTGGCAACGGGGATACTTACCGGCGAGAAGAATATCAAAGCGCAGGAAGTACTTGCTAAACATGATGAAGAATACATGCCACCTGAGCTGGCAGAAAAAATGAAAGGCATTAAACACGTTAAACCTGACAATATGCCTTCCTACGAGTCGTCTAACGGCACTGGAGGCAAATAATTTATGGTGCCTGAGATTGGAAATATAGCGCTAACGCTAGCGTTGGTATTGTCTATTTTATTAGCGGTTTATCCTTTATGGGGGGCGCATCGTCAGCATGAAACGTTAATGGCTACTGCCAAGCCGTTAGCTATTGGCCTATTTACGTTTACACTTATTGCCTATGTCTGCTTGACCTATGCGTTTGTTACCGATGATTTCAGCGTGGCTTACGTTGCGCAGCATTCAAATAGCCGGCTTCCTATCTATTATAAAATTACCGCTGTATGGGGCGGCCACGAAGGCTCTTTCCTACTGTGGGTACTGATGCTTTCAATCTGGACAGTGGCTGTGGCGATATTCAGCAAGGGTATTCCACTTGCTATGGTCGCTAGAGTACTGTCGGTGTTAGGCATGGTAGGCATTGGTTTTTACTTATTTATGCTGCTTACCTCAAACCCTTTTAACAGCATGCTGCCGTTTTTCCCAGTCGACGGGCGAGATCTGAATCCGCTGCTACAAGATTTTGGTATGATCATTCACCCGCCTATGCTTTATATGGGCTATGTTGGCTTTTCTGTCGCGTTTGCCTTTGCAATTTCAGCATTAATTTCAGGTCAGCTAGACTCAACCTGGGCACGCTGGTCAAGGCCTTGGGTTATCTCTGCCTGGGCTTTTCTTACCGTAGGTATTGCGCTGGGCAGCTGGTGGGCGTATTACGAACTTGGCTGGGGTGGCTGGTGGTTCTGGGATCCAGTAGAGAACGCCTCTTTCATGCCTTGGCTGGTCGGTACTGCGCTAATGCATTCGTTAGCCGTTACCGAAAAGCGTAAGGCGTTTAAGTCGTGGACCGTACTGCTTGCTATTGCCGCATTTAGTTTGAGTTTACTTGGCACTTTCCTAGTGCGTTCAGGGGTAATTGTTTCGGTGCACTCGTTTGCAAGCGATCCTACTCGAGGCTTATTTATACTGGGAATATTGATTGTACTTAGTGGCTTTGGCTTACTGCTTTACGCTATGCGTGCTGCTTCACTTAAAAGCCCAGGCCGCTATCAAGCGTTTTCCCGTGAAGTGTTGTTAATGGGAAATAATGTCTTTTTATGCGCAGCAACACTGGTTGTATTGTTGGGTACCCTGTTGCCACTTGTACATAAAGAGTTAGGCCTAGGCAGTATTTCGGTAGGCGCTCCGTTCTTCAATCAAATGTTCACCTTATTGATTGTGCCTTTTGTACTAATGCTAGGTCTTGGCCCGCTTACGCGCTGGAAACAGCAAAAAGCCAGTGAATTACAAAAACAGCTATTAATCGCTGGCGGTATTGCGCTAAGTGCAGGTGTGTTAGTGAACTTTGCCTATGATGAACCAACTTATATGGGCGTTTTAGGCATGGTGTTGGTGTTTTGGATCTTAGTCACTACAGTGCAAGAGGTGATGCAGCGTCTATCGGCTATGCCATCAAGTAACAGTGATAATGCATCGGTGCTAGCTAAACTTCGCAAGCTTACGCCAAGTCACTGGGGAATGGTGCTGGGCCATGTGGGTTTTGCTATCTGCATTATCGGCATTACGCTGGTTTCAAACTACGAAATGGAGCGCGATGTGCGCATGGACATCGGCGATACCGTTTCTCTTGGCGGTTATGACTTTAGTTTTAGAGATGTCGTCAAAGTTCAAGGTCCGAACTTTGAGGCGGACAAAGGCGTATTCGACGTTTATCAAGACGGTGAATTAATCGCGCATTTAGAGCCGGAAAAGCGTTTGTATATCGTACAGCGTATGCCAATGACAGAAGCGGCTATACATTCAAACCTAGCACGAGACTTATTTATTGCTATGGGTGAACCGTTAGACAACGGTGCTTGGGCCATTCGTATTTACATTAAACCGTTTGTTATCTGGCTATGGGCTGGCGCTGTAGTAATGGCGATAGGCGGCATTTTTTCCATTAGTGACAAGCGTTACCGTATGGCTAAGGTGAAAAAGATAAAGCGAGTATTTGGTGGCAATAATGACGTGAACTCATCGACAGGCAATGAGCAAGCATCCGTTGTTTCAAATACTTCAGTGAAAGGAGACGCGTAATGAAAAAAGCTCCACTTGTTGCGATTCCATTGGTGTTGTTTTCTTTGCTGGTTATTTTCTTATTCAAAGGGCTTTTTTCTGACCCTAGAGAGCTAGACTCTCAAGTTCAAGATAAAACATTACCTGCTTTCTCACTTCCAGATCTTATGCAGCCAGATATAATCTATACCCCAGAAGATTTAAAAGGAAAGGTGACTATCTTAAATGTATGGGGGGTGTGGTGTGTGACTTGCGCTGTCGAAATGCCGTATCTTACCCAGCTTAAGAATGAGCAAAATGTTCACATTGTGGGGTTGTATTTCGACCAGGATTTAGACCCAGACTTTGGCACAAAAACACTTAGTCGCGTTCAGCAAGAAGTCACAGACATGCTCAGCCGCTATGGCAACCCCTACGCGTACAATATCTTCGATGTTTATCGCGATACCTCCCTTGACCTTGGCGTTACTGGTGCACCAGAGCACTTTGTGATTGATGCTGAAGGCATTATACGTATGCATCACATAGGCGATATTAATGAGCGCGTGTGGAATTCAAAAGTTGGTCCGCTTTACAATAAGCTAGTTGCCGAAGCGTCTGGCAAAGTAAGTGAAGATAGGAAAGTGGACGTTGACGCTGTAATGAGTGACGCCCAAAGTGTTCAAGGAGGTGAGTGAGGATGTTAGCTAGCAAAGCTACCCATATACCTTGTGAAGCCTATAAGGTTGATACAGATGTGCATGTTGCTAACAATATAACTATCAACTTTTCCGTTTTTAAAACGCTAGTGACTAGGGTTTTTGCCCTTTTGCTGATAGTTGGCGCTTTCTCGGTACACGCCGCTGAAGATAAATTTACCTTCGACACTTCAGCGCAACGTGAGAGCTTTTTAAAACTTACCGCTGAACTGCGTTGCCCAATGTGTCAAAACCAGAATATTGCAGATAGCGACGCCATGATTGCCCACGACATGCGCCGAAAAGTATACACCTTACTTAAACAGGGCAAAACAGAGCAGGAAGTCATTGAATTTATGAAGTCGCGCTATGGCGACTTTGTACATTACCAACCGCCTGTTACGGCTGCGACACTGTGGCTTTGGGCTGGCCCCGTATTGTTTATATTCATTGCCTTGTTGGTTGTAATTCGCCGGAAATCGGTAACGCCACCTGAAGATATGGCCGCTAAGTTAGCCAAAGCAGACAAAATGTTGGAGCAAGAGAAAGAATGAGTTGGTCTGAGTTTTATATCATTGTTTCAGGCTTAATTACGCTTGTTCTATTAATTGTCGCTTTCCCATGGCTGCGTAATAAAAATCACGCAAAACAAGATAGTTTAAGCAATACGCAAATTGTTAAGCAGCGCCTTGCAGAGCTCGACCGTGAAGTGCAAGAAGGTTTGATCAGCGAACATGATAAGCGCCAAGCTGTTGATGAACTCAAGCTTGCGCTGGTAGATGAAAGCGCGTTCCAATCTCATAAAACGGGTAATGCAAAACTTCCGCTCGCGATTGGCGCCGTGCTTTCGATAGCCTGCGGAGTGATTGTATATGCACAGGTAAACCAAATGGGCCGTGTTGCCCAGGCAGCACAAGCCATTGAAGCGTTACCCGAATTGAGTAAACAGCTTGCCAGCGGTAATGCGAATAACCTGACCCAACAAGACATTGCTAGCCTTGCTCTTGCTATACGCCAGCGTTTGAGAGAAGAGCCCGAAGATGACACCGGGTGGATGTATTTTGGCAGATTAATGCTCAGTATTGGCCAAGAAGTACAGGCCATTGAAGCTATTGATAAAGCGGTAAGTTTGGCACCGTCTAACTCTGCTAATCGCATTACGCTTGCTCAGGCCTTGATGACCACAGGGGATGTAAACAACTTAGAACGTGCACAATCTATCTTGTTGGGCTTGCTAAACGACAATCCTGAGAATGATAATCTTGCGCTGATGATGGCGGTGGTCTCTGCTCAACTTGGCGACCTTGAAAATACTCAGCGTTTTTATAAGCAAGTTGAAGGTAAGTTGCCAGCTGATAGCGATATGGCGCAGCGTTTAGTTGAGCGTATAAAAGAGCTACAAGGGAATACCAGTGAAATGGCAGCGCTACAAAATACAGCTGCTGAAATTACTGATACACCAACAGCGCAAAATGCCAGTAGCGAAGCGAAAAATACTAGTAGCGAAGCGCAAACCGGCTTTAATATTACGGTGAATTTATCTGACGACGCTTACATAAAAGCGCCTAAAGATGGTTTCTTGATAGTGTTCGCTCAAGATGCGAACTCTGACAACAAAATGCCTGCTGCTGTGGTTAAACTGCCGATAGATGACTTCCCCGTTTCCGTTACTCTAACCACAGAGAACGCAATGATGCCACAATTCACGCTGGCCACACTTTCTGATGTGATGGTTACCGCAAGACTATCCAAAGATGGTAATGTGGCAGTTTCAAAAGGCGAATGGCAAGGTAGTGTGAGTGCAAGCGTTACTGCCAACGAAATATCTTCACTAAGCGTTATTATTGATAAGGAATTATAAGTATGGAACTGTCTAAATCACTCGCAACCGGGTTGATTATTGCCGCAAGTCTTTTAGGTGGCTGTGCGAGTAACCATACTCAAGATCAGGCTCAAGCGTATTCTCAAGACGCTGGGGCGAACCAGGCTGTAGTGGATACTTCAGACCCCCGTGACCCATTAGAGTCAGTTAACCGCGAGATTTGGGATTTTAACTGGGATGTGTTGGATGCCTATATCTTGCGCCCAATAACGGTTACCTACGTGACTGTGATGCCTCAGCCTGCGCGAACTGGTTTGGTGAACATCACGGACAACCTACAAGAACCTGCGAACTTTTTGAATAATATGTTTCAAGGCAAGGTTGATGATGGCTTAGATAGCTTGGCTCGTTTTTTAATTAACACCACAGTAGGATTAGTTGGCACCTTTGATGTTGCGTCAAAAATTGGCATTGAGCGCAAGCGTGAGCAGTTTGGCGAGACACTGGCCGTGTGGGGTTTAGATACTGGGCCTTTCTTAATGTTGCCCTTTTTAGGTCCAAGCGACCCGCGAAGCTTTACCGGTGACTATGTTGACGGTTTTGCTTTTCCTATGTCTTTGCTCGAAGGGTCAGTAAACTTAGCGCGTATCGGTATTTCGGTGCTTGAAACAAGAGCGCAATTACTTGATCAAGAAGCGCAGCTTGAGCAGTCGGTGGACGATTATGCGTTCGTTAAAAATGCTTATTTTGAGAATCTAGAATTTCGCGTTACAGACGGTAAAAGCGGCGATAAAGCAATTAATGATGAGCAGCTAGACGACTTTGCTGATTTTGAAGCAATGTTAGAAGGTAATGACTTTGATAGCTATGAAGAATCGTCGGAAGAAGCAGTTGATGAGCCTACAGATTCAGAAGACACGTCAGCTGATGGTAGTGAGAAAGCTAAGCTAAAAGAAAAAGACGTTAAGTCGAAAGACGATAAATAGAGAATAGAGCAATAAATTGAACGAAGTCGGATAAAGTTCGGGGGAAGGGGTTATTTATTATTATCTAATCTCAACCCCAACCTCAACCTTTACTTCAACGTCACCCAAGCTATATATGCTCAAACAAAAAAGCCATGCAACAGCATGGCTATTTTATTCTTGGTATGTGAACATGCCTACTGGCAGCGTTCAAACGACAAACTAGTCCTTTGGATAGCCCATCGGGTTTTGCGACTGCCAGTTCCATGTGTCTGCGCACATGTCTTCTAAGCCTTTTTCAGCATGCCAGTTAAGTTCTGTGGCAGCTTTAGTTGGGTCGGCATAACAGGCTGCCACATCGCCGCTTCTACGGGGTGCAATCTTATAAGATACGGTTTTACCCGAACCTTTTTCGAACGCTTTAATCATTTCGATTACAGAATAGCCTTGACCCGTACCTAGATTGTACTTATCTAGTCCCATGTTTAGGTTAAGTCGATCGAGCGCTTTTAAGTGACCGTTTGCGAGATCTACAACATGGATGTAGTCGCGAACACCAGTGCCATCAACGGTATCGTAATCATCACCAAATACGCTTAGTTGCTCTAGCTTACCGGTAGCAACCTGAGAGATATAAGGCATTAAGTTGTTCGGAATGCCGTTAGGGTCTTCACCAATTTGGCCCGACTCGTGCGCGCCAACTGGGTTGAAGTAGCGAAGCAACACTATGTTCCAATCGCTATCTGATACATAAAGATCACTGAGCATATGTTCAACCATCAGCTTAGACATACCGTAAGGGTTTGTCGGTTGGCCTGTAGCCATATCTTCTCGTAGCGGAAGCGATGCAGGGTCACCGTAAACCGTAGCAGAGGAGCTAAACACAATATTTTTCACATCGTGCTTCTGCATGGCTTTACATAGCGTAAGTGTACCGTACACGTTGTTTTCGTAGTACGAAAGGGGCTTTTGTACAGATTCGCCAACGGCTTTTAAGCCCGCAAAGTGAATAACAGCAAAAATACTATGCTCGCTGAAGATGTCATCTAATACAGCAGTGTCGCGAATATCGCCTTGAACAAATGTCACCGACTTGCCCGTCAGTGTTTCCACGCGACGCAGCGACTCAGCACTTGAATTGGCTAGGTTGTCGAGTACGACAACACCGTAGTTTTGTTCAAGTAACTGTAGAACTGTGTGGCTACCTATATAGCCGGCACCACCAGTGACTAGGATGGTCTTCATGCATTCTCCTTGCTAGACGGTTGCGCAATGTATTTAGCGCATATGGAATATTGAATAGGTTTTATAACCAATGGATAAACTAAAAATACCACAAAAGCCCAGAGTAACGAGGTCCAATTTGATGCGGTTTGAAGAATAAGAGCAAACACAGGCACGATAACGAGTAGCTTTAGAACATTCAGTAAGGTCTTTTCTGGAACAGTAAGCCGTTTTGCTGCCTTGTCGAGCAACTTAACGCGCTCTGTTAAAGGAAGACCTTTTAAAGCAGGAATGTCTCTTGTAGAAAAATAAAACTTCATAGGTTTGCTCTAAGCCTTTATTTCGAAACCTTAAATAAAAAACCGCCGGAACGTTACGTTGCGGCGGTTATTGTAGGGTAATTGGTTAACACTTAAAACATGCTAACAATAAATTACGCTTTTTCTTCAATACCTGCTTTTTCCCAGAAACGAGACTTAAAGCTCATTAAACCAATCACGATAGCAATAGCTATACTGAATAGGGCAATTTGAAGATACAGGTCAGGCATTTGCTCAACCTTCTCTGGATCAAAGTTACCAGAAAGCAGGCCAGCAATAATGTTACCGATAGAGTAGGTTAGTACAAACACACCCATCATTTGCCCTGCAAAACGCTTAGGCGAAAGCTTACTTACGGCGCTTAGTGCAACTGGGCTTAGGCAAAGCTCACCAACCGTATGCAAGAAGTAGGTTGTAACAAGCCACATAGGCGCAACTTTAAGGCCTTGAGCAGCGTATTGTGACGCCATAAACATTACCAAGAAGCCCGATGCCATAATAACGATACCAATAGCACACTTAATGGTGTACGACGGGTCTATCATTCGCTTAGCAAGGTTAATCCAAAGGGCGGCGAAGAAAGGCGACAAAATTATAATGAATAGCGAGTTTGAAAGCTGGAACCATACGGTTGGAATTGCATCCATTCCGAATAGAGAAGTGATAAGCGAACCGCTTTCAAGTACACGGTCGGTATAGTTCTGCGCGAATAGGTTTAACGAAGAGCCTGCTTGCTCAAAACCAGACCAGAAGCACGCAGATGCAACACAGACTAGGAACAGCGCCCACATGCGCTTCTTCTCGTTGTCGCTTAGTTGGCCTTTAAAATAAATAAAGCCGAAGTAAAGGAAGAAGATGACCGTAAAAGCAACGGCAACTTGCTGAGCAAGGGCAACAGGCTCAATAACGATGGTGCCCATGTGCGCAAGAACTATAACCACAAAAGCTAGTGCTACTACTGCCCATACGCACATCCATGCACGCTGTTTGGCCGCTCCTTGATAAGGATTTGCTGGCGCCACAGAATCAGCCGATAATGAGCGGTTGCTGAAGTAATATTGAATTAGGCCAATAGCCATACCAATAGCAGCTGCACCGAATGCATAGTGCCAACCCCAGTTTTCTTGTAAATAACCAGTCACTAGGTAGGCGATAAGAGAACCAATGTTAATACCCATGTAATACAGCGCATAGCCACTGTCACGACGGCCATCATCCTCACCATATTGCTGACCAACCATGGCTGAAATATTGGGTTTAAGTAAGCCTGTGCCGGAAGCAACAAGAATAAGACCCACGAAAAATAAGTTTTGTAAGTCTATAGCAAGTACTACGTGACCTGCGAAAATGATAATGCCGCCGTACCATACAGCGCTTTTACCACCGATTAAGCGGTCAGCTAGCCAACCTCCAGGCAAACCTAAAAAGTATACCGCACCAGTATACAGGCCATAGATAGCGCCAGCGGTTGCAACAGTAAAGCCCAAGCCTTGAGTTTGTAAGCTTGCTGTCATGAAAAGAACAAGTAGCGCGCGCATACCGTAGTAACTCATGCGCTCCCACATTTCTGTAAAGAATAGCGTTCTTAGGCCCCCTGGATGGCCGAAAAAGCTAGTATCGTTAGATGGTTTCATAATTATATTTTAATTCCATATTGCTTATGGTTGTTATTGTAGAGCACTTATAGGATAGGCTCTTTGATAGTCGTCCGTAAGGCGGATAGCTTCTTATACTAGAGCTTGCTTAAAGACACAAGATTTGGGCGACAAACTTCATTAAAGCGGTGTCAATTGACTAAGTCTTAATCGACTTAGCCAATTGATATAAGGGTTTGGTGAAAGGTAGACCCTAAAGTTCGCGTATGGTAGCAACTACGATTCTTACAATTCCGTAAATAAGCAGCAATGACACACCGAAAAGAACCAGGTTATAGATTACCGTTGGGTAAGCATTATCGTCTGGAAGGGTAGGCGATTCTACCGTGACCAAATGTTGCAACTTTTGATACGCCTCTACACGTGCATTTTCGAGGGTGATAAGCGATGAAGAATACGCTTGAATGGCGAGCTGTAGCTGAACCTGAAGGTTACTGTATTGCGCCATAAGCTCACTCACTGACAGGGCCTCGCTTTCCCCTTCAGCGGTACTGATACGCTCTTTCTGCTTTTCTACTTCTTTTTGTAGGGCGGCTATTTCACGTTTGATGTTAATGACTTCAGGTGCGACGTTAGACATCATAGTGGACATGGTGCTTAGCTCGGCCTTTTTCTGGGCAAGGGTTGCTTCTAATGAAAAAGCAATCTGTTGAAACGCTGCGCCTTCAGCTGTAGGGTCAAGCACGTTGTATTTAGATTGAAAACCTAAAATTTCCGTCTTTGCTTGTTGAAGCTTTTGCTCAACAATCTCATGCTCGCCTTTGGCAAAGGTAAGCTTTGATTTCGCTAAGTTGTTATTGATGTTGTTGATAAACTCTTCTGCCTTATCAACAATAGCTTGGTTGATAATTTGGGCATATTCTGCGTCAAAAGCACGGGTACGCAGGCTAATTACGGAAGACGCTGAATCGACGCTTACCTCAATATGGTTTAAGTAAAACTGATAAAAGTCTTCTTGCTTATGAGAGGACGATAGGCCGCTAAACATATCAGCTTTGTCTGACATGTAATGCTCTCGAAGACCAATAGTGTCATCCAGATACTTAATCATATCGGCAGATTGAATATACGCTTCCACTAGCTGACTTTCTGTACCGCCAGATGCGCCAGATACGCCGGCTGCCATTAATAGAGAAGACGGGTCAAAGCTGCTGCCGCCATCGCTTGATTTAACGATAAGCTGACTTTTACTTTCGTATTGCGGTGCCGCCCATAGAACAAGATAGGCGGCATACAGTACCCAAGGAAGTACAAGCAACAGCATTTTGTGTTTACTTAGAAGGGCATTGAGCTGTGTAAGAGATTTTTCCACTGTGATTTGAACCTATTTAAGTGATTTCTTATTGTCTGCATCCTGCGTATAAACGTCGATGCCTTCTTCGAGATCGTGATAATAAGTGAGTTTTCCATCGTCAATGATGACGGCAGAGGTACAGAATTCGCGAATTTGGTCAAGCTCATGGCTCACCATGATAACGCCGGCCTGCTCGCTTTTTTCCTTAAGCGATAAACGCGCTTTTTTTCTGAAAAGCGGATCGCCTACTGATGTCGCTTCATCGATAAGGTAAATATCGAAATTAATATTCATGCAGCATGCAAACACCAATTTGGCGCGCATGCCTGACGAGTAAGTTTTGACCGGTAAATCAAAGCGTTTGCCCAACTCAGCGAACTGTTGCACCTTTTCTTCGTATTCAGGAAGCGATTTAACATTGTTGATTCTTCCCACAAAGCGCGTGTTTTCACGCCCGGTCATTTGCGGGTGCACACCCGTTTGCAGAGCCACCGGCCACGACATAGATTTGTTTGTTAAAACGCGGCCTTTGTCGGGGTATTCACTTTTCGCTAGCATGCGGAAAAGGGTTGACTTACCCGCACCATTTTTACCTAAAATTGCGACGTTATTCTCGGTTGGAAAATCAAAATTTAAGTTTTTAAATATATACTGAGGGCCCATTTTACTGGGATAGCTCTTTGTTAAGTTTTCTATTCTGATCATCGAGATAGCACCCTCTTCCACGTGATGTGGTACATCGAAAGGCTTAGAAATAGGGCAACCGTTGTTACTTCTAAAATATAGCCTAACTCAACGCCGTGTTTCCCGTATGACTCGAAGCATGCGAATCTGGCTAACTCGTTAAAGTGGACTAAAGGGTTCCAAGTTAAATAAGGCCAAACTTCTTCAGGTACGTCCTGAAGGCTAAAAAATACACAAGAGATGAATAGTAGAGGCCTAGATAGCATAGACTTAATTTTGTCTACTTCGGGAACAAATGCGCTGGCGATAGCGAATACTATACCAACCGCGACACCGAACACCCACAATAACGTGAAGAGAAATATGAGAAGTAGAGGATCATTAAGAACAAATGTTTCATCTAAAAGGTACAGGGCAATGTACAAAAGGAAAACCACGGTAGTTTTTATTATTAACTCTAGAAACCCAGCAGTTAAAATTGCAGCAAATGGCTGAACTTGTCTAAAAGCGTAGAGCGGTTTATTCCTTCGTATTGAAGTAGAAACACCATTCATACAGGAAGTGAACGTTTGCAGCCCCATCAATCCAATCATCATAAATATAAAGAGTGGTATTGAATGAACATCTCCGTCGTGTAGAAGGCTTCTAAAAAATGAAAGAGCAAAAATGAAAATAAAAGGTTCGAGGAATGCCCAGCCCAAGCCAAACTTATCGTTAAATTTACTTTGAAGCTCACGCAGGAAAAGCGCAAAAATTACGCCCCTCCATGCATAGAGCTGATCTTTAAACGTTACCATGTCTAGTTAGTAGCAACGTTAGCTGCAATAGCAATTTGATAAACGATTTGGGTGATATCTTTAACCGCTTGCAGTACTTTGGTATCAATTGCAGGCAGAACGATAATCTGATCCCCCGGCTCAAGCTTGTTTTCGTCGCTTGAAAGGAATGAGTCGCTCACACTTGAAAAAGTGACGTTACCGTTTTTGCGAACAATAAGTATACGCTCGTCTTCAGCGCGTTCGGTAAAGCCGCCAGCCCAAGCTACATAATCTTCAGTCGTTGCATCTGGGTTAAATACTACAGATTGCGGTAGTAGTACTTCACCGCCTACATGTATCAAGTCAGTTACTTCAGGAATGACGATAGTGTCGTTAGGTTCAAGCAAAATATTAGCTATGTCGCCGTTTTCAGATACAACAACACGGCCTTGGGGCTCTACTTGCCTTGCTCGAGCAATAAAGTCTGCAACAAGCTGTGCTTCTTGAGCGCGTATAGCACCTTCACCAGTCGAGCTTATCGGTGCGGTATACATGCTTCTCTCAAGACGCTGTAGGCCTTCTTCAATAATTTCCTTTTGTTTGACGGCAACACTTTCTCTAAGTAGGTAGATATTTTGTGTGTCAGAGAGCGTGGTATCAGCTTCAATATGGTCTAACACGTCAAGTAAGCGTGCGCCTTTATCAACCATGATTTGTGATGCGCCTGCGAAAGCGCCTGCAACATTGATTCGGTATATTTGCGGCTCATGATCCGCAATGTATTCTACCGTGTCGCCTGCGCTTAGCTCTAAAGAAGCGAACTCTTTTAAATCTAAATAACGTGCGAACTGTTTATTATTGCGAACACCTGATACTGAGGCATGAGAAGCGAATTCACCGGGACGTGCAAAGTAGTTAACCACACCACCGTTAAGCTCTTCATTTAAAAATTCAAAGGTAAAGCTATTACGGGCTCCGGTTTCAACAACGATAGTGTTGCCAATTGGGTGCACTAAAATGGTGTCGCCGTCTTTAAAGGATACCTCTGGAAGCTTTCCACTTCTAAAAAAAGCATACAAGTCTGCAGATGCGACGACCTTACCATTGCGAACGACATCTATTTGCCTAAAACTGCCGCGCTGGAAGTCGATGCCGCCTGCACGTTTTAAATAATAGAGCACACTATCTGAAGCAAGGCCTGCGTATTGGCCGGGGCGCAATACTGGCCCTGATACAAATATAGATACTGGTGTCGATGTCAGTAGGTTTACGTAGACATTCACGTCGTTTGTGTAGACTTGTCTAATTTTTGCAGTAACTGTCTGGTTTACACTACCTGCCGGTGTATTCGCAACGCGGATAGGACCGATGTTAGGAATAAAGATATTGCCTTGGTTGTCGACGGTAACTACGCTAGAGAAATTGACTGCGCCCCATAACCAAATATTTATCTTGTCACCAGGCGCAACCAAGTAATTGTCGTTTAAGCCTGAACTGCGCTCTGACTCAAAGCCACCAATAAATAGGTTCGCAGCAAATGGAGGATTTTCCATAGGGGGTTGGGCAGGGAAAACCGTATCAATAGTAGGCTCTCCAGGTAAATTTACACCGTTTCGCGGCTGAGTAGAAAATTGCCCCATAGAACTTGCTGAGCCTGTAGCGCCAGGTAAAGTTCGTTGCGTTGATATACTCAGAGGAGAGACCGATTGTGTAACACCTCCGCTCTGCGATTGTTGAGCCCTTTCTCTTAGCTGCTGCAGTTGTTCGACACTTTGTGCGAAAACAGGTTGCAAAAGAAGGCAGCCAACTACTGCTGAACACGCTGTTACTGAAAGCGTTTTGATTGTGTTTTTTATATCCATAAACTTCATTAACTTATTCACCTTGCGCGGCTGTCGAAACTACGAGAGGAGAAACGACTTTCCATCGCCCATCTCGCTGGCAAGTGGTTACTTTGCGCTGCGCGCCCGGTTGAACAGAGTCACCGTCTTGTAAAGAAAAGCGGATACACTTGTTGCCGGTGGCTGAAATGTAGTGTTTGGTGGCTGCGTAATCATAGCCGCCAAAGCGTATTGAAAAAGATTCTTTTTTATCAAAATAAATATTGGCTTTTGGAATATTTATTGCAGACTCTTTTTCCGGTGCTAGGGAATATGCAAGAGAAGAGTGCACCAAGGGTATGTCAGCTTCGGTAACTGTAGGTGAGTTAGTACACCCTGCGGCGCTCACAATTAGTGCGAACGGCAAAATTAAACGTTGGAATTGTTTGAACATTAGCTTTCATATCCATATAGCAATTTCGCGCTAGGATAACATAAGTTTTAAAAAAAGCATGTTTGCTATCGCAGTGGCGCTAAGGTTTAAGACTTCAAAATGACTATATTGTTAGTGGAAAGTTCACAATGAGTAGGAAATTTAATACTTAGTGAAATAATTGCGCTTGTGGTACGTCTACATTTTGTATTTGCGAGTAACTGAAATATCACGAAACGGCTTCATGTGGCAATTAGCGTAATCGCTGTGCGGGGAGATCGCAGCTGTAACTGTAACTATTAAGAAATGTTTTGAAACGATAATTTTGTAATTGGGGTGGTTACTTAAACAAATGTTTTATATCATATGGCAGTTTTCGACCCGCATAGTTATAAAGATAAACCCTCACCGCGCTGGAAGAAATGGAAGTTGTAAAAATATGGAATCGATATTGAGCTTTTTAAACAAATTTACAAGTGCATTGGTCAAGCTGGAAAACTCGCGTGTTTCGGTAACCGGTGACGAGAGGTTGTGTGTTTTATGCTAGCGTACTTGCAGTTCGTCCCGCTTTTTACTGCATTTTTCGTAGCCCTAATTCTTTTAGTGGTGATGACGCCTCTAGCGCATCAGTTTGGCTTAGTTGATCAACCTACAGCACGTAAACGCCACGCAGGTATTGTCCCTTTAACAGGTGGCGTGGCTATATTTATGGCCGTACTTGTCGCAAGCGTCGCCACCGATGTGTGGATGAAAAATAACCCGCTGTTCTTTACCGCATCTGCTTTCGTAGTATTGCTTGGTATGCTGGACGACCGCTTTGACTTAAGTGCGAAAGGTCGCCTTATGTGTCAATTTGGCGTGGCTGCCATTATGGCATGGAGCGCGCAAAATTATATTACGTCATTAGGCGACATCTTTGGCACCGGCGAGGTGCTGCTCGACCTAGGCGGGTATTTCTTCACCATCATTTGTGTTGTTGGCGTTATCAATGCATTTAACATGATAGACGGTATTGATGGTCTTGCAGGCGGTATGAGCTTGGTTATATTGCTTACTGTGGCAGGTTTTTTAATTTTCACTGGTAATGGCGCCTCTATTATGGAGCCACTTATTATTGTAGCAGCTATCGTTCCTTTCTTGGCGTTTAACCTGAGTTGGAAAGGGTTCAAAGGGAACAAGATATTTATGGGCGATGCCGGCAGTATGTTTGTCGGTCTCACTATTGTATGGCTGCTTGTTGATCATACCCAAGGTGAAACGGCTGCGTTTAGGCCTATAACGGCAGTGTGGCTTGTTGGGCTTCCTTTGATGGATATGGCTGCAATCATGTATCGCCGTGCGCGCAAGGGGCAGTCTATGTTAAAACCAGACAGGCAGCATCTTCACAATATTTTCATGCGAGCAGGGTTAAGCAGTCGGCAGTCATTGGTAGCAATATTGTGCCTAGGTGCGTGCTATTGCCTTATCGGTATTCTAGGCGAAGTTTATCAAGTACCTGAAGCGGCTATGTTTTATGGTTTCATTGGGCTTCTAATTGTTTATAGTCTAGTGATTCAGCATATATGGAGCGTACTTCGCTTTATTAAGCAAGTCAGGACGTAGATTCGGTAAAACTCATAGCAGGTTGCATGAAATCTCTGTAACATACCGTCGAAAAAGAAGCGCATAAAAGCGCTTTTATTTTCTCTGTTATTTTTATTGCTGGTAAATAATTCTTGATAAATCAATTCTCCGTCATTCACAACGAAAACAAAAAAAAGCATGTTGAATCGATTGTCGCAATGGCCGTTTATCAAGCCGACAATGCGAGATGGCTGCGAGAGGCCGTCGAAAGTATAACAGGCCAGACCTATACCGATTTTCTCTTCATCATTGTTATTGACGGGCCGGTACCAGAGCCTATAACTCAAGTACTTCAAGAAGCTGCAGAGAATGACGATAGAATTATTTTAGCGCAAAATAGCCAAAATATCGGCCTTGCAAGTAGCATGAACTCTGCTATTGATTTTGGTTTGCAGTTTGACCCCTCTTATTTCGTGAGAATGGACGCAGACGATATCTCTGAAGAGTATCGACTTTTGCGCCAAATCACTTACCTAAATCGGCATAGCAATATTTCCGTACTCGGTTCAGCGCTTACTGAGATAAACGAAAGTGGAAAAAAGGTGGGTGCGAGAGTAATGCCCTCTTCGCACAAACAAATAACCCGAATACTACCTAGGCGCTGCTCGCTAAATCACCCTACAGTGGTGATCCGTTACAGTGTGTTTCATGATGGCCACAGATACAATGGCGATTTACTTAACACGCAAGATTATTTTTTCTGGGTTTCGCTAGCTTCGCAAGGTTATATCTTTAGAAATCTGAAGGACCGATTATTAAAGTTTAGAAGAGTGAATAACTTCTATAAGAGACGTGGGCTAAGCAAGTCTCTCAATGAGTTTAAAGCGCGCATCTTTGCGATCACCAAATTAAAACAGTTTTCACCCTATAACTTTTTTTATGCTTGCGGTGTCTTATCACTGCGCTTAATGCCAGGGAAAGTGGTTAAATTAGCATACAAACTCGACAGACATTTGTTAGAGAGGTTTGGTAAGCATTGAAAACAGGGATTGTCGTAATACTCTATAACCCCGATATAGGGCATCTTACTAATGTGATTAAGGCTTTTTCGGCGCCTAAGTGGGATTTAGTATTAGTTGATAATTCTGCCAATGCTGATGAGCGTTTGAATACATCTCTCTGCACTTACATTCATTGCGGAACCAATTTGGGTATTGCGAAAGCTCAAAACATAGGTTTGAAAAAGCTCTTTGATAAAGGTGTTGAATACGCTTTCCTGCTCGACCAAGACAGCCAGTTTACACCTAGCATTGCCAATGAATTATTACGCCAGTTTACTACTTTGGAGCAAGAAGCGCCTATCGCCGCAATAGGCCCCTCTATTTACTGTCAATTTTCTGATTGTGTTGATCAGGGTGTGCTTCAAAAAGGTAAAAAAATTTCCAATAGCTTGAAAGAAGTGAAACAAATTATTGCCTCGGGCATGCTTATCTCTCGTCGGGCTTTTGAGAGAGTGGGCGGAAAGGAAGAGGCACTTTTCATTGATGGTGTTGATCATGAGTGGTGCTGGCGAGCTCGAGCAAAGGGTATGGCCATTTACCAGTCATTAAGTGCTTGTATGCCTCATCGGCAAGGCGATGATAGGGTAAAAGTATGTGGCGTTATGTTTAAACAAGGTGCTCCAATTAGACTCTACTATCAATTTCGCAATGTGCTTATTCTAGCCCGACGTAGCTACGTTCCGCTTTATTGGAAACTTCGTCATGTTTGTGCAATACCCTTAAGGTATCTTGTTAATCGATTTTGCTTTAAGCAGGGTAAAGCGAGAGGTCAGTATATGCGTCACGGGTTAAAAGATGGTTTTATGCGCACCGGCGGTCCTATTCAATCAAGCAAGTGTGCTAAATAAGCGTCGCTAATCAGCTACTTCTAAACGAATGGTTCGTAAGTAAAGTGAAAAATATACTCACTGCACTTTCACTGTATTGGTGCATTAGATATTATTTATCCCAAATTTTGTGCATTAATGAGTGAAAAATAACCGTAATGCCCATTTTCAAGACACAAATGCTCTAAAAGGGTAATTGGAACATCGATTGCATTACTCTTTTGTATAATAGCGAATATAGATAAGCTTAAGAAATAAGTGACGGCAAAGCGCCGTCTTAAGCGAGTAACTAGGATTTTAAAAAAGGATATTAACTTATGAGTCAGGTTAAAAAAGCGGTAATTCCTGTAGCAGGTCTTGGGACGAGAATGCTTCCGGCAACGAAAGCTATCCCTAAAGAGATGTTACCTGTGGTTGATAAGCCACTAATTCAGTACGTTGTTAGTGAATGTGTTGCGGCTGGTGTAAAGGAAATTATTCTAGTAACTCACGCTAGTAAGAACAGCATTGAGAACCACTTTGATACTTCATTTGAACTTGAAGCAACGCTTGAAAAGCGTGTTAAGCGTCAACTTTTAGAAGAAGTTCAGTCAATTTGTCCGAAAGACGTGACTATCATGCATATCCGTCAAGGCGTAGCTAACGGGTTAGGTCACGCTGTATTATGCGCTCGCCCGTTAATCGGTGATGCTCCATTTGCTGTCGTGCTTCCTGACGTGATAATTGACGATGTGGCAAGCGATCCTAAGAAGGATAACCTTGCTGATATGGTAGCTAAATTCAATACCAGTCGTGTAAGCCAGGTTATGGTTGAGCAGGTACCAGAAGAAGATATTTCTAAGTTTGGTATTGCTGATCTAGACGGCGCCGCGATCACTCCAGGTGACTCAGCGAAAATTCACGCAATGGTTGAAAAACCACCTCGTGACGAAGCGCCTTCAGACCTAGCAGTAGTAGGTAGATATGTGCTTTCAGAAAAAATTTGGGATTTGCTAGAGTTCACACCACCAGGTGCGGGCGGCGAAGTTCAACTTACCGATGCTATTGATGCACTGATGAAGCTTGAACAAGTAGATGCTTACTACATGAAAGGTAAGAGCCATGATTGCGGAAGCAAGCTAGGCTACATGAAAGCTAATGTCGAATATGCACTACGTCACCCATCTTTAGGTGATGAGTTTAAAGAGTACCTAGCCTCTGTAGTGAAATAATAGAATATTTCGGAAGCTACAAGAAATATAAAAAATGCGCCAATATTGGCGCATTTTTTGTTTTTTAACACTCTTTGAACGCAGCTACTATAACTATTAGATTATCGTTTAGAGTCGTTAAGCAAATGTCATTTACTTAACACGCACATAATTTTCTATCTTGCTTAGCATTTTTTCGCCAATGCCTTTTACTTGGGTTAGCTGCGCGACTTCTAGAAACGGCCCCACTTCCTCGCGGTACTTAATAATCGCTTTTGCTTTGGACTGACCGACACCTGGTAGCGAAATTAACTGCTCCACGGTCGCTGAGTTTAAGTCGATGCGCTGCTGTAGGTTTGTTTCTTTATGCTGTGTTTGCATACTACTTTCTACTGCAGCATGAACCACAGGAGTTTGAATAGCTATCGCTGATAGAACGAGTAAGCCAGAGATTAATTTTTTCATCATCTTTCCTTGTATGTGTTGCTAAATACGCGACCTTTTTTTCTGGTATTACGTTTTAGCTAAATGGGATTAAAGTTATGTACCCACAGTGCTCGACGCTTTCTAGTCTTAAAACTATCGAATCTAACTTGGCATAAAGATTAGAGTCTATTCGATGTAGCTATTAGTAATAAAGCGCGAAGCACCTTTGCGTGTACAAGCAAGATAATAGAGGCGGGCTAAAAAAGCGGAAGTCCAGTTTTAGTACAGTTTTTATTTGGGAAGTGGAGGGTAATGTATAAAAAAACGGGCTAGAAAGCCCGTTTTAAAATAATAACAGTGCTACAGCATAAGACGCTTATAGGCGATCAAGAAGCGCTTGGGTAAATTCTGTTGTACCGGCTTCACCACCTAGGTCGCGAGTGGTGCGGTCACCAGATTCAATAACGTCTTTCAATGCTGCGCGAATTTTCTCTGCTTTATCACCCATGTTTAGGTATTCAAGCATTTGCGCTGCAGCAAGTACTACAGATGTAGGGTTCGCAAGGTTTTTACCCGCGATATCTGGAGCACTACCGTGAACAGCTTCAAAGATTGCACAGTCTTCACCAATGTTTGCGCCTGGTGCCATACCAAGACCGCCAACAAGACCCGCACACAGGTCTGAAAGAATGTCACCGAAAAGGTTAGTGGTTACGATAACGTCAAACTGGTGAGGATTCATCACAAGCTGCATGCAGCAGTTATCGACAATCATTTCAGCAGATTCGATGTCTGGGTAACGCTCGCCAACTTCACGGGCAACTTTTAGGAAAAGACCTGACGTCGACTTAAGAATGTTTGCTTTGTGAACCGCTGTTACTTTCTTACGGCCTTCACGACGTGCTAGCTCATAAGCGAAAGTTACGATTTTCTCAGCGCCGTCACGAGTAATCTTACTCATTGCTTCAGCTTCGTTGCCGTCTTCTGAAACAACTTGCCCAAGACCAGAGTACATACCTTGCGTGTTTTCACGTACAGTGATGATATCAATATCTTCGTAACGTGCTTTTGTGCCTTTAAAAGACATTACTGGGCGTAGGTTAGCGTACAGCTTAAACTGCTTGCGAAGACTAACGTTGATAGACGTAAAGCCTTCACCAACTGGCGTAGTTAAAGGGCCTTTAAGCGCAACTTTATTTTTTGCGATAAGGTCTAGTGTTTCTTGAGGTAGAAGCTCGCCATGTTCTTCCAGTGCAACTAAGCCCGCATCGGCATAGTCATAGGCAAAGTCACAGCCAACCTTATCTAAAATTTTTGTGGTCGCATCGATAATGTCCGGGCCAATGCCGTCACCGCGAATGACTGTAATACGTTGCTGAGTCATGTGGAGGGATCCTCTGGTAATTCTGTTATCAAAATCGTTAGGTTTATTCAGTTATTAGTTCGGCGCGTGAAGTGCCAAATTTTGCCTGCTTATATATTATAATGGAAAATGTAGGGAAAAAGGGTAAAGCACAGCAAAAGTAGCAGTATTTTACCCGATAGCTGGCCCAAGTTATAGCCATTCGTAAAGATAAATTGAGGTGGTAAGGTTCTCAATCCGCTATAAAGGGAGGGGACAAAAAAGTAGCTGTCCGTTAGACTCAAGCGCACTGAGAACATCATTGGGTTCTAAGCTTAAAATCCTTAAAAGGGTTTTCACGTTAATATCTTGCAGTAACGTATAAACATCCTGATTAAATAAGCATGCTTTCGCAAGTGAAAAGCTCAACACTAAGACTGCCTGTTCTTTTTGAATCGATTTTGGAACTTCGGTGCTCGCTTTTCCACATTGATGTATTACCGCGCGCCAGGTAGAACTCTGGTGCCAACTACCAGCGAGTTCCGACGCTATTGCTAGCCAAGGCGTATCGGACTTCACTTTAAACGCGTTATTAATAGATACGATATTGTCGAGGCGAACAGGCAAGGATTTAGATACTTTGAAACCTGGGAGTGTGAATAGGGGAGTGCAAATAAAAGTCATCGTTAAGGCTGCCGACTGCGGCGTAAACTTCGAATCTACAATTTGTCCAAAGTAGCTAGAAAATGAGCACGCTAGTAAAGTTACTTGCTTACACATTCCCATAAGTGGAAATTGATTTTGCGTAAGCCGCTCTAAAAGAGCGAACTGAATAAGCATGTCGCCCACTCGTTCTATACCGTAGGTTAATACAGCCTGTTTTATGCTTTTTACTGGCAGTTGTAACCTGTTGTCTTGACTCGCAGTGAGCATCAAAAAATGATTAAAAGTGGGGACTTTTTCAATTTTTTCACACAGCTGTTCAATCACCACATCTTGCTTTTGCAATTCGTCAATAATGGTAATAAGCGCTTTTGGGGGGTGTTGAATAGCGAATGTTGAAGGCAGGTACGGAGTGCCGCCCTGATTCGCTCTGGCATTGGCAGTGTCTGTATACAGTGCTATAAAGTGCTCAAAGGGTAATGATAAATGCACCGGAGCTTGAATAGCCGATAAAGGAAGCCATTTACCATCTTCGTCATCCTTGCTGAGCGTAAATACATAACCATGATTTTGCTGCACATCTACCAACGCGCCAGGCACACCATTAGCAAAAACTTTTGCTCCAGGAAGCAAACCTTCGAATAGCTGAATAAGCGGTGCAATATGATGGCGATGATAGGCAGGTAGGCGACAGGCTATGTGGGTAAACACCGTTTGGTAATCGTTTTTTTTCGCATTTGTTGCGAAAACACCAGAGAGAAGGCTAAGTCTCTGCGCTAGGTTTAGTCGGTTATCTGCAATAAAGTTAATGTGTTTTCCCGTCTGAAAGGCTTTTTGCAATTTTACCGTATCTTGCCAAATGGCCAGATTGTGTTTACGCAAAAAGCGAATGACTTCAGGAATGCTATCTCGTGGTGTTTTAGCGCTTGATAGCCAAAAGGTGGCAAGTAGAGACGCGAGAACGTGCTGTAGGTAATGGTCGTTAAATCGACAGAGCTTGCCAAACAGTGCCAATAGCAAAAGTTGTTGCGTGTCTTTAGGTAAGTCGTTATCGATGTGAAGCGTGGCCGCAGCTAGGGCTGGGTTTGCATTAACTAACGTCAATATCCGTTTTGCGTTTTTTAACCAATGATTAATACGCTGCTCGACTGATAACTCAGCTTCGCCTATATGAATAAGGCGTTTAAGTGTGGAAATGATGTCGGTCACTCCCCATCCTTTTAACTTTTTTGATAGCTAGAGTAAGCCCCTTCACCCCAAGCTATAAGCTTATCGTTTTCGAACAGTAAAGGCGTACACTCATCTTGTGTTGTTAATCCGTCTGCACGTACATGCTGGGTTCTAAAAAACATAACCTGAATTGCTGTAGCACCTTGCCTTTTAGCTTCTGTGATGTCAGGAGAGCCAAGCAAAGCAAGTACCTCTTCTCGTGTACTGCCCAACTTCAGCTTAGTAATTTGAACGCGGTTGTACTCTTCACGGTCTTTCCAATCCATATTTTCAGGTTTATCAGGGTAAAAGGCGATGACCATAAAAACAAACACCGCGTATAACGCGACGCCAGCTAAAATTAGACGAATAACCTTGGTATTCATGACCGTTACTTCTCGTTTTCTGTACTCAAATGTTAGTGAGGGACATCAGTGCCCAAAAGCATGACCATTTAACAAGGTAAACTTGCAGCTCGTAACATTTTTCTGTTTAACAATACACTAGGCAAGTGTACCTTAAAACGCCTATTAAACATAAGTAGTAAACGTAAGCAAATGCGTCACCTTCTTAATTTGCTTGGTTAGCCATTTTTTACAACATAACAAGGTTCGTAGGCACTGCCGGGAAGCTTCATTCTGTGCTGTTTTACAAATGACTCTAATAATGTATCCACTTTGTCCATAAGTGTACTATCGCCGGTAAGCTCGAAGGGACCGTGTTCTTTAATTTGTGCGATGCCTTCGGCCTTTACATTCCCGGCAACAATGCCTGAAAATGCTTTACGCAAATTTGCAGCAAGATCGCTTTTACTTTGATCTAAATGAAGCTGTAGTGCTGCCATGCTTTCGTGAGTGGGTATGAAGGGTTGTTGGAAGTCCTGTTCGATTTTAAGTGACCAGTTAAAGCTGAAAGCATCACCCATCGCCCCTCTAAATTTTCGGACTTTTTCAAGGTGTTTACTCATAGTACGGGCGACTTCTTCAGGGTCATCCACGATAATCTGATATTTTGACTGGGCTTGTGCGCCTAGCGTGGCCCCTACAAAAGTATCTATAGCTTCGAAATACTCTTCGCTGCCTGCAGGACCGGTTAGTATAAAAGGGAATGGTTGTTGCGCATTGCGCTCATTCATCAATATCCCAAGTAAATAAAGCAGTTCCTCAGCTGTTCCTACGCCGCCCGGAAATACAATGATACCGTGCCCTAATCTCACGAAGGCTTCTAAACGCTTTTCAATATCTGGCATGATAATGAGCTCGTTCACAATTGCATTAGGTGGTTCTGCAGCAATAATACTGGGTTCAGAAATACCAATGTATCGACCGGATTTGTGACGTTGCTTGGCATGACCTATCGTCGCCCCCTTCATAGGGCCTTTCATTGCGCCCGGTCCGCACCCAGTGCAAATATTCATATCGCGCAGGCCCAGCTGATAGCCTACTTCTTTCGTGTATTTATATTCGACTTGACTGATAGAGTGGCCGCCCCAGCATACTATAGTATTCACGCTATCGTTACCTTCAAGGGCTTTAGCGTGACGTAGCATGTCAAACACCATATCGGTGATCTCACTTCCTTCAGCAGGCGCTGTTTGATGGAGAAATGCATACTTGTTGCCCATGTAAAGTAAATCACGCAGTACAGCAAACAAGTGTTCATGAACACCGCGAACAAGCTTTTCGTCTACAAATGCAACTTCTGGTGGATTAATAAGTTCGATCTTTACGCCTCGCTCACGGCGGATGAGTTTTATTTCAAAATTTTCAAAAGGGGCGAAAAGCGCTTCAAAATTGTCTTCATCCACACCGCTGTTTAATACTGCGAGGCTGCAGTTTCTAAACATGGAGAAGAGCTCGCTATTTGTTGCATCTTGGAGGCGGGATACTTCCACTTGCGAAAGCTGACTCATTGAGCCAACGGGATTGAGCTGAACTTTCTTCATACTTCACACCTTATAAGTCAGTGCTTAAATCAGTTACTACAAGATTGCGGCCGTTTCGCTTCGCTTTGTAAAGGTATTCATCCGCGCGTTCGAAAACCGTTTCTGTTGTGTCTTCTTTACCAAAGCAGGTCGCGCCAAATGATGCAGTAATTTTGACTTTCTCTTGCTTAAATTTAAACGGCATAGCAGCTAGTTTAGTTCTAATTTCATTAAGCTTTTCGTCAATCTCTGTCATCTGTGATTCAGGCAGTAGCATCACGAACTCTTCGCCTCCCCACCGTGCGACAAAGTCTTTTTCAGAAAGGTTCTGTTTCAAAAACTTACTTACCACTTGAAGGGTTTTGTCACCGGCGGCATGACCAAATCTATCGTTGATCGATTTGAAATGATCGATATCTACTACGGCAACGGCGAGTGTTGTCCCATCTTCCTTATAGTTAGCGAAAGCGGCATCCAGTTTCTCGTTATAAGCTTGTCTATTTGGTAAACGAGTGAGCGGGTCGGTACGACTTTGCATCGCTTGTTCAGCTAGCTTCTTTTTATAAACGCTGGTTTGCTGTTGCAATGTATCAATGCGCGATTGCATGGACGATAGCAGTGCCAAAAGCGCTTCTTGCCCCTGCTCGTCGTTGTCTTGCTGTTCGCTTAACGTTGCTACAAGTTTTTCTACGCGAAGCTGGGTTTGCTCTTTCAGTGATTCTAATGACTCACTCTCTGAAACAGATTCTTCAATATAACTAATGTGCCGTTTAATCTGTTCTGTACCGGCTTTGCGCTGTTCGAACTGCGCTTGGCTATCTTCTATAGCTATATTAACGTCGTTACTGACTTCACCAAGTGAACGATGAAGGCTCTGTATAACTTTACCGGTCAGGCTTGCTTCAGACATTGCATCTTGCACAATCATTCGCAAAATAACTACGCAGCTTTTAAGCAACTGGTCTTCACTCATGCCCTCATCAAGACGTTGCTTGATATCGTTTAGCTGCTGGTCGTTCTGTTTCTTTTGTGCATAAGAAGCGATGAGATGATTGAGTTCAACGAGAATTGAACGGTAATGTGGGTTGTCGTCTTGTACCGAACGAGCAGGGACATTTTGCTGTACCTCTGCGGAGCCTCCAATCTCATTAGAAGGTTCAAGCCCTATCATTTCTTTATTCAGCGCAATGCGGTGAAGCGCAATGGCTTTGGCGTAAAGCTTATAGATACTGAAGATATCGCCTACAGGCTGGTTTAGTTTAATTAACTCTTGTGTAGTAAGGCTTTTCAATTCGTTGTCTTCAAAGACAATTTTCTGCAACTGTTTCATTGCATCTTCCAGCGACGAAACGGTGTCAACACTGTACTTTCTTAAAGTGATTTCTTGACGCTGAAGAGATTTGTTGAGCTTCTCAATGCTTACAGCGGCAAGGCTAAAATTAGGCGTACCTGAAAGATGACCGCGCAGCACTTTGAGTTCGGAATCTATTTTATCGGAAAAGCCCTCATAAAATGCTGAGAGCCTCACGATAAACTGACAAAGAAGCGCGTTATTTTGTTTTAGGGCTTGTAGTTGTTTTGCTTCCATAATCTCGTCTTTGTTCTAACTCGCAATTAACGTTGCGATTTAGTTAGCTTTGTTTGTGTGCTTCATCGCTGTATTACTGACGCGCCTGACGATGGTTAGCATAAGGTGCTTCGAAATTCGAACGGAAAGGGTTGATATCTAACCCCCCGCGCCGGGTATAACGAGCACACACTGTTAACTTAGCGGGCTTACAATGCTGCATAATATCGTTGTAAATACGCTCAACGCATTGCTCATGAAATTCATTGTGCTGCCTAAAGCTAATCAGATATTTTAAAAGCCCTTCGTGATCAATGGCTTTTCCTTCATATCTAATCTGAATACTAGCCCAATCTGGCTGACTTGTGATTAAACAATTAGATTTAAGTAAATGAGAAACCAAGGTCTCCTTGGTATCAGCATTATTCTCGGCAACCGCTAAATATTGTGTGTTAGGTGAGTATTGCTCGATTTCCACATCAAGGTTATCTAATAAAATTCCCTCGAATTCCTTAAACTGCAATGCGGTAAACTGTTGAGGAAGAATCAGTTTTACCTGAACCTGCTCCCCTGCACATTTAGATAGATCAGCTTGAAGAACGTTTTGAACCTCTTCTGGTGAAGCAAGCTTTGATTGGTTGAAACTGTTCAAATATAGCTTGAACGACTTTGATTCAATAAGGTTTGGGGAAGTAATTGGAACGTGACACTCCAAAATTGCCACATTAGGCTTCCCTTTTTCATTAAGCCAAGAAAGTTCATATCCCGTCCATGTGTCTATTCCGTCAAACGGTAATTCAGAATCGTTAAGGGATAACGTATCTCGACTTAAACTGCGAGGTACCCCTTGCAATAAGCTTGGGTTGTATTCAAATTCATAATCGACCTGTTTGCCCAGAGACAGGTCATCAGGTGCGGAGATAATAATTTTTTGAGGCGAATTGTCAGTCGACATAAGAACCTTTCATCTATCTACTTAAAGTGCTAACTGGCGTGCTGCTACAGCGTAATTTTACGAGGGTGCGTTATGAACTAGCAGCACAGCCTAAGAAAGCCGAGTATTGACTTAACTGTTTAGTTGTATAGTGTACCCCAAAAATACGAGGGTAACGTCAAAATGGCTCTAACAATTCCTGCACAATTAGATAAATTTGTATCATCTTATGTCGAACAAGCTGAAGCTAAGGGATTAAAAATCGCATTTGACAGCGAGTGGCCATCGCCTTGCTATAAAAATAGTGTAAATGACGGCGAGCTTGTCACTTGGGCTCCCGTGCTGCAATCTCCTCCACACTCTTTCGATAATGTTGAAGATGCACTGGCCTTAACGCTCAACCCAGATTATTGTCAGTTTTTCACTCGTTATTACAGTGACAATTTAAAGGCAATGGCACCTCAAGGTAACTGCGAATTGCTTCAAGTGTTTAATAGCGAAGACTTTGAAAGGCTACAACAGAATTTAATCGGCCACTTGTTAATGAAGCAAAGGCTCAAACAAGCACCTACGTTGTTTTTCGGCTTAACAGACGAAGAAGATTTCATATTAACGGTTGTCAACGAAAGCGGTGAAGTTGCATTGGAACAAGTAGGAAGAGAGCCTGCTAAAATACTTGCCCCGTCTCTAGCCGTATTTCTTGAGCAACTCACTCCTCGTGCTTGAAAATAACGCCTTTATACAACCTACCTACAAACAGTCACTACTTTCTTTGTTCGCATTAGTGTTTACTAAGCATGCATCAATTTAAGTAGTGCCTGTTTTAATTCAGCGACTTCCTTTTCTAATGTTTCCACACGCGCTTGAAGACTGTCTGGTCGATGTGTATTTAACGAAGTACTTTGTGAAGGTTGAGCTTCTTTGCCCGTGGCGTCAAACTGAGGCTTATGTGCATTGAAACGCTTAATTGCTTCAATAGCTTCTGTTACTGACACCTTGAATGGGGCTTTAGACCTTAAAATGCCTACCGTTGGCGTTTTGCCCTCTTGATACATTTGAAGACATAAAACGTGAAGTTGCTGTAAGTTCGAATTTGACATGAGAGTAAAAAGTTTTTAGATCGCGATTATAGCTAGTGTAGCTTGTTCACATAGTCAATTTCACTAATAAGTTGCTAATTTCACTATTTTTCAAATGTGCAAAAGTTGAGTGGTAAATAAAGTTTATATAAATCAGAGGGATATGCTTTTGGTACTATTCTTGTTTATTTAGTTTTGCATCACGTTTTTTCACACCATCAAGTGGATGAAAAATAAACGGTGCAGTCAGTATTCAGTGTCGATTCACATAGTAGGCGTAATAATCTACATGGTTATAAGTACTGACAATGTTTGCAATTGTAAGGTTTGCAAACAAAAGGCCATTAGGCTGTTAATTTAAAAATAAAAAACAACACACAATATTTAAGGAATTCACATGAAAACGGTTCTTCTTTCTGTAGCTTTAACATCTTCTGTTTTGCTTTCTGGCTGTGTCGTATCTGTAGGGGGCGGGTCAGATAGCCACTATGGCGCTGATTGGGAAGATAGAGAGTTTAATAATCGCAAACATATCGCAAATCTTGAGACGGGCACGAGCTATGAAAGTGTTTTAAGAAAAATGGGCGTTGCAGACTTTAACGAGCTGTTTGAAAAGCAAGATGGTACATATCGCGTACTATATTACCGCACGCAAAAAACAATGGGCGATGGTATAACAACGAAAGATGAGTGTACGCCCCTTGTTTTTAGAAATAGTAGCTTAGTCGGGTGGGGCGATAGCGCATACAGCCTAATGCACTAATTGGTGATTTTGCGAATGTATAGCGATGTAGAAATTGATGAAAAAGTTAAATGTTAATTAAAAGTTAACATGAAAGGGGTTTTCAAGTAGGCTAAAGTTTAGACAGTGTGAGTGGGTGATGGCGCGAAGATAAAGTGAGTGCCGTGTTGACCACTTTTTCTTATTTTACCGAGCTTTTACCGAGTCTGGTAAAAATAACTAAACAGCTTTGCGTACAAGGAGCCCCTTATGAATACCAATGCCCGCAATAACGCGTTAGCCCCCTTGCAAGACACAGTCAAAGCGATTTACCTTTCAGTCGACGATCTCAAAGTTGCAGCATCCATACTTTACAATGCGTATGTGGACGACCCCTTATTTATCGATATCTTTCAGGCTGAAAAAGAAGGTTATGAAAGTCGCCTTCGTTCAGCCATTCGCGAGGAACTTAACGCATTTTGGGTAGCAGAGCAGCCCATGATTGGTTTATTTGACGAAGATAGATTGATTGCAGTGGCATGCCTTACCGCACCAGATGCGGCATTTGGTGCAGGGCGTTACTGGCACTGGCGATTGAGAATGCTGCTAACCGCAGGTTTATTCGGCACCAAACAAATGCTGGAAAAAGAAGAGAAAGTAAGAGCGTTAGTACCTGCAGATAATTTTCATATGTTGAGTTTTATTGCGGTGCATCCTGATTATCAACACCACGGTCTTGGGCATATATTGCTAGGCGCCATCGACAGTGTTGTCGAAGAAGACGACAAAAGCGAAGGCGTTTCGGTATTTGTGACCGTAGATAAACATCGTACGTTTTTTAACGACGATAACTACCAGGTTGTTGGACAACTAAGCCTTTCCCATGTTCAAGGGGAAGTTATGTTTAGACAAAAGTGATGCTTTTTTATTTAACATGTTACCCCTATTAGAATATCGCCGAAAACAGTTCCAATCTTTACGCCAAATTTACCACAGCGTTTGTAAGACATTTCCTACAAATGCTGTGAGTGATCTTACCTAAATTCTGAAAGAATAATTCATACTAAAGTATATAGACCTTGTTTTTAAAAGGTTTTTTTTCGTTAGCCAAAAGTCGTACAAAAACTTTTCTTAAATCTCTGTAATTCAATATGGCGGTAATATTTGGAAGGGATACTATGAACATGTCACAAGGAAACACGACGAGTCAGGGATTGAGTCAGGAATTCATTAAAGGATTAAATTAGGACAACTTAAGGAAGAGATTCTCACAAGGTTGTGAGTAAAAGGAAGGGACGCAGTAGGGAGTTGCGAAACAAGGAAGTGACAAAGGATTGAAGGGAACGAACGGATTTCATGGATGGCATGTGTGATAGGAATGTCACAGACAGGACGTAGCATGGATAAGGACAAAGCTAGCAGGGAGCTAGTGGCACGGAGCCAAGGGCAAGGCGGCCTTAAAGGGATTTCTAGTTTGCATGGACGAGCAAACCAAGGATGAAAGAGGGACATGCTAAAGGATTAGCAAAGCTGTAGCAGGATGTGCAGCAAACAAAGGACGAAGGAAGGGAAGGTCAGCGGAGTCTGACAAGGACAGCCTCAGGATGAGGAACACTGCATGTAGGATGTGCAGTAACAAAGGAAAAAAGGAAAGGGACCTACGCATGGAAGTGTAGCTCGCACAGGAAGTCGCGAGAGTAGATGGAAAGGGGCGTATACGGATTTTAATCGGGAAGATTTTAGTCGCAAAGGATCGCGGAGAAGGATACTCAAAATTCCAGGAAAAAGGGGAGCCGTCAGGTTCCCCTTTTTTTTGCGGTGTGGGAAACCTATTTTCCAGTTTTCTAAAAATTATTTCTTAGTACTGAAGAGTCTGTAAACCCCTGAACATAAGCACCTACACCCTATGCGGTGGTACTTCGGTTCGCATAACCCTCACGCCTATCAATTCGACTTCGCCGGTATACCTGTCTTCACCATTACTTGAAAACTCAAAGTGGAATAAGCTGTGCCAGTCCGGTTTACCAAACTTAAATGAGAACCGAGTTTTAGCTCTTGCCACACTTAACAACTGTAAACCATGTTTATCGCAGTATTGGTTTAGATAAGCGTTTGTGCGTTCTGAAATAGCCCGTATACGCCAAAATTGATAGCCAGTAAAACCAATTGTTAACCATATGACCAATTCAAGTAATGTCATCTACTTTCTCGCCTGTGCAAACAACCGCTGAAATGCCTTGCTAAGAATATCCGAGTTGGCGTCTGAGTGTAGCAGCGTAAGTACTTGTCTGCGCAATTTCGGAATTTGGACTAAATCAGAAAAGAAACCAGCAAATAAGGCACCTTGGTGACCTTCTTTTTCGTCAACTTTTGCAGCTTGTTCTAAAAAGTTACTAAGTAGGAGCGGTTCCATTTGCTCAAAATGCCGAGCCGCTATAACACTTAAAATATCGAGACGCTGTGTTTTTTCATTCTTCAATAAGTCTAGTAGCTTACTATTTACCGCTGGGTTGAAGTTTCCTTCAGACGTGCCTCTCAAAGCCGCTAGATTGATGTCGTCGCCATCATCAATTTTGCTCAAATACATAGCCAATAAGTTATCTGACAAAGAAACGCTCTCGCTTGTCTCCATAAGCGTATTAACAAACACATCTGAGTAAAGTGCTACATTGGCTTTAATTGCTTTTTCTAACACATCTCGCTTTGCGTGCCTGCTGAAACCATGTATAAAATCTGCCACGCTTTGCATAGATATTTGTTGCCAATCCACAAGCTGTGGGGCTTGGATGTAAGCTTCAACTTTCTGCGCTTCTTCGCTTAAGGGGTGGTTTAACGTGCTTTTGACTAGCGCATTAAACTGAGCAAGTTGCGATTGGTTCGGAACGAAGGAATAAGGGTTGTCGGGCAATTGCTGTGCATTTTCGGTATCTTCTGCAATCGACTTCCCTAATGCATCCACAATAATTTCTAGAAAATGATTTCTAGCAGCTGCAACGACCAAGCCTTGCTCATCAAGTGGTAGCTTTATAAACCAAATATAGTGTTGCGAAGAAGCATTTTTGTTCCAAAAAACAATACCGAACCACGCATGTTGTTGACGAGGGTAGGGCGCGTAAGCACTGCCATTTTCTATTTCTAGAAACGTTTGATTATCTGTGGGTTCAATACGTCGACCTAAATCAAAAACATGATATTCAGTGCCTGCGTGTAACAAAAACTCACTGATAGAATTGATACTGTTAGCGCTCATAACTCGTTCCAAAATACTGCTTTAATTAAATGTTACTAGGCCCGTAGACCTTTGATGTTCAGCAAAGATCAACCGCCTCTAGGACGTGCTTATATTCGCGAGGGTCATCGGTAAACGTCATTAATGGTATCACAGCAGAAGAATTTCAACGATACAACACACTGACTTATGTTGACCTTAAGCCCCTGATATACTGCGCGCTATAAATTGAAGCATATTAGGATAGCGGAGAAGTAGTGAATCAAGCAGATAGTAGCCGTCATTTAGCTTTCATCAACGCACTTGAGCAACTAGAAGCTGTAATGCAGCAAGATGGTGTTTGGCCAGATGAAGTACCCAATGACCAAGCGCTTAAAAATGCAATAGGAAGTAAAGTACCTTTCGCAGCAGATTGTTTTTCTTTTGAAGCTTGGCTAGCTTTTGTTTTTATACCCAAAATGCGCATTTTATTGAGCCAATCGCACCCTATACCGGCGATGCAAATTACACCCGCAGCAGAAGTATATTTATCACCCGCGAATCAAAGTACTCTGTCCGCGCTAAAAAATATTGACGATATTGCCAGCGGAGACATTGGATGAGTAAGCTGGGCCAAGCTTCAGGTATCCCACAAAAGGGCCTGTCAGATGATGCAATAGAGCGTCTAGAAATGCAGTTTAGTGAAAAAGCCAATGTTGAAGAACAAGATAGCGCGAGCTCTCTTCACTTACCTGTTTTATACCAAGATGAGCATATCATTGCGATAAATAAGCCCCCAGGCTTGCTAGTGCACAGGAGTCCTATAGATAGGCATGAAACCGTTTTTGCGGTGCAGACGCTTAGAGATCAAATCGGCAAGCACGTATTTCCAGCTCACCGCTTAGATAGACCTACATCAGGTGTGTTGGTGTTTAGTTTTAGCTCAGAAATTGCGGCAAAGCTAGGTCAACAACTGATGGATAAGCAGGTGGCTAAGGTATATCACGCTGTGGTTAGAGGCTTCGTCAACCATACCGGCTTTATTGATTATGCCCTTAAGTACCGTTATGACAAAATTGCAGACAAACACAAAAGGCCACAGCAAGCTCCCCAGCCAGCGTCCACCATGTATGAGTCACTAGCAAAGTTTGAATTGCCCGAGCCTGTAGGTAGATATCAAAGTGCTAGATATTCGTTAGTAAAACTTTCTCCCAGTACTGGGCGTAAGCACCAGCTTCGAAGGCACATGGTACACATTCGTCACCCCATTATTGGCGATACAACTCACGGCGATGGGAAGCAAAACAAATTCGCTAAACAGCACTTTAATTTTAATAATTTGGCCTTAAGTTGTACTCATATGGGCTTTTCTCATCCTGTTAGCGGTAAATGGATAACGATTAATGGTGAGATGCACAATGAAATGCAACAATTCGTAAACAGGTTAAAACCGTTTAGCTTGATAAGATAGAAATACTTTCCGCCTGTCGACATGGGCGACGATCATTGTTTTAAGAGGTAAAAATGGCAACATTGAAAATTATTGCGGGTACAGTATACGGTAACGCGCAACACGTAGCTGAGCAGGTGGAAGAAAATTTAGCTGAGCAGGGAGTAGATTGTTCACTCGAAAGCGACCCATCAGTAGCGGATTTTACTGATGCTGACGCACTGTTAATTATCACCTCAACGACAGGTCAGGGCGATGTTCCACCTAACCTAGAGTTTGTGTTTTCAGATTTAAAAGACGAATCACCGATGCTAACGGGCAAGCCTTTCGCTGTTGCAGCGCTAGGTGATAGTAGCTATGGCGAAAGCTTTTGTGGAGCAGGTAAACAATTCCAAGAGTTACTTACTGAACTGCAAGGTAACGCGGTTACTAATATGTTAGAAGTTGATGCTATTGAAACCTTAGAGCCAGAAAAAGACGTGGTAGAGTGGGTTAACACCATCAAGGACAAGCTTTTGTCTTAAGGGTTGATGGCTTTACTGGTTATAAAAAAGAGGCGCTAAGGCGCCTCTTTTTTATATGCGAACGTCGTTAGTTACCTAACGATGCATAAATTTTTATTCAACACCGCGAAGTAGAGCGTTAATACCTACTTTAGCGCGGGTTTTCGCATCAACTTTTTTCACGATGATTGCTGCGTATAGGCTGTATTTGCCATCTGCGCTAGGTAGGTTACCCGCAACAACCACAGAGCCCGCTGGTACACGGCCGTAGTGAACTTCACCGGTCTCACGATCATAGATACGCGTGCTCTGACCGATATAAACGCCCATTGAAATCACTGAGCCTTCTTCAACGATAACACCTTCTACGATTTCAGAACGCGCACCGATAAAACAGTTGTCTTCAATAATGGTAGGGTTTGCTTGAAGTGGCTCTAATACGCCACCGATGCCTACGCCACCAGAAAGGTGAACATTTTTACCAATCTGCGCACACGAGCCTACTGTAGCCCACGTATCAACCATAGTGCCTTCATCAACAAATGCACCAATGTTTACGTACGAAGGCATAACAACTGCGTTTTTGCCCACAAAAGTACCCGTGCGTACAGCAGCTGGTGGAACAATGCGCGCACCGTCAGCGGCAAATTGCTCAGCGGTGTAGTTGGTGTACTTAAGAGGAACCTTGTCATAAAACTTGCTCTCTGCGCCTTCAATAACATCATTGTTGTGAAGACGGAAGAAAAGTAGAACCGCTTTTTTCAGCCACTGGTGTACTACCCATTCGCCAGCAATTTTTTCTGCAACGCGGCCTTTTCCGCTATTAAGTAGGTCGATAGCTTGCGCTACCGCATCTCTTACTTCATCAGGTGCTGATGACGGGCTAATGCTGTCGCGATTTTCGAAGGCGTCTTCAATAATGGCTTTCAATTCATTCATGGTATTGTGATATCTTCAAGTTGGTCGAGTTTAAACAGGATACGCTTTTTAAGGTTTACCTGTTGTTCTTGGGTTAATGCGATGCCAGCTTCATTGCTGACGATAAAAATGTCTTCGGCTCGCTCGCCAATGGTGGCAATCTTTGCAAGCTTAAGTGTCATATTAGTATCAACGAATGCATGACCAATTTTAGCTAAAATGCCCGGTGCGTCTAGGGCTTCTAACTCGATAAGCGTGGCTTCATCGTTGATATTGAAAAAACGAACCTTGGTTGGCACGTCTAACTGTTTCATTTGGCGGGGTAACTTTCGTTTGTTTTCGTGAGAGCGTCCCGGCTTTTCTAATTGGGCAGAAATGGCATTCTCAATAGAAGCAATGCGCGACTCTGAGCTTATACGACTGCCGTCGTTTTCAAGAATAAGCATGCTGTCAAATACATAGCCATCTCTGGTCACGGTTACGTGAGCATCGTGGATAGAGCAATTGCGACTATCTAAAACCGACGCTACTTGAGCGAACAAGGCCTTTCTATCTTTGCCATACACAAAAACTTCAGTGCCGCCTTTGGAACTGTTGTCGTTCGCTTTTACCAATAGTCCGTTGTGTTCAGGTGTCAGCCATTCACCTTGTGCTTTAATAATTTCATCTGTATGCCACGCAATTTGAGTCGGCTTGAAGCGAACAAAATAGTCGTCATCAAAACGAGCCCACAGTGCATCTATTGCATTAGTATCGATAGCGCGCTCTTGCAGTATTTGTCGAGCTTGATGTTTGTGAGTGGTTACTCGCTCGTTGAGTGTAACCTGACACTGTAGTCCATTATCTAACGCTTTTTGCGTCATTAAATACAGTTCGCGAAGCAAAGACGCTTTCCAATCATTCCAGAGGTTATCGTTAGTGGCGCGAATATCGGCAAGGGTCAATGTATAAAGTAAATTAAGGTGGTTATGGCTTCTTACCGCCCCAGCAAACTCACTAATTACATCGGGATCGTAAATGTCGCGGCGTTGGGCAACCACTGACATTAGCAGGTGGTTTTCGACTAGCCATGCAATCAGTTCTGCATCTTTACTTGGAACGTCGTGCTGTGCACAGAACTTAGCAACATCTTGCGCGCCTAGAGTGGAGTGGTCGCCATTACGACCTTTCGCGATGTCGTGGAAAATTGCAGCAATGTAGAGTATTTCAGGTTTGTCTAGGTTGCGGCAAATTCGGCCGCACCTTGGAAAATCTTTGTTCTCTTTCGAGAAAAAGTAGTTTACATGCTTTACTAATCGGTGAGTGTGTTCGTCCACCGTATAGGCATGAAACAAGTCAAACTGCATCATACCTACAATGGTATCCCACTCTGGAAGGTAGGCTTGTAAAATACCGTACTGGTGCATAATGTCCCAACCGAAATCAAAAAATTCAGGTTGCTTCATTAATCGCATAAATTTTTCGCGGCACAGAGGGCGCTCTACGTAATATTCTGCCTCAAAGGCCCGGTGAGCGTTACGCAATTGTCGAATACAAATAGTACTTAAGCCTTTTACTTCTGGCGTGTTTGCCACCAAATGTAAAAAGTCTAAAATTGCTTCCGGTGATGAAAATACGGTTTCGTGACGTGGCGAAATCATATTGTCGAGCAGTTCAAAATCTTCGTTTATGATTACGCTTTTTTGCACGCTTTGATTCAGCATGTCGTACTTGAAGCGTTGTAGTAACATTTGGTTCAGTTCAGAGACGCGCGCTACAGTGCGGAAAAAGTCGCGCATCATTTTTTCCACAGACGCCTTACCTTCTTCACCGTATCCCATCATTTGTGCAACATCGGGTTGATAGTCGAAAAGCAGTCGGTTTTCGCTTCTGCCAGCAACTAAGTGAAGCGCACAACGCATTTTCCACAGGTGCATACGACAGGCGATTAATTCACTGTGTTCTTGCTCGGTGAAGTAACCGTGACCCACCAAGTTCCATCCGTCATACTCTTTAAAGTGCTTTTTCGCTACCCAACCGATAGATTGAATGTCTCGCAAACACCCTGGGTTTTCTTTAATGTTCGGTTCAAGGTTGTAAGCGGTGCCGTTAAACTTGGCATGGCGCTTTTTTTGCTCGTCATATTTAGCCGAGAAGAAAGATTTACTCGACCAGGAATTGCGACCGTTTACCTCATCCCACAGTTTGTCGAATGTAGTTTCACTTCCACAAAGCAGACGGCTTTCAACGAGATTTGTCGCTATCGTAATATCGTCTTTTGCCAGTTTAACCGTTTCTTTAATTGTGCGTACCGACTGTCCAACATCTAACTTGATATCCCATAAAAGGGTGATGAACATGCCAATTTTTTCTTGTACTTCAGGCTTTAGCTTCTTCTTGCTGACAATGAGTAAATCGATGTCTGAGTGGGGTTGTAAATGGCCGCGACCGTATCCGCCCACCGCGCAAAGGGAAAGCTCATCCACGGTATCTAAGCCGTAAAGTTGCCAAAGGTGACAAAGCAATGCGTCGACAAACTGCGCACGACCAGTAACGAGCTGATTAACTGGCGTAGCGTCGAAAGACTCTGTTATCCATGTATAACTGGCTTCCACGCATGATTTAATGACGGGAATTTCATCAACAGAGTTAATTGTGTCGATATTCTTTATCAGTGATTGCAGCGTCAAAATGCACCTTTGAAATAGACTTCTATTAAAACGCTAAGAACAATAGCATGAATTGATAGTAGTTCGCAGTAGCAAATTTATGCATAAGTTAGGTTGAATTGTGAATATTTATGGTTTTTTGTTATAGGTGTGTAGCCCGTTAAATAGGGTCTTTGTATGAGGATGAAAAATAAAGATTTAGTATGCGGTTTTAAATGAGGTAAAGGGGCAAACGAAGCGGCTGTTTGCTTAACAGCCGCAATGTAAAAGTTATCCGTGTGAAATAACACGCTCTAGGCTTTCTTCCTCACGCAGCGTTAGAATTTCAACACCGGTCTCGGTAACTAAAAGAGTGTGTTCCCACTGAGCACTTAAACTTCTATCTTTGGTTACAACAGTCCATTGATCTGGCAAAACTTTTGAGTAACGTTTGCCTGCGTTAACCATAGGTTCGATGGTGAAGCACATCCCAGGCTCTAACACATCACCTGTACCAGGCTTTCCATAGTGAACAATTTGAGGCTCTTCGTGGAAGCTTGCACCAATACCGTGACCGCAGTATTCGCGTACTATTGAATAGTTATGCGCTTCAGCATGGGTTTGACAAATATGACCAATGTCGCCGAGACGCATGCCCGGCTTCACTTGTTCAATTGCTTTATATAGGCACTCTTGAGTAACGCGAATAAGGCGCTCGGCAAGAATAGATGGCTTACCCACAACGAACATCTTCGAAGTATCACCGTGATAACCGTCTTTTATAACAGTTACGTCGATGTTGATAATGTCACCGTCTTTTAGCTTCTTGTCAGAAGGAATGCCGTGACATATACAATGGTTCACCGACGTACAGATAGACTTTGGAAATGGTGGGTGACCATAGTTTAATGGAGCGGGCACTGCCTTTTGCTCGTTTACTATATAGTCGTGACAAATAGTATTCAGTTCATCGGTGGTTACGCCTTTTTTCACATAAGGCCCGATCATAGTAAGTACTTCGGCAGCCAGTTTACCGGCTACGCGCATTTTTTCGATTTCTTCTGGGGTTTTGATAATAGCTGTCACAGCGCCTCTCAAATCGTTTGAAACTAGTTTGGTGAAGAATTTAAATTACTTACGCAGTATAACACTATTCAGGTCATTCTTAGTAAGGTGCTGATATTAAAGGTATTTAATTGATGATTCTTAAGGCTGATAGCAATGGGGTGGGTAGTCTTAATAAAGGTTAGCAAAAATACTTAAAAGCCGGGCTTTTTAACGTTAAAACTTGAGGCTGTGATGGTATTGTGGTATAAAGCGCGCGCCCTGACGGAAAGCTCATTTTGCTATGTGCATTAAGCACCGTTTTAGAGGGTAAATTTATTTTATTAAAACACACATATACCGACACTTCGTATCGGGGTGTTCAGTTCAACGCAGGTTGGCCTGAATCGATACAAGGGGTATATGGAGGCCTAACCCCAAGAGGAAAATAAAATGGCTAATGTTTCTATGCGTGACATGCTGAAAGCAGGTGTGCATTTCGGTCACCAAACTCGTTACTGGAACCCAAAGATGAAGCCTTTCATCTTCGGTGCTCGTAATAAAGTTCATATCATCAACCTTGAAAAAACGGTTCCACTTTTCAACAACGCACTTAACTACCTTTCAGGTGTTGCGTCTAAGAAAGGTAAAATCCTATTCGTTGGTACTAAGCGCGCCGCTGGCGAAGCAGTAAAAGACGCTGCTCTTAAGTGCGACCAGTACTACGTAAACAAGCGTTGGTTAGGTGGTATGCTGACTAACTGGAAAACAGTACGTCAGTCAATCAAGCGTCTTAAAGATCTAGAGCAACAAGCTCAAGACGGTACGTTTGAGAAGCTAACTAAGAAAGAAGCACTTATGCTTCAGCGCGAAATGGACAAGCTTGAAAACAGCCTTGGCGGTATCAAAGACATGGGCGGTCTTCCAGACGCAATCTTTGTTATCGACGCAGATCACGAGCACATTGCTGTAACAGAAGCTCGTAACCTAGGTATTCCTGTTGTTGGTGTTGTTGATACTAACTCTAACCCAGACGGTGTTGATTACATCATCCCTGGTAACGACGATGCTATCCGCGCTATCCAACTTTACTTGGATGCTGCTGCAAACGCTATCAACTCAGGTCGCGAAAGCAACCTTGAAGTACAAGCTGAGCAAGACGACTTCGTAGAAGCGGCAGAGTAATTCTGATTGCTTACTGTCATATCTAGATAATATGGCGGTACTACAATACGAAACGTATTGAGAGGGGCGATATCGCCCCTTTTACCTAACGAATTTATATTTAATGCTGAGGAATTGAAAAATGGCAGTGACTGCAGCACTAGTTAAAGAACTGCGCGAACGTACTGGCGCAGGTATGCTGGATTGTAAAAAAGCCCTGGTTGAAACGGATGGTGACATTGAGTTAGCCATTGAAAACATGCGTAAATCAGGTCAAGCGAAAGCGGCTAAAAAAGCAGGCCGTATCGCAGCTGAAGGTGTTATCCTTACTAAAGTTGAAGGTGGTCGCGCGACCATGCTTGAACTAAACTGTGAAACTGACTTCGTAGCACGTGACGAAGGTTTCCTAAAGTTCGGTAACGAGCTTCTAGAAGTAGCAGCAGCTAACAACATCAACGACATCGACGCGCTTAACGATGCAGAACTTAACGGTTCTAAAGTAAGCGAAGTTCGTGACGCACTTGTTGCTAAAATCGGTGAAAACATCTCTCCTCGTCGCGTTATCAACGTTGAAGGTGACACGCTAGGTGCATACGTACACGGCGGCCGTATTGGTGTTATCTCTATCCTTACTGGCGGCGACGAAGAGCTAGCGAAAGATATCGCAATGCACGTTGCAGCTGCTAGCCCGCAGTTTGTTAAGCCAGAGAATGTTCCGGCTGAAGTTGTAGAGAAAGAGAAAGAAATCCAAATCGAAATCGCTATTCAGTCTGGTAAGCCAGCTGAAATTGCTGAGAAAATGGTTGCAGGCCGCATGAAGAAGTTCACTGGCGAAGTGAGCTTGACTGGTCAGCCTTTCGTTAAAGATCCTTCAATCTCTGTAGCTGAGCTTCTTAAGAACAACAGCGCAGACGTAATCAACTTCGTACGTTTCGAAGTTGGCGAAGGTATCGAGAAGAAGACTGAAGACTTCGCTGCTGAAGTAGCTGCTCAAATGGAAGCTGCTAAGAAATAATTGAGCGTTTATCTTTTGCATTACGCAATAGTTAGATAAACTACAAAGCACCTCTTAGGAGGTGCTTTTTTATAGCTGCATATCTTTAGTATTGCTAATGCAGTGCGCAAGTGTGAAGCTAGGCGAGTTACAAGCGTGCGCCTGCCAAACAAACGAAAGCGCTTTGTCCTATGTTTTTTACGTCAATGCTTTATTGAAAGACATAGGACAAAACGGGTTTACGAGGACAATTCAAACTATGAGTATCACACCAAAATCAGCATATCGACGCATTCTGTTAAAGCTTAGTGGTGAAGCCCTAATGGGCGAAGAAGGCTTTGGCATAGACCCTAAAGTGCTAGATAGAATGGCACAAGAAATAAAAGAGCTGGTTGAACTTGGTGTTCAAGTTGGTCTTGTTATCGGTGGTGGTAACTTGTTCCGTGGCGAAGGCCTAGCAAAAGCGGGAATGAACCGTGTTGTTGGCGACCACATGGGCATGTTGGCTACGGTAATGAACGGCCTAGCTATGCGCGACGCGCTTCATCGTGCATTTGTAAACGCGCGTATGATGTCTGCTATCCCATTAAACGGCGTGTGCGATGCTTACAACTGGGCAGAAGCTATTAGCCTTCTTAAGTCGGGCCGCGTTGTTATATTTTCTGCCGGTACTGGCAACCCTTTCTTCACTACTGACTCAGCGGCTTGTTTACGCGGTATCGAAATTGAAGCCGATGCGGTACTTAAAGCCACAAAAGTAGACGGCGTATACAGCGATGACCCAGTAAAAAATCCTGAAGCGACATTGTATGATCAATTGTCTTACCAGGAAGTATTGGAAAAAGAATTAAAAGTAATGGACTTGTCAGCTTTCACTCTAGCACGAGATCACAGCTTACCAATTCGCGTATTCAACATGAATAAGCCGGGTTGCCTTAAGCGTGTGGTGATGGGTGAAAAAGAAGGTACCGTCATTTGCCACGCTGACAATGATTAATTAAGAACAATAGGATACAAAACGTGATTGATGAAATTGAATTAGATGCGCAAGAGCGCATGGAAAAAAGCCTAGTTTCTCTAAAAGGCCAATTCAGCAAAATTCGCACTGGTCGTGCGCATCCAAGCCTTCTAGATGGCATCATGGTACCTTATTACGGTGTAGACACGCCGCTAAAGCAAGTCGCTAACGTAGTTGCGGAAGACAGCCGTACTCTAGCGTTAACTGTTTTCGATAAAAGCGCTATCCAAGCGGTTGAAAAAGCAATTATGCAGTCTGATCTGGGGTTAAACCCAATGAGTGCAGGCGGTTCAATTCGCATTCCTTTACCTCCTTTAACGGAAGAGCGTCGTAAAGACCTTATCCGCGTTGTACGCAACGAAGCGGAAGGTGGTCGTGTTGCTATCCGCAATATTCGTCGTGACGCTAACGGTGACATCAAAGATCTTCTAAAAGAAAAAGAAATCAGTGAAGATGAGAGCCGCGCAGCGGAAGAGAACATTCAATCTATTACTAACGATTTCATTAAGAAAGTTGACAGCATGCTTGCTGACAAAGAAAAAGAACTAATGGAAGTATAAGTAAGTATTATGATTGGAAAGCGTTTAAGCGCAGCCAAATCGTCAAAAGCCGAGGTGCCAGCAGAGTCTGCTGGCCCGAAGCATGTTGCAATCATCATGGATGGCAATGGTCGATGGGCGCAAAAGAAAGGGAAAATTCGTACCTTTGGTCACAAAGCCGGGGTAGAGTCTGTACGTTCTGTTGTGCGCTTTGCACGTCAAAACGGTATCGAATCACTAACGCTATTCGCGTTTTCAAGTGAAAACTGGAAACGTCCTGAGGAAGAAGTCAGCGTCCTTATGGAGTTGTTTAATCTCGTCCTCAATAGTGAAGCAAAACGCTTACACAAAAATGGTGTACGCTTGCAGGTTATTGGTGATGTTGAGGCTTTCGACGCCAAGCTAGTCGAAAAAATTCGCAAAGCTGAAGACATGACCAAAGACAACAAAGATTTGGTCTTAAATATCGCAGCAAACTATGGCGGTAGATGGGACATCGTAAATGCGGCCAAGCAACTCGCATCGCAGGTTAAAAGCGGCGAGCTTGATGTAGATAACATCAGTGAAGAAGCTCTTGGTTCGCACATTTCTACAGCTAACCTTCCAGAGTTAGATCTTCTTATTCGCACTGGTGGCGAGCACCGAATTAGTAATTTCTTGCTATGGCAGTGTGCTTATGCCGAATTGTATTTCACCGATGTACTATGGCCCGACTTCAATGAAGACGTGTTTCAATTAGCCGTAGACGATTTCAATGTTCGTCAAAGAAGATTCGGTCTAACCGGTGAACAGGTAGTCACAGCCGATGGTTAATACCATGCAGGCAATTATCAGGCTAGCCCTGGTAACCAAAGCCAAGGGCAAATTATGCTAAAACAACGGATAATAACTGCATTAATTCTCGCGCCGCTGGCGCTCTACGCTATCCTTTTTCTTCCTATTTTTTGGTTTGAAATAGCCATAGCCGGTGTTGTCGGCATTGGTGCCTATGAGTGGGCGAATATGTCAGGCGTGTGTGAGCGTCCTAAAAAGCTTATCTACATGGCTGGAGCCTTTGCAATATGTATTGCTCTATCGCTCACTGTTGATGCCAGTACCATTTGGTATCAGGGCCAATTGCATGGCCTGTATCGCGCAATTTTAACCATCGCTGTGTTGTGGTGGATAGCCTCTTTATTTATGGTGCTTGCCTATCCGAAATACTCAAGATTCTGGAAAGACAGTCGCAGTGTAAGAACCGTATTTGGCGCACTTACGCTTATACCAACATGGGTAGCCGTAGTTGCACTTCGCACTAGCCTGCATGATGTTGATCCGTTTTATGGCGCATCGCTGATCTTTTATGTATTGGGTATCGTTTGGGCGGCTGATATAGGCGCGTTCTTCGTTGGCGTCAAATTTGGTCGACATAAGTTACGCCCTAACGTATCGCCTGGTAAAAGCTTAGAAGGCTTACTGGGTGGTATCGCGGCTTCATTCGCCATTATCGCTTTTGCGGCACTGCACTATCAGGTAGAGCCTTCTCGCATTTGGCTACACCTTGCAATTGGCGGTATAACCGTTGCTGTTTCTGCACTTGGTGATTTGAACGAGAGCATGCTGAAGCGCTGCGCTGGCATTAAAGACAGTGGCAAGATACTACCTGGCCATGGTGGTGTGCTAGATAGAATTGATAGCCTAACTGCAGCATTTCCAGTATTTGCCTTCTGCTATGTAACTTGGATGGCGTAATGCAAACAGTAACAGTGTTAGGGGCCACAGGCTCCATTGGTTGTAATACACTCGACGTAATAAATCGCCATCCCGACAAATACCGCGTTTTTGCTATTACTGGTAACACTCAGCTTGAACTGCTTATGGAGCAGGCGCAAAAATGCGCGCCCCGTTATGTAGTGATCGCCAACGATGCTCACTATAAAGCCGCCTGCGAGCTAGCTTCTCAATACGGTGTAGATGCTGAAATTCTTTCAGGCACCAAAGCATTGGAAGAGGTATCAAGCGCACCTGAAGTTGATGCTGTTATGGCAGCAATTGTTGGGGCAGCAGGCCTTTTGCCTACAATGGCGGCGGTAAAGGCAGGAAAACGCGTTTTGCTTGCTAATAAAGAAGCCTTAGTCATGTCTGGCGCTTTATTTATCGAGGCTGCAAACCAAAGCGGCGCTGAAATTCTTCCTATCGACAGCGAACACAATGCTATATTCCAGTGTCTCCCGCACGATTACGAATATGGTAACTTTGCTGCTTCAGGTATTCGCAAAATCTTATTAACGGGTTCTGGTGGCCCCTTCAGAGAAAGGCCACTTAATAGCTTTTCTTCAATTACCATTGATGAGGCCAGTACTCACCCTAACTGGTCAATGGGCCGAAAAATAACAATCGATTCGGCAACTATGATGAACAAGGGCTTGGAGTTCATTGAAGCCTGTTGGTTATTTGGTGCCGGCGCTGAAGATATTGATGTTGTTATCCACCCACAAAGTATTATTCATTCTATGGTGCAATATGTTGATGGGTCGGTGATCGCACAAATGGGCAACCCTGACATGCGCACCCCTATTGCCTATGGCTTAGCTCATCCAGAGCGAATCGAAGCGGGCGTAACGCCACTAGATTTTTCTGACATTGCCAATTTCAGTTTTCAAACCCCTTGCTTTGAACGTTATCCTAATTTGAAACTGGCTATTGATGCGTGTAAAGAAGGGCAGTGTGCAACAACACGAGTGAACGCGTCAAACGAAGTGGCAGTCGAGGCCTTTTTAGAAGGTAAGATTCAGTTTTGCGATATTGCCAAAGTTAATGATGCCACGTTAAATGCTATGCCACACGTATCGGTAAGTTCTATTCAACAAATACTAGAGCAAGACAGCCTTGCAAGAACAAAGGCTAACGAGATTATTCGAGGTAAATTCCAGTGCTAGCATTTTTATGGAGCCTTGGTGCATTCATTGTAGCCCTAGGTATTTTGGTTGCCGTACATGAATGGGGACACTTTTATGTGGCTCGTAAATGCGGTGTACAGGTAGAGCGCTTCTCAATTGGTTTTGGGAAGCCGATTTGGCGCAAGTTAAGTAAGTCCGGTACAGAATATGTTATCGCTATGATTCCCCTTGGTGGTTACGTTCGCATGCTCGATGGACGCATTGACGATGTACCGCCTGAGTTAGAAGATAAAGCCTTCAACAATAAACCCGTATTGCAGCGCATGGCGGTTATTGCAGCGGGCCCTGGTGTAAACTTCATATTTGCATTTTTTGCTCTTTGGCTAATGTACCTTGTCGGTTTAGAAACCGTTAAACCCGTTGTTAAAGCTGTCGAGCCTCAAAGTGTAGCTGCTGTAGCAGGCGTTCAACCTGGTGATGAAATCATTAAGGTCGGTGACAGAATTACACCGGACTGGGAAGCGGTTAATTTAGAAGTTGTTTCTAACATAGGGTCAGAAAAAACCACAGTTACGGTTAAAAATTCATCAAATGTCGAAAAAGAACTGACATTTACACTGGGTTCTTGGAACTTTGACCCAGATAGCGAGTCTCCATTAAGCAGCTTAGGCCTAACCCCATATCGACCGGATGCAACGTTAACTGTTGGTTTTGTTGGTGAGGGAAGTGCGGCGCAGGAAGCTGGGTTGAAACCCGGTGATGAACTTGTCGCACTAAATGGCGCTAAATTGACGTCGTGGGAAGGTTTGGTTGACGTTATAGTTGAAAGCCCCGGTGAAAGTATCTCTCTTGATATACAAAGGGATGGACAGCAACTAACGTTAAATGCCACGATAGCGCGCCGCGATACACCACAAGGGCAAAGTGGTTATTTAGGTGTGAGCCCAACATTCGAGCCTTGGCCTGAAGGGTATGTGTTTACTCATCAATATGGCATTATAGAGGCTATTGGGAAGGCGCTAGATAAAACGTGGCGTCTAATGACATTGAGTGTCGACATGATAGGAAAGCTCATCACCGGCGATGTTTCGGTGAAGAATTTGAGCGGTCCTATCTCAATTGCTCAAGGTGCGGGAACAAGTGCTGGGTATGGACTTGCGTACTTTTTGAGTTTTCTTGCCTTAATAAGCGTAAATTTAGGCATAATAAATTTATTACCCTTGCCCATGCTTGACGGTGGTCACCTCATGTTTTTTATTGTGGAGTGGATCACTGGTAAGCCTGTGCCTGAAGCGGTGCAGGAATGGGGTTACAGAATAGGTGGCGTGCTTCTGTTTATGATCATGGGTATCGCAATTTTTAACGATATCGCTCGCATAACCTGATACAAATCAGGAAGTACAAAACAGCTAATACAAAACGCGGCCAGGAAAAGAAAAATAGATGAAGTTAAAACAGTTAGTAGCAGCCGGAGCCATTCTTTCCAGTGCTAGCTTTGCCAACGCTGCGGCGCAAGACAGTGAATTTGTTGTTGAAGACATTCGCGTAGAGGGTTTGCAACGAGTTGCACTTGGTGCAGCCTTAACCTACTTGCCCGTTCAAGTTGGCGACGAGCTTAATACATTCAGGGTAACGCAGCTTATTCGCTCGCTTTACTCTTCAACTCACTTTGAAAATGTAGAAATCCTTCGCGACGGCAATACCCTTGTGGTTCGTGTGGCGGAGCGTCCAACCATCAGTAATATTATTTTTGACGGCAACGATGATATTAAAGATGAGCAGCTTCAAGAAAGCTTGGATGGCAATGGGGTCCGCATCGGTGAGCCACTTGATAAGACCGTACTAACCTCTATTGAGAATGGCCTTAAAGACTTCTTTTACAGCATAGGTAAATACAATGCTGATGTAACGGCTATTATTACGCCATTACCGCGTAACCGTGTCGATTTGAAACTACTTTTCGAAGAAGGCGATGCCGCCGAAATCGAGCAAATTAATATTGTAGGTAACGAAATCTTCTCAGACGAAGAGCTGATGGAAGCGTTTGAGCTACAATACGATACGCCTTGGTGGGATTTTCTATCAGAGACTCGCTATCAGCAACAAACGTTGCAAGGGGATATGGAAACCTTGCGTAACCACTATTTAAACCGTGGTTACCTGCGATTTAACGTTGACTCTACCCAAGTGTCGATGACCCCTGAAAAGTCGGGCATCTACATAGCCATGAACGTAACAGAAGGTGAGCAATACACCATATCTGAAGTAGAACTCGTGGGTGATGTTCTTGGTCATGAAGAATACATCGAGCGCGTACTGCCGTTAACAGAAGGCGAGCTATACAACCAAGCGGAAGTCACTTACACAGAAGAGTTTATCAGTAAATATCTTGGTCGCTTTGGTTATGCATATCCGACGGTAACCACTGTGCCTGAGATTAACGACGAAGACAAAACGGTTAAGTTGACGCTATCTGTAGACCCCGGCAAGCGTATCTACGTTAATCGTATTAAGTTTAACGGTAACGTGGTCACCGCCGACAGTGTACTTCGTCAAAACGTAAGTCAGATGGAAGGCACTTGGTTATCTAATAATTTGCTAGAGTCTTCAAAAAATCAGCTTTCTCGTCTTACCTATATGGAAGAAGTAGAGTTTGAAACAGTACGTATTCCAGGCTCTGAAGATAAGGTTGATGTTAACTATAATGTTAAAGAGCAGCCTTCGGGCTCGTTTAACGCAGGTATCGGTTACGGTGACAGAACCAAGTTAAGCTTACAGGCGGGTATCCAACAGGATAACTTCCTAGGGACAGGTAAACGTGTAGGCCTTAACCTAAGTACGGTTTCGTATCAGCGCAGTGCGCAAATCACCTATAATGACCCTTACTTCACCATTGACGGTATCAGCTTAGGTGGAAGCATTGGTTATAGCGAGTTCGACGGCTCTGACTTTAACGTTATCCAGTACAACTCTAAACGTTGGTCAATTGGTGCAAACATCGGTTATCCAATCAACGAGTTTAATCGTATCAACTTTGGCTTAACCTACAGCAATGTAGAGCTATTTAACCGTGGTTACTACGAGCAAACTGAGCAGTTCTATAACCAGTTTACCAATGGCGAAGACCCGGATGCGGCTATTAAATACGATAGCTATCTTGCTAGCGTAAGCTGGAGTAGAAGCACGCTAAACCGTGGTCTATTCCCAACGGCGGGTTCGTCTCAACGTGCATCGTTTAGCATTACCACGCCAAACTCAGACGTTAACTATTTTAAAACCGTATTCGATGGTAAGTGGTACTTTCCATTATCACGTAATCAGCGCTGGTCATTCTTAACTCGCATCCGTCTCGGATATGGTAATGGTTATGGTGATATAAACGGCAATGAGCAAATTCTACCGTTCACTGAGAACTTTACTGCAGGTGGTTCAGATTCACTGCGCGGATTCGAGAATAATACGGTTGGCCCTCGCGGTATCTTCCTCGGTAACACAGGCACCATTTCTGGTCCTGATGGGGAATTATTCCCGGCGGACCCAGCAGACGCTGCACTTTCTTGGTCGTCGCGAAGCCTTGGTGGTAACGCAATGGCACTCGGTGGTATCGAGCTAATCGTGCCTACGCCGTTTGTTGAAGAAGAAATGGATAACTCTGTTCGCACAAGTTTGTTTGTGGATGTGGGTAACGTGTGGGATACTGAGTTCGACTATGACTATTATCGTCAGTTCGACATAGCATCCACTCAAAACGGTGAGCTATTGGACTATTCTGACTGGAGTCTGTATCGTAGCTCGGCAGGTATATCGGTTCAGTGGATTTCACCAATGGGACCGATGGTATTTAGTTTCTCGAAAGCGATACAGCAACGTGATGGTGATGATGCTAGATTCTTCACTTTCAATATTGGTCAAACTTTCTAAGACATTAAAACGAGCGCGTTTTAAGCGCGCTCTATAATAAGATTCACAAAAGGAGTTCCCTTTGAAACAGTTGGTTAAACATATCGTTGCAGGAGCAATGTTGGGTAGCGCTTTAGTAAGTACATCTGTAATGGCAGAACAGAAAGTGGCTGTTGTTGATGTGCAAGGTATTTTTCAAGCGATGCCTCAAGCGGCTGAGATTCAAAATGCTATTCAAGCTGAGTTTAAAGACCAGCTTGAAGAAGTGAATCAGCTACAGCGTGACGGTCAGTTCTACGCAGAGCGTCTTCAGCGTGATGCAGCAACAATGAGCGATGCCGAGAAGAAAGAACTAGAACAAAAAATCTTGTCAGTACGTGAAGAGCTATCTAAAAAAGGTCAGCCTCTACAACAAAACATTCAACGTCGTAGCAACGAAGAGCGTAACAAGTTGCTTGGCCTTATTAAGCAAGCTATTGACTCTGTTGCGTCGAAGCAAGGTTACGACCTAGTGCTTAATGCGGGTGCAGTTGCTTTTGCTAAAGAAGAGCACGACCTATCTGAGCAGGTACTTCAGCAAGTTAGCAAAACTAACTAATTAACTTAACACTGATTGCTCTTGGCTCTAAGTCAAAGTTCAGCAATCGCTGGTTAGTTATAAAATTTGTCAGGCCAACTCCTTCAAAGGTGTTGGTCTGATTTGTTTTTCGCGCTTTACAGCGTATGGTTGCCGCCGTTTTTAGTTTTTACGGCGAGTTTGACCCAAATACCAATGTATCATCTGTATTGGTATAACATAGCTAAAGGTCATGCTTGTATACAGGAGAAAGTTTTTGGCCAATTCACTTAATACCATCGAAATCCAGGAAATATTGGAACTGCTACCACACAGATATCCTTTCCTACTTGTTGATCGCGTTACTGATTATGTTTTGGGTGAGTCTGTAAAGGCTTACAAAAATATTACGATCAATGAGCCATGTTTCATGGGGCATTTCCCTGGACAGCCAATTTTTCCGGGCGTTTTAATTCTAGAGGCCATGGCGCAAGCAGCCGGTGTTCTAGGTTTTAAGACCATGGGCAACAATGATAAGTTATACTTGTATGCAGGGATTGATAACGCTCGCTTTAAACGTCCCGTTGTTCCGGGTGATAAGCTTGAGTTTGATGTTGCTCTGGTAAAAGAGCGCAGAGGGATTTGGAAATTTAAAGGTACTGCAAGTGTCGATGGCGATATTGCTTGTAGTGCAGAGTTTATGTGTGCGATGAGAGAGATAGCGTAACGTGATCCATCCTACTGCGGTAATTTCAGAAAGTGCAACGATTGGTGATAATGTCACCATAGGTCCATTTTGTGTGGTAGACGACAACGTCACCATAGGCGACGGCTGTATTCTGAAATCACATGTGGTGGTACGCGGCCCGACGCGTATCGGTAAAAACAACAAGTTTTATCAGTTTTCTTCAATTGGTGAAGACTGCCAAGATAAAAAATATGCGGGTGAGCCTACTGAACTCGTTATTGGTGATGATAACGAGTTTAGAGAAGGGGTAACCGTTCACCGAGGCACTATTCAAGACAACAGCATTACCATAATTGGTTCTCGCTGTTTATTTATGGCCAACTCTCATGTTGCCCACGATTGTGTTCTTGGCAACGACATTATTATTGCAAACAGTGTTGCGATTGCTGGCCATGTACACATGGACGACCACGTCATTGTTGGCGGTGCCGCAGGTATTCACCAGTTCTGTAAGATTGGTGCCCATTCGTTCTTGGGCGCTGGCGGCATTATTCTGCGCGATGTGCCTCCCTTTGTAATGGTCAGCGGTCAGAAAAATATTCCTCAGGGTATTAATTCTGAAGGACTTAAGCGTCGTGGCTTCAGCAAAGAAGAAGTTATGGCCATTAAACGCGCTTACAAAGCAATATACCGTGAAGGCAATACCGTAGATGAAGCCATTGAAAAACTTGCCGAACCCGCGCAGGAGTTCCCTGGTGTGGCCCTTATGGTGAAGTTCTTACAAGACTCGAAGCGAGGCATTATTCGCTAATTATGTCTAAACCAATTCGTATCGGCTTGGTTGCCGGAGAGCCCTCTGGTGACATCCTTGCCGCAGGAATGGTTGCCGAGTTAAAACGCCAATACCCAGATGCTATTATTGAAGGTATTGGCGGTTCAAATATGATAGAGGCGGGTTTCCATAGTCTATTCGATATGGAAACCTTGTCGGTTATGGGGCTTGTTGAAGTTCTCTCCCATCTACCTGCCATCTTGAAAGTTAAAAAGCAGCTTCTTGCTCACTTCGAGCAAAATCCGCCTGATATTTTTGTGGGTATTGATGCGCCTGATTTTAATCTAAGAGTAGAAAAAGCGCTTAAAGCACGCGGTATCAAAACCATGCACTATGTAAGCCCTACCGTGTGGGCATGGCGTGAGAAACGCATTCACAAGATAGCGAAAGCGGCTAATCGCGTATTGGGGTTGTTCCCTTTCGAACAACAGGTATACGACAAATACAACGTTCCCTATACCTTTGTGGGGCATACCATGGCTGACGCTATAGCCATTGAGCCCGACCAAAATGCGGCAAGACAGGCATTAGGGGTAGATAGTCAAGCTAATGTATTGGCTGTTCTACCCGGTTCACGAAGGGGGGAAGTAGATACGTTGCTTCCCGTGTTTCTGAAAACCATCGAAGCTATTCATGCTAAACGCAGTGACATTCAATTTCTTATCCCTGCGGCAAACGAGCATCGTCTTTCGCAAATTAAAGCATTATTGCTTGAAGCTGATAATGCTGAAGCACGCTTACCCATTCAGGTAACCCAAGGCACTTCTCGAGATGCCATGATAGCGAGCGATGTTATCTTACTTGCATCCGGGACAGCCACGTTAGAAGCTATGTTGTGTAAGCGCCCAATGGTAGCCGCTTATTTACTTGCACCGCTTACATATAAAATTATGCAGCGCTTGTATAAAGCGCCGTTCTTCACTTTGCCAAACTTATTGGCTGATGAGGCAATTATTCCTGAATTACTTCAAGATGAAGTAAACGCAGAGAATATGAGCAATCAGTTACTTAACTTCTTCGAAAGTGATAATTCTGCGCTTATTTCCCGTTTCACCGATCTCCACCATACGCTAAAATGCAATGCTGATAAAACAGCAGCAAAAGCTGTCGTGGAGGAATTGTTTGCATAAGTTAATTGCCGGTGTTGATGAAGTAGGGCGTGGCCCTTTAGTTGGAGATGTGGTTACTGCTGCGGTTATACTAGACCCAGAAAACCCCATTGAAGGGCTAACCGACTCTAAAAAGTTGAGTGAAAAGAAACGTGTAGCCCTTGCTCAAGAGATTCGTGAGAAGGCGCTTTACTGGAATATCGGTAGAGCAAGCCCTGAAGAAATAGACAAGCTTAATATACTGCACGCTACCATGCTCGCCATGATCCGAGCGGTAGAAGGCCTGCCAGTAAAACCAGATTTTGTGCGTGTAGACGGCAACCGCGTCCCAGCTTGGAATTTTGAGTCTGAAGCGGTAGTGAAAGGTGACAGCCTACACGCTGAAATTTCAGCGGCTTCCATTATTGCCAAAGTAGAGCGAGACAACGATATGATTTCGCTTCACGAGGCTTACCCGCAATATAACTTTGCCGGGCACAAAGGTTACCCTACAAAAGCACATTTTGAAGCTATCGCCGAATATGGCATCTTAGATTGCTATCGCAAAAGTTTTAAACCCGTAAAAGCGCTACTCGAAGAGAAATAACATCATGTCATCGCCATTTATTCATTTACGTGTTCACAGCGACTTTTCGATGATGGACGGCCTGAATAAGGTTAAGCCTATTCTAGGTAAAGTGGCCGCGCTTGGCATGCCTGCCGTGGCGATCACCGACCAAATGAATATGTGTGGCTTGGTAAAATTCTATTCCGAGGCACATAATTTAGGTATCAAGCCCATAATTGGCACCGATTTTTGGGTGACTAATGAAGCTTTTGGCGATGAACCTTTCAGACTTACCCTCATTGCGATGAACAACGAAGGGTATAAGAATATTACTATTCTTATCTCCAAGGCCTACCTTCGTGGACATTTGGCACACCGTGCGGTTATCGATCAAGCATGGTTAGCAGAGCATAGCGAAGGCGTTATTGTTTTATCGGGCGCACAGCACGGCGATATCGGCGTAGGTTTAATGAAAAATAACGCCAAGCTTCTTGAAGATGCGCTTGAGTTTTATCAAACCCATTTTCCCGACCGGTTTTATTTAGAGCTTATTAGAACTGGTAGACAAGGCGAAGAAGATTATTTACACCATGCGGTAGAGCTTGCTGAGCAGCGCGGTTTACCCGTGGTTGCCACTAATGAAGTATGCTTTATTGACCAAGAGGGTTTCGACGCGCACGAAATTCGAGTGTGTATCCACGATGGCTATACGTTAGATGATAACCGTCGCCCTAAGCGCTATAGCGACCAGCAATATCTGCGCACAGCAGAGGAAATGGTTGAGCTATTTAGCGATATTCCTGAAGCCATAGAAAATACGGTTGAAATTGCCAAGCGCTGTAACGTTACTGTTCGGCTAAATGAATATTTCTTGCCACAGTTTCCAACCGGCGGTATGACCACCGAAGACTTCTTGGTTAAGGTGTCTGAGGAAGGCTTGGAAGAACGTCTAGAATTTCTATTCCCCGATGAGGAAGTGCGCAAAGCCAAACGCCCAGAGTACGATGACCGACTTCGCATTGAGCTTGAAGTTATCAACCAAATGGGGTTCCCGGGCTATTTCCTTATCGTTATGGAGTTTATCCAGTGGAGTAAAGATAACGGAATTCCGGTAGGGCCAGGGCGTGGTTCAGGTGCGGGCTCACTGGTGGCCTATGCCTTAAAAATTACCGACCTAGATCCGCTTGAATTCGACTTGCTATTCGAACGTTTCCTGAACCCAGAACGTGTATCAATGCCCGACTTCGACGTCGACTTCTGTATGGACAGACGAGATGAGGTAATCGACCACGTTGCTGAGCTTTACGGACGTCAGGCGGTATCGCAGATCATTACGTTTGGTACCATGGCGGCAAAAGCGGTAGTACGCGATGTTGGCCGCGTGCTTGGTCACCCATACGGCTTTGTAGACAGGATCTCAAAGCTTATTCCGCCTGATCCAGGCATGACGCTTGAAAAGGCGTTTAAAGCAGAGCCACAGCTGCCAGAAGTTTATGAAAGCGATGAGGAAGTGAAAGACCTTATCGATATGGCGCGAATACTTGAAGGGGTTACCAGAAACGCTGGTAAACACGCCGGTGGTGTTGTTATTGCGCCAACCACAATTACTGATTTCTCGCCTTTGTATTGTGATGACGAAGGTAAAAACCCCGTAACCCAGTTCGACAAAAACGACGTTGAAACGGCGGGCTTGGTAAAATTCGACTTCTTAGGTCTTCGTACGCTGACTATTATTCAGTGGGCGATAGATATGATCAAAGAAGGGAAAAACGTTGATGTAGATATCAGCGCCATTCCGCTTGAAGATCCTAAGAGTTTCAGAACCCTTCAAAACGCCGAGACAACTGCGGTATTCCAGCTGGAATCTCGCGGTATGAAAGAACTAATTAAGCGCCTTAAACCTGACTGCTTCGAAGATATTATCGCACTGGTGGCCCTGTTCCGTCCGGGCCCGCTGCAATCAGGCATGGTAGATAACTTTATTGATCGTAAGCACGGACGTGAAGAAATTTCCTACCCCGATGCAGAATATCAGCACGAGTGCTTGAAAGAAATTCTAGAGCCTACCTATGGCATTATCTTGTATCAGGAACAGGTAATGCAGATAGCTCAAGAAATGGCGGGCTACTCGCTGGGCGGCGCTGACTTGCTTCGTCGTGCTATGGGTAAGAAAAAGCCAGAAGAAATGGCGAAGCAGCGCGGCACCTTTGCTGAAGGTGCGAAGGGCAATAATATTGACCCAGACCTGGCGATGAAAATATTCGACTTGGTAGAAAAGTTCGCAGGTTACGGCTTTAACAAATCTCACTCGGCAGCCTACGCCTTGGTGTCTTACCAAACCCTTTGGCTGAAAGTACATTATCCAGCGGAATTTATGGCTGCGGTAATGTCTGCGGATATGGACAACACCGATAAAATCGTAACGCTTGTCGATGAATGTGAGCGCATGGGTATCGAAATACTGCCACCAGATTTGAACGCAGGTAAATACAAATTTACCGTCGATAGCGAAGGTCGCATTGTTTATGGTATCGGTGCAATTAAAGGGGTAGGTGAAGGCCCGATTGAAGCGATTATTGAAGCGCGGGAAACTCAGGGTGCATTTAAAGACCTTTTTGATTTCTGCGCCAAGATAGACATTAAGCGTGTAAACAAACGGGTACTTGAAAAGCTAGTGTTAGCAGGTGCAATGGATAACTTAGGCCCCCATCGGGCTAGTCTTATGGCGAGTTTACCCGAGGCCCTTGCTGCCGCCGGGCAGCATGCAAAAGCTGAGTCATTTGGTCAGTCAGACATGTTTGGACTACTGACTACCGAGCCAGAAGACGTGAAGCAAGCGTTTGCCGACGTCCCTGAGTGGCCTGAGAAAGTATGGCTAGAAGGTGAAAAAGACACGCTAGGCTTGTACTTAACCGGCCACCCCATCAATCAGTACGCGGAAGAATTGCGTTACTACACCGACGGACGTTTAGTTGATTTAAAACCAACCAACAAAGACCAAATGGCCAGTGCGGTAGGACTGGTGCTTGGCGTGCGTGTTATGACGAATAAACGTGGGCGCCGCTGGGCTATAGTGACACTGGATGATAAGAGTGCCAGAATAGACGTACGTTTCTTCCCCGATATGTACGAACAGTTCGAAAGTGTGTTAGAAACTGACAGAATATTGCTTATAAAGGGACAGGTCAGCTTTGATGATTTCTCTGGGGGCAATACAATCACCGCCCGTGATGTAATGGACATTGTTCAGGCACGAGAGAAAAACGCGAGAGCGCTGGCACTAAATATTGATACCCAGTTGCTTGAACCGAAGAAAATGAGTCAGATGCAATCTATCCTGCAGGCATTTAACGGTGGAAGTTGTCCTGTGCAGTTAGCGGTAACCCATCCAGACGCTGAAGTAATCTTAGCGTGTGGCGCAAGATGGTACGTTACGCCTGAAGACCAACTTTTACACGATCTCAAGCAATGTTTGGGAGACAAAGCCGTTTCAATTCTCTACCATTAGGGTTAAGAGTTCGATAGATTGGACATCTCGCGTTTGCATAGACGAGCGTAGTACGAATAGGACATGAAATGAGTATACAGTTTTTGGACTTTGAACAGCCAATAGCCGAACTAGAAGCAAAAATTGAAGAGCTTAGATTGGTAAATCAAGGTGGCGAGTTTGACGTTGGTATTGAAGAAGAAATCAATAAGCTTCGCGGCAAAAGCGCGGAGCTAACTAAGAAGATCTTTTCTGATCTTGGCGCATGGCAAGTTTCTCAACTTGCACGTCACCCAATGCGTCCATACACGCTAGATTACATTCCTCGTATTTTTACAGAATTCGACGAGCTTGCTGGCGACCGTGCGTTTGCAGACGATAAGGCAATTGTTGGCGGCCCAGCAATGCTAGATGACCAGCCTGTGATGATTATAGGCCATCAAAAAGGCCGTGACACCAACGAAAAAATTAAGCGTAACTTTGGTATGCCTAAACCAGAAGGCTACCGTAAAGCCTTGCGTCTTATGAAGATGGCCGAGCGTTTTAACATGCCTATCATCACCTTTATCGATACGCCGGGAGCGTATCCTGGTGTTGGCGCTGAAGAGCGTGGTCAAAGTGAAGCCATCGCGAAGAACCTATTCGAGATGGCTGAGCTTACCGTTCCAATCGTGTGTACCGTTATCGGTGAAGGTGGTTCAGGTGGCGCACTAGCAATTGGTGTTGGCGATCGTGTTAATATGCTTCAATATTCTACGTACTCGGTGATTTCACCAGAAGGTTGTGCGTCTATTCTGTGGAAAAGCGCAGAAAAAGCCCCACTCGCTGCTGAAGCGATGGGCGTAAGTGCGCCACAAATTAAAGAGCTAGGCCTGATTAACAGTATTGTTGAAGAGCCATTAGGTGGTGCGCACCGCGATCACAATGGCATGGCGGCTAATTTGAAGGCCGTCATTAAGCAGCAGCTTAATCAGCTTAAAGAGCTTGATAAAACAAAGCTAATGGAAGAGCGTTACGAGCGTTTAATGTCGTTCGGGTATTGCTAATTCTAGTTAGGGCTACGACTTCTAAAACTGCGAATAGTCACGTCACGATACGAAGCGGTGTACGATTAGACGAAGCGGTGTACGATTAGCAAAAATGCTTGTTGTAAAAGTCTATTAAGCCTTTGCTGAGTTCATGTCGATTTAGATTAGTTCAAGGGGGTTGTTTACCATTGGTAACAACCCTTTTGCGTTATTAGAAAGTAAGTAATTAGCAGATACAAAGCTGAACCCTAATAAAACATAAAGTTGAAACAATAAGGTATTACTGGTCTGTGACCCCTCTACAATCCCCCACTATTGAACATATCGTCAACCGCATCGCGACATCTCTCACCGATGTAAAGCTACCACGTCAAACGCCACTCGTTGTTGCTTACAGCGGTGGTGTCGATTCGACCGTTCTGCTTCAAGCCGTTATTGCGTATAGGGAACAGTTTGATAGCCCAATTCATGCTGTACATGTACATCATGGCTTAAGCGAGAATGCTGACGACTGGGCCCGTCACTGTGAACTCCAGTGTCGTCTTGAAGATGTTGAATTTCATCAATATCGCGTTGCTGTCGATAGCAGCTCTAGAAAGAGTTTAGAGGCTGAGGCGCGTAAAGTTCGATACAACGCACTATTAGAAGTGTGTGAACAAATTGGCGGTGTACTGCTTTTGGGACAGCATGCAGAAGATCAGCTTGAAACCGTATTACTTCAGCTTAAACGCGGTGCAGGCCCACAGGGACTAGCGGGTATGGGCGAAGTGCAGTACCGGGGTGATACGCTAATAATGCGACCTATGCTAGCCCTAGAGAAAAATGACATCATCGCTTATGCCGAAGAGGAAATGTTGCAGTGGGTTGAGGATGAATCTAATCAGCAAAATAGCTTTGACAGAAATTTCTTGAGAAACGAGATAATACCTCATTTGCTTGAGCGGTGGCCCCAGTTAACTAAAACAGTTGGGCGAAGCGCTGAGCTTTGTGCAGAGCAAAGTGAGCTAGTCAGCGAATCTGCACAGCAATACTTCAAAGACTGTAGACGTGCGGATGCCAGGTTAGATGGACAAAAGCTTGCTGCATTATCTACCCCCTGGCAGGCTATGGTAATTCGCGCCTGGTTTAAAGCGCAGGGACAGCTTGCACCTTCAAAAGCGCAGACAGACCAAGTACTTGCTATGCTGGGGGCGAAACATGATGCTACCCCTGAAGTAAATTTTAAGTGGGGCCGGGTTATACGTTTTGACCATGACCTTTACTGGGTAGTTAATGATACTTGCGAGATACCAGAGTGTCTCGAGTTAGTGTTAGACCAGTACATTCCTCTTCCTTGGTTACATGGGCAGGTGAGGGTAACAGTAACAAAAGACAAAACTAACGATACCGTCTCTTTGCAAACTAATGCGCGTAATCTGCGGATGAAACCTGAAGGCGCCAGCGTATCAAAGCTATTGAAAGAGTGGTTCAAAGTATGGCGAGTGCCTCGATGGAAAAGGGATGGTGTACCCACTATCTTTTTAAATGAAACTCCTGTGGCAATTATTGTTGATGACAAGGTTGTTTATCTACAACCTAAAGTTGAGCGTATTAATATAGCTTTTAAACCTGTTTAAGCGCTAATTGGCCATATCCACATTACTTATAAGGTTTACTGAGCCAAATTCTTTGTATTCGCGAAGAGCAGCAAGGCTTTTAATCTTTTAAATTTTTTCGGCAGATTATACTGATAAAGCGGCATTGAATTGCCGCTTTATTTTAAACAAGTAAAAGTTACCAGCTAGGCAGCGTCATAGCTGTTTTTGCCAGAGTTTTTCACCCGATACAGCGCGTTATCAGCGCGGTCAAATAAACTATCAACACTGTCGCCATCTCGATAGATTGCGCCACCGAGACTTGCCGATACACCTAATCGTGATAAGTAGGCAGAACTATTAATACTCATTTGGATTCTCTGGGCAGCACATGCTAATTGCTGCTGTGTTTGGCAGTCTAACAAACAGCAGAATTCATCGCCGCCATAGCGAAATGCTTCGTCTTCATCGCGCAGAACATTTTCAAGATGCGTTGCCACATGAACCAGTACTTTGTCGCCCTCACCGTGTCCAAAGTTATCGTTCACATATTTGAAGTTGTCTAGGTCGATAACTAAAAGTGCAAATGGCTCATCATGTCTTTGTGCCCAGCCCAGTTGTCTTGTCATAGACTGCTGAAAGCCCGCGCGGTTGCCTAAGCTAGTCAGTACATCTTTGGTTGCCATTTGTTGAACACGCAATAAAGACAACGCATGCTTAACTTGTTTTCCAAATAAATCATGCAGTTGGAATAGGCTCTCCCTTTGCGATAATGACAAGGGTGAACTAATGTAATAATAGACATGGGCTTGCTCGCCATTAACAGAGCGTGCGCCTTGTAGTGGTAAATCAATCAGTGTTGACGATATCTTAGCGTTACCGTAGACCCAGCGGGAGTCGAAGTCGGATAAACTGAATCCAACAACAGGCAACAGCATATTAAGCTGCTGAAAATACACGCCTCCCAACTCTTGAAGTTCAAGCGTAGTCAGGAGCTGTGTTACAAAGCCCGATAATTCACTGAATGAAAGTGACTTACCTGTGCTCTCAGCAGGATAAAAATTGTTGTGTTGTGTGCTATCGTAGACTGACGTTGAAAAATCCACAGTAGTGCCCCTATACAAAATGCGTTGATATGCCGCAGAAATGAAACCAGTGTCAAAGCCCTGACGTTTCTGTGGTCATGACCGCATTTTCGCGAAAATTATGACGATCACAGCGGCAAAACTTGCCGGATCTGCATTTACATAGGGAATTTTGCAAACTGAATGCCAACAAGATATCTGTCGCATTAGTCTTTAGTTTAAGTGCAAAGCCGAAATGGTTATCGCGCTTATTTTACAAACGGAAGTTGATGTCGCTCTAGGAGGTTATGTGGGGACGAGTTTTTTAAATATTGTAATATTGATGTTTATATCGGTATGCGCAGTCGCCCTATTTAAACGGATTCATCTTCCACCTATTCTTGCTTATCTTTTTGCCGGTGTACTCGCAGGTCCACAGCTGCTATCTGTCTTTGCGCACCCCGAAGAAATGCACTTGTTGGCCGAAGTAGGTATTGTTTTTCTACTCTTTTCCCTCGGGCTAGAATTCTCCCTTCCTAAGTTGTTGGCTATGCGCTCTTTGGTGTTTGGCGTAGGGTTGGGGCAAATGTTGTTTACTACAGCGATATTTACCTGTGTACCGCTTTTAATGGGGATCCCAATTAGTGCATCTATCATTATTGGCGGTACGCTGGCGCTAAGCTCTACCGCTATTGTTATTAAACAAGCAACCGAAATGGGCATTCTCAATAACAGGCGTACACAGCTCGCCGTCAGTATCTTGCTCTTTCAGGACTTAGCCGTGGTCCCATTTCTTATAGCAATCCCACTGCTTGCGCAGACAGGCGAGGTGAGTATTGCCCTTGCTCTTGGAGAAGCACTTCTTAAAGGCGTATTCGTCATTGCGTTTTTAATGTCAGTAGGTAAGTGGTTACTTCCCTGGGTGTTTCGGGAAATTGCGAGAACCAGAACCGATGAGCTGTTTGTATTGACCACTATTTTGATCGCGCTGTTAGCTGGTGGACTCACCTATTATTTTGGTTTGTCGATGGCGTTAGGCGCTTTTTTGGCAGGGATGATGTTAGGGGAAAGCCAATACAAATATCAACTTGAAGCCGACATCCGCCCGTTTCGCGACATTTTGATGGGCTTGTTCTTTGTGACCGTGGGTATGCAGCTGGAGCTTACGGTGCTCTGGAACAGCTTATTTGAAATCGTATTCGGTGTTTTCGCGTTAATGATAGTTAAAGTTATCTTAGTCAGAGTTGCATCTATGTTAGTTAAAACTGACGCTATTGACGGCTGGTCCGCAGGCGTAAAACTTTGCCAAATAGGGGAGTTTAGCTTCGTTATTGCGGCGCTTGCCACCACCCACGGCGTATTAACTACTGAGCAGTCATCGTTAATAGTATGTATGGGGGTAATAAGTATGGCGTTAACCCCATGGCTTATGAATAACAGTGTGACTATCGCTAAACGCATTGTTAATAATGATATTTCCTTTGATGACAACGCTAGCTTTGGCAATGTCGGGCAGCTGACTAACCATGTCATTATTTGTGGATTTGGTCGGGTGGGCCAGTCGGTAGCGCGCATGTTGAAAATGGAAGGTATTCATTTTGTCGCTATAGATATGGACCCTGTCAGAGTGCATGAAAGCAGAAATGCGGGGGAACCCGTGATCTTCGGCGATGCCAGTCAAAAAGATATTCTGATCAATGCTAATGTAGAAAATGCAAAGCTTGTGCTTGTGACGTTTGACCAGGTCGATAAGGCCAAGCAAGTCATTACCCAGACCCGAAGTATAACAAACACTACAGATGTTATGGTTCGTACCAAACGAGACTACCAACTAGAAAGTTTGTACAGCGCAGGAGCAAACCAAGTAGTGCCTGAATTACAGGAAGGCAGTTTGATGCTGGTCTCGCAAGTGTTGCATTATGCCGGTGTACCTATGTCACGTATTTTAAAGCGGGTGCGGGCCGAGCGAAAAGGCCGTTATGATCATATGCACGGCTTTTATCCTGGAGAAACCACAGAAATCTCTTACGGGACGGAAGATAAACTGGAGTTTATTCATGCAGTAGTATTGTCTGAACGCGCCTCTTGCATTGGAAAAGCAATAAAAGATATCGACTTCACACGAATGCGCGTGGCCATTAAAGGCTTAAGACGTAATGGCAATGAAGTGAAAGACCCAGACCAAGACGCTATTTTACAGGCTCATGATGTACTGGTAATTGCAGGTAAACCCCGACGAGTTGAGCGGGCTGAACGCAAACTCTTAGAAGGGAATTGATGTTTAACTGCCAGCGCAGGTACACTATAGGCGTAGGTTGCGCTGGCAGAGGAATTTATTTCACTAAACTTAAGCGACGCGGTCTTTCTCTAAATCGGCAAACTGCTTTTTTAAGTCGTAGCGTTCATCAGTGACAATCTTTTCGAGTACAGATACACGCTCTTTCAAATCTGCAATTTCCTGCTTGTAAGCTTCAGCTTCTTTATTGCTAAGTTTCTTTTTGCTTTTGTCTTTTGCACTTTCGACAATGGTAACTAACGCCCACGCACAAATGGCTACTATTGCAATCGCTGTCATGTTCACGGTGGTATCCCTCACAAATGGCTTTAAAAGAGTTTAGGTGAAAATATGGTCAGTTGCCTAATTCACCTAGTATTTAGTTTTTATCTCTAATAAACAGAAACTAAATACTTATTAGTAAAATTACTGCTGCGCTTGGAGTACTATAACGGTTATTAAACTAAGTTTTCTTCAAAAAGTGTAACCAGTTAAGTCCTTAACACCAGCAGTGTTATAATGAAATATTGCAAGTAGGTTGCCAAGTGACAAAAGTCATTACTTTCTAGTTAGTTAGAATGTTTACCTAGATTTATGCAGAATTATTGTTAACTAATTTCACTAAATAAAGTAGCAAAATTGACTAATGAGTGACCAAAATAGCGACCTTTCGGCACCAGGTATCGACACTGGAAAAGCTCGGTCTAAAGAGCACAGCACCGAGCATGTCACAACGCAAGCATTAACGCCTGATGTGCTCACCGCTGAAGAGGCGCTCGCAAAAGTAAGCGCTTCAAAAGAAAGCTTTTGCCAAGAGAACCCAGTTAAAGAGAGGATGAGCCAGGAAAACCTTATTAATGAAACGGTTACTCAAGAAGACATGACGTGGATGAAGCATGCATTAACCCTTGCAGACAAAGCTGAATCTATAGGGGAAGTACCGGTAGGTGCCTGCGTAGTATTAAACGGTGAGCTTATCGGTGAAGGTTACAATACGCCAATAACAGATAACGACCCGTCTGCTCATGCTGAGTTGCGCGCTGTCAAAGAGGCCGCTTCTAAGGTGCAAAATTATCGACTCATTGACGCTACCCTATATGTCACTTTAGAACCCTGCTCTATGTGTGCCGGTATGCTTGTGCATGCGCGAGTAAAGCGGGTGGTGTTTGGTGCTAAAGATGCGAAAACAGGCGCTGCGGGTTCGGTCATGAATCTACTGCAACACCCAGCACTTAATCATCAAATTGAAGTGGTATCTGGCTTGCTAGCTGACGAGTGTGCTAACAAGTTGTCAGATTTTTTTCGAAAGCGCAGGAAAGAGATTAAGGCAGCCAAAAAGGCGAAAAAACAGCTAGAGGGGGATGCTTCAAGCTAATACTTACTCGGTTGGCTTGAAGATATGTTGTTTAGTGTTATTCGCCAGTTTGGTTTGCTGCGCTGGCAGGTTAAAAAAGAGCGCTTACTATTAATTGATTTCTATCAATGAAAGCAACCAGCTTATATATATTTTAGCTAGGTTTGCGGGTCAACTGAGTGAACATATCACTTGTAACAAATAGCTTGCGACGTTGAAGTACTTTCTGATGGCAACGCTTAAGCATAAGTCTGCGTCTGTTGTTGTTTTTCAATTTTATTCCTTTTTTCATAAAGCGATTTTTTTTCATTTATTCTCCTTTCTCACATTGAGGTTATTTTCCTCGTTGTGACCACATTTCCCCGTTAAGAAAAATGCTCTGTCGTTTGAACTAAGTTCTCATTTTTCGAGAGTCACTGTTCTTTTAGAGATTAATAATCTTTTAGAAAAATAAAAGTTCTGAGAAAGCGAGTTGGTTAATTACCAACTCGTTCAAAGGGTACATTATAAAGATGACATCGAAATGACAGTTTTCAATAGAGAAGCAAAACGAACTAGATTAAATTTTTCCTTGTTCATCTAACCAGACTAGGCTGTCGTAGTAGCGGCGAATGTTTTCTACGTATTGCAAAGCCTCATCACCTCTCGCGTAGCCATAGCGGGTGTTGCGGTAATACTTTTTTTGCCTAAGCTGTGGCAAGCGGCGTTTCACATCTACCCACAAATCAGGGTTACCCCCTTGTTGCTCGGTAAGAACCCTCGCATCTTCCAAGTGCCCCATTCCAATATTATACGATGCCATAGCCATCCAGGTTCTATCGGGTTCGCTAATTCGTGCGGGTATGCGGCTTAGCAAACTGGCAAAGTAACGAGACCCGCCGCGAATACTTTGCTCTGGGTTGGTTCTATCATCTACATCCCAGTCACTTGCTGTATCCAGCGTCAGCATCATTAAACCGCGAACCCCAGTTCTAGATACAGCGTTACTATCCCAATGACTTTCTTGATAGCTCATTGCCGCAAGCAGTCGCCAGTCTAGATCTCCTGCGTATTTTTGAAATAGAGGTTTATATTGGGCTAATGCAGTTTCAGCTGCGTAGTTGAAAGCCCGGCTGTCTACGTAATCGAACTGTCGGATATGACCGAAATACTTATCCTCCAGCACCGTAAACCAACCAGATTGATGTACGGTTCCAAAATACTCAATAAGCGCAGCTTTCACTGAATCGTCTTGATGTAATGGCAGCGCCCAAGCCATTGGCATATTTTCGTCAAGGGTTTTTGCTACAGCCAAGTTTGGATAACGTCTGCGCTGTAAAGCTAAACGGTTGCTGTCGGCTACTGTATAAGCGATATCACCATTGGCCACTTGTTGCAGCAGTTCTTCAGAATCTGAATCTTCGGTGGTAACTAGCTCGGTCTTTATCACTACTTTTTCACTATCAGTTGCTTGGTCGCCTAAATCGCGTAAAAGATCAGAAAGTAAGTGAGCTTGGCTGCTTTCTGCAACTGCAATTATAGGGGCATCGAGATCTAAAAGATCTCTAGGTCTGGATGTGCCTGCTTGGAATACGAGCTGCTGTTTAACATGTTGATAAGCCGGGCCATACGTGAAGCGGTTTTTTAGTGAAGGTGTCACCGCATCCCCCGTAGCAACAATGTCTAAGTTACCTTCCTCTAATTGCTCGAGCATGACTTCATAGCTGTAAAAGGGGTACAAATCGAGAGTGACCCCAAGGTAATCGGCAAACCCTGCCAGCAACTCGTACTCAAACCCCTGGGGCCCTTCAGCACCGTTATAAAAGGTTCCTGCGCCGTATACGGTTCCTACGCGGATGGTTTCCCGTTCTAATAATGAGGAAAGGGCCGTGGGGACCGAGGGCACGCCACAACTCATAACAGCAATGGATAAAATGATTATTAGTTGTAGTTTTAATCGTTTTTTATAGTCTTGTGACTGCATAGACCTTTACTTGTTGTCATCAAACTCGCTAAGTTTAAAAAAAAGTTCATGTTAGCGCGTTATGAGGTTACTTACTGTGCATAATTGCTCTATAATCCGCGCCGAAATACTCATCAATCCAAGAGACAACGCGTCGCATTGGTGGTCGTTGTTTCTAACAAACCAGGTAAATCAATATGTTGGTCCTTCGAGGCGCTCCTGCACTATCAGAGTTTAACCAAACTAAACTGATTGCAAAGCTGGGTCAATCCGGCGTTAGGGTTAAAAACCTATATAGCGAATATGTTCACCTAGTCGATTCCCAAGGTGACTTGTCTAAGCAGCAAATAGAAATACTTGAAAAGCTGCTCACTTACGGCCCCGCGAGGCAAGCACAAACACCTTCTGGAACCCTCTTCCTTATTACTCCTCGCCCCGGCACTATCTCTCCCTGGTCTTCTAAAGCCACCGACATCGCTCACAACTGTAGTTTAAAAAGTATCAATCGCATAGAGCGTGGATGCGCGTTTTATATCGAAATAGAAGATACATTAAGTGACGATGACTTTGCGCTTATCGCTAGTTTCTTACACGACAGAATGACTGAGTCAGTATTTACTAAAACTGACGATGCAGCGGTACTGTTTGCACAAACCGAAGCTAATACTTTCACCAGTGTAGACGTATTAGGGGAGGGCAAAGAAGCGCTGGTTAATGCAAACGTGGCATTGGGCCTGGCATTAGCTGATGATGAGATTGACTACCTGTTTGATAGCTTTACCAAGCTAGGCAGAAACCCGACTGACGTTGAGCTTTATATGTTTGCGCAAGCAAACTCTGAACATTGTCGGCATAAGATTTTTAACGCAAGCTGGACCATTGACGGCGAAGATCAAGAAAAGTCGCTGTTCAAAATGATCAAAAACACTTACGAGTTATTACCTGATCATGTGTACTCAGCTTACAAAGATAACGCAGCAGTAATGGAAGGCTGGGAAGCAGGGCGCTTCTTCCCGAACCCGCAGTCACACCAATACGAATACCATCATGAAAATATCGATATTTTAATGAAGGTAGAAACCCACAACCACCCAACGGCAATTTCACCGTTCCCTGGTGCCGCAACCGGCTCTGGCGGTGAAATTCGCGATGAAGGTGCTACAGGTCGTGGCTCAAAACCTAAGGCAGGTTTAGTTGGTTTTACCGTATCTAACTTACGTATTCCTGGCGCCGAGCAGCCGTGGGAAGCCGAGTATGGTAAGCCACAGCGCATTGTGAGCGCTCTCGATATCATGCTTGAAGGCCCACTAGGTGGTGCAGCCTTTAATAATGAATTTGGTCGCCCAGCGCTACTTGGTTATTTCCGTACGTACGAGCAAGAAGTTAATAGTTTTAACGGCGTAGAGGTAAGAGGCTATCACAAACCTATTATGCTAGCTGGTGGTTTAGGCAACATTCGCCGTGACCATATTGAAAAAGGCGAAATCACGGTAGGCGCTAAGCTTATTGTGCTTGGCGGCCCTGCAATGAACATTGGTCTTGGTGGTGGTGCTGCATCGTCAATGGCTTCTGGACAGTCAAACGAAGATTTAGACTTTGCTTCAGTGCAGCGTGACAACCCTGAGATGGAGCGTCGCTGCCAAGAGGTAATAGATGCATGTTGGCAGCTTGGCGATGACAACCCTATTCAGTTTATCCACGATGTCGGTGCTGGTGGCCTTTCAAACGCTCTGCCTGAGCTAGTTAACGACGGTGGTCGTGGCGGTAACTTTGAGCTAAGAAAAGTATTGTCAGATGAGCCTGGCATGACACCGCTAGAGCTTTGGTGTAACGAATCGCAAGAACGCTATGTTATGTCTGTTGCACCGGAAAATATGCCGGTATTCGAAGCAATTTGCGCCCGCGAACGCGCGCCGTTTGCTGTGGTTGGTGAAGCCACTGCCGAGCAGCACTTAAACCTGAACGACAGTCAGTTTGAGAACAAACCTATTGATATGCCGCTAGATGTGCTTTTAGGCAAGCCGCCTAAAATGCATCGCGACGTGAGTTCAACCAAGGTAAGCTCGCCAGCACTAGATGAGGCAGGCATTACCTTAAGTGATGCAGCGAATCGCATTTTATCTTTGCCTACCGTTGCAGAGAAAACGTTCCTTATCACTATAGGCGACCGCTCGGTAACCGGTCTTGTAAGTCGCGACCAAATGGTTGGGCCATGGCAAGTGCCAGTGGCGGATGTAGCAGTAACCGCTGCGGCATTTGACACTTATCACGGTGAAGCGATGACAATGGGTGAACGCACCCCGGTGGCTCTTTTATCACACGGTGCGTCTGCCCGTCTTGCGGTAGGTGAAGCGCTAACCAATATTGCTGCAGCAAACCTTGGTGATATTAAGCGTATTAAACTGTCTGCTAACTGGATGGCAGCAGCTGGACACCCAGGTGAAGATGCAGGTCTTTATGAAGCGGTGAAAGCTGTGGGTGAAGAGCTGTGCCCAGAGCTAGGTTTGACCATTCCTGTAGGTAAAGACTCTATGTCGATGAAAACTGCTTGGAATGAAAACGGTGAAGATAAAGCAGTAACCTCTCCGTTGTCACTGGTTATTTCAGCGTTTGGTGCAGTAAAAGATATTCGTAAAACAGTTACGCCTCAGCTACGCACTGATAAAGGTGCAAGCCGCTTATTGCTATTAGATTTGGGCGAAGGTAAAAATCGCTTGGGCGCTAGCTGTTTAGCGCAGGTCTATACACAGCTTGGCGATAGCCCAGCAGATGTGGTTTCTGCTACCCGTCTTAAAGGCTTCTTTGACGCTATGCAAGCGCTTATCGAAAAAGGTTTGGTGCATGCTTACCACGACCGTTCAGACGGCGGCTTATTTACTACAGTGGCAGAAATGGCCTTTGCGGGTAAAACAGGTGTGAGCGTTAACCTTGATAGCCTTAAAGGTAATGACATTGCTGTACTATTCAATGAAGAATTAGGCGGTGTTATTCAAGTGCTTGAAAGCGACCTAGATGCAGTTAACGCGGTACTGGCTAAGTTCGATTTAACTGAGTTGACTCACGATATCGGTACATTAAATAGCACAGATATGGTTGAGTTTAACCGCGACGGTTTAGCTGTACTTGCGGATAGTCGTGTATCAATGCGTACTACCTGGGCGCAAACTACGTTTGAAATGCAAAAGCTTCGTGATAACCCAGAGTGTGCTGAACAAGAACACGCTGCGAAGCAAGATGCTGCCGACCCTGGTTTGCATGCTGCGTTGTCTTATGATGTCAACGAAGACGTTGCCGCACCTTACATTGCCAAAGGCGTTAAGCCAAAAGTGGCGATTTTAAGAGAGCAGGGTGTTAATTCACATCTAGAAATGGCAGCAGCATTTACCCGTGCAGGCTTTGATGCTATCGATGTGCACATGAGTGACGTGTTGGCGGGTCGCATTACCCTTGAACAGTTTGCGGGTCTTGCAGCTTGTGGCGGTTTCTCTTACGGCGACGTATTAGGTGCAGGTGAAGGTTGGGCGAAGTCAATTCTATTTAACAGCATGGCGCGGGATCAGTTCGAAGGCTTCTTTAACCGCAACGATACGTTCAGTTTAGGTGTATGTAACGGTTGTCAGATGCTATCGAACCTAAAATCATTGATTCCTGGCACTGAGCACTGGCCGCACTTTGTTACTAACCAGTCAGCGCGTTTTGAAGCTCGCGTTGCTATGGTTGAAGTGATGGAGTCTAAGTCTGTGCTGCTAGATGGTATGGCAGGCTCGCGTATGCCGATTGCTGTGTCCCACGGCGAAGGTCAGGCTGAATTTGCAAATGAAAACGCGCTATCGCAGGTTAGCGGTCAGGTAGCCATGCGTTATGTAGACAACTATGGCAAGCCAACTATGCAATACCCGGCTAACCCGAACGGTTCACCGCAAGGTATTACTGGTTTAACGTCTGTCGATGGGCGCAGTACTATTATGATGCCTCACCCTGAGCGTGTATTTAGAGCCGTTGCAAACTCATGGTGCCCAGACGATTGGCAAGAAGACGGTGCGTGGATGCGTATCTTTAGAAACGCCCGTAAGTTTGTTGGTTAATATTACAGTGTGACCTTGATAAGCAGGGGGAAACCCCTGTTTATTTTCTATAAAAATACTGTTTAATAAATGCGCATACCTTAAATGGGTGTCAAAGCTTTGGCAAAGTGTCAAAAATCTGATTTTTGCCCTTGTCATCAGTTTGTCACTGATCTATTGTAGTGCAAGCAAGGATTGCAATTAGGTTACAGGAGTTGAGTTAGGGTTGTACCAGTGTTTAGCAACTGCTTACTGGTTTTAATAATAAGAGACGACCAATGAATCGTTCTTCAAAAGGGTTTGGCTTAACCGGAGTGGCTGTAGCTGTAGTGCTGATGTTCGTAACTGCTGTTTTTAGCACATCTGCGAAATCTGCCGAAGCTCCAACAACGCTAAGTGTGCAGTCTTCAGTTAAGTAGTCTGAAAGAAAAATTCTAACGCCCGTATCAAGTTACTTGATACGGGCGTTAATCATTGGGGCTATTAAAAAGCTTAAAACGAGACGAACCCAATGCTCTGCCGTAGCCCGCAAAACTTGTCTCTCACTTTATCCTTTCTTATTTTTTTCTCTGTTTATTAGTTTTTGCTGAGGGTGCTTTTTCAGCAACACATAGGTGGCGCCAAATCCGCCGTGCATAGGCTGTGCTGTATGATAGGCAATCACCTCATCAAGTTCACGTAGCCAATGATTTACGTAGCTTTTTTTCAGCGCAGGAAATGGCTTACTATTTTCACCCGTTCCATGTTTTATGAGCAGGGCACGAACCCCACGTTCGTGGCTTGACTTAATAGTGCTATAAATCAGGTCCCGGCTTTGTTCTAGGGTTTTTCCTGATAATGTGACATTGGTTTCCAACGGATATTTGCCAAGGCGAAGCTTTTTAAATACGCCGTCTTGGATCCCCGGTTGTTGATAATGTATAAAATCATCGGGCGGCACCGGCTTTACACCTTCCATACTTAACGGGTTAGCAAGCTTGTCGCGAACACTGACTTTCAACGCAGCCCGTTTTTGCTTTTCGGCAAGCGCCTTTTCAGGATCGTGTAATAAAGCCTTATCATCTGAAGCGATTGGTTTTACATCTTGCATTTCAGCAAAAAACGAATCGATATCGTCGTTTTCAAAATGGCTCATACTATTCCCCGTATTAACTACTACATAATATTTATACGTTATTTTTTGCCTGAAGGTCTATGCGAAGTGCACTTATTGGAAAGCTAAAGGCGAAGAAAGACAACGCATAAAATAGGCAACGGCTATGAAAATGGGGATTAATTTTGAAATTTCATCGGTTAGTAGATGGCACCTGGCTCAGATAGTGCCTCTATGGCAAACCATTCCTCTTCGGTAAATGTTGAATCACTCGGTGTTTCAACATCATCGCCAGTTTCTTCTTGGGGGGACGAATCGAAAGTCATTGTGCTCTCCTGTTTAGAAGAGTATTGCGCAATTCGATTAAATTACAACCAAAGTAGAAGAAATAAACATAATGATAAGGGAGTGGAATGTATAGGAAGGTTTACTCTATTTTGGGTTTAAGCCAGCTTAAATGGCGTCCCCAGCTGGAATCGAACCAACATCTAAGCCTTAGGAGGGCCTTGTTTTATCCATTAAACTATGGGGACCTAATGCGTAGGAAACTTTATTATACGTAGTTCCAGAAAATACGAAACCCTTTGATTAATCAATAAGGTGTAGTGTTTTATAACGCCGCGCTTATGCGGCTAAAATGTCTTGCTAAATATCTTGTGATACTAGGCACACAATAAAAAAGCCCCCGTTAAATACGAGGGCTTAATGCTGGCTTCATGACCAAACTAGATATCCGTTGGTGGAAGTTTATCTATCGCTGTCTTCAGCACTTCAGACTCTGTCGGAGAAGCTGTTGTCACTTCAGCGCTACCTTCTTTAGATGTATCACCCACTAAGTCACTACCAGTATCAGACAACGTATTTTCGCTGCCCGAATCAGTGGATGTAGGCTCAGTTGAAGGCAGAATTAAATCTTCTGGTGGAAGATCTATATCTACCACATCAACAGTTACCTCTGTCACTGGGCCAGCGGTTACAATATCGCCTTCTTCTGGAAGGGTAATTGTGTCTTCTGGTAATGTTCCAGAGGTGATAGGTTGTGGCGCTGTGCTTTCTGGCGTTAAAACTTCAGGCGAAAGCGGGCTTGTACCCTCGTTCGGCGCGGTGGGTATAGGACCGCCAATATCAACCGTATCAAGCTTAGTACCAGACAAGTCGATAGTGTCGCCACCGCCAAAACCATCGCCCACATCAGTACCAAGCGTGCTCACTTCCTCTTCAGGTAGCGTAATGATTTCAGGTGTACTCTCTACAGGTGCAATGCTTTCTACTGGCTCCGTGCTCAATAGCGGCGCAGTAGCCTCGTTTTCTGGCGTTACCAATCGAGTTTCAGCAATCAGGTCAACTGTTTGAAGCGTTTGCCCTGTTAGGTCAATCACGTCAGGTGCTGTAGGCTCGTCAGTAACAACGGTGCCGCTGCTATCTGACGCACTTACAGACTCAGATGAAGTGGTCGTCACTACTTCAGGTACACCTTCACCCGATGCCTTCACAAACACGTTAAACTCTGCCTGCTCGACAGTACCGTCTGGATACTCTATACGATAAGTAAAGGTATCCGTTAAGGTGCCACCAAATACGGCTAGCGTGTTGTCTGGGGTATAAGTGTAATCTCCATTTACATCTATTTGTAACGTCCCATATTGTCCTTGAACAATTGTGGTGCTGGTGAAACTGTTGAAGTTTGTACCATCGGCCGAGATATACACTTTATCTACGGTACCCTGGAATATGTCATTCTCGAATAGGTTACCTGTGGCTGTTTGTACTTCGTCTACCACAAATTGATTTAAGAAGTGAACTGTTGAGCTTAAATCGACACTAACGCCACCAAGAGCACTGACTGCTCCTGTATCTACGTCCATTGTCACTCTGTACTCACCTTCCGTTAGACCATAAGAAGTAAATACACCATTACCGTCGAGGCCTAATAGGCCTATTAACTGATCGCTGGAAAATGTATCTACAACTTCCCACGTGCCGTTGTTATTTCGTTCAATGAATAGATCGAGACCTGAGCCTAGAGAGAGCAGATCACCACCATCTACGGTTAGAGTGATATCTTGGACGGTATTTTCGGCAACGATAATGCTATTACTTACTGTATCTACATTAGAAGGTATAACAATAGTCAAACCTAAGAGATCAACCCCTAGAGTCCATTCATAGGTGAGTGCATCTGGCTCTGACACACCAACCGCAGTGGCAAAATCATAGGTCAATTCCGCGCGGGCCGAGTCTGCCGATACCCCTTGCCCTGACAAGTTAAAGTTAAGATTGGCGGTAGAGGTATTCCTGCCATCTGAAATGGTGTAGCTAAAGCTATCTGTACTACCCAAGCCGTCGCGCACACCGTTAGCTACGTAGGTGTAGCTGCCGTCTTCAAATATGGTGAGGTCGCCATAATCACCTTCAATAGTAATGCCCGATAGCCCAGTGCCCAATACAGTCACCGACTCACCATTGGTATGGGTAACTTGCGTCACTACACCGCCCTCAGCAATACTATCAGCAACATCGCCAGTATTAGCGGCATCAATAACATTCCCCGACGTTGTCGTGCTACCTTCAAACTGATACTCCGTTAGTGTTGAAGTTATATCGGTAGACTGAAGCAAGGTAAGTGTATTACTCAGCAATGCTGCCGCGACCGCATCCAACACACTATCGGCTAGAAGGCCCAACCCAAGAGCGTTAAGACCATTAGTTATAGTGCTGACCAAGTCGCCAGCGCCTATGCTATCTGCTGCACCTAAAGCTGGTTCCAAAATGAAGTTGCGTACAACTGTACCTAAACCAAGCCCATTTAATACGCTGGCGTTAGTGCCGTTTAATGCATCCTCAACAGCAGTTAGCACCACCTCTTGGTTCTCTTCACCCAGTACTACGCCACCATCACCTAACTCCGTCAGCGTAATCGAACCGTCGCTATTTTGATCGAATAGTGTCTCAAGGGCACTTTCATCATTGCGCACAACCACGGTGTAATCACCGGCAGGTAGCCCAGAGAATTTTGCAACCAGCGTATCGTCACCGGTTATTCCGATTAGGTTTACGCCAGCTACATCACCTATTAACGGATTGTCCGGCGTCATAGCTGAGGCGACCACGTTGCCATCGGCATCTATAATATCAACACGATACGCATCAGCGACGGCGACTAACGCTGTTTGGCTAACTTCTACAACCACTTCGCCAAAGAAACCAGCATCAACGGTGAGCGTTGTGCTAGCCTCTGGCGAGCCCGCTGCTGGTGAACCTTCGGTTAAGCCAAGCACTTGGAAATCACTGTCGCTAACTGGTGCATTCACAATGGCCGTTTGTGCACCTAGCTCCATGTCATTGTTATCGGTTTGGGCTACTACTGGCGGGAAGTCGCTGCCAGATATGTTGATGGTAAGTGCCGCAATATCAGAAGTTTCACCATCTGATAAGGTGTAGTTAAACACTTCGTCTTGGCCAATTGTACTGCGGTCACCATCGGCGGTATAGGTGTATGTGCCGTCTGCAGCAATTTCCAGTACGCCATAGTCACCTTGAATAGTAACAGTACCAGTAGCAGGAACAGCCACACTATCACCAGAGGCGTTGGTAACCAGGGTTACTTGTGCGCCGTCTAAAATGGTGTCAGCACCCACGCCACTAATATCACCGTCAATTAAGTTACCTTGGGCTACTAAATCACCCGTATAAGTGTATTCGGTTAATGTGGTGGTGATATCAGTGTCTTGCAATAAGGTTAATGTATTGCTGAGCAATGCATCGGCAAGAACATCGGCCACAGCGTCGAGGAGGCCTGTGATACCAAGCGCGTTTATTGGCGTAGTTAGTAGACCAACCAGCTGACCTGCGCCAATTACTGTAGTTGTATCAAGCAGACCTTCAAGGATCCCTCTAACTTGCGTGCCAACGGTTCCGGGCAAGACGACATTTAAAATTCCACCGTTTAAAGTTGTTTCTACGAAATTAAGAATTTCCGTTTGGTTATCGGGCCCAAGCACGACACCTGCTGTCCCTAGTTCATCAAGGTCAACGTCGTTACTGTTGTCATTGTCTAATAAATCTTCCAGTATATTTTCATCATTTCGGACCACCACGCTGTAGTTGCCAGCGTCAAGGCCTGCTAACGAGAACGAAATAGTCTCATCGCCAGTCACATTAAAGATGTCTAGGCCACCGACATCGGCAAGTTGTGAGTTTGCGCTTACTCCTTTGTAAACAATTTGACCGCTCTCGTCATACACTTCAACAATGTAGGCATCGGCAACAGCCACTAGTGCTATTTGGTCAACCTCTACCAGCACTTCACCTACATGGTTAGGGGAAACGGTAAAGGAAGCACTTGCATCAACACCGCCTGTAGACTCTGCTAAGCCAATCACCTGCACGTCGCTGGTGGTTTCCGGTGGATTTACAGTAACTACAGGCTCACCCATATCAACGGCGTTACCGTCGTTTATAGCATCAAGAGCCTGTACAACAACATTTTGACTTGCTGTGCTCGCCGAGTTACCTGCTTCGTCGGTGACTGTTGCCACCACCGCGTAGGTACCTGCTGGTAGCGTTGTGCCTGTTAAATCAAGGCTCCAATTACCGCTGCCATCAATGGTAAGTTCAGGGTCAGTGCCAAAAATATAGGACGTGCCATCAACGGTAACGGTTAGAGTAGTATTGTCACCAAGGTCAACCGTGCCATTAAAGATTAGCGTGCTGTCGCTAGTAATAAAGTCTCCAGCCACCCCGGAGTCATTTGAGATACTATCGAACGTTACTGTTTGACCATTATTGTTTTCATCAATACTGGTATCGATAACAACGGTACCTGTATCAGTTGCAACATTGCCTACCGCATCTGTGGCGGTAACCACAGCCGTATAATTACCCTCAGCAAGCAGGGCGACGATATTATCAGCCAGTGTCCAGGTGCCGTTACCATTGTTGGTAGCGGTGTAATCATTGCCGTCAATCGTTACCACCACAACCGCATTGGGGTCGTTCACCGTACCGGTAAGCTCTGGCGTGGTGTCGTTGGTGGTAAGATCGTTTATTGCAACGGTAGGCGCGGTTGTATCAATTATCACTGTACCTGTGTTGGTCACCGTATTACCTGCGGCGTCTGTTGCACTTACCGATGTTGGGTAGCTGCCTTCTGCAAGCGTGGCGACTACATTGTCAGCTAACGTCCAGGTGCCATCACCATTGTTGGTAGCGGTGTAATCATTGCCGTCAATGGTCACCACCACAACCGCATTCGGGTCGTTTACCGTACCGGTAAGCTCAGGCGTGGTGTCGTTGGTGGTTAGATCGTTTATTGCAACGGTAGGCGCTGTGGTATCAATTACCACTGTACCTGTATTGGTTACCGTGTTGCCCGCGGCGTCTGTTGCACTTACCGAAGTGGGGTAGCTGCCTTCAGCGAGTGTAGCAACTGCGTTATCAGCCAGTGTCCATGTGCCGTCACCGTTATTGGTAGCGGTATAATCGTTGCCGTCAATGGTCACCACCACAACCGCATTCGGGTCGTTCACCGTACCGGTAAGCTCTGGCGTGGTGTCGTTGGTGGTCAGGTCGTTTATTGCAACCGTAGGTGCGGTGACATCAATTACTACAGTACCAGTGTCGGTATCGGTATTACCCGCATCGTCAGTTGCAGTAACAGATGTTGGGTAACTACCTTCAGCGAGTGTGGCGACTACGTTATCAGCCAGCGTCCACGTACCGTCACCGTTATTGGTAGCGGTATAGTCGTTGCCGTCAATGGTGACTACAACAGTAGCCGTTGGGTCATCAACCGTACCCATTAGCGCAGGCGTAGTGTCGTTGGTCGTTACATCATTGATGGTTACAACAGGTGCCACGGCGTCTACCGTGTCAGATGCCGGCCCACTGGCGTTGCCCGCTTCATCAGTAGCCGTTGCCGTTACTACAACTCCATCTGCCAATGGTGTATCTGGCGTTACGCTCCAATTGCCGTCGCCATCAGCGATCACGGTGAAATCTGGCGTGCCGTCTCCGTCTACATCCACATTTACCGTTGCGCCCGCTTCGGCTGTGCCGGTAATTTCAGTGCCGTTGCCCGCTTCAACGGTAGGCGCTGCTGGTGCTGTGGTATCAATAACCACTGTACCAGTATTCGTACCCACATTACCTTCTGGGTCGGTTGCAGTAACCGTTGCGGTATAGCTACCTTCAGCAAGTGCCGCCACCGCATCGTCAGCCAGTGTCCACGTGCCATCACCGTTATTGATGGCGGTATAGTCGGCACCGTTGATGTTCACAATCACAGTGGCTGTTGGGTCGTCGACCGAACCAGTAAGTGCCGGCGTTGTATCGTTTGTTGTTACATCGTTGAAGGCAACTACTGGTGCAGCCGCGTCAACCGTGTCTGAGGCTGGGTTGCTAATGTTACCCGCTGCGTCAGTTGCCGTTACGGTCACAATTACGCCATCGGCAAGCGGTGTATCAGGCGTAATGCTCCAATTACCGTCGCCATCAGCGATGATGGTGAAATCGGGCGTGCCGTCGCCATCCACGTCTACATTTACGGTTGCGCCTGCTTCAGCGGTACCGGTAATTTCAGTGCCGTTGCCCGCATCCACAGTAGGTATGGCAGGTGGTGTAGTATCAATCACTACGGTTCCTGAATTTGAACCTACATTGTCATCGGCATCAGTGGCAGTAACGGTAGCGGTATAGCTACCATCTGCAAGTGTAGCCACTGCATCGTCAGCCAGGGTCCAACTTCCATCGCCATTGTTAGTTGCGGTGTAGTCCACACCATCAATGGTCACTACTACGATAGCGCTTGGATCGTCAACCGTTCCGGTTAGCTCTGGTGTAGCGTCATTAGTGGTTAAGTCATTGATTGCAACGACTGGCGCAACAGCATCTACTGTATCTGACGCTGGTGCACTGACATTGCCAGCTTCATCAACCGCCGTTGCCGTAACAACTACGCCATCGGCCAGCGGTGTAGTGGGTGTTACTGACCAATTTCCATCGCCATCTGCGATGACGGTAAAGTCTGGCGTGCCGTCGCCGTCCACGTCCACATTTACGGTTGCGCCTGCTTCAGCGGTACCCGTAATTTCAGTGCCGTTACCTGCATCGACGGTAGGCGCTGCTGGAGCAGTGATATCAATCACCACAGTACCAGAGTTAGTTCCGGTGTTACCATCGGCATCAGTAGCAGTAACCGTAGCGGTATAGCTACCTTCAGCCAGCGCGGCAACGATATCGTCAGCCAGTGTCCAGCTGCCATCACCATTGTTTGTCGCGGTATAGTCTGTACCGTTAATGGTAACGACCACGATGGCGGTTGGATCGTCTACCGAACCGGTAAGTGCAGGTGTGGTGTCATTAGTCGTTAGGTCGTTAAAGGCAACGATTGGCGCAACAGCGTCTACCGTATCAGACGCCGGGCTACTCGTATTGCCAGCTTCATCGGTTGCTGTTGCCGTGACAACCACGCCATCCGCTAGCGGTGTTGTGGGTGTTACTGACCAGTTACCATCGCCATCAGCAATAACCGTGAAATCAGATGTGCCATCACCGTCAACGTCTACGTTTACGACAGCGCCTGCTTCGGCTGTGCCGGTAATTTCGGTACCATTGCCTGCATCAACCGTAGGCGCAGCTGGCGCAGTAGTATCGATAACACCGCCATTTTCGTTTGCGGTTGCCGTATTACCCGCGCCATCTGTTGCACTTGCGGTGACTGAATAATTACCTTCAGATAGGGCTGCTGGCACATCTACAGAGAAGGTGCCATTAGCTTGAACAATGGCGTCAAATGTTTGCGTATTACCAGCAGCATCGGTAACGCTGATGGATACGGCGCTGCCTGGCGCAATATCTGTAGTACCGGAAATGTTTGGTGTTGTGTCGTTTCCTGTGCCAAGCGAGTCCAAGGTTAGGTTTGGCACGGCTGTATTGATATTGCCGCTGGTAGTATCAGACGCCGAGTTTCCAGCGGCATCAGTGGCGGTAGCAGTAACATCGAAGTTTCCGTCTGCCATTGCATTGGGCACGTCGGCGCTAAAATTACCAAGGCTATCGACAATAGCCGTAAATGTCTGTTCTGCTCCCGCGCTGTCAATGACGGTTATGGTCACTGAACTACCTGGGCTTAAATCGGTGCTACCGGTGATCGTTGGCGTAGTATCGTTACCTGTGCCTTGTGCATCTAAGTTGATAGTCGGCGCGGTAGTGTCTACGCTACCGTTTGTTTCAGCGGCAGTAGTCTCATTGCCTGCTGGGTCTTGGGCAAAGGCGGTAACGGTATACCCTCCTTCAGCCATGGGGCTTGGCACATCGGCCGAGAAACTGCCGTCTCCCTGAACGGTTGCATCGAAGGTTTGACTTACACCTGCGTTATCCGTCACAGTAATCGTTACCGTTGCACCTGCAGGCAGGTCAGTATTCCCGGATATTGTAGGTGTAGTGTCACTGTCTGGGGCTAGTGTATCTAACGATAGAGTAGGGGCTGTCGTATCAATAACGCCTGTATTGTCTATGACGGTAGTGCTATTACCCGCTTCATCACTCGCCGTGGCTTCAACACTGTATGCACCTTCAGCTAAAGGCGCAGGCACATCCACTGTAAAGTTTCCATTTACATCAACCGTAGCTGTAAGGGTTTGAACATTTCCGGCGCTGTCAGTTACCACAAGCGTAACTTCACTACCCTGCGCAAGGTTTGTGCTACCAGATAGAGTAGGCGTTGTGTCATTGCCTTCCTCAAGTGGCGTTAAGGTTAATGATGGTGCTGTAGTGTCTATGCTTCCAGCATCACTGGCTGTTGCTGTATTACCTGCCTCATCACTAATGGTCGCGCTTACCGTGAAGTCGCCTTCAGCTAAATCCGTACCTGGGGAGATAGAGAAAGAACCATCGACCTGTACCACTGCACTTAAGGTCTGGGTCGCACCAGCGCTATCCGTTACCAAAATAGTGACCACAGAGCCCGCAGGTTCATCGGTTGTACCGGTAATGAGTGGCGTCGCGTCGTTAGTGGTATCGGCAACATCTATAGTAAGTGTAGGTACTAGAGTATCAACTACGCCTGCCTCGTTATCGGTTGTACTGTTGCCAGCTGTATCAGTGGCGGTTGCTGAAACAGTGAAGTTTCCTTCAGCCATCGCCGCTGGTACATCGGCAGAGAATACGCCGCCTGCGGCAACCAATGCAGAGAACACCTGTGTATTACCCGCACTATCAACAACAGTTATTTGCACTGTAGAACCTTGCGGCAAATCTACAGTACCGCTTATGGTTGGGGTTGAGTCGCTAACTGTACCTGGCTCGTCCAGCGTAATAACAGGTGAAATTGTGTCGATTACGCCGGTTTCAGCGTCGGACGCTGTATTGCCTGCTTCATCAACGACTGTTGCCTGAACTGTGAAGTTACCCTCAGCCAAAGTGGTCGGAACGTCTACGCTGAAAGAGCCGTCGCTTTGCACGGTTGCTGATAAGGTTTGTATATTGCCAGCGTTATCGGTGACGGTAATTGAAACTGTGCTTCCGGCTGGCTGGTCTGTCGTGCCGCTAATGGTTGGTGTTGCATCATTGCCAATACCCGGATCTGCCACATCAATAGCCGGTGATGTGGTATCTACCACACCGCCAGTTTCAGAGTCAGAACCTGTATTTCCGGCGCCGTCAGTCACTTCTGCGACAACTGTGTAACTACCTTCGGCCAAGTCTGACGGTACGCTTGCGCTGAAGGTGCCATCTCCTTGGACTGTTGCAGTAAAGGTTTGAACTGATCCAGCACTATCTGTCACTGTTAAAGTGACGGTAGCACCAACCGGCGCGTTAGTTATGCCTGAAATAAGAGGCGTAGCATCGTTTGTCTGGCCAAGGGCATCTAGGGTAATGTCCGGGGCGCTTGCATTAATATTGCCGCTATCCGTCACTGTCGTGCTATTGCCCGCAGCATCGCTCGCACTTACTGTTACATCGTAATCGCCATCAACAAGCGCGCTGGGTACTTCAACTGAGAAAGTGCCATCCGCGTTTACCGTAGCGGTAAGGTTCTGTACGTTACCGCCTGCATCGGTGACGACCAGTGTAATTGTTGCTCCCTCAGGCAAGTCGGTAGTACCGCTTAATACTGGCGTTGCGTCATTGCCGCTGGCCACTGGATCTAAGTTGATAACAGGTGGAGTGGTGTCAACTGTACCGTTGTTATCAACCGCTGTGTTTTGATTGCCTGCATCATCAGTTGCCGTCACTTCTACTGTGTAATCGCCTTCAGCAAGGTCAACCGGCACATCAGCGCTAAAGCTACCATTCCCTTGAACGGTAGCAGTGAAAGTTTGCGTATTGCCCTGGTTGTCAGTCACGCTAATGCTTACCGTGTTGCCCGCAGCCAAGTCGGTGGTTCCCGATATAGTCGGTGTAGCGTCGTTGGTCAGGCTTTGTGCGTCTAACGTTATGGTGGGGGCTGCTGTATCTATGACACCGTTGTTATCTATTGCCGTTGCTGAATTACCCGCATCGTCAGTCGCAGTGACAGTCACACTGAAACTGCCTTCAGCTAAATCGGCAGGAACATCAGCACTGTAAGTGCCATCGTTTTGAACAGTTGCTGTGAATGTTTGGGTATTTCCAGCGTTGTCTGTCACGCTTATGCTAACCGTGTCGCCAGCATTGAGGTCTGTGGTGCCAGAGATAGACGGCGTTGCATCATTGCCAAGCCCTTGTGTATCGATGGTTATCGATGGGGCTGTGGTATCGATATTACCGCCATTTTCGGTTACCGATGCACTGTTGCCAGCGCCATCTGTGCCGGTGGCAGTAACAGAATAGTCACCTTCAGGTAGGCTCGCAGGAACATCAGCCGTAAAGCTTCCATCACCTTGCACTATGGCACTGAATGTCTGTGTGTTTCCAGCACTGTCAGTCACAGTTAGCGTTACAGTACTACCTGGCGCTAAGTCGGTATTACCTGAAATAGTCGGCGTCGTGTCGTTGCCCGAACCAAGAGGATCAAGGGATAGGGTAGGCGCGGCAGAGTTTATGTCGCCGCTCACTGTATCTGTAGCAGTATTGCCTGCAGCATCAGTGGCCGTTGCAGTAACGTCGAAGTTTCCGTCAGCCATAGGATTGGGCACATCTGCACTGAAGTCGCCGTTAGCATCAACAGTTGCAGTAAACGTCTGCTCAGTGCCAACGCTGTCAGTTACTGTAATGGTTACTGTGCTTCCTGCGGCTAGGTCGGTACTTCCGCTAATGGTAGGCGTGTTATCGTTACCTGTACCAAGCGGATCCAAAGTGATAACAGGTGCTGTGGTATCTACGCTGCCACCCGTTTCAGAATCAGAACCTTGGTTGCCTGCCGCGTCTTGAGCGGTTGCGGTAACCGTATAGTCACCTTCAGCTAGTGGCGAAGGTACGTTGGCGGCAAAACTGCCGTCGGTTTGTACCGTTGCGGCAAAGGTTTGCGTGTTACCCGCACTGTCGACCACCGTTAGTGTGACAATGGCGCCAGCTGGAAGGTTTGTGGTGCCAGAAATGGTTGGCGTAGCGTTATTCTCTGGCGTTAATTCGTCAAGGTTTAGCTCAGGTGGCGTGATGTCGATAACGCCTGAATTATCAAGAACCGACGTGCTGTTGCCTGCTTCATCAGTGGCGGTAGCTTCAACACTGTACGAGCCTTCAGCAAGTGCCCCGGGCACATCAACCGTAAAGTTTCCTGCAGCATCAACTGTTGCTGTAATTGTTTGAATGTTGCCTGCACTATCTGTGATAACCAAGGAGACCACGCTACCTTCCGCTAGATCTGTACTTCCCGAAATAGTTGGGGTTATGTCGTTGCCTAACCCTTGAGGGTCTAAGGTTAGGGTAGGCGCTGTGGTGTCTATGGTACCTGTTGCATTGGCTGACGCACTGTTGCCAGCATCGTCGGTGGCCGTTGCAGTAACCGTATAGTCACCTTCGGCCAGTGCGGCTGGCACATCCACAGTAAAGTTGCCGTTTGCATCAACCGTTGCGGTGACAGTTTGTGTATTGCCAACGTTGTCGGTGATCGTCAGTGTTACGCTCTCACCTGCTGCTAAGTCCGTAGTGCCTGAAATGGTAGGCGTAGTATCGTTATTTGAACCCAGCGCATCTAGTGAAATAACGGGGGCGACAGTATCGACGATACCGTTATTGTCGGTGACAGAGGCACTATTTCCGTTGCTGTCAGTAGCGGTGGCGGTTACTGAGTAATCACCTTCGGCAAGAGGCGCTGGGACATCAGCACTAAAGTTACCGCTTGCATCAACAAGTGCAGTAAAGGTTTGGGTGTTGCCTGCACTGTCAGTGACAAAAAGCGTCACGGTTGAACCCGCGGGTAGGTCAGTCGTACCTGTAATGGTTGGTGTAGTATCGCTAACCGTAACTTGCGCATCTAATGTCAACGCAGGGGCGCTGGTATCTAACGTACCGGTATCAGAAGCGGTGGTTGTATTACCTGCATCGTCTGAGGCACTTGCTGTTACCGTGTAGCTGTCGTCTGGTATAGCGTTTGGAACATCCGCGCTGAAGTCACCGTTTGCGTCCACAATGGCGTCAAAGGTTTGTGTATTGCCTGCGCTATCTGTGACGGTTAACGTTACCGTGCTTCCCGGTGCTAAATCAGTGCTGCCCGATATGTTAGGCGTTTCATCGTTGCCTGTGCCCTGCGGATTTAGCGTAAGTACAGGGGCGGTGGTGTCAATATTGCCACCGTCCTCAGTTGCGGTTGTTGAATTACCAGCATCATCTGTCGCGGTAACTTCGACGCTGTAATCTCCTTCAGGCAGTGGAGACAATACCTCTGTTGCAAAGTTACCATCTGCATCAACCAATGCGTTAATGGTTTGCGTGTCGCCATTACTGTCAGTCACGGTGATCACAACGACAGCACCTTCAGGTAAATCTGTATTACCTGAAATAACCGGCGTAGTGTCATTACCTGAATCTAACGAGTTAACGTTAACAACAGGCGCTTGTGTATCAATACTTCCATTTGTTTCGTTTGCCGTCGCGGTGTTGCCTTGTGCATCGCTTACTGTTGCCGTAACGGTAAAGTCGCCTTCAGCTAGAGCGCTAGGCACATCGGCACTGAATGTGCCGTCTGCTTGCACGGCTGCTTGGAAACTTTGCGAGTTACCGTTGGCATCTACCACAGTAATGGTAACCAATGTGCCAGGTGCCACGTCGGTAGTACCCGTGATAGTTGGTGTAACATCGCTAGTAGCGCCTAGCGTATCAAGGGTTAACAGTGGCGCTTCGCTATCTACATTACCTGTTGTATTGGCATTCGCGGTATTGCCTGCACTGTCGGTTGCAGTGGCAGTCACAGTAAAGTCGCCGTCAGCTAGTGCGTTTGGCACATCTACGCTAAAGTTACCATTTGCATCGACCAAGGCATTGATAGTTTGCGTGTTTCCAGCGCTATCTGTTACAACAAGTGTAACCGTGCTTCCTTCAGGAAGGTCTGTCGTGCCTGAAAGTGTTGGTGTGGTGTCACCCGTGCTGCCAGGGTTTTCTAGGGTAAGCGTAGGCGCGGTGGTATCTACAACGCCGCCATTGTCGGTTACTGTTGTGGTATTGCCATCGCCGTCAGTTGCGCTGGCGCTAACGGTGTAAGCGCCATCAGCGAGTGGGGTGGTAACATCCGCACTAAATGTTCCGTCTGCACCTACTGTCGCGGTAATCGTTTGCGTGTTACCTGTGCTATCCGTCACGGTTAAAGTAACCGTGCTTCCTTCAGGCAAGTTGGTGGTACCTGAAATAACGGGCGTGCTGTCATTCGTCTCGCCTTGTCCATCTAGCACTAACGTGGGTGCATTGGTATTAATATTACCCGTTGCGTTGTCTGTAACTTCATTGCCTGCCTCGTCTTCTGCCGTGGCAGTAACAGTAAAGTCTCCATCAGCCAGTTCTTGAGGGACGTCGACAGAGAAATTACCGTTAGCATCGACTAAGGTGTTGATAGTTTGAATGTTACCTGCGCTATCTACGACCGTTAGCGAGACAACACTCCCCTCAGGCAGATCGGTGCTGCCCGATAAAGTTGGTGTGGGATCGTTGCCAGACCCCACTGGATTTAAAGATAGCGATGGAGCGGTTGTATCTACAATGCCGCCGTTTTCTGTCACGCTAGCGGTATTACCATTTTCATCGACAGCGGTTGCTGTAACGGAGTAGTTACCTTCTGCTAATGCGCTAGGTACTTCAGCGCTAAAGCCTCCGTTTTCATCAACAACGGCTTCAATAGTTTGCTGGTTACCTAAGCTATCGGTGACCACCAGTGTTACCGTGCTACCTTGTGGTAAATCTGTCGTGCCACTAATAAGTGGCGTGGTGTCGTTGCCAATGTCTTGTGGGTCAAGCGATAGCGTTGGTGCTGCGGTATCAATATTGCCCTGTGTGGATGCAGAGTCTTGATTACCCGCATCGTCAGTGACCGTCGCGGTAACAGTAAAGTTGCCGTCGGCCAGTTCTGCCGGCACGTCAACAGAGAAAGTACCGTCATTTTGGACAAGAGCGTCAAAGGTTTGCGTATTGCCTGCACTGTCTGTAACCGTGATTGATACACTGCTACCCGGTGCCTGGTCTGTGTTACCTGAGATGGTTGGCGTAGTATCATTGGTACTGCCTTGAGCATCCAAGTTAACCAGCGGCGATGTAATATCGATATTACCGCCAGTTTCCGTTGCCGTTGCAGTATTGCCGTTCGCGTCGGTCGCTGTAGCCGTTACGCTATATTCACCTTCCGCTAGCGGATTGGGCACATCGACACTGAAATTACCAGAACCGTCTACCGTTGCCGTAAATGTTTGCGTATTGCCAAGCGCATCGGTAACAGACAGTGTAACAGTGCCGCCAGCGGGTAAATCGGTAGTACCTGAGATAGTAGGCGTGGTGTCGTTATCATCACCCAGTGGGTCAAGGGTTAAGCTTGGCGCATTGCTGTCCACGGTGCCAGTTTGTGATGTCGAAGCACTATTTCCCGCAGCATCGGTGGCTGTTGCTTCAACAGTGTAGTCGCCGTCAGCGAGTTCAGCAGGCACGTCTGCGCTAAATTCGCCGTTCGCGTCTACTGTGGTAGTAAAGGTTTGGCTGTTTCCAGCACTATCGGTAACGGTAAGTGTAACCGTGCTTCCTGCTTCCAAGTTTGTAGAGCCGCTAATTGACGGTGTCGTGTCGTTACCTGTGCCAAGTGGCTCTAGTGATATGGTGGGGGCTTGCGTATCAATGTTGCCGCCATTTTCAGTAACAGTCGTTGTATTGCCGGCCTCGTCTGTTGCACTGGCCTCTACGGTATATTCACCCTCAGTAAGCGGCGTTTGTAAGTCCACGCTAAAATCACCGTTTTCATCAACGATGGCATCGATAGTTTGTGTATTGCCCGCACTGTCGGTCACTACAATGGATACTGTTGAACCAGGTGGTAAATCGGTAGAGCCAGAAATTGTTGGTGTGGTGTCGCTGCCGTCAGTTTGCGGGTCTAAAGAAAGCGCTGGTGCGGTAGTGTCTATGTTGCCACTGTTGTCGACAGCGGTAGTTGTATTACCCGCTGCATCAGTTGCTTCGACAGAAACCTCATAGTTGCCTTGTGCTAGCGCTTCTTCGACATCGGCGCTGAAATTACCATTTTCATCAACAATGGCGGTAACAGTTTGCGTATTACCCTGACTATCGGTGACGGTAATAGCGACCTCGCTGCCCGCTGGTAAATCTGTATTACCTGAGATAGTCGGTGTTGTGTCGTTAGTATCCGTTTGCGGGTCGATGTTCACAATCGGTGGGGTGGTATCAAGTACAGTAGTGGCCGTGGCGGTAGAGCTATTGCCATTTTCGTCTGTCACCGTCACTTCAATCTCGTATTCGCCCTCTTCAGAGCCAGGAGGGAATGCAACATTGAAGTTGCCATTCTCATCGGTTGTCCCCGTTATTGTCTGGCTGTTGCCGTCGCTATCGGTGATAACAACCACAACCTCTGAATTAGGGGCGTCTGACGAACCCCCTATGCCTTCACTACCGTTGGTAGGAGAGCCGGTTTCAATAACAACATTAGGGCCTTGGGTATTAATAACCGCATCGATGGAGGTTGAAGCGGTATTGCCCGCCACATCAGACACAGTAGCGGTTACCGTGAAGTCGCCATTTGCGAGCGCTTGCGGGACTTCAGCGCTGAAGCTACCGTCTTCTTGCACTGTTGCAGTAATGGTTTGCGTAGTGCCATCTGAATGCACGATATCTAGTGTTACTATCGCACCCGGTTCTGCGTCGGTGTCGCCATTTATCACTGGCGTGTCATCATTGGTTGAGCCAATAGGATCAAGGCTGATTATCGGCGCCGTGGTGTCAATCTCGCCAGTCACTGTGGTGGTAGAACTGTTACCTGCTGGTGTCGTCACAGTAACATCTACCGTGTACTCGCCTTCGCTAAGTTCCGCTGGAACATCTTCGTTGAATGTGCCGTCAGCGCCCACTGTAGTAACGATTGTTTGTTCGTTACCCTCGCTATCTGTTACAACAATGACCACTTCACTGCCAGGAGGGGCATCGGTTTCACCAGAAACGTTGGGCGTAGTATCGTTCGTTGGCGCAGGTTGATTTACGGTCGTCGAAGGACTTGTAGAATCATAATCGCCGCTTGCTGTTGCTTGTGCGGTGTTACCCGCACCATCTGTCACCTCGGCAGTTACGCTGTATGTACCTTCAGCCACCGCATTTGGAACTTCAACGGTAAAGGTACCATCGGCAAGCACAGTGGTGGTAAAGGTTTGAGTAACGCCAGCACTATCGGTAACGGTAAGGGTTATCGTGCTTCCGGGCACGGCATCCGTTAATCCCGAAAGTGTGGGTGTAGCATCGCCATTTATTCCCGGGTCGTTTAATGAGATGGTTGGCGCCGTCACGTCGATAGCACCCTGAGCGTCAGCATTGGCCGTATTGCCTGCTTCATCAGTCACTCTGGCGTTAACCGTAAATTCACCTTCAGCTAGTTCAGTAGGTACGTCAACGCTATAGGTGCCGTCTGCTTGCACAATGGCAGTCACGGTTTGAGTAACGCCTGCACTATCGGTAATGGTTAATGTTACTGTGCTACCAGGCGCGGCATCGGTAGTACCTGAAAGGGTCGGCGTTGTGTCGTTACCTGTCGCTATGGTGTCGATAGTGACTGACGGTGCAGTAGTATCAATCTCGCCGGCAGTATCTGTGGTTGCTGTGTTGCCCGCCTCATCGGTCACGGTGGCACTAACCGTAAATTCACCTTCGGCCAATTCAGCGGGCACATCAACGCTATAGGTGCCGTCAGCCTGCACAGTGGCGGTCACGGTTTGAGTAACGCCTGCACTATCGGTAATAATTAATGTTACTGTGCTACCCGGCGCGGCATCGGTAGTACCCGAAAGGGTCGGCGTGGTGTCGTTACCTGTCGCTATGGTGTCGATAGTTATCGACGGTGCACTGGTATCAATTACGCCCGTGGTGTCTGTGGTCGCTGTATTGCCAGCCTCATCAGTCACGCTGGCATTAACGGTATATTCACCTTCGGCTAATTCAGCGGGTACATCAACGCTATAGGTGCCGTCTGCTTGCACAATGGCTGTCACGGTTTGCGTGTTGCCCGCGCTATCGGTGATAGTTAGTGTAACTGCACTACCCGGTGTAGCATCCGTTGTACCTGACAAGGTTGGCGTAGTGTCGTTACCTGTCGCTATGGTGTCGATAGTGATCGACGGTGCTGTGGTATCAATTTCGCCGGTAGTGTCTGTGGTTGAGGTATTGCCCGCTTCGTCGGTAACGCTGGCGTTGACGGTGAATTCGCCTTCGGCTAATTCGGCAGGTACGTCAACGCTATACGTGCCGTCTGCTTGCACAATGGCAGTCACGGTTTGCGTATTGCCCGCGCTATCGGTAATGGTTAATGTAACCGTGCTACCCGGCGCGGCATCAGTGGTACCTGACAGGGTAGGTGTGGTGTCGTTATCTGAACCCGGCGCATTAATGGTAATGGTTGGGGCGGTGGTATCAATTTCACCTGTAGTATCAGCGGTTGCTGTATTGCCAGCCTCATCGGTCACGCTGGCGTTAACGGTAAATTCACCTTCCGCTAATTCAGCGGGTACATCAACGCTGTAGGTGCCATCGGCTTGCACAATGGCAGTTACGGTTTGAGTATTGCCTGCACTGTCGGTAATAGTTAGCGTAACTGTGCTGCCAGGAGTGGCATCGGTTGTACCTGAAAGGGTTGGCGTGGTGTCGTTATCAGAACCCGGCGCATTAATGGTAATGGTTGGGGCGGTGGTATCAATTTCCCCTGTGGTATCAGCGGTTGCTGTATTGCCTGCTTCATCGGTCACGCTGGCGTTAACGGTAAATTCACCTTCGGCTAATTCAGCGGGTACATCAACGCTATAGGTGCCGTCTGCTTGCACAATAGCTGTCACGGTTTGAGTATTGCCTGCACTGTCGGTAATGGTTAGCGTAACTGTGCTGCCAGGAGTGGCATCGGTTGTACCTGAAAGGGTTGGCGTGGTGTCGTTATCAGAACCTGGCGCATTAATAGTAATGGTTGGGGCGGTAGCGTCAATTTCGCCGGTGGTAGAGCTATCAGCTGTGTTGCCGGTAGGTTCTAGCACGGTGGCGTCTACAGTAAATTCACCATCGGCCAATGCGTTTGGTACGTCTACACTAAATGTGCCATCGCCTTGTACGATAGCAGTAACAGTTTGGATATTCCCAGCACTGTCGGTAACAGTTAGTGTGACTGTACTACCCGGAATAGCTGAAGTAATACCGGATAAGGTGGGCGTGGTGTCGCTTGTTAAACCGATTGCGTCAAGAGTAAGAGAAATGTCTTGCGCTTGTTCACCTGTTTCAGAAAATTCAACGGGCGCAACATCGTCATTATCGTTTGCATTTTGATCGAACTGGAAACCGGCTGGGTCAACATCTTCATTTATGCGGTCAACGCGAACAAAATTACTCCCTCCGCCTGCTCCAGCACCGCCATCAAGGCCGGCAGCGGTAGCTTCCAATGACTCTAAGATGTCGCCGTCACCAGAAAGCGCGTCAAGAAAATCAGCATCGCCTGCTTGGTTCTCACCTTCGATACTCTCCGCGCCATCAACGCCGTCAAGTAATGCGGCAAGCTCATCTACACTCTCATCAAAGACAGCAAATTCATCGTCAGAATTGTTTTCTGTAAAATCTAATTGGAGCGGGAAAGTGACACTTTGCCCAGCTGGAAGTGTGCGAAGTTCGCCATCAACACTAACGGTGACGAAACCATCAGGTGAGACATCTAACACATCACCCTCATAAACAGTCATTCCGACAGTAGCAGTAACTTGTTCACCTGTGTCACCACGAACAATAGAAGCCTCACCATTTACTTCTGCAATGATTACTTCAGCCATATTTCCCTCTCAATCAATAAAAATCACGCTATATAAAAAAGCGTAGCAGAGGTTTTTAAATCGGTTACCGGACCGTGGTACGGGGGAGATATATCCTTTGGTATAGGTTATAGGTAGTTCCCCCTAATTTATTCATTTTTAGATTAAAAAGTGTCGCATCGGTTTGCAGAAAATTTTTTAGCGTCTACTTTTTAAATGTAAGAAACGACACAAATGTCGCTTAGTTTTTATATAGTGAGACGCATATATGAAGTTGATTAAATCAGTGCTTACTAAGGTTGTTATTGGAGCAACTGGCGCTGTGCTTGCTCATGCTGCTATTGCTCAAAGCAATGGTGTTGGTAACTCGTCAGTCAGTTTGGAAGACTATGTTCGCAAGGTAGTAAACGAAAATCCGGAAGTACAAGCCAGCTGGCGTCAACTTCAAGTGGCGATGTCAGATGTTGACATCGCGAGAGGCGGTTTTCGCCCACAGGTCGATGTATTGGCGTCGAGCGCGTACACAGATAGAAATTATGGTTTGGACCGTGAATACATGGGCCATACTGCTCAAATCACCCTAACCCAAATGTTATACGACGGTTTTTTAACAAGCAGTGAGGTAAAGCGGTTTAAACAAGCGCAAGTTGTACGGTTTTTTGAACTAATGGGCGAAATTGAGCAGAAGTCTCTAGATACATCTCTAGCTTATATGGACGTGCAGTTGTTCCGGGAGCTTTTAAAGCTCGCTGAAGAAAATTTGATTACTCACGTAGATGTATTCAAACAAATTGAAGAGAGTGTTGAAGCCGGGGTAGGTCGTAGAGCTGACTTAGAGCAAATCAGCGGCCGTCTATCACTTGCCGAATCTAATGTACTCACTGAGTTATCGAATTTACATGATGTTACCGCACGCTTTTTGCGGTTGGTAGGTGAAAAGCCTGCTCAAGACCTCCAATCAGTATCGATAAACTCTGCTTTCGTTGATGCAAACGTCACAGGTATACAATCTTTACTTACTAGCGCATATGGCACTAATCCACAATTTAATGCTGCTATTTATAACATAGATGCACAGCGTTATGCGGTCGATAGTGCAAAGAGTCTCTACCATCCTCAGGTTAATTTGACCGCAAGTTATGGTGCGCAAACACGAGACCAAGCTGCACTAAATAACACCATTACCGAAGCGAGTGTCGGCGTTAATTTTTCTTATAACTTGTATAACGGTGGGTCGGACAGTGCGGCTATAAGACAGGCACTGTCACAGGTGGACTTAGCAAAAGACTTAAGAGATAAAGCCTGTATCGATATGAGACAAACGGTACAGATTGCTTACAACGACATCATCAATATTACAGAGCAACTTCCAGCGCTGAATGCACATAGACTATCTTCAGACAGAGTAAAATCAGCATATATGGACCAATTCACTATAGGTGAACGCTCTTTATTGGATTTGCTAGATTCAGAAAATGAGTACTACGAATCGAGTCGTGCTTACTTGGAAGCGCAGTATACGCTAGAAAAAGCACGAGTAAGACTGCTTGCGGCATCGGGAAGCTTAGCGCAAACGTTAGGTATAACTAAGGAAGGCGTACCTGATGTGCTAAATAAAGCAGAAGAAAAAATTAGCTACGACCCTAACTACGTATGTCCTGTAGTTCGCACTAACTTTGAAGATGAGCTAAATATTCTAAAACGCGATTCTGATGGTGACGGTATTGTTGATTTATGGGATGACTGTGTTGATTCAACGCCGGGTGCTATGGTCGATGACTTTGGTTGTGAAGCGAAAGAGCCTGAATTGGCGCCAGAACCAAGTGCTGCTGACTTCACCTTGGACAACGCAAATATAATAGAGTCATTTAACGTAAACATTGAGTTTGCCTCTAATTCTACCGAGGTTTTACCTGAGTATGAGAACTCACTTCAAGAGGTTATTGATGCGCTTAATAGTGACGCTAATTCTGGAGTGATCATTCATGGTCATGCATCTTTAGATGGAGACGCCTCCTACAATCAGCGTCTATCTGAACGTAGAGCGAAAGCTGTCGCATCAATGCTTATGACTAAAGCAAATATAGAGGCTAGAAGAATCACCGCTGTCGGTTATGGGGAAACTCGTCCGCTTGTCGATGAAGAGTCAGAAGCGGCAAATGCCCGTAATCGTAGAATTGAGGCGGCTATCATCCAGCTTCCTTCAACGCAATAGTGGTGTGGTAGACCTATATGAAGGAAAAAAAGGTCGACAGCGACATATCATATCTCGAGAAACAAGGTGGCGTATTGATGGATTGTTTAATAACAGTCTGCCATGCCCACCATTTGGATGTATCTCGAGTTAGCCTGCTTAGCGGACTGCCCTTAGACCACGGTGAGTTGTCTCCTACGGGGTTTGAACGCGCAGCAAAACGAGCAGGGCTCGCCAGTAGAACAGTAAAACGCGATTTCGACCATATCAATACAGCAATATTACCCGCTGTTTTAGTGTTAAGTGATAAGCAAGCTTGCGTATTACACGGGCTTGATAAAACGCATGCCAGAGTCTCATATCCAGAGCTAGATGACGCTGTGGTCGAAGTACCAAGAGATGAGCTAATTGCCAGTTATACAGGGTATGTCATTTTTGCTCGTCCCGAGATGAATGCACAAGAAACCAATGCCCAAATAGACAAGTCATCAGTAGGACATTGGTTGTGGTCATCCATTAGAACGGCAAAAGGTTTGTATCGCGATGTTCTTTTAGCGTCCGTTTTTATCAGTTTGCTTTCTATCGCATTGCCCCTGTTCGTGATGAATGTTTACGATAGGGTAGTGCCAAATGCTGCGCTAGAAACCATGTGGGCACTAGCTATTGGCGTTTTACTTGTGCTAGCCGCAGATTTTTTATTGCGCATGCTTAGACAGTATTTTGTAGAGTTGGCGGCAAGTCGATTAGATGTCACGCTATCAGCGAAAATAATGGAAAAAGTGCTGTCTATAAATTTAGCGAGCAAGCCTGCTAAAAGTGGCTCATTCATAAATAGCCTACAGTCTTTTGAAAGTATTCGGCAGTTTTTTGGTTCGGTCACCTTAGTGGCGTTGGTTGATTTACCCTTTGGCCTACTGTTTGTAGTCATTATCGCCATGATCGATTTTTATCTGATCATTCCAATACTTATTGGTGCTACTGCGCTTTTCCTTTATGCGATGAAGGCGCAGCGGGTAATGCGCTCTTTGTCTGAAGAATCGATGGAAATTAGCTCTCGTAAAAGCTCCCTTGTAACTGAAAGCGTAACGTCGTTAGAAGACGTTAAAGCGTTTGGTTACCAAAGTAGAAATCAAAGTGCGTGGGAAAAGCAGACGATATTTCTTGCCAAAGTTAACGCTAAACTTCGCTTAGTATCAATGTCGGTCAATAATGCTGCGCTCTGGATCCAGCAATCGGTGGGTGTGGTTATCATCCTCACTGGCGTTTACCTTATTATTGAGGGTGTGATTACACAAGGTGGTCTAATAGCCGCTTATTTACTATCAAGCCGAGCTATGGGGCCGGTTTCTCAGGCTGCCGCATTGCTTGCTCAATTCCATCACGCTGAAACCGCAAAGAATGCCCTTGATGACATTATGTCTCTGCCAAGTGAAACAGGTAGCAACAAACAGATTAAAAACAATGTCGTGCTAAAAGGGAATATTGACGCTAACCAGCTTTGCTTCAAGTATCCAGATGAAACCGTTCTCGCGTTAAAAGACATAAACTTCTCTATCAAGCAAGGAGAGCACGTTGCTATTTTGGGCAAAAACGGGTGCGGAAAGTCAACGTTAAACAAGCTTCTCATGGCTTTTTATCGCCCTGAATCCGGGCAACTTTTGTTGGATGGAATAGACCTTCAGCAGTATGACCCAACGCTGTTGCGTAAACAAATAGGCTATGTACCGCAAGATGTGAGCCTTTTTCACGGCTCATTAAAAGACAATATTTTGCCAGAGGATACACATATTGACGAGGCTGAGTTTTGGGAAGTCATTACCCAATGTGGTTTGGCAAAGTTAGTTAACGGAAGCGCCAGTGGCATAGAGCAAAATGTGGGCGAGCGCGGCTGCTTGCTGTCAGGTGGGCAGCGTCAGGCTGTGGCGATGGCAAGGGCCATAGTACGAGACCCTGCAATTTACATTATGGATGAACCAACTTCAGCCATGGATTCAACTAATGAAGCGCAGATGAAGGAAACGATTAAGGCGGCAACGGCAGGTAAAACTCTCATCATTAATACGCACAGAACCACATTACTAGACTTGGTAGAGCGGGTCATTGTTGTAGAAAACGGAAAGGTGATTGCCGATGGTAAAAAGGAAGAGGTACTCGTGCAGTTTAGACAACCCAGTCAAGTATTGAAGAGGGCGCCATGATTTTGAAAAGTGATGGTGAAAAAAAGGACTGGTTACAGCGGCTAATGCGAGGCTGGCTTGCGCCGCCCCCAGGTCAAGATTGGGTGTTAGAAGCGGAATGGTCGCGCATTATGCAAACGCCGGTAAAGGCCCGGGGCCTGCTCTATGTCGTATTAATAGTACTGTTTTTGTTAGTGGTGTGGTCTTATTTCGCCGAAATTGATGAAGTGGCTAAAGGTGATGGGAAGGTTATTCCGTCACAGCAACTGCAGGTGCTTCAGTCATACGATGGAGGAATAGTACAGGAAATCTTAGTACGTGAAGGACAGACAGTAGAAGCGGGCCAGGTGCTATTAAAAGTTGATCCAACGCGCTTTTTGTCCAGCTTAGAGGAAAATACTACTCAGTTTGCAGCACTTGCCGCTAAGGTTCAGCGCCTGTCTGCGCTTACCCAGGGCGAGGTGTTGCGGTTTAATAGAGAGCTTCAAGAGGAAGCGCCTACCATCGTTGATAATGAGCGAAAACTCTATAACTCAAATTTAGCTGAGCTTGATGAAATCGCGGCGGGTTCTGACTCTCGCATCTTACAACGCCGACAAGATGTTGAAGAAGAGCGAGCTAGTCTTTCCCAATATCAAAATGTGCTGACACTTTCTAAAAAAGAGCTGGCGGTGACTAAACCATTGTTAGCATCTGGAGCTGTGTCGGAAATCGAAATTCTTCGATTAGAGCGCCAAATTGTTGAGCTTGAAGGCAACATCAGCAAATCTAAAGTGGCAATTGAGCGTGGGTTAAATGCTATTGAAGAAGAAATTATTAAGAAGGAAGAAGCCCGCCTCAAGCTAGTTAATCGATGGAATCAAGAATTGACCGATGCGACTGGTGAAATGGCTATGCTACAGCAGTCTCAAACAAGTTTAGAAGATGTGGTGTCGCAAGCTGATTTGCGTTCGCCTATCAATGGAACGGTTCAACGGCTACTTATCAACACGGTTGGCGGCGTTATTACACCGGGTAGCGCCGTTGTCGAGCTAGTACCTCAAGACGACCAGCTCATTGTTGAGGCGAAAGTTTCTCCGAAAGACATCGCTTTTATTCGAGAAGGGCAGCCGGCTATCCTGAAATTTAGTGCATACGATTTTACTATTTATGGTGGCATGTCGGCGGAAGTACAGCACATTAGTGCAGATGCCATCACCAATGAAAAAGATGAAACCTACTACCTTGTCAGACTTGAAACAAAGCGAAGCATTGCAGATGAATCCTTAGATATTTTGCCCGGTATGATTGTGCAAGTAGATATTTTAACGGGTAAGAAAACGGTTCTTAACTACATTTTATCGCCCTTATTTAATGTTACAGCCTCTGCGCTGAGGGAGCGTTAATGAGACATTTTATTGCAGAAAAAGACTTACAAGGGGCGCTTACTCAATACTCTTGGTCTAGTTATAGTAGTGTCAATGAATTAAAGTGCGATAGTAGTGACTGCGTATGGATTATGGCAAGTGATAAAAGCTGGCGTCAGTTACTGATTGAGGCAAAACAGAAAGTCGATAACCTTGTTTTACTTACGTACAAATATGACCGCCTAGAGATGCAAACAGCACTAATGTTAGGTGCTAGAGCATATTGCCATGCGCTTGGGACACAATCTTTACTGTCTTCTGTAGCCCGAGTTATAGAAGCTGGCGGCATGTGGTTGCCCAACGAGTTATTGACAGTGACTACTTCAAATGTCGCTGCTAATTTACAGGCGAAGCGGAATCTACCTGTGCTGCGAGAGCTAACCAACCGAGAAAAAGATGTATTAAACGGTATTTTGGAAGGGTTAAGCAACAAGGAGATAGCACGAGAACACGGTATTACCGAGCGTACCGTTAAAGAATATGTTGGTACGCTTCTTCACAAGTTTGAAGCGAAAGACAGGATAAGCTTATTGCTTCGTATAGGTGAGTTTAGTCATCTAAAAGATGCTCTATAACTTCGATGTGTGAAACCACACCATCTATCCCTAATTCAATAAATAGCTCTTGGTGATCTGAGCGCTTAACCCCGTCTGCATAAACTTTTATACCAAAAGTATGCGCAAGAGAGCAGAACCCACGTATGAAGGCGTGATTGGCAGGATTGAAATCGATATCTGCCATAAACGCCGAATCGATTTTCACATAATCTAATCCCATTTCCTGAACGTTTAACAGTTGCGAGAAGGATTCTCCAACTCGTTTCAAGCCTACTTCGCAATCTTTGGCTTTTAACGTTGTGCAAAAATCTCTAAATTCATCAGGGAAGCGTGTTGCGGTAGATTCTCGCACCTCAAGACACAATTGCTTAGCCGCTTTTTCGTTGGTTCCAATTTGATAATAAAGTTGAGCAAGAATTTCTGGATTCAGCATAAACTGTTCAGAACAGAGAAACGCGAATTTTGAGTTTGTTTTAGTGTTATTAATATAGTTGATGAGGCTAGTAACCGTTGTTAGCTCTACTTGGGGTAAAAGCCCTAAATAGCGCGCCCAATGGGTATAATAGCCACTTTTCCTTAGTTCGCCATCTATCGTTACCCCAGCCCAACTCTGATAGTGAACCAAGTTGCGGTCAATATCTAAAACCGGGAAGTTAAAGGTTTCTACACCACATTCGTCAATCGTATTTTGTAGCTCTTTTTCCCAACGCTTTTGCTCTACCAAGCTAATAAATTCTTTGAGGGCCGACTCGATAAAGGGTTCATCCATATCTAACATTTCTGCTTCATCAATCATCGCATCTGCACGCATTAGTAAAGCAGAGAAGCTATCGTCTGGGCGAAGTTTAACAACAGACTGAAATACCTTCGGATCACCTACGTCGCTAAACGCGCTTAAACACGCGCCATGGACTGCTTCTGAAATAGCAACAGCATCATGGGTTTCAGTAAGTAAAATAGCAAACTCGTTTTTTTGCATTCTAGCTATACGGCTGTCAGTAAACTGATGATGATGTAGTGAAAGGCAGTCGTTAATTTCCTCAACAAAATCGCGTATACGTTTTTTTCTGATATTCGCAGGTGAGCGCAAAAAGCCTTCGCCTTCGGTGAACCTCACAAAGAAAAGGCAGTTCACGCCTTCGGTGTCTCTAAAAGCTAGCTGCCCTTTCAAGATTGAAATGAAGTAATCTCTGTTAGCAACGCCAGACTCGTCATCAAATTGTGTTTTGTAGCGCATAAGATCAAGGCGTGTATTTTCTTCATCCATGATCTTTCTAGAGTTTGTAGCAAGAAAGTTCATAGCGCGCACTACACGCTTAAGTTCTAATGTACGAGGCTCTTTTAGCTGGATAAATTGCATTTGCTGAAATGATTCAGCTTGGCGCACAACACCGTCTAGAGGTCTAATAATAAAGCGCAGCGCCCAGCCCCCTAAAAAGCCTGAAAATATGCCGACCAGTGATAAACCAAAAATAAGTCGTTTAGTGGCGCGCCACATTGATGCAACGGCAAAGCTGGTATCTGTTTCGACATAAACCGTACCATATTGACCCCAACCCTCGCTTACTTGGGCAATACCTGGTTTCACAATAGGAGAAAAGTTATCTGAAAACCACTTTGGGGTATTTTCGTCCAACTGCACTTCATGAGTATATTCAGAGACAATTTCACCGTCAGATTTTTGAAGTACAATAGAGGCGTAGTGACCAATGTCGAATTGTGACATTATGAAGAGATCTAATGAAACAGGGTCTTTATCCAGTCCACTAAGTGTTAGGGCAAGCATGCTCGCGTTGTCTAGGTTTTTTGAATAAAGCTGCTCTTCTACATAGTGTTTGGTAGTTATACCATGAATTGTGACACTACCTGCAATTGCAACAAGGACAACAACTGCTATGGCGAGCCATAATTCTCTTGTTATTGACATAGACTCCTAAGACCTTCTGCTAATCCCCTCCTGTTTCATGCGCTCAATAACATCACGCCACCTTGATAGCCTGCTGGTGGACGAAGAAACTTGTGCAGTTTTACCCGGCTGCCAAATACCCGAATCATTAAAACTGAAAACAGGAATTAAATCCGTCCGCTGAGAGCCTGGCAACACATTAGACACTAAGCTGTCGAGCACCAAAGGATCCGATGAAGGGGAATCATAGTATCCTAGTACCATATGTGCTTGTGTTACTCGGCTTCTACCAATCTTCGCTTTTACATAAATTAGGCGAAGTTTAGAACTATCGATACCTAAGTGTAGCAGAGCTACGTATTTTGCAATGGCATAATCCTCACAATCTCCGCGAGAATGGCCAAAAAGTTCAGAAGGCGTGGCCCAATAGTCTTTTTGTTTGAAAACGATATCGTCGGTTGCGTACTGGATATGCTCGTCAAAGAAAGCGTTTACACCGATAAGCTGCTCTTTAACTGCCTTATTTTCAAGGTCGTGAAGTTTAGTTTCTAACGCACTGACATGTAAGGCTTTGTCAGCGCCAAAATTATTTTTAACTTCCTGTTCGAGCTTTGGAAACTCGATAACATAGTGATCCCTCAGTTGTTGTCCAGCCAGTAGCAAGGCTACTAATGCTAAGCAGTGTGACGCAAACAGAGAAAGGGTCATATTTTTATTATGTAGGTCATACTAAAGTATAAGAGAGAGTACTTGTCTCTATCTGAAGTTTAAGTATTGGATACTATACGTAGTTATAGGTATAACACGGGTATGTTGATATTCCAACCCTGTTCCCCCAACGTCAGTGACTTACATTTGATAAAGTGAAAGCTAATTTACTTCTTAACTACAAAATCGTTTTCCTGAATATTCGCAGTAATTCCCGACGTAGCGTTGACTATCACAGACGAATTGCCATATGCACTATCAACAATAAATGTACCGGGGTAGAGCGTATATTGAAGATATCTTCTACCTCGATTATCGACCACCTCTTTGGCTTGATAAAGGTATAGTTCATCTTTTTCAGATATGCCATTATCTCGTCCAAGAGATACCGAAATTTTATTGTTCGCAATGCTGATCACTCGCCCCGTAACAGGTTGGCAAGCTGTTGCTTCTTTAATATCTTCTATCAATTGACTTATTGACGTATCAATTGCTTGGCCGTAGCGTGATTGCCAAAAGGTTGACGAAAATTCGTCAACGTCTTCAAACCTATCGAACGCCCATTCCTCATTAGTATCGTAAGAGGAACTGAACAGAAGACCGCCGTTTATCCCGTCATAAACTTGTACAGACATTGCGAACGCACGATATGAAGTGTCGCTTCGCCAAGGTGTAAATACAGATACTTCTTTTTGCGCAACACTTAAATCATCAATAACCCCGATAATGACAAATTGCGTGTTACTTTGATCTGATAGAGTACGTACGTTTTTGTCGGTATAACGGCTATCAAACTTTGCAGTATGGGGAGCAACGTAAGTAAGGCTCAGATTATCTGTCTGTTCTTGCATTGCCTTAGCTAATCGCTGTGTAAACGCCTTATCAAATTGCGGAATATTTCCTTGGGTCAACTGTGCTCTGTTTCTTATCCTAAAGTGAGTAGTGGCAAAGTGTTTTTCGTCCCGCTGCGCTGAACATACTTCTCCTCTAGGAAAAATGTCTGCACGTACACTAACTGTGACTACATCACCGTTATAAGTTTCGCTCACGAGCTCTAATTGCTCGACCTCGCCTGTCGAACGGATCGTCATTTCTTCGTTTTTCAGAAGCCCATTAGTGAGTTTGGCTACACTTTGCACTGACGCCCCAGCAAATAACATCGCTTGTTTGAGCGCATCCTGTGTCGCTGCGCGTTTTGCTGCTTCCTTGTTACCGTTCATTACCACAGCCTGTCCTGTGGCTTCATACCAAACGGCATGGGCTTGCCCAGCCATTAGGCCAAGTAGGCAAACAGCGGCCATTGCTCTGCTTAAACATGCCATTAGCGTTGTTTTGCTTGCTTGTCGCACGTGACACCTCTGCGGTTGTTTAGTTGTTGCGGTTGAATAATGTCGTAACCTTTGCGAGAACTATGCGAAAAAAGTGCCAATTAAAGGAGGAAGTTATTTTTAAAAACAAACGGGCGCATATATTGCTTACTTCCTTCGTATCAGGGTATATGACTGCAAACTGTCGTTATGGAATCTGATGTTATTCATAACGCTTTGTTGAAATGTTATTAGCCTATAAAGGCTATAAAGGTAAATATTTAGGCGTCACTAACTCGTTATTGATGCACAAAGAGGTTTTAAATTATGTGGTTGAGTGGACTAAAAAATTCGAGATTACTTTTGCGGTCTTCCATGTTTGGCCTAGCAATCTCTTTGAGTGGTTGTGGCATTATTGATAAACACGTCGAATGGGAAACCGTTGAGCCTGAAACTTACCCTGTTTTAAAGGCGGTTGGTTACGCACCGATTTCATCGCAAAAAGGCGAGTCTGACAGTATGAAGCTAATAATGGCGATGAAAGCGTCAAAATTAGATGCATACCGCGAGTTGACCGAGCAGGTATACGGTCAAAAAATAGAAGGTAGTCAGTCTGTATCACGCCTTGTTGTTGACAGTGAAACGTTGCGCGCGTCTGTTGAGGGAGTAATTAGAGGCGCCGAGGTTGTTAAGACTTATCCCGTGGGTGAGGATACCTACGTTACGGAGCTTTCTTTAGATATGCAGCAAGTCTACGATATTTATTTGTCGACGGCTAAGCCGCGCCGAGTGAAAGATGTAAAGTATTACTAGGAAATAAGTTAAAGGCGGTTCGCGCTAATTACTTTGCAGTGGGATGCTAGAAAATACGTGATAATAGAGTGAACTTAGCTGCCGATAAGGTGAATGTACTGCGTGGTTAATGCTCTGCGACGATACAAAACTATTTAAAAGCCTAAGCACTCACTCCAGAGCCTAAAGTTCCGCCTTTCGGCTTACCTTTCTTGTCATAAGTGAGTGATTCTTTTGCTCGAACTTCCATCATCAAATTCCGCAAATGTGTGAGGCGTAGCTGTCCTTGCTCTACGGCTTTTTGATTAACCTGTGTTCGATATTTGCAATCTTCCAGAAGCTTCTTGGCGTCAGCCATTAATGCTTCATCGTCATCCGACATCGCATTTTCGTTGTCGATAGCATCTTCAATGCTTGCATCCAGCGATTGAATAGAACCCAGAAGGGCTGTTTTTTCGTCTAACAAATTCATCAAAGATTCAGCGTCACGCGAGCTAATAAGCTGCAGCTCTTTTTCAAGCAGTGACGCAAGTGAAGTCATTTGCTCCACTTGACGAGATAATGCTTGTGTTAACTGGCTTGCTTGTTCTGTCACTATACTTGTCTCATTGAACGTGTTTGATAAATTCTCGCTGATTTTTTAACACCAAACTATTTAGCATCAAATTATTTAGCTCCAAATATTTGGGATTCTAGTTTCGCGATTTTATTAGCAAGCACTTCAGGGTTAACCTTGTACTCACCACTTTGGATCGCTTTTTTAAGACGATCAACTTTTTCCTGATTCACTGGCGCCTCAGACCCTTTTTTCTGAACTTGATTCAACTGCTGAGCAGATTGCGTCAGCGAAACGGAATCTTGTCTTGGCGCTTGTGCTGTTTGCGCAGACTGTGCTGAAGTCTGCTGTTGAGATTGTTGCGTCTGGTTCTGCTGCGCAACTTTCCCGTTATCAACGGGGGTTTTAGGTAACCCATTGTTTATATTGTTAATTGCCATAATCAGTCCTCACTACTTTTTGCCTCTAGTATGTATATCGGCCTTTTGGCAAATATCTTTAGCTAAATTAAGAACAAAATAGTAGATATTTATAGCCCACTTTTACAAGTGTATCACGACTTCTTCAGGGCTTGCGACTTTAGCAATAATGGCCTTCTGACTACTGGCATTTAAGACTTTTATGTTATCGCCAACCACACCATCTTGTTGCGCTATTCCTGCTGTCTTAACTTCCATTCCCGCAACCTCGGCGGTAATAGTGATTCTATCGCCTTTGCATACAAAGCATAGCATATTCGACTGTATCGCTTGACCATCGGTAACCCGGCGTTTCATTCTAGCGCCAATTAACGACTCTAGCTCGGTGAATGCCGTGTAGCGTAGACGTCTCACGTCTACTTTTGCCTTCGTTAAATTTGATGAGGTTAATACAGTTCCAGGGCTAATTGCGCCCTGCGTAACTACAATTTCTTTCGTTCTCATTACTTGGCCGCTGGTAAACAAATACCACTCATTGTTTTTACAGCTTACTCGAACAGATATGTAAGATTGGTTCAGCGCTTCCTGTGACGCATTATATTGGAAACCGGTTGGACAGTCTGGGATATTTATCCGATCGTCTATCTTCACAATATCCACATCAATGTTAGTATCCTGCGCATTATCGTTAAGTTGATTTATCAAGTACTGCTTGGCACCTTCTTCAACTTGTTCATGATTGGACGCCGCTGCATAGCAATGTTTACTTAGTAAGCTGATTAGCAAACCGACTACTAAACGGGTGAACGAGCGAGTGAATTCAGTACGCATTTTTTCGTTTATCTTTTTCATCATGACATTTCGTGTTTCAGTTTGCGATTAATTGACTATGCTTAGGGAAATCTATGTTTGTAAACAGCGGGTTTAACAACAATGCTTAGCTCAAGGTGTAAAAGCACACGCTTCAACATGACAAGATTTAACTGGCAGTATTGAAAGGTGAGTAACGCTTAAACAAACCTTAAGTGTCATTTTTCTGTCGTTTGACCTGCAAAAATTTAGTGATATTGTCTACTCTTATCATAAGAGGCAATGATCATGCCCAGTATTACTTAGAGGTGACCTATGTCGGGTATTTTAGATTCGGTAAACCAGCGAACGCAGCTTGTTGGGCAGAACCGCTTAGAGTTGTTGCTGTTTAGACTGAACGGCCGTCAGCGGTTTGGGATTAATGTGTTTAAAGTAAGAGAGGTGTTGCAGTGTCCTCCGCTTACGGCTATGCCAAAATTAAACCCATTGGTTCGTGGGGTAGCACACATTCGTGGCCAAACTATTTCGGTTATTGACCTAAGTATGGCTACACGTGGTCGTAAAATTGAAGACCTCTCTAATGCGTTTATCGTTATTGCCGAATACAACCGTTCGGTTCAAGGGTTCTTGGTTGGCGCTGTTGAGCGCATTATCAATACCAACTGGGATGCCATCATGCCGCCGCCACAGGGCACAGGGCGGGCCAGTTATCTTACGGCGGTTACTGAGGTAGAAAACGAACTCATTGAAATACTAGATGTAGAGAAAATTCTCAATGAGATCTCCCCGCTAAACGCTGAAGTTAGTGCTGACGTTGCCGAGGGGCTAACGACAGAGGGTCAAGAAAACAAAATTATCTTTATAGCGGATGACTCGGCGGTAGCGAGGAATCAGGTGAAAAAAGCGCTTACGTCATTAGGCCTTGAAATCGAGCTTGCTAAAAATGGTCTTGAAGCGCTTAATCGTCTTAAACAAATCGCTGAAGAGTATGGCGACGTAACCAACCGCGTTGGTGTGCTAGTTTCTGATATTGAAATGCCCGAAATGGATGGCTATACCTTGACTGCAGAAATTAAAAATACGCCGGAGCTTCAAAAACTTCACGTTGTTCTGCACACGTCATTAAGCGGGGTATTTAACCAAGCAATGGTACAAAAAGTTGGAGCGGACGACTTTATAGCGAAGTTTCACCCAGACGAATTAGCAACTGCTGTACAGAAGTGGCTAATGACCGAGTGCGAATAACGGAGCAGGAAAGGATTGGCTAATAAAGACGTTTCGCCCGCGAGCTACCAAAAGTTCAGAGAGTTTCTTGAAAAGCAATGCGGCATAGTTTTGGGTGAGAATAAACAATACCTCGTCCGCAGCCGTTTGGCTTCATTGCTGTTTAAACATAAGTACGAATCTGCAGATGAACTGATTGATGTTGTTGTTCGTGGTTTTGATCGCACCTTGTTACAAAGTGTTATCGACGCAATGACAACCAACGAAACCTTATGGTTTCGCGATAATTATCCCTTTGATCTTCTTTTAAAGGACCTATTGCCATCCTTATCTACTAAAAATCAGAAGGTTCGCATTTGGAGTGCTGCTTGCTCGTCGGGGCAAGAGCCTTATTCCATCGCAATGTCTGTGCTTGAGTACCAACGTCAACGTCCAGGCGCGTTGAGAGCGGGCGTTGAGATTGTGGCAACCGATTTATCATCAGAAATGCTGCAAAAATGTGAATCTGGCATTTATGACGAGCTCTCTCTTGCCAGAGGCTTATCTCCGCAGCGAAGACAAGCTTTTTTCCAACAAAATGAAAAAGGGCTTATGCAAGTGAAGCCTGAGGTTCGCCGTATGGTAAGCTTCAGAAGTTTGAACCTGCTTACGAGCTATGCTGCGCTTGGTCGGTTTGACATCGTTTTCTGCCGCAACGTATTAATTTATTTTTCGGCAGAAGTGAAACAGCGGATCCTGCAACAAATTGCCGGACAACTGCAGCCTAACGGCGTTCTATTTCTTGGCGCGTCAGAGTCTATAAGTGCTGCCAGTGATATCTACAGCATGGTGAAGTGCCACCCTGGTCTTTACTACCAAAAAAAATGATCTAACTTATCGGCTTGATAAATAAAGTTTTTTAAAACTCAAGCCGATTTACTGACCTCTATACCTTCCGTCAAAATCCCATTGTGGCATCTGCCTTGCTAACTATTTAAACAAACGACAGTAAAACGGCAAAAGGTTAACGCTTATATTTCCGTTTAGCTTGTCTACACGAAACGTTTTTAAAGTATGTCAGAGGTCATGTTATGGCTATTAACCTAGATAAGCTGGTGGGCTTTCACGAGTCAGCACTAAAAATACGCACAGAGCGTATGGAGGTTATTTCGGGGAATCTAGCTAACGCAAATACGCCTGGTTACAAAGCCAGAGATATTGATTTTAACAAAGCCATGCAGTCTGCAATGAGTGAAGCATCTGGTGGCGCAACAAGTCGTGCTTCATCAGGATTAGTGCGGACAAATGAGCGTCATCTAGGCGGCAATCCTTCGTCTGTTGCGGCAAATTTTGACATGCAGTACCGCGTACCTACTCAACCTGATACTGGCGACGGTAATACGGTAGAAGTCCAAGCGGAAAGAAACAGATTTTTAGACAATGGATTGCGCTACCAAGCAAGCCTTGAATTTTTGAATGGGAAAATTAAAGGCATGAAAAAAGCACTTAGCTCAGGAGGTCAATAGTCATGAGTTTATTTAACGTAATGCAAATTTCGAGTACGGGTATGGAGGCAGAAAATGTCCGTCTTAATACCACGGCGAGTAATATTGCTAATGCAAACTCGGTAAGCAGCAGCTATGACGAAACCTATCGAGCTCGTCACCCTGTTTTCGCAACAGCATTACAAGACGCCATGCGGGATCACTCGAAGGGCGCAGGTGTTCAAGTTAAAGGGATAGTAGAAAGTGATGCTCCACTTCAGGTGGAGTATGCACCTAATAACCCAATGGCAGACGAAGAAGGCTATATCTATAAACCTAACGTCAACATTGTAGAAGAAATGGCGAATATGATGTCAGCGTCTAAAGCGTATGAAACAAACGTACAGGTAGCGGACACCACCAAACGAATCTTCCGCCGCGTACTGCAGTTAGGTCAAGGGCAGTAACTTGCCGCTTGAATAATGTGAGGATTAATCAGTGAACACCATAAACAACACCGGCCTAAATACCGACTTGTACTGGCAGGAAGAAACTGTAAAAGTCGCCGATGGTACCGAGCAGCAGTTAACCCAAGAAGATTTCTTTTCAATGTTAACTGAACAGCTTGCTAACCAAGATCCTACGGCACCGGTTGATAACGATCAGATGGTGGCGCAGATGACGTCGTTTACGATGGCAGACGGCATCTCCCAGCTTAACGAGAAATTCGAATCGTTTGCGGCCTCAATGACATCGAACCAAGCTCTACAGGCATCGAGTCTCATCGGTCAAAACGTGTTAGTTCAAGGCAATGTCGGTTACATGGCGAATGAAGGGGAAGGCCTTTCAGGCGTTATTGTAAACGAGAAAACGGTTCAAAACATGACGATAAACATTGAGAACCAGTTTGGAGAAGTAATCAAAACCATTGATGCAGGTACACAAAGTGCGGGCAACATTGAGTTTGAATGGGATGGCAAAGATAAACACGGCAACCAGATGGAACCTGGAGAATATGTTATCAGCGCTACCGGCGAACTAAACGGTGAAGGTGTTCAGCTGAATACTGCCGTCAATCGTCATGTTGGAAGTGTCAGCTTGGCCGGCAGTGGTCAGGGCGTAATTTTGAATTTGGATGGTGATGTCAGTATCAATCTTGATGACGTCATCCAAATCGGCAGTTAGTAGGAGAATCAATAATGTCTTTTAATATTGCACTGAGTGGCGTATCGGCCGCACAAAAAGATTTGGATGTAACCGCCAACAACATCGCAAACGTTAATACAGTTGGCTTTAAAGAATCACGAGCTGAATTTGGCGACGTTTATGCGGCATCATTGCTTTCAGGCGGCAAAACGAAAGTGGGTGACGGTGTACTTACTCAAGAAGTTGCTCAGCAATTTTCTCAGGGCAGCCTTCAGTTTACCAACACGTCGCTCGATTTAGCGATTACAGGTAACGGCTTTTTTGCTACCGTACCTGAAATTACGTCACGGGATTTCTCGTTCACTCGTGCTGGGCAGTTTAAATTAGATAGTGATAACTTTGTGGTTAACAGTAACGGCGACAACCTTCTGGGTTTCCCAGTAAACTCTGACGGTACAAGTGCATCAGTTGCATTAAGTACGACGGAACCTGTGCGTATACCTGATTCATCCGGTTCGCCAGCACAAACCACAGAAGTTGATATTCGTATGAACTTACCGGCTGGCGATGCTGCGTTAGATCCGCAAGATTTTGACCCAGAAGATCCATTAACATACAACGCAGCTACGTCGGTTACTGTATATGACTCTTTAGGTGATAGTCATGTAATGACTTATTACTTTATCAAGGATAATGCAACAGGTGTAGACAACGAGTGGTATGTTGCTACCGCGATAGACGATACCCTTGTAGACATGACTGATTCGACGGGTGCCGATACCGACCCTACTACAGCAGTTAACTCGGTGGGCGGTAATACAGGTAATGCCGTAACCGCATCTAAACTTATTTTCTCTCAAGGTGGTGATTTCTCTGGTATGGAAACGCCAGATGGCTTACCCACGCTAGATTTTAAAATGCAAACTGAAGCGCTAGGTGCGGGTATCCTTGCAAATGGCTCTGATCCTACGCAGCAGATAAGCATAGATTTTAATCTTGATGTAAATAGCGCTACGCCTAATGAGCCGACTCAGTTCGCTTCTGCTTTTGAAGTAACGTCATTAGAGCAAGATGGTCTGCCAGTAGGCCGATTAACAGGTATCGATATCGGCCCTGATGGCCTAGTTCGCGCTACTTTCTCTAACGGAACCTCTGAGCCTATTGTTCGTGTTGCACTGGTGCGTTTTTCTAACGAACAAGGCCTAACACAAGAGAGCAGCACACAGTGGAAAGAAAGTATTCTTTCAGGTGAGGCTCTAGCGGGTGAAGCAACAACCGGTACCTTCGGTGAGATTAATTCATCGGCCCTTGAACAAGCCAACGTTAACCTGACCACCGAGCTAATCGACATGATCATTGCTCAGCGTAACTTCCAGGCTAACTCAAGAGCGCTCGAAGTTAACAACTCACTGAACCAGACTATTCTGAACATTCGATAGTTAAGGTAAAGCGCCGTCTATTAGAATATAAAAGCGGCAATACGTTGGCGTTCAAGCCCGCCATTATTGCCGATGTTTACAAGAGCCGCACAACAGCGGCTCTTTTATTTTCCTTTAAATATCAATTTAATACCTTTCATATTTTCTACTTGGGTTAAAAATCCACAGGTTGGCATCGCCTTTGCAAAATCTTGCTTAAGGTTTAATCAGAGTCAAAAGTCAGTCATGGACAAACTTCTCTACATTGCAGCAAGTGGCGCATCCCAAGACCTATTAGGAACTGGGGTTAGAGCCAATAACTTAGCCAACGCGCAGACAACCGGGTTTAGAGCTCAATTAGAGCAAGCGAGATCGATGCCGGCTTACGGCGAAGGTTTGCCAACCCGCGTGTTTTCTATGACTGAAAGCCCGTCTAACAATTATGAGTCGGGTCCAATGATTAAAACGGATCGAGATTTAGATGTGGCCATTCAAGGGGATGGGTGGTTTGCGGTGCAAGATCAAAATGGTCAAGAAGCTTATTCCCGTGATGGCAACTTCAAACTAGGCGATGACGGAATTTTGACAGACATTCACGACCGTGTGGTGCTAGGCGATAACGGCCCTATTTTTCTTCCAGTACCTTTGGACAATCTTAACATTGCCGCTGATGGCACCTTGTCCATGAGGCAGCTAGGAGCCCCAGCCAATGTTATCGAGGAAGTAGGACGTCTCAAGCTAGTTTCTCCAAACTACGCTGATATGGAGCGAGGCACCGACGGCTTATTTAGAATGGAAGATGGCTCAATTGCGCCCGCTAACGCTAACGTAAAAGTGGCGTCTGGCATGCTTGAAGGTTCTAACGTAAATGCTGTTGAAGAGATGGTAGACATGATAAGTCTTCAGCGTCACTACGAGCTTCAAGTAAAAGTGATGAAACAAGCGGAAGAACTTGATACCCGTGGCAATTCTTTGTTGCGCATACTGTAAACGAATTTTAAACACCGTTGCCCTTTGAGCAACGTCGGAGGTTAACATGCATCCAGCACTATGGATTAGTAAAACCGGACTAGACGCCGCACAAACCGATGTGGCAGTGGTGTCTAACAACCTAGCAAACGCATCAACCGTAGGCTTTAAAAAAGACCGCGCAGTATTTGAAGATTTGCTTTATCAGAATATCAACCAGCCAGGCGGTCGTTCCTCTGCTGACACCGAACTACCATCTGGACTAATGCTTGGTTCAGGTTCAAAAGTGGTCGCTACGCAAAAAGCACATACGCAGGGTAACTTGCTGACGACTGAAAATGCGTTGGATATGTCAATTCAAGGCCGCGGCTATTTTGAAATTTTGCAGCCCGACGGCACTATTGCTTATTCACGGAATGGTCAGTTTTCACTTAACGACCAAGGTCAAATTGTTACTTCTGGCGCTGGCTTTTTACTTCAGCCTGAAGTGGCTGTTCCAGAAGATGCTCAGCAAATCACTATCTCACAAGATGGTGAAATAAGCGTGAGTATCCGAGGACAAGCAGAGCCTCAGGTATTGGGTCAGTTAAATATTTCAGATTTTGTGAATCCGACGGGACTTCAACCTACGGGACAGAACCTTTTCGTAGAGACAGCGTCAAGCGGTGCGCCTATTCAAGGTATACCTGGACTTCAAGGGTTAGGTTATATCTCGCAAGGAACCCTTGAAACGTCAAATGTAAACGTAACTGAAGAGTTGGTGAACCTTATCGAAAGCCAGCGCTTGTACGAAATGAACTCGAAAGTCATTTCGTCGGTCGACCAAATGCTTGGTCAAGTTATCCAGCAACTTTAATAGGTAGCGTCATGCGTATTTTAGGTTTATCTGCTGCTCTACTGCTACTAGGCGGTTGCGCCAGTACAACTGAACCACCTGTACAGGCTAACGACCCCTCGTTTGCACCAGTAGTGCCAGATTACCCGCGTGAAACGGTAGTAGAAGATGGGTCTTTGTTTCGTTCACACATGGCAAACAGTTTGTACTCAGATGTTACCGCTAGGCGAGTTGGCGACATCATTACGGTTACCCTTAACGAAAGCACTTCTGCGAGTAAATCTGCAGATACTTCTACAGCCAAAGATACCAATGTAAACCTAGATACGATTACGGGTCTTGGCGGTCAGGCTGTGAATATTGGTGGTCAATCTATTCAATTAGGTATCGGCTCTTCCCGTGATTTTACCGGTGATGCAGAAGCAAACCAAAGTAATAGCCTGGACGGTGCTATTTCGGTAACCGTTGTAGACGTATTGCCAAACAATAATTTGGTTATTCGCGGTGAGAAGTGGCTAACGTTGAACCACGGCGATGAGTATATCCGTCTAACTGGCATTATTCGCCCTGCAGATATCAGCCCTGAGAATGAGATAGTGTCTACGAAGGTAGCCAATGCTCGCATTCAATATTCAGGCACGGGTACTTTTGCAAGAGCACAGGAAAAGGGCTGGTTAACTAAGTTCTTTGATTCAACTTGGTGGCCTCTTTAGGCTTTGGTAGGAGAGTGGACATGCGTTTATTTTCAGTCGTATTAGCCGTATTTGCACTGCTTTTATCTTCACAAGCAGCGGCGCAGCGCATTAAAGATTTAGCGAGCATACAGGGCGTTCGTAGTAACCAATTAGTGGGATATGGTCTTGTTGTTGGTTTACCTGGTACAGGGGAGCAAAGCCCATTCACCGAGCAGAGCTTTAGAACGATGCTGAGTAATTTTGGTATTAGTTTAGATGCCAACACTAAGCCCAAAATTAAGAATGTTGCAGCGGTGGCTGTACATGCTGAATTGCCTGCTTTCGCAAAGCCTGGTCAAACCATAGATATTACGGTTTCTTCTGTAGGCGAGGCGTCGAGCCTTCAAGGTGGAACACTTCTTCAAACGTTTCTTCGTGGGGTTGATGGCAAAGTTTATGCGGTAGCACAAGGTAGCTTAGTGGTAAGTGGCTTTGGTGCACAGGGCGGCGACGGTTCTCGCATTGTTGTGAATACACCTACTGTTGGCAGAATTCCAAACGGCGCCATGGTTGAACAATCGGTTCCAAGCGGTTTTGCCAATGGCGACACGCTGACCCTTAATCTTCATTACCCAGACTTTTCGACTGCAAAAGCTCTTGCAGACACTATTAACGAACGCTTAGGTGCGCAGCCTGAAAATGGCTACATCATTGCAAAACCCATTGACGCTGCATCGGTCCGAGTTACTGCTCCACGTGATGTGGGCCAGCGAGTCGGCTTCTTGGCTACTCTGGAAAACTTTGAATTCACGCCAGCAGATGCACCAGCACGCGTTGTGATAAACAGCCGTACCGGCACAATCGTAATAGGCAGCGATGTTCGCTTATTGCCCGCGGCAATTACCCACGGCGGTTTAACGGTAACGATTTCTGAAAACCAGCAGGTTGCTCAACCCAATGCATTTGCTGACGGTGAGACCGTGGTAACAACGCAGTCAATTGTTGATGTGGACTTGGCTGATAGCAGAATGTTCAAGTTTGAGCCAGGCGTTACGCTTGATCAACTTGTGCGTGCGGTTAATGAAGTGGGCGCTGCTCCGGGTGACTTAATGGCCATCTTAGAGGCGCTGCGTCAAGCGGGCGCTTTACGCGGTGAGCTTGTGATTATCTAAAGCAAGCGAGTAGTTTTTAAGAGTACCTGATAGGAACACTGAAGGTTAGAGCGGAAAAAATACGATGGAAGCACTAAGCACAAAAAATCAGCTTGATATGGCACGTAATGTCCATGATATGGGCAGCATTAACAAAATGCGTGAAGCCATTGCGTCAGGCGATGAAACGGTATTGCAAGAAGCTGCTCAGCAGTTTGAGGCAATATTTGTGCAAATGATGTTGAAGTCTATGCGTAAAGCACAAGATGCCCTTGCCGATGAAAATAGTCCGTTCAATTCTCAACAAGTGAAGTTTTACCGTGACATGCACGACCAACAGCTGGCTACAGATTTAACATCAGGCGGAGGCCTGGGGTTAGCTGATGTCATTGTGAAACAGCTGGGTCAGACCGAAGATAGCTATACGCCAGCGAGTGTCATAAGAAGTGACGGTGATATTTCATCGTTAAATAGAAACCGTGAGTACAAGGTTGCTGAGGCACAAAATTTAGCACTTTCCTCTAATTCGATCAAAAGCCAGTCGGCGCAAAAAGATGCCATGTTCAAAAGTCCCGAAGACTTTGTTGAGAGCCTTATGCCTATTGCTGAGAAAATAGCGGCAAAATACGGCATGGATCCGAAAGCAATCATTTCTCAGGCTGCGGTAGAAACAGGCTGGGGAAAATTCGTTATCCATAAAGCTGACGGAAGTAGTTCACACAATTTGTTTGGTATCAAAGCGAACAAAGGATGGCAGGGCGACCAGGCCGTAGTCGACACACTGGAATTCAACAGCGGGCTGCCACAGAAACAAAAAGCTGCATTTAGATCCTATTCATCTGTAGAAGAGGCAATGGAAGACTACGGGCGCTTTATTACCTCACAGCCTCGCTATAGCCATGCTGTGGAAAATGCTTCAGATGCTGCGCGTTACACAAGTGCGCTTCAAGACGCGGGTTACGCTACTGACCCTGAATATGCCAGCAAGATAATGGCCGTTTACAACAGCGAACGTCTTAGTGCGCTGATGCCATAGTTTAGAAGCTATAGGTGAGGAGAATACAGTGAGTTCTGTTGATTTATATTCATTAGCTACAAGTGGCGTAAACGCTAGCAACAAGTTACTTCAAACTACGAGTAACAATATTGCTAATGTGAATACACCTGGTTATGTCCGCGAGCGCACCGAGCTTCAAAACAGCCAAGTATTCGGCGTGGAGATTGGTAATACTGAGCGCGTTATCAACGTATTTGCACAAAACCAACTGCGTCGTGATATTACATCGGTAGGTGAACTCGAAGCCTTTTCTAGTAAAACTACGGCAATTGACAATCTTCTGGCCAGCGAAGCCAACTCTATTTCTCAGGGGTTAAGTGAATACTTTTCTGCCCTACAAACCGCCGCCGACGATCCAACAAACCTCGCATCTCGTGAACAGGTACTTAGTAAATCTGAATCCCTCTATAACCGAATGAGAACCTTGTCGGATTATATGTTGGAAAAAGAAGAAGAGCTCAATTTAGAGTTCACTTCAATGGTTAACAGAGCGAATACCCTAATAGGCAATATTGGTGATTTAAATCGCAATATCGTTATTGCAAATGGCAACAATACGAGTGACCAGCCCAGTGCTCTTCTTAACGAACGAGATCAGGCGATAGACGAGCTTGCCTCAATAATGGGAATTACTGTAAAAGAGAGCACCACTCAAAACGGCGCTGTTACTATTAACCTAACTTCCGGCGAGTCACTCGTACTTGAAAACGGTGCATTTAACCTTTTTGAGTTAAGTTCTAACGCTGATCTAACAACCAAAGAGATCAAACTAGAAACTAATTTTGGCTCGCAAACTAAAAACGATGCTTCAATACGTGTCGTCGAAGAAGACTTAGGCGGAGCTTTAGGAGGCTTGTTTAGGTATCGCAATGAAGTTTTAGGACCAACAATGCGCGACGTAGGTCAGCTCTCCGTCGCTTTTGCCGATGCGATGAATACGCAGAATAAACTGGGTATGGACTTAGACGGGCAAATAGGCGGTAACATTTTCGACATTCCTTCTTTTAGAGGGCTAGCCTATGAAGACTCCAATGGCGACTACGTAGTTACAGCACAAATCACCGAAGGCAAGGGCGCTGAATTAACCGACGCCGATTACAAAATTGAAGTGACGGCCGTTGCCGCTGGTGTACCCAGTGAAATAGAAATCACATTTCTAAATCCAGACGGCACGCCTAAAAAAGACGGTTCAGGGAATGATATCATTTTTTCAAACTTTGCTGTTACGTCAGGTTTTAATGAGCTACCTGGGGGCATTGAAATAGACTTTGCAGGGAGCGATCCCTACACCGTGGGTAACGAGTTTTTGATTCAGCCAACAAAGGATGTGGCTTCAAATATAAGTTTAGATACAAATCGCCCAGAGGATTTAGCTTTCGCCAATCCGGTACGAGCTGGGGCTGACAGTACAAACTTAGGCAGCGCTAACGTAATAGATGTAACTGTTTCAAATACGGAAGTGGGAACCTCTGCTTTTGATGGAGCGGGTGGCCTTTTAAATTCAGCACCCGCTCAAATTAGCTTTACGGCTGCCGATACCTATGAAGTGTTAGATGGAAGCGGGACGGTTTTAGCTACTGTAACGGGTACAACGGATTTAACGAACCTTATCACTCAAGCGGGAATAAGTCCTGATCCAGGTTTTGATCTGAGCTTAGATGGTGTGCCAAAAGCAGGTGATAGCTTTTCAATTAGCTATAATACAGATGGGTTCAACGATAACAGCAATGCGCTTAATTTAGCTGCTCTTCAGAATGAAAATAAAGTTCAGGTGAGTAGTGAAGCAACCAATACGCCAAGAACGTTTCAAGATGCCTATGCGTCTATGGTAGGGCGTATTGGTGAAGATGCATCAATGGCTAGTGTCTCATTGGCTTCGGCTGAAGCGATGAAAGTTCAATCGCAAAACTGGTTTGAGTCTGTGTCGGGCGTAAGCTTGGACGAAGAAGCTGCTAACTTGATAAAATACCAGCAGAGCTATGCAGCCGCAGCACGTATTTTATCTACGGCCCAAGAATTATTTAATACCATTTTGCAATCAGCAAGGTAGGTGAGCTATGCGTATATCAACGAATCAAATTTATGATCAAAACATGCGCTCGATTATGCAAAATCAGGGCGACTTGGCGAAAACCCAAGAACAGCTAGCTTCAGGTAAACGCATAATCACGCCCAGCGATGACCCTGTTGGAGCAGCGAAAGTACTGCGCTTAACCGAAGAAATCGATGAGCTTACTCAGTTTCAACGCAATAATGATTTGGTAACGGGGTCGCTTGAACAGCAAGAGGCTGTGCTGACAAATATTACCAACTCAATAAATCGTGCGAGAACGCTTATCGTTCAAGCTGGAAATGGGATTTTAGACGATCCTGACAAACGTGCTATTGGTTCAGAGTTAGAGCAAATAAAGCTTGAGGTGTTCGATCTGATGAATACCCAAGATGCAGACGGAAATTATTTGTATGCGGGCTTTCAGTCTGGAAACCAGGCGTTTACTTACAACCCCGCGTCTGGGGGTAATGCCATCTCTTTCTCTGGAGATGCTGGTGTTAATTTTATCCAACTTTCTAACAGTTCAAAAATTCAATCAACCAGTAACGGTTATGAAGTTTTTGAAAATGTATTATCTCGTTTTAACTTCTCGGTTACTGGTAGTACGGTGGGATCGTTAGACGGAGCCACCATTTCAGAACAAGGCACCTTTGATACCTTTTTTAACAATAACTACGACGCGGTGAATAGCTCGAATAACGACTTTCGCATAGACTTTTTGGGCACAGGTCAGGCACAACTTGTTAATCAAAACAGCGGTGCAGTTATTGACACAGTGGGCTACACGTCTGGCGAACCGTTCACAATAAAAGGAATGCAGTTTGATGCCGTAGCAGCTCCGGGTACGAGCATTGATTTTTCTCTCGATCAGCCAGAGAAAAAGAGCATGGCGCAAACCATTCACGAAGTGCAAACATTGCTATCGGATAGCACCATTAATCATGGCGCATTACAAGACGCTATTGCCGATGCGTTGGTCGGTTTAGATAACGGGTTAGAGAAAATATCGCTTGAGCGGGCCTCTATAGGTAGTCGCCTAAACATTGCTGAAAGTACTTACGAAAGTAACTTGGATATGGAAATTGCAGCCAAAGCGCAACGCTCTTCTATTCAAGACGTTGACTATGCTGAAGCGTCTACTGAATTCGCAAAGCAAGAAACTGCGCTAAATGCTGCGCTTACAACTTTTCCTCAGGTATCTAACTTATCTTTGTTCAACTACATTTAACAGACGCTAACATAGCGAATTGATGCCCTTGATCTTGGCCAGGTAAACTCTGGCCTCATTATCGATGTGACTTGAGTAATAAGACATATAAAGGACGTCATCTTTTAATACTATTCCTGGATAACTCGTATCACCGCTGCTGGGCAATGTTAGTACTTCGGTAAGCTGTTTGCTATTTGCATCGAAATGCCAAATACGCGTTGAAAACTTCCGATTTTCCCAATCTACGTGCCGGCCAGCGACCAAAAATGTGGTTTCGCTTAAGGCTACGGCACAAGGTCCACCAATATAGATACCTAAATCACACCAGTTCCACTTTGTATAAGGTGGTTTGGAAATGCCAAAGTGAGCAGAAAATGTATCGGAGTCACGTCTCACAAAAACAGCGGCGTGCCCCTCAGAGTTAAACAGAAGTGCACTTTCATTCGGAAAACCTTTGTTGTTTTTTGCTAGTCCAAAAACGTTTGATTTGTGAATGCGCATGGCTCGTGTTGGGTCGCCTTCATACAGCGAAATGTGTTCAGCTGGACGATGATAAGCAAAACCGAACGCTTTATTGTTTATCCATTGTGGCCTCCATATCCACCATCCATCATCCCCAAACCAGTGTTTACTAGACCAAGATTTTCCAGTGGTAGTGAAAACGCTGAGCATTTTTGTGTGGGCTTGATCATTTTCATCAATAGTCTTTGCAAAGGCCGTTAATATTACCCTATGCCCGTCAAACATCAGTTTAGGATCTCTTAAATCTGTGCCAGGTTCACTAATCAGAACCTTACTGACAACCTGAAACGTTTTTTCGCAAACAGTGAGGATAACTATTACCCCATCTTTGCTCACATGATTAGTTGCTTGGCGATAACAACACAACAATGAATTACTACTTTTGGCGTAGGGATTTTCCATCAAATCAGTAAAGGCTGCATGTATAGCGGGCGGTGAGATACGACAAATTTCAATTAATTTGAGTTTTTTATTCAATTGAAATCTCCTTTAAAAATCTGATGTTTAGTGAAGGATTCTAGCTCTTTAAGCGGCAATATATTACCGCTAATCGGCAAATATCGTAATTTTTTCTAAAGAGAATTTGCATGTTGTCGATACAGTTTCTGAGAGAGCCAGTTCATCAATTACCCCTCAGGTCTTGATGACTACTAAAACAAAACGTCGGAAATTCCGACAGCCAGCGCACGCTGGACTGAGAGTGTAGGAGAGACTTTATGTCTATGTTCGTTAATACCAATGTATCCTCATTGAATGCCCAGCGTCAGCTTTTTGATGTAAGCAATTCTTTGAGCACGTCTTTTGAGCGTCTGTCTTCAGGCTTCCGTATCAACAGCGCTGCTGATGATGCCGCGGGTCTACAGATCACTGACCGTATGACTTCACAAATTGAAGGTCTAAACCAAGCTGTACGTAACGCTAATGATGCGATTTCACTGTCGCAGACTGCTGAAGGTGCGTTATCTGAAACAACTACAGCACTTCAACGTATTCGTACTCTAGCGATTCAATCACAAAACGGTATCAACAGCTCTGCTGACCGTGCTGCGCTTCAAAAAGAAGTGTCTGCATTACGTACAGAAATCTCACGTATCGCTACAACAACTGAGTTTGCCGGTGTAAGTATTCTTTCTGGTGCGTTCTCTGCTTCGTTCCTAGTAGGTGCGAACGCAGGTCAGACAATTTCAGTTAACTTGTCCTCACCTACGCTAACTGCTGCGGGTGTTTCAGGTTTTGGACCGTCAGGCCTAGGAATTGGTTCAGGCGATGTTCTTACTGCAGAAAATGCTTCAACAATTCTTGATAATGTAGATAGCGCAATTTCTGCGATTGGTAGCTTACGTGCCGATTTAGGTGCCTTACAGAACCGCTTCCAGTCAACTATCCGTAACTTAAGCAACATCTCTGAGAACGTATCGGCTGCACGTTCACAGATTAAGGATACCGATTTCGCGACTGAAACAGCTAACCTAACCCGTAACCAGATCATTCAGCAGGCAAGTACTACTGTATTATCACAGGCTAACCAGCGCCCGCAGGCTGCATTACAGCTTCTAGGTTAATCGTAATTAGCGTGAAGCCAGGAGGTAGTGCTCTAGTTCACGTGCGTTTAAAGCTGGTCTTTTCAAGGCCAGCTTTTTTATATCTCAGCCACTTAATTGTTATAAAGCCCGCCTACACACATATTTGTGCTTTCAGTCCATAGCCCTAACACTATGAAGTTAAGAGGTTTTTTTATTTATTCTCTTTTTTATCTAAAAATTTGAAAAAACATCTAAAGTAAAAATCGATCTTTGACGATAACTAATACAAAGGGGAGATAAACGATGTTTTTATCCTCTACGCTTCTAAAGTTTATGTTTAAAAGCGTTAATAGCACCGTTTAAATTCAGGTTTACTTTAAGATTCTGAGTTTAAAAGTTAGGAAATACAGTGCTTTAAATCGACAAAAAGTTTTGAAAAAAATACTAAAGTAATTTCAAGCAAAGGTCGATAAAAGATGGAGTTTGCTGATAGATGGTTAGAGCTGCTGACCGGCGAGAATAGAGCCAGGAGGTAGTGAGAGGTTTGAGGTTCTGGAACACCAAACCCACCGACCAGCAAAGAGAAGAAACTTCTCTATTTAGCAAGTTCCATTGGTAGTGTGCCAATGAAACGTCAGAATAAACTGACAGAGTTTTCAAAGCACAGGTTATGCCAAATATTTAAATTAATTGCGCAAATAATAAAACCAATAGCGCCATACTCGAAACTGTTAGGAGAGACCCATGAGTCTATTTGTTAATACCAATGTGTCATCATTAAATGCACAACGTCAATTGTTCACTACAGGTAATAATCTGAGCACTGCTTTTGAGCGCCTTTCTTCAGGCTTCAGAATTAACAGCGCGGCAGATGATGCGGCTGGACTGCAAATTACTGACCGTATGACTTCACAAATTCAAGGTTTAGACCAGGCGGTTCGAAACGCTAACGACGGTATCTCATTAGCGCAAACAGCTGAAGGCGCAATGGCCGAAACAACCACAGCTTTGCAGCGTATTCGTACCTTGGCGATTCAATCTCAAAACGGTATTAACAGCTCTGCAGACCGAGCAGCGCTGCAGAAAGAAGTGTCTGCACTAAGAACGGAAATCTCAAGAATTGCAACGACTACCGAATTTGCCGGTGTAAGTATCCTTTCTGGTGTGTTTTCAGCATCGTTCCTAGTTGGCGCGAACTCAGGTCAGACGATTTCAGTTAATCTATCGTCTCAAGCACTAACTGCAGCAGGTGTAACCGGCTTTAGCGCTACTGGCTTGGGAATTATTTCAGCTGACGTTTTAACCGCGGCTGGCGCATCGGCTTTGCTTGATGATGTTGATACAGCTATATCGGCAATTGGTGGCCTTCGTGCAGATTTGGGTGCTATCCAAAATAGATTCCAGTCTACAATTAGAAACTTAAGTAACATCTCAGAGAACGTATCAGCGGCAAGATCGCGAATTAAAGATGCGGACTTTGCCACCGAGACGGCAGAACTAAGCCGCAACCAGATTTTACAGCAGGCAAGTACAACTATCCTGGCGCAGGCAAACCAGCGTCCACAGGCTGCACTTTCACTGCTAGGTGGTTAATAGATAAGGCGCTTGATTTGGGAAGGAGTTGAGAGGCCATCCCCAAGAAGGTAAACGGCCATAAAGGCCGCTCCTTTAAGAAAGCGTCGACTAACAGGACTGAGAGTGTAGAAGTGTTGGTTGAGAGGCCAGTTTATCCTACTAAATACCTGCCAGCCGACAGAAACTGAATTTGCTCAATCTCCTAACGTGAGCAAATTGGCCGAGATTAAATTGTCTCGGCCTTTTTTTTAGTATTACCGAAACATCCCGCCAATTTCAAACAAATTGTAGAGCAAGACAATCTGTTCAAACTCTTACTTGCAGCTTCGATGCCAATTTTGAAGAGTATTTAAAAAATCTGACTTTTATCGCGTGCCGATATGCATTAATCACTTACTTCTATTTTCTATGCACTTAAATTGAATGTGCAAACCTTTATTGGGTTGCCTTTTGACGACTGCAATGAAGTACCCTCATTGAACAACTTTCATACTTGCACCTACATTTATCTAAAAAATAACGAAGAATTCGCGTAGTTAGATTATTTTTATTAAATTTCTTTTTTATATAAATCATTGCTTTAGGGTAATTCTGAATAATTTTTTCAAAAAAAATAAAAATAAGACTAAAGAATCTAAAGGGTTGGCCGATACCTATAGTTGAGGGGTAATTTACTTTACTTTTAACAGAGGCGTTAGCTCGGAGTAGTGACCAAGCTAATATGAACTGGAAGGATTTGATCGTACCACATTGGTCGACGAGTCCCTAGGAGGTATTCCAATGAGTTTATTCGTTAACACAAATGTGTCTTCGATCAACGCACAACGTCAGCTTTTTGACGTAAATGATCGTTTATCTACGTCGTTCGAAAGATTGTCTTCAGGCTTTAGAATTAACAGTGCAGCAGATGACGCTGCAGGCCTTCAAATTTCTGACAGACTTACATCGCAGGTTGAAGGTTTGAACCAAGCTGTACGTAACGCAAATGATGCTATTTCGTTAGCGCAAACAGCCGAAGGTGCGATCAGCGAGATCACAACAAGCCTACAGCGTATTCGCCAGTTATCTATCCAATCGCAAAACGGTATCAATTCTTCTGCAGACCGTTTAGCTCTGCAAAAAGAAGTATCAGCGCTAAGAACTGAAATTTCTCGTATCGCAACGGATACTCAGTTTGGTAACGTTAACATCTTAGACGGTAACTTTTCTGCTTCATTCCTAGTGGGTGCTAACGCAGGACAAACGATTTCAGTAAACCTTTCAACCGGTAACCTAGGTTCTATCACTGGTTTCAGTACTGCAGGCCTTGGTATTGATGGTGATAGTGTTGAAACTGCTTCAGGTGCTGCTGCGCTATTAAGTGCTGTCGATGCTGCAATTTCTGGTGTTGGGGGCGTTCGTGCTGATTTAGGTGCGCTTCAAAACAGATTCCAGTCGACTATTCGTAACCTGAGTAACATCAGTGAGAACTTGTCTGCGGCACGCTCTCAAATCAGAGACACAGATTTCGCGGCGGAAACGGCTGAACTAACACGTAACCAGATTATTCAACAAGCATCTGTTTCAGTTCTGAGCCAGGCTAATCAGCGTCCACAGACTGCGCTATCGTTGCTTGGATAAGCTATAATACAATTTAGCCTTAGTTGAGATGTAACGGGTGCTTGCTTAGGCAGGCTCCCGTTTTGTCGTTTCAGAAGGGGGTAGAAACGTGGAAATACCGAATATTCAAAATGGTCAGCCTTTTGCATCAAGTACAGGAATAGGGGCATCGCCGAATAGTGCTGCTAATACTGCACCGTCTGTAAAGGAGAATCTAAGTTCACCTAAAGAGGGGCAAAATGGCGTTATCAATACAGATGAGCTTGCAAAGGCGCCTTTAACTCAGCAAGTTAATGCTGAATTAGAAAAGGAAAATTTGTCTCAAGGTTTATCCCAAGACGCCGATAACCAAGGTGGAGAGAGGAATGCTGCTAAACTCGAAGAGGCAGTGGCAAAAGTTGAATCATTCTTAACTGTTCAAAACAGGGACTTAACTTTTTCGATCGACGAAAATACTAACCGTTCAGTAGTAACGGTTAAAGACGGTCAATCTGGAGATGTTATTCGGCAAATACCTTCCGAGGAGCTTTTAAAGCTTGCCGAAAGAATCCAAGAACTACAGCAGGATGTAGGGAATAGTGTAGGGGTGTTTATCAACAATCAGGTTTAATGAGGTAGGTTATGACTATTCAGTCGCTAGGTGTAGGTTCAGGTTTAGCCCTTGACGATCTCGTTCAGCAGCTTTTAGACGCTGAGAGATTGCCTAAAGAGGAAAGACTAAACGCTAAAGAAGAGCAGATCGAAGCTGAAATATCTGGTCTTGGTCAAATAAAGTCAAAGCTGTCAGATTTTAAAGATGCAGTAGACGATTTGCGTAGCGATACTGATATCAATGGTCGAGAGCCTACAGTCGTTAACCCCTCTGAAGATGACGATGTTCTATCGGCTGATGCGTCGAGTTCAGCCCTGCGCGGAAGTTACGATATCACCGTACAACAGCTTGCTTCAGGAAGCCGAATTACCACTGACGCAGGTGCGTTTACTTCAAGTACAGATCCTGTTTTAACTTCTGGTACAGGCTCGTTAACCTTTAGCATTCCTGGTGGCGATTCGTTTACTATCAACGTTGATTCTGGCACTTCTCTTGTTGACCTGAGAGAAGCGATTAACAGTGCCGACGATAACTTTGGTGTAACCGCAAATATCATAGATACAGGTACTGCCGAAGGGCCTCGCTTGGTGTTTTTGTCTGAAGAGACTGGTGAAGGCAATGATCTAGTTATCAACAACGATACGGGCGCTGCTGAACTTGACAGACTTTCAACTGCTGGCGGTACTAATAATATTAGTGCAGCTAATATTGAGTCGGCGAAAAACGCCATAGCATTTGTGGATGGTATTGAAGTTCAAAGCGAATCGAACAAGTTTGAAAATACAATTCAAAACGTTACCTTTGACGTAAACGAAATTTCACCAAAAGACAATGCAGGCAATTTTTTGTCAACAACGCTGAAAATAGGTTTTGACAAAGAAGGGCTAGAACAAAAAATTAGAGATTTCGTTGATAATTACAATGCTATAATTGACGAGATAGGTACATTAACACGCTACGGTGAATCCGAGTTGGAAGAAGATGGGGCACTAGCTGGAGACTCATTACTAAGAGGTGTTCAGTCAGGGCTTTCTTCAATTATCGGGGACAATGTTTCTTCATCAGAACTTGGTGGCTTATTCAGACTTGGCATAGAGCTAGATCAAGATGGAAAGCTTGAAATTAGTTCTTCAGACTTCGGAATCGGGTCTGGTGAAGACAGATTAAAAGATGCGTTGGAAGATAATTTTGACGATATCGCTACATTGTTTACTGATGAAAACGAAGGTATAGCTGTTCGTTTATACGATTTCGTTGATGAGTTCACATCATCTGGTGGCCTTATTTCTCTACGTGAAAAAACGGCGAAAGAAAATAGGGAAGATGTTTATGCTGATAGGGAAACCCTAGAGCTTCGTATGTTTAGCTATGAACAAATTTTACGAGACAAATACCTAAACTTAGATCAGACCGTGGCCCAATTGAACCAGACAAGCTCGGCATTATTAGCCGCACTATAACGTACGAGTTTCGGAGAAAGTATGTCCCTTAAAGGTATAAATGCCTACAAAAAAGGCAATTTGAAGCAAGATGTTGCCAATGCAGATCCACATAAATTAACCTTGATGTTGCTTCAGGGCGCGTTAGATAGAATTGCCTACGCAAAAGGTGCAATGGAAAGAAGAGAGCTTCAAGAAAAGGCGACTTTCATTTCTAAAGCCACAGCTATTATTATTCATTTACGTGATACGTTAGACGTAAAAGTGGGCGGAGAAGTTGCTGAAAATATGTTCGCCCTATATGAATTTATGATTGAAAAGCTAAATGAAGCTCATGTAAACAATGACGTAGCTTTGTTAGATGAAGTGTCTTCACTTTTAGCACCGATTAGAGATGCATGGGTGCAAATCCCTCAGGAAGCCAAAGAAGAGGCATTTCGGGCGCAACGAGAAAGTAAGCAAGCCATTTGAACCTTGATAAATTAAACCATTCCTTAACACCACTTTTTCTAGGTAAAGTTAACGCAGCAATTGCGGTTTGCGTGGCGGCAGAGCCTGCCGCGCTCTCGACTGAACAATTCCATCACCTTATTAGCCTTCGACATTCTATAGTGCTGCGCGAGTTGCGCCGACTTTCAGACGATGCCCGCTCAGCTTTTGCTGAAAATGAATTAACTATTAACCGAGAACTCGAAGCGCTAGCGCTTGAGTTGAAGTTAGCAGCAAAAGAGGAGATAGTTGGCTTTTCAAGAGCGCAAAAAGCGGCAAAGAGATATAAAAAATAATGCTTAAAGCCATTAAATTCTACCTTTTAGATGATGAAGAACAGCAAACATCACTAGAAGTCGAATCTGCATATGCGATAAAAAAGAACAAAGAAAAAAGTCTAATAGCCTTCAAACGTGTGATGCCTGTTATCTGTGCTCAGTTAATGCAATCGCGAAGCACGTCTACGTCTGTGTTTATCAACAAAGATAAAGAGCTCGATATTGTCGATTTTAATAGCGGCAAGGTATTGTATGGCGACCAGGTAACAGCCAATATCCACAAACATGTGGATGCTTTTTTACGTTCACCATCGGTTTTAGATAAAAACGGTTTTTCACGGCAAGCATATCCTCTTGAAGGTGATGCTGACGTATTGGTGGTGCTGGGATTGGGATTAGGCATTCACCTTTTAAAGCTAGTGAGAGAAACTAACTTTAAAAGTATTATTCTTTACGAACCAAATTTTGAATACACACACTGCTCTTTGCACACAGGTGTGTGGCCGGAAATTTTTAAGGTTGCCGCTGGGAAAGGGACGGCGATTTACTTTCAAAGCCAGCGTGATGGAAGTTCGGTCTTAGAGGACTTAAGTGAATTAAAGCAAGTTAGCCCTTTTACTAGTGTTTATTTTTATCAGCACTATCACAGTGTGAGCTTCGACTCAGTAATGAGAAGTCTGTCAGAGCTAACCATCGATAACGTACAAAAACGTTTGTTTTCTTTCCCTTCAGTGCAACCATTCGACGATTATTTAGTCCCATGGAGCCCTATAGTCACGAGAAGTAATTGGGATAAAAGCCACCTTAGTCGCGACACCTTTGATAAAAATATAGCGGCGTTCTCAAAGTACTACCCAGACATTGCACACGAATTCAAAGATTATGTTCCGCTCAAGTGGGAGCCCCAAGCGAACCAGTGTGGAGAAGTAAACCTTTTTCATATAGAGACCTGTACGCCACTTTATGGTGATAGTCCAAAACGCGAATCTGAACTGGCTTATGAGGCGTTTGTTAGACAGCCCAACCGAGATAACTTAATTTTAGGTTATGCAGGTGGGAAGCTAATTCATTACTCGCACCATAAAATGGTCAGAAGAATTCAAGAACATTTGGCAGGGATGGAAGAGGAAGAAGGCGAATTACCTGAAACTGTTAAGTCGATGCTTCTTTTTGGAATGGGAGTGGGCTATCAGCTTGAAGCTTTAAGTGAGTCTCGAGATATTGAAAAGCTTTTTGTTTGTGAGCCTAATCGAGATTACTTTTTTGCTTCCCTGTATGCGATAGATTGGGCAGCAATACTTAACAAGGTTGAAGAAAAGCGGCACCGAATTTATCTCAACATAGGCGATGATGGTAGCAACTTAGTTCGCGACCTGTTAAGTCAGTTCCATTCCATTGGTACTCATATTATTGCAAACACCTACCTCTCCCTTGGTTACGATAACGAGGTGCTACTGCCTGCTGTCGATAAACTCAGAGAAGACCTGCGTTTGATAGTTGCTATGGGAGAATATTTCGAACATTCTCGCTTTGGGACAACACATACCAAGTGGGCGGTAGAAAACAATATAGGGTTTTATCGCAAAGCTGGTGTGCAGCCCTTGGGTAAAGACCTAAGTGATGTTGCCGTATTTATTGTAGGAAATGGCCCCTCTCTTGATAGTCTAATGCCGCTTTTAAAAGAAGAAAGAGAACATGCAATTGTCATTTCGTGCGGTACGGCTCTTCAAGCAATGTATAGCAATGGCATTGTTCCTGATTTTCACGCTGAAGTGGAATCAAACCGGGCGTCTTTTGACTGGGCATCTCGAATTGGTGACAAAGCGTATTTAAAGCAAATTAATTTTATCAGCTGTAATGGCGTGCACCCTGATACGGCAGAGCTTTATAAGAATACTTATCTCGCTTTCAAAGAGGGGGAGTCATCGACGGTATTCATGAAAGAACTCTTTCCTGAGTTAGATTTGCCTTTCCTTCATTTTTCCTATCCCACCGTTTCTAATTTCGTTATCAATTACGTGTTAGAACTGGGTTTCAAACAAGTTTATTTGTTTGGGGTAGATCTCGGTATGGTTGATGTTAACCATCATCACTCTAAGTCTTCAGGCTATTATAAAAAAGACGGTGGCGAACTGTTCAATCACGCCGAACGGATAGACACTTCATTGGTAGTGCCGGGGAATTTAAGACCCTATGTAAATACCAAATTTGAATTCAATATGTCTAAATCTGTGATTGAGAAAACCCTTGCAGCGTTTAAAGATGCCGACGTATATAACTTAAACGATGGCGCCAAAATTGCCGGCAGTCCTCCTTTAGAGCAAGACGCGTTAATTATCACTAATTCATTGGAAGACAAACAGGCGGCGATGAACTGGATTCAAACTCAGGCTCATGTTCCTATCCCAGCGGCAGAATTCAAACAGCGATTTGCTAAACGTTTTAACCATGAAGCGTTAATTGAGGATATCACCAATTTCAAAGCGTTATCTGAAAGAGAATTCAACGGGCGCGAAGATATTGATAAGCTTGTGTTCGACCAGCGAAAATTTTTGGTCGAAGCGTATTTGCGTAAATGCTCTATTCTGTTTTTCTACTTCAATGGTACATCGAACTATATAAACAGTATTTTTAGTAAACTAACGCATTTCAAGAACGACGAACTTGTGATGGAAAAGTTTGAGGCTATAAGAGAGTGTTGGCACAACTTTCTCGATAATGCGTTAACGAGTATTTCTATGTACCCAGATGCCTTTGACACTGTCTCAAGTTTTACAAGAGAAAGACAAGAAATCGCCCTGCAAGAGTTTACAGAAAGAGAACGCGTAGCCTTCGTCAGTGAATCTGTTAGCGACGTGCTAAGTGCACTAGGAATTAACCAAAACGCTGACGATACCCAATGCCATTATCAGATTGAAGTTATTTCAGGTGTCCCTGGTTTGAAAGAGCGAAAGGCTGGTGTAAGCCGAATGGCGTATATCGTAAGTGACCCAGAACTTCTAGTGGCATTACATAAACAACTCAAACCTGAAGAAAGCAATATGCTTGTATTTTGTCCATTCGAAGGTTTTGATAATAAAAGGCTCGAAAAAGCCGTTTTTACCGCGGTACTTGCGCTAACTTCGAGCGATAAATTGCAATTGGTGTTTCCTAAGCTTGAGCAAGAAGATTGGGGAAGCTTCTTTGAGAATTACTTCTCTATACTATCCTGCGGTATGACATCATTTGAAACCTATAACATGTTTGCTTTAGCTTCTGAACCTCTGGCCGATAAAGAAATGACTAATGAAGGCGGTGATAGATTTTGGTTGTGTCCAAGACCGTTAGAAACATCACTTTGTGAGACAAAGCTCATTTTCAGTAAAAAGAAGTCGTCTTAGCGTGATCAAATTGATGAGTCATCGTGCCATTAGCGTCAAACGTTATTAAACCAGAATACGCTAACAGCAGAGACATATATGAATGTAGCAATAATTCCAGCGCGAGGTGGAAGCAAACGTATTTTGCGAAAAAACCTTCGTTCTTTTTGCAATAAACCTATTATTGCCTGGTCTATTGAAGCGGCTTTAAACTCTGCGCAATTTGATAAAGTTATTGTAAGTACAGATGACGATGAAATTGCTCAGTTTGCTATTGAAAAAGGGGCAGATGTTCCCTTTGTTCGTCCGGCCGAGTTATCTGATGATCACGCGATAACCCGCGATGTAGTTAATCACGCACTCACATGGTTAGCTGAGAACGAGCAACCGGCAGAATACTGTTGTGTGTTATATGCTACGGCCCCTTTTGTCACATCTAATGATTTGGCTAGCGCCTTTGCACAGTTAAAAAGTTCAAAGAGAGACTTTTGCTTTGCAGCTACCAGTTTTCCTTTCCCGATTCAGCGTGCTTTTTACTTTACGCCGCAAGGCGACATTGAAATGTTCGACAAAAAGCAAATGAAAACACGTTCTCAAGATCTACAAGAAGCCTACCATGATGCGGGGCAATTTTACTGGGGAAAAGCTGACGCTTTTTTAAAAAACTTGCCTATGTACTCTCAGCACGCCAGCGCGTTTTTGATGCCAAGATATCGCGTACAAGATATTGATACCGAAGAAGATTGGGAAACCGCAGAACTCTTGTTTAGCGCGATACAGTCGCGAGGGCTGTAAGGGTGAACAACACAGTTACAGCACTATTTCGAGTAGATAGTGCACAGCACATAGGAACGGGCCACGTCATGCGTTGCCTGACGCTAGCTACGCTATTGAGAGAGCGGGGCGTATCGATAATCTTTGTTTCAAAGCCGCATAAAGGGCATTGCTTATATGAAGTGAGGCGAGCAGGTTTTAAGGTTATCGAGCTACCTGTAGCTGAGTCTGCCAAATATGAAGGGAGTTGGTGCCCTCATGCTAGTTGGTTAGGCGGCACAGAATCGTTCGACGCAGAGCAAACTTTGGTGTCGTTACAAAATGTGACGTTAACAGAGCATGTAATTGTTATAGTCGACCATTTTTCGCTTACGTCTAAGTGGCACACTACGCTAAAAGAAGCCCTTGATGCCAAAATCGTCGTAATTGATGGTTTAGCCGATCGGCTCCTGCAATGTGATGTATTAATTGATCCTAATCTCGTGCTCAATCCTCAAGAAAAATGGGGCGGGAAAATACAAAACGATACTAGGCTCATGATTGGGCCTCAGTACTTTCCATTGCGAGAAGAGTTTTCCTGTGTCTCTTCAACATTGCGCCAATCAATTAAGCGCCTTTTTGTTTGCTTTGGTGGTATGGACAAAGATAATGCCACCTTGTTTGTATGCGAACTGCTCGCCAAATGGAATGAAAAGTTAGATGACCCTGTCAGCGTAGATGTTGTTATAGGCAAGCATCATCCACATAAGCAAGAAATAATAACGTTCTGTGAACAACATGGCATCGAATTACATGTACAGGCGTCGAATATTTCATCCTTAATGTCACAAGCTGATTTAGCTATTGGCGGAGGGGGGACCATATCTTGGGAGCGCTGTATGATGGCCTTACCAACAGTTATCCTCACCATTGCTCAAAATCAGGTTGCACAGGCAATTGCATTAGAAGCAAAGGGGGCGGCGGTTTATGTTGGCGACTTCAGTAAAGACTGCGAAAGATTAAAAGAGATTAAGCAACGCGTTATAAACGTGCTTGATGACTTTAAGGGCTCTTCGAGTAAATTAAACGTCATGTCCGCGAGGGCGCTATCTGTTATGGATGCATACAGCCACAGTCAATTGTGGGTAGATGAAATTATCAGTTAAAGGCAGAGTGTATTGAAAAAGGTAGTGATCATAGGTGGTGGCGGGAATGGCTTAGTTGTCGCGCAAATTGTGCTTGATTTAATTAAGACAGGCGAGCCTATCGAGCTTGTAGGTTTTTTAAATGACAATATTCCTGTAGGTGAGCACATAGAATGCTGGCCAGTATTAGGAGCGCCCCATGAATGGGACAGGCTAGACGGCAATATCTCTTTCGTTTACGCACTTCTGTCTGTTGGAAAAATGAAAGTTCGCGCTGAAAAGTTTAAACAGCTCAATATTCCGCAAAGCCGAATGGCAACAGTGGTTCACCCATCTGCGAGCATTGGTTTTAATGTAAAACTGGGTAGTGGTGTCGTCGTCGCTGCCAACGCTGTACTTCAACCTGGCGCAAAGGTAGGAGATAACTGTTTTATTCGCGCGAATGCTAATCTTGGGCACGATGTAGCGCTTGATGACTTAGTTGATATAGGCCCTAATTCAACGCTATGCGGTTATGCACACGTTGAAGAGGGGGTTCAAATAGCGCCCAACTCAGTGGTTAGAGACAGCGTGCGTGTAGGAGCGTACAGCACGGTGGCTGCTGGCGCTGCTATTTTCAAAGATGTTGCCCCTGGCGCCACTATGTTAGGAAATCCGGCTAAAAGGATTCGATAATGAAAACAGAACTTAAGTTTAAAGGCTCGCGAAAGTACTTACACAGTACGGACTTCTACACCTGGTTTAGTACTGCAGTATGTAATACGAATCAAATTGTTACCAAACTGGTGTTTAAGCAATTGATTCATCGCCAATGTCAGGTTTTGTTAGGGCAGGTCCAGGATGTGGCTGAAAAAGACATTGTTGGTACCGTTGAGCTTTTCGATAAAAACACTCAAGAAAAAACTCGAGGGTTGATTGTCGAGACCAATACATCAGTAGATGAGTCCTACCCATTTGATGAGGATAAGCTGGTAAAAGACGCCGAGATAATTTCCTCGCAGCAACAGGCCACTGCTTTTTATCGCAATGACTGCACAACCGTTGAGCTTGTAGTGGCATTAACGAAAAAGCTTCATAACACACTCTTTAGTCTAAATAAGGGAAAGTGGTTGGTGGGACAGCTTAACTTTTGCGATGAGCTGCCGATAGTTTATGAAAGTCTTTCTATTAAAACTACGCGAATGATGCAAAACAAGTTTTCGATTAACGACGTCATAATCGATGGTAAACGTTTTGGAACCGTGCAGTTTATTGTTGGAGAATAGCATGATAGGCATTAAGGCTATTTCAAGCTACATACCTAAAGACGGTGTAGACAACTTCAAGCAAGCGGAAGCTTTTGAGGAAACAGCATCATTTGTTGAGACCAAACTCGGGGCTCGGTTTTTGCCGAGATTAGAAGAGGGTGATGATACCTCTGATATGGCAGTAAAGGCGGTGGAAACTTTACTTTCTGAATCGGACCTCGCTAAAGAAGATATAGATGCACTAATTGTTGTAACTCAAAACCCAGACGGTCACGGTTTGCCACACTGCGCCGCCCTTGTTCACCAAAAACTAGCGTTACCTACCCACGTGGCGGCCTTTGACGTTTCATTGGGGTGCTCAGGGTATGTTTATGGTTTATCAATTCTACAAGGCTTCTTGGCTACATCTGGTAAAAAAAATGGCGTCTTGGTTACCGCTGATCCGTATTCAAAAGTGATCACAACGCCTAATAGAACAACCTCTATGCTGTTCGGCGACGCTGCTTCTGCAACATGGATGGGAGAAAATCCACAATTTTTAGTTTCAGATTGTACCTTTGGTACGGATGGAAAAGGCGCTGAACATCTAAAGGTAGAGCAAGGCGAGCTTTATATGAATGGAAGGCAGGTCTTTAACTTTGCTTCGTTGAATGTTGCCCCTGCTATAAAATCATTATTAGAAAAGAATGATTGGTCCGAAGACAGTGTAGATGCGTTCATTTTGCACCAGGGAAGTTTGGCTATCGTTGACGCAATAGCAAGGCGTTTCAAAGGCAGCGAAGATAAGTTTATTAAAGCTTTAGAAGAGACGGGGAACACTGTCTCTTCATCCATCCCGCTCATATTGAAAAACTTTTTGAATAGTGGCAACTCAACGCGACTCGTATTGAGCGGGTTTGGCGTAGGGTTTTCGTGGGCCACCTGCCTATTAAAGAGGAATGAAGAACATGTTAACTGAAGCAGACGTAAAACAAGCAATGACAGATTCTGGTGTGACAGCAGATGTGAGCAACCTAGGTAGCGAACAGGCATTTTCTGAGTATGGATTAGACAGCTTAGATTTATTCAATTTGTTTGTAGAGCTTGAAGGCAAGACAGGCGTCACTGTACCAGATGAAGATCTCGATAAGTTAAAGTCTATTGATGACGTACTTGTATACTTTAATAAGTCTTAATAGATGTACCCATTTACCGACCAAGTATTCATCATTGCCGAGTTGTCTGCCAATCACAATAACGATTTTGATTTGGCGGTTAATACGATAAAAGCAATGGCGAAAGCGGGAGCTAACGCGGTTAAAGTACAAACTTACACCGCTGATTCGTTGGCCATAAATATTGACAATGACATTTTTGGAAAACGCAAAGATGGCCTATGGAAAGGCCGTACTTTATGGGATCTATATAAAGAAGCCTCCATGCCATATGAATGGCATGAGCCTCTTCAAAAAGTAGCTCAAGAACTAGGGCTAGTGTTTTTTTCCAGCCCGTTTGATTTGGATGGTGTGGCACTTTTAGAAGAGCTTAACGTCCCCCTCTATAAAATCGCGTCCTTCGAAATTACTGATATTCCCTTGATTAGAGCGGTAGCGAAAACAGGCAAACCTATTATTATTTCAACAGGGGTAGCGGAAGAAGCGGACATCGCCTTAGCGTTAGAAACCTGTCACAAAGAGAATAATCATCAAATAACGCTATTGAAGTGCACGTCGAATTACCCTTCTACTCTTGCTGATGCCAATCTTAAAACCATGGTAGACATGCGTGACAGGTTCAATTCTACTGTAGGTGTTTCTGACCATACTATGGGCTCTGTGGTACCCATAACGGCTACAGCGATGGGAGCCAGAGTCATAGAAAAGCACTTTATTTTAGACAGAGCATTAGGTGGTCCGGATTCCGCGTTTTCAATGGAGCCGGACGAGTTTGCTGGTATGGTAGAAAGTGTCCGTCAAGTAGAACTAACCTTAGGTAACGTTACCTATAAGGTGAGCGAAAAAGATAAGTTAAGACGCCGCTCACTTTACGCTAGTGCACCCATTCAAAAAGGGCAGCCCTTCACCCGTAACAACGTTAAGTCGCTTAGAACAGGTTTTGGCTTGGCACCGCAACATTTAGACGCACTTCTAAGTCAAAATGCATCAAGGGCTTACAATATTGGCGACCCAATATTAGCTGAAGAGGTTAGCGCGATAGTTGATTAACAATATCAACCGTTGTATCAACTACATATTGCGCTTCTTCTCTGGTAAGTGAAGGATATAGAGGAAGCGTAATCGCGTGTTCGTAGTATTGTTCTGCTTGAGGGTAATCACCCTTTTTAAAGCCTAATTTTTGATAATATGGCTGAAAGTGAATAGGAATGTAGTGAACGTGAGCAAAAACTCCTTTTTCCCTTAAGGCTTCGATTGCCGCTTTGTGTGAATCTGAGTTTAAACCTGTGCATCTAATCACGTACAAGTGATAGCTACTGTAGCATTCGGTTATAACCTCAAGCGGCGAAATCTTATCGTGTTGTCTGAATGCATCATTGTAAAAAAACGCGCATTCGTTCCTTTGCTCAACAAATTGCTCTAGCTTTGCTAGCTGGCTTGTACCTAAAGCCGCTTCCACATCATTCATGCGGTAGTTAAACCCTAGTTGTATTTGCTGATAATACCAAGGTCCGTGTGGTTCTTCAGTCATTTCATCTTTATTAGCAGTCACACCATGGCTACGCATCAATTGCATTTGACGCGCTAACTTACCGTTGTTCGTTAACGCCGCGCCTCCTTCCATGGTTGTTATTATTTTAACAGGGTGGAAACTGAAAACCGTAATATCTGAATACTGACAGCTACCTACGGGGCGTTCGCAGTATTTCCCTCCAATTGCATGAGAAGCGTCTTCAATGACACAAAAGTTATATTTCTTAGCAAGTGTGGCAATCGCTTTCATATCGCATGACTGACCTGCGAAATGCACTGGGATCACAGCTTTAGGGAGGGTCCCTTGCTCTTTGGCCTGTGCTAACTTAGCCTCTAATGCATTAACAGATATATTGCCAGTGTTAGGCTCTATATCAACAAAGTCGACTGTCGCACCACAATAAACAGCACAGTTTGCTGAAGCTACGAAAGAGTTGGGACTTGTCCATACAATATCGTCTTGTTGTACCCCAAGAGCGAGGCAAGCAAGGTGCAGCGCAGACGTAGCGCTATTTACTGTGACCGCATGCTCGGCGCCACAAAATTGAGTCAAGGCCTTTTCAAAAGCGGGAACAGCAGGCCCCTGTGTCAGCCAGCTTGATTTTAGTGTGTCGACAACAGCGTTAATGTCATCTTCATCAATTGACTGGCGTCCGTAAGGGATCACTTAGCAGCGTCCTTATTACAAGAAATAATTTCTTCAACTGTAAGAAAATGGGGGTTAGTGTCAGAAACATATTCGAAGCCATCAGATACAGGTTTACCCTGTTCTTCTAGCCCGTTTACGGTGAAGTCGTTACTTCTATTGAAAAATTTAATAGCTGGCGCAATCACGAAGTGGTCATCATACTCAAAAGTATGAAAAGCCATGTCGCCGGGGCACATCATTTCGTGAAGCTTTTCACCTGGTCGAATGCCCACAATTTTTATTGGCACACCTGGTGCCATAGCTTCGGCCAAATCGGTGATTCTAATTGATGGTATTTTAGGAACGAATATTTCGCCGCCAAGCATCCGCTCGAAATTCTTTAGAACAAAGTCTACGCCCTGTTGAAGGGTTATCCAAAAGCGGGTCATATCTGTATGCGTAACAGGAATATGGTCTGTACCTTCTGCAATGAGCTTTTCGAAAAAAGGAACAACCGAGCCACGAGAGCCTACTACATTTCCATATCTCACTACCGAAAATCGAGGTTTTCCTGAGCCCACCATATTATTTGCCGCTACAAATAGCTTGTCGGAGGCAAGTTTAGTAGCGCCGTATAGGTTTACAGGATTAGCCGCTTTGTCTGTCGACAAGGCAATGACTTTGCTTACCGAATTATCAATAGCTGCGTTAATAACATTCTCAGCACCATCAATATTAGTGCGGATACATTCAGTGGGATTATATTCAGCAGCGGGGACTTGTTTCATAGCGGCTGCATGAATAACGTAATCCACACCCTGCATTGCTCGGGTAAGGCGGTCTTTGTCTCGCACATCGCCTATGAAATAGCGCATGCATGGAGCGTTAAACTTTTGCTGCATTTCGAACTGTTTGAGTTCATCTCGCGAATAAATGATTAAGCGCTTGGGGTTGTAGCGTGACAGCAAGTTTTCGGTGTATTTATGACCGAATGAACCTGTACCACCTGTTATCAATATAGACTTACCGTCAAACATAGATCGCCCACGATTTTTATGATTATCGTTTAAATATATCATGTGTCGGCAACAATGCCATAAACCATTAGGCCACAACGATTATTCATCAAAAATAATTACAAAATAAAGGTATTCAACTACCAGTATGTTTATTTAAAAAGTGCCAAAGGCTTAGGCTCAAAAGCGCCTCTCGTTTATAGTTTTACCTTAGAGAGTATGAACTTTTATACTTTGTGTTGATTAGAAGTTATACAGCGTTGTGCTATATTTGGATGAAGTGTTAATGAGAGGGCGCAATTATGCAAATCAATAACAGCAGCTCAACATCGCTAATTGGTCAAATCCAAGAAAAGCAGGACAACTTGTTTGAGAAGCTGGCTTCTGGAAAAAAGGTAAACAATGCCTTAGATGATGCGTCGGCCCAACAAATCATCGACCGATTAACATCAGAAGTCGAAGGTAATCGCCAGTCATTAAACAACGTTTATGATGGCATCTCTGTCGCGCAGGTTGCAGAAGGTGGTCTAGGCAGCATTAATGATGATGTAAACCGTATTCGCGAGCTTACTTTGCAGTCTGGTAATGGTGTGCTTAGCAGTGGCGATCGCCGTGCTATTCAATCTGAAATAACTCAGCTACAAGAAAACATCTCGCAAACTATTGAGCAAACAAATTTTGCTGGCAAGCCGTTATTATCTGAAAATGGCTCATTAGAATTCCAGTCAGGTTCTAGCCCTGGTCAATCGATTAGCGTTAACACGCAGGATGTTGCGGCGCAGCTTAACGATGTTCTATCTATCGATATTACGTCAGGCACTAGTATTGAAGATGCACTAGGTGCAGCAGATGCGGCTATAGAAACCCTCGGCAGCGCGCGGGGCGATTTAGGCGCTACACAAAATCGTTTAGAAAGTGCTGCGCGTTCACTCACTCAAGCTAACGTAAATACTGCAGAGGCTCGAAGTCGTATTCAAGATTTAGATTTTGCGCAAGCGACTTCGCAACAAGCTTCAAACGACGTATTAGGCCAAGCTGCACTTACTGTTCAAGCGCAGGCGAACCAGCAGCAAAGCCAAGTTTTATCGCTATTAAGCTAGACTAAATGGTGTAGGTTAGGCTAAATTTAATCGAAAGAAGCAGGGTAACCTGCTTTTTTTATTGATATATTTCCCAAAACAGCGGTTGCGCTCCGATCTTTTGTCGTTACAATTTAGAAATGCGCTAAACTGTAAATAATAACAAAGCGTTCTCGGGGAATTAATGAAGAACATTTTGCTGATTAGTGATAATCAGGAACTTATTCAAAACTTGGAAACTATCGTTACCTTCATGGGAGAGTCGTGCCAGTCACGAGGCTTCAGTGAATGCGAGCGATACCTCCACGAAAGTGGTGCAGACGCCGTGCTTATCGAGTACCGCTCGCCCACCGCCGTAAGTAATTTGGTAGAAAAGTTTCCACACATACCGTTTGTCGCTTTAGTTGAAAGCAATACACAGGCGTCTGCAAGCTGTAACCTGGTTAGTGTCATTGCAACACCATTAACGTACCCTGTTTTGACGCAGGCTATACACCGTTGCCAAGAATACTCTCGACGCAAACCCGGTTTATCTCGTGCGGCAGGCACAAAAACCCGGTTGTTTAGAAGCCTTGTGGGCAAAAGTGAGCAAATCCAAATTGTGCGGCGCTTAGTTGAGCAAGTCGCACCCACCGACGCTACCGTGTTGATTTTAGGTGAGTCTGGTACGGGTAAAGAGGTGGTTGCGCGCAATGTTCACTTTTTATCTGAACGTAAAGATGGTCCATTTATTCCGGTAAACTGCGGCGCTATTCCCGGCGAGCTTTTAGAGAGCGAATTGTTTGGTCACGAGAAAGGTGCTTTCACAGGCGCTATCAGTGCACGTAAAGGGCGCTTCGAGTTAGCCGAAGGCGGCACATTATTCCTTGATGAAATTGGCGATATGCCGCTTCAAATGCAGGTTAAGTTATTACGTGTGTTGCAAGAACGTATGTTTGAACGCGTAGGGGGGAATAAGCCCCTTCAATGCAACGTACGTATTATTGCGGCAACGCACCGCAACTTGGAAACCATGATCAGCGAAGACAAGTTTCGAGAAGACTTGTATTACCGACTCAACGTTTTTCCAATCGACAGCCCTGCGCTTCGACAAAGAAAAGACGATATCCCCTTATTACTTCAGGAATTGAATAGCCGAATTCAAGGGGATGGCGTTGAGAGCGTACGTTTTACCGAGCAAGCGATTGCGTCGCTTATGGAGCATGAGTGGGCGGGGAACGTTCGTGAGCTTTCAAATTTAGTTGAGCGATTAACAATCCTTTATCCTGGGCAGATTGTTGATATTGCTGATTTACCGGAAAAGTACCAGTACGGTGATGTTCAGGCTTACGAGCCAGACTATCCAGAAGAAATGCTTGAGCGTGAAGCCTTTAATGAACTATTTGCTGAGGCTGCAGCGCAAGAGCCAGAAGAAGACGTTAGCGAGCAGAATCACGACGGCCTAAACGGCATGGTGTCGTCCTCGTTACCTGCAGAAGGTGTTAACCTTAAAGAGTACCTTTCTGAGCTTGAAGTGAATCTCATAAAACAAGCCCTAGAAAACCAAGATTGGGTGGTCGCACGTGCCGCCGACAAGCTTGGAATGCGCAGAACTACCCTCGTTGAAAAAATGCGAAAATACGATATTCAGCGTACCGAAGAAGCGTAATGTCAGCTAATTGACGTTACGCTTTCTCTCAAAAATACCATCTATCTTACTGATAAATAAGCCAATGTTAAGTTGGCATATCTTCTGCTTTATCTAAGCCATAGTTAAACAGCGTCTGCAATTTGACGAGGATGATATGGCTTTCGATAGCACACAACAATCTACAGAGTATTTCGCATCTGCCTATGCACTTAATGGCGGCTCTGCGGTATCTCAAGATGATTATCAAACGTCGCAAAATGATGATATTGAATCCCTGAGATTGCAGGCGAGTCGACTCGAACATTTACTTCAAGTAATGCCAGCGGGTGTTATTGTTATTGATGGCAAGGGTATTGTTCGCCAAGCCAACGAGCAGGCAAAAGCATTGTTAGGCGAACCGCTGGAAGAGGAAGTGTGGCGCAGTATTATTACTCGCTCTTTCAAGCCTCGCGCAGATGATGGTCATGAAGTATCGCTTGTTGATGGTAGACGAGTGAAGCTTTCCATTACCCCATTAGACAATGAGCCAGGTCAGCTAATTGTTATCACAGACTTAACTGAAACCCGTCAACTGCAAGCGCGCGTTAGCCACATGCAACGGTTGTCTTCTCTTGGAAAAATGGTGGCATCACTAGCCCATCAAATCAGAACTCCACTTTCTGCAGCCATGCTTTATGCGTCAAACTTAACGCGTAAAGGGTTAGGGGAAGAAGCACAAACACAATTTGCGAACAAATTAACAGACAGGCTTAAAGAGCTGGAAAGCCAGGTTAATGACATGCTGCTTTTTGCTAAATCTGGCGAAGAGCAAGTGGTAAGCAAAATTAGTCTCGCTGAATTATTCGGCGCCATTGAGGGGAATGCACAAAGCATGACAGCTCAAGCGCAGCAAAAGCTAACGTTTTCAGGTTTTGAGCAAAACGTAGCAATAACTGGGAATTTAACTGCTCTTCAGGGGGCGTTGTTAAACCTCATACATAATGCAAGCCAAGTCACCCCGAAAGGCGAGTGTGTGCATGTTCAGGCATCAGTAAGCAATCAGCGTTTACATGTTTCAGTTATTGATAAAGGCCCTGGTGTACCAGAACGGTTAAAAACCAAAATCTTTGAACCCTTCTTTACAACTAAAACTCACGGTACCGGTTTGGGTCTTGCTGTGGTGAAGTCGGTGGTAAATGCGCATAGCGGCGCACTCAATGTAATTGACGTACCCGAGGGCGGAGCCTGCTTTAGCGTGTCATTACCGTGCTCGGCGAATGCTAAAACCTCACAAACATTGACTCATGTTGCATAAGTCATAGGAGAGAATAATGTCTAAAACTACCATACTAATTGTTGAAGATGACGCGGGTTTACGCGAAGCGCTCCTAGATACCCTGTTATTAGGTAACTACAACGTGATTGCCGCTGATTGTGCAGAAGAAGCGTTAATGATGCTGTCGTCTCAGAGTGTAGATTTAGTGGTTAGCGATATACAAATGGGCGAAATGAGTGGCTTAACACTGCTAAAAAGCATTAAAGCTAAATACCCTAATATGCCTGTGCTTTTAATGACGGCCTACGCCACCATTGATGATGCGGTTCAAGCGATGCGCGATGGCGCAACGGACTATCTATCAAAGCCTTTTGCGCCAGAAGTATTGCTTAACTTGGTGGGGCGCTACGCCCCTGCACAAAAAATTGAATCTCGGACGCCAATAGTAGCCGATCCTTCAAGCTTAAAATTACTTGAGCTTTCACGCAAAGTCGCTAAGTCTGAAGCTACCGTTATGGTCATGGGTCCAAGCGGGTCGGGTAAAGAAGTATTGTCTCGCTATATTCACGACCAGTCACCGCGAAGCGAAGCGCCTTTTGTTGCCATCAACTGTGCTGCCATTCCAGAAAATATGTTGGAAGCGACCTTGTTTGGTTACGAAAAAGGGGCCTTTACTGGCGCTATTCAGGCCTGTCCGGGTAAGTTCGAACAAGCTCAAGACGGCACCTTGTTACTTGATGAAATAACTGAGATGGATTTGGCACTGCAGGCTAAATTACTGCGCGTGTTACAAGAGCGTGAAGTAGAACGCCTTGGCGGCCGAAAAACCGTTAAACTTAACGTACGAGTTATTGCTACGAGTAACCGAGATTTAAGAAAAGCAGTAGATGCAGGTGAATTCAGAGAAGACTTATACTACCGCTTAAACGTATTTCCTATTGAATGGCGTCCTCTATCGGAACGCCCTGGAGACATTGTGCCACTTGCGGAGCACCTTGTTCAGCGTCACGCAAGTTCACAGGGCCTAGGCACAATCAGGTTAAGTGCTGCAGCGCGCAATAAGTTATCCCAGTACAGTTGGCCCGGTAATGTTCGTGAGCTGGAAAATGTAGTTCAGCGAGCACTTATTCTTTGTGAAAACAATGAAATAGATGCAAGCGATCTAATGATTGACGAAGACATGTCGGCCCCGCTTGAAGTTACACAAGAGCAGGTTGAAGACAACAAATTGGGCTCAGAACTTCGCTATCAGGAGCACCAAATTATTCTTGATACATTAGTCTCGTGCAATGGTAAACGTAAGGACGTTGCGGAAAAACTTGGGATTAGCCCTAGAACCCTTCGTTATAAACTAGCGCGCATGCGTGAAGACGGCATTGAAGTACCGGCTTAATACTGCTGTTTTGAACCTCTCGTTTAACCCCGTTATCCGTCGCCTCTGTAGTAAAGAAGGCGGCGGTTTTTTGTTGCTCCCATCAAATCAAACGCCATAAATTTGGCTTCTTTCCTTTTTTTGCTCTTATCATATTGATATCTATGGGGTTTTAAAGTTGGCAAGCCCCTTGCTAAATCACTCATATAATTAGTTATTCGCCGTTGTTCAGGCGGTTTTTAAAGAAACGCTAGGAGTGGGTATGGACGTTAAAGCCAATAGTTTGTATCAAGAAATGCAAAACATGATAGGGCAAACTCGTCTTCAAGTTAACGAGCCTCAGCAGCAATCGCTTACTGAAATAAACAGCTCTGCAAGCGATTTCTCGACCATGCTTAAGAACGCGGTTGACGGTGTAAACGGTATGCAGCTTGAATCAAAAGATGCACAGCAACGTTTTGAAATGGGTGACCCTAGTTTGAGCTTAGCCCAAGTCATGTTGACAAAAGAAAAGGCAGGCATTGCTTTCGAAGCTACTGTTCAAGTACGTAACAAAGTACTTGAAGCCTATAAAACAATAATGAATATGCCGGTATAGGTGGAGTAGGTTATGGCTGAAGCAACAGGTACAAACCTTACGGTTCCTGATCAAAATCAAGCAGCGGACAATGAGCCAGAAAACAAATCTGGTTTCATGGATACGTTAGGTAGCGCAGATATGATGCGCCAGATGGCCCTTGTGGTTGTTTTGGTCATTTGTGTGGCCATCGCTATTTTCATCCTTATTTGGTCACAAGAGCCTGATTATCGTCCCCTTGCTAAGATGGAAACCCAAGAGCTTATCGAAACTCTCGATTATATGGATGCGAATCAAATCGATTATAAGCTTGAAGGCAATACTGTTTATGTAAGAAGTGACGAATTCCAAAATATCCGCCTGGGTATGACACGCCAAGGGTTAACTAAAAGCTCAGATGCTGGTACCGATATCATCATGCAGGACATGGGTTTTGGTGTAAGTCAGCGTGTTGAGATGGAACGTCTTAAACATGCGCGTGAACAGCAAATTGCCTCGACCATCGAAGATATCGCAAGTATTCAAAAAGCTCGAGTACTGCTGGCGATGCCAAAAGAAAACGTGTTTGCCCGTAGAGAGAAGAAAGCGTCCGCAACAGTGGTATTAACTGCCAAACGCGGTGCCGTCATTGCTGGTGAAGAGGTTGATGCGGTCGTTGATATCGTGGCTTCTGCCGTACAAAACATGGAGCCGTCTAAAGTAACGGTAACTGACAGCAATGGTCGTCTGCTTAACTCAGGCTCGCAAGATTCAATGAGTGCTCGTGCCAGAAAAGAGTATGAAATTGAACGTCAGCGCGAGCAAGAGTATCTAGAAAAAATTGACGCTATATTGATTCCAGTTTTGGGCATAGGTAACTACACGGCGCAAGCTGACGTTACAATGGACTTCACGGCGATGGAGCAAACCCAGCGTAGCTACAACCCAGACTTGCCTGCGGTTCGCAGTGAAATGATAGTCGAAGAGAACAGCGTGGGTGGCGGCGTTGGGGGTATTCCTGGCGCACTATCAAACCAGCCTCCGCTTGATTCTAATATTCCAGAAAATGCTGTGGGCGGCAGTCAACAAACCATGCCAGGGCGCACGGCAAAAGAGTCAACGCGCAACTATGAGCTTGATACCACCATTAGTCATACTAAAAAACAGACAGGTGTAATCCGCAGACTAAGTGTGTCGGTGGCAGTGGACTATACCCAAGTTGCAGGCGAAGACGGTGCTATGACGCCAACGCCACGCAAACAAGAAGAAATTCTTAATATTCGCAGACTATTACAAGGCGGGATTGGCTTTGACGTAACCCGCGGCGACTCGCTAGAAGTGGTTAGCGTACCCTTTACTCGTATGGATGCAGGTGAAATTGAAGATGCGCCTTTGTGGGAACAGCCTGGTTTTCTGCCAATTCTTAAGCTAGTTGTTGGTGGCTTGGTTATAATAGTACTTATCATCTTTGTGATTCGACCTATGCTACGTCGTCTTATCAACCCAGATGAGTCTAACGAGGCAGATGAATTTGATGCCGATGAAGGCTTAGACTTAGGCGATGACACAATTAGCATGTTAACGTCTGACTTTGACGAAGGACAGGTAGGCTTTGCGCCAGATGGTTCACTTATGCTACCTGACTTGCACAAAGACGAAGATGTACTTAAAGCCGTACGCGCGCTAGTGGCCAATGAACCAGAATTATCAGCCCAGGTAGTTAAGGGCTGGTTAATGCAAGACGAGTAGTGAGATAAGATTATGGCTGAAGAACTTGCCAATGTTGAAGAACCGTCATACGACGTCAGTAAATTAGAAGGCGTAGAAAAAGCTGCCATCTTACTACTTAGCTTATCTGAAGAAGATGCGGCGCAGATATTAAAGCACCTTGAACCAAAACAAGTGCAGAAGCTGGGTTCTGAAATGGCGAAAGTGGACGATATGACGCAAACTAAAATTACGTCAGTTCACAAACATTTCATTGAAGAGATTCAGAACTACAGCACTATTGGCTTCCAGAGCCAAGACTTTGTTAAGCGAGCACTAACTGCAGCCTTAGGTGAAGACAAGGCGGCAAACCTTATCGATCAGATCCTAATGGGCAGTGGCGCAAAAGGTCTAGATTCACTGAAATGGATGGACTCTAAGCAGGTGGCGAGCATTATTCGCAACGAACACCCGCAGATCCAAACCATTGTACTGTCTTATCTAGAGCCTGAGCAAAGCGCTGAAATTTTGGCGCAATTCCCAGAAAAAGTACGACTTGATCTGTTGATGCGTATTGCGAATCTAGAAGAAGTTCAGCCAGCAGCATTGCAAGAACTAAACGAAATTATGGAGAAGCAGTTCGCTGGTCAAGCGGGAACGCAAGCGGCGAAAATGGGTGGCTTGAAGTCTGCAGCGAACATCATGAACTACTTGGATACCGCGATAGAAGGTCAGCTGATGGACGCTATTCGCGAACAAGACGAAGAGATGAGTCAGCAAATTCAGGATCTTATGTTTGTCTTCGACAATTTGGTCGATGTAGACGACAAAGGCATTCAGGCAATATTGCGCGAAGTGCAGCAAGATGCGCTGCTTAAGGCAATTAAAGGTGCTGACGAAGAGCTTAAGGATAAGATTATGCGCAATATGTCTAAGCGTGCTGCTGAAATGCTTGGCGATGACTTGGAAGCTCTCGGCCCTGTTCGTATCAGTGAAGTGGAAACTGCACAAAAAGAAATTCTTTCTGTTGCCCGTCGACTTTCTGACTCAGGTGAAATCATGCTTGGCGGCGGTGGCGGTGAAGAGTTCTTGTAAGCACTCTGATGCCCTTAGAGCTGTAGCTGAGGTAGAAACAAGTCTCGTAATAAAGAACTTTGTAATAAACAGCCTCGAAATAAAAAGTCTTTGGTAATAAAAAATGTCTGGTAATAAAAATTTCAGTGAAAACGAAATAAACGAAGCTAAAGCATGGGATCTACCGTTTGTCGATGATCCAAGGGCAGCTAGAAAAGACGAGACAACCAATGCACTGAATAAACGCTCAGATTGGAAGTATGAGCCCCCTGAAGTTGAAGAAGAAATCAAGCCTCCTACCGCTGAAGAGATAGAAGCTATTCGCCAGGCTGCCTATGATGAAGGTTTTCAGGAAGGCAAGGAAAAAGGTTTTGAAGAAGGTAAAGCTAAAGGTTTTGAAACTGGCTTGGCCGAAGGTAAGGAACAAGGTCATAACGAAGGTCTTGAGCAAGGCTTAGAAGAAGGTCGCCAGCAGATGGCTGAACAAGCCGAAGTGTGGCAAATGCTTGCTGAAAAATTCCACGACCCACTTTCTCAGGCTAACGATGAAACCCGTGACCAGCTGGTTAAACTTGCTGTAACACTTGCAAAAGCAGTTATTAAAACAGAGGTCAGCACTAACCAACAAGTGATACTTCAAGCGTTAAGTGAAGGCATTAAGGCGTTACCCATTAATCAAGCAGATTATCAAATTCACATGAACCCAGACGATATTGAATTGGTAAAAGCGCATTTCGGCGACGAAGAAATTGCTAAAAAAGGATGGAGTCTGGTTGAAGCCCCGGCGATGGAACGCGGAGGTTGCGATATTACCACTGCACAAAACGCCGTAGATGTGTCTATTGAGCGCCGGTGCCGTAACGTTATAGATAAATTTTTACTAAACCAAGGTTTGTCAGATGACTAGCCCTTGGCATTCGCATTTTGAATCCCTCACAAAACAGATCTCTTCTCCGCCGGTAGTCGCTGCCGGCAAGTTAGTTCGTGGTATCGGTTTAACTCTCGAAGCGGTGGGGTGTCAGCTACCCGTTGGCAGTCAATGTTTAGTACAGACCATTGAAGGTGAGATAGAAGCCGAAGTGGTTGGTTTTGGCGATGATATAACTTATTTAATGCCCACCGAAGCGGTACGCGGTATTGTACCCGGAAGTCGCGTGATGCCGTTAAACCGACAAAGTGGTTTACCGGTAGGTATGGGGCTTTTAGGGCGCGTGGTAGATGGTAATGGTCAGCCCCTTGACGGTTTAGGTGAAATAAATGCCGAAGCCCGCGCGCCAACAACTAGACCGCCAATGAACCCGCTTATCCGCCGTCCCATAAATACTCCGATGGATGTAGGCGTACGCGCCATTAACGCACTCAATACGGTGGGTGTAGGTCAGCGTATGGGGCTATTCGCAGGAAGTGGCGTGGGTAAAAGTGTGTTATTAGGCATGATGACCCGGGGCTGTGAAGCCGACGTGGTTGTTGTAGGGCTTGTCGGAGAGCGTGGCCGAGAAGTAAAAGAATTTATTCACGAAATCCTAACAGAAGAAGAACGCAAACGTGCGGTTGTAGTTGCTGCACCTGCTGATACTTCACCGCTTATGCGCTTAAAGGGCTGCGAAACTGCGGTAACTATTGCGGAATATTTTCGTGACAAAGGCATGAAAGTGCTGTTGCTTATTGATTCGTTAACCCGTTATGCCATGGCGCAGCGTGAAATTGCGCTGGCTGTGGGTGAGCCTCCAGCAACAAAAGGCTATCCGCCATCGGTCTTTGCTCGGCTACCTGCATTAGTTGAACGAGCTGGTAATGGCAGCGAGCGCCAAGGCTCTATTACGGCCTTTTATACGGTACTTACCGAAGGGGACGATTTGCAAGACCCCATAGCTGATGCTGCTCGTGCCATTTTGGATGGTCACGTGGTCTTATCAAGAGCCCTTGCCGATAGCGGTCATTACCCCGCAATTGATATTGAAGCGTCGATAAGCCGTGTAATGCCAATGGTGGTGAGTGAAGAGCATCAACTTATGGCTCGTCGCATTCGCCAGGTTTACTCCAACTACAAACAAAACCAAGACCTTATTTCTATTGGTGCTTATGCCAAAGGGTCAGACCCACGTATTGATTTAGCGATTCGTGCAGAGCCTGCAATCAACGCTTTGTTACAGCAAGGAATGAAGCAAGTCATTCCTTACGATGAAAGTTTGGAAGGCATGGCTGCCCTAGCCAAAGGGTTGGGACAAGGATAATGTCTTTTTCAGTAGCGGGTGCATGGGCTTTAACGAACAGTCAACTAGGCTCCGTGAGTAAGGAAGCCAAAAATGTCTAAACAACTAGAGCGCCTAGCCGAGTTTGAGCAAGAAAAAGAGCAGCGAGAAGCCCGGTATTATCAGCAGGCTCAGCAAAACGTTAATCAGCAAAAGCAAAAACTAACTAGCCTTGAGCAGTACCGTATTGATTATATCAAAGGTATCCAACAAACAGGTCAAGCCGGCGTTACGGCGACTTATTATCAACAACACCTATCTTTTGTCGGAAAATTAGATAAAGCGTGTGAGCAACAGATGCAAGTGATTGCTCGTGCACAAATGGCAGCGGACCAGCGCAAGCAAATATGGCTAAAGCAGCAGCAGAAAGTTAAAGCTGTTACCTTGTTGCTTGATAAGAAGAAGTTGGCTGAACAGAAAAAAGAAGCTAAAGCCGAGCAGGCCATGATGGATGAATTTGCCACACAACGATTTTTCAGAGCTAAGCGCTCTCCTTTCTAATAAATAGTATGTTCTCAAGCCACTTTGGCTCAACCCTTGCAAAATCAATATGAAATGTAACAGCGCGCTTTAGTTTTAATGCAATGGTTATTACGCTCTAACAGTGTTTGTTTGAAGTTCTACACTTATTACAAAGTAAGAAATTCAACGATAGCGAGCATAAAACCTAATGCCAAACGATAGCCATAAAGGCTATCTGAGTAGAGCTAAGTGATTGAAATTTAGATAAGCGTTTGTGGGTTTGCGATTTACTTCTCTCGGTCTGTTTAAAAATAACGCCCAGTGATTGATTCGCATCACATTAGGTCTTCTTGGTGAAAGACGAGATAAATGTAGGACGGTAGGACAATATGCAACAAGTTGCCGCACATAAAACAGACATTGCCGCATTACCTTTCTCTGCTTCTAGCACAGCTAAAGCGGTTGAAACAGGTATTGGTACGCAACAGCAAGCGAATAGCGAAAACAACCAAGCATTTAATCGACTTTATCAGGAAGCAAAATCGAGCAAATCAGATTTTGTTTTAAATGACAAAGATGCAATACGCGCTCAGTCCGGGGAGACAACCCGTTCGGCAGGCTCATCTGCTAACAATTCAGTTTCTGATGAAACAGTGAAGAAGGGTAAAGACCGCGATGCCGGACATACTAATCTTCCTGTTGAAAAGAAAGTAACAGACAATCCTGCAGAGTCAGCGCCAGGTACAAAAGAAGAAAACGCTGCCTTTGCTCGAAAAGAGACAGAAGCACAGCTCAACTCGGGCGATAAAGAAAAGGCCAGTTTGACGGTAGATGACACTGAAGGTGGTGTTGAACAAAAAGGCGTAACCGAAGCAGAGTTTGTTATTGGAGAAGGCGGCAAAAAAGATGCTGAGGCAGGCGTTATTACCACACCTGGTAGGCCTGATGGAAAGCCGGATAAGGCTTATGAAGAGCCCGACTGGATTGCCTATGTTGAAACCCTAGCCGAACGCTTTGGTAAGACTGATAACAAAGAGCAAACTAACAACAGAACAACCAATGGTATTTCTGAGTTTTCAGATGAGACGGTTAATGTTCTTTCTGTAAAAGAAAACGGAAAGCTTTGGAAGATCCCAGACGGTGTAGATGCCAGCGACGCACCCTCGGAAATGGCGCATTTACTTTCTCAGCTTAATAGTGGCAGCAGTGAGGGGGAAATCGCTATCGAATCCCTTTCTACCGAAGCACAACAAACACTGAGTGCTTTGACCGCACTATTGCTTGACGCTGAAAGCGAACAAAGTGGTGCTAACGGCAAAGCAAACGCTGAGCTGTCACAAATCCTCGCCAACGATAAATTAGATTCAAATGCCAGTGAACTTTCTGCACTAATTGCACAACTCATGCAGCAAAAAGAAAGCGATATCGATGCAGATCAAAGTGTAAGCAATACAGATGAGGAAACGCTGACAAATAGTATAAACGCATCAGATGAATCTCTTGTGTTGAGTCTGTTATCTGATGAGCTCAAAGCGATGCAACAATTATCTTCAGATGAAGCCAGCTCTCAGTTAGAAGCATTGTATTCTGACGCAACCATTGACATAGCCGCTGAAGTAGCCATTGGCGGAGCTGTCTTAGAAAATGGTGATGTAAATACTAACGGTGCAGACAAAAATAAGGTAACTGACACAGCGTCAGTAATGAATACTCAGAGTACGTTATCTCAAAATAATAGTTTTGAAATGACCGATGATTCACAAAGTGACTTATTAAATGCATTAAGTGAACTGTCCCCACAGACTTCTCAAAAAGCTACCGAGGCATTTGCTGAACGTGTAGTTACAGTAATGCCAAGTGGTGCCCAACAACAAGCTGTGAAGGCAAATATCATTGCTGGTATTAATGAATTTCAGCAACAAGTTCAGCAAGGTAGAGAGCCTGGTATTGATTTGACGGCTATTGTGAGTGATGCCGCCAACGAGGCAGCAGTAAATACCGAAGTAATTGCTTCAATGACTGCAAGGGTCGATAGCCAGGCGAGTCAGTTCCTTAACTTGATGACGCAAACACAGGCCAGCGCCCAACAAGCTTTCGCAAGTATGGTAGGTCAAACCGATACGGTAATACAAGAAAACACCCAGCTTCGCGCTGAAGCGTCAAAATCTCAGCAGCAGTTTGAAGGCTTTGATAAGGCGGTCAACATTCATAAGCCAGAGGGCCAGCAGCAGCTAAATGAAAAAATTCGCTGGATGGTGAACGCGCGCAACACCATGGCTGAAATACGACTCGATCCCCCGGAAATGGGCAGCATGCAAGTTAGGGTAAATGTTGCAGGTGACGCAGCAAGCGTAAGCTTTGTTGTTCAATCTCAACAAGCAAAGGAAGCGCTAGCCGATGCCATGCCTAAATTAAGAGATATGCTTTCTGAACAAGGCATTGAGTTAGGTGATGCTGAAGTAAGAAAAGATAATTCTTCGGGTAACGAAAATGGCCAGCAACTTGCAAACGATAATAGCAGAGGAAATGGCACCGAAAACCGTGGAGAAAATGACGGTTTAGACGATATGGGCGAAACGCGGATTATCGAGCAATCAGTGACGCGGGCAGCCAAGGGTGGGATTGATTTCTACGCTTAAAATTAAGCAAAACTATTATCAATAGGTAGCATGGTGAGATTATTTTAAGACTGCTATGTTTGATGTATTCAATTGAATACGATTAAACAGGTCGATGTAGCGCCGCTCAATAGCAATTGATGGCTGCTGTTACCGTATCAAGTAGATGTAGATACAAATAATGGCATTGCCATTTGCGATGGAACATTGATAATACGTTTTTTCTTAATATTACTGATGAGTTACACATGGCTGATGAAGAGTTACAGGTAGAAGAAGGCGGTAAAAAGAAAGGCAAAATGATGTTGATCATCATTATAGCTGTGGTTCTTGTAGGTGGTGGAGCTGCCGCTTATTTCTTACTGTTTGCAGGAGGCGATGAACCTGCGGCCGAACAACTGGCTGAAGCCGATGCTGCGGCGGCCGCTGAGAGTGCACCGGCAGCGAGTTCGGGTAATGCTGAAATAGGTACGGCGCTCTACGTTGCTATGCCAAGACCCTTCGTCTTCAATGTGCCCGGATCAGGACGAGACAGACTCGTCCAAATTAAAGTACAGCTATTAGTACGTGGTTCAGATAACGAAGAATTAGCAAAAACGCATATACCGCTTATTGAAGGTACGCTTTTGCAAGCCTTTAGTACGTCAAATGCAGACGATCTTGTCACAGAGGCAGGTAAAATTGAGCTTCGTGAGCAAGCGGTAACTGAAGTACAAAAAGCATTGAAAGACATTACGGGCAGCGATGTTGTAGAGCGCGTATTGTTTACAGGTTTTGTCATGCAGTAATGCATCGACTAAGTAAGGTAGAAGACGGTGAGTGATTTATTATCTCAAGATGAAATCGATGCCCTGTTACACGGGGTAGATGATGTAGAAGAGGAAGAGGTCGGCAGTAGCGACTCTGATGCTTCTACGCTCGAGTACGACTTCTCCTCGCAAGATAGAATTGTGCGTGGGCGTATGCCTACGCTCGAAATTGTGAATGAACGTTTTGCCCGTCACATGCGTGTAAGTTTGTTTAACATGATGCGACGTTCAGCTGAAGTATCGATTAACGGTATTCAGATGATTAAGTTTGGCGAATATATTCATACGTTGTTCGTTCCAACGAGTCTGAACATGGTGCGTTTCCGCCCACTTAAAGGCACGGGGCTTATCACTATGGAAGCCCGTTTGGTATTTATTCTGGTAGACAACTTCTTTGGTGGCGATGGTCGCTATCATGCGAAAATCGAAGGCCGTGAATTCACGCCCACGGAACGTCGTATTATTCAGATGCTGCTTAAAATAATCTTTGAAGATTATAAAGAAGCCTGGGCACCGGTCATGGATGTGTCGTTTGAATATTTGGACTCAGAAGTAAACCCTGCGATGGCGAACATTGTGAGCCCGACCGAGGTGGTGGTCATCAGCTCGTTCCATATCGAACTAGATGGCGGCGGTGGCGACTTCCACGTGTCATTGCCATACTCAATGTTAGAGCCTATTCGCGAACTCCTAGATGCAGGTGTTCAAAGCGATAAAGAAGATACGGACTTACGTTGGAGTAAGGCACTTCGCGATGAAATTATGGATGTGAAAGTAGCATTAACTACGCATATGTTAGATGTTGATGTACCACTTCGCGATGTGATGGAGTTTAAGCCTGGCGATATCATTCCTGTGGAAATGCCGGAAACCATCACAGTATTAATTGAAGATTTACCGACTTTCAGAGCTAAATTAGGTCGCAGCCGCGATAACTTGGCGCTGAAAATAGTAGAGAAAATTGCAAGACCGACTTCAGTGAAGTCTGAGCTACAGTTATTAACCCGCGGTGGGCGCATTATTGATAATGACGCAGAACTGCAAGTACTCGAAGAAGACCTGTAAGGTAGAGGGGAGTTCCCATGAGTGAAGACGGTATGGACGATTGGGCAGCGGCGATGGCCGAGCAAGCCGAATCTGAAGCGGAACAAGAGGCTGGCGATAACGAAGACGTACAAGTTGCCGAACTTGACGAATTAACTGACGACGCGCCTATCACGCAAGAAGAAAAGAAAAAGCTAGATACTATTCTAGATATTCCAGTGACTATTTCGATGGAAGTCGGCCGTAGTCAAATAAGTATCCGAAATCTGCTACAGTTGAACCAGGGTTCTGTGGTGGAGCTGGATCGTGTTGCCGGTGAGCCACTAGATGTATTAGTTAATGGCACGTTGATTGCTCATGGTGAAGTAGTAGTGGTCAACGACAAATTCGGTATTCGATTAACGGATGTTATTAGTCAAATTGAGAGAATCAAGAAGCTCAGATAAAACTTCTTATAAACTAAGGGGTTGCGCAATGCTGCCCCTTTTAATCTGTGAATTGGCCTTTGCGCAGTCAACCCAGTCAATCACCAATCCCACGTCGATACTGTCAATTTTCCTTTCTTTACTTGTCGTTGTTGGCGTCATTTTCGCTCTCGCTTATGTGATGCGTCGATTTAATGTCACTGCGATGGGTGGAAATCAAATGAAAGTGGCCGCCAGCATGGTTGTTGGCACAAAAGAAAAAATAATGGTAATTCAGGTGGGCGATGAGCAGCACCTTATTGGTGTTACTAGCCACAATATTTCACATCTAAGCAAGTTAGACAAAAACCTTGATGTGCCTGTGAAAGGATTAAACAAAGCCACAGGCGAGCAACAAAATGGAGCTGAGGTGTTTAAACAAAAGCTTGTTGCTGCGATGGCGGGGAAGCTTAACCCCAGCTTAGAAAAAGAAAAAAAGGAAGAGTCGAAAGATGCGTAAGTTTGCCTGGCTACTTTTAACCCTACCGTTATTGCTGCTCGTGGAGCCTGCTTATGCTCAGCAGGGGATTTCTGCAGTGACGGTTACGACCAATCAAGATGGTTCGCAAGATTACACTATGACGCTTCAAGCGCTGTTTATTATGACAGCGTTAAGCCTTATCCCTGCGTTTATCATGATGATGACATCGTTTACGCGTATCATCGTGGTACTGTCTATTCTGCGACAGGCAATTGGCCTTCAACAATCACCTTCGAACCAGATATTAATTGGCGTAAGTTTGTTTTTATCTATGTTCATTATGGCGCCGGTATTTGAAGAGGTGAACGAGCGCGCCTTGCAGCCCTATCTTAACGAGCAACTCACCAGCCTAGATGCCCTAGAACAAGCCAAAGGGCCCATGCGCGCGTTTATGCTTTCTCAAACACGGGTAAAGGACTTAGAAACGTTTGTACGAATAGCCGGAGACGAAGGAAAATACGCTGATACCAATGAAGTACCGCTAACCATCCTTATCCCCGCATTTGTAACCAGTGAACTTAAAACGGCGTTTCAAATCGGTTTTATGCTATTTATTCCCTTTCTTATTATTGACTTGGTGGTAGCGTCTATATTGATGGCCATGGGTATGATGATGCTCTCGCCTATGATTGTATCTTTGCCGTTTAAGCTCATGCTTTTTGTATTGGTCGATGGCTGGAACCTTATTTTCGGAACGTTGGCGACCAGTTTTGGTATGGGCGTCTAGGAGGGCTTATGTCACCAGAAGTCTTTGTAGAAATACTGCGAGAAGCCATGTTCATGGTTATTGTCTTGGTGTCCGCGGTGATTGTTCCAAGCCTCATCGTGGGCTTAGTAGTGGCTGTATTCCAGGCTGCTACCAGTATCAACGAACAAACCATGAGTTTCTTACCGCGCTTGCTTGTCACGCTTCTCGCACTGAGCTGGGGAGGAAACTGGCTGGTACAACAGCTTATGGATTTTACTTTCAGAATGGTTGATATGATCCCTCAGGTTGTGGGATAGAAGGCTAAAGCTGTGGAAGTAGAACTCGCCACCATCAATCAATTTCTTGCGGACATGCTGCTGCCCTTTATGCGCATTAGCGGCTTGTTCGTAGCCATGATTGGCTTGAGTGCTAAATCCATTCCGCCGCAGGTAAGAGCCTTGTTGGGTATAATGCTCACGCTCATTATAATGCCGGTAGTGCCCCCGTCACCCATAGAAAATTTGGTGGATGTGGGCACATTTTTAATCGTTATTCAGCAGTTGCTTATTGGTATTGCTATTGGATTTATTTCAATGATGGTGCTCAATACCTTCGTGCTTGCAGGCCAAATCATAGCCATGCAAACCGGTTTGGGGTTCGCGTCTATTGTTGACCCCGTAAACGGTATAAACGTACCTGCGGTTGGTCAGTTTTATCTAATATTGGCGACCTTATTGTTTTGGACGTTGGATGGACATTTGTCCATGATCCAAATGATAGTAATGAGCTTCGAGGCGTTTCCCATCGGCGAAGCATGGTGGACAGGTGAACAGTTCCGAGATATTGCCCATTGGGGCGGTTGGATGTTTATATCCGCAGTAACCTTATCTCTAGCGCCCATTGTGTCACTACTTATTGTGAATTTAGCGTTTGGTGTAATGACCAAGGCTGCACCCCAGCTAAACATTTTTAGTATTGGCTTTTCTATTGCTCAGGTAATGGGATTACTGATTATTTGGATAACACTTGATAACTTTACTGCGCACTTTGAAACCCAATGGTTTAGAGCCGAACAGTTTATGTGTGAACTATTGAATATTTGTTCGTAGGAAAACATGGCAGATTCAAGCGAAAAAACAGAAGACCCCACGGGGAAAAAACTCGAAGATGCCCGAAAAAAAGGGCAGCTGGCCCGTTCCCGTGAACTATCTACAACTTTAGTGCTTATTGTCAGCGCCTTTATGTTTTTATTTGTGGGTGAATGGGTTGCTGAATCTGTTTTCAAGCTTACCCAGCGAATGTTTATTCTCTCTCGCGACGAAACTTATGATACTACCCACATGTTCGGCGCTTGGGGCGAAGCTTTCTCGGCGGTAGGTCCAGCCGTGTTGCTTTATATGGTGGTTGCCATGATAGCCGGCATCTATGGCTCTATTGCACTTGGTGGTTTTAATTTTACCTGGGAAGGTGCAAAGCCTAAGGGCTCCAAAATGAGTCCAATTCAAGGCTTCAAGCGAATGTTCGGTATGAACGGCTTGGTTGAGCTATTAAAATCTATCGCTAAAGTTGTGGTTATCATCAGTATGGCCATAGGGGCGCTGTTGTTCTTCGAAGATGAAGCGCTGCATTTAGATATGGAGCTCTATCCGGGCAACCTGTTTCACGCTATGGACATACTTAAATGGGCATTTCTCATTCTAGTATGTGGCATGATCCCCATCGCGCTCATCGATGTGCCTTATCAAATGTATAAGCACAACAAAGAAATGAAAATGACCAAGCAAGAGGTTAAAGACGAGCGCAAAAATGCAGAGGGCGACCCTATGGTTAAAGGCCGTATTCGCCGTTTGCAGTATCAAGCAGCAACCAAGCGCATGATGCAGGAAGTACCTCAGGCAGACGTGGTAGTAACCAACCCGACTCACTTTTCAGTAGCGATTAAGTATGATGAACAGGGCGTAAGAGCACCTGTTGTGGTGGCAAAAGGGGCTGATGAATTGGCCATGCATATCAGAAAAATTGCTACCGCCAATGACGTACCCTTAATACCTTCTCCTGTACTTGCTCGTGCTATCTTTTATTCGACAGAAGTCGACGATGAAATCCCCAACGCCTTATTTATGGCGGTAGCGCAGGTGCTAGCACACGTCTATCAGCTTAAAGCACATAGGGCAGGAAAGGGTAAGCGTCCTAAACCACTTAAACGAGATTTGCCTATTCCTCCAGAATACCGTCGCTAAGTGACTATTTTACTGCGGTTTTTTTTGGCCTTTTTATACTTGTCGCATACTTTTGGGGTCTATTGGTATATGTAAATGCCGCTTTGTATAAAGCTGGCACGTTAGTTGAAAACTCTATTGAAGATTTACATAAAGCGTCAATTTTCTGATAGAGAGACACCCAGCCATGCAGTTATCCGGTTATCTTCAGCGATTCGATAAAAATCAGCTGCAAAATTTTACCAGTGGTTTAGGCGCGCCTATTGTCCTTTTGGCAATCATGGGAATGGTAATACTACCCATGCCGCCGTTTTTACTCGACGTATTGTTTAGCTTTAATATTGCGCTCTCTCTCGTCATCATTTTGGTGGCGGTACTCACTCAACGGCCTGTAGATTTTGGTATTTTCCCACTTGTGCTCCTAATTGCGACAGTTCTGCGTCTGGCACTAAACGTTGCATCTACGCGGGTTGTATTACTTTACGGTCACGAAGGGGGAGATGCAGCAGGGAAGGTGATTGAAGCCTTCGGTGCGGTTGTTATCGGCGGTAACTATGCTGTGGGTATTGTTGTCTTCGCTATCCTTCTTATTATTAACTTCAAGGTAGTAACCGCAGGTGCGGGACGTATTTCAGAAGTAAGTGCTCGCTTTACCTTGGATGCTATGCCAGGTAAGCAAATGGCAATTGACGCTGATCTGAACGCAGGCTATATCGATCAAGACCAAGCGCGTCAGCGTCGCGAAGAAATAACCGCAGAGGCTGACTTTTACGGGTCGATGGACGGTGCATCGAAGTTTGTAAAAGGTGATGCGGTTGCCGGTCTTTTTATCATGCTTATCAATATCGTTGGCGGGTTATTTATAGGCATGATTCAGCACGATCTCTCATTTGGAAATGCCATAGAGATCTACACCATCTTGACAATTGGTGATGGTTTGGTGGCGCAGATACCTTCATTACTACTTTCGGTAGCAACGGCGATTATCGTTACTCGTGAAAACGAAACCCAGGAAATGGGTAAAGAAATCCGTGGCCAGCTAGGCAATAATCAAGCGCTTTATATTGCATCAGGCGTGCTTTTTGTCATGGGTATCATCCCGGGTATGCCTCATATCGCATTCTTGGGTTTTTCATTTTTGATTGCAGGGTTTGCATATTGGCAGACAGTTCAAGCTAAGAAGAAAGCTGCAGAACCTCAATTACCAGAGAACATTGCAAAAGACGAAACTGTTGCACCTGAAGTTAAAGAGCTGGGATGGGACGACGTTCAGCAGGTGGATACCATTGGTTTAGAAGTGGGCTATCGCTTAATTCCTCTTGTTGATAAATCTCAAGGTGGCGAGTTGTTGACACGAATTAAAGGCGTGCGTAAAAAACTTTCCCAAGAACTCGGCTTCCTTATTCCACCTGTTCATATACGCGACAACTTAGACTTAGAGCCTAACACTTACACCATCGCTATGCTCGGCGTCACTATTGGCGATTCCGTTATAAGTCACGACGAAGAACTTGCCATTAACCCCGGACAAGTGTTCGGAAAACTAGAAGGGCGCGCTACTAAAGACCCTGCTTTCGGGTTAGATGCGGTGTGGATTAAGCCTAATAAGCGCGAGCACGCGCAAACTCTTGGATACACGGTTGTTGATGCCGCCACTGTTGTTGCGACTCATCTTAGTCAGTTACTTTCCAATAACGCCTATCAGTTACTTGGGCATGAAGAAGCGCAGCAGCTTTTAGATATGCTCGCCAAACAGCACCCTAAATTAGTTGAAGGTTTAGTACCCGATATTCTGCCGCTTAGTACAGTTGTGAAAGTGCTGCAAACCTTGCTATTTGAAGGTGTGCCTATTCGCGATATGCGCACCATTGTTCAGACTCTTAGTGAATACGGTACACGAAGCCAAGACCCAGATGTACTGGTGTCTGCAGTGCGTATAGCACTCAAGCGTCTAATCGTTCAAGAAATTACCCAAGGGGCGAAAGAGATACCTGTCATAACCTTGGCGCCAGAGTTGGAACAGATGTTGCACCAGTCCCTTCAAGCAGGTGGTGAAGACGGTGCTGGTATCGAACCAGGTCTGGCAGACAAGCTGCAAAAATCATTGCAGCAAGCCAGTCAGCAGCAAGAGTTAGAAGGAGAACCTGCAGTACTCCTTACCTCAGGCATGCTACGACCCGTTCTGTCTCGCTTCTTAAAGTATTCTGTTGTTGGGCTGCATGTTCTTTCATACCAAGAAGTGCCTGACGACAAACAAATAAAAATAGTCAGTTCGGTCGGTCAATAATCTGACACTGGGTGATTGGAGAGGTTGCAATGAAAATTAGACGTTTCTTCGGCAAAGATATGCGTGAGGCGCTAAGCCAAGTTAAAGCTGAGTTGGGCAGTGATGCTGTGATCATGTCAAATCGCAAAGTCGCTGACGGCATCGAGCTTGTAGCAGCCTACGACAAAGAGCCTGAAGCTAAGCTTTTCACGCCTAAGGCGGCACCACAAGCCGCGGCAAAAACACCTGGCCAAAAGGCTGTGCCTAGCTTAAGTGAAATTATTGGCGATGACGGTCCTGACAGCTTAAAAGCGTTGCTGGAAAAGCAGCATGGTGGAAACCCAGTTGCAAGCAGTTCTGCACAACCAACACAGCCAATGTCAGCGAACGCTAAGCACGCCAACGAAATTGCCTCTCACTTAGATTTTTCAGAAGCGTTTATCGACGACCTTGGAACACAATCGCCAGCTCAAGATGTTGTCGAGCAAGAGACTTTTCCTGAGCACCAAGCGTCAAGTATCGGTGAAACACCTGTATCCCAGTCAGCTGAACTAGCTCAAATCAAAGAAGAGTTAGCTTCACTTCGCGACGTATTGCAGTATCAAGTTGCTGACTTAATGGAAGCGAAGAACAAGCGTCAAAAACCTGTTCATCAATATCTGGTCACGCGATTAACTGATATGGGGCTGAGTAGTGCACTAGCAACACAGCTGATTAGCTATACACCGGCTCATTACAACGAACGTGACGCGTGGGTATATCTTCTTAACCTATTGGCTAATCGCATAAATGTTACCGGAAACGATATACTTAGCTCACAAGGTGCCGTTGCATTAGTTGGGCCTACTGGTACAGGTAAAACAACCACAGTTGCAAAGTTGGCCGCCCGCTACGCGCAGAAATATGGTGCAGAGTCGGTGGCTATGATTACTATTGATACGTATAGAATTGCAGCCTATGAGCAACTAGCGACATACGGAAAAATTATTGGCTGTACTGTGCGAAAAGCGCAAACTAGTGAAGAACTTGCAGATTTATTGTTCCAACTTCGTCATAAGCGACTAGTATTGATTGATACAGCAGGTTTTAGTCAGCGTGATAGTCGATTAATTAAGCAAATTAAGCAGTTCGACAATGGCCAAATGCCAAAAGTTAAAAAATATTTGGTAGCGCAAGCCAATACGCAATATCCGGCTTTGCAGAGAATCATTCAAGCCTATGACGATATTGAACTAAGTGGCTGTATTTTCACAAAGTTAGATGAGTGCTACTCTTTAGGAGAGGTACTTAGTGCAGCGGTTGAATACCAACTACCGGTTAGTTATGTCACCGATGGTCAAAAAGTGCCTGAAGACATTAAGATTGCAGAAGCGAAATCTTTGGTTTCCGCTGCTGCAAAGCTTTATAAAAAGTACGGTTTGAATCATACTAGTGGTAACAACGCAATTAAAACAGCATAAGCAGTATGATTGACGATCAAGCGAGTAGCTTAAGAAAAATGAAGCAATCACGGTTAATCAAAGTAATCGCCGTCACTGGTGGTAAAGGTGGCGTAGGTAAAACAAACATTACACTTAACACTGCTATCGCCATGGCGAAGCAGGGCAAGCGGGTAATGGTTCTTGACGCGGACCTTGGTCTTGCAAACGTAGATGTGATGTTAGGCCTGCGAGTTGAGAAAAACTTATCTCACGTACTCTCTGGCGAGTGCACGTTGGACGAGGTTTTAGTAACCGGCCCACACGGTATTAAGATTGCTCCCGCCACATCTGGTACGCAGTCAATGGCGGAACTCTCACCCACACAGCACGCTGGCTTAATAAGAGCGTTTAGCGAGCTGCGTTCTCAAATAGACGTATTAATAGTCGACACCGCTGCTGGCATTTCAGATATGGTATTAAGCTTTTCTAAAGCCTCCCAAGATATCATGGTGGTGGTTTGCGATGAGCCAACATCACTAACTGATGCGTATGCGCTGATAAAAATCCTTAACCGTGAGCACGGTGTTTTTCGCTTTAAAGTTGTGGCCAATATGGTTCGCGATGTGCGAGAAGGTCAGGAATTATTTAGCAAATTAAGTAAAGTGACAGGGCGTTTTCTTGATGTTGCACTAGAATTAGTGGCGACGGTGCCATTTGACGAAAATATTCGCAAAGCAGTGCGTAAGCAAACAGCTATTGTAGATGCTTTTCCGGGCTCTCCTGCAGCCGTAGCGATAACCAAGCTAGCAAACAGGGCGCTTACTTGGCCTATTCCGGCGCAGCCTGGTGGCCACTTAGAATTTTTCATTGAACAATTAGTTGCAGAAAAAGCCGTAGGAAGTCAACGTTGAACAGCAAGGCAGCCGCTTATCAACAGCAAACAGATAAATCGCAGTTAGTCGAAAGACATGCGCCTCTGGTTAAGCGTATTGCGCACCATTTGATGGCGCGCCTGCCTGCGAGTGTTCTTGTTGATGACCTTATCCAATCAGGCATGATTGGTTTGTTAGAGGCCGCTCGAAACTTTGATGGGTCAAAAGGCGCAAGCTTCGAAACCTTCGCAGGTATCCGCATTCGCGGTGCCATGCTGGATGAAATACGCAAAGGTGATTGGACGCCACGTTCTGTTCACCGAAATGGTCGCGCAATAACAGAAGCGATATCTCAGGTAGAAAGTGAAACTGGGCGCGACGCACGAGATTCCGATATTGCTGACAAGCTTAATGTGAGCTTGCAGGATTATCACCAGATGCTCAATGAAGTAAATGCCGGGAAGCTGGTGGGCATTGAAGATTTAGGTGTGTCGGAAGATGTGATCACTACCGAGCAAAGTCGAGGCAGTGATGCACCGTTAGAAGATTTAATGCAGGGCGCATTTCAAAAAGCGCTGGCCCATGCAATAACGACATTACCCGAGCGAGAAGCGATTGTTCTTTCACTTTACTATGATGAAGAACTAAACTTAAGAGAAATAGGCGAGGTTCTCGACGTAAGTGAGTCGAGAGTCAGTCAAATTCATAGTCAAGCCATGTTAAAACTCAAATCACGAATGAAGTCGTGGCAAGCTGACGAAGAATAGAAATTAAAAACAATTAACCCCTCAGTGGAGGCTATTTTGGACAAAAGCATGAAAATTCTCGTGGTCGATGACTTTTCAACCATGAGACGAATCATCAAAAACCTGCTTAAAGATTTGGGTTTTGCCAATATCCAGGAAGCGGATGACGGAAGCACCGCATTACCTATGTTACAACAAGGCGATTTCGACTTTGTTGTTACTGATTGGAACATGCCTGGTATGCAGGGTATAGATCTGCTCCGAGCAATTAGAGCCGATGACAAACTTAAGCATCTGCCAGTACTTATGGTGACCGCCGAAGCGAAGAAGGAACAGATCGTTGCTGCCGCCCAAGCGGGTGTAAATGGTTACGTTGTTAAACCTTTTACCGCGGCAACGCTTAAAGAAAAATTAGATAAAATATTCGAACGTTTAGGTTGATCCAGACGCTCACCAGATAAATGAGGTTTACTGGATGTCAACGAATGTAAACGTTCCAATATCGTTAGAAGAAGCAAAGCAGCTTGTCACTTTTCTTGAAGAAGGTGACAAGGCTTCAGCTAATGCACTACTTGAAGCCGTCTCAATGAAAGAAAACGTTGAGCTATTCGCTGAAGTAGGCAAGTTGACGCGTCAACTCCACGACGCATTAAACAACTTTCAAATAGACGACCGCATCAAAAATTTAGCTACAGACGATATCCCTGATGCTCAGTCCCGCCTTACCTACGTAATTGAAGAAACCGAAAAAGCTGCTAATACTACTATGGATGCCGTAGAGGCGAGTATGCCCATCGCTGAACTGCTCGCAGAGCGAATCGAAAAGGTTATGCCAGAGTGGAAAAAGCTGATGAACCGCCAAATCGAGCTGGGTGAGTTTAAGGTTTTATGTGCAGACTTAGACGAATTGTTGGAAGACGGTTCGAATCAGTCGGCTAAACTTACACAGTTACTTACTGAAGTTTTGATGGCACAAGGTTATCAAGACTTGACTGGACAGGTTATTCGTCGCGTTATCGACTTGGTTAAAGAAGTCGAAGATAGTCTTGTAAACATGCTTACTATGTTTGGCGAACGGGACGGTGCAGAACAAACTAAACCTTCCAGCGTTAAGGCCGATAAGGTTGATGGTGTAGAGGCAGAAGGCCCAATTATTGATGCTGACAAACGAGATGACGTCGTTTCAGGTCAAGATGATGTAGATGATCTTCTGTCTAGCTTAGGTTTTTAGGGGAGCGGGTGCATGTCGTTTGATGTTGACGAGGAAATATTACAGGACTTTCTGGTTGAGGCTGGAGAGATACTTGAACAATTACAAGAACAGCTCGTTGATCTTGAGAACAATCCTGAAGACGCGGATTTGCTTAACGCAATTTTTCGCGGCTATCACACAGTAAAAGGGGGAGCGGGCTTCCTTTCTCTTACTGAGTTAGTTGAAATTTGTCACGGTGCTGAAAACGTCTTTGACGTTATGCGCAATGGCCAACGAACGCTAACGCCTGAGTTAATGGATATCATTTTGCAAGCCACTGATGTGGTAGTTGAAATGTTTGAACGAGTAAAAGCACAAGAGCCGCTAGAGCCGGCCGATGCACACCTCGTCGACCTGTTACACAAACTCAGTCGCCCAGAATCTCCAGATGAAAACATTTTCGACAGTGCAAGTGCGCCTGCCGCCGAGCCAGAAGTTGTCGCGGCTGAGCCCGAGGTCGTTGCAGAAGAGCCGGAACTAGTTATAGATGAACCAGTGCCAGCAGCGTCAGATACCAGTGAAAGTAGCGGTGGTATAGAAGAAATTACCGAAGATGAGTTTGAGGCTCTCCTTGATGAGCTTCATGGAGGTGGTGCTCCAGGACAAGCTGCATCAACCAATACAAAACCCGCCAAAACGGAGCCTGCGCAAACGTCAGCACCAGCGGCGAGCACTGACAGTGATGACATTACTGATGAAGAGTTCGAAGCACTGTTAGATGATCTGCACGGAAAAGGTCAGTTTGGTGGAGACGAAAAAAGTGCTGCAGAACCAGCATCAGCAGCTGCTCCGGCAAGTAGTGCCGGTGATGAAGAAATTACCGACGATGAATTTGAAGCTCTGCTTGATCAGCTTCACGGCTCAGGTCAAGGGCCAACTAAACAAGGCTCTGCTCCAGCGGCACCTGAACCTCCTGTAGACAAAGCGGCTACCGAGGCTGTTCAAAAAGCAAAGCAAGCTTCGAGTGCCCCGGCTGCGCCTAAGGCGAAGCCCGCACCTAGTGCAGCAAGCCCAGCTAAAACGAGTAAAGCAGCTGCACCTAAAGCACCTGCCAAGAAAGATGATAAGAAAGGGGCTCCTGCTCCACCACCTGCTGAGACAACGGTACGTGTAGACACAAAGCGTTTAGACCAAATTATGAATATGGTCGGTGAACTCGTACTCGTTAGAAACCGACTGATAAGTTTGGGGATCAACAGCAACGACGAGAGCATGTCAAAGGCCATTGCTAACCTAGATGTAGTGACGGGAGACTTGCAAGGTGCGGTAATGAAAACCCGCATGCAGCCTATCAAGAAAGTGTTTGGCCGCTTTCCTCGCGTTGTACGTGACCTAGCTAGAAGCTTAAAGAAAGAAATTACCTTAGAGCTTGTAGGTGAAGAGACAGACTTAGATAAAAACTTGGTTGAAGCATTGGCCGACCCGCTAGTGCATTTGGTGAGAAACTCTGTCGACCACGGGATAGAAATGCCGGATGATCGTGCTGCGGCAGGTAAGCCTCGCATGGGTACAGTTCAGCTATCAGCATCTCAAGAAGGCGACCATATTCTTCTTACTATCGAAGACGACGGTAAAGGTATGGACGCCGAGAAGCTAAAAGAGATCGCAATTAGCCGTGGCGTATTGGATGTAGATGCAGCAGCACGCATGTCTGATGTTGAAGCGTTCAACCTTATCTTTGCACCTGGCTTTTCTACTAAAACCGAAATCAGCGATATTTCAGGTCGTGGTGTGGGCATGGACGTGGTTAAAACCAAAATTAACCAGCTCAACGGTACCATCAATATTGACTCGCAATTAGGAAAAGGTACACGATTAGATATCAAGGTGCCGTTAACGCTCGCGATTCTACCTACGTTAATGATTGTTGTAGGAAAACAGACCTTTGCGTTACCATTAGGTGCGGTGAACGAAATAATAAATATGGACATCAAGAAGACCAATACGGTCGATGGTCAATTAACAATGATAGTTCGTTCAAAAGCAATCCCTCTGTTTTTCCTTGGCGAATGGTTAATCCGAGGCCCTAAAAATATAAATAAAGAAAAGGGGCATGTTGTTGTAGTGCAAATTGGTACACAGCAAGTCGGGTTTGTCGTAGACGCGCTAATAGGCCAGGAAGAAGTGGTTATCAAACCGCTGGATGCATTGTTGCAAGGAACGCCTGGTATGGCGGGAGCTACAATTACCTCAGACGGTGGTATTGCATTAATTTTAGATATTCCGAGCCTGCTAAAACGGTACGCGCGTAAACCCATTAAGTAAGGCGATGAATTAACAGGAATGATAATCCATGGTCTTTAAAGTCCTAGTCGTGGACGACTCGACCTTTTATCGCCGTCGCGTAAGAGAAATACTCGACGGTGATAGAGAACTTGAAGTTGTTGGGGAAGCGAGAAACGGGCGTGATGCACTGGATAAAACAGAAGCACTAAAACCCGATGTAATAACCATGGACGTTGAAATGCCTGTCATGGATGGTATTTCGGCGGTGAAGGCTATTATGGATAAACGTCCTACGCCTATTTTGATGTTTTCTTCATTGACGCATCATGGCGCTCAGGCAACGCTTGATGCGTTAGAAGCCGGCGCGCTAGATTTTTTACCCAAAAAATTCGAAGACATTGCTCAAGATAGAAAAGATGCTTCGCGACTGCTTTGTACTAAAGTTAGGTTGATAGCGCGAAGAGGATTGGGCTTGAAGCGCCCATCTCTTCGCACAGCGGAGACGAGAAAACTTCCTGATAATGCGCCCAAACAGGCTTTTTTCAAAACATCGGGTTTACTTTCAGGCCATAAAGGCGCCGACAAGCAACCTACCGTTTCCTCAGTTAGGGCAACGGGTAAGCAGTACAGATGTTTAGCTATTGGGGCGTCCACAGGTGGACCTGTTGCACTTCAAAAAGTGCTTTCTCCACTACCTGCAGATTTTCCTCATCCTATTTTACTTGTGCAGCATATGCCTGGAACTTTCACTACTGCATTTGCACAGCGTTTAGATAGTAACTGTAAAATTAAAGTGAAAGAAGCAGAGCATGGCGATGTTTTAGCACCTGGGCACGCTTATCTTGCCCCGGGAGGAAAGCAAATGTTGCTCGAATCTATCGGTAGCAATAAGCGAATTTCCATCGTTGATGCAAGCCAGTCTGATAAGGTGAATTATAAGCCAAGCGTAGATCTAACCTTTAGCTCGTTGGCTAAAGTTTATGGTGGCGACGTGCTGGGAATCATCTTAACGGGTATGGGGGCAGACGGTCGAGAGGGCTGTCGAATACTCAAGGATAAGGGAGCGACTATTTGGGCGCAAGACCAAGACTCCTGTGTGGTTTACGGTATGCCTCAAGCTGTCGCTGTGGCTAATATATCGAGTAAAAATATTAATATCGATGATATAAGCAGTTGCGTTCAAACCGAAATGCGATAGCAGTTTGAACAGTAATGGAACAGTGATTATGAAAGTGTGGACTGTGGCAAATCAAAAAGGCGGGGTAGGTAAAACTACCACAACCGTAAGCCTTGGCGGCTTGCTAGCTCAAAAGGGCAAGCGAGTGCTCATGATAGATACCGATCCCCACGCATCGCTTAGTTACTATTTTGGTATTGATGCAGAAGCGACAAGCCATTCTGTTTACGACATTTTTATTAAGTCTAACGAGATTACTGCCGATAATGTTATGGACTGTCTCAGTCCTACAAAACTCGACAATTTATATGTGTTACCCGCAACCATGGCATTGGCGACGTTAGACCGAACCATGGGAAGCGAGCAGGGGATGGGCTTAGTGCTAAAAAAAGCACTAGCTAAAATATCCAGTGAGTTCGACTTTGCTATCATCGACTGCCCGCCTGTATTGGGCGTGTTAATGGTTAATGCCTTAGCGGCATGCGATAAGGTTATTGTTCCGACTCAGACAGAATATTTGGCGCTTAAAGGCTTAGATAGAATGATACGCACTATGGAAATAATGGGGCGTTCATTAGATAAGTCTTTTGATACTCTGATCATCCCTACTTTATTCGATAAGCGAACAAACGCCGCACTAGCGTCGAGAAAACGCTTAATGAGTGATTACGGTGAACGTGTATGGGAAGGTGTCATCCCGGTGGATACTCATTTTAGGGATGCGAGTTTGGTGCAGCTTCCTATCTCTGCTGCGTATCCAAAGACAAGAGGTGTAAATGCCTACGATAAACTGTTAGCCGTATTGGAGAAATAACAAGACCATGAGCAAGCAATCGCCATTTGCCCGTGAAGAAGTGATGGAGGCATACCTAGACAGTCTTCTGAAAGAGCCTGAAACTCCTGAAGATGTCACTGCGCGCACGGCAAAATTGCTTGAGCAGGCCTCTCAGCAAATGGCTGAGTCAGCCCTTGTATCAACGGCTAGCGATAGCGAAGCGCACGTCAACAAAGAAGAAGCGTTAGCTGAAGAGGTTTCTTCGTTAATTGAAAGTCAAAATTTAAAGACGATTGATAGCGAAAAGCAGCATTCATCCGTTGAGGTACCTGTACAGGCAGAAGAAAGTGAGGTAAGTGTTCCTGAGAGTTTAAAAACTCCACTAAAGGATACTCTCGGTTTCCGCTTTCAGGCGCTATTCTTTGAGGTTGCAGGGCTAACACTTGCGGTTCCCTTAACTTCGCTAGGGGGTATCCACCAAATTGAAAAAATTGGCCCTTTATTTGGAAAACCTGACTGGTTTATGGGTGTAATGTTGCACAGAGAGTCTAAACTAAGTGTTGTTGACTCTGCAAAATGGGTAATGCCAGAAAAATACGACGAAAATCTCGCACAATCGCTCAACTACCGATATCTTATAATGTTAGGAGAGAGTGCGTGGGGACTAGCAAGCGAAAAGCTTGTAAACACGGTCAATTTGACTACCGATGACGTAAAATGGCGCGAGTCCACAGGTAAACGTCCCTGGTTAGCAGGGATGGTTAAAGAAAAAATGTGTGCGTTAATTGACGTTGAAGAATTAATATCTATGCTTAACAAAGGCTTAGGCAGTAACGACCAGACGCCATAGTATTGGGAGCCAGGTTCATGAGCGATGAAAGAATGAATAATAACGCTAGCGACAGTAACGATGAAGTCCTTCAATGGGTGACGTATCGCTTAGGTGAAGAAACGTACGGTATTAACGTAATGCAAGTACAAGAAGTATTGCGTTATACCGAAATAGCCCCTGTACCCGGTGCGCCTGATTATGTGCTTGGTATTATTAACTTGCGTGGTAACGTGGTAACTGTCATCGATACCCGTGCGCGTTTTGGGCTACCACCAACGGAAATCACAGACAACACTCGTATAGTGATCATAGAGTCTGACGAACAGGTTGTCGGTATCTTAGTGGATAGTGTCGCCGAAGTGGTGTACTTAAAATCTTCAGAAATCGACAGCGCCCCTAACGTTGGTACTGAAGAAAGTGCTAAATTTATCCAAGGCGTTAGCAATCGTGATGGCGAACTGCTTATTCTCGTCGATTTGAATAAATTGCTCAGCGACGAAGAGTGGGATGAGCTCAGCAATATCTAAATAATGAATAGGCGGCATGTATTGTCTATGTCGCCACCATTTCCCCAAGGGTTATGTCCATGGAATGGCAGCTTGCTGCACCTACCTTAATTGAACTTATCTTGTGCGGTTTTATCATTGTGCTTGCTGTTACTGTAAGTATTCTGTATTCGCACATTAAGCAGTTACGTACAGCTTTAAGCGATAGCGAGCAAAATAGTGCATCGGCCATTGCGCGAATTGAGGCGCTCGCTAACAACGCAAATAATCAACAAACCGAGGCGCAAGCACGCACTCTGGTTATCACTCGCCACCTTCAAGAACTAGACGAAAAGCAAACTGATATAGAAAATCAGCTTCGCGAACTCAAAATGCAAGACCCTTCACTACGTTTATATCAGCGTGCTGCAGACTTAGTTAAGCAAGGCGCCAGTATTGACGAAATTATTGAGGCCTGTGACATTCCTCGCGCTGAAGCTGAGATGTTAATGATGGTGCATAAGCAAAATAGCTAGTTGTTTGTATCGATAGGCTCGTCTTAAAAAAGAAACGTTTAGACGTCTAGACGTAAAGATGTTGACATATCGCCAGTTATAGACACAATACAGGTATTGTAATTTATCACTGGAGTCCTCTATGCCAATTCGTATTCCTGAGCAATTACCCGCGCAGAATGTACTACTAGGTGAAAATATTTTTACCATGGACATGGACAGGGCTGCCAATCAGGATATTCGTCCTCTTGAAGTCGGCATTCTTAATTTGATGCCGAACAAGATAGAAACGGAAGTGCAGTTGCTTCGCCTGTTGTCAAATACGCCGCTGCAAATAAATGTAGACTTGATTCGAATTGATAATCAAGCACCAAAAAATACTCCCCAATCACATATGGATGCCTTCTACCACGACTTTTCAGCAGTCGCGAACAAAAAATACGATGGCCTTATTGTTACTGGCGCACCCCTAGCGCTTATCGACTATGAAGAAGTGAAGTATTGGGAAACCATGACCAAAATATTGGAATGGGCACAGCGGCACGTTAACTCTACTTTATACCTGTGCTGGGCTGCTCACGCTGCTATGTATCACTTTTATGGTATTACTCGAAAGATTAGAGACGAAAAGTTTTCAGGAGTTTTTCAACATAAAGTGAACGACCCGAACAATGAGCTTTTAAGAGGCTTCGACCCAACTTTTCATGCCCCTCACTCTCGTTACGGGCATATCGATACTTCTCTGTATAACAGTGTCGAAGGCCTTAGCGTTGTGGCAGAATCTGAGGACGTGGGTGCCTATATCGTAGCATCAGAAGACAAGCGAATGGTGTTTGTAACAGGCCATCCAGAATATGACCCTGATACGCTTAAAGACGAGTACTTACGGGATATTGCCGCGGGTCAAACCCCAGCAATGCCAAAAAATTATTTTGAAGGGGATGATCCAGCCAAGTCTCCTATTGTACAGTGGCGCTCGCACGGCAGCCTATTGTTTACAAACTGGCTGAATTATTATGTCTATCAGACCACGCCTTACGATTTAAATCAGCTTGCTGAAAAGTCACAGCCAAAGAGGTAGCACGTGAGCCAAAGAGAAATTTCTAGTGCGCAGGCATCGCTTACAGAAGCCGCTCAAAAACGCATTCTTATACTAGACGGTGCAATGGGCACCATGATCCAGCGCCACAAGTTGGAAGAAGAAGATTACCGCGGGACACAGTTTGCAGACTGGCATTGCGACGTAAAGGGTAATAACGACCTATTAGTGCTTACCCAGCCCGATATTATTTACCAAATTCACTGTGATTACTTTGAAGCTGGTGCGGACATTATTGAAACGAATACGTTTAATGCTACGACTATTGCTATGGCTGATTATGATATGCAGGCCCAATCACGTGATATCAATTTAGCAGCGGCTAAATTGGCGCGTAAAGCAGCAGACGAATTCACAGCAAAAACACCAGAGAAACCCCGTTTTGTTGCCGGCGTATTAGGGCCAACAAACCGCACGGCGTCTATTTCTCCTGACGTGAACGACCCAGGTAAGCGCAATGTCACTTTTGACGAATTAGTACAGGCCTATAGTGAGTCTACCGAAGCCCTTATTGAAGGCGGCGTTGACCTAATCATGCTTGAAACTATTTTCGACACGTTAAATGCCAAGGCAGCAGCGTTTGCCGTAGAGTCGGTATTTGAAAAACTGGGTAGATTTTTGCCAGTAATGGTATCAGGCACTATCACCGATGCATCTGGGCGTACGCTATCTGGGCAAACCGCAGAAGCATTTTACTACTCAATGCGACATATTAACCCGTTTTCCTTCGGCTTAAACTGCGCACTTGGGCCGGATCTTTTGCGCCAATACGTCGATGAAGTAGCCAATGTGAGTGAGTGCTTCATATCTGCACACCCTAACGCTGGCTTACCTAACGAATTTGGTGAATACGATATGGAAGGGCCAGAAATGGCCGAGCACATCAAAGAATGGGCGCAGTCAGGGCTAGTGAATATCGTAGGGGGCTGTTGTGGCAGTACCCCAGAGCATATTCGCGATATTGCTAACGCGGTTAAAGGTATCGCGCCACGCCAGCTTCCCGAATTTGAACCTAAAATGCGTTTGTCAGGCCTAGAGCCGTTTGTACACTAGGAGGGCATAATGAGCGCAGAATTTTCTACATTTATTAATATCGGTGAGCGCACCAACGTTACAGGCTCTGCTCGCTTTAAACGTCTTATTCTTGAAGGTGATTATGAAACCGCACTTGATGTCGCAAGACAGCAGGTAGAAAACGGTGCTCAAATCATAGATATCAATATGGATGAGGCCATGCTTGATTCAAAGCAGGCCATGATCACCTTTTTAAACCTGATTGCCTCTGAGCCAGATATTAGCCGAGTTCCCATTATGATCGACTCGTCTAAATGGGAGATTATCGAAGCTGGGCTTAAGTGTGTGCAGGGCAAAGCGATTGTTAACTCTATTAGCTTAAAAGAAGGGGAAGAGATCTTCTTAAACCAAGCCAAGCTAATAAAGCGCTATGGTGCTGCAACCGTAGTTATGGCCTTTGACGAGACCGGCCAGGCCGATACACAAGCCCGCAAAGTTGAGATTTGTCAGCGTAGCTACAAGTTGCTGACAGAAGAAGTTGGCTTTCCGCCCGAAGATATTATCTTTGACCCCAATATTTTTGCTGTAGCGACAGGTATTGAAGAGCACGATAACTACGCGGTTGATTTTATTGAAGCGACCCGCGAGATACGTAAAACCTGTCCGTACTCACATATTTCTGGTGGCCTTTCTAATATTTCTTTCTCGTTCAGGGGGAACAACCCAGTTCGAGAGGCCATGCACTCTGTGTTTCTTTACCACGCAATTCGCGCAGGTATGGATATGGCTATTGTTAATGCCGGTCAGTTAGAGGTATACGACGAGATACCAGCAGAGCTTCGCGATGCAGTGGAAGACGTTATTTTAAACCGCAGAAACGATGCCACCGAGCGTCTGCTTGATATAGCCCCTAATTATCAAGGTGATGGTAAGGCTGCCGCGAAAGAAGATTTAAGCTGGCGCGAGCAAGAAGTGAATAAGCGCTTAGAGCATGCGCTTGTTAAAGGCATCACCGATTATATTATTGAAGATACCGAAGAAGCGCGTCAGCAAGCTGAGCGTCCATTACACGTTATCGAAGGGCCATTAATGGATGGCATGAACGTAGTAGGGGATTTATTCGGTGAAGGTAAGATGTTCCTTCCACAGGTGGTAAAGTCGGCTCGCGTTATGAAAAAAGCGGTTGCCCATTTACAGCCATACATTGAAGAAGAAAAGTCAGACGACGCTAAAAGCAACGGTAAAATTCTTCTCGCTACGGTAAAAGGTGACGTTCACGATATCGGTAAAAATATCGTAGGCGTGGTACTTCAGTGTAATAATTTTGAAGTGATTGATCTTGGTGTAATGGTGCCAGCGGCAACAATCTTACAAACTGCCAAAGATGAAAACGTCGATATGATTGGTTTGTCGGGTCTAATTACACCATCACTTGATGAGATGGTTCACGTAGCTAAAGAAATGGAGCGTCAGGGTTTTGATATTCCACTTCTTATTGGCGGGGCGACGACGTCAAAAGCGCATACCGCAGTAAAAATAGAACAAAATTATCATGCACCTGTGGCTTATGTTCCAAACGCAAGTAGAGCAGTAGGCGTGTGCCAGCGTCTTTTAAACAAAGCGTCTCGCGATATTTACGCGCAGGAACTGGCAAAAGAATACGATACGGTACGCGAACAGCACGCCCGTAAGAAGCCGCGCAGCAAGCCGGTGACGTTAGCTCAGGCCAGAGAAAACGCTTTTAAGCCAGATTTTACGACTTTGCCAGTAAAACCTGCGAGCCTGGGTGTAACACCGGTAACCGCCGATTTAGCTACCCTGCGTAACTACATCGACTGGACACCTTTCTTCTTAACCTGGTCGTTAGCGGGCAAGTACCCCCGTATACTTGAAGATGAGGTGGTGGGGGAGCAGGCACAGTCACTGTTTAAAGACGCCAACGCTATGCTGGATAAAGTTATTGAAGAGAACAGCCTTGAGGCAAAAGGTGTTATCGGCCTGTTTCCCGCTAACCGCGTCGATGACGATGTTGAGATTTATACCGATGAATCTAGAAGTGAGGTTCAAGGCGTTGCTCATCATCTGCGTCAGCAAACGCTAAAAGACAAATTCGCTAACTATTGTCTGGCAGACTTTGTTGCCGAGAAATCCAGCGGCATAAACGACTATGTAGGTGCTTTTGCCGTCACCGGTGGTATAGGTGAAGACGAGCTTGCTGATAGTTATATTCAGGCTGGCGACGACTACAACGGTATTATGGTCAAAGCGGTGGCAGACAGATTAGCCGAAGCGTTTGCAGAATATCTACACGAACAAGTACGTAAGCATTACTGGGGCTACGCCGCTGACGAATCACTAAGTAACGAAGAACTTATTCGCGAAAAATATCAGGGTATACGACCGGCACCAGGCTACGCCGCGTGTCCAGAACACACTGAAAAGCAGCTTATCTGGGATTTATTGTCAGCAGAGCAGCACACAGGTATGAAGCTTACTGAAAGCTATGCCATGTGGCCGGGGGCATCGGTATCGGGTTGGTATTTCGCTCATCCTGATTCGAAATATTTCGCTGTTGCCAAAATTCAAGCCGACCAAGTAGAAGATTACGCTACACGCAAAGGGTGGACGCTAGAAGAAGCTGAAAAGTGGTTGGGTCCTAACTTAAGTGATTAATGCTGATGAGGCAGGGAAAGTAAATGCAAATCGAAAAGCCTTTTAGTCAGGCCTGTGAGAACAACAAGCGCGCTATTTTGAGCGTGCTTGAACGTACATTTTCCAATTGCCAACAGGTATTAGAAATAGGGAGCGGAACAGGTCAACATGCCGTGTTTTTGGCTGAGCACTTACCGCATCTTATATGGCACACAAGCGATCAATTGCACTACCACGAGGGTATTGCCGCTTGGCTGAGTGATGCAAAGCTGGATAATGTGAAGCATCCCATTGCATTCACTGTGGGACAAGATGAATTTCCCAACCTCGACGTAGACGGCATTTTTACGGCAAACACCGCACATATCATGCAGAAAGAAGAGGCGAAGCTACTAATTGAATCAGTAGCGTTGCACTTACCTAAAGGGGGCATATTCTGTCAGTATGGCCCTTTTACACACAGCGGTAAGTTTACTTCTGAAAGTAACCAAGCCTTCCATACATCGCTGTTAGCGCGTGGCTATGGTGGTTACCGCGATATCAATGAGCTTACTGCTTGGGCAGGCGAGTTAAGCTTGCAAGACATTATCGATATGCCCGCCAACAACCATATGCTTATTTGGCAAAAACGCTAAAGAAGTATCAAGGCTGCAGCACTTTGCTTTAAAAACAGTTAAAGCAAAGAAAGTCAGCACTCACATCAAAGGAGTAACTATGAGCTTTAAAGTAAACCATTATTTCGACAACAAAGTGAGCTCAATTGGGTTTGAATCTGCAAACGGCCCTTGTACCTCGGGCGTAATGTCGCCGGGTGAATACACATTTTCTACATCACAAAAAGAGCTAATGAAAGTGGTTGAAGGTGAGCTAGTTGTGAAGCTTCCGGGAAGTGACGAATGGCAATCTTTTGCTACAGGCACCAGCTTTAATGTACCCGCCGATGCTTCTTTTGACGTAAAAGTGTCTACGCCTACCGCTTACCTTTGCTTTTACAGCTAGACGTTAATGATTAACTAGCTACGCGATCTTGCCATCTACGTCATTATTGCGTAGCTTTATAAAAAAACAAATCAAGGATGAAACGTTGCCATGACGGATGACAATGCATATACCCCCATGCCCGACTACGAAAGTTATAGTCTAGAAGAACTTGCCCAAGCGTTAAATTCCGTAGACGCTACTGAGTATTCAGAACGCGCTGCCAAGATTTCAGCCTTGCTCGCTGAAAGAAAAAGTAAGTTGCACGCATCGCATGAAACAATTAGTAAAGCGAATGATAAAATAATCCGTACCGAGCAGGTTAAGTTTCATGGTAAAGCGGGTGAGTTTTTTTCTATATGGATAGTTAATTTACTTCTAAGTATTGTTACCTTAGGTATTTATTCTGCATGGGCGACGGTGCGTACCAAACGCTATTTCTATAGCAATACAGAGCTTGATGGTCATCGCTTTTCTTACCTTGCTGAACCGCTACAAATTTTAAAGGGGCGGATAATTGCCGTAATTTTATTCGGTGGTTATTTTTTTCTAACTACGATAAACCCCGCTGCTGCGCTTATTTTCGCACTTGTTCTTATGGCATTAACGCCTGCTTTAATTATTATGAGTATGCGTTTTAGGCTTCGTATGACGGCATATAGAAACGTTAGATTTTCTTTTAAAGGCCGGTGGGGAGAAGCCTTTGCGTTATTTGTACTCTTGCCTATTGCAAGCGTATTCACTCTGTACTTGCTTATGCCTTGGGTATTAAAAAAGATTGATGCGTTTTTAGTAAACGAATCATGTTTTGGCAATAAATCCTTTTCCACCACGCTGGATACGGGCAAATACTATCGAACATCAGTTGGTGTGCTGTTTATCACTCTTTGCTTAATGCTAATTTCGTCTTTTGTGTTAGGTATTGGCGCTGTGGCAATGTCTAACGGTGGACCGTCGTCTGTTTCAGCTCTAGTTACAATACTGTTAGTTTTGTTTTACTTAGTAGCCTACGCTGTAGTATCAGGTTACTACAATGCTCGAATTAGGAATCACATTTTCCAAAACACACAACTTGAAAACGTTGCTCAGTTTAATTCATCGCTAGCAGCAGGTGCACTCATCAAACTGCGCTTAGTCAATGCGCTAGCGATTGTTTTAACTTTAGGAATGGCGCTTCCTTGGGCAAAAGTGAGAAGTGCAAAATTATTCGCCGACGCCACTGAAGTAAAAGTGCTTGAAGGTTTTGAACAGGTACTTGTTGGCAGTTCTGGTTCTGCTGGTGCGGTGGCAGAGGAAGCTGCGACTTTATTTGATGTAGACGTTGCTTTAGGTTAAATGCCGTGTCGGTATCACATTACTATTACGCAAGCGGCGTTAGTTCAGATATTGTGACCTGTAATATTGAGGGCGACGAGCTGGTTATTTTCTTTGACCAAAATGGCACTTCTAAACGGGTACACAGGTCAGAGATGACTACTCGCACAAAACTTGCGGGGTTACCACGAGAAGTGTCTCTGGATGGCGGTGATTTACTTATGTGGTCATCTAGTCCAGAGGAAGATGCTTGGCTTGACAAAAATCAATTGGTAGGAGTGAGTAAATTAGAGTCGAAAAAGTCGTACTTAATGGCAAGTATAATACTTGTGCCTTTGCTTCTTTATGGACTATTCACCCAAGCACTTCCTCGAATTGCCGTGTCGTTTTCTCAATATGTTCCCTACGGCATAAAAGAAATCGGTTCTCAACATACCTTGGCCGCGCTCGATAGCACTTTACTTAAGCCATCTGAACTTAGTACCGAATCAAAGGAATTGCACGCTAACAGTTTTTATTCACTATTAGCTAAAATAGAGACGGAAAATAAAAATTACCGCGTGCACTTTCGCCACTCTAACGTACTAGGTCCCAATGCTTTTGCCTTACCTGATGGCACTATTGTGTTTACCGACCAACTCATCGCTTTGGTTGAGGAAAATCAAGACGTATTAAACGCTATTTTTCTGCATGAAGTAGGGCATGTAGAAAACAATCATTCCATGCAGCTTATTGCAGAGTCACTATTCGCAACTCTTGCGATAAGTTATATTTTTGGCGACTTAAGTGGCGTTTTAGATGGTGTTTTAGGCGTAGGAACAAGTGTAGTTCAAAATCAATTTAGCAAAGCTCACGAATGGGAAGCGGACAACTACGCCATTGGTCAATTAAAAGCATTGGGTAAAGATCCCGCTGACTTCGCGGCTGCTATGGAAGCATTCCAAACGTTAGCCACAGAGCAGTCAGACCTTGATAGCTGGTTTAGTTCCCATCCACTTGTACAAGACCGTATTGATAATGCACGAAGGACGAAATAACCTATGAGGTGCTAAGCGAAAGAGTTTGAGACATCGTGATAAAGTCATCTACGAACCCCAACACGTCAGTAGCTTTTCGATGACCTAAATAAAGGGTTTTAGTCACGCCAGCTTCTCCCATAGATTTCGTGCATAGCAGTTCACTTTCCTTTGCTTCTTCCACAAGCCACTTAGGCAAAGCAGTAACACCACGTCCCGCAGCAACCATTTGCAAAATAATTTCAGTAGTTTCAATGGTTTTGTGCTGTTTGACCGTGCAGTTGGCGGGAGTAAGGAAATGCGTGAATATGTCTAGGCGACTATGCTCCACCGGATAAGTTATAAGGGTTTCATTACTTAAGTCTTTTGGCGTTACAAATGATTTTTCTGCTAAGTTATGATGTTTATCCATAACCAGTACTTGCTCGTATTCAAATACGGGGGTGTAGGTAATAGTGTCTAGATGCAGTGGGTCTGGCGTAAGTAAAATGTCTATATCGTACCCGTGTAGTGCTTGTAATCCACCAAACGAAAATGCACGGCGTACATCAACATCAACATCGGGGAAGGCCTTTAAAAACGGCGCGACAACTTTTAACAGCCATTCGAAGCATGGGTAGCATTCCATACCAATACGCAATATGCCCTGTTTTCCGTCGGCAAACTTTTGAAGCTGGGCTTCGGTGTGTTCAAACTGTGGTAAAACTCTGTGGGCAAGACCTAAAACACTTTGACCTGCTTGGGTGAGCGTTAGCCTTCTCCCTTCTTTTTTCCACAGCGGTACGTCAAAATGCGCTTCTAATTTTTTCATTGCGTGACTCAACGCTGACTGGGTAAGGAAAAGCGATTTTGCTGCTTCCGTCATAGTACCTTCAGCATCAATTGCTCGTACTATTTTTAGATGTTGTCTATCAATCATAGTGGGCACACTTGGATTAACGTTTCTGATAAGAGCTAGATGCAGAACTAACAATAGTGACTGCGTCAGAAAGACGAGATTCAATGATCTCCTTTATGATAATAGAGATCTCTCTAAAGGTCTTCCTACCAGGCGCAGTGTTTCTCCAAGCCAAAGAGTGCTGACGCTCTATGGGCATATCTGCTATTTCACACACGTGCAAAGCTTCAGGTTTGTGTAGCTCAGAATGAATATAAAGGCCGGGTAGAAAGGCTACGCCCATACCCATTACTACCATCTGGCGCAGCGTGTCTAGGCTAGTACCCTCATAGTCCCGCTGTAAGTCGGCACCAATTTCATCGCAAATACGCTGTACTTGATGGTGAAAATGATGTCGGTCTTCTAGCGTTAGTACTTTTTCACCACTTATTTCCTCCGGCTTAACATAGGCTTTACCCGCTAATTTATGATCGGAAGGTGTGACAAATTTTAATGGCTCTTTGAAAAGTGGCTGGGTAATCAATTGTGAGTTTTCGCCCGAAAGTGGCGATAAAATTAAGTCATACTCGCCCCGTAAAAGACCATGCTGTAGGGCATTAGGCGCGCCTTCACGTACGTAAAAACGCAAGCCAGGTTTGCGTTTGTGTAAATCGGGCAAAACAAAGGGGAGTAAATAGGGCCCCAACGTTGGAGGAATACCCAATCTAAATGTCACCATCTCACCTTGAGACAAATCGCGAGCGATTTCGCCAAACCTCTGAGACGCCTGTAATACTTCTTCAGCCGCATCTAGCAGTGCTTTTCCTTGCGGAGATAAAAGCGTGCCGGTGCGTGAGCGCTCAAATAAAGTTAAGCCTAAAAGGTTTTCCAGTGCACTAATTTGACTGGTCAGAGTAGGCTGACTAATTCCTAATATTCCCGCAGCCTGTCTGAAGCTCAAGTACTTAGCCACAGCTACAAAATAGCGGATTTGGTTTATTGACGGGGTCTTTCCGTTAAATTGCATGGTGAAAATAGCCTTCTCTTACTAGACTTATAGGTGATGATGTTTTGGTTGTGATAGTATTTAGCTATCGCGAGTTAGTATATTAAACTATTAATCTATCAGGTGAAACTGGCGTAATTACATAATCATTACAATTATTAAAAAAATTGGGAGTTATATATGGATCACGTTATCTCTGGTGTGGCTAAATTTCAGAAAGAAGTTTATCCGAATAAAAAAGCTACGTTTCAAAAGCTAGCGAACGGTCAAAACCCAGAAGTGCTTTTCATCACGTGTTCAGACTCACGTATCGACCCTAACCTCGTAACGCAAACTGACCCAGGCGAGCTTTTTATCTGCCGTAATGCGGGCAATATTGTACCTCCTCACAGTAATCAAACCGGTGGCATGACAGCGTCTATTGAATTTGCTGTTGCTGCGTTGGGTGTTTCTCATATCGTTATCTGTGGTCACACAGACTGTGGTGCAATGAAAGGTGCAATCAACCCAGAAGGTTTGAGTTCACTTCCGCATGTTAAAGAATGGTTAGGCCATTGTCGTGTGGCAACTGACGTAGTTAAAGAGCGCTGCGGTCATTCAGACTTGTCGCTAGAAGACTTGGAAGCGGTAACGAAAGAAAACGTTGTTCAACAAATTCAGCATCTTCGTACTCACCCGTCTGTTGCTGCGAAAATCGCTACAGGCCAGGTTAAGCTGCACGGCTGGGTTTATAACATCGGCGAAGGTGATGTACTTTGCTACAACGCTGAAAGCGGTGAATTTGAAGCCATGGACCAAAGCGCAGCTGAAGCACAGCTAACGCGTGGCGAATAAGGTCAAACACTATGGTTAAAATTAATCTCTCTAATTTACGAGGCGATTTTACCGGCGGTTTAACTGCCGGTATCGTTGCTTTACCACTAGCGCTCGCGCTGGGTGTGGCGTCAGGCCTTGGCCCAATGGCTGGCCTTTACGGTGCTATCGCCGTTGGCTTTTTTGCTGCGCTGTTTGGTGGAACGCCTGCGCAAATTTCAGGTCCTACAGGGCCAATGGTGGTGGTACTTGCCGGCTTATTCGCAAGTCTTTCTGGCGACGCCAGCCTGATATTCACAGCAGTGATATTGGCGGGTATATTCCAGATTGTATTTGGTGTACTTGGCGTCGGTCAGTACATTCGATTAGTGCCATACCCGGTAATTTCTGGCTTTATGTCGGGCATCGGTGCCATTATTATTATCCTTCAATTAGGAAGGCTATTGGGTCATGAGCCTCCAGGTGGAACAATTGGCGCACTGTCTTACCTACCTACAGCGCTTGCTGATATTGACTTTGCTACCCTTGCATTAGGTTTAGGTACATTAGTCATTGCCTACAAATGGCCACCTCAATTAGGCAAGTATGTGCCAGGTGCACTTGCTGCGCTAATCATTGGTACGCTAGTAAGTTTAGCGCTTTCAGTACCCATTCTTGGCGATATCCCTACTGGTTTACCAAGTCTACACCTACCTGTTTTCGACCAAAGTAAGGCACTGCTAATCCTTGAAGCAGCGTTCATTCTTGCTGTATTGGGCGCTATCGATAGTCTATTGACGTCACTGGTTGCTGATAACATGACGCGTACTCGTCATGACAGTAATAAAGAGCTTATCGGACAAGGTATCGGTAACACATTTGCTGGCCTTATTGGCGGTATCGCGGGTGCGGGCGCGACAATGCGTACGGTTGTTAACATTCGCAGCGGTGGTAAGTACAACATTTCAGGTATGGTTCACGCGCTAGTACTTCTTGCTATTGTGTTGGGTCTTAGCCCACTAGCCGCGCAAATTCCTCACGCAGTGCTTGCAGGTATTCTGGTTAAAGTTGGTTTAGACATCATCGACTGGAGCTACCTGAAACGTGCACACAAAGGCCCCCGTTGGGACTTCGGCCTAATGATTATGGTGCTTGCACTTACGGTATTTGTAGACTTGATCACAGCGGTTGGTGTGGGCGTTGTATTTGCAGCACTTGCATACGTTAAGCAAATCGCACAGCTTCAAATTGAAGAGCTTAAGAAGATCCCTGAGTCGCTAAACGATCCTAAAGAAAATGACCTACTAGAGTCGCTTAAAGACAAAGTATCAATCTTTAGTTTTGGTGGTCCACTTAGCTTTGGCGCGGCAGCCGATTTAGGTCACCACGTACGCGAGCGAGTAAGACCTGGTGCGAAAGTCACTATACTAGACTTCTCTCGAGTACCTTTGATGGATGTATCGGCGGCTATGGCAGTTGATACGGTAACATCAGACGCTCTAGCGGCTGGTCGACAGCTTGTTATTTGCGGTGCTAACGCAGAAGTCAATAAGGTACTTGAAGGCGTAAATGAAGCCCATCCAGGTATACCTAACTTCGAAACGCTTCACGACGCTTTGCTTTATGCAAAAAAGCAAGTAGCCGGGACTGAAAGCAACACGAGCTTTCAAGCCGCAACGCAATCGTAATAAGAGTTTGACGTAAACAAAACCTTTCCCTTTTTTAGCCCTCCTCTGGAGGGCTTTTTTATACCCATAGCTTAATTTTTCCTGTAGTACGGCGATTTATTGAGGAAGGTTTACAACTTCTAAGTCGAATTAAACACACCCTCCCAGGAAAAACTTAGCACTTAAATTAATTGATTGTTCAATTAAACTTAACCTAAGTGTAACAATACCCTACTAAAGTAGTGTGCAAACAATACACAACTACTTTGGGAAACACATGAAATCACACAATAAATTGTCTATAGCAATACTTGCTGCCCTTTCATCTATGGCTGCATCGTCACAAGTTTTGGCGGAAGAGGCTGAACGCGCGGAGGAAGAGCGCATAGAAGAAATCACCGTTGTAGGGCGCAGCGTTTCTTACGCAAATAACGCAACCAGCGACGACATGTTTAAACAGCAGGCAAATCTTAGCAGTGTTTTAGCCGCGGTAGACAATTTACCCGGCGTACTCATTAACGAAGGCGATACCTTTGGCGCTGATGATTGGTCAACGTCTATCGTTATTCGTGGGTTTCAGGTAAACCTAAACGAACAGCAAATAGGTATGACGGTAGATGGCATTGCCAACGGTAATTCAAACTACGGTGGTGGCGCAAAAGCAAATCGCTATATCGATACTGAAAACGTAAATGGTGTAGAGGTGTCACAGGGTACTGCAGATATCGCTTCTCGCTCTCATGAAGCATTAGGCGGCACACTAAACTTCACCACCATAGACCCGTCGATGGAGCAAGGCTTAGTCACCAGCGTAACCGCAGGCTCGTTCGATGCATCTAAATACTATGTTCGTTATGAAACGGGTGAAATATTCGAAGACACTTACGCTTGGATAAGCCTTTCGAGTCAAGAAAGCTCTGACTTTATGCAGCAGGCGGCGGAAAATACCCGCGACCATTTAGCTATGAAGTTTATCTCTACTGTTAACGATGCATCACTTACTGGTTATCTGTCTTACGACGATGCACACGAAGACAACTACCAGCGTATTTACGGTTTAGCGCAATATGAGCAAAACCCAGACTGGGACCAGCTAACTGACGAATGGACAGGTGTACCGTATCAGGATCAGGCATATCGCAGAGGTTGGTCTACATTACGGGAAAACCTTTTTGCCTATCTTCAGGCTGAATTCACCATTGGCCAAGTCGATTTTATGACTAACGTGTACTATCACGATAACGAAGGTCGCGGTGAATGGGTTCCACCTTATATAGTTGATATCACTGATGACGGCGCACAAGGACACTCTGAACTTGTGGTCGGCAATACGGTTTACGGCGGGCAAGAACTCGAACAAATTTACTTTGTGGATAGACAAGGCAATCAGCTAAGCCCTATTGAAGGGTGTCAAAGCTCATTGACTTTCCCTTATGGTGGCGCAGGCGCTGAGTATGATCCGGGGTGTCACGAGCAAGGCGCAATTCCTGTGGGTTCATATCGTCATACTCATTATGATAAAGAACGTATTGGTATTAATGCTGATGCAGTCTGGTACACCAAAATTGGTGATTTTGACAATACGGTTCGTTTCGGAATTTGGTGGGAAGACTATGAGCGAGGCGAGTCTCGTGATTGGCACAAGATTACTAATTCGTCTATCAGCGTCGATTATGACAACGTGCCTTACTGGGTGCAGTACGATAGAACCTTCCCAGTTGATACCTTAATGTATTATGTGGAAGATGAGCTTGATCTAGGCTTTGCCCGAATTCGTGCTGGTGCGAAGAAGTTTAATGTCGATATTGAAAAAACGGACAACTTTGATTCAGCCAACAACTTAGCGGTAAATACTGATTCAGATACGCTATTCTCAGCGGGTATTGTTGCACCATTGCCATTTGAAGGGCTAGAGGTCTTTGCAGGTTACGGTGAAAACTTTGCGGCAATTAAAGATGCGCAACTAGAGCGTAACGATACTGACCTTCGCTTTATAAAGCCAGAAACTGCTGACAACATAGACGTGGGTTTGCGCTACGCATCACCGGGCTTTAATGCCAGCGTGACTTACTACAATATTGAGTTTAACGACCGTATTCAATTTACCAGTAACGAAACTTCAGAGGGTATAGACTTTCTTGAAGCGGCCGCTGGTGGTTACAAAAACGTGGGCGGTATAGAGTCCAGTGGTTTTGAAATTTCAGCAGACGTCATGTTAACCGAAGAGTTCTCGTTGTTTACTTCGATTACCCTAAGTGATTCTGAGTACGTTGCGACGGTAGGCAGTTCAGGTACGCAATACGATACACTTGCTGATGCCCAAGCTGCTATTGCAGACGCTGAAAACTCTGAGGTATCGCTGGTAGCTATTGAAGGTAATACGGTTATCGGTACACCTGATACTATGGCAGTTGTGAGCCTAGACTGGGCACGCGACAACTACTTTGCTGGCTTATCGACTAAGTACGTTGATAGCCGCTACCTAGATATCGAAAATGCGGCGCAAGTAGATGACTACATTGTTAGCGACTTCTATGTGGGAGGTTTTATTGAAAACATAGGGCCGGGTGTTGAAGAACTCGAAGTGCGTCTAACCGTCAATAACTTGTTCGATGAAGATTACGCTTCAACCATAGCGCCGGGGGCATTTTGGATTGGTGCACCACGGGCGGTAGCAGTCAACGCACGCTTAACCTTTTAATCGTGATATCATACCTGCGACAGCATAGCGCTGTTGCAGGTTATTTTTTAGATTTAAGGTTTGGAGTTGTAGCATGCCCAAGGTGGGAATGGAGCCAGTTCGCAAGAAGCAATTAATTGAAGCAACGCTGGAAGTGATGGCAGAGGTTGGCTATCACGGCACAACGATTAGCTTAATTAGCAAAAAAGCTGGGCTTTCTTCAGGGATAATCAGTCACTATTTCGGTGATAAGCAAGGGTTAATTGAAGCAACTATGCGCCATCTTCTCGATGCGCTGAAAATTACGCAGCGTATTGACGATCCGCTTCAGCGTATCGACTTCATTATCGAAAACAACTTTTCGCAAACGCAAGGGGCAAGTTCAGCCACCAATACTTGGTTTAACTTTTGGGCGCTATCGCTACACAATGAAGGGCTGCACCGTTTGCAAACTATCAACCATAAGCGCTTAGAGCGGAATTTAGCTTTTAGCTACCGCAAGCTGCTTCAACCTGCACAGGTCAAAAACGCCGCTGCGTCCACCGCTGCCCTAATTGATGGTTATTGGCTGCGCTATTCAATGGGGAGCGTAGGAAACGGTGATTTCTCGGAAGCTGTAGCGCGCTGTAAGCAATACGTTCGCGATTTAGTTGCCCAATACGGAAAATAAACAAGCTCACGAAAAATAAGCGCTGCTTTTAGGTGCGATTAAACACCCAAGATATTGATTTAAAAATATAAAAAGGCGGTAGGACATAAGTCGTACCGCCTTTCTTATATGTTAAGCAGTTGGTGCCCAATGCACCATGCTATCCGGCGCGGTGAGCCAATATATGGCTCACAAAACTGCTCAATCAACACGTTACCATATTCTCACGCGCTCTTCTGGCGCAAGATATAGTGCATCACCTGGCTTCACATCAAATGCCTCATACCAAGCATCATGGTTTCTTGGTGCTTGAGCACGATAACGACCCGGTGCGTGGGTACCTGCACGTAGCTGGTTAAGCATACTCTCTTCCGTACGCTTTTCTTTCCACACTTGTGCCCAAGCTAGGAAGAAACGTTGATCGCCTGTCAGACCGTCAATTACCGGCGCTTCCTTGCCGTTAAGGCTAAGTTTATAGGCGTGGTAAGCCATGGCTAGACCACCTACGTCGCCAATGTTTTCACCCAAGCTGTTGCGACCGTTTACGAAATTACCTTCAATAGGCTCGTACTGGCTGTATTGCTCGGCTAGCATATCTGCTTTTTCTTCAAACGCTGCGCGGTCTGCATCGGTCCACCAGTTGCGCTGAATACCGTTTGCATCTGACTTCGAGCCTTGGTCGTCAAAGCCGTGACCCATCTCGTGCCCAATAACCGCACCTATTGCACCGTAGTTCACAGCTGCATCGGCATTTGGATCAAAGAATGGCGGTTGTAAAATAGCCGCTGGGAATACAATCTCATTGAACGAGCTATTGTAATAGGCGTTAACGCGCTGTGGTGTCATGCCCCAGCGATTGCGATCCGTTTTCTCTAGCTCACGTTCTACCGACTGGTCTTGGAAGAATGTGCGTAAGTTGCGAATATTACCCACTAGGTTTTTGTCGCTGATGGTTACGCCATCGAAAGACTGCCATTCATCTGGGTAACCAATTTTGGGGTTAAACGCCATTAGCTTTTCTTTCGCGTTAACCTTGGTTTCTTCACTCATCCAGTCTAGGTTTTCAATACGCTCGCCTAGTGCTGTACGTAAGTTCTCAACCAATTCCGCCATCTGTTCTTTTGAACTTTCTGGGAAGTATTCGTTAACGTAAATCTTACCGATAGCAAAGCCCAGTGACTCGGTGCCAGACATTTGGCTAACTGCGCGCTTCCAGCGAGGGCGTGGCTCTTGCTGGCCGCTAAGTGTACGACCGAAGAAGTCAAAATTAGCTAGGTAGATATCTTCAGAAAGGAAGCCCGCATTGTTTGAAATAGTGTGATACTTCAAGTACGACTTCCAATCGGCTAAGTCAGCTTCGTTAATAATTTTAATAACGTCTTTTACAGGGTCAGGCTGTGAAATATTCAGCTCAGGCACCTTATAACCGGTTTGAGCAAAATACGTATCCCAATCAAAGCCCGGGTATGCGTCAGACAGTTTGCTGCGCTCAATTTGATTTAGCGTAAGGTCGCGGTCACGGCGTTTTTCGCGGGGCCATTGAATATCTGCAATTTGTGTTTCAAGAGCAAGAATGTTCGCTGCTTTTTCTGCTGCGTTTTCTTCGCCTGCAAAATTAAGCATTTCCTCAATATGCGCTACATAAGCTTCGCGGATCTTAACAAAACGTTCGCTATCGCTTAGGTAGTAATCGCGATCAGGAAGGCCTAAACCACCTACACCAACACTTAGCTGGTATTCATTCGGGTCAAGGCGGTTGTACCACATACCACCATAAATAGGTGTGCTAGACCCTACCAGCCAGCTATTGCCAAACGCTTTGGTTAAGTCAGTTCTATTTTCAATGCTTTCTATCGAAGTAAGTACGTCCTGAATTGGCTCAATACCTTTTTCATTAATGGTATCGGTGTCCATGTAGGCAACAAAGAAGTCATGAACAAGCTGCTCTTCTTCATTTAAAGACGATTTTTCCATAAGCCCATCAATGATGTTTTTAACCTGCTCTTCACTGCGTTCAGCTAGACCAGTAAACGCGCCATAGCGGGTTTTATCTGCAGGAAGTTCATAGTTGTCGTACCATGTTCCGCTGGCGTACATAAAGAAGTCATCACCAGGTTTTACTGCTTCGTTGCGGGCGCTTAAGTCAACGCCGAAAGAACCTAGCTCTGCTTCACCTTTCGCCTCAACAGCGGTTTTCTGAGTTTGTTCTTTTGCTTGCTCAGGCTGACTACAGCCTGCAATGCCTAAAGATGCCGCAATCGCTACGGCTAAAAGTTTATGTTTCATCATTTTTCTCGTTGTGATTATAAGTGTCGTCGTTAGGTGCAGTGACACTCATTGTTTTTAAAGTAGGCACAAATTCCTTGTTAAACGGTAAAGCATTCCGTGCCTGATTAAAATAGCTGGCGATATGCGGTGTTTCGCGCTGTAAAAAGTCTGCTACAGCACTGTGAAACGATGCATGTCTTAACTTGTGGTGTGAACGACAATAAATAGGCTCGAAACCTCGAAGTATTTTATGCTCACCTTGGGTGCCGGGGTTAAATAGCTTTAGCTTTTTCGAAATGGCAAATTCGATGCCTTTAAAATAACAGCAGGCAAAGTGTAACCCGTCTATTTCTTTAAGTGCTCCCCAGTATCTGCCATACAGCCCTGTTTCATCATAGAAAAATAGGGCGCTGGCTACCGCAACTTCATTTTCCATTGCAGTTATAACAAGCATGTTGTCGCTCATGGTGTCGACAAGTTGCTCAAAGAACGCATCATTTAAATATCCCACGTGGCCGCTGCGTTTTAAATAGGTTGCTTTGTAACATTTTGTGAAAAACTGCAGAGTTTCTGGGCTAATTTCACTTCCCGTATAGTGGGTAAAACGAACGCCTTGCTCACTGAGTCTACGGCGGCTTTTCTTGATATCTTTTCTTTTGCGGGATGTCAGTGCATTAAGAAAATCGTCGAAGTCACCATACCCGTAGTTATGCCACTGAAACTGAACGGCGTAACGGGTTAAATATCGCCTTGCAGCGTGGGTCAAATCCGAAGCTTGCGTTTCGCTGCTAACTGAAAGTTGTGCCGACGTTCTCTCATTGGGAAACAGGTAATGAAAAGAAGAAAGCTCTTCCCCAAACACTGATGCTACATACTCTGTCAAAGTATGCTCCAGTTTCTCCATAAGAGTGTGCGTTAGGGTTACGCTATCATCGCAAAGTATCCTTGGGCCTGTAACAGGGGTGAAAGGAATTGCTGATATCCATTTAGGAAAATAGTCGAGCCCGTGCTGCGCGTATGCGTTGGCCCATGCATGGTCAAACACATACTCGCCATAGCTATGCGTTTTTAGAAAGCCAGGAATGAGGATGCTGACTTTTTCTTGCTGGTCATGGCTTATAGCAATATGACAAGGTTGCCAGCCCGATTCATTTTTACACGAACCACTGCTTTCTAACGCATGCAAAAACTCATAAGAAAGAAAAGGGCCTGCATTTTTTGCAAGTTGTTGCCAACGCTCCTTCGAAAGCTGTTCGATAGAATCAATTATTTTTATGCGATAGTCAGGTGCTGTCATGCAGTTAACATCATGTAGAAGGTTTATGCGTAAAACGCTTAGATAGTCGCAATATACGAGTATTTAGCGCTAAAATAACGCGGTTTCTACGTTTAATACAGAAGAGTAAGTTTACAAAAATGTCAGAGTTCGATCGAAAAATCATTACCGACGCGATTACTCGCATGCTGGCACGACGAGAGCATAGCTTTAACGAGGTAGTGCGCAAGTTACAGCAGAAAGGAATAGCGAGTGAGGCTTTTATGCCTATTCTGGAGGAGTTTAAAGACGCTGATATTCAAAGTGACGCCAGGTTTGCTGAAAGCCGAGCGCGCGCACTGCATCTGAAAGGGAAGGGACCTCGTGCAATAAAACTAGACTTACAGCAATATGGCGTAGATGAGAGTACTGCTGAGCATGCAATGGCAGAGATTGATGCTGACTGGTTTGAAAGCGCGAAAAAAGTAAAAGAAAAGAAGTTCGGTGAGTTTTATGAAACAGAATTCGCCTTAAGGCAAAAGCAAAAACAATTTTTGCAGTACCGTGGTTTTTACCAAGAACACATCGATTACGCGGTTAGTGCTAATTAAACTAAACGTTTCTTTTCGGCCAGTTTTGCCAAGCTCCGTACCTTATTACTAATCACCTAAATGAATATCCGCTATTTTTTACTAAATTAAGGTAAAATTTGGCGGTATCTCGTGCCCTTGCCACTTAACAAAATTGCGCTTTCCGTGGTATTGTTGCGCAAATTTGTGCGCATTTTTACTATTCAAAGAATGGTAATAGGGTATGGCACATTGAGTAATGACGAAATGTCCCGATTATAAGTCTTATCAAATAGGCAATTCGCACGTTTCAAAAATAGAATAAAGGAAGTTAGGTTTTCAATGACATTATCAACTGCTGACTTACGTAACAAGTTTATCGATTATTTTAAAAGCCATGGCCATCAGGCGGTGGCAAGCTCGTCACTGGTGCCGGCAGATGATCCCACGCTTCTTTTTACTAATGCGGGCATGAACCAGTTTAAAGACTGCTTCTTAGGTGCAGAAAAGCGTAGTTATACCCGAGCAGTCTCTTCGCAGCGCTGCGTGCGTGCTGGTGGTAAACACAACGACCTTGAAAACGTAGGCTATACCGCCCGTCACCATACTTTTTTCGAAATGATGGGTAACTTTAGCTTCGGCGATTATTTCAAAAAAGAAGCGATTGAGTTTGCATGGAACTTTCTAACTAAAGAAGTAGGTTTACCAAAAGAAAAGTTACTCGTTACCGTTTACTCTGACGACGATGAAGCGTTCGATATTTGGGAAAACCACATCGGTGTGCCTAAAGAAAAAATCATCCGTATCAGCACATCAGATAACTTCTGGTCAATGGGGGATACTGGCCCCTGTGGTCCTTGCTCTGAAATCTTTTATGACCACGGTGCACACATCTGGGGTGGTCCTCCGGGAACACCAGAAGAAGACGGCGACCGTTTCATTGAGATTTGGAATTTGGTATTTATGCAGTTTAATAAGCAAGCTGACGGTACCATGGAGCCGCTGCCAAAACCGTCGATCGATACGGGAATGGGCCTTGAGCGTATTTCAGCTATCTTGCAAAACGTGCACAGTAACTACGAGATTGACCTGTTCCAAAACTTGATCAAGTCAGCTGCATCAATTGTTGGTACTGACGACCTAGAAAACAAATCTCTGCGTGTTATTGCCGATCATATCCGTTCGTGCAGCTTCTTAATTTGTGATGGCGTAATGCCTACCAATGAAGGGCGTGGTTATGTGTTGCGCCGTATTATTCGTCGTGCGGTTCGACATGGCTACCAGCTAGGCGCAAACGATATTTTCTTCTATAAGCTAGTGGCATCACTGGCTAAAGAAATGGGCGAGGCGTATCCAGAGCTTGTTGATCAGCTGCCTGTTATTGAAAAAGTACTGCGTGTTGAAGAAGAGCAATTTAGCAAAACCCTAGCTCGTGGTATGGCTATTCTAAACGACACTCTGGAAACCCTAGAAGGCGATACAGTACCAGGTGATGTAGTGTTTAAGCTTTACGACACTTACGGCTTCCCTACAGATTTAACTAATGATGTGGCTCGTGAGCACGACCTTAAGATTGACGAAGAAGGTTTTGAAGCTGCAATGCAAGCACAGCGTGCCCGTGCTCAGCAGGCTAGTAACTTTGGTGCAGACTACAACAGCAAGCTTGCCATTGACCACACAACCTCATTCACAGGTTATACCGATGTGGAAGGACAGGCTAATGTGGTTGAACTTATTGCCGACAATGCGTTTGTAGAAAAGCTAGAAGACGGTCAGGAAGGCGTGGTTGTACTAGACAGTACGCCGTTCTACGCTGAGAGCGGCGGTCAGGCTGGTGACAAAGGTGTACTTCGCGTTGCTAACGGTGAGTTCATTGTGACAGACACACAAAAAATGGGTAATGCATTTGCACACAAAGGTATTGCTAAAGGCTCGGTGTCTAAAGGTGATACGGCAACGGCTGCGATTGATTCTGCAAATCGTGAAGCCATCAAAAAGAACCACAGTGCTACCCACTTACTGCACGCGGCGCTGCGTGAAATTCTTGGCGAGCACGTAACGCAAAAAGGCTCACTGGTTGAAGCGTCTCGTATGCGTTTTGACTTTTCGCATTTTGAGGCAGTTACCGCTGAGCAACTTACAGAGATTGAAAAACGCGTTAACCAAGAGATACGCGCAAACCATACGCTAGCCACTGAACTTATGGACCTAGAAGAAGCCAAAGCATCAGGTGCTATGGCGCTATTTGGCGAAAAGTACGATGAAAAAGTTCGCGTTGTAACCATGGGCCCATTCTCTGTTGAGCTATGTGGCGGTACGCACGTTGCGCGCACAGGTGACATTGGGTTATTTAAAATTACCAGTGAGGCGGGTATTGCATCAGGCGTTCGACGCATTGAAGCGGTTACAGGTGAGCAAGCCCTTGAAGTTGTGCAAGCACAGCAGGCTACTTTAGCTTCGTTATCTGGTTTACTGAAAACTGACAGCCAAAATGTACTCGATCGCGTAGTTTCTCTGCAAAATCAGACTAAAGAACTAGAAAAAGCACTCAATTCTGCTAAACAAAAACTGGCGAGTCAGCAAGGTGCTGATATGCTTAGTAATGCAGTAGAGATAAATGGCGTTAAAGTTCTTGTTGCGAATTTGGAAGGTGTTGAAGCGAAGTCATTGCGTTCAATGATGGATGACATTAAAAACCGAATTGGCGAAGGGATCGTAGTACTAGGTGTGGCCAACGATGCGAAAGTGAATCTTATTGCTGGCGTTACTAAAAACCTCACAGGTAAAGTAAAGGCAGGCGAGCTGGTTAACTTTGTTGCATCTCAAGTAGGTGGCAAAGGAGGCGGTCGTCCTGACATGGCACAGGCAGGTGGAGACCAGCCTGAAAACTTGAACCAGGCACTAGATTCGGTTAACGCTTGGTTACAAGATAAGCTATAATTATTTTTGTGTATAACAGTGAGTTTTTGAAGTGACACAGAAACAGGGAATCACTGTCGCTACCATCGGGTCGTGCCGTTGGGTTGGCAAATCTTAATGGATGATGTTCAGTATTAAGGAACAGGAGCAAGCGAATGCTTATTTTGACTCGTCGAGTTGGTGAAACGCTTATGGTAGGTGACGATGTAACCGTTACCGTACTAGGCGTAAAAGGGAATCAGGTACGTATAGGTGTTAATGCACCAAAAGAAGTTTCTGTGCACCGTGAAGAAATATATATGCGCATTCAGGCAGAAAAAGGCGGTCAGCCAGATTCTGCAGAATAATTGCATTGTACGCTTCATTGGAAAGGTCAGCTTTAGCTGACCTTTTTTGTTTTGGGCCAGAAATTCTTTCTTGGCTTTTTACGTTAAATCAAAATCGAAACGGCGTAGTGAAGAGGTAAACTCAAAAATTAATCACGTTATTTCTGAATAATTGACTAAAATTCAGTTATGAGTATTAAGTGGCGGACTGAATTCAAACGTAAACTGATAGCAAGCAATTAATAACTTTCCATTTAATTGTTTGTATTGCGAACAAATTACTGGTTTTTTGTTCGAATCGTTTAAAATGGCAGCGGGTGAACAATTTCTTTATAAAAAAGGTTTGACTCAGGCCAATGAATCCGTAAAATGCACCCCGCAGTCAAGGAGAGGTGGGTGAGTGGCTGAAACCAGTTCCCTGCTAAGGAACCATACGCATATACGCGTATCGAGGGTTCGAATCCCTCCCTCTCCGCCATTATTAGTTGGCAGTGGCGGTCAACAACAAGTTTTGCGCGTGTGTAGCTCAGCTGGATAGAGTACCTGGCTACGAACCAGGCGGTCGGAGGTTCGAATCCTTCCACACGCGCCACTTATTTTAAAGCGTCACCTTTTGAAGTAAAATTCAAAAGTAAACAAGTTAACGCGTGTGTAGCTCAGCTGGATAGAGTACCTGGCTACGAACCAGGCGGTCGGAGGTTCGAATCCTTCCACACGCGCCATATTGAAGAGCCCACCCTTTTAGGTGGGCTTTTTCATTTCTTGCATCCTTCAATTCTTCTTTTCTTTTTACGCTACTTTCGCATAAAGCCCCAACTTCATATAAATACAATGTATATGTTGCAAATTTATTAAGTAATAATGCATTAAGTTTCATATTGTGGGGTTTTATTCAATTTTTAGTGGTTTTTTATGCTGTTTTGTTGTGTTTTGAAAAACCTCGTGATACTTATTCAGGTACAAAATAACAACAGGATTGAATATGAATTCGGAATCCGTCGCTAGTTTGCTCATTGAAGCAGGCTCTCTTATGCTCATAGGAATGGTATTTGTCTTTTCGTTCTTGGGACTGCTTATTGTCGGCATTCATTTGATTGCACGTTTTTGTGAAGCATTTCCAGGTGAAACATCAGACCCTTTAGCCAATGTGACCCGGCCTTCAGCCAATTTGGCTCGAAATAATCAAGCGGTACAACCGGGAATAGACGGTAATGTCATCGCTGCTATTTCTGCCGCAATTCATACCCATCGCCAAAATTCTAAAAAATAATCCATATCAGGAGTTACCATGTCTAAGCCTCTGGCCCTTACCGAGCTGGTCCTGCGTGATGCCCATCAATCGCTTCTTGCTACGCGTATGCGTATTGAGGACATGCTTCCCATTGCTGAAAAGTTAGATAAGGCAGGCTTTTGGTCTGTTGAATCTTGGGGCGGTGCGACCTTTGACGCCTGTATCCGTTATTTGGGAGAAGACCCATGGGAGCGCATTCGTAAGTTAAAGGCAGCCATGCCCAATACCAAACAGCAAATGTTATTGCGTGGTCAAAACCTATTGGGTTATCGCCACTATGCTGACGATGTCGTTACTCGCTTCGTAGAGCGCGCTCACGAAAGCGGTGTAGACGTATTTAGGATTTTTGATGCCATGAATGACATCAGAAATTTAAAAACTGCCATTAAAGCTACCATAGATAGCGGCGCTCATGCGCAAGGCACGATTTCTTACACTGTAAGTCCAGTGCATAATCTAGAGCTATGGCTAGATATGGCTAAACAACTTGAAGACCTTGGCGTGCACTCTATTTGTGTTAAAGATATGGCAGGGCTTTTAAAACCTTATGAATGCGAAGCGTTAATTACAGGGTTAAAAGAAACCGTCGATGTACCTATCGCCATGCAGTGCCACGCCACAACAGGGTTGAGCACCGCAACTTACCAAAAAGCCATTGATGCCGGTATTGATATGCTCGATACAGCTATCTCATCAATGAGCATGACCTACGGTCACAGCGCAACTGAGACTATGGTTTCAATCGTTGAAGGCACAGAACGCGACACAGGTATTGCGCTACCTGAATTGGAAGAAATTGCGAGTTATTTTAGAGAAGTCAGAAAGAAATACAGCAAATTTGAAGGAAGCCTTAAAGGTGTAGATGCACGTATTCTGCTGGCCCAAGTGCCAGGAGGCATGCTAACCAACATGGAAAGTCAGCTAAAAGAGCAGGGTGCTGAAGATAAGTTTGAAGAGGTATTAAAAGAAATCCCTCGGGTACGTGAAGATCTTGGGTTTATCCCTCTTGTAACACCCACCTCGCAAATTGTCGGCACGCAGTCGGTACTCAATGTGCTAACAGGCGAGCGCTATAAGAGTATCACTAAAGAAACGGCTGGTGTACTCAAAGGCGAGTACGGTGCTACTGCAGCGCCAGTAAACAATGAGCTACAAGAGCGTGTGCTAGATGGTGCAGAGCCTGTAACATGCAGACCTGCTGATAATATTGCGCCTGAGCTTGATGCGCTGAGCAAAGAGCTAGATGAACTGGCTGAGAAAAAACAACTTTCGCTGTCAGACGACAAAATTGATGATGTACTGACTTATGCGCTATTTCCGCAGATAGGCCTTAAGTTTATCGAAAATCGTGGCAATCCTGATGCGTTTGAACCTGCACCGGGCGCTCAAGAGTCGCAAGGCACCCATGCGCCTAGTCCTGCTGAAGCTAAGTCAAACTCACAAGGGGCTACTGCGAGTGAAACTTACGACGTGAACGTAGAAGGGAAAGTGTATCGCGTAGAAGTGGCACCCTCAGGTACGCTAACGAGCGTTACGCCTGCCGATACGGCTCAACCCCAGCCACAAACTGTTAGCACAGCTTCACCTGCCGCTGCGTCGTCGCAGTCAATTGATGCGCCACTAGCGGGTAACGTATTTAAAGTATTAGTACGAACTGGCGATAGCGTATCCGAAGGTGATGTAGTGATGATCCTTGAAGCCATGAAAATGGAAACCGAGATCCGCTCTGCGTTTTCCGGTACGGTCACTGACATTACCGTGGGTGAAGGCGATGCTGTAACTAGCGGCCAACCGTTAATCTTATTGGGGTAATACATGGATAAGTTAATGGTACTTTGGGATAGTACCGCGCTTGCGCATTTTGAAGCGGGCCAGCTCATAATGATGGCGGTAGGCTTCGGGTTACTCTATTTAGCAATTGTTAAAAAGTTTGAGCCGCTACTCTTGCTACCCATTGGTTTTGGCGCACTGCTGACGAATATTCCAATTGCTGGTTTTTCAGAAGCGGGTGGCTTATTGCACTACATCTATAAAATTGGCATTGATACAGGTGTATTCCCATTGCTCATTTTTATGGGGGTCGGGGCAATGACAGACTTCAGCGCGCTTATTGCAAACCCCAAAATGTTGCTGCTTGGCGCTGCCGCACAGTTCGGTATTTTTGCTACCTTATTTGGCGCAATAGCGTTAAATCTTATTCCGGGTTTTGAATTTACGTTAAAAGATGCCAGTGCCATTGCCATAATAGGGGGCGCAGATGGGCCGACGGCTATCTTTCTTGCTTCACGTTTAGCACCTGACTTGCTAGGTGCTATTGCGGTCGCTGCATATTCTTATATGGCGCTGGTGCCTATTATCCAGCCGCCCATTATGAAAGCACTGACCACAAAAGAGGAACGCGAAATTAAAATGGGTCAACTTCGGCCTGTATCAAAGCGTGAAAAAATTATCTTTCCACTCGCCGTGTTATTTATGACCATCTTGTTTTTACCAGCTGCCACGCCGCTAGTAGGCATGTTCTGCTTTGGTAATTTGATGAAAGAATGTGGCGTTGTCGACAGGTTAAGTAAAACAGCCCAAAACGAGCTAATCAACACAGTGACCATTTTCCTTGGTTTAGCTGTAGGCTCTAAGCTATCAGCTGAGGCATTCCTTACGGTGGAAACTTTGGGTATTTTGGGCCTAGGCGCAATTGCCTTTGGTATAGGTACTGCTGCTGGCGTGTTGATGGCTAAGTTAATGAGTAAGCTATCCGGTGGTAGTATAAACCCGCTTATTGGTGCTGCGGGCGTCTCTGCAGTGCCTATGGCGGCGAGGGTCGTAAATAAGGTTGGCCTAGAAGCAAACCCTCACAACTTCCTGCTGATGCATGCAATGGGGCCTAATGTAGCTGGTGTGTTAGGTAGTGCAGTCGCTGCAGGTATTTTGCTAGCGCTGGTTGGCTAACAAGCGTATACATATTTAATATGGAAGGGGCAGTTTACTGCCCCCAGCGCTTTAACGAATTGTATTTTGCGGCACTAGCGACTGGTAAGCGGTGACCAGTTTCTTAGTGCGAGTGTGCTGCGGCCATCTGAAAATAGTTTCAGTTTTACCTTCCTCTACAATTTCGCCGCCTTCCATTACCACAACTCTATCTGCAATATGCCGGACAATCCCTAAATTATGGCTTATGAAGATAAACGCCAAACCTAGCTCTTGCTGTAGTTGCAGTATTAAATTCACCGTCTGCGAGCGAATAGTAGGGTCTAATGCAGCAAAGGGTTCATCTGCAACGAGCACTTTGGGTTTTAGTACTATAGCTCTAGCCAAGGCTACGCGCTGTTGTTGGCCGTCAGAAAGCATGTGCCGGTAAAAGTAATAGTGTTCGCGAAGTAACCCTACCTTTACCAACATATCTTCGATAATAGGCTTGCGCTCGGCTTCGCTAAGACCCGTATTCAAACGCAAGGGTTCGTCTAGGATTTTGCCCACCGGAACCGATGGGTTCATCGATTCCGCACTGTGTTGCAGAATCATACGAATGTCGTGGGTCCGCTTGCGTTGGCCGTCTTTTGACTGGTACTTGGCTAAATACTTGTGAGTGTTTATTTCAATTTCACCCGCATCGGCAGGTAGGGCGCCGACTAATAATTTAGCAAGAAGGGATTTACCCGAACGGTTTTCCCCTATGATGGCAATAGTTTCACCCCGTTTCACGCTCATGTTAACCGGACCAAGTTGAAATACCTCAGGCCGCTTTAACCAGCGCTTCTTTTCGTTATGTATAAACGTAAGGTCTTTTACCTGCAAAATGTCCATCACAGCTTCTCCATATGTAGCGGGTAATGACAGCTGTAGCTATGATCGTGAATTTTGCGTACGGCGGGCGTTTGCACACAGGCGCGTTGTGCCCGAGGACAGCGGGGGCCTAAACGACAACCAATAGGCAAATGTTGTAGCGTTGGTATAGAGCCGCTTAACGTAGGTAACGCAGACTTAGGCGGTAAGTCCTTTCTGAAGCTTGGTGCACTGTCTAATAGCGCTTTAGTGTAAGGGTGAAGAGGGCGCTTTTTAATGTGCTTCATCTTTCCCGATTCTACCGTTTGCCCCGCGTAGAGGACGGTCATTGAATGTGACATACTTGCAATGGCAAGCAAATCATGGCTGACAAACAAAATCGATAGAGAGCGAGTTTGATTAAGGCGCGTAAAGAGTTTTAGGATCTGCGTCTTAGTTGTGGGCTCCATGCCTCGAGTGGGATCATCTGCGATAAGTAATTTGGGTTGAGACACTAGCGCCATGGCTATCATGAACTTTTGCCCAATATCAGCGGGAATTTGGTGAGGGAATGCACTTAAGTAATGCTTGTGATGCTTTATTCCCACCTTGTGTACAGTACTTATTGCTATCTTTTTTCTGTGCTGCGCACGTTGCCAAAACCAGCTACCTTCAACGAATTCGTCAGGAATGCTTTCTTCAAGTTGCTCACCAAGCGTGGCCGACGGGTCAAGCGCCGCTTGCGGGTTTTGAAAAACCACCGCAATTTCACGACGCATCACTTCGCGGCGTTGTTGAACCGACATACCTAATAGGTTTTCTCCATTCCAGCTCATGCGGTCGGCGGTTAAATTCCACTGGTTTGGAAGCGCTCCGCAAATTGCCGACACAATAAGGCTTTTACCAGAACCCGATTCGCCCACCAAAGCACGAATCTCTCCTGAACTCACTGACAAATTTACCTTATCCAGAGCCTTTATGGTGCTATCACCGTTCTGCATTTCTAGGGTGAGGTTTTTGATATCAAGCATTGGCATGTTAGTGACTCACCCTTTTTCTCAATGAAGAACGCAAGCCGTCACCCACGATATTGATGGACAGCACAATAAAAAATATCGCCATACCGGGTACCGCTACATTCCAAGGTGCTAGGTAAGTAACGTCTAGCCCGTCGGCTAGAATTACACCTAATTCAGGTAACGGTGATTGAGCGCCCAAGTTTAAGAAACCAAGAGCCGAGATATCAATCACTGCAATTGAAAGAGCCAGCGTTCCTTGAACAACAAGCATTTCCGTCATATTAGGTAAAATAGAGTGAACAAAAAGCTGCCACTTGCTAGCACCATCAAGCGTTGACGCAACAATGTAGTCTTTCTTCATTTCTGCGCGCACGAAACTGCGCGTGTGGTGCACAAACTGGGGAATAAGGGCTAGGGTAATAGCCCACATACTGTTGACCAAACCCGTACCAAGTATTGCAACTATGATAATAGCAATCAGTAGTGTAGGGATCGCCATAAGCGCATCAAGTAAGTGATTCGCAACACTTGAGCGAACGCCACGTAACATACCAGCAAGCGTACCTAAACTTACACCAACTAGCATCGCAAGTACTACGGTCAAGAAGGCCGAGCCCAGTGTTGTTCGGCAGCCGTAAATAATACGGGTAAATAAGTCTCTTCCTAGTGCATCTGTACCGAACAAATGGGTAATTGAACCATTCGCTAACCAGCTAGGCGGAATTAACAATCCGTCAATGTTCTGCTCCACCGCGTCATAAGGGGTAATGAGAGGGGCGAATACCGCGCATACCACAAATAGCGCTAGCATAATTAACCCCAGCATAGAAATGTGGCTGTTCTTGAACGAAGCCCAGGTCCGTTGCCAAGGTGATGGGTGAAACTCTTCTTCGTACAAACTAAACTGTGGCACGCTCGTATTTCTCTCTACTTGGGTCAATCATACGGTTTAATACATCGACCAGAATCGTCAGGGTAATTACTACCGTAGATACCGCCATCATACCAATACGTAAAGCAGGGTAATCCCGTTGATAGATGGCTTGAATTAGCCAGTTGCCAATTCCTGGCCATGAAAACAAGGTTTCAACAATCATTGCATTGGTTATAAGCGTAGTAATTTGAATCGCCATTAGCGGCAAAATGGGAAGTAGTGCATTACGTAGTATATGGCGAAAGAATATTTGCCAACTAGAAAGCCCGCGCGACACGGCTGCAGCAATATAGGGGCGATGTTTTACATCTATAACTGAGCGCCGAGTTATGCGTATCATTGATGCCGTGGTTATGGCGCCAATAGCAAATGTGGGTAGCGCTAAGTGTGATAGTGCATCTTTAAATGCTAAGGATTTGTTTTCGATATCCGACAGCAAAACGTCAAATAGAATAAAGCCGGTTACTGGCTCTATGTCGTAAATTAAACTTATTCGACCAGACAGTGGGGCCAAGTCCAATTCCAAACTAAATACCAGAATAAGCAGCAGAGCGAACCAAAAGACAGGGAAAGAATAGGTAGTAATACTTGCACTATTTATTAAGTGGTCAGACGTTGAATAACAGCGAATGCCGGCGTAATAGCCTAAGGGGATGCCAATAAACAAGGCCATCAGCATTGCGTACGTTGCCAGTTCTATAGTTGCTGGCATCGCTATACCTACTTCCTCTCTTAAGGGCAGACCAGACGTGAAACTATAGCCCCAATCACCGGTCAGCAAATTACCTACATAGTAAATAAACTGAAAAATATAAGACTGGTCTAGCTTAAACTGCTTCTCTAACGCGGCGCGCTGCATCTCATTTTGTGGCACAAGTCCGGTCAGGTTTTCCAACGTATCGCCTGGAAAAAGGTAGGCCAGCGAGAACGAAATAATCGTTAACACTAAAAGCGTTAATATGAATAATGTGCAATATCTAAGGAGAATTTGGATCACAGTGCTTTCTCTACCCCGCCAAAACGCACACCGCCAAAGGGATTAATAGTCATGCCTTCTAACTCATTTCTATATGCTTGATAACGATAGGCATGTGCAATGGGGACCACAGGGAGACGTTCGTACAATAGCCTATTTACTTGCTTGTAAATAGCCGTTCTCTCGTCAATGTCTTCGGTTTGAAGGGCCTCGTTAAGTAGCTTGTCATAACTGTCGTTGCACCACATTGCCCGGTTTGTTCCAGATGGGATTGCTCCGCAGCTCAACAAGGGGCGATAAAAGTTGTCAGGGTCGCCGTTATCGGCAGACCAGCCGATTAATACGGAGTCGTGCAGGCCTTCTTGTAGATGACGTCTAAATGTCGCCCAATCGTAACTAACGATAGTTGCATCTACACCTACATCGCGAAGGTATCGCTGAATCAGCTCGGCCATCTTCGTTGCATTGGGGTTATAAGCGCGCTCGACCGGCATGGCCCATATTGTCATTGAAAACCCAGGAGCTATTCCTGCATCGGCCAATAACTTACGCGCTAGAACAGGGTTGTAAGCTGTGTCATCGGCATCGTTTTGAAATGCCCAGCTAGCCGCAGGCAACAGGGTCTTAGCCCGTGTTGCACTGTCGAAATAAACCGCTTCTAATAAGGTGTTTTTATCAATAGCCGCGGCGAGCGCTCGCCTTACATCGGGGTTATCAAACGGCGGGCGCTGAGTATTAAAGGCCCAAAAGCCCACATTTAGCCCTGGTTTTTCCGCTAATGTCAGATCATCCTCTGTTCGAATCACTTCAAGTTCAGTTTGTGCTGGGAATGCAGTTGCATCACATTCCCCTGTCATCAGCTTAGCCAAGCGTAACGAACTCCGAGGTGTTATATCGAAAATAAGTTGTTCAACGTCGGGCTTGATTTGGGCTTCGCTCACATCTTGTGGCGCTGAAGCCATATTACTTCCATTTTCTTCAAGGGCTTGTGTGCGCCAATAGTTGTCGTGGCGAAGATACTTAATAAAGTGGTCCTTTCGGTAACTTTCAAATTTGAAGGGCCCAGTGCCAATTGGGAGCTGGTCAATTTTGCTGGGCGTACCAGCCTGTGCAAGCTTATTGGCATATTCTTCTGACAGAATAACAGCGAAATCGGTCGCTAAATTTGCCAAAAATGAGCTGTCACGGCGTTTAAGCGTGATTTCAACACGATAACCATTTACCCGTTCAACAGACGCGATATTTTGGGCAAGGCCAATACTTTCAAAATAAGGGTAGCTTCCGCCCGACACGTAGTGATAGGGATGTGAGTTTAAGCGCCAGCGGTCGATACTAAAAATAACATCGTCGGCATTGAAGTTTCTGCTTGGTTCAAAATAACGGGTAGTGTGAAACCATACGTCTCTACGTAGCTGAAAGGCGTAGGTGAGTCCGTCATCACTGACTAACCAGCTACTAGCTAGACTTGGTACTATGCGACCAGAATCGGGGTCGAAGTCGAGAAGTCTGTCGTACAGTTGGTGAGATGAGGCATCAGAGGTTGTGCTCGATGTATCAAGCTGCGGATTAAAAGTTACTGGGTTGCTTTCAGAACAATAAATAATACCCGTATTATAAAACGCTTGTTTATTCTGCTTCGCACAGGATGCAACAAGAAGCGCTGTACATAAACATAATGGCAAACGCTTCATCAAACCATGAGACATGCTCTACGCCTCGACGTTTTCAGCGGAAGAATCTAGTAAGTTATATTTTTTGAGATAGCCTCGCAGCTGATGATAAGTCAGGCTCAATTTTTCAGCGGTTTTCTTTTGATTAAACTGACTGTCAGCAAGTGCCTGTTTTATCATATCTATCTCATGTTGTTGAGAGCGCTCTTTCAAATCTATGGGGTATTCGACAATTTCCTGCTTTTTGGCAGGGATAAGTGGTGTAACGTCAGCACCTTCAATATGTTCATTTACCATTGGCGTGTCTGTTTGTGCAACCACGTTAGGCGAATCTGGGGAGCTCACTCTATCATTTGTTTTTACTCTGCCTTTCGGACGGAAGGCTGACTCGAAGGGGTCTAACACTATTTCATGGACTGGGAGGTGAGGGTTATTCGTTCTGTAAACTGCACGTTCGACCACATTCTTAAGTTCACGGATATTACCAGGCCAATCATAATCAAGCAGAGTACGCTTCGCTTTTTCAGTAAAGCCGCTAAACAGTTCCATTTCCATTTCACGGGCCATATTGATGGCGAAGTTTTCAGCTAACATCATGATATCTTCTCGACGCTCGCGAAGTGGAGGGATGGTAATAACATCAAAAGCAAGACGGTCGAGAAGGTCTGCGCGAAATTCACCGGCATCGGCAAGCGCTGGCAAATCTTCGTTGGTAGCTGCGATAAGGCGTACATCGGTTTTTACTGACTTACTGCCACCTACGCGCTCAAATTCACCATATTCCACTACCCGCAGTAGCTTTTCCTGAATAAGACCCGATGTATTAGCAAGTTCGTCAAGAAATAGGGTACCGTTGTGCGCCACTTCAAAGCGACCTTCACGACGTTTCGAAGCGCCGGTAAAGGCGCCGGCTTCATAACCGAAAAGCTCACTTTCTAATAGGCTTTCACTTAGTGCCGCGCAATTCAGCTTAATATAGTTTTGATCCCAGCGCTTTGATAAGAAGTGCAGACGGGCAGCGATCAGCTCTTTACCAGTACCTCGTTCGCCAATGACGAGAACGGGTTTGTCTAGTGGGGCAATCTGTGAAATTTGCTCTAAAACTTCTAGAAAACTATTCGCTTGGCCAAGTAAATTGTCTTGCTGTCGATACCTACTCATTAAATCCCTCAAAAATTAGTCATTTCGACCAATTAATAGTGTAGAACAAAAAATATTGATAAACGAGCATTATTTGACCTCATGAAAAATGTATAGAAAATAATAGGTTAGCATATAAACAAAGTTGGCAAGTATATTGAATGCTGCCTATACCAAGAGTAACCTATTTATCAAGTGTGGTGTTTTCTAACACTTACCATTTTTAGCAAGAGGTAATTATTATGGGTATCTTCTCGCGTTTTACAGATATTGTGAATTCGAATATTAATGCGATTTTAGACAAAGCCGAAGATCCTGAGAAAATGGTTAGATTAATCATTCAGGAAATGGAAGACACATTGGTTGAGGTGCGCTCTGCATCTGCAAAGACGCTAGCCAATAAAAAGGAAATAGTTAATCAAATTGCAAAGTATGAAAGCGATGCAAATGATTGGGAAGCAAAAGCAGAACTTGCGTTAAGCAAAGATAGAGAAGACTTAGCCCGAGCTGCGCTGCAAGAAAAGAAAAAGTCTGCAGAAGCTGCAGAAGCGCTAAGTAAAGAATTGGCCGTTGTTGAAGAACAAATCAGCAAGCTTCAGGATGAAATTGGCCAGCTTCAAGAAAAGCTTGCAGATGCTAAGAGCCGTCAAAAAGCAATTATTATGCGTCAGAAAACTGCAAGCTCTCGTCTAGAAGTCAAGAAGACACTAGATAGTACGAGAGTAGATAATGCAATGGGGCGCTTTGAGCAATACGAGCGTAAAATCGATGACCTTGAATCACAGGTAGAAGCTTATGATTTGGGTAAAAAGACGCTGCAAGATGAGTTTGCAGAGCTAGAAGCCAGCGACAAGGTCGAAGACGAACTAGCTGCACTTAAAGCCAAGGTAAAAGGTGCAAATAAAAGCACTGAAAAATCAGAATAATAAAAATAAGGTATGCCCTCTTGATGGAAAACCGTGAAGAGGGTAGTTACATCAGAGTTTGTAGGAGACATTGAGATGGATGAAGGTACAATTGCAGTGTTGGTTATGCCCCTTGTGGTGTTCTCAATATTTGTCGCTCCCATTTGGCTAATTTTACACTATCGAAGCAAAAAGCAGGTCAATCAAGGGTTGAGTGCAGAGGAACACGCATCTTTACAAGATCTTGCTGAAAAAGCAGAGAAAATGAGTGAGCGCATTGAGACACTAGAAGCCATTCTAGATAGTGAGGCGCCAGAGTGGAGGAATAGAGCATGAGAAATGGTAAGCAGCTCTATCGCAACCCCGAAAATGCGCGCATTGCAGGTGTGTGTTCAGGCATAGCAGACTACTTTGGACTAGAAACCTGGCTTGTAAGAATTCTCGTTGTTACTGGTTTCTTTTTACTTGCAGGACCCTTTATCTTTGTTGCCTACATTGCTGCATGGTTTATCTTAGACAAGAAGCCAGCCGGTCTAGAAAATGCAGCTACTCCACCGGTTTTTTCAAAAGGTAAAGGTTGGACGAATTCAAACGCTGGACAGGTGAAAAGTCCTAAAGTTGAGGTTAAAACTAAAGTTTGGCAGGCTGGAGAGCCACCAAAACAGGCGTTTCACGATATTCGCAATCGTTTTGAAAAAGCAGAAGTTCGTCTACGTAAAATGGAAACGTATGTAACGTCTCGTGAATATCAGCTAAATAAAGAAATTAGTCGTCTATAACTGGCCTTACATCTCAAAAAATCTAAAAAGAAGCCGCTCGCAATGAGCGGCTTTTTATTATCTAAATCAAAAGCTTTAGTTACCTATGTAAAATTCCTGTTACAGCAAATATGAAGGTGCCATGAGGTCATCCACTTTTCGGCATCGTGAAATTCATTAGACTAAAAGGTAAGTTATTTCACACCTATTGGTCACAGAAGTTATGCCAAAATCAACACAATACCAGTCGAGACAATCTGATGAGAATGGCATTATCCATTGGTCAGATGAAGAAAACCAAATTTGGTCAGAGTTGTATGCGAGACAAATTCCACTGGTAAAAGAAAGAGCGTGCCAAGAATACTTGGACGGGCTTGGTTTGTTGAAATTAAACGAAAAAGAAATCCCCCAGTTGCCGGACATTAATAAAGTTCTGATGGAAAAAACAGGGTGGCAAACCGCTGAGGTGCCTGCATTAATAAACTTCGGAGAGTTTTTTAGGTTGCTGGCAAACAAGCAATTTCCTGTTGCTACTTTTATTCGTACGCGAGAAGAATTCGATTACCTTCAAGAGCCCGATATCTTTCATGAGGTATTTGGACACTGCCCGTTGTTAACAAACCCAGCTTTTGCTCATTTTACCCACACATATGGAAAGTTGGGTTTAGCGGCAAGTAAGGAAGACCGAGTTTACTTAGCGCGCCTTTATTGGTTCACCGTAGAATTCGGACTAGTGCGAGCTAAGGATGAATTAAAAATATATGGCGGGGGTATCCTGTCTTCACCAGGCGAAACTATTTACGCGTTAGATAGCGACACACCATTACGCAATCCACTAACTGCTATCGACGCTCTGCGAACGCCTTATCGTATCGATATTATGCAGCCTCTTTATTATATCTTGCCGGAATTCGACCATTTGTTCGAATTAGCAGAAATGGACATCATGGCACTAGTGGAAAAGGCAAAATCGTTAGGGTTGTTTTCCCCACTTTTCCCACCGAAAGAGAAAAAAGCCAGCTAACGCTATTGTTAATTAAATGTGTTTTATATAGGATGCCGCTCATCGAAGCGGCATTTTTTGTTTCTGGGGTTTAGTCCTTTGTCCTTGCGCAATTTACGTCTTAAAATAAGCAGCTCATCGCAATTTTAAAGTTCTGTAACATTTATCTTGTTATCTTTTTGTAAAAGTATGATATCCTGTACATATATGTTTACAATAAAGCTATAACACCCTATGCGTCTAGAAATAAGCTGTCAGGACCGTCTTGGAATCACTCAAGATGTTTTAGATATCCTCGTTACCAAAGAAATAGATTTGCGTGGTATTGAAATTGATCCCGCAGGTAAAATTTTCCTAAATTTTCCCAATATCGAGTTTGCTGATTTTCAGCACTTAATGCCTCAAATACGCCGCATCGATGGTATTGATGATGTAAAAACAACTTTATTCATGCCGGGAGAGCGAGAGAAAAACCAACTCTCCGCCATTTTACGAACATTACCTGATCCCGTTTTCTCTATAGATGCAAAAGGCAATATTTTATTGTGTAACGAAGCGGTAAGCGCAGGGCTTGAAATGCCAAGCAGTGAAATCATAGGAACAGAAATTAGTGAGATTGTTAAGGGGTTCAACTTCACTAAATGGATGGATGGAAAGTCTCCGGGCCCACAGTCTTCAAAAGTGAAGTTTATTCAGCAGGATTATCTTGCTGATATGCTGCCAATCACCGTACCCGATGGTGAGCAAAATATGATTATGGCAGGTGCCGTTGTTATATTGAAATCGGAAATGCGCCTAGGACAACAATTTACTGCTTTTCACCAATCGCCTACTGACAGTTTCGATCGCTTTATCACTCAGTCGCCGTTTATGAAGCGCGTGGTTCACGAAGCTAAGCGCATAGCAGACCTAGACGCGCCAGTACTAATTTTTGGCGAGACAGGCACGGGTAAAGAGATGATTGCGAGGGCATGTCATCAGTCTAGCCGCCGCAGCGAAGGTGCATTTTTAGCACTTAATTGCGCATCACTACCCGACAGCGTGGCTGAAACTGAGCTATTTGGCTACGCTGCAGGTGCGTTTAACCAGCCAAGCGCAAAGGTGGGGCTCTTAGAGCAGGCGAAAGGTGGTACGCTTTTACTTGATGAAATAGCCGATATGTCTTCACAGCTTCAGGCCAAACTGCTTCGAGTTTTAGAGGATGGTGAATTTAGACGCGTGGGAGACTCGGAACCGGTTAAAGTCGATGTGCGATTTATTTGTACTACGTGCCGTGACTTAGGTCAGTTAGTGGAAGAGGGGCGATTTAGAAAAGAGTTGTATTATCGCCTAAACGTGTTGAGCTTGGTTATGCCGTCTTTAAAAGATAGAAGGCAAGATATAGTACCTCTCGCCGAATCTTTTATTGTGCAGCACAGTACTAAACTGGGCCGCCGTCCAGCAAAACTAAGCAAGTCTTGTGTAGATTTTCTTCAGCAATATCCATGGCCAGGCAATGTAAGGCAGCTTCAAAATGCCCTTTACCGCGCATTATCATTGCTAGATGGAAAGGAAATTACCAAAGAAGATATTCAACTGCCAAGCTGCGCTCCTAGTGTTACCTATATAGATGAGAACTTCGACGGAACATTAGATGAGGAAGTGAAGAAGTTTGAGAAAGACCTGCTCAAGCGCTTATACCCTTCCTATCCAAGTACACGCCAATTAGCTAAAAAGCTAGGCTTGAGCCATACTGCTATTGCCAATAAGTTGCGAGAGTATGGCATCAACAAAGCGACCGTTAAGCTCTAACCAACTAAAAAAGTATTGCCCTTTGTTTCACTCACAATAGCAAAGGGCAATACTGCTTGGGGGCTTTCTGGTAAGGCTACGTCCCCCGTTACGATAAATTTACATCACCTAAGAAGCAGACACCCAGCGCCTTTCGTGCACGATTGACAATATTGCGCGTACACCCTTTCTTACAGCCAAACAAAACTTCGTAACCCCAACACTTCTCAATGTATACCAACTAGTGGCATAACTATATTCACATAATGCTTACAATCTGCTGGCGCAATAAGGCTACTCTCATTTGACAATTCTACAAATTGAGAGGTTAGGCACATGGCCGAAGCAAAAGAGATATGTCGAGGAACGAATAATGAAACTAGCTACCTATAAAAATGAAACTCGCGATGGCTGCCTGATGGTAGTGTCAAAAGATCTTTCTCGCGCTTGCAGTGCAAAGGACATTGCAAAAACAATGCAGCACGCGCTGGATAACTGGAAAGAGATAGCGCCTCAGCTTCAAATGAAGTACCAAGCACTTAATGACGACACCTGCGAAAGCGTTCCGTTCGATGCTTCTCGCTGCGAGTCTCCTTTACCGCGTGCGTATCAATGGGCTGACGGTAGCGCTTATGTGAACCACGTTGAATTGGTGAGAAAGGCACGAAATGCAGAAATGCCCGAAAGTTTTTGGACCGATCCGCTAATGTATCAAGGTGGTTCAGATGACTTTATAGGGCCTCTTGATGACATTATCTTGCCAAGTGACGATTGGGGCATAGATTTTGAGGGAGAAGTTGCCGTTGTTACCGATGATGTGCCAATGGCATGTTCACCAGAACAAGCGTCAGAGCGTATCCGCCTTATAATGCTGGTTAACGATGTATCCCTCCGTGGATTGATTCCTGGTGAACTAGCCAAAGGGTTCGGTTTCTTTCAGTCTAAACCGGCTTCTAGCTTCTCGCCGGTTGCAGTAACACCAGACGAGTTAGGCGATGCTTGGAAAGACAATAAAGTTCATCTGCCGTTACGTTCAACCTATAACGGAGAATTGTTCGGCAAGCCCGAAGCGGGACAAGATATGACCTTTGATTTTGGTCAGCTAGTTGCACACGCTGCAAAAAGCAGAAATTTAGGCGCAGGTGCAATTATTGGCTCTGGTACGGTGTCAAATAAGCAAGGTACCGATTATGGTTCAGCTATTTCTGAAGGTGGGGTAGGTTACTCATGCATTGCAGAAGTGCGCATGATTGAAACAATACGCGATGGCAAACCTTCTACGCCTTTCATGCAGTTTGGTGACCGTATTCGCATTGAAATGCTAGATACAGAGGGTAACTCAGTGTTCGGTGCTATCGAACAGCAAGTGAAACCACTGAACTAGAGATTTAGTAGCGATTTAGTGGTAAAAGCGGCAACGATCTTTTTGTTCACAGTGCTGGCCTTTATTAACCGTGCTGGCCATTGTTTCCCACACTATTATTTATAGTAGAGAAAGCGCTAATGCGTAACGACAACCAGCGCTTTCTTTGACTATATGTTTGACCAATGGAGTACTCCCATGAGCATCAAGCTTTACGGTTATTGGCGTTCAACCGCTTCGTATCGAACGCGTATTGCACTTAACTTAAAGGGCGTTGACTACGAGTATGTGCCGGTGCACCTTGTCAATAACGGCGGTGAGCAACATAGCAGTGAATATTCACGATTAAATCCAGCACACCTCGTCCCCACATTTGTTGATGAAGACGAAGATATCATTCTCAATCAATCTTTAGCCATTATTGAGTATCTTGACGAGCGGTATGAAAGTGAGTACAAGCTAGTGCCAGAGCACAGAACAGAGCGTGCAAGAGTAAGAGCGTTAGCGCAAGATATCGCCTGTGATATTCAGCCCATAGGTAACCTTCGTGTGTTGAATGCGCTTAAAGGTAATTTTGAGGCCTCTCAAGATGATGTGGCCAAGTGGGCTGCGCTTTGGATCACATTGGGGTTTGATGGAATTGAACAACGCCTACAAACCCAAGCTGGCAAGTATTGTTTCGACTTTGACGTTACCCTTGCTGATATCTGTTTAGTACCGCAAGTGTACAACGCACAGCGCTTTGATGTGGATATGACTCGCTATCCGCTAATCAGTAAAATAGCGAGCAACTGTAATGAGTTGAATGCATTTGAGCAGGCGAGACCTGAGAATCAATCCGACGCACTTTAATATGTAGAGTCATGAACGATGGGGTCAGAGTCATGACTCTGACCCCATCATTTTTTGTTATTGACGTTTAATGGGAAGCTCGGTGGTGTTTTTCACTTGCTTCAATGCAAATGTTGAGCTTAAGTGGTCCACAAGGGGAAGATGCGTCAATTTCGTTTTAAGTAAAAATTCATATTCTTCAATACTTTCCACTATCACTTTCAGCAAATAGTCTTTTTCACCGCTTGTGGTGTGGCACTCTACTATTTCATCGATATTTTGAACCGCATTTTCAAAGTCGGTCAGCGAGTCACCGTCATGGTTTTTGAGCGTAACGTAGATAAAAACTGATACGCCCAAATTGAGTTTTTTGCTATTTAGCAAAGTAACTTTACCTAGGATGATTCCATCGGCTTCCATTCTCTTTACGCGACGCCAACATGGTGTATGTGACAATCCAACACGTTGACTTAAATCTGCCATTGATACCGTGGCGTCTTGCTGAAGTACGCGTAAAATCTCACGGTCAAACTTATCCAATTTCATTAACACTGTTTCCGTCGTCTTTATGATGTTTATTATATATCAAAATAAATTCTAGGATAGCTGTCCTAGAAAAATAGTATTCAATTCTATTGTGTTTCAGTTTGTAAAATTCATTAACAAACTTTGCAAGGCATGTCCTCAGAATTATCAGATACACTTTTCAAAATGTTGATGATCTTTGCGATGCCGACGCTAAGCCAATAAGTGTATCGCAAATTGTTATCAGACTCTCACATCATTCCAAATGAGCACCGTCTAGAATTCGTGACAGCTCAGACTTGGATAGGCTTTAACTCATCACAGTATTAATAGGGAAAATATGTCAGTTTTTGATCACCCAGAGTTCGATAATCACGAACACGTTGCGTTTTATCACGACGAGAAGGCGGGCCTGAGTGCCATTATTGCTGTACACAACACTAACCTCGGCCCAGCGCTTGGCGGCTGTAGGATGTGGCCCTATGTTAACAGTAGTGAGGCGTTGACCGACGTATTGAGACTATCTAAAGGGATGACATATAAAGCTGCGATGGCCAATTTAGAGCTTGGCGGCGGCAAGTCGGTAATAATTGGTGACCCTCGTAAAGCAAAATCGCCGGAAATGATGAAAGCGATGGGTAAATTCGTAGAATCATTGGGGGGAAAATACTTCACCGCTGAAGATTCAGGCATTTCAGTAACTGATTTACAAACCATGGCAACTGAGTCTGATTACATAGCGGGTGTTAAAGCTCAGTATCACTATGCGGGCGAAGTCCCCGATGGAAACCCCGCACCGTCAACGGCATATGGTGTTTTTGTTGGTTTAAAGGCTACCGTAGAGTATGGATTGAAGCGCAGCTTGGATGGAGTCAGTGTGGCCATTCAAGGAATGGGGCACGTTGGCTATCGTCTTGCTAAGCATTTACATGAACATGGCGCTAAACTTTACGTTGCTGATATTTACCCAGAAGGTGTTGAGAAAGCGGTGAGTGAGTTCGGTGCAACTGCGGTAGCGCCTGAAGAGATTTTGAGTTTAGATGTGGATGTACTTGCACCTTGTGCATTAGGTGCTGCAATAAATGACCAAACGCTACCGGCGATTAAAGCCACAGTGATTGCAGGTGCAGCAAACAACCAGCTTGCTCGTGAAGACATTGGTGAGTTACTTCAACAGCGGGGCATATTGTATGCGCCAGATTATGTGATCAATGCAGGCGGTGTTATTGATATCTTCCATCAGCGTATGGAATCGAGTTCTAACGAAGCATTACGCGCACATATTGAACAAATTGGCGAAACGCTAAAAGAAATTTATACCCGCGCTGAGCAGGAGGGGGCGGCGACTAACCGTGTCGCAAATGTAATTGCTGAAGAGAGATTTTCTATAAAGGGTTGAAAACTCTTGGCCAAATAGTCATAATGCGCCCCGCACTCAGGCAGGGGCGAATGACTTTGCTTTGAATGCGGTTTTCTATGGTGGGCTTTTGGTCCTCCCGCAATGATACTCTGTGAACCCGGTCAGGCCTGGAAGGGAGCAGCCGCAGCAGACGACTCATGTGCCGGGATGTGGCTGAAGGCCTGCCACCCAAATCTCTTATTCTACTTCTTCTATACCTTCTTCCGTATTTTCTTTCTTACTTTTATCTGCTTCGTCTAAATATTTCAGTGCTTTGCTAATCGCGTGCTCTACATTCATTTCCATTTGGTTGCGTTCACTTTGCGGCAGGTAAAATGCCATATCAACTTCATATCGAATGTAACGCGGCGGAACCTGATTGAGCGCAAGGCAGCACAAATCTGCCAAATAATCGGGGCTTTTCGTCGTATCAAGACCCAGTTTACTAATTCTTTCTAAGACCAAGTGTTCATAATAATTGTGAATATCGTCGTCTAATTTCACCTTCGTTCCCCTTATAGTTTTTGTAAGCATCGTGCTTTAGCGTTTTGAATAGTATGCAAGCAATACGTTACACAAGTAGCCTCAAGCTTAAAAGAGCCCTAAATCAAGAAAGCCTTTGAGCTTTTAAGAAACTCTTAGCTTAGTTAAAACCTCTAGTTCAGATTACGCCTTTACACTTGTAATGGATACATTCGTTTACGCCCACCGCGATACGACATTACCCTTAGCTATGTAACCTTATAATGTATAGCTTGTATTCTGGGGATGTCGAGGTGACGGTGTTAGTATTACACGGTTCAAATCAGTAATAAGGCAATAATAAAATGAAGAAAAATATAGAGCCCTGCTACTACGGCGATTACTTGCATCTAGATAAGGTACTAGGCGCGCAAGAATTGCAAAGCGAGAAATACGGCGACGCGGCCCACGAAGAGATGTTGTTCATTATCGTACATCAGGTTTACGAACTCTGGTTTAAACAGATCCTTCACGAACTCAATGCCGTTATTGATACGTTTAACCAAGAAACGGTGAAAGACCAGCAGTTAACGTTAGTTGTACACAGACTGCAGCGAATCATACAAATTCAAAAACTTATGAACGACCAAATTGCCATCATGGAAACCATGACACCGCAGCAATTTCTGTCGTTTCGAGATTATCTTGTGCCCGCATCGGGCTTTCAGAGTATCCAGTTCAAACGTTTAGAAATTTCTCTTGGCTTAAAACGTGATTTTAGGATCGATTTTGACAAGCAAAGCTTTTATAACCGGCTTACTGACAAGGACCGAGCATTGCTCGAAAGTTTAGAAAGCAAGCCGAGCTTGTTTGAATTGGTCGATGATTGGCTTTCTCGCATGCCCCTTTTAAAAACTGAAGGCTTCGACTTTTGGCAATACTATAAAAATGCTGCTGACGAAATGTTGAAAGATGACCATAGCACCATTTCTACTAGTGATATGTTGTCGGAGACAGAAAAGCGTCAGGAGCTGAAGGATCTAAAAGCCACTAGAGAAAACTTCGATGCCTTATTTGATGAAACTAGATTTGAAAAACTTCGAGGTGAAGATAAGTTCCGTTTAAGCCATAAGGCCATGCTCTCAGCTTTATTTATAAAGCAATACTCGGAAGAGCCAATATTCAATCTTCCTTTTCAACTTATCACAGCACTTACTGAAGTGGATGAGCAATTAACGATATGGCGCTATCGTCATGCAATGATGGTTCAGCGTATGCTAGGTACTAAAATAGGGACGGGCGGCTCTTCTGGTCACCACTATCTAAAGAAAACCACCGAGTCCAATCGCATTTTTCTAGACTTTTTCAATATGGCAACTTTTTTATTGCCTAAAAGTGTGTTGCCTGAATTGCCCGAAGCAGTGCGTAAATACTTGGGGTTTTATCTACAACAGTGAGTAATCTTAATTTATTAACTTTATCTTATAATTGCTTCAACATTTTTTCTGTTCGTATAGAGGCTAAGTAAAAAGAAGTATATAGGGTTGTTTAGCCTCATAAATTTAAATTTAGAACGTTTAAGTGAATATAAAGTGTCCTTTTAAATTGTCTTTTAATTTTAGATTTCGGTATAAAATTCAACCTGCGCAAGGTTAAATAACAACCAGTTTAAGTGGTCGGTATGAAAAATAATCAGAAATAAATTGGGTGCTTTTTTTACATTTTATCTAATTGTAATAAAAGACTTTATTTCGTTTTTGTAGCTATTTTGTTACAATTTTTATAGAGGTGTAGAAAAAAAAATTGAACTTTCCAGAACCGTTTATCTGATCCTTGTTGACCCTGAATTGAGCTTGTGTTTATTATCATTATGAGGTCCAAACCTTACTAATAATAAATCGTTATAAAGACGATGCTGAAATGCTAAAACGTATTTTCAAGTCCAGGGAGACAATACATGTTTACAAATTCTAAGCTGGCTAAATCAGTCAAACTAGCGTGCGCGTTTGGTGCTGCGTCCGCTTTATCATTCTCAGGTGCTGTTAATGCACAAGAAGAGCAATCTGCTGAAACAGTCGAAAAAATTCAGATAACTGGTTCTCGTATTCAGCGTACCGATATCGAATCACCAGTTCCAATTACGGTAATTGGACGTAATGAAATTTTATCAATCGGTGCAATCAACGCGGCAGATGTACTTAATCAATCACCTGTTTCAATTGCGTCAAGCGATCAATCAAATAGTTCTTTTTCAACTACTGCAGTTGGTCTTAATACAACGGCTTTGCGCAACCTAGGTGAATCAAGAACTCTTGTTTTGGTCAACGGTCGTCGTTTCGTTTCTGGTGTATCTCCTTCTAGTGGTTACGCAGTTGATCTTAACTCTATTCCTGCATCAATGATTGAGCGCATTGAGATTCTTAAAAGCGCTTCGTCTGCAATTTATGGTTCAGACGCGGTTGCAGGGGTAGTTAATATCATTACTCGCTCAGATTTTGAAGGTGTTGAAGTAAATGTAACTAGCGGCATCTCAGGAGAGTCTGACAGAGAGAAAAATGCAGTAAACATCACTGCAGGTAACTCTTGGGACTCTGGAAGCGTTACTATCGCGATGGGGTATGATGACGACAAAGGTTTAAAAGCTTCTGATAGAGATTTTTCTCGTTATGATCAAGCAGTTTTCCTAGATGAAAACGGTGATGAATACGTAGATATTCAGAATTCCTCTTATCCTCCACAAGGTCGAGTTGGGGGTTACAATGCTGACGGTACACCGTATGTTGGATCTGAAAATTCATTTAACCGTGCGTCTTTTCGTCAGTTAGTGACGCCTCTTGAGCGTAAATATGTTGCATTTAATTTTACACAAGAGTTAAACGATGACGTTCGATATTTTGCTGAAGCGAACTGGAACTCTTCAGAAACTTATGATTCTACAATTGAGCCTACACCTTTTAATGTAGAAGACGTTTTCAAACCATCTCGTGGTGGTACAGGTGGCATTAGTATGTCAAATCCTATGCTTCCAGATTTGTTGGTACAAAACTTGATGAACGACGGCCTCACAATGGATGACAACATTCCATGGACTGTAAGACGTATGGTTGAGTTTGGAGCTCGTTCAACCAATATGGAGCGCGACACAGTACGTATAGCAACTGGACTTGATTGGAACATCGACGATAACTGGGCACTTAATACTTTTGTTAGTTGGGGTAAAACCGACCAATGGCAAGAGAATGGTGGCCAAGTAAATTTAGAGCGAGCTTATCAAGCATTTAATGTAGTAGAAGATCCTGACACTGGCGAAATCGTATGTGCGGATGAAACTGCGCGTTTATATGGATGTGTGCCTCTAAATATCTGGGGTGAAGGAACTATTTCTGAAGAAGCTGTTCGATATGTTAGTACTCCAGCGAAAGCAACAGGTGAAGCAGAACAGTTTATTTTCGGCGCCACTGTTGTTGGAGAGACCCCTTTAGAACTTCCGGGCGGTTTTGTTAACGTGGCCCTTGGTGTTGAGCACCGTTTAGAGAAAGGTCAATTCCAACCTGGCGATTTTGCTCAAGTAGGTGCTTCGAGTACTAACCAGGCAGATGCTACAGACGGTAGTTTTTACACAAACGATGTATTTATAGAAACAAGCATTCCGGTTTTAGAGAACTTGATTGTAGACGCTGCAGCTCGCTATGCTGACCATGAAATCGTGGGCGGTGAAACTACGTGGAATCTAGGTGTTGAATATTCACCTATTGATACGCTTAAGCTTCGTGCTTCAGCAGCAACAGCAATACGTACTCCTAACATTGCTGACTTATTTGGCGGTCGAGGAGAAACTTTCGCAGGGGTTTCAGACCCTTGTTCTGGTATCACTGCAGACAGCACAGGTACGATAGCAGAAAATTGTTTATCTATTCCCGAGATTTCGGCACGAGTTGCCCGTGACGGAGAGTTTGTTCTAACACAAGTCGAGTCACAAAGTACTGGCGGTACTGTTGGTGGTAACCCCGATGTTGAACCAGAAACTTCAGATAACTGGAGTGCTGGTGCTGTATGGCAAGTCATGGATGGTTTATCTCTAACCGTAGATTACTATGATATTTCGATTGAGGACGCGATAAGCACAACTTCACGCTCTACGGTGGTTAGACGTTGCTTCGAGAGCACAAACTTCGATCCAAACTGTGGTGGTAACGTTGTTCGCGATGCGAATGGTGCACTAGCTGAAGTTCATAGTGGTACGAGTAATGAAAACGACATCGACACCAAGGGTTTCGACGTAGAAGTGGCGTACACCACTGACCTAGTAGGCGGCCAGTTTGGTGTAAACTTTATCTGGAATCATACTTCTGAATACATAGTAACCGGTATTGAATCAGGTGACTCTGTAGATTTTGCTGGTGAAGTCCTATATCCAGATGACCGCGCTAATCTTAACCTGTCTTATGGTTATGAAGACTGGAACTTCACATGGAGAATGCGCTATTGGGCATCTTCAGTTGACTCTGTTGAAGGTAATAACTATAACTTCACTAACTTCGCGCCACTGGAAGAGTATAACGAATTCCCATCAGTTATTTATCATGATGTTTCGGCTTCTTATGCGATCAGCGACAATATGGACATATCTCTGGTAGTAAGAAACGCTTTTGATAAACAACCTCCTGTAGCTAACCAAAGCTCAGTCAACGGCGGTACTGGTATCAACACAGTATCAGAAGCTTATGATGTAACAGGTCGTTATATGCAAGCTAGCTTTACTGCTCGTTTCTAATTAAAGCGTTACGTTCTTGAGTGAAAGCAAGTCAGGTAATAATAGCTGGCTTGCTTTTTTATTTGCGAATCACTATTAAAAAGCTTTTTTGAATCTATATTTAATGGCTACCGTTAATCATGTTTTAACCTCCTCATCAAATAAAGTTACGAAGTAAATTAACTTTACACTTTCCATGTCGCATCTTTATTCCTTAAATCTTCTCTTGGTTCGCACTTAAATGACATTGTAAAAAATACCATTTCACTATTATTAAAGCTTTCCCCACATCTTTCGCTTGTTTAATAGAAAGGTAGGCTGTGACGAAGTCATCGCATAGTATGGTAGATTGGTAGATCAATCTGTAACATCAAATCAGCTTACTTACACTAGACGTAGACTTTTCTTGCTCCTGGACCTTTCAACGAACTTACACTGATATCTGCTCAGAATAGGCTTAAACGATCAAAAGCAATCTTCCAAAACAAAAAGTTAGATTTCTTCAGTTAGCTTATAATGAAGACACCACTGCAGTTTCGCATAGAAGAAGAGTAAATTTTTATTTTTGTGTATTAACGCCTGACATGAGCGGGTTTTATTGATAAAGAACTAATATTTGGCATTCAAGAGCAGGAATGGAGAGGGCGAATGTTGCATTTGTTTATAAATCTAAGTGCTGTCCGAGTACTTCGAAAAAGCTAAATACATATTAGTATCAAGCGGGTTAGAAAGCGTTTTTGAATAGCGCGAAAAGATTACTCAGGGTAGAGAGAACATTCGATTGAAGCTAAATGGTGAAGTCGAATACTTTGTCAGTGAAAACCAATGTGCCCTTTACGATACTAATTTCCCCTAACTCTTGAAGACGGTTATGAATTAAAAATCGTTCGAAAGAAAAGAGGCTATCGTTGAAATATACGATAAAGAATTAGAATCTCATGGCGTAAGATTAACGGATTTAATCGACGCTGCGAGCGATTCTGAAGAAATTACGTTACTCAAAAGTAAATTAATGTGTAACGGTTTTGTTGATATTAGTGTGTCAGATATATCCGATAAAAGAGGTTTAATAGGCACCACAATTAGTGCTACAAAAAGGCAGTAACTTGTCGTATTTTTAACCACTAACTGTGAATGTTAACGTGCAATATGTCCTTCAGGTTAATTTATTAACAAACAGATTGCATAAAAGGTGATTAATTGGACGCTGAGTGACCAATTAATCTCCACTTCTCGGCTGCAAGTACTTTGCTAGCTTGACTCTACCGAGCAATCCATGTGAATATAATACGTTCGTAGTACTGACTATTAATGTCAGAGCTACATTCCTGAAACAAAATTGTGAAAGTTTTATACGCCCCTTGCCCGAATATTTTCCTTATCGGCGAGGATTCAAATAAGAAATTTGGTTGGGAACTATGTCCAAAATGAGCAAGAGAACTCTTATTGCTTCTACTGTTATGGGTGCATTCGCACTAACAGGTAGTGCAGTCTCTGCAGACACGCTTGAAGATCTTCATAAAGAAGAAGCAAAAATCCACGCGGCTGCGGCGAAATCTCAAGAAAAAATCAACACGTTGTTTGAGCAATCTCAAGAACTACTTGTTGAGTATCGTCAAACAGTAGATGAGACAGAAAACCTTAAAATCTACAATGATTATATCGCAAGTCTAGTTGCTGACCAGCAACGCGGTATCGACTCTCTACAACGTCAAATCGACAGCATCGAAGAAACTAAGCAGGGCATCGTTCCTCTTATGTTCCGCATGATTGACAGCCTAGAGCAATTCATCAAGCTAGACCGTCCAATTCGTTTGGAAGAGCGTCTGCAGCGCGTTGAGCGTCTTCGCGACCTAATGGCTAACTCTAACGTTACTGTTTCTGAACAGTTCCGTCAGGTACTAGAAGCTTATCTGGTTGAAGTTGAGTACGGTACTAAGATCAATTCTTACCAAGGAACTATCGACGACGCAGGTACAGAAGTTACTGTTGACTTCTTTAACCTAGGTCGTACGGCTCTACTAGCACTTTCACTTGACCAAACTCACGCATGGGTTTGGAACAATGAAAGCCGCACTTGGGAGAAGCTAGGTGATGAGTACCTTTCTTCAACTATTGACGCAGTAAAAATGGCTAACGGCACCATTCCTGCGGCTCTTGTTAAACTACCAATTAGCGCAGCGGAGTAATTGTTAATGAAACCAGTATTCAAATCTCTTTTAGCCGCTGCGACAGTTGCAGTTGCGGCAACCGGAGCGCAAGCTCAGGAAGCAAAGAGCCTGAAAGACCTTCTAGAGCAGGTTCAACAGAACCGTGTTTCTGAAGCACGTCTAGACAAGCAACGCGAAGCTGAATTCCAATCAGCACGTGCTGACAAGCAAGCGCTTCTTCGTAAAGCTCAAGCAGGCCTTAAAGCTGAGCAAGATCGTGGCGACCGTCTACAGAAGCAATTCTCAGACAACGAAGTAACACTAAACGAAAAAGCCGCTGAGCTAGATCAGGCAACTGGTACACTTGGCGAAATGTTTGGTGTAGTACGTCAAGCATCTTCTGAAGCTTATGGTCGTATCTCTACATCAATCGTTAGTGCACAGTTCCCTGGCCGCAGCCAGTTCCTAGCTGAGATGTCTGAAGATTCTAAAGGTCTTCCTAACATCAAAGAACTAGAAGACCTATGGTTTGCACTTCAAAAAGAAATGACTGAAGGTGGTGAAGTAGTTAGGTTTACTACTGAAGTAGTTAACCTAGACGGCGGTTCTTCAGAGCAAGAAGTTGTTCGTATCGGTACTTTCAACCTTGTTGGCCAAGATGGTTACCTAGCTTACGATGCAGAGTCTGAAGTTGTTCAGCCTCTAGGTCGTCAACCAGACGGTCACTTCGTAGCGTCTGCTGAAGACCTAATCGACGCGACTTCAGGTTTCACTCCTTTCTACGCTGACCCTTCTCAAGGCGGTATCCTTGGTCTATTGAAGCAGAAAGCGACTATGGCTGAGCGTTATCACGCGGGTGGTCCAGTAGGTTACACAATCACGCTAATGCTAGCTGTCGGTCTACTTATCGGTCTTTACAAAATGATTACGCTAACCATCACTGGTGGTAAAATGCGTTCACAGCTTAAGAACGTAAACAGTCCATCTGAAGGTAACCCTCTAGGTCGTATTCTTAAAGTTTACCAAGAGAACAAAACTGCTGATGCAGAAAACCTTGAACTTAAACTTGATGAAGCGATTCTTCGCGAGCTTCCAAAAATTGAAAGCGGCATCAACGTAATCAAGATTTTCGCAGCGATTGCACCTCTACTAGGTCTACTAGGTACAGTACTTGGTATGATCGAGACGTTCCAAACCATCACACTATTCGGTACTGGTGACCCACGTATGATGGCAGGAAGTATCTCAATGGCTCTTGTAACTACTGCTCAAGGTATTATCGCGGCTCTGCCTCTAATCCTTACTCACAGCATCGTAGCTTCTCGTAGCAAGTCAATCATCCACATTCTTGATGAGCAAACTGCGGGTATCGTAGCTGCTCACTCAGAGTCGGAGAAAGCGTAATATGAATTACCTGATTGGATTATTCGAATCGGTCAGGGACTTTATCGCTACCGGCGGTGACGTACTTTACTTCGTTGCTGCCGCGCTCTTTCTCATGTGGGTTTTAATGATTGAGCGTTACTGGTATTTAACCTCGGTCTTCCCAAAGGTGAAGAAAAACATCATCGCGAATTGGGATGCCCGAGCAGATACCACATCATGGTATGCGCATAGAATCCGTGACGCGTGGATTTCTCAAGCGTCAGACGATCTAAACGCTAGAATGCTGATTATCAGAACCATTATTGCAATGTGTCCGTTAATCGGTCTACTTGGAACAGTGACCGGTATGATCAGCGTTTTCGAGACAATGGCAACACAGGGCACCAGCAACGCACGTCTAATGGCGGCTGGTATCTCTATGGCAACTATCCCGACAATGGCGGGAATGGTAGCCGCGCTATCTGGACTGTTCATCAGTTCTCGTCTTGAAGCGAAAGTGAAGCTGGCAAGAGAAGGGCTAGTTGATAGCCTGCCACATCATTAGAGAGAGAGATTATGGCTCGAAAAGTCAGAACCGAGGAAGAAGATGCACAGATCGACATGACACCCATGTTGGATATCGTGTTTATCATGCTGATCTTCTTTATCGTTACCACTGTTTTCGTTAAGGAAGCAGGGATCGAAGTCAACAAGCCAGATGCGAGCCAGGCGATTCTTCACAAAAATGCAAACATTTTCATCGCCGTAACGGAAGACGGAAATGTATGGCTAGATAAGCGTGAAGTAGCGCCGGACAGCGTAAGAGCGAATATTGAAAGACTGCTTACCGAGCAGCCAACTGACTACGTAATCATTCAAGCTGATATTAAAGCGAAGCATGGTTTAGTAGTTGAAATTATGGATCAGGTTAAAGCCGCTGGCGTTAACCGAGTCTCGGTAGCGGCAAGGGGATAAGATGTTACGTATACTTGTATCTATTGTATTAGGTGCTGCGGTCGCATTTGCCCTGTTCGTTCTAATGGCCAAGTTGATTGAAAATTCATCTAGACCAGCAGACGAAGTACCGCCTGCACCGGTTATCGATATTGTAATGCAGGAACCAGATGACCAGACGCAAACGCGTACTCGTGTTCCACCACCACCGCCACCTCCGCCTCCACAGCCTCCGAAAATGGAGCAGGTAGAGCCGGAAACAGCGGAACCTGATGCAGATGGCTTTAGCTTAGCTATTCCAGCTATTGACACAGGTGGTGTTGGTGTAAACATCGGTGGTGTTGGTGCAATGCAACGTGACGGTGAAGCTACACCTATCGTTCGTATCGACCCGAAATATCCACCTGATGCAGCCCGTGACGGCCGCGAAGGTTGGGTAAGACTGTCTTTCACTATCAACGAAGTTGGTGGTGTTGAAGATATCGAAGTTATCGAAGCTGAACCTAAGCGCGTATTCGACCGTGAAGCACGTCGTGCTCTACGTAAGTGGAAATACAAGCCTAAGATCGTTGATGGCAAGCCAGTTAGACAAACAGGCATGTTCGTACAGCTAGACTTTAAACTGGAGCAATGATCATGATGAAACGTACATTCAAAATGTCAGCCGTTGCTTTAGTGCTAGGCGCAGGTGCGGTGCTTTCTGCACCCGCTGCTCTAGCGCAGTCGGCACCTGTTGTTTGCCCTGGATATGAGAAGGGTAAAACAACGCTAGTAGGTGAGCGTACCGGTAAGAAGGTTCAAAAAGCTTTTGAATTCTATAATGAAGACCAGCTTACCGAAGCGTTAAACGTACTTTATGAAATCGACCCATCGGACGATTTTGACAAAGCCTACGTTAAACGTTTCATCGGTAACTTATTGGCTTCACAAGAAGGTCAGGGCGGTAAAGCGTTAAACTACTTGGTCGACTCAGTTGAACCAAAAGTACTTAACGACACAGAGCACTCTCAGACACTTAAATTAATAGGTGATTTGAGCATGCAGGAAGAGAAGTACACTGATGCCATCAAATGGTATAACAAGTGGATGGAATTTACCTGTAAGGAAGATGCTGATGTGTATACTCGCCTAGCGCAAGCTTACTTCGAGTCTAAGCAGTTAGCTAAAATGATTGAGCCAGCAGACAAGGCCATTGCTTTGTATGAAGAGCCAAACAAGAACCCTTATGTTCTTAAGCTAACTTCTTACTACGAGCGTAAGATGTACCCTGAAACGGTTTCTGTAGCGGAAGACCTCGTTAGTACCTTCCCTCAGGAGAAGACTTGGTGGTCGCGTCTTGGCTTTTTCTACATCTTAGTTGAAGACTACAAAAAAGGTCTTTCAACACTAGAACTTGCTTACATGCAAGGCTATCTAGAAAAAGATTCAGAAATTAAAACGCTTGCTCAGCTTTATCAAAGTAATGGTATGCCTTACAAGGCTGCTAAACTGCTTGAAAAGCACATGAAAGAAGGCTTGTTAAAGAATGATGCTGATATGATTGCGAATATCGCTAATGCATATCACCAGGCTAAAAACTTTAAAACAGCGGCAAACTTGTATGCACAAGCTGCAGCTAAGAGTTCAGACCCTGAGCATTATCGTAAACAAGGTACGCTTTTACTTGTAGCAGAAGATTATAAAGGTGCTATCAAAGCTCTAGAAAATGCTCTAGAACGTGGCGCTGAAAACCCAGAGAAGATTCACTTCACTCTTATGGAAGCGAACTTCTACGCGGGTAACTTCAGATCTGCATACAAGCATGTACAAGAAGCTAAGAAAGATCGCTCACTACGTCGTAACGCGGCTGCGTGGGAACCTTACATCAAGGAAAAAGCGAAAAACCGTGGTATTAATATCTAATATTCGGATTTAGCCAAAAGCCTCCTTCGGGAGGCTTTTTTTATGCCTTAAACTTTTGTTTTAGTAAGAAGGAAAGCTAAGAAAGAAAGCTAAGAAGGAAAGTAAGATCAAGGCTATTATCAAAGGCTACAGGATAGTAAAAATTAAGCTTCAGTATTTAATGAGGAGACTTACGGGTTTTATTGAAATTGGTCAAAAGCGGCACACAACTCAGTTCTTATTATTGATGTGGTTTCTTTCAAGCCATTTACGCCAATTCCACTATTACTTAAAACGCCCTTGATACGCTTTATATCTATGTTTGAATGACTGAATAGCGCTGTTAAGTAACTCTTTTTGTTTATCACATTTATCAGTAGAGCTACCTTTTCCTGCGTATCCCCAGCTATTCCAGGCATATTGCTGCAATCTCTGGCATGACTTTGCGTTTCTATTTGAGAGACAGATTGCGCCTCTTTCGACAACTTATGCAAAATAGGCCAAACATCATCTAACGTTCTATAACCTTGAATAAACTGAGCGAGCTTTGTCACATAGATATCAAGCACGGTTTTAGACAGTTCATTTACATTAGCGCCGTCAAAGCTGGCCTCTAATGATTTGAGGTTGGTTACAAGTTCAGTTGTTTTGGGGGAAAGGGGCAGCACGGCTAACGCGCTCGTTTCACCACTGGCCTTGTTAGGTTTTCTGCCATAATCAACTATGTCAAAACCATTTTGAGTCCAAAAGTTATCTAGCTTCAATGTGGTGCCGTAGGACGTGCAAGTTGCATCTATTAATTGTTCCCGGGCTTCGTCAACGACTTTATTTACTACATAACTACCGACGCCTCTTCCTTGAAGCTTTGGATGTACAGCGATACGGTTAATTCTCCAATACTTGTGTGTGGCCGCTTTAGGATCGGTAGAAAGCAGGGTAAGCCTTTGCGCAGCTAGATGGCCTTTAGGTCGGCGGCGCCCCGATGCAATACCTGTTGATACATGGGTTAACTTAATACCACCTTCAATATTTATAATTGCGGCTGCTACCACAAGGGGGCCTAACTTTAGTGTGGCAATCATAACGTCAGGGCTATCCAGTAACCGCATAAAATCGTCAGGCGTGGTTTGGTAGTGCGCCAGCGCAAGCAGAGACATAATTTGCTGAAGCGTGCTTTCATTAACGTCTTCAAAAGAACGTAAACAGAAATTACTCTTCTCTAGTAGTTCGACGCTATTTTCTGATTCAATATTTGTGACGTTATCGTTTGCAGTTTTGCTCTCAAACAAGCATGTGCTTTGAAAGAATGCTTCGATAGGGTCATTTTCGAACCATCGCAGTGGGGTCGACAGCGTTAAATGAATGCTACCATTGGGCAAGTTAGGAATGAGTTTATGAATAAATCCGTTTCCCGAGCCTTCATAGCCTTGCAGCGTGGTGCTCAAAATCCATTGAGGGTTAGTCGCTATTATTCGGTTTACGACTTGCAGGGGCATTGAGGCGGCTTCATCAACCACAACAAGGTCAAATGTTGTATTTCTTTTGCTGTAAAGTAGTTCGCTGTCAGGAGGTACCCATTTTACAGAGCCTAAACACGCCCTTCGTGCGTCTACGGAACGCTGCTCTTTATTGATGGAGTCGGTATGATGAAACTGGTAATCTGTTTTGTTGGTGACGTCAAATTGATGAAGCTGAGACATTACGTTAACAACGTTTTCATGCTGCTCGCTAGTGAGCAGCACGTTTTTCCCTTTCCTTACTAAGCTGTCAATAAATATGCCTAACAAAGAAGATTTACCTCTTCCTCGCGGAGCAGTGACCAAAGCGTTCAACTTATTTAGCGAATAAGACTGGTACAATCGGCCATACGCGCATTCTTGCTCTTTAGAGAGGAATAACGAACCTCTATAAGAATTTTCTAATGAGGGCTTCGCAACTCGATAGGCTGCTAAATCCGGTAGCCTAGCTGTAGATTCAGTCAGTATCGCTATGTCAGCATTTGTACGCAGGCATTTAATAAAACGTGCCAGGTATCGGCTATGGGTGAGCGTAAAGCCTTCTGAGAGAAAAGAAACTGAAGCATTGCTGCTCCACTGTTCCAACGCAGGACAGATAAGCACTAAACACCCCTGGTGTTTTACTATGCCTGCCACTGCCATTGCATCACCAGGCTTAAAGGAATCCCTACAATCCAATGTCGCAATATCGTACTCGCTGCCTAGCACTTTTTTCCGTCTTTTTCCCTTCAACTCAGTACTAGTAAAGGTCGCTAGGCTCAAAGATTCAGTTTCATCAGCTGAAGTTTGAATTATGGATAATGCCGCTTCACAAAACGTATCATTACCTGAAATTACCAGCATTCTTCGGTGAACTAGGTAATTTATATCTGATAGGTGTGAGCTATCTTCGCAGTTATTTTTACTGTAGGGGGCAAGAAGCCATTCACGTAATTGATTTAGCGCCATGAATCAGTTTTTTCGGTATAATCTTACGCTATAGTAGCGATTTATTGTGAGGAATTCGAATGCGCTTTCTTTCTCGGCGTTTAGTTATGCCAAATGATCTTAATTACGCCAATTCTTTGTTCGGTGGCCGCGCGTTAGAATGGATAGACGAAGAGGCTGCCATTTGGGCAATCTGTCAGTTAGAGACCAATTGTTTAGTGACTAAGCATATTGGCGAAATTAGTTTTGAATCTCCGGCGATGCAAGGGGATATCGTAGAGTTTGGTCTGGAAACCAAGGCGGTAGGCCGGTCATCTATTACCGTAAGTTGTCTAGTGCGTAATAAGGCCACTAAAAAAACTATCTGCTTTGCAGATGACATCGTTTTCGTAAAGGTTGACCCAGATACTCGCCAACCAACAGCACACGGCAAAACGCTAGAAGGGTTAAAAGCACAGACTGACGATGAAGTTCGTCGTCTTAATATGAATATTAACGCTGAATAGCCTTAGGCTCTGCATGTCTTATATCATATAAAAATTATGACCTTAGCTTAATGTCTTATCTGCTTGACGGCGTGTATTGAACTGGTAGACTCCGTCGCAGATGTTGAGGTTACTATTTGAGTGGCTCAACACTATACCAAGGGGTGTCCGTTTTCGGTCTGAGATCCACGTAAGTGGGAACCCTTAAACCTGATCCGGATAATACCGGCGTAGGGATGGTTCACAGCATAGCCTTATCACCTGCCGTTAGACCCGGATCTTTTTTCTTCAATAAGAACAAGAGATCCCATGTATAAAACACTTTTCACACTATCATTGATAGCAAGTTCTGTTGCTGCCTATGCACAAGAATCTGCAGCGAACGACACGTCAAAAAACACGCCTTCTGATATTGAACGAGTCGTTGTATCTGGTGACTTTCGACAAACTACACTTGACCAGCTAAGTGCTAGCGCGACTATTTTAGACCAAGAGCGACTTCGCAGCAGGCAGCCAAGTCACATCGACAGTGTGTTAAACAGTATTCCAAACGTTAATTTTGCAGCGGGTGCTTCTCGTGGTCGCTTCGTGCAGATTCGCGGTATTGGCGAGCGTAGCCAGTTTGCTGAACCAATCAACCCTTCTGTAAGCTTTATTGTCGATGAGTTTGATTTTTCAGGCCTAGCTGCAGCAGGTATCATTTTTGATACCAAGCAACTAGAAGTCTATCGCGGACCTCAGGCTACGCTTTACGGCACAGGGGCACTCGCCGGAGCTGTTAAGCTTTCTAGTAATAACGTAGGTAGCGACGCGCCAGACTATGTAGAAGCGCGTATTGGTAACAAAGAAAGTTATCGTGTTGAAGGGGCAACGGGCGACGATATCAATTCCGATTGGGGATATCGCGTAGCGCTAGTTCATAACCGTAGCGATGGCTTTGTAGAAAATACATTCCTGGATAGAAGCGATACTAATAATATCGATGAGACCGCGTTGCGCTTTGCTGTTGAAGGCAACGTAGACGAACGAACCACACTTGCACTTACCTACCGCTGGTATGATATTGACAACGGCTACGATGCGTTTTCGCTTGATAACGACAACAAAACACTGTCTGACGAGCCAGGTTTTGACGAACACCAAACGCACGCTGTAAGTGCACGTTCTACAACAAATACTGCGGCGGGCGACTTCATCCTTATTGCCACTCATGCGTCTCATAACATCGCGTATGGCTACGATGAAGATTGGACATTCGATGGCTTCCACCCGTGGGGTTATACGTCTTTTGATGCGTACTACCGAGACGTTGAAACGCAAACCGGTGAGGTGCGTTTTGTGTCGTCTGACAGTGCCGCACTTTTCGACGGTATGACAGACTGGACCTTAGGCATATTTTATAAAAACACAGAAGAAAAGTTACTTCGTCAGTACACATACCTTGATAGTGACTTTGCCAGTGAATATACCCCAACGACTACTGCTATCTATGCTCAGACGGAAAGCCGTTTGAAGGACACCCTAGTGCTTGTAGCCGGGTTGAGAGTAGAAAACTATGACTTCGATTACGCCGATAACAACCAGCTTACACGCGCGTTTGACACCACCATGGTTGGCGGAAAAGTAGCGCTTCAGTATACGCAGGGTGATCACTTCTACTACGGTAGCATTTCACGCGGTTTTAAAGGCGCAGGCTTTAATCCCGACAGCCGAGTAAACGATAATCAACGTTTCTTTGACGAAGAATACAACTGGAACTATGAAGTGGGTGTAAAAGGCCCGTTGCTTACGCCTGATCTTGTTGCTCGTGCGGCAATTTTCTACATGGACAGGACAGATACGCAGGTAAGTGATTTTGACGTTATCACCCGTGATGACGGCACGGCAGGTTTTGTAGATATTATCGATAATGCTGATTTGGGTACAAACAAAGGGGCAGAGATTGAACTGAGTTGGTTTGCAAGCGATGCATGGCAGTTAGATGCAAGTGTTGGTTACCTAAGCGCTACATTTGAAGGGTATACACTAGCAGACGGTACTGAAGTATCTGAGCAAAGACAGGCTCAGTCACCTAAGTGGACCGCAAACCTTTACAGCGAGTACGCACTTACAGACACTATGATATGGCGCGTAGATGTAGACTATAAAAGCGAATACCGTTTTTCCGACGGCCATGATGTAACTGCACCAAGCACGACGCTGGTTAATTCAGAAATCGTAGTTTTACACGGTGAATGGCAGACCTCGCTGTGGATCCAAAATGCGTTTGACCGCGAGTATTACACTCGAGGTTTTGGTGGTTTCAGCAACGACCCTCGCGATGAGTATGCGTTTAACGAACCATATTACCAAATAGGTAACGGTCGCCAGTTTGGTATCACTGTTAAATACGCGTTCTAAAAAAAGGAAAAAGACATGCAAGTTATGGTTGAACTGTCGTTGTACCCTTTGGTAAACGAATATATACCTCCTATTCAAGACTTCATTGATAGGTTAAATAGTTATAGCGATATCACGGTGACAACATGTTCTACTAGTACCCAGATAACAGGGGATTACGCTGCAGTAATGAAAGTACTCGGCGATGAAATGCAGAGAACTCACGAAGAAGTGGGGCAGGCCATTTTCGTTGCTAAGTTTTTAAACTTCGATGCTATGCAAGCAAGAAAGTCATCTTAATGACGAACTTCTTTTCTGAGTTCACTTCACAAATTGCCGCTACTTCACTGTTAGAGTGGGTAGCGGTTGTACTCGCCATCGCCTATGTATTATTAGCAGCTAAACAAAATAGCTGGTGCTGGCTCTGTGCCTTTGTAAGCACAGCTATTTATACTTGGTTATTCTGGCAAGTGACCTTGCCATTTCAATCTGCGCTTAATTTCTTTTACATGATAATGGCAGGGTACGGGTATTATCAGTGGTCGAAAGGGGCGGAAGATGGCGAGGTTAAGCCCGTGCTTCATTGGCCGCTGTGGTTGCACACGCTCATTGTCCCAAGCATGTTATTACTCGCATGGGGTCTCTCTGAAGTGGCTGGTTCGCAATTTAATAGTGAGTACCTACTATTAGATGCAAGCATTAACTTATTGAGTGTGGTTACCACATTTATGGTGGCGCATAAAATTCTGCAAAACTGGGTTTACTGGTTTTTCATAAATTTAGCTTCGGCATATTTATACCTGCAGGTGGGCTACGCACTGTCTGCCTGCCTGTTCCTAGGTTACGTGGGCTTTACAGTATTTGGTTATTATCAATGGCTTGTGCAATATAAGAAACAAGGTGAACAGGTTGGATATCATAGCCACGCTGCAAAAGGCGCTTAATCTTAGCGAGAGTGCAGATGTTTCGGTACATCCTGCTGGCGCGGTAAACCGTGTTTATCGCGTTCAGGACCCAGCAAATAGCCTATTGAGTTTAAGTGAAGGTAACCCTCACATTACTGCCCATCAAAAGCTTGAAGATGTCCCTATCGATTTAGCGGTTAAGTGGCTGGGCGATGATGATTTCAGTGGTGTGGAACGCAAACATCAGTTTACTTTACAGCAACAATTATATGGCGTGGGGATAGCGCCGCAGCCAATCTGGCTAAGCGATGACGAAACCATCTGGGTAGAACAGTGGGAAAGTCATAGTGTAAGCGCAGGGCTTTCTTCAACTAGACCTCCTTCACACACGTTGGCTGAAACCCTCGCGCGTATTCATTCGTTGTCTATTACCGCAAGGCCATTAAACCTAGTTGCGAGATGGCAGCATTATTGTAACGCTGCAAAGCTTGATACGAGCAGTGACCTTTACTTGAGGGCGCGAGCATTTCAAAACAACGTAATCAAAAGTGAGCAAGACGATGAAGACTGCGTGTTGTGCCACAACGACTTGTTGATTAATCACCTATTGCTTGGTACCAACAGCACGATAAAAATCATTGATTGGGAGTATGCCGCAATGGGAAATCGTTACTTCGACTTAGCAAGCTGTTGCCTTATCAATAAACTTAACAAGAATGAAAGCGAAGAATTAGTTGCCCACTATGCAAATATCATGAATATTGACGAAGGCGATGCATTGGACAAGTTCAAGCTACATTCAGACATTGTTCATATAACAAACGACCTGTGGTTTGCCGCGCTTAATGCGAATAAAAGTAATTAGACGCAAAGCGTGAAGCGCTTTAGGCTTGCCTTTGCGTAAGGCTAGTTCAATGGTCAGCTTAAACAGGCATATTTGACGTTATTCGATTGAAAAAACAGCGTATTGCGTGTTAATTAAGCATGCAGTGCATGGTAGTGATAAAAAGGCTTTACCTTTTTAATGTCATCCGTATAATGCACAGCGCGCTAGGGGTGTAGTTCGAATTGGTAGAACAGCGGTCTCCAAAACCGATGGTTGGGGGTTCGAGTCCCTCCACCCCTGCCACTTTCTCTTCTTATGAAAAATCTAGCTCAAACATAAAAAATATCTCCTTATAAACTTCTCATTCAGTTTTTTCCACAAAATTATTCATCATACTTTTGATTCGCAATGCTTACCTTTAGTGTTTTATAACCTGGGTTTAAATACTCAAGAGCCTATGCGCCAGCTAATACCTGTAAAGTAAAAGGTGCCGGTGTTTGACGGACTTACGGTAGGTTTTCTTAAACTTTGTGTGCTTACTACATAGCGCACTTTAGGTAAAAGAATGCGATAGTTATTCATTCAGCTCAGCAACTTTAGTAAACTTGGGCAAATAACGGTTTATTTACTTTAGGTCTTTTACGCAATGTCTCTTACTTCATATCAGCAGGCGGTATTACAGGAAATGGGGATCCCAGTGTGGATCACTAAAGACGCCCATGCGAAGATGAAAAAGCAGGAAGGCTTAAAAGAAGGCAACGTCTCAGCACCAATGCATGGCACGGCTTCTAGTACATCGCCACAAACACCTTTTAGTCAAAACGGTCAAGAAAATAAGCCGCCATCAACGCCAATCTCTCAAGAAGAAAAACAGTCACGCCTTGCCCAATTAAGGGCAAATGTAGGCAGTGGAGCAAAAGATAAATCTAAGCTTAAAGTTGCTGTTTCAGACGTAACGCCTACTCGTCGTGCGCTAACAAATGAGGCAGCTGATAAAAATGTCGCTAATAAATTAGAAGTTGCGCAAAGCGAAGTAAAAGGGCCCGCATCGCCAGAAGGTATTCCGTTAAGTGCTGAGCAGAGAGCGAAGTCACAACAATGGCTAAAAGACTTACAGCTAGCCTGTGTTCAGTTAGGTATTCCTTCTTATTGGTCTAGCACAGTTATGATTGGTCGTACGCTATCTGTAAACGAATCAGCCATTGTATTGCCAGCCGCACCGCTTAAACTCACCACCGAGCAAAAAAGGGCGCTTTGGGCACAGCTTGTTAGCGCGGGGAAAGCGTTAAACAACGCTTCCGTTTCGCCCCAATAGTCTAAACCTATGAAGTTAGTCATCGTAACGCCTGAAAGCTTTGATAAGCATATTGAAAGTGCACATGTTATCCATCAGCACTCACAAGTCGTACCTTGGAAGTTAAGCACCTTTGCGGATTGCTTTACTAAACCCTATTACGGAGTGTTTGCCTTTGAAGGTGACGAGGTAATCGGCTATGCCATTATGCTTGAAGTTGTTGATGAAGCAACGCTAATGGATATTGCTGTAGATAAAAAAGCTAGAGGCAATGGAGTAGGGCGGGCTTTAGTTGATTTTGTCGTTGAAATGTCGGTGAAAAATGGCATGGGTGAAATCTGGCTAGAAGTACGTGAAAGCAATTACGCAGCTATTTCTCTGTACGAAAGTTCAGGTTTTGAACATATCGAAACTCGTAAAAACTATTACACCGTAGAAAGTAGCGATAACGACAAAAGCGGTATTAATGGAAATATCGCACAAAAAGAAAACGCTAAAATCATGAAGTGGGCAAACCCAAACCTTATCTAGTCTATGGCTCCACCGGTAGCCATATACGTTTCACGCATATTAAAGCACTATCCGAACTCAGCATGCGCTTTCCAGCGCATAGCCATGCGTGTTTAAATTGCATCATGTTCTCTTCACCCAAGGTAGAATTAGCATGGCCAAAGTGCTCAACAAGGCAATAGTCTCGTCTAAACGATTTGCCATAAATGTGGTTACCTATAAAGAAGGGCATCGTGTGTTAGAGCATAACGACCCTATGGGAAGCGGGCGTTATTTCAAATTTAACGTGGTGCTAAAAAAGCCAAAGCTGGGGGGGCAGTTTTGGGCGGAGAAAGTCATTTTTAGTCTATTCAACCGTATTTACTTCTTTCGACCTGACAAATATATGCACAGTGTCAGTAAAATAGAGAAGGGAGAGCGTAAGCTACTCTCCATTGCCTTATACCTGTGAGGCAAATTTATATACCGTGACGAAAGCCCCGTATAGCAAAGTTTCCATAGGTGTTTAAAAAGTTGACCATTTGGTCGATAAATTGTCGTCATTCTACGGTAGGCAAGGTTTCAATTCGCCGCCAATTCACTTATATTTGCGCCCTTACAATTCCCTGCCCACATTCATCTTACTCGGCGGTGGATACTTCTCTTAAAGCAGTTCGTGTAATTGGATTTTTTAAAACGCATGTCTTCAATATCGTTGGCGGAAAAAGAGCAATCAAAAGGTATTAAAATGCTTTTGGTTGCGGTGTTGTGTTTAGGACTTAACTGGCCAGGTATGAAGTTAGGGCTAGAGATTGTAGGGCCTGTCTGGATGGTGTGCCTGCGTTTTTTGTTAAGTCTTCCTGTACTTGCGTTGTTTGTATTAATCACCAAAAAGCGTCTTCCTGTGCTAAACCGTAAAGATCGCTCGGTGGTGTTTGTTGTCGCGTTTTTCCAGTTTATCCTATCGATGGGGCTTATTACCGTTTCCCTGCAGTTTATCCCTGCAGGCACGGCCAGTATTCTCATTTACACCACACCACTTTGGATGCTGCTTATCGACACGCTATGGTATCGACAGCGCCCGCCCTCTAAACGATTAATTCTTACCGGCATTTCTACTATTGGTTGCGCAATGATCCTATTCGCCTCGGGGCAACCGGGAGCATGGCTCCCCCTGTTTGGGATGCTGTTAGCGTCTGCATTGTGGGCGATCGCTATTCGTCGGGTGTCTTTTCATAAATGGAAAGGTAGCGTTATTGAAGCTGTCTTCTGGCAATTCACCATTGCTGGTTTTGCCATGCTTGCTATTGCTCTCATAGTAGAGCCAACACCTAACTTTGGGGCTTACGATATAAGCGATTGGTTACTACTGGCGTACATTGGTCCAGTGGCAACGGGTCTCGGCTTTGGTCTTATGGTAGCGGCAGGGCCTAAATTACCCCCGGATAAAATCGTGCTTATTAGTACACTTACGCCGATAGTGGGCTATGTAAGCTCTGTGATATTGCTTAAAGAAACGCTGCTGCCTATGGTTATGGCCGGTGCAATATTGATGATAGCCGCGCTAATCGTAAACGGCCTTTCACCAAGTATGCTTAAGAAAATACTAGGCAAAGGACGCACAAAGTAATCGCTGTTTAAAGAGTTAAGCGAGGTTGTATAAAGTCTAAAAATGCAGAGATGCGAGACGATACGGCGCTATTTTTGTAGTACACCGCTTGCACCGATTCTCTGCGATTTGGGCTGATTATATCGTCGTTAAATAGCGCTATGAGTCTTCCCTCGCTAATATCCCTGTGAACCATAAAGTGTGAAAGTAAAGCTATACCTTGCCCTGCAATGCATAGTTGTCGAATGGTTTCACCGCTTGACGCATGAAGGCTGTATTGCAAGTTGATATCTTGCTTAAGTGGCCACTTATTCAAATTTGGTGAGTCGCTAAAACCAATCAGTTTGTGGTTACTCAATGAACTCGCGTTACCGCCACCTTCAGGTAAAGGATACTTTTCAAGGTACTGCGGACTTGCCACAATATGCAGCTTACTTTTTCCTAAACGTCTGGCATGTAAGTTAGAGTCGCTTAAATCACCAATACGTATTGCGATATCGGTTTTGTGTTCTAACAGGTCGATAATGCTGTCGTGACTGGTGATATCGAGCGTTATGTCAGGAAATGCTTCTCGAAATTCACCCACTAACGGCGCTAGCTGATGGAATACAAACGGGCTCGCAGCATCAACCCGAAGTTTTCCAGAAGGGGCGCGCTTTAATAGCCGTAATGCTTCTTCACCTTTTTCTAATATATTTAGCCCGTCTCTGGCATATTGCAGGAAAAGCTCACCTTCTTCTGTTAGTTCCAACCGTCTGGTAGTGCGATTCAATAAGGTTACATCTAAGCCATCTTCAAGGCGGGTAACCGCTCTACTCACTTTTGCAACCTGCTGATTGAGTAGATTGGCAGCACTGGAAAAACTACCTGTATCCACAACGGTTAGGAACGCTTCTAAATCTTCAGTTTTTGATGAGACTGGCATCGCACACCTTATATTTTCAAATATCGCAAAAGTATTTTGTCATTAGTGCTGTTTTTTGCAAATAAATTTATCGTCAAACTGTACGCACTTTATTAATGGCTTTCAAAAAACGGTGTAGTTGTTCGTTCTAGAAGCCAATGGTGGCGTTGTTAATCAAGCCATCTCGTTAATTACTTTTTGAGGATAATTGAAATGCCTATTGCATTATTTGCGTTAACGTTAAGTGCGTTTGCTATTGGCACAACAGAGTTCGTGATAGTGGGGCTTGTGCCCACCATTGCTACTGATCTTGGCGTTACGTTACCAAGCGCAGGCTTACTGGTAAGCTTGTACGCCGTTGGTGTTGCCGTTGGCGCACCGGTTCTTACCGCCCTTACGGGAAAGTGGAATAGAAAGCATGTTCTGCTTAGCTTAATGGCGCTATTTGTGGCTGGTAATATTCTTGCCTGGCAAGCGCCTAGCTACGAGAGCTTAATTTTAGCTCGCATTTTGACAGGCTTAGCGCACGGTGTGTTCTTTTCCATAGGGTCAACTATTGCTACAGGGCTAGTGGCGAAAGAAAAAGAAGCCAGTGCTATTGCCATTATGTTTACGGGCTTAACCGTAGCTTTGGTTACTGGCGTACCATTGGGTACCTGGATTGGTCAAAACTTCGGTTGGAGAGCAACTTTCCTTGTGGTGTCTGCCCTTGGCACGCTTGCGCTAATTGGCAGTGCGTTGCTGGTACCGAACAATCTTAAACAAAGTAAACCGGCCACCTTGAGTGAACAAATGAAGGTGTTGGTTCAGCCTCGTCTGGTATTAGTGTATCTAATGACGATATTGGGCTATGGCGGCACATTTACGGCATTCACCTATCTAGCTCCTATATTGCAGGAAGAGGCGGGGTTTGCGCCCTCAGCCATCAGCTTAATTATGCTGGTTTACGGTGTATCTGTCGCGGTGGGCAATATTTATGGCGGCAAGCTTGCTGACAAAAAAGGCCCAATCCGCGCGCTAACAATCATCTTTTCAGCCCTTGCAGTTATCTTGTTTGCCCTGACGTTTACCATGGGCAGTAAAATTGCCGCAGTGATTACTGTTTTGGTGTGGGGTGCCTTTGCCTTTGGCAATGTTCCAGGACTTCAGGTTTACGTTGTTCAATTAGCAGAGAAGTTTACCCCTAATGCTGTTGATGTCGCTTCAGGTTTAAATATCGCGGCATTTAACATTGGCATAGCAGTGGGTTCAATTCTGGGCGGTGCAATTGTAGACGGCATGCAGCTATCTGATACCGCATGGATTGGCGCAATTATTTCTGTTGCAGCGTTACTTGTTACACGTTACAGCGGCTACTTAGACAAGCGCGCACTCAGTACTGCGAATACGGCGAATAACACAACGAGCGCGTAGGGAGGTCATAATGACGACAAATACCTTTGATAAGCTTGCACAACATAAATTTTCTGTAGGTGTAGAGCTTCCGCTAGATAACGACTGGGCGCATTTCGACGCCACCAAAGGTACGCCATTCGGCGTACCTGATATGACCGAGCATCACAGCCGTATTCAACTAGCCGACAAACTAGGGTTTAAAGCAGCGTGGGTACGAGATGTACCAGTTTATGACCCTAGCTTTGGTGATGCGGCTCAGGTTTTCGAAACCTTCACTTACTTGGGCTATTTAGCAGGTATCACAGACAATATTCTATTAGGCACAGCCGCTGTTGTTTTACCTCTTAGGCAGCCATGGCTTGTTAAAAAGGCGGCAGCAACGGTGCAGCAGCTAAGTAACGACCGTCTAATACTCGGTGTCGCTAGTGGAGATAGGCCGGTTGAGTATCCGTTGTTCGATGTTGATTTTGACAGTCGCGGCGAGCATTTCAGGCAGTCACTTGAAATTGTAAAGCACGGTGAGCATTCCCTTAAGCCTGGTATGTCCCTGTTACCGCGCTCAACCACGCCGCCTTTGTACGTTGCAGGACTTGCTCAGCAAAGCCCTCAGTGGGTTGGAGAAAGTATGGACGGTTGGCTGGCGTATCCAGGTACACCGAACGAGCATGTAAAGCGCGTAGAACTATGGCGAAATGTCGCGGGCAATAAGCCTTACGTTAGTTTTATTCATCTTAATTTGGTTGAAGACGATGAAGCGCCCATAAAACGCCACCGATTCGGGGTTGAAACTGGTGTAAATGGGCTTATCAAAGAACTCAATGTAATGAAAGATGCGGGGGTTGATCATATTGGCCTGCACTTCAGACGTAATACGCAACCAGTAGAAGTCGCTATGCAGCGCATAGCTGACAATGTATTACCTCACTTTCATAAATAACGGAACCAACAAGGAGGCATCATGCCGAATGTAAATCAGTCACAATCTAAAATTCCTTCGCTAGGTGTAGGCACGTTTCGCTTAAAAGATGAAGAAGCCTATAACAGCGTGACAATGGCACTTGAAGTGGGTTTCCGTCATATTGATACGGCGCAAATTTACGGCAATGAAGAAGCGGTAGGTCACGCTGTTAAAGACGCTATTGCAAACAATCTTGTTGCACGCGAAGACCTTTACGTCACCACCAAGGTGTGGAATGACAAGCTGAATAAAGCAAGCTTTGTGGATAGCGTAAAAGAGAGTTTGGAAAAGCTTCAACTGTCGTACGTTGACCTACTACTTATTCATTGGCCGTCACCGGAAAACGGTGAAAGCATGGAAGAGTACCTAGGTGAATTGCTGCGCGTTAAGGAACTGGGCCTGACAAAAGAAATTGGTATTTCTAACTTTACCGTGGCACAAATTGAAGAAGCGGTGAGTATCTTGGGCGAGGGCGTTATTTCCACGAATCAAGTAGAGGTGCACCCATATCTTACTAATGAAAAAGTGCGTGCAGCGTGTGAGAAACACGGTATCACAGTGACAGGATATATGCCGTTTGCTGTTGGTAAAGTGCTAAAAGACGAGACCATCATTGCAATTGCAGATAAGCACGGCGTGAGCACTGCTGAGGTAGTGGTAGCCTGGGAGCTGGCCCATGGTTTAGTCACTATTCCATCGTCGACTAAGCGCAAGAATCTGGAAAACAATTTCAAAGCCCTTGAACTTACCTTAGACGCTGACGATATCGCAAAAATTGATGCGCTAGATTGCGGTGACCGTCAAGCTAACCCAGATTTTTCACCTGAGTGGGATTAATCGAAAAAATTACCTTGTTAAGGAGCTTTTATGCAAGCTAACGTTTGGCAATTTGAACAGGCCGGCGCTGCGCTGGTACAAAACGTTCACGAGTTTTCTGAACCGGGAGCTGGTCGTATCGTTGTGCGCAACTACGCCATAGGCATCAACCCAGTAGACTGGAAGTTCATCGATGATAATCCGCGCGACTGGGAAAAAGGGCATATTCCTGGTGTAGACGGCGCAGGTGTTATTGTTGCTGTAGGAGAGGGCGTGGATAACAGCCTATTGGGTAAGCGGGTGGCTTACCATCATAGCTTAGGTGAAAATGGTAGCTTTGCCGACCATAGTGAAGTGTACGCAAGTCGCGTAATGGTTGTGCCAGAAAGCGTTGATTTTGCACTAGCTGCTGCGTTGCCATGCCCAATGCTTACTGCTTGGCAAGCTTTCAGCAAAGTACCGGTAAGAAAGGGCGCTGACGTGCTAGTTAGCGGTATGGGAGCGGTAAACAAACTGCTAGCACAAATGCTTTCACAAGCAGGTTTTAGTGTGCACGTAATCTCAGGAAGCTTTACGCAAGAGCAAGCCGATGAGATGGGTGTAAAAGCCATCCATCGCGGTAAACCTGAAGGACAAACCTTTTACGCGCTTTTTGACGCGAATGGTCCAGACTATGCGGCGTCATTGGTGCCGCTTCTTGAAGCTAACGGCCACGTAGTGAGTATTCTAGGTCGTATTGAAGTACCTGTAGACGCACCTTTTACACGTACTATTTCTTATCATGAGATAGCCTTAGGCGCGCTTCATGATTATGGCGATTTATCACAGTGGCAGCGCTTGGTGAAAGACGGTGAGGCTCTACTTGAGCAAGTTGCTGCGCAAACGTTGGTTGTCGAAATACCTAGCGTGTTTGAATTCGATAATTTGAACAACGCGCTGCAATTTTCAAAAGAAGACAAGCGAAAGGCGGTGGTTACGGTGTCATAAAGCCGGAATGATTAAGTTTCTTCCCTTATCTTTGGCTACGTAAAGGGCTTTATCAGCTCGTCTGAAGGCTTCGACAATATCGTCGGAGCCTTTACATAAAGTCCAACCTATACATGCCCCTAACTTTCTATCGTCAATCGATGCAATGGCTAACTGGTTGATGGCACTGTGGACAGTTTCCAGTTGCTTTGCAAACTCGTCGGCTTGGGTGGTCTTGCTTGTATTGAGCGCTTTTACGCGCTTTGCAATGGCAAATTCTTCTCCACCATAGCGCGCTGCAACTTGCCACTCATCATTAAGCGGCGCAAGAATCTTAGCAATGCCTTTTAGTACTTCATCACCGGCATCGTGACCAAATGTATCGTTGATACTTTTGAAGTGATCTAAGTCGATTAGTGCAATGGCTAGCGCATCATGATCGTGTAAGGTTTTATCAAACGTATTGTCTACGAACATATCCAACGTACGTCGATTGGGCAATTCGGTTAAACTATCTTTGGAAGCTAGTTCGGCCAACGTGCTATTCGTTTGTTCAAGTGCAAGGGTGCGCTCTCTTACCAGCGCTTCTAATTTTGATGCCTGCTCACTTTTTAACTTAGCAGCTTCTTTTTGGGCGTCTCTTTCCCTTTGGACAACTTTCACCATATAGCTTGCGGTAAGTGCAACCATAAATAGGCATGTCATAACTAGCCCAGTCATAAAGGTGGCAACGGGTTCGAGGTAAAGGTCTACTTCAAAAAGTGCAATAATGGTAAGGATTAGCGTGCTAAAGGTTACAGGAAGCATAGCGGCGGCAAGCCATTTGGCTCTATCAGAGCCCCGTCTATGCTCTACAAAGATAACGATACCCGCTATCAGTATATAAGGGAAAAAGAGGAGTACAGGCAGTTTTAAGGCAATATCTAACCCCACTGTTTGCCACAGTAAAATACCCAGCAGCGGAAGCACTATGCAAAAAGCTTTAATTGTTTTTGCCCCGTAAACCTCATGGTCGCCTCGCGCGAGTGTCTGAAACAATACCCAAAATGCAGTAATCAATACCGAATAAATGCTTATGGCGTAGCTAATATCGTTCAAACCCGGCGTATTTGGCCACAGTAGTTCAAATGCGTAACCGAACACGCGGAAAAACCAAAATGTTGTCGCAAAAATAAATGATGCAAAACTCAAAAAAACTAAGTTACGGCTGGCAATATAGCCTAATACACAAAGTAGGGTAAGCAGCCCCATTGCGCCGAAAAATGCCATATCCCGCTGCAAGGTTTTCATATACAGGTTGCTGTAATACTCAGGTGTGGCGACCGAGAAACTGTATCTTAAAATCTCACCAGACATAGTGCCGGTAAACTCAGTATAAGAAGACGGCTGCAATACAGAGGGGAAATGATAGTTGGGCGTATTCACCGCTCGAGTACTGTAAGGTGTACTGTCGCCGGTTTCCCATTGGTAATTGCCATCGGTGACAACTAACGTTTTCATTGCAGGGAAACTTATTGAAAACCAGACGGGAACTTGCGTATCTAACTGATTGTAAATACGAACTTTGAAATGCAAATACTGTGACGGCGACCTATCAATAACATCAGCGCTATAAAACCATTCTTCTTCGCCGGTTATAGTTGCTGAGTTACTTACCGCAAAAACTACATCGTTATCTAAAGACAACATAGTTTGTGAGTTATTGAAATTAGCTGCGTTGGCCGTTTGGCAACAGCATGCTATTACAAGCCATGCGAGCAATATTCGCAGCATTCATCGTCCTTGTTTTATTGGTTTTTTTATCTACAACTCAATATAGCACATAGTTTCAAAAATTTAGTACGCATTAAATAAAACATAAGTATAGGTAAATCGCCTATTTCTTGTAGCGTTTTTAGCGTGGATAACTAACTAAGGTCGTGAGAGAACGCGAAGCTAATAAAATGTGTGATGTCGTGTCGCTTGATAGGCATTGAGAGCGCGATGTACAACGTAAATAACACACAGGCTAAGTGCAATGGCAACCACTACCGATGAAAAGCGATACAGCGCACTATAAATAATATCCTGCTGAGGTGAGAGTGACTGGCCGTACAAAATGCCAAAGGTCGTTAGCACACCGAAGCCAGTACCAGCACCACCTCCGCCTAAGACATGTTGGCGGCTGATGAAAAACACCAATATCCATAAGCTAAAGCTAGCAAAAAATAACGTATCACTGTAATTGAGCAAAATGAGCTGGGCGAGCAGGGCAAGATTACAACCAATGAGAGTACCCAGTGCCCGTTGCCATCCACTCATCGTTGCGCCTTTCCAACAAAGTGGAAATAGTATTAAGACGCTCGCAGCTTGTGCTGATATCGAATCTACTAAGTCAAAGGTTTGAAACACAGCAAAGGATAATGTGGCGACTGTCGTACATAAGATAACTTCGTGACGAATACTCGCTTTATCTTTTGTCGCTTTGGGCAAAGGCGTGCGCGGCGCTTCATCGGGAAAAACAATATGTAAGGCGAATGCAATTATCAATGCCAACAGAATTGCACCTATATTGGATATGACCAATGCATAGATATCTATTCCATCATTACTGTAGCTGGCAAAATGAAGTTGCAGCGATAGTCCTACAAGGGAAAAGGCCCCGAATAAATACAGCGTACCTTTACTCATCTGCCAAAACAAAAAAGCAAAAGTGGCGGCAATTAGCGGTGTGATCAGCAATGTGTGGCTGCCGAACAAGCCGTAGATCACTAAAACAGTAGCCGCAGGAAAGATGGTTGCGGCAAGAAATTGTCGAACAATGTGACCGTTTAAAACGGCCACCAGTCCAAGCAATAGAATGGGATACAAAGTGAAAAATATCGGATTAGGCCAATCCAACGCTTTCGATATAGCAAACCCTAACGTGGCACCTGACGCAATCCGAAGCATCTGCTGAACATCATTTTTACTTAGCTGTGATTCCATATTTTATGTCTGGTAAACCATAATTTAAGTTTAATAAATAAAGTGCAGCAGGCTTATAAAGTGGATTTGAATATTCGCTGCCGCCCTTTCAATAGGATTGTCTGGCACTATTTGTACGGTAGCGCGAGCACCACTGGTGAGATGTTTTAACGATATTTTTTGTTCATCAAGCTTAATATGGACACGTTGGCGCTGCGCATCGCGTACCCATCGGTTCGACTTTTCAACGCTTGCAAGGGTGCCGTTGGCAGCAAGTTGACCGTCACTTACACCAGCTTCAAACTCAGCTACTTTCGCTTTGAACACTTTGCCAGGTAGCGCATCGAAAACCACGTTAGCTTGAATGCCTTTCTTTACATTGGTTAGCGATTTCTCTCGAAAGTCTGCAACCACATCTAACGTGTTATCGACCACCGAGGCAAGCGGCGTACTTTGTTTAGCATAAGTACCCTGAGTTACCTGCATGTTTGCCATGACGCCGTTATGCGGTGCTTTGATTTTTGTATAGGCTAAGTTTAATTCTGCCCGTTTGACCGCATTTACCGCGCCTGAATATTTCAGGTTTTTGTCACCTTGCTTACCTCTAGCAACAACTTGCTGGTTTAGTTCGGCTTCAAGCGTACTAATTGCAGCTTCGGCGCTTTTAAGCTGAGCGTAGGCTTTATCTACGTTTTGTTGAGATACCACTTTGGTCTGCTTTAGGGAACGCAGCCGTTGAAATTCACTGTTACGCTCGTCGTAAACTGCGGATGCTGCCTCTAATTTGGCTTTTATCGCTTCTGCTTTGGCATCAATTTGAGCATTTTCTAGTTCCACATTTGCCAAAGCAATCTGCGCCTTCTCAAGCGCAATTAGGTAAGGTGTTTCGTCAATAGTGAACAAAACCTGTCCTTCTTTTACGGTTTGATTATTTTTGACAAGCACCTCATTTATTGGCCCATTTATTTGGGGTGAGATTTGTGTGACCTGATGATAAACCCTCGCCTGTGGCGTCATAGGCATGCGTATATCTGCAATAATGAAGTAGACAAAACAGATGGCGAAACCGACCAAAGACAGTTTTATATACCTAGCAAACTCCTGATCTGGTGTTCGTTGACTCACTTAAATGACTCCAACAATTTTGCTGCACTGGCTTCAATTTTCTGAACACATCTAGCCATAGTGCGTAATTCCTCGTCCGATACTCCTGCGTACACTTCATCTCGAAGTGCCATTAACGTACTTTCGATATCATTCATTCGGCCTTTGCCCATATCTGTGAAATAAAGCAAGCGACTTCGTTTGTCGTTATCATCTGTAACGCGTTTGATTAAACCCGTAGTTTCAAGCTGCTTGATGGTGCGCGTTAAACTAGGCATTTCTATTTCCAAGCTTTCTGCCACCATCTGCTGTGTACAGCCTTCACCAAGTAACGACATATGAATCATTACGCGCCATCTAGACTCTGTAAGGTCGAGGTGTGCGACAGATTCAGTGACAGCTCTTCTGCACTTTTGCGCTGTACGGGCGAAAAGCGCAACAAGATGAAGTGGCATGGGTTCTGAAAATGACATATCGGCATCCTTGATTTTACTTAGCATGCTAACTAGTTTAATTGTTTAGCATGCTAAGTAAATAATATTGAGATGAGGATGATATTTTGTAAGCTGAGCGTTTATTAGGAAAAGCATAAATGGATACTTATATAAAGCTGTGTTTGTAACAGATATATAGGCTTTAACTAAGCGCTGTTGAGCACTGAGCAAGTACGGGGTGAAGTGAAATATTCATAAAAAAATAAAAAAGCCGTTTATTAAGAATAAACGGCTTTTTGCTTAGGTCCAAAGGGAGATTTGGATTTAAAATTTACCTCTAAACGAAGCAAACCAGTTCGTGCTAGTGTCGTAAACTGTTGGATACGTGTTACCGTTACCAAGAGCTGGGCCGGCACCAGAATAAACTGGAGGTTGCTCGCCAAGAAGGTTAAGAACACCCATAGTTAGTTCTATGTTATCGCTGACGTAGTAAGTACCAGAAAGGTCTAAGTAGCTCATAGCTCTAAAGCCAGTTTCAAGGGTATCACCCTCATCATCGTTCTGTGCAGAGCCGAAGTATCTCCAAGTTGCAGTAATATCAACGTCTAGGTTGGTATTCCACGTTGCCATAAATCTATGACGATACTCTGGACTAGGGGCGTCACATGCGTTACCAAAGAAACCAGCACATTCAACAGGGTCTCCACCTGGGAATGGTACAGTGCTGTTTTCGTCTAGTATCGTAGATGCATAGTCGAAACGTACGTCACCCATCTCTGTTTGTAGGCTGTAGTTTATTTGTAAGTCAACACCAGATGTTGCAAGTGATGCAATATTAAGGTTAGTTTGTTGGAAGCCCACGCCAAACGTACCAGCAGCAAGAGAGCCTGCTGAAGAACGTGTGATAAGGCTACAGAATGTAGGGTCACCACTATCTAGACAGTTGTCGAAGATGGTTTGTGCTGGGATACCAGAAGCAATTGCATCGTCTACTTCGATATCGAAGTAATCTACGCTAACTGACAGGCCTTCGATACTTGCTGGAGTAATAACAACACCGAACGTGACGGTATCTGCAGTCTCTGGATCTAGGTTCGGGTTACCACCTGTTAGAGACTGTGTTTGACCCGAGATTACGTCAAGGATATTGCCGTATTGATCTGCAGTTACACCAGTGCGTGCACAAGTTTCAAGTGAAGCAATTGGGTTGGCACCTGCGCACGGATCATACAACTGTTCGCCGCTAGCATCGGTACCCGCTGGGCTTAGGTTAGGTAGTCCTGTATTTTGACCAGTGTATAGGTCAATTACGTTAGGAGCACGAACCGCGCGCTGATATTGCGCACGAAGTTTCACGTCTTCAACTGGCGTCCATGATAACTGATAGCCGTAGGCATTAGTGTCAAAACTGTTAGACGTGCCGTTACCTGCTGTGTCGTAGTCAGAAAAACGATACTGTGCGCTAAACACTAACTCTTCAGCTAACTCTGCGCCAGAAATAAGAGGTATTTGAACCTCGGTGAAAAATTCACGAACTTCAATTTTACCTGCTACTGCAAGCGTTGCACCACCAACACCAGTAAAACCACCGCCTTGAACTTGGCTAATTTCATCAGGTGATGACGCTAGTTCGTCTTTACGGTATTCAATACCGAATAAGATGCCGATACCGTCATCAGCTGTAGGAAGCTTAATGCCGTAGTCACCTAAGTTAGCTTGGATATCCGCGCCGAATACTTTTTGTGAAGTTTCCCCGTTTACAATACCAATACCTTGAATGAAATCTAATTGATCTTGCGTTACTGAGCTTTCACCACCAGGGCGTTGGAAGATGTTATAAGGAACACAGCCACCAGACTGGTCAATACATACAACATTACCATCTTCGTCAGTGGTTGCTAATAACGCTTGCTGTAGGTTAGCAACGACGAAATCGTTAGTTGCTGAGCTCTGATCCCGAGTTTCTGAAATTTGTCCAAATATGTTCCAAGCCCACGTATCATCGATGAAACCATTCAGGCCACCAACAACTCTCCATGCGCTGTTCTCAAGACGAGAGTTACGCGAGCCACCTTCAACGTTACGGTGAGATGCTGTGATCCCGCTAACAATTACATCGTTCGCAATATCATCAGCCGAACAACCAAAAATGTCAGTGAACGCTAAACCGCTATTACCTTGAATTAGTGGGTTTCCACAGTTAATGTCGTATGCACCGATACCAAACGAAGCACTTGGAGCAATCTGTGCGTCACTGGTGTTGTTAATATAACCAAAGTCAAGATACGCTTCTAGATTTTCGCTAATCTCATAGTCGCCTTTAGCGTACATGTGATAACGCTCAGAAGGACGTTGGAAGAAGTTAGTTGCACCAAAGTTATAGGTTTGACTTGGGCCACCAGCGTAAGAAATGAGATTTCCATCTTCCTCTTGGAATGCGAAACCTCCTGGACCACCAAACAGACGGAAGTTAGCTGAACCTACACAACCAAACCCTTCAAAGCTTGATGCGCCATTACTTTGGCCTAATGTACACGCTGAGAAAATTCTATCAGACTGGACTATTTCCTGACGGTCTTCATATGAAGCATAAACAGTTACATTGCCTTTACCATCAGAAGATGATGATCCAAACATAGCGTAGATTAGGGTTTCGTCGCCGTCCATGGTTGAACCTGGAACAGGCTGCTCGGCTGCGTTAAGCACGCCTTCATACAAACCATTATCGTTGTCAGCATAGTTTGTGCTGAACTGACCACCAAATTCCACACCTTCAAAATCATCGCGAAGAATAAAGTTTGCAACACCACCAACAGCATCAGAGCCGTATACCGCCGATGCACCACCGGTTAGGATGTCAACACGTTCTAGCATTTGCGTTGGAACTAAGTCAACGTTAGCAGCACTGGTTCCAGAAGAGCCGTATGGAAGACGTTTGCCGTCGATAAGTACTAGCGTCCTGTTTGCACCTAGACCACGAAGGTTAAGTGTTGCAGTACCTGTTGAACCGTTTGAAACTTCTGAAGCTTGACCCGCAAATACTTGCGGAAGCACGTTAACGAAATCTTCTACACGTAAGTTACCGCGAGCGGCCGCTTCAGCACCTGAAACGCTCAGTACAGGAGTGGCAGCTGCAACGTTTGGGTTAGAAAGTAGACGCGAACCAGTGACTTCAATTTTCTCAACTGGTTCTTCCTCTGACTCAACGTCTTCTTGGGCGTAGACACTACCAGAAAATGCCAACGATGCGGCAGCGCCAAAGGCGCAGGCAAGTCTCACCGACTTTGCCAGTTTGTGGTTTGTAAACATTGTAGTCTCCCTAGACTTTAATTTTTTGCTTTAATTATTTTTAGTGTGCTTTTTAGACACTTATTATGTATTGCACAACTTTTGAATATTATCAATAGCATATATTCGTAAAATCTAAGAAGCGTCTCTTTTTAATAAATATTTATTGTTATTTTACAAAAAGTTAAACTTTCAGTAATATTTTGCGCCTTTTTGTACAGCAATGTGATTGAGGTAAGTCTAAGATATCCAGACAAATAATTGGATTAGGCAGTCAGAAAAGAGCAGTAGAAATCTGATTCTTTATACTTTAGTTTAATTTTTTTCACTGTTTTGCGTACCAGGGGCAAAGATAAATTAAGCGCAAATTTAGAGATGATGGCGAATAAATTAAGACAAATGGCGTCAGAAATCGGAATGTTCAAAAATTCGTTTTGGGTGTTGCTTTGGGAGGAAAAGTCAGACCCATTGCCCCGACAATTGTAGTTTCATGGTTTTAAAGCATCTGGTAATAGCTTAACTAACTTTTGGAAGCGCTGTTTACAGATATTATAGTTCTAACAACGATTTGAGCTGTTTAAGGTATCGACGGCTAACGGGTATCGAATCTCCCGTCGCCATTAGAAGCGTAGCAAGGCCATTATCCAAGAGTTTAATTTCCCCAACACATGATAACCTTACTAAATATTGCCGGTGACATCGAACGAGCGCGGTTCTCTCTTCTAAGGTTTTTAATGTGAGTTGGGTGTCTGCTTGTTTCTCTAAAGTTCTTACATGTACGCCCGCCACATCGCTATATGCAAAATGAATATCTGATTCAGGTAATAGCAAAATACGCTGATGGCCCACGCAGGGAATATGCATCAACGTAGGTGAGGCGATTGTGTCGATACCATTCTGGGGGAAGCTTCTCTTTTTCAGCCTTGTAAGTGTTTTACTGAGCCGCTCTGGTTCTACTGGTTTTAGTAGGTAATCAAACGCATTATCTTCAAATGCCTGAAGGGCATATTGTTCAAATGCCGTAACCAATACAACATAGGGCATGGTGTCTACGTCAAGCATAGCTAACATATCTAGCCCCGAGAGTTGGGGCATTTCTATATCCAGAAAAATAACATCTGGATTGTATTGTTTTATTAATGCCAACCCTTCTATTGCGTTTGCAGCCTCGGCTAGAACTTGAACCTCATTGGTTTCGTTTAGCAACTGACAAAGCTCATCTCTGGCGAGGGGTTCGTCGTCAATAACAAGTGCCCGGAATACTGAATTCTTAGTCATGGTTAGCTCTGATAAGAATGATGGGTATGTGGGATAGAGAAAGACATACGGGTGAAGTGGTTAGCCCGACACTCGATTACCAGACCTGCTTGTTGGCCAAACTGATGAATAAGCCGTTTATCTACAATATCCATTCCTAAACCCGCGTCTTGCTTTTTCTTGGATTTGTACAAGCCAGCATTATCTTCTACAAGAATGTGAATATGGTCATCCGCCGTACAGCGTACATTTAGAGATAGATGCCCCCCCTCTATGCACTGAGCGATGCCGTGCTTGACCGCATTTTCAACTAATGGCTGTAGCGTAAAACTAGGTAAAAGTGCTGACATTGCTGCTTCGTCGTATTTTACCGTGATCTGTAGGCGCTCCGCAAAACGCGCTTTTTCAATCGCCAAATAAGCATTAACGTGGTCCATCTCTTCTTTGAGGGTAACAATTGCTGTATTTTGCTTGAGATTTATTCTAAAAAAGCGCGACAAGCTTAGCACGAGCTCTCTGGCCTTTTTGGGGTCGCGGCGGATAATAGCGCTAATGGTATTGAGCGCGTTAAAAAGAAAATGCGGGTTTACCTGTGCATGTAACAGCTTTATCTCTGATTGTGAGAGTAAATCTTTTTGTTGTTGATATTCGCCGTAAACTATCTGACTAGACAGTAATTGAGCGATGCCTTCTGCCATAGATAGTGTAACCGTCGACATAAACTTTCGTTTGGGTTCATATAGCTTGATGGTACCCACAACTTCTGAACCAGAGTGAAGCGGTATAATTAACACGGAGCCCAGCGGACAGTTTTTGTCTAGGGTGCATTGATAAGGAAGTTCAGCGCCGTCTAAATGCACTATTTTGTTATTGTTTAGAGACTCCATGGTACTTGCTGAGGAGATGGGCGTATTTGGCAGGTGATGATCCGCTCCCGTTCCTATAAACGCTAAAATCTTTTCTTTATCGGTAATTGCTACGGCGCCCACATTGGTTTCTTCATACACAATGCGTGCAACTTTTTCTGCGTTTACTGGAGTAAATCCAGACGTAAGTATGCCCACCGAGCGGTCAGCTATGGACAGTGCCCTACGTGAAAAAGTAGCAGAATACTTTTCAAATATCGTTTTCTTGTCAGATAAGATACTGATAAAAAGTGCGGCCCCCACAGTATTTGCAATTATCATAGGTGCGGCAATAGCACTAACCAGTGCGTAAGACTTTTCAAAAGGTTCTGCAACAGTAAGTAGAATAGCCATTTGAAATAGCTCTGCTACAAAGGTAACAACGCCCACTTTCCATGGATTAAACAGATCCAAGCTCTTATTCTTTTTAACGTAGTAAACGTGCACCAGGCCACCAATCAAACCTTCCAGCGTGGTGGAAATAGCGCAGGCAACATCAGTAAAACCACCCAATGAATAACGATGGAGACCGCCGGTCAATCCTACGGCAAACCCAACTACTGGACCGCCTAGTAATCCTCCTATAACTGCCCCAATGGCTCTGGTATTGGCAATGGCATCGTCTATTTGCAGACCAAAATACGTGCCCAGAATACAAAAGGAAGAAAAAACTACATACACCAAGTAGCGGTGTTTGCGATGAGAAGAGATGCTGAGAATAGGAAGAAAAAGCGGTGTTTTACTCAGCATATATGCGAGTACAAGATACACACACATTTGTTGAAGTAGTGAGAGTATGAGTTCCATGCTTGCCAATATTACCGCCAGTTAAAAGTGAGCCTCATTATAACTCATTTAAAACGTACAAAATAAATAGCCGCCCTATATAAAGGGCGGCTCATCATATTACACGTGTTTACTGTAGGTAGTTACGCGTCTACTGGTTGAGTGGGCTTTTCAGCACTTACAGATATAGGTTCGAGTGGGGCTTCGCCTTTCCCTTTAGAAATTCGAATGACATAAACTGTGGTAATCAAAGATGCAACAAGCCCGATGATTGTTGATATATTCATCGCCATACCGAAACCCAAGGTGTCGTTATTTAAAATAAAAGTTACACAAACGGCAGTCATAAACATAGCCGGCACCGTGGTGATCCAATGCAATTTATTGTGTCTAAGTAAGTACGCAGAGGCAGTCCACAACATCATGACGGCAGTTGTCTGATTGGCAAACCCGAAGTAGCGCCAGATAACACCGAAATCGACTTGGGTGAGGATGCCGCCCAGAACAAACAAAGGGGCAGCCATAAATAACCGGTTACGTATACCTTTTTGTTCAACGTTAAAGTACTCAGCCATAATTAGGCGGCTTGAACGAAAGGCGGTGTCGCCAGACGTGATAGGCAGAATCACCACACCAAGAAACGCGAGTACGCCACCCACAACACCCAAAAGGCCGAATGATGAAGCGTAAACAACGTTACCAGGGCCACCGTCAGTAATGGCTGCAGACAGCGCTTCTAAATTGTCGAAGTATGAAAGGGCAATCGCACACCAGATAAGGGCAATCACGCCTTCACCTATCATTGCACCAAAAAACACGAAGCGTCCGTTTTTCTCGTTTTCCATGCAACGGGCCATTAGTGGTGATTGGGTTGCATGAAACCCAGATATAGCGCCACAAGCGATAGTAATGAAGAGCGCAGGCCATAACGGCATATCGTTAGGGTTAAGGTTAGTCAGCATATCGCTTGCTGAAAACTGACTCAAAATAGAGTGCTGGTCTGAATAGCTGGCTGCGGCTAATAAACCTACTGACATGAAGATAAGAAGTGCACCGAAAAACGGATAGAAGCGGCCAATAATCTTATCTACTGGAACTATGGTTGCCAGTATGTAATAGGCGAAAATAATAGCTACCATGGTGCCAACTTCAACCTGCAATGATGTTTGGTCATTGACTAAATTGGTAATCATACCCGCAGGCGCTGAGACAAAAACCACACCTACCAGTAGAAGCAGCACAATAGCGAACAAGTTCATAAAGTGCTTAGCGCCTCGACCCAAGTAACGGCCAGACAAACTAGGTACAGATTCCCCGTTATTACGAACTGACAGCATACCCGAAAAATAATCGTGCACGGCACCGGCAAAAATGCAGCCCAATACAATCCAAAGCATTGCTGCTGGGCCATATAGTGCACCCATAATAGGACCAAATATAGGGCCTACGCCAGCAATGTTCAGAAGCTGAACGAGATACACCTTCGGTGTAGACATGGGAACAAAGTCTACGCCGTCTTTTTGGCTATGTGCAGGAGTGGGGCGTGCTGGTGTGACGCCAAATACCTTCTCAACAAAGGCGCCATATATAAAGTAGCCAGCAATAAGCGCGGCTACGCAAATTAGAAACAATATCACAGGGCGTTGTCCTTATTTTTATAAATAGAGTTTATAAAAAGGGTCTGTCACTTGTGTTGTAAACGGTGTGTACAACAATGTTTGAAATAGGTTAACGATGTGGAAGTGTGTATGCATGAAAAAAAGCAGTGAGTGGTCGCATAGCAAATTAAGCGGTAGGGAGTATGTAATTTCGCTCTACTGTTACGTGCAGTAAAATGCTAAAATCCGCGCAATTAATTACCAAGCCGTATCAAGCGTTTTATCGCAATACTAAATTTGCGCGGAAAAGCATTGCTTATCCGTTACAAAACGCGCCTGTAAGTAATTGGTTTACAGGGATAATAGATAACGAAGATAAGTATTGATGTCAGATAAGAAGCTTCTAGAAGAGATTAAAAAGCGACGCACGTTCGCAATCATATCGCACCCGGATGCGGGTAAAACCACGATTACTGAAAAAGTATTGTTATTCGGTCGTGCCCTACAAACTGCAGGTACCGTAAAAGGTAAAAAGTCAGGTCAGCATGCTAAGTCTGACTGGATGGAAATGGAAAAAGAGCGTGGTATCTCGGTAACCACCTCGGTCATGCAGTTTCCATATAGCGATCACTTAGTAAACCTGCTTGATACTCCTGGGCACGAAGACTTCTCTGAAGATACCTATCGTACACTGACGGCCGTTGACTCATGCCTTATGGTTATCGACGCCGCAAAAGGTGTAGAAGACAGAACCCGTAAACTTATGGAAGTTACCCGTCTGCGCGATACGCCGATTGTAACTTTCATGAACAAGCTAGACCGGGATATTCGCGACCCTATGGAACTGCTCGATGAAGTAGAAACCGAGCTTGATATCTTGTGTGCACCAATCACGTGGCCAATTGGCTGTGGTAAAAGCTTTAAAGGTGTATATCACCTTCACCGCGACGAAACTATTTTGTATCAAAGCGGCCAGGGTCACACTATTCAAGACGTGCGTATCATTAAAGGGTTAGATAATCCTGAGTTAGATACGGCAGTAGGAAGTGACCTCGCTGAAACCTTGCGTGACGAGCTTGAGCTTGTACGCGGTGCATCTAACGAATTTGAACAAGAGCTTTTCTTGGAAGGCCAGTTAACGCCAGTATTCTTCGGTACAGCATTGGGTAACTTCGGCGTTGACCACATGCTTGACGGATTGGTTGAGTGGGCGCCTGCGCCACTTGGCCGTGAAACCGAAGAAGGGACTATCGAAAGTACCGACGGTAAGTTCAGTGGCTTTGTCTTTAAGATTCAGGCCAACATGGACCCGAAACACCGTGACCGTATCGCATTTTGTCGTATTGTGTCTGGTAAGTACGAGAAAGGTATGAAAATGCGCAACAGCCGCTTGGGCAAAGATGTGCGTATCTCTGATGCACTGACTTTCTTAGCGGGTGATCGCGCTTTACTAGAAGAAGCTTATGCCGGCGATATCATCGGTTTGCACAACCACGGTACTATCCGAATTGGTGACACCTTTACTTCGGGCGATAACTACCGCTTTACTGGCATTCCAAACTTTGCGCCAGAGCTATTTAAGCGTATTCGTTTGAAAGATCCACTTAAGCAAAAACAACTGCTGAAAGGGCTTATTCAGCTTTCTGAAGAAGGCGCAGTTCAGGTGTTTCGACCCCTTGCAAACAACGATTTGATCGTAGGCGCGGTTGGTGTGCTTCAGTTTGATGTGGTAGTGGCACGACTTAAAGCCGAATACAATGTAGATGCACTTTACGAGCACGTGAACGTTGCAACAGCCCGTTGGGTTTACTCGAATGATGAGAAGAAACTAGACGAGTTCCGCCGTAAAGGTGAGCAGAACCTTGCCCTTGATGGAGGCGACAACCTGACGTACATCGCGCCAACAATGGTGAACCTGCAGCTATCGCAAGAGCGTTACCCAGATATTCAGTTTACGAATACGCGCGAAAATTAAGCTAGAAAAAATTAATTAAAGACAATATACATTATGAACATACATGCACTATTAGTTAACCGTTTCACTGAAGCGCTACAAGAAATGGGCGTAGAAAATGCGCCAGTGCCAGTTTCACGCAGTGCACGCCCTGAGTTTGGTGAATACCAGTTTAACGGCGCTATGGCCCTTGCCAAGCAGCTTAAGCAAAAGCCGCGAGATATTGCAGAGAAGATTGTTGATATCGTTAAACTTGACGATATTGCCAGTAAATTAGAAGTGGCTGGTCCTGGCTTTATTAACATACATTTAAACGACGATTGGCTGTCTAATCAGTGTGAGCTATCGCTAACCGATCCGCGCTTGGGCATTGCTAAGTCAAAAGAACAAAACATTGTTGTTGACTATTCATCGCCTAACCTGGCCAAAGAAATGCACGTGGGCCATCTGCGTACTACCATCATCGGCGACGCTGTGGTTAAAGTACTTGAGTTCTTGGGTCACAACGTAATTCGTCAAAATCACATGGGCGACTGGGGCACCCAGTTCGGCATGTTGCTTGCGCACCTTTCAGACAAGCTTCAAGAGGAAGTGGCGGAAACTGCGCTTTCTGATCTTGAAGACTTTTATCGCGAAGCCAAAGTACGTTTCGATGAAGAAGAAGGCTTCGCCGACCGTGCTCGTGAATACGTAGTTAAGCTGCAGGGCGGTGACGCTCAGTGTTTGGCGCTGTGGGAAAAGTTCATTGATGTGTCTATCGCTCACTCTGAAGAAGTTTACGACAAGCTAAACGTAAGCCTTACCCGTAAAGATATTATGGGGGAGTCTGCGTACAACCACGACCTAGCTAATGTGATAAGCGACCTGAGAGAAAAAGGTATTGCGGTTGAAGACCAAGGCGCGCAGGTGGTGTTTATTCCTGAGCTTGCCGATAAGGAAGGTAACCCAGCTGTTTATATCGTTCAAAAGTCGGGTGGTGGCTATCTTTACGCAACTACTGACCTTGCGGCAATGCGCTATCGCAGTGGCAAGCTAAACGCCGACCGTACGCTTATTCTTACCGATGCTCGCCAAGCCCTGCACTTCAAGCAAACTGAAATTGTAGGCCGCAAAGCAGGCTTCATGAAAGAAGAGCAAACTTACGAGCATTGTCCATTTGGCATGATGCTAGGAAACGATGGCAAGCCATTTAAAACCCGTACTGGCGGTACAGTTAAATTGGTTGAATTACTTGATGAAGCCGTTGAACGTGCAGGTAAGTTAATAGCAGAGCGCGACAACGATTTAAGTGAAGACGAGCTTAAAGAAGTTGCTCGCAAGGTAGGTATTGGCGCTGTGAAATACGCTGACCTATCTAAAAACCGCACAACCGATTACATGTTCAACTGGGACTCAATGCTAAGTTTTGAAGGTAACACGGCGCCTTATCTTCAATACGCCTATACCCGTGTGAAAAGCTTGTTCAGAAAAGCGGGTGTTGATATGGCAACTATGCCGGTAGATATCAATATAGTTGAGAAACAAGAGCATGCGCTAGCTGTGTTACTGATGCAGTTTGAAGAAGTAATTGGCATGGTATCTCGTGAAGCGACACCTCACGTGTTGTGTACATATCTATACGATGTGGCTTCAGCGTTCATGACGTTCTACGAAGCTTGCCCAATGCTAAAAGACGGCATTGAGCCAACTGTACGTGATAGTCGTTTAGCGCTGTCAGCTTTAGTTGCCAAAACCCTAGAGCAGGGTTTAACCCTACTTGGCATCGAGACACTAGAAAAAATGTAGCGTTCGCGGTACAACATAGGTAGTGATATTGAAAAGGCTGACATTGATTGTCAGCCTTTTTTTATGCTTACCGCAAACGGCTAAAGATACAGTTCATCGGTGCAAACATTTTCTTTTACCGTTTGTTTAGAACCGGAAAAGGCGCTGAATACTTAAAAGTCGAAAACTACAAAAATACAACTCGAAATAAAGACAGGAAAATCCAATGACTAAGATCCTTGCATTTGCAGGTAGTACCCGCAAAGGTTCGTTTAACCAAGCTATTGTTAACATCGCTGCTGAAGGCGCCCGCGAGGCTGGCGCAGAGGTTACCGTTATAGACCTGGCCGACTTTCAAATGCCACTGTTTAATGAAGATGAGGAGGCCGAGTTTGGCATGCCTGAAAAAGCACAGGCGTTCAAAGAATTGCTAATGAGTCATGATGGTTTTCTTATTGCCTCACCAGAATACAACTCAGGCTACCCAGCACTGCTCAAAAACGCCATTGACTGGGCATCACGCATGAGCGAAGGCGAAAAGCCACTGCAAGCGTATCGCGGTAAAGTAGCTGGTATTCTGGCCGCATCGGCAGGCGGGCTGGGCGGTATGCGTGTGCTGGTGGTACTAAGAATGTTACTTGAGAACCTAGGTACTATGGTGCTGCCAAATCAAAAAGCTATAGCAAAAGTAAATACGCTTATGGAAGAGGGCGTAATTACGGATGAGAAGACGATTAAGCAGCTTAAAAATTTGGGTAAAGAAACGGCTGAGTTGGCTGGTAAGCTAGCGAAATAATAGTCGTTGGTACAACATCTTATAGACACACAGAAAGCTCGGCTGCAAATTATTACAGCCAAGCTTGAATTTAGTCTATGCCACGCTGTGTTTCCAAATAGCTAGCAAAACTGCCAAGCCAGTGGCTTCCCATGTAGTGCATATCACCAAACACCGCGTTTAGTCCTGCATCACGGTGTGCTTTTAGCGTTTTCTTCAGTACAGGTAAGCGTGCGTCATCGTCTGGTAAAGCGCTTATAATGCCTTCAATCATCCACGCACGGCTGATATTAAGCCCGTCTAGGTGAGCGAGCTTACCATCCGTTTTGTCTGTAACAGTCGCAGGTGCTAGCCAACTTGAAGTTTCAGCGGTTAGGTCTGGAAAGAATGCTGAAAGCCATTGGCTGTAGTCTTTTTTAGCCATTACTCGGCGCATTAGGTCGGCTTCAGCCAAGCACGGTGATAGGAAATCCTGCCCTGAAGGCTCGTAAGCTAGGGGGCATTGCTTATCAGCCTGGTAATATTCTTTTACTCTAGATGTAAGTAGTGCTTCAAAGTCCCTGTTATCTGCTACCTTCGCCCAGTCTAACATTAGGCCAAAAGCAAAGGCGGTTTGGCTGTGTTCACCGGTTCGGATTGGGTAAGCCAATTTAGGTAACCACGCGCTTACTCTAGACACAATTTCTTTCTCAAGCGGAAGTAGTGTGCTTAGCCATACCTTTGCTTCTGGAACAGTCGATTGACGCAGTTCAGCGGTTAACTGTAAGAACCAAGCAAGACCATAGGGACGTTCAAACGACGCATTATTTTCACGGTTGAGGCTTACCAATTCACCCTGAATATTCGCTGCTGTAAAGCTGATATTTAGCTTTTCAATAATCTCATCTTTATTCACCCCGTCTTGAGCAGTATTTAGCATTCTTACTAGGAGCCAATGGCCATGAACTGATGAGTGCCAGTCTAAACATCCGTAAAATGCGGGGTAGAGTTGACTTGGTGCCTTTACGTCATCGCCATCATTCATCATGTGTTTTACAACATTGGGAAACTCTTGATGAATACAATGGAGCGCGAGGTTAGCAAAAACGCTTTCGTAATTGCTGTTAGAAACGCCAGTGGGAGCATTTGCTACTAAAGCTTGATTGGCACCGGCACTGCCCTTGTTGTTGGCTTCAATTGTCGGTGAACTACTAGCAAAGGCGTTGTGGGTGGCAAACGCTGTGGCAAATGCAAGGGTACAGCGAACAAGTTTTTTTATTTTGAACATAGTGTTGCGCACTTAATCAATGAGAAGTATATCGCCAATGTATAGTGATAAATGCTTTGAATAAAGTGCTGCGCGATACATAACGCCCCAGCACTTTAAACAGCAGCAACAGGCTTTTTTGAACCCTACGCACTAGCTCCGATGGCTTCTAGTTTGGCGGTGTATTCATCGAAAGAACCAATGGTCCTTTCTACCCAGCCAGCATTGTAATAGGTTTCACTATATCGCTCTCCGCTGTCGCACATAAGCGTTACAATTGAGCCCGCTTCACCTCGCTGCTTCATTTGTTCAGCAATACTTAGTGCACCCCATAAGTTTGTGCCAGTAGAAGGGCCGGCTTTAATTCCCATGGTGTTGTTTAGCCAATGCATGGTTGCAATACTAGCCGTATCGGGAACAGCAATCATGTCGTCTATAACATCATGCTGAAAAGAGGCTTCAACTTTAGGACGTCCTATCCCTTCTATGCGGCTTCCTCGGGTAGCCGTAAGTGTATGATCCTTGTATTTAAAGCTATCAAAGAATACGCTGAATTCAGGATCTACTACCACTAGCTGAGAAGAAAGACCTTTGTAGCGAATGTAGCGGCCTATGGTTGCTGATGTTCCGCCAGTACCAGCACTCATAACCACAGTGTGTGGAACAGGGTGGGGCTCGGCTTTCATTTGCTCAAAGATACTCTCAGCAATATTGTTATTTCCGCGCCAGTCTGTAGCGCGCTCAGCGTAAAGGAACTGGTCCATAAAGTAGCCATTAAGTTCTTTTGCTACCTTGGTGGCTTCGCTGTGCATTTGTGTAGGGCAGTCAACGAAATGACACTGTCCACCGTAGCGTTCAATAAGCGCTATTTTACTTTGGGCGGTAGATTTAGGCATGACGGCAACAAACGGAACGCCAATCATTTTAGCGAAGTAAGCTTCAGACACCGCTGTACTGCCTGATGAGGCTTCAACGACCGTGGTCCCTTCTACAATTTTTCCATTACACAGGGCGTATAGAAAAAGAGACCGGGCTAGACGGTGCTTTAGGCTCCCTGTCGGATGAGTGCTTTCATCTTTCAGATAGATATCAACATCTTTAAAGGCGATTTGCTCTAGCTTGATTAAGTGCGTATCAGCCGAGCGTTGATAATCTGCATTGATAATATTTATCGCTTTTGAAACCCAGCTTTTCATAACACTTCTCTCTTTCTATTAACCTATTGGCCATTATTTAAAAATGCGCTGCAGTTAGAGTTCAGGGAGCTGTACTCTCTAAACGCCAGAAAAAGAATATCAGTACAATACGAGTAATAGATTCTATTATTCCACTGTACAGCAATTTTAATGCAATTTAATTGCGTTAAATGATTTAATAGTGCAGTTATTTTTTAAAATGATCGTGCGCGAAAGTTTGAGAGATTAAAACTAATCCAAGGTTATAACGACAAGGGCAAAAAGATAGCCGAAAGGAAGGTAATTTTAGGAAAGGTTCATTGCACCTAACGCCAAACAGACCCTAGCTATTCTTCAGTACAAAAAAGTTCAGAATCCTCTTCTATATTGGTATCGTTAGCAAACGACTTTATTAAAAGGTAACAACATGAAAATTAGGGCGCTTTTCTTTGCCACAGCTCTTTTACCCGCATTATGTGTATCTCCGTTGGCTTATTCGAAAGAAGAGCAAATGCTAAAAGTTGCTACATTTAACGTAAGTATGGAAGCCACTAACTATAAAGCGTTGGGCATGAAGCCGAGCGACAAAGTACTTCAGCATGTTCTGTCTACGGGCGAGCACCCTCAAGTTAAAAATATTGCTGAAATTATTCAGCGTGTTAACCCTGATATTCTGATGCTGAATGAGTTTGACTACATTGCAGATAAGCGTAAAGGGGTGGGAGCGTTTATTAAGAATTACCTAAATGTTTCACAGCGTGGGCTCAAGCCAGTGGATTACCCTTATACCTATGTGGCGACAGTTAATACGGGCGAGCCCACCACCTTCGACTTAGACAACAATGGTAAGGCAGAAGGTTTTGGTGGGGATGCTTACGGCTTTGGGCTTTATCCTGGACAATACGGTATGGCGCTACTGTCAAAATACCCTATTGATGTGGATAGTATCCGTACCTTTCAGAAATTCAAATGGCACCATATGCCTCATCCCCAAGTACCTATTATTCCTGATGAAAATGGCAATGTGGGCAGCGGCACCCCTTGGTACGATGTAAATGAGTGGGAGGCATTAAGGTTAAGCTCGAAGTCTCACTGGGACGTGCCAATTAATGTGGGTGATAAGACTGTACATGTGTTAGCCATGCACCCAACCCCACCGAATTTTGATGGAAACGAAGACAGAAACGGAAAGCGTAATTTCGATGAAATAAGGTTAATGGCAGATTACCTTTCTCCTGACAAAGGTACATATATCTATGATGACACGGGTGAGAAAGTTAACCTATCAAACAATACGCGCTTTGTGCTTGTAGGCGATTTTAATGCTGCCGATATCGGGGACAAACACAGAGAAGGTGTAATAGAACAGCTTACTGAACACCCGCTTGTCAATAACGACACAATTCCAACAAGCGCAGGTGGTGCAGGCGCGTCAGGCGCTGCGTTTAGCAATCGTTTTACCGCCTATTGGGGCGCCAGAGCCGACTATGTTCTACCATCTCGATATGGATTCGATGTACATGATGCAGGCGTTTTTTGGCCAGCTAAAACGAGTGACCTGTATCGATTGGTTAAAGATCGTGCCGCCAGCTCAGATCATAGGCTAGTCTGGGTAAGCTTGTCGCTAGAACAAGATAAATAAAGCTCATTAACCGATTTCCCATTATTTACTTATTGTTTCATATCACTAGTAATGGCCGCGGCAAGCGGCCTTATGTAGCCTTATATAGCGTAATTTAGCCCAATTTAGTCTAGCTGCGTTTTTCGGTTTTGATCTGACACCGAATTAAATATTGTGAAGTAGGCAACTACCACTAAGTTAGCGACAAACCAAAGGTCTTTAATAACGAACTGCCCTAGACGGTTAACGATGGTGGCACTATTAAAGGTATCAGGCACGCTAAATAAAAACGTTTGAGTCATCAAAAATACGGATAAACAAGCGACTCCACTCGTAATGATCATTGGCTTGTTCTTAATGTAAATACCTACGCCCAAAACAAGCGCAAAGAAGACGTCAAACCCACCAATTACATTCGATGCTCCCTGTACACTGAACACGTCATAAAGCCACGACATAAACGGCGAGGTTTCTACTAACCCAACAATTGCATTGGCTTCAAATTCGAAAAACTTCATGCTTCCTATCCATAGTAAAACCATGGCTACAGGTGCAAAGTTAAGGTAAGTCAGCTGTTTATGCGAAAGTTTGTCGCGATAAAACAAGAACAGAAAAAGCGGTAATACTGCGAAGTACTTGATGATGCCTTGACCACTTCCGATAATCGGGAAGCCGCCTAAATCGGCCATCCATCGCCCGGAAGATAACAAGGTGAGTAGGGGGATTGCGGTAACCAATGCAGCGAATAGCGTAACCGGTTTTGGTGACACTAGCTTAAATCGTGCAGCAAATGTCATTAAGGCTAGCAGCAATAATGTAATCCCAGTGATAGCACCAAGTGCATTTTCGCTAACCATTGCACCTAACGAGTAGAAGTTAAAAGTCGTTATTAGTGCATTAGGGTTTGCACCCAGTAAAAATGTTAGGCCAAGAACAGAGAAGCTGAAAGCTATTAAGGCGGTTACCAGGTTTTCGGTTTGTTGTAGTGTCATAAAGCATCCGTAAATACTGCAAGTTTTGCGAAGTGTATGTAGAGACCTGCCTAGGTATCACTAAAATTTCAATGGTTTGATAATTTATTGAGCATAGCGCAGCGCACGAATAAAGATTTATTGAAAAAATAAGAACTTATCTAATAGCCGTGGTCATAAGTATCGCAGGTTTAAAAAAGCGTGGCTTTTGAGTAGTCGTTGTTTAAAAAGTAAAACAAATAGAGGGAAAGAATGAAACAGGCAGGCGTTAAGATACAGCATCGGTTTGGGGCCTGGTTGGCAGTGGGCTTGGGTGCAACTTTAACGGCTTGCGGTGCGCAGCCCCCAGAAGTCATTGAGCAGCCTATAGCAAGTGTTGAAGAAATTGAAAAATTAGAGCAAGTTGTTGATACCTCTTTGCCGTTAGTACAGCAGGCCTATTCCATAAAGTCTGAAAAAGTGTGTGATAAACAGGGGGGGAACTGGAAGAAAGTAGGCCGACAGCAGGCGTATGCTTGTGTTTTACCGGCGAATGATGCTGGCAATGCGTGTAATGACAGCAGCGAGTGCGAAGTAGCCTGTGTCACAGAAAATAATCAGGTGGATGCTGGGCAAAAAGCAAGTGGGGTGTGTTTAGAAACTACCGACCTATTTGGCTGCAGAGCTTATGTGTCTAATGGTGTGGTGGAGCATACTCTGTGTGTTGATTGAGGAAGCCTTGAATGAAGCGCTCGCCACTGGCGATGCGCTTCATAAATCACTAGTTAATTAATGTTCGGGAAGTCGAGCCTGTCTAATTCGCTCGCCGTCTCATTACATTCACCTAATAGATGCAGTCTATCTTCGGTTTGATGCGTATCGATTTCGATATAGCCAGTTTGGCAGTAACCGGTCTCTTCCAGTTTTTTATCAAGAGATGCGTAGAGTTGCTCGGTCATTCTCTCACTGCTACCAGAAGATTTTTGTGCTGAGCCTCCTCGGCTTTCTTGCCCACCACGGCCGCCACGACCACCACCTTCACCCCCACGGCCGCCTCTGCTACCACCTTTAGCGCCTTCTCGCGGTTTCATTAATGGAATGCTAAACGCGAAGAGCTTAGTACCATCTTGCTTAATTTGAGTTTCAAAGAATATTTCATCCATGTCTAAAGGTGGTGGCCTATGAGCGCACGCACTGACAATCAAAGAGGTAGTTATTACTAATAGTGTTTTATTCATTTTATTTAATGCTTATTTGAACCACGTCACTTTGAGATTCGAACGCCTCTTTAGTTGCAGCGCCCAGTGTAAGTTTTAAGTAAAGTAATCATGCGCCCTAAAAAGGTTTACCGATGCGCTAATTGTGCAACACTTGCGTATTCATATTTTAAATCACTTGCATCCGCAATTTGCTTATTTACAGGGATAGGTTCCATGCTTTCCAACATCATTCGTTTCGCGAAAAACATCGTCGTGTCGTTAGTTGCAATCTTTGTGTGTTTTGGTGTGCTCGACTTCTTGTGGCTTGGCGTTATTGCGGATGGCTGGTATCAAAGTGAAATGGCTCCTCTGCTTAGATGTCAATTTATTACGTGGCCTTGGGTAGTGTTTTATTTAATGTATGGATGCGTAGTGTTTGTACTTGCCGTGGTAGCGAACAGAGAGAAGTCGCTACTTTATGCTGGAATAGATGGCGCGCTTTTAGGGTTAGCCAGTTATGGCGCCTACAACTTAACGGCATACAGCATCATTGAGGGTTTTACTTTGTTTATTATGCTGATTGATTGGGCGTGGGGTACTTGCCTAACCAGCGCTAGCGCCATGGCCGGCTGGTTAGGGTTTCAAATGGTTAAGGGAAAGAGTAGCGAATAATGCGTTTTAAAACGCTGGCGTATTGTTTTAAAAAGCCTCCAGTGTTGTAGTGCATGCCGTGTTCTTTGAATACGGCCTCTACCTTTGGGGCCATTTCTCTATAGCGTCTGGCAGGGATATCCGGGAACAAGTGATGCTCAATCTGAAAGCTTAAATGCCCAGTAAGCACGTGAAACAGGTTTCCGCCTTTTATGTTCGACGAGCCCAGCGCCTGTCGGTAGTACCATTGCCCTCGGGTTTCATTAACACAATCTTCTTGTTTAAACGTTTCCACGTCACCAGTGAAATGGCCGCAAAAGATAATAGTAGATGTCCATAAATTGCGTAGCAAATTGGCGATAAGGTTGCCGGTAAACACCCATAAAAATAACGGTCCAGCTAACAGAGGAAATAGCACGTAATCTTTTACTAACTGACGTGCGCCTTTACTAAAAAAGCGTTTCTTAAGCTCGCTATGAGTAACCTGATTCTTACGGTTGTCTTTCTTCTTTCCAAAGAAGACCCGTTCTGCAGCCATCTCGTGATACGACACACCCCACTGAAACATCACGCTAAGTACGATGTAAGTGGCGAACTGCCATAGGTTTTTTACACGCCATCTGAAATCGTTAGACAGGCGAAGCAAGCCGTAGCCAAAGTCTCTGTCTTTGCCAATAATGTTGGTATAGGTGTGATGCTCGTAATTATGAACGCGATTCCAACTCGCACCATCACAGGCAATATCCCACTCATAGCTTTTCGAATTGATATGTTTGTCGTTCATCCAATCGTACTGGCCGTGCATCACGTTGTGGCCTATTTCCATGTTATCGAGAATTTTAGCTGTGGCTAAACTCAATACACCGGCAACCCAGAGCAGCGGTTGAATGAACCCCAACATCAGTAGTATCCGGCCGCTCCATTCGCAAATACGCTGAATGAGAATAATGCGTCGAATATAGGCCGCATCTTCAGCACCTACTTTCTGTTTGATATCAGCTTTGATTTCATCAAGTTGGGCGGCAAGTCGCTCGTAGTTCGGTTTCTTTTCGGTGCTCGTAGCCCCAATTACTTGAGTATTATGAGTTTCACACTCCGGTAAGTGCGCTTGTTCAATCGCTGCTTCACGGTGTTGTTTGTCTATTGCAACGCTAGTGTTCATAATTGAATCTCCACATCGGTAACGGCTTGTGATACACACAACTGAATAAGTTGCTCTGCGCTATCTGAAAGTTCGCCAGTACGGGTATCTCTTACCACGCCCCTTTTCTTAACACATTGGCACTGGTGACAAATCCCCATTCCACATCCGTAGGTCACGGGTTGCTCTGCTTGTTGAAGCTGTGAAAGCAGGGTTTGCTGATTGTCGATAGCCAAAGATTGGCCGTTGTGTACCAAAGAGAAGGTTTCGTTTTCGGAAAGGCTGGTGTTGCTCACCACAGGCAGCGCAGCGAAATGTTCGCTTGAAACAGGCACGTTAATTGTTTTTGCGTAAGTTTCAACTTGCTCGAACATGGCATGTGGGCCACACACCAACCAGTGCGCATCAGCAAAGTAAGACAAATGGGCTTCTACATCCCCATCTTTTTGCTTAGTTAAAACATCATAGGTGAAGCTTTCACAGCGTTTACTGAAGGCAGATAGCTCGTTTAGCAATACGTGTTCATTGGGCTTGGCAAAATAAAGCAAATGCACTGCTTTTTGTTTTACCTTCGCATCGTTAATAGCATCGTCAAGCATGGCAATGAAAGGTGTAATACCTGAGCCGCCCGCAATCATGAGAAGAGGCTTTTGCGTCTCAGGCCATACAAACTCTCCCATAGGGGCTGAGATATTTACCCATTGATTAGGCACACAGGTATGTAGGTAAGGGGTTAGCGCGCCTCGGGCTTTTACCTTTGTGACCAAGCGGATCTGCTTGTCTCTTTGGTGGCTATTAGCACCACTCGCTATGGTAAACACGCGAGTGGTGAGCCTGCCGTTAAGTTCTATGGTTAATGCGATATGCTGCCCTGCAATATGCGTAGGCCAAGAGCTCTCCGGTCTAAGTAAAACCTCCAGCATATCTGCACTTAGTTTTTTTACTGCCACTACCTTGGCTCTGAAATACCCATCGCGCCACGCGGGTTTAATTTGCTGCATCAATACCTCCCAGTAGCCCTTCCAAGAGCCGTGGTGGAATATGCGATCAGTGAATTTATCGAGTAATAGTTTCAATGTAGAAATCACACCTGTATTTCGTCGGAATATCTTAAATACAAAAAGGATAAAAATGTTTTAGCTTACACTTGTACGCTAATTCGGCGAACAAGTGTAAGCTTAATTTTTTCTGCGTCAAGAGGGGAGGCGGGAAATTTAGGATAACGTCGTCGAAATGCACCGCTACCTTTGTGAAAAATGCAAAAGTACTTTGTTAAAAGTACGGGTTCTAACCTTGCTTATGGACCTTATATTTACCGTTATCTAAACGTGTAAATTGCAAGACTCAAGTTTAAAGGACTGTATTATGAAACTATTTGAAAGCATATCGCTGGCTGGGAAAACGCTGAATAATCGAATTGTTATGCCGCCAATGACCCGCTCCCGCTCAACACAGCCAGGAGATGTGCCCAACGCATTAATGGCTGAATATTACGCACAGCGCGCAAGCGCTGGTCTAATTGTCAGCGAAGGCACACAAATTTCGGCACTCGGTAAGGGGTATGCGTGGACACCAGGTATTTATACCAAAGCGCAAATCAAAGGCTGGAAGTTGGTAACAGACAAAGTCCATAAAGCGGGTGGTGTAATGTTTGCGCAACTTTGGCATGTGGGCCGCGTATCCCACCCTTCAAATACAGAAGGGCAGCAGCCAATTAGCGCATCGGCAATTCAAGCAAAAGGCGTAAAGGTGTTCGTTGATGAAGGCGGCAACCCTGGCTTTGTTGAGTCGGTCATGCCACGCGAAATGAGCATTGAAGATATAAAGGACGTGGTAGAAGAGTATCGCGTTGCGGCGCGCAATGCCGTAGATGCCGGATTTGATGGCATTGAGTTGCATTCGGCTAATGGTTACTTGCTTAACCAGTTTATTGATTCTCAAAGTAATACAAGAACTGATGAATACGGCGGAAGTGTACAGAACCGTATTCGATTCTTGAAAGAAGTGGTGCAGGCTGTGTCTGAGGAAATTGGCGCTGATAAAGTAGGTGTACGTTTAGCTCCACTAACAACGTTAAACGGGACCGTCGACGACAATCCCGAAGAGACCTATCTTGCGATTGCTTCCATGCTAAATAGCTTCAACACCGGCTATATACACATAGCCGAAGCTGACTGGGATGACGCGCCGCAAATGCCAATATCATTTAAACAGGCGATTCGTGAAGCCTTTAGCGGTCTGCTCATTTATGCCGGAAAGTACGATGCAGCGCGTGCGGAAAAAGCGCTGTCAGAAGGGTGGGCAGATATGATTGGTTTTGGTCGACCTTTTGTGGCAAACCCCGATTTGCCCTATCGATTAGAGAACAAGTTACCGTTAAATACGCACAACCCTGATACCTTGTTTGGTGGCGGTGAGAAAGGCTATACAGATTATACATTTGCTAAATAGCCGTAAATGTTATGGGGTGCACACTGCTGCGCATAAAGGAGCTGCGCTTCTTTATGCGCTTTTTAAACTATCTATACGCGCTGCAGTTTATAATTAAGAAAACGTTAGTGTTTTTAGTTAATTTACGTTCGGCCAATTGCAATGCGATTGAAATATCACATCTCGCCTAGAAGTTGCGGTTTCGAAATAGCCAAGCGGCGATACCACTTCCAGCTATCAACATTGAGGTGACCAACCATAGTTTTGAAATAGGCGTACCATTGGGGCACTGAAGCGCCATGGTCGCGCCGGCTAAATTTTGACAGTCAAAAAGTTGGCCCAATGCCAATACTAAGAGACCAAGCAGTACTCCGATAACAGCATAAGACAAATTATTTAACGACATACTTTTCCTATTACTTTTCCATTTATCGCTTATAACGACTTTATGGTTTACCCTGCACACTTGTGGGAAGCGAGAATGTGCTAAACCAGTGCACGAATTAAGATGCCAAGAAGCGTTTAATGCTTTATAAGTTTTATCTTATGGGCTTTAAGCGTATTACCAATGCTTACTGTAAGCCGTTTAACGGTAATATTATTCAATTCACCTCAAGCGACTAACAAAAGTTCGCTAGCGTGTGCAAAAACTGGGTCGCAATATTTGCGCCAACCCCTATCAAAATTCCTTCAAATTCGGTACTATCCGCGGTCTTAATTTTTTAACGAAATAAGCGGACTATGTTTGAAATAAACCCCGTTACTAATGCGATAAAAGATATCCGCGAGCGCACCGAAGCGCTTAGGGGGTATCTTTGACTTTGATGCAAAGTCAGAGCGTTTAGAGGAAGTTAGCCGAGAGTTAGAAAGTCCTGATGTTTGGAACGAGCCAGACAGAGCGCAGGCACTTGGCAAAGAAAAAGTGGCCCTTGAGCAAATCGTTGAAACGATCCATAAGCTCGATCAGGGTACAGAAGATGTTGAAGGTCTTGTTGAATTGGCGGTTGAAGCCGAGGATGAAGACACCTTTGTTGAGGCTCAAAGTGAACTAGAAGGCTTAATTGAACAACTAGAGGTGCTTGAGTTTCGCCGTATGTTCTCTGGTCCAAATGATGAGAACGACTGCTACATTGATATTCAGTCGGGCTCTGGTGGCACAGAGGCGCAAGATTGGGCCAATATGTTGCTTCGCATGTATTTGCGTTGGGGTGAAGCCCACGGTTTTAAAACTGAACTCATTGAAGTATCAGACGGTGATGTAGCCGGGATTAAAAGCGCAACTTTGCGTATTCAGGGCGAATATGCATTTGGTTGGCTACGCACAGAAACTGGCGTGCACCGCTTGGTTCGTAAGTCACCGTTTGATTCGGGTAACCGCCGTCACACGTCATTTTCATCTGCGTTTGTATACCCAGAAATTGACGACGACATTGATATAGATATCAACCCGTCTGACTTACGTATAGATACCTATCGCGCATCGGGCGCAGGTGGACAGCACGTAAACAGAACGGACTCTGCGGTACGTATTACCCACGAACCAACGGGCATAGTGGTGCAGTGTCAAAATGATCGCTCGCAGCACAAAAACAAAGATCAAGCGATGAAGCAGTTAAAAGCCAAACTTTATGAGTTTGAACTGCAAAAACAAAACGCTGAAAAACAAGCGATGGAAGACAGCAAATCTGATATCGGCTGGGGAAGCCAAATACGCTCTTACGTTTTGGACGACTCTCGCATTAAAGACTTGCGTACTGGCGTGGAAACACGTAACACTCAAGCCGTGCTAGATGGCGACTTGGACAAATTTATTGAAGCCAGCCTGAAATCTGGGCTGTAAACCGAACAACGAAGTGAAAGGTTATGACTGACCAACAAACAGACGATAACAAATTGATTGCAGAGCGCCGTGCTAAGCTAAGCGCTATTCGCGAGCAGTGCCGTGCGAACGGTTTCCCAAACAGCTTCCGTCGCGAAAACTATGCGGATGAGCTTCAAGCTAAGTTCGGTGAATTCGACAAGGAAACGCTGCAAGAGCAGGGAAACAAGGTAAGCATTGCTGGCCGTATTATGGCAAAGCGTGGTCCTTTCATGCTGCTTCAAGATATGACAGGCCGTATTCAAGCTTACGCTGATAAAGACACCCAAAAGGCCCTTAAAGCAAAATACGGTGCACTGGATATTGGTGACATCATTGGCGTAGCGGGCGACTTGCACAAGTCAGGTAAAGGCGACCTATACGTAAACATGGAGCAATACGAGCTGCTTACTAAAGCACTGCGTCCATTGCCAGAAAAGTTCCATGGTTTGAGCGACCAGGAAACTAAGTATCGCCAGCGTTACGTTGACCTAATTACAAGTGAGCAAACCCGCAAAACCTTTATGATCCGCAGTAAGATTGTAAACGGCATTCGTAACTACCTTACTGAACGTGACTACCTAGAAGTAGAAACGCCGATGCTACAGGTTATTCCAGGTGGTGCGACTGCGAAGCCGTTTGTAACTCACCACAATGCGCTAGACATTGATATGTACCTGCGTATTGCACCAGAGTTATACCTTAAGCGCTTAGTCGTTGGTGGTTTTGAGCGTGTGTTCGAAATCAACCGTAACTTCCGTAACGAAGGTTTATCAACGCGCCATAACCCAGAGTTCACTATGCTTGAGTTCTATCAAGCGTATGCAGACTACAATGACCTGATGAACCTTACAGAAGATATGCTTCGTACGTTGGCGGAAGATATCCTTGGTACAAGTATCATCAAAAACACAACTAAAGACGCTGAAGGTAACGTAACGTCTGAAGTTGAATACGATTTTGGTAAGCCGTTTGACCGCTTAAGCATGGGCGAAGCTATTCTTAAGTACTGGCCAGAAGCTAATGAAGAAGCTATTCGCGACCCAGAGGCGAACCTTGACGCGCTTAAAGCAATGGCAAAACAGCTTCACATTAAAGAGCCTGAAGTTGATGGCATTTGGGGTGCGGGTAAGTACCTTTGCGAAATCTTCGAAGCAACAGCAGAAGAGAAGCTTATCCAACCTACGTTTATTACAGAATATCCGTGGGAAGTATCGCCGCTTGCGCGCCGTAACGACAACAACCCATTCATTACAGACCGCTTCGAGTTCTTTGTAGGTGGACGTGAATTAGCGAATGGCTTTAGCGAGTTGAACGACCCAGAAGATCAGGCGGAACGTTTTGCGAAGCAGGTTGAAGAGAAAGACGCTGGCGACGATGAAGCCATGCACTTTGACGATGACTACATCCGCGCCCTTGAATATGGCTTGCCGCCAACAGCGGGTGAAGGTATTGGTATCGACCGTCTAGCGATGTTGTTTACCGATAGCTCTACCATTAAAGATGTTATCTTGTTTCCACACATGAAGCCTCAAGCACCAAAAGATGGCCAAGAAGCGGGTGAGCAAGAGTAAAAACGGTTATAAACGCTAAGGTTTTAAACACTTAGCGCTTTAACACGCTCTACCAAAAGGGTGTTCTCGGGAACGGGGATACCCTTTTTCTTTGCCATTTCCACAATGTAACCGTTAATGGCGTCTATTTCTGTTTGCCTGCCGTGAGCAATATCTTGATGCATGCTGGAGTAGTTTTCACCTGTTGCTTTAGCTACCGACAACACGTTTTTTAGTACCTCATCTTCATTGAAGTTAAACCCATATGCGTTAGCCACTAGCGTGAACTCATGGCATATCTTGCGGCGAGTTTGCTCAAATTCAGCATCAGCAATGTGCTTATTTTGAATATCGTGAAGTGCCGTTAGTGGATTAATTACGGCATTAACGGAAAGCTTGGCCCACAGTGCTGTTAAAATATCACTTCGGTATTGCACAGGCGGAAGCGAACTATCTAAAGTAGCAATTGCATTTGCAAGCTGTGGTGCTACTTGTAAAAGGTCTGCAAGCTTTTGAGGTATTGGCTTAGCTAAATTAGACGCGCCGATTTGCGTTGCTCCTAGCCCTGTATACTTCACGTGAAAATCGCCGCTTGATGTGCTTTCTTTTAACGCGCCATGGCTCGTTGTAGCAAGAAGCAGCGGATAATCGCCGCCTAACAAATCTCGTGCAACCTCTAGCCCGCCCATACCATTGTGCATCAGCACAACCGTCGGTTTTTGATTGAGGTAGGGAAGCCATTGTATTAGAGCAGCGTTAAGTTGATACACTTTAAGTGGAAGTATTAACACGTCATCTTTTTCAAGAATGACAGGCGCTGGCATAGCAGCTTTTAGTTCAATACTTTGGCCATCTCGCCATTTTGCGCGAGCAGGCATGGTCCTAATATTTCTGGGGTAGCAATCATAGGGCACGCCATTTTTATGAGCGCTCGCTGCAATTAAACTCCCGATGGCACCGCCACCGACTATATGTAGTTTTCCCATTAATATCTGTCAAATGTTGTATTAGGTTACTGTTTTACTTGTACGGAACGGGTTTACCTTGATGACGCTCTTATAAAGATTCAGACAAGAAGCGCGCTGGAATTGCCGGCCATGGATAAGCGTCTGGTGCATTAAGCGCCTCAACCCAAGCGTGCATGTCTTCTTGGCTAATTACTTCGCCCGCATCAAAAGGTGCGGTTACTGATAATTCACCTTTCGATAGAGGAAGGCGCAAGTGCCAAGCATGAAGGTAGAGCCTATCTGACGCCGCACCGCCGTAAAGTGTATCACCTAAAATAGGGGCCCCGACGCTTTTAAGCGCGACTCGAATTTGATGGGTTTTCCCTGAATGAGGTTTAACAACGAAACCACGAGTTCCCGGTCTAGCTGCGCTACTGAAAAACTGAGTTATCGCTGGGTTTTCCTGAGTTTTAAGCAAAATACGCTGGCCACCGCGACGATTTTTCATATCGCCGATTATCATGCCCTGTTTCTTTTTAGGTTTGTTACTGCTTAAGGCTAGGTAGTATTTGCTGACGCGTCTTGATGAAAAAAGTTCGCCGATTTCTGCCGCCACCGTGGCATTTTTAGCTAAGCATAAGCATCCTGAGGTACCGGTATCTAGGCGGTGACAAAGGTGCAATTCTTTAACGGCGAGCTGCTTTTTTAAAACAGTAACAATACCGTCTACCTTTCCTGCTTTAATACCTTTCGTTGGATCTTGTTTTACGCCAGTTTCGTCGACAGCGTCGTGCATGGCAACGCCAACAGGCTTATTAACGACGATAAGATCAGCGTTTTCAACGAGGATAGGAATGTGTAGCACTAGCTATTTTCTAACTCTTCGATAGCTTCTTCATAATCTAGCTCGTCAACCGCATCGATAATAGCCGTGCGTTTTTCTTGAGGTAAGGCAAGGGCGTCTAGCCACTCGTCTAGTTTATCCTGTGCAATAAACTCACTGGCTTTAAGTGCGGCCAATAACTGCTTTCGAGCTTGCTCAGCGGCAGCGCCATTTGCAGGGACAGAAGCGGTAACTTCTGGCTCTTTGATTAATGCATCTACCGTGGTAATTGTCTCATTTAGCACGGCGACAAACGCAGGGTATTCATCAGCGACTTGTCCGTCGTTTCGAAAGCTACTTTCAACAGGCTTGCTTGCATTGTGAAGCGCAAACATACCTAGATTTCCTGTTACGCCCTTGAGGGTATGAACAAGTGAATAAGCCTCAGTGAAGTCACCCTTTGCAATATGTGCTTGTAAGTCAGCATCTAGAGAACGATATTCGTCCGTGAACTTACCTAGTAGGGTGAACAACAGTTTTTTGTTACCACTTAACTGTGACATTCCGAAATCTATATCGAGTACTGTTGTTGACTGATCCATACATCTATCCTTTTATTTCGCAACTTCTTTTCGGACAATTTCTAGTCCAAACGCAAACCATTTGTCAGTTCATTCGTACCACTTAACGAATTCAACTGGCTAAAGCCTTTATTACTAAAGACTATGAAGTGTAAGTGTATTTCAGAAATACACAAATTAATACATCCATAGCAAAGTCGAAGCAAGTAAAGCGTTAAAAAGTCTGGTAGTCTTCAAAAATTCGCTCGCGCTTTTGAAATCGCAACTTCATTCTTGACCGCCAAGTTAAGTGGTTACGGCAAAATGTAGTTAGAGTGAAGGCGAGTGAAAACATGTAGTAATTGAAAAGGAATCATCATGTCAGGAAAACTGACCCTTCGTACCCTCTTAATGGCTATAGGCGTTATAGCAGTATCAGCGTGTCAGCACGTGCAAGAAGAACAGGCGACTAGTAAATCAGATACCGCCGCAACGACATCAAATAGCGTTTCTATTCCTTATGAAAAATATACGCTTGCTAACGGGCTGACTGTCATCCTTCACGAAGACCATTCTGACCCTCTGGTGCACGTCGATGTAACTTATCACGTTGGTTCGGCACGAGAAGAAATTGGCAAATCTGGCTTTGCCCACTTCTTCGAGCACATGATGTTTCAAGGGTCAAAACACGTTGCTGATGAACAGCATTTTAAAGTTATTACAGAATCTGGCGGCAATTTAAACGGTACGACTAATACCGATCGCACTAACTACTTTGAAACTGTGCCGGCAAACCAGTTAGAAAAAGTGTTATGGCTTGAGTCTGATCGAATGGGCTACCTGCTAGAAGCCGTAGACCAAACCAAGTTTGAAAATCAAAGAGAGACAGTTAAGAACGAACGAGCACAACGGGTGGACAATCAGCCTTACGGGTTGCGTTTTGAGCTTAATGGCGAAGCGCTTTATCCTGAAGGGCACCCGTATTCGTGGATGACTATTGGTTATGTAGAAGACTTAGATCGGGTAGACGTAAACGACCTGAAAGCCTTCTTTAAGCGCTGGTATGGCCCCAATAATGCTGTGCTAACCATAGGTGGCGATATCGATGTAGCTAAAACTAAAGCCTGGGTGAAGAAGTACTTCGGCGAAATACCAGCTGGCCCTGCAGTAGAAGAGCCTGAGCCACAGCAGGTGACGTTAAACGAAACCCGTTATGTCACCCTTGAAGATAAGGTTCACCTTCCACTTCTTCAAATAACCTATCCAACGGTATACGGTCGCCACGAAGATGAAGCGCCGCTTGATGTTTTAGCCGATATTTTAGGTGGTGGTAAAACTTCATTGTTTTATAAAAACTTAGTAAAAGAGGGCATGGCAGTGCAGGCCGTGGTGTCTCACCCTTGCCGTGAACTCGCCTGTGAATTTCAGCTACTCGCCTTGGCTAACCCTGCAAAAATCACTTCACTCTCAACACTTCAAAATGTGCTAAATGAAACACTTAAAGAGTTTGAAACAAGAGGTGTCACCACCGATGATTTAGCGCGAACAAAAGGTAAAATTGAAGCGCGTACGGTGTTTGGCTTACAAAGTGTGTCTGGCAAAGTGTCAGCCCTTGCTGCTAACGAAACCTTTTATCAAACGCCCGATTTAATAGCCGAAGATATTGAACGCTATAACGCGGTAACGGCTGAAGACATCATGCGCGTTTACAACAAGTATATTAAAGATGCTAACAGTGTAGTGCTGAGTGTTGTGCCGAAAGGGCAGGTGCAACTAGCTGCGGCGGAGCAAAACTTTGAGCGCCCGGTAAGAAATATTGAGATAGAAACCGCCGAAATTACAGATGACGATGCTTTTGCCAGCGCAGTATCAAGTTTCGATAGAAGCGAAATGCCAAAGGCTGGCGAGGCACCGGTTGTAGAAGTCCCCGATTATTGGGAAGCTGAACTTGCTAACGGTATAGAAATGCTTGGCGTTACCAGTACTGAAACTCCAACGGTAACGTTTACCCTAGGCATGGACGGTGGCATGTTGCTAGACCCTGAAGGTAAAGCTGGAACGGCTTATCTGACCGCTTTGCTTATGAATGAAACTACAAAAAATTACAGTAACGAAGCATTGGCTAACGAGCTTGCTAAGCTGGGAAGTGCTATCCGTTTCAGCACTGCTGGTAGGTATTCGCAAGTCTATGTATCAACATTAACTAAGCATCTAGATGAAACCTTAGCACTGTTAAAAGAAAAGTTGTTCAACCCTGCGTTTACGCAAGAAGACTTCAACCGTATGAAAGAGCGGGTTGTACAGGGGCTACAGCAGCAAGCGAAAACGCCTTCAAGCCTGGCGCGTCGTGCACGAGATCTCATCTTGTTTGGGGAAGAGAATCGCGTAAGCCTGCCTGACGAAGGTACATTAGAATCAGTACAAAACATCACGTTAGAAGACGTTAAAGCGTTTTACACCAATTATTACTCACCTGATAAAGCGAGTATTGTGGTTGTCGGTAACTTACCGAAAGAGGCTATGGTAGATACTTTAGACTTCATCGGTCAGTGGAAAGGTCAAACCTATGAGTTCGCTGATTACAGTGACTTCCCTAAGTATGAAAAAAATCAGATATTCCTGGTAGACAGCCCAGAAGCGGTACAGTCAGTGGTATACCTAGTTGATCGAAGCCTGCCTTTTGATGCAACAGGCGATCACTTTAAGTCCCGTCTTATGAACTTTCCGTTAGGTGGGGCATTTAATAGCCGTATAAATCTTAACTTGCGAGAAGATAAAGGTTTCACCTATGGAGCAAATAGCGGTTTTGTGGGTGGTAAAACCCTTGGATGGTTTGAAGCAAGTACCGACCTAACCGCTGCCAATACAGGTGAAGGAATTTCTGAAGTTCTAAAAGAGATTAATCGCTACCGCACTGAGGGCGTGACTGAGGAAGAAATAGCCTTTATGCGCAATGCCTTTACGCTAAGCGATGCGTTAGAATTTGAAACGCCTGCTAGTAAAGCGCGCTTCTTAAGACAGCTGCTCAGTTACGACTTGGAGAAAGGCTATCGTGAAGAGCAGCTTACTATTATTAACAATATTGATAAGGAAACGATGGATGCGTTAGCAAAGCAATATTTGAATCTCGATAAGATGCAAATTATTGTAGTAGGTGATAAAGCTAAAATTTTGCCTCAGTTAAACGCGCTATCGATGCCAATTATCGAGTTATCAGTAGAGAGTAACACCCGAGAAACGTTAAACTGATAGATTGATTTTTGTTGAATTTACACTATTGCCCCCCATAACAGGGGGCAATATTGACATAACGGACCACAATTTTGACTGTAGACTCATCCCGTTTTGAAGCGCGCATCGCTGCGCTTAAGTCACCCGAATTCCTAGCTGCGCTAAAAGACATTAAGCGTGGCGTAGAGCGCGAAGCCCTTCGTATAAACCCAAATGGTACATTGGCGCAAACGCCTCATCCTAAATCACTTGGGTCAGCGCTAACTCACGACTCAATAACCACTGATTTTTCTGAATCTCTGCTTGAGTTTATTACACCGCCAGAAAACAGTTCTGCCAAAACGATTTCTCAGTTAAAAGATATCCATAGGTTTGTTATTGATAACATTGGCGACGAGCAAATATGGCCGCTAAGCATGCCGTGTTTCATCGAAGATGATGCCGATATTCCAATTGCTTACTTTGGTGAGTCAAATGTAGGGAAAATGAAACGGGTGTACCGCATAGGTCTTAAAAACCGTTACGGCAGTATGATGCAAGCTATCGCAGGCGTTCATTTTAACTTTTCCTTACCAGACAGCTTTTGGAAACTTTGGGCTGAATTGAACGGCAAAGAATATTCGCAAGACCAGGTTTCAGCGGATTACTTTGGGTTAATTCGCAACTATCGCCGCCTTTGCTGGCTAATACCTTATCTTTATGGCGCATCTCCCGCACTTTGTGGTTCATTCCTAAAAGGTAAAAAGCACGCTTTGCCATTTAAGAAAGTGGGTAAAGGTACGGTGTACATGCCTCATGCCACATGCCTTAGAATGAGTGACTTAGGCTATACCAGCGCAGAGCAGTCGTCGCTTAAAATTTGTTACAACCAGCTCGACAACTACGTCAAGCTGTTGCGGGATGCTATGAATACACCGTCTTCGCGCTTCAGCCAATTTGCTGCTGGGGACGAAGGCAATTATCAACAGCTTAGCCGCAATATCATTCAGATTGAAAATGAGCTGTACTCGCCTATACGACCAAAGCAGCCTACCAAATCAATGGAAAAGCCAACAGATGCCTTGGTTCGCCGCGGTATCAATTACATTGAAGTACGTGCGCTAGACGTTAATCCGTTTTCCGCAGTGGGTATTTCACAGACCCAGTTTGATTTCTTAGATGTATTTTTGGTTGCATGTTTGCTAATGCCAAGTGCTGAGCTCGATGAAACTCAACTTAACGAAGCGAAAGAAAACATGAATCGAGTAGTACTAGAGGGGAGAAACCCAGACCTAGTGCTACAAAATGATGGGGTGGATATAACGTTACCTCAGTGGTGTACTTCGCTGTTTAAATCATTCGAACAGGCCGCTGAATTACTCGATATGGCTAACGATACTTCTCGCTACAGTGAAGCGGTGAAAACTGAGTTTGCCAAAGTACAAGACCCCGATTTAACGCCGTCAGGTAAACTGCTTTCTATGCTTTTAGAAGACGACAAAGATAATGGAGTACTAGGATTAGAACTCGCGCAGGCCTATCAATCTGAGATGAAGTCTTTTGAGTATACGGATACCGACGCCGCAGGATTTGCTGCCCAAGCTGAAGTATCGTTTGCTGCACAAAAAGAAATTGAAGCGGCTGATGAGAAAGACTTCGATACATTTATACGTGATTATTTCGCTGAAGCCCCAGCAAAAAAAAATGCCTGACATAGGTCAGGCATTAAAAGGTTCCAGGGAAACACACATTTTACTAGAACATTAGTTAAGACAAGCTATGAACCAAAAGTTCAAAAAACTGGTTGTTTTTTTATCAACTCTCATCGTACTTTTTCCACTGTTTATCGCTGGGTGTGCAACTACGCCTCCTAAAGACATCAGTAATTTGTGTGAAATATTCTACGAAAAGGACGATTGGTATGATGCAGCTGCTGACGCAAGAGATAAGTGGGGCGTGCCGATTCATGTGCCTATGGCCATGATGTACCAGGAAAGCTCTTTCCGTCACGATGCGCTACCACCTCGCGATTATGTGTTCTTCGGGCTTATTCCTTGGGGGCGTGTCAGTTCGGCGTATGGTTACTCACAGGCTAAAACGCCTACGTGGGCAGACTACATGCGCGAGACTGATAATAGTGGTGCGGATAGGGATGATTTTGAAGATGCCATCGATTTTATGGGGTGGTTTATCTATAAATCGCAAAAAGTAAACGGTATTTCTAAATGGGACGCCTATGCACAATACCTTAACTATCACGAAGGGTGGGGCGGCTATAAACGCAGAAGCTATGACAGAAAACCTTGGCTTAAGAAAGTGGCGTCAAAAGTAAAAGCCCGCTCGCTACGTTACGCGACACAACTTAAAACCTGCGAAGAAGACCTGCAAAAAGGTTGGTTTATGAAGTTGTTTAGCTAGCTTTAAAAAGCGAATATTTATTTTGTGTTTAAGACGCGGCTTGTAAGTCGCGTTTTTTATGTCAGTAAGAGAATGAGTAGTAAAAGAAAAAATGAGGGATAGACGGGCGTCTACCCCTCAGCGACGCTAAGCCAAGACCGTTTTTTACCCAACGTCGAACAGGCATTTACAAGATAGTGCAAATGATAATGATTTGCAATAACTTTATGGCGTTATTTTTACTTTCTTTAAATTACGCAGTTTTCTTGGTTAGTTTGCAGGCGCAATCCTAGATCCTACTTTATACTTTACTCACAACTAGCAATACTGCATTAGGTAGAAAGTAGCGACAGCAATGTATGGACAATGAAAAGTTTAGCGCACATGGCGAGGTTAGAGCTCTCTTCGTAGAAGATAAGAGAATATTAACCATCGATCTTAGCGGCCCTTTCAATTTAGAATTTATCCGTAAGTATCAACGTGTGGTGGGCGCAGAAAGAAGAAAGATTAATGTTCCTTGTTGGGCAAGCCTAGTTAATGTTTACGGCTTAGCGCTCGCGCCCATGGAAGCTACAGACGATGCACAACTAATAGTAGATGAAGCCGTTGATTCAGGGCTTGTTGCCACTGCTGTGGTTCTTCATGAACCAGAGGGACTCGCACTGCAGCAAAAGTTCTGGTCAAGAATTTACGATGCGTCCACGTTGCCTTTCCAATTTTTTAGCGAAACACCTAAAGCCTCAGAGTGGTTGAGCGAGAAAATTACTTCTGGCATGAGCTCGAAGGGCGTTTATCAAAACAACAACATTATAAGGTAAGGGATAAAAGGTACGAACAGTGCGAACTCATTCGTTTTCTCGGTTGCTATCTTTGCAATCACTTCCTTTGTATTAAATGATCTAAGCATCACCACACTTCCTATCAATTCTATAAAGGCATAACAGGAGGTAGCCATGGTAGGAAGTCAGCATCAATATCGTTTTTTCAACGTCAATAACGTGCTATTTGATATCCCAAGCAGCGTATACGACGACAGAACGGTAGACGAATGGTTTGCGGCGATTGTTAAAGAAGGAAGAAAGAGAGAACATTGGGTAATATTCTCTATTCCGGATAAAAGTTTAACTGTCACCCATACAGCAGCAAAACAACTCTGTAGTCGATTACCCTATTTAAAATCTTACGGTTGTCTTGGATTTTTGCTTTTAGCGACCCACACTAACGCAAAGATATTTCAGCACAGTTTAAAAGCTACGCCCTCTAACTTTGACGTGAAAGTGAGTGAGTCGATGGAAACACTTTGTAGGTCTGCTGAGTTAATGTTAGGAAGTGAAAACGAGCTTAATATCTTTAACCGTTTTAGACCGTAATAACCTTGTAATCTACGTCAGCCAAAAAAGCTTGATGACTTTTAAAAACGGTTTGAAGCACACCATAATTTGACCTGGATCAAGCATACTAGACGCAGCTATATGGCTAATTTTTACTATTGATCTAGATCATAATCTTCAAGGCAAGTCTTCTCTATTATTCACTTAGTTAAAGAGGAGACTTATTATGATGTGGACTATGATGAAAGACCCAGTGGTGTGGGGCTCACTATTAGGTATAGGCATTATTGTTGCGATGATGATGTACTACACCTATTTATTTATGCACAACAGCGCAGACGAAGATAAATAGACCGCACTACGCAGCATTGCCCTATCGTTTGTTGTTTTGAAGCGGTATGTCAATAAGCACCAGTAATGCAGCTTGCCCGCCGTATTCAAGAGGGGCTTGATGGAAAGCACGTACGTGTGGGTGCTGGACTAAGTAATGGGGTAGGGCAGCTTTTAACACGCCTTGCCCAAAACCGTGCATCACGCAAACACAATCAATCAGTTCTTTTCTCGCAGTGTGAATAAGCGCCGCAAGCTCTGCTTTTGCCATTTCTCGGGTTAACCCATGCAAATCCAGTGTCATTTCTGGCGAGTAGTCGCCGCGACGTAACTGTTTCAAAATATGCGTAGACTCACCTTCCTGGCAAAAGCGCATAGGGCCTTCTTGAGGTAGTGCCGCTTGATACATGTCAGAAAAGTTGAAACTAGCTGCAAGTTGCTTGCTGTGTTTTAGATGTTTACCTTTTATTTGCTGTGACTTTTTAAATAACTCAACCTGTTTATCAGGCTCTACCTTATCTTGCGATATAGGTGTGACGCCCTGCATAACATCAGCAAACGAAAAAGTCTCTTCTTCAGCGCTTGAGGACGTATCGCGCTTATTTGCGCCCTCTAGCCCAGCTCGCCCCGTAGGACGCTTTGGTTCAGCCAGTTGCTTTTTTAATGCTTTGAGTTCTTTTTTAAAGGTTTTCATCAAATATAGCTTTGGTAAATAAACATAAGTTCAATAATTCAAAACGCCTAAATTATAACGAATAGAAAGATTCGGTACGTAGTTAATTATGTGAATCGGTATGAAGTTTGGGTATGATACCAGCTTTGAAATTTTTGATGTACCAAAACGCCATGACCGATAAGTTTTACCTCGAAGAAGCCATTGAAGATCTGCATACCCTGTTAGATATGACACGATGGGCAACCAGCCGTTTTAACGACGCGGCTTTGTACTTTGGTCATGGTACTGATAATGCGTGGGACGAAGCTACTAGCCTCGTTATGCAGGCACTGCATTTACCTCACCCTATCTTAGAGCAGGCTGGCGAGAACATTCTTAGCTCACGCTTGACCAAAAGTGAACGTGAAAAAATTGCCGAGCTCGTTTTAAAGCGCGTACAAACTCGTATGCCGTTGCCTTATATTACAAACGAGGCCTGGTTTTGCGGTATGCCATTTTACGTGGATGAACGTGTGCTTATTCCACGTTCGCCATTTGCCGAACTCATTCAAAATGAATTTACGCCTTTTGTAGAATCGACGCCAAACAGCATTCTCGACATGTGCACAGGCGGTGCGTGTATCGCTATTGCACTTGCTCATGCATACCCTGAAGCCCAGGTGGATGCCGTTGATATTAGCACGGATGCACTAGAAGTGGCCGACATTAATATTCAGGAACACGGTCTTAATCATCGTGTTTATCCCATTCAGTCAGATTTGTTTTCTAGCCTAGAAGGTCAGAAATACGACTTGATCGTTTCTAATCCACCGTATGTGGACGCGGAAGATATGGCCGACTTACCTGAAGAGTATCATCACGAGCCTGAACTTGCGCTCGCCGCAGGCGACGACGGCTTAGACCTCGTGGATATTATGCTTAAAGATGCGCCCAATTACCTCAATGATGGCGGCTGGCTGTTCGTAGAAGTAGGCAACAGTGAAGTGCACATGAATGAAAGGTTTCCTGGCTTAGAAGTCATTTGGTTAGAATTTGAAAATGGTGGTTCAGGTATTTTTGCCGTGCGCAAAGACACACTAGTACAGTATTTTAGTAGTAAGGATTAATAGTTAATTATGTCAGGTAACAGCTTCGGAAAACTTTTCACTGTAACCACGTTTGGTGAAAGCCACGGCATTGCAATTGGCGGTGTAGTAGACGGTTGTCCTCCAGGTCTTGAGATCACCGAAGAAGATCTTCAGGTGGATTTAGACAGACGCAAACCAGGCACTTCGCGCTATACCACAGCGCGAAGAGAAGACGACGAAGTACAAATTCTATCTGGCGTATTTGAAGGCAAAACAACAGGCACTAGTATTGGTTTGTTGATTAAAAATAAAGATCAGCGAAGCCAAGATTACGGCAATATTAAAGACCGCTTCCGCCCAGGTCATGCTGACTATACCTATGATCAAAAATACGGTAGCCGTGACTATCGCGGTGGTGGACGTTCATCAGCCCGCGAAACAGCTATTCGCGTAGCCGCTGGCGGTATTGCGAAGAAGTACTTAAAAGAAGTGCACGGTATCGAGGTGTTGGGTTATTTGTCTCAGCTTGGCCCTGTTACCGTTGATAAGGTAGACCACAGCGTCACCAACACCAACCCATTTTTCTGTCCAGATGAGTCTAAGTTAGATGCACTGGATGAATACATGCGTGACCTTAAAAAATCTGGCGATAGCATCGGCGCGAAAGTGTCGGTTGTAGCTAAAAATGTTCCCGTGGGCCTAGGCGAGCCAGTCTTTGATAGGCTGGATGCGGAAATCGCCCACGCTATGATGGGAATTAACGCAGTGAAAGGCGTTGAAATTGGCGATGGCTTTGACGTTATAAACCAAAAAGGTAGTGAACATCGCGATACGCTAACGCCAGAAGGTTTCTCTTCAAACCACGCAGGTGGTGTATTAGGCGGCATTTCTACCGGTCAGGATATAGAAGTGCATATGGCACTTAAGCCGACCTCGAGCATTTCGGTACCGGGTAAAACTATCAATAAAGACAATGAAGAGATTGATATAGTCACCAAAGGACGTCACGACCCGTGCGTAGGTATTCGTGCTGTACCCATTGCTGAAGCCATGCTGGCGCTTGTATTGATGGACCACTTGCTGCGTCACCGTGCGCAAAATGCGGGCGTGCTATCGACCACTAAGCCGATTGCGGGTCAGGCATAGCGCTTTTTAATTACAACTAAGCTTAATCGTATCATCTACGCGATGGAGTAAAACACGCAATAACAAGGTTGTATTGCGCTAAATGTTCTCACTATTCGCCACTACCCGTTTTGCGCTAGTGGCGTTTTTGCATATGGAGATGTGAATTGTCATCTAATGGTCTAAACCATGCCAAAAGCGCTGAGCCAGGCGAAAAAAGTAGCAAAGCTGCGCTCTTTATCCTTGCTGTTACCTACTGGCTTTACTTCGGACAACTTGGCGTACTTGTTCCATACTTGGGGATCTTTCTTGATGGGCGGGGCTTTTCTTCTGCCGAAATTGGTGAGCTTTTTGCCGTCATTACCCTAGCGCGTATTTTAGGTCCTGGCTTGTGGGCAGGCGTTGCTGATAAAACAGGAAACGCTATAGGCGTTATGCGTTTAGGCTGCTTTCTTACAGTGCTGACTTTTAGTTCCGTCTTTTACTTCACCAGTTTCTGGGGGCTTACGCTGGCGTTCGGCCTTATGATGATGTTTTGGACAGCGGTATTGCCTCAGCTTGAAGTCATCACTATGAACACAGTGGCGAAAACCAAGGCTACCTATGGGCAAATAAGGCTATGGGGAAGTGTTGGATTTATCTGTTTAACGGTAGGTGTGGGTAAGGCCCTAGATATTTTTTCTACTGATACTCCTGTGCATGCCAGTGTTGGTGTACTTGCACTTTTATTTATTAGTACCTTGTTTATACGCGCACCGAAAGAAGCAGCGCCTGAATCGTCTACGGCGGGCAGTATTTGGAAGTACGCTAAGCAAAAACCTTTTGCTATTTTTATCTTCGCTTCTGCCTGTCTGCAAATTAGCTTCGGCGCGTATTACGGCTTTTTTGCCCTTTACATGCGAGACCTTGACTACAGCGGACAACAGACCGGCATCTTTATAGCGCTAGGGGTACTTGCCGAAGTGGGGATATTTTTAGTTGCCCGCAGGCTTATTAGTCAATTTGGTGTGTGGAATTTATTATTCTTAAGTATCGCGCTCACAGGGTTACGTTGGTATGTGATGGCGGCATTTGCTGATAGCTTTATGGTGATAGTATTAAGCCAGCTTATTCATGCATTAAGCTTTGGGTTAACCCATGCGGTATCGGTGCACTTTATCCACCAGTTTTTACCTAAGGCGTATCACAGCCGAGGGCAAGCAGTGTACATTAGTGTAGCGTTTGGACTGGGTGGCGCATTGGGTAATTACATGGCGGGACAGCAATGGCAGCAGGGCACTAACGCTTATGAGACTTTCGTCACTGCAGCGGTGTTTGCCGCAATTGGCGCGCTGTCATTACTATTGTGTTCACGAAAAGAAATGGAACGCGCGCAAGCAGCTTAATGCCTTTTTCTGAGGGCGTACCGCAGGCTTATCCCTGCGGTGCGCGTTTACACTCCGATATCACTTCAACGCCACTATCCCCATTGTCTTGCTCTAAGCGTACGTCGAATTTCCATAGCCTGTGCAAGTGACGCATGACCTCATCTTTAGATTCACCAAGTGGAATACCCCGCTGAGGAATGTAGCGAAGGGTCAGTGAGCGATCCCCACGCACATCCACGTTATGTACCTGAATGTTGGGCTCTAAATTACTCAGATTGTATTGGGCGGAAAGCTTCTCTTTAATAATTTGGTAACCCCTTTCATCATGGATAGCACTGACTGCGATAAAGGGTTTAGCGGTGTCATCTTCAAGAGCGAATAATTTAAAATCTCGAATCACTTTTGGCGATAAAAACTGACTGATAAAGCTCTCGTCTTTAAAATTTTGCATAGCGAAATGCACGGTTTCCAGCCAGTCCTTACCCGCAATACTGGGCAAATATTTATAGTCTTCCTCAGTTGGCGACTGACATACCCGTTTAATATCCATGAACATGGAAAAGCCAAGTGCATACGGGTTTATGCCAGAATAATAAGGGCTGTTGTATTCAGGCTGCATTACTACACTTGAATGACTGTGCAAGAACTCCATCATAAAGCGGTCGCTAACTAAGCCCTCGTCATACATTTCATTGAGAATATGGTAATGCCAGAAACAGGCCCACCCTTCGTTCATCACCTGGGTTTGTTTCTGCGGATAAAAATACTGTGAGACTTTGCGTACAATACGCACAATTTCCCGCTGCCACGGTTCAAGTAATGGGGCGTTTTTCTCAATAAAATAGAGCAGGTTTTCTTGTGGCTCTTGGGGAAAGCGAACTTTTTCTTTGTGTTTGCTGTGCGGGCTATCGGGTAAGGTGCGCCACAGCTCGTTCACCTGGGATTGAAGGTAGGCTTCGCGTTCTTCTTGTCTGTTCTTCTCTTCTTGTAGCGAAATTTTCTGTGGCCGTTTGTATCGGTCAACGCCATAATTCATAAGCGCGTGACACGAATCGAGCATATTTTCGACCTCGTCATAGCCGTACTTCTGTTCACATTTAGCAATGTAATTTTTAGCAAAGACAAGATAATCGATTATAGAGCTAGCGTCAGTCCAGGTTTTAAATAAGTAATTACCTTTGAAAAACGAATTGTGCCCGTAGCACGCATGAGCCATCACCAGCGCCTGCATAGTAATGGTGTTCTCTTCCATTAAATATGCAATGCAAGGGTCAGAATTAATAACAATTTCGTAAGCCAAGCCCATTTGTCCGCGACGGTATTGTTGCTCGGTTTGAATAAATTTTTTGCCAAAGCTCCAATGGGTATAGTTGAGCGGCATGCCTATGCTGGCGTAGGCATCCATCATTTGCTCGGCGGTAATGACCTCAATTTGATTAGGGTAGGTGTCTAGCTTAAAGTTTTTAGCGATGCGATCGATATGTTGCTCATACTCTTCGATAAGCGGAAATGTCCAGTCGGGCCCATCGCTTAGCAAATGTCGTTTCGGTGATGCAGGCTTGCTGTTTTCTGTTGCGATAGCGTCGGTTGTCATATTAGGCTCCTTGCTGCGCATCTTGCTCAGAGCGTTTGAACAGCTCTCTGAACACAGGATAGATGTCGGCCTGGGTTTGTATGTGCTTACATACAAAATTGTCGTGAGTGGCGGCAACTTTCTCGTATTCACGCCACAAGCTTTGGTGCTGTCTTTCGGTTATTTCGATATAGGCATAATAGCGGGTGGTCGGCAGCAGTTTAGTGGTAAGCAAATCGCGGCATTGCGGCGAATCGTCAGCCCAGTTATCGCCGTCAGACGCTTGTGCTGCATAGATATTCCAGTTTCCGTCGCTATAGCGCTCACGAACCACTTCGTCCATTAGTTTTAAAGCACTGGAAACAATGGTGCCGCCAGTTTCTTGAGAGTAGAAAAACTCCTGCTCGTCCACTTCTTTAGCCTGTGTGTGATGGCGAATGTATACCACGTCTACGTTTTCGTAAGTACGACTTAAAAATAGATAAAGCAAAATATAGAAGCGTTTTGCCATTTCTTTAGTAGCCTGGTCCATAGAGCCAGACACATCCATTAAACAAAACATCACGGCTTTACTTGAGGGAAGGGGACGCTTGTCATAGTTTTTAAAGCGCAAATCAAAGGTGTCGATAAAAGGCACTCGAGCAATTTTTGCTTTAAGGGCGTCTATTTCTTCTTTTAGTGCATTAATAGCCAGCGTATTGTCGTGCTTGTCTTCTACAAGCAGTACCAGTTTTTCTTCAAGCTCTTTGAGTTTCTTTCTATCACTTCCGCTTAGGGCAATACGCCTTGCTACAGAACCTTTGAGTGAGCGAACAATATCAAGGTTACTCGGTACGCCGTCGGTCTGATAACCCGCGCGGTAGGTTTCAAATTGGGTGACTTTATCGAACTGATTTTTCTTTAAATTCGGAAGCGCCAAGTCTTCAAATAGTAAGTCTAGATATTCGTCTTTGGATATTGAAAATACGAACTCGTCTTGCCCTTCACCTTCATTGCTTGCATCACCTTCACCTGCGCCTTTACCACCGCCACCTGGCGGTCTGTCAATTTTATCTCCTGCGGTGAATTGGTCGTTACCTGGGTGGACAATATCTCTACTGCCACCTCGCCCGGTATGAAAAATAGGTTCAGAAATATCTCTGGCTGGAATGCTAATTTGCTCGCCAGAATCTAAGTCGGTAACAGAACGTTTGCCCACTGCATCAGAAACAGCGCGCTTTATCTGCTGTTTGTAACGCTTGATAAAGCGCTGGCGGTTTACCGTACTCTTGCCTTTACTGTTTAACCTTCGGTCAATAAAATGCGCCATACACACCTGCTTAAGTTGTTGTGAACCACAAGTACCGGTACTAAAGCGCGCTTAGCGCACGCTTTAGTACCCTATACGTTCTAGAAGCTTCTAGCCTTTCGGCTATGACGCTTTTCGTACGCGTAGGTACCATTCACAAAGCAAGCGAACTTGTTTCTGCGTATAGCCTTTTTCGGTCATACGATTTACAAAGTCGTCGTGCTTTTTCTGCTCTTCTGCTGAGCCTTTGGTGTTAAAGGAAATAACGGGCAGCAAATCTTCCGTGTTAGAGAACATCTTCTTCTCAATGACGGTGCGAAGCTTCTCATAACTTGTCCACGATGGGTTTTTACCGCCGTTATTCGCACGGGCACGCAAAACAAAATTAACGATTTCGTTACGGAAGTCTTTCGGGTTGCTGATGCCAGCGGGCTTTTCTGTTTTCTCTAGCTCAGCATTAAGCGATGCTCTGTCAAACAGCTGCCCGGTTTCTGGGTCGCGATACTCCTGGTCTTGGATCCAAAAATCAGCATAGGTCACATAGCGGTCAAATAGGTTCTGCCCATACTCTGAATACGATTCTAGATAAGCCGTTTGAATTTCTTTTCCAATGAACTCAACATAGCGAGGGATAAGGTAGCCCTTCAAGAATTCCAAATACTTATCAGCAGTTTCTTGAGGAAACTGTTCCCGCTCAATCTGACGTTCCAACACGTAGAATAAATGAACTGGATTCGCTGCCACTTCTTGATGATCGAAATTAAACACGCGAGAAAGGATCTTAAAAGCAAAGCGGGTGGATAAACCCTCCATGCCTTCGTCGACACCGGCGTAATCTCTGTATTCCTGATAAGACTTCGCTTTCGGGTCGGTGTCTTTTAAGCTTTCTCCGTCATAGACCCGCATTTTCGAAAACATGCTGGAGTTTTCAGGCTCTTTTAAACGGGATAGCACGGTAAACTGCGCTAAGCACTCCAAAGTGTCAGGTGCACAGGGAGCGCCACTAAGCTCACTGCTATCGAGTAATTTTTTATAAATGCGAATTTCTTCGCTTACTCTTGAGCAGTACGGCACTTTCACAATATAAACACGGTCTAAAAATGCTTCGTTGTTTTTATTGTTTCTAAACGATTGCCACTCAGATTCGTTCGAGTGCGCCAGTATCAGCCCGTCGAAGGGAAGGGCAGAGAAGCCTTCAGTTGGATTATAGTTGCCTTCTTGGGTGGCAGTTAATAGTGGATGTAGCACCTTAATTGGCGCTTTAAACATTTCAACAAATTCCATCAAGCCTTGGTTGGCTTTACACAGAGACCCTGAATAGCTGTAAGCGTCTGGGTCATTTTGTGCATATTGCTCTAGGCGACGAATATCCACCTTACCCACAAGAGCCGAAATATCCTGGTTGTTCTCATCTCCCGGTTCGGTTTTAGCTATGCCCACTTGGTCAAGCACTGATGGATAAACCCGAACCACTTTGAACTGGGTAATATCACCATTGAACTCATGAAGGCGTTTACGAGCCCATGGTGACATGATTGTTTTCAGATAGCGCTTAGGAATGCCATATTCTTTTTCTAATATGTCGCCATCTTCTTTGACATCGAATAGGCAAAATGGATGATCATTTACTGGTGAGCCTTTAAGCATATATATAGGGACATGCTGCATGAGCTCTTTAAGTCTTTCGGCCAGTGACGATTTACCGCCGCCAACTGGGCCGAGTAAATAAAGAATTTGTTTCTTCTCCTCGAGACCCTGTGCGGCATGCTTGAGGTAAGAGACGATTTGTTCAATGGCCTCTTCCATGCCATAGAATTCTGAAAAAGCTGGATAACGAGAAATGACGCGGTTAGAGAAAATGCGGCTTAGCGCCGGGTCGTTGGCAGTGTCGATTAGTTCTGGCTCACCGATGGCTTGTAACAAACGTTCTGCTGCATTTGCATAAGCGGTTTGATCCTCTTTACAAATTTCAAGGAACTCCCCAATGGTGAACTCTTCCTGTTTTCGCTCTTCATAGCGACTTTGATAGTGTTCAAAAATACCCATGAATACCCCTTAAATACGGAACCCCGTAATTTCAGCTTAGTAGGTATTTGGGAAAAGGATAGTAATTATTGTGTATAGTTTTTAATCTTTTCGTCTAATGAAAAATGCAACTTTAATAAGAATTTAGTGTCTCTAGATGAACATTTTCGTACAAACAAAAGCCCCGCTCGAAAGCGGGGCTTTTTAAATCACAAAGGCAAAAACTGTCGTGCACAATAGGCACACAGCTTTTAAAGGTTTCGCTTACGCAAAGTTTTTGCTTGCGAATTCCCAGTTAACTAGAGCCCAGAAGTTTTCTAGGTACTTTGGACGCGCGTTACGGTAATCGATATAGTAAGCGTGTTCCCAAAGGTCAACAGTAAGTACTGGTGTCAGATCATCGCCAGAAATAGGAGTTTCTGCATTGCTAGTGTTGACGATATCTAGGCTACCGTCTGCAGTTTTAACTAGCCATGTCCAGCTAGAACCGAAGTTGTTAACTGCTTTGTCGTTAAACGCTGCTTGGAAGTCTGCAAATGAACCCCATTTTGCGTTAATCGCATCAGCTAGTGCGCCAGTAGGCTCGCCGCCGCCATTCGGGCTAAGGCAGTGCCAGTAGAACGTGTGGTTCCAAACTTGCGCTGCGTTATTGAAAACACCGCCTTCAGAAGATTTGATGATTTCTTCTAGGCTTTTGTTTTCCATGTCAGTACCTTCAACTAGGCCGTTAAGCTTAGTTACATAAGTAGCGTGGTGCTTGCCATAGTGGTACTCAAGCGTTTCAGCAGAAATATGCGGTTCTAGTGCATTTTGTTCGTATGGTAATGCTGGTAGTTCAAAAGCCATGACGGTCTCCATGTTGGTTTAGTATTGTAGTCTAAAGCACACTTATCTTCGCCTGTTCGATAAGTGCCAGTCAACGCTTAGCTGACTATATCACTTTAGACGCTAAAGCATATCCCAAATGTGGGGATAAAGTCTTATAACTCAATGACAAAATTGTGAATTTTTTTTCAAAATCTATTTTGTGAAAATATAGAGTTGGTAGATGTACAAGTAGATAGCGATGGAGCCTACTAAAAGATCAATTCAGTGATGGGTAAATAAAAGGGATTTTATGATACCCTTTACCTTGATAAATCATTCATGCATTCCCATCTTAGAGGGAATACACTTTTGTGCTCAGAGGAATCAAATGGATAATACTGAAAATCAATCAACGCTAGATAGAATCAAGCAGCAAATCGAAGAAAACCCAATTTTGTTGTATATGAAAGGTTCTCCTAAACTACCTAGCTGTGGCTTTTCTTCACAAGCATCACAAGCGTTGATGTCATGTGGCGAACCATTTGCTTATGTAGATATTCTACAAAACCCTGATATTCGTGCTGAACTGCCTAAATACGCAAACTGGCCTACATTCCCACAGCTATGGGTAGAAGGTGAGCTTGTTGGTGGTTGCGATATTATTATTGAAATGTTCCAACAAAACGAACTTCAGTCGCTTATCAAAGAGACAGCTGAAAAATACAAAGAAGAAGAGTAAATCTTTCGATTTGTAGCAGATTTCTGATATTTTAAATATCGATTAAAAAGCTGGCTTTATGTCAGCTTTTTTCATTAAAAGCCGCCAAAAACTTCTCACTTTTATTCCCGTAAAAACTATATAGACAGGTCAGAAATAAAGATCCTCTATGGTCTAAAAAAATATTTTTATTTTGTCGAAAAAGGTTTGTTTTTTAATATCTTGCGTTCTATAAAAACATGCAGCTGGCCGCAAATGAGTCAGTGTTGAAGGTATAAAACAACAACCTCTCGAAACACTTTTTTATTGTGTGAATAACGCTAAAAGTGTTTTAGAGAAAATCCGGGAAACCACCATGAATACATCCTTGTCTTTATTGACTAAAAACGTGCGCGGCGTATTAGCTGCATCTGCGGCGTTTTCAGTAATGGCTACAGCACCTGTTTATGCGCAAGAAGCAGAAGAGAGTGCTAAAGCTGAAGATTATGAACAAATCGCCGTCGTTGGTTCGCGCGCAGCGCCTCGCTCTGTAGCAGACTCAGCGGTTCCAATTGATATTATTTCTGACGAAGAGTTCAAGCAGCAGGGTGCCACAGATATGGTATCTATGATGCAAACTGTCGTTCCGTCTTTTAACGTAAACGACCAGCCAATTAACGATGCATCGACGTTAGTTCGCCCTGCAAACCTTCGCGGCATGGCATCTGACCATACGCTAGTGCTTGTAAATGGTAAACGTCGTCACCGCTCTGCGGTTATCACTTTCTTAGGTGGCGGTCTTTCAGATGGTGCACAAGGTCCTGACATCTCTGTAATTCCTGCAGCGGCACTTAAGCAGGTGGAAGTACTGCGTGACGGTGCAGCGGCGCAATATGGTTCAGATGCTATTGCCGGTGTAATTAACTTCGTACTTAATGATGCGTCGGAAGGCGGTACATTTGAAGCCCGCTATGGCTCTTACTACGAAGGTGATGGCGACATGATTCAGCTGTCGGGTAACGTGGGTTTACCACTTTCTGACAAGGGCTTTCTTAACCTTTCAGCAGAATACCGTACTGCTGACGATACGTCTCGCAGCGTTCAGCGTGACGATGCAGCGGCGCTTATTGCGGCAGGCAACACTTTTGTAGCAGACCCTGCCCAGATTTGGGGTTCGCCTGAGATTAAGCATGACATCAAGCTTTTCGCTAACGCGGGACTAGAGCTTTCCGATACGTCAGAAGCTTATATATTTGGTAACTTTGCCGAGCGTGAGGTAGAAGGTGGCTTCTATTTCCGTAACCCGCACAATCGTGGTGGTGTAAACGACGGTGGTACAAATGAAGACGGTGAGCAGCTACTTCTTGTTGGCGACTTAACTGGTGATATGTCAGGTAATTGTCCAACAGATATCGTGGTTGGCGATAACGTACTCACAAATCAGCGCTATATTGACGAAGTAGCGAACAACCCAGATTGTTTCGCGTTCAACGAAATGCTTCCAGGTGGCTTCACACCTCGCTTTGGCGGTACGGTAACCGATATGTCTCTTGTTTTTGGTACTAGAGGCGAGTTAGACAACGACATTACCTATGACGTAAGTTTAAACCTAGGTCAAAACGAAGTTGATTTTGCTATTAGTAACACTATCAACCCGTCGCTTGGCCCAGAAACGCCAACGTCATTCAGCCCAGGCCGTTACACACAGTCTGAGCAAACACTTGATATTGATTTTACAAAACCTTTCGATGTTGGTTTGTATGAGCCGCTATTCGTAGCGACTGGTTTCCAATACCGCAACGAAAGTTATGAGAGCGTTGCAGGTGATACTGCCTCTTATGAAATAGGTCCGCTGGCGACACAAGGCTTTGGCATTGGCTCAAATGGTTTCCCTGGCTTGGCGGCCAATAGCCAAGGTCGTGTGTCCCGCAACAACATCGCGCTTTACATTGATGCAGAAGCCTATATCACTGAAAACTTCATGCTAGCTGGTGCGCTACGTTACGAAGACTTCTCTGATTTTGGCGATACCACGAAAGGTAAAATTGCTTTCCGTTGGCAAGCGCTAGAGAACATTGCGTTCCGTGGTGCATTCTCAACAGGCTTTAAAGCGCCTACGCTTGGTCAAAGTAACGTTCGTAACGTAACCACAGCGTTCGGTACAGGTGGTGAGCTTATTGACCGTGCAACGTTACCGCCAACGGATCCGGTATCACAGCTTAAAGGTGGCGAGCAGCTAACACCTGAAGAGTCAGAAAGCATTACATTTGGTGTAGTAGCAGACTTTGAAAATGGTTTATTCATTACTGCTGACTACTACAACATTGAGCTGACTGACCGTATTAGTACGGCGTCTGGTATTGAGTTAACTGACGATGATATCGCTGCGCTTCTTGCGCAAGGCATTAATGATGCCTCTAGCTTCCAAGAGATCAGTTTCTTTACGAATGACTTCGATACAACGACAGAAGGTGTAGACGTTGTAGCGAACTACGCAATGGAAATGATGGGCGGTGAAACTAAGTTCTCACTTGCTTACAACTGGACGTCGACAGAAGTAGACCGCGCGTCAGAGAACATCTCTGACTTCCGTATTCGCATGCTAGAAGATAACCTTCCAGCAGTGCGCTACAGTGCAACAGCAAATCACACCAACGGTGACTGGCGCTTCCTTGCACGCTTGAACTATTACGGTAGCATCTTTGAAGATCACTTAGATTCTGCATTGCCTATTGATAAAGTAGGTTCAGAGTTTACTGTGGACTTAGAAGTGGCTTACAACTTCACTGAAGAGTTTACTGTAACGGTAGGCGCGAAAAACGCCTTTGATGAATACCCAGATGAGAATACACAGTATGCCGGTATCGCAGGTTCGTTGTATCCAACTACCTCACCAATCGGTATTAACGGTGGTTTCTATTATCTAAGAGGTGTTTACACGTTCTAATCGCTAATACTAGCGAAAACAACTTTCACAATTGTTTCGACGTGGAGGGGAGCGTTAGCTCCCCTTTTATTTTAAATATCGAAGAACATTTGCGTGAAAAGTCATGAAGAAACAGGCATTATTGATGCCATTGTAAGCAATTCGAAACACACAACTTTTATTATTATGACAAGAAAGTCGACAGTAGCTGAAACCTTTTTAAAATACCGCTCGAAGTTAATGCGCGCGGTAGGTTCTATTGTTGGCGCCGACGACATCGAAGATATCGTGCAAGAAGCTTTTATAAAAAGCTACGAAGCAGAATTAAAACAAGAAATACAATATGAGCGGACATATATGCTCAAGACAGCGCGTAACTTAGCGCTGAACCATGTTGCAAAAGCAGAAAACAAAAACAAGCAGCTAGACGACATGGATATTTTGCCTTACGAACTAGTGGGGCACAGTTTAGAAAAAAATGTAGAAAGTAAAGAGCGCTTTATTCATTTTTGCCGAGCGACAGACACGCTGTCTGCTGATGTAAAACGCGTATTTTTACTTAAAAAAGTATATGGCATGCGACAAAAAGAGATTGCAGAGCTTGTGGGGCTAAGCGAAAGCACCGTCGAAAAGCATGTCGCCAAAGGTTTAATGATGTGCTCTAGGTATTTAGCAGAGCTTTCAAATGACAGTGCATCTCCCCGTGCAACTGCTACCGCGACTCAGGACATAAGCAGTAGTTAACATGAATAATATTCGCCAGTTTTCAAGCAAAGAAGATATCCAAGAGCAAGCGTGCCTTTGGGTGAGCCGTCTCGATCGCGGTTTAAAAAGTGACGAAAAGGTAGAGTTAGACACATGGCTGGCAGAGAGCAATGCCCATCGCCAAGCTCTATTAGATGCCGCAAGCTTGTGGGATGATATGTCGGTGCTTAATGAATTAAGCGGCTTATTCCCACAACCGACAGCAAGACACACTGCTAAAAAACGCGCCCTACCGAAAAACGCTGTATGGGGTATTGCTGCCACTTTCTTGGTCATGGCAATTGCAATTGGTGTCATTGTTCAGCGCACATGGTTAAATAGCACGCCAGAATTTGCAGCTGTTAGCCAAAAAGTTCAGACGGGTGTCGGCGAACAGAAAAATGTAACCTTATCCGATGGTTCGCAGCTCCATCTAAACACCAACTCTTTAGTAACGGTAGATTTCACATCAAGTGCACGTAATATTGTGCTTTTGAAAGGCGAAGCTCATTTTGAAGTGGCTCATGATAAAACCCGTCCATTTTCTGTTACCGCTGGAAACAATACTGTAACGGCAGTAGGTACCGCGTTTAATATGCAGTATGTTGACGACAACGCATTCGAACTTGTTGTTACCGATGGCAAAGTATTAGTTAAAGACCGCTTTAAGGCATCATCTTCAAATGAATCACTTTTTGGTAAGCGCCCTGTTACAGAGGAAGGTTTGCTAATGTTTGCAGGGGAGAAAGCGACTGTTTTGGGCAAAGTAGAAACCCGTGAAAGTATGTCGCAAGATGAGATTGATGATGATTTAGCATGGCAGCAGGGTATGATAGTTTTTAAAGGCGAGCCCCTTGAATTCGTGCTACTAGAAATTGGGCGTTATACGCCAGTTCGTTTTCACATTTCTGACAATAGTTTACGTAAGCGCAGAGTGGCGGGCTATTTCAAAGTGGGCGACATAGACGGCTTGTTGTCGGCACTAGAAAGCAGCTTCAATATAACTTACGAGAAAGTTACAGAAACCAGTATTGAGCTTAAGCTAGCGAAAAGTTAAATATTGTTTGATAGGTAGGTGCTATTAGTTATTCCCTATTGGCATCAATTTATTTAATGTGACAATATAACTAAAATAATAAGTACATCGATTATATATCTTGCATTACGGCAATTTAGCGATAAGCAGGCAAACGAAAAAGGCAATAGAGAAGCTGCATGCCCTTGCGTGTTCGGCTGGTTGCCTTTCGCACAAAACAACGGCGTGGTTTTCCAACTCTGCGTTCGCAGCGCCCTTACATATTGCCTCGAGTGTATGTTTATTCTTATTCGTAACACCGTCACTTTATGCGCAAGACCAGGGCGGTTCAACGTTAAAAAATTCTCAACCTTCTAAAACTCTTCCGGCATCAGCGCCCGATGCTTTTAGTTTCTCTATTCCAGCACAAAACGCTAACGAAGCCTTAACTGAATTAGCTAAACAGGCCAACACTACGCTTTTGTTTCCTTTTGATTTGGCGAAGAAAGTAACGACCAATGCGCTTAAAGGAACCTTTACCTTAAGTGAGGCATTAGCTCAGCTACTTGAAGGCACTGAATTAGCGGTGGTAGCCGATGAAAATGGGGCATTGAGTATTCGTTCCCGTGCATCGCTAGCAGCGCAAAGTAAACAGACTGATGATGATGAACAGCAAGATGACAATAGCGCAAACGGGCTTGAGAAAATCGCTATCGTTGGTTCTCGTAACGCGCCTCGAAGTGCCGTCGACTCTGCGGTTCCTCTTGATGTTATTGGAGCAGATAAACTTAGTTCACAAGGCAATAGCGACGTCCTTTCCATGCTAAGCGTTATGGTGCCTTCACTTAACGTGAACGACCAGCCGATCAATGACGCTAGCAGCTTGGTGAGACCCGCTAACCTAAGAGGTATGTCGTCAGATCACACTTTGCTGTTGTTAAATGGCAAGCGACGCCACCGTTCAGCGGTTATTACGTTTTTAGGCGGCGGGTTATCTGATGGTGCTCAAGGTCCCGATATATCCGTTATACCTGCTTATGCGTTAAAACAAGTGGAAGTACTGCGAGACGGGGCGTCTGCCCAGTATGGCTCAGATGCTATCGCTGGCGTGATCAATTTTGTGCTAAAAGATGACCGCGAGGGTGGAAGCGTTGCGCTTAAAGTCGGAGGATACAGCGAGGGCGATGGCGAACTGTTTCAAATACAGCTTAATAAAGGCTTTGGGTTAGGAGAATCGGGGTTTTTGAACGCTACGGCGGAATACCGACAGCAAAACGGCACGTCGCGCTCGGTGCAGCGAGGCGATGCTCAAATGCTAATTGACCAAGGAAATAGCTTTATTGCTTCGCCATCTCAAATTTGGGGAGCACTTGATGTTAGCGAGGATATTAAGCTCGCACTCAATACTGGTGCTGATCTTTCGGCAACCTCCCATTTTTATAGCTTTGCAACCACTGCGAGAAGAGAAATAAACGGAGGTTTTTATTTTCGAAACCCGCAAACTCGTGAAGGTGTTTTTAGCCGAACGGATGCAAATACCGGCGAAAGCCGTCTTATCGTTGCCGATTTAGATGGACTAAACAGCGGTATAGCATGCCCTTCAATCTCTTTATCGAATGACAATGTACTAGAAGACCCCGACTACCAACTTATCGCAGATAACACGACAGTACTTGGAGCAAACTGCTTTGCCTTCAATGAGTGGTTCCCTGGTGGTTTTACTCCTCGGTTCGGTGGAACGATTAGCGATGCTTCTATTGCAATGGGCATAAAGCAAGAATTGTCTTACGGGTGGGCGATGGATATCAGTGCCACCTTGGGCTATAGCGATATTGAGTACACCATATCAAATACGGTCAATCCTTCGCTTGGCCCGCAAAGTCCAACGACCTTTTCGCCAGGTGGGGTATCGCAAGTTGAGCGCACGCTAAACCTAGACTTTACGAAACTAATTCAGACCATTTTTGACGACCCCGTGAGCATTGCTGCTGGGGTTGAATGGCGAAAAGAAACCTATTTCCAGAAAGCGGGAGATGAAGCCTCGTATATTGCTGGTCCTTTCGCTTTAGAGCCACCGGTAGGCTTAAGTGAAGGCTTTTCAATTGGTTCAAATGGCTTTCCTGGTTATCAGCCGCAATCTGCAGGGCACTGGAGTCGTAGCAACTGGGCGGCGTATGCTGATGTGGAGTTTTATGCAACCGAAGCATGGCAGTTTGGTCTAGCAACGAGGGTCGAGCATTTCAGTGATTTCGGCTCAACTTTCGATGGAAAGCTAAGTACGCGCTACACACTAAACGAAGAGTTTGCACTGCGAGGTTCTGTCAATACGGGCTTTAAAGCACCGACGGTGGGGCAAAGCAACGTTATAAACGTAACCACTGCCTATGGCGTTAACGGTTTAGAAGACCAAGCAACCTTGCCTCCAACCGACCTTATCTCGCAGCAGCTTGGCGCCACGCCGCTGACGCCAGAAGAATCTGTAAACTTTAGCTTGGGTGTAGTTATGCAAGCAAGTGAAAATTTCTTTGCTACGCTAGACTATTTTAATATTCGCCTTATCGATCGTATTAGTACCACATCGGCCATTCCTTTAACCGACAATGACGTTAATGCGCTTATTGCGCAAGGGCGCCCCGATGCGGCTCGATATAATTCAGCTAAGTATTTTACTAATGATTTTGATACTAAAACTCAGGGTGTCGATTTAGTTGTTAACTACAATTTCGCATTAGGTGACTGGTCAAACTCAGTGTTAGTTGCTTATAACTGGACAGACACGCAAGTGGAGCGTGTCTCTCTGTACCCGGTGTTGAGCGATGGGGAAATAACGCTTCTGCCCAACTTAACCGATGCTCGAATACGTATGCTAGAAGACAATCTTCCGGCTCATAGGGGGAGCATTACGTTAGAGCAATCAAAAGATAAATGGGCAATGACATGGCGTTTAAATTACTACGGTAAATTTTATGAAGACCATCTTGATGCTTCGGCAGGTTTAGATATTTACGGCAGTGCACTAACCACTTTCGACGCTCAACTTGCTTGGAACGTTTTGCCTGATACTCAAGTTACTTTCGGTGCGCAAAATATATTTGATGCATTGCCAGATGAAAACCCGTTTAAAGAGGAAGTGGGAGCGCTTTACCCACCAACATCTCCGGGCGGTATTAATGGCGCGTTTTACTATGCAGGTGTTGAATACCGCTTTAAATAGCTAATAGTATTGACGGAGCTAATTTGGGAAAAGGTGAGGGAGTTAGTCCGAGCTTTCCTAAATGGATAAAGCTTTAGTTTAAATAGATAGGGGAAGCGTGTTTGGCAATAAGGCTGTGCTATCTAGCCTTGGACTTTAATATTAGCCGACGTCTTTGAAAAGCGACTCATCAATGATGGTTTGATCGATAATTTGTTGCGCCATGTTGATGCACTTACCGCACTGTGAGCCTAGCTCTAAATGTTGACGTAACTCACGCACGTTCCCCACGCCGTTTTCTTCAACCGCCGCGCGAATGCTTTTATCTGTTACCCCATAGCACATGCAAACAAACATTAAACGTACTCCAAATGAATCTGTAAATGATAATAATTGTTATTCTTCGTTTTGGCAAGCAGATAATGGCAAGTTTAATAAACCGCAATCTGGTAAATACTGGGTAATGATTGGGCAATATCTGGATAACTATTTATGCGGACTATCATTATTGGTACAAGCAGTAAAAAAACTCATCGTTTAATATTGTTATTTCCGTATTCGTACCTATTTTCTGGGAAGGAAATTTCCCATCAAAGTGGTTACGCAATGTAATCACTTCTATTATTACAATCCAAATATAAATGGAGAGACTCATGAGTGTATTAGTTGGCCGTCCTGCGCCTGATTTTACTGCTGCAGCGGTACTTGGTAGCGGTGAAATCGTAGATTCTTTCACACTAAGTGAAGCAATTAAGGGCAAAAAAGCGGTTGTATTCTTCTACCCGCTAGATTTTACTTTTGTATGCCCGTCAGAGCTTATCGCTTTCGACAAGCGTTTTGACGAGTTTAAAAAGCGCGGTGTTGAAGTAATTGGTGTTTCAATCGACTCTCAGTTTTCACACAATGCGTGGAGAAATACCCCAGTAAATCAAGGTGGCATTGGTCCAGTTAAGTACACTCTTGTTGCTGACGTAAAACACGACATCTGCCAAGCGTATGATGTCGAGCACCCAGAAGATGGTGTTGCTTTCCGCGGTTCATTCCTAATCGATGCCGAAGGTATGGTTCGTCACCAAGTAGTAAACGATCTTCCACTTGGTCGTAACGTTGACGAAATGCTTCGCATGGTCGACGCTCTAGCGTTCCACGAAGAGCATGGCGAAGTTTGCCCAGCAGGTTGGACTGAAGGTAAATCAGGTATGGACGCATCACCTGAAGGTGTAGCTAAATACCTATCTGAAGAAGCAGATAAGCTATAAGCTAACCTGTTTAAAGATAATAAAGAAACAGCGCCTTTGGGCGCTGTTTTTATTTATGGCATTTATCGAACAAAAACTATTCTTGATTTTCTACTGGCCAGCCACCTAACGCCTTATAACGATTTACCATGTAGCAAAATAGTTCGGTGGTTTTCTGTGCATCGTAAAGGGCGCTATGCGCTTCATTTTGGTCAAACGATATACCCGCCGCTCGGCATGCTTTTACTAGCACAGTTTGACCAAGAGCAAGGCCTGCTAGGCTGGTGGTATCGAAGGAAACAAATGGATGAAAGGGCGTGCGCTTTATATTGCAGCGCTCAATAGCAGCATTAACGAAGCTTTGGTCAAACGTTGCGTTATGAGCAACGATAACAGAACGCTGACAGTCCGCATTTTTCTGTGCTTTGCGAATACCTTTACATAAATCCTTCATGGCTTCGCTTTCCTCTATAGCACCTCGTAATGCGCAATTCGGATCAATGCCATTAAATTCTAATGCCGCAGGCTCAAGGTTAGCGCCCTCGAACGGATCTATATGATAGTGAAAGGTTTGGTCAGGATGCAGTACTCCGTCTTCATCCATTTTCACCGTAACCGCTGCTAACTCTAATAAGGCGTCAGTGCCTGCATTAAATCCGGCCGTTTCAACGTCGATGACAACGGGAAAATAACCTCGAAAGCGCTGGGAAAGAAGGGGCGGGTTGGCAGACATAAACACTCTTGTAAGACTAGATTGCAGAAACTGGTTGGTTGCTTTTTATGCAAACCTACCTGCGAAACTTATTAGCAAAAAGAATTATCGCAAGGATATCTTCGAGTTGCCAGTTTCAATTTGAAAACCGCGAAGATGAGAAGCAACTAGTAGTACGAAACGCTAATGGTATTAAACGCTAAACTTTTCTACACTTTGGACGATAATCATATTAACCATGAATTTTCAAAACTCACTATTCGCGACTTAAAGCGAATGGTTACAATTTATGGCTCTTAAAGGTTGGTGGGCGGTTAAAAGGCCTACGCTCGTGTTAGTCAGACTTTCGTTATGGTGTCGAAATGGTGTTGAAATTAAAATATATCGCTTTATTGGGGATGGTGGGGTCGCTGTCGTCCCATGCTGCCATGCGGCAATATTCTGCAACCATTGAAAGTTCCAACTGGCGTATTGATACGGACACGCGCCTGCAGTGTAGGCTTAACCACGAATTGCCTGGTTACGGCGAAGCCATGTTTACGAGTTCCGCGTCGAAGCAGCTAAACATGGAATTTGAATTAGACATGTATATGCTGCCAAACAAGTTTGATGTGGCTGCGGTCTACTCTGTTCCGCCAAAGTGGATGCCGGGTGTGGCGCCAAAGACCATCGCGGATATGTCTATTCGAAAGCAATACAATGGCGACCTGCCACAAGATGCTGCATGGACTATGTTGTCTGAGTTAGAGAAAGGCTTTTGGCCCACGATTTACTATCAAGACTGGTATAACAAATATGACCAAGTGAGTGTGGCATTAAACGCAAGCAACTTCTCAGGCGTGTATCGCGACTTTGTTAAGTGCGTGTCGAACTTGCTTCCCTTTAGTTTTGATGACATCGCCTACACTGTGTTGTCTTATCAGAACAACAGCACAGAGCTTACTAAGTATTCGCAAAAGCGTTTAACTATGATTGGCGAATATTTAAAAGAAGACAGCGAATTGGAGCTTGTGCTTCTCGATGGTTACACGGACAGTTACGGTGGCCGTTATAACAACGAACAGTTGTCTATTCGACGGGCCAATGAAGTAAAAAGCTATCTAACTACGCTAGGTGTACCTGAAGATAGAATCCAGCTAACAGGCCATGGTGAAAAACGCCATATCGCGCCAAACGATACGCGGGAAAGCCGTGCGCAAAACAGACGCGTAGTGGTACGACTATCCAAGTCGTAGGCGCTTGCTCAAGCGCCTCAAACCCGTTTAACTTGTGTTAATTTGTTTTGTCTCGCCAGGTTAATACAGGCACTAAATGGTCGGTGAAAACGCCATCAGCTCGCACTACCTTGTGCAATGCATCTAAAATTTGTTTTCCAGACATGCCCGCCGGAAGCGCATCCTGACGATAAGTGTAGGTATGAATGGTAAGTTCGTTATCGTGAGCGTACTTAACCCAACTCGCTGCTTCTACTTTCCCTTTAGCCATTGCCTGAGTATCCATTAAATGGCCTAACCAAGGGCCTATGCCATTCGCATACTTCGCGACTTGCTTCATGCCTTCTTGTGTACGCAGCCATTCGTAGTCGGTGTCGCTCTCTCCCCAATCGTTCTCGCCAATCAGCATAACTACTTTGCCCTTATAGCCAAGGGTTTCACGAATGCGTTTGATCTCATTGAAGTCAAAGCACTGCAGGTAGCTATTGCCGTTTTCTCCCGCAAACCCGTAGTTTTTTAATGTGTCGATAACCATCTTACTGGCATCAATACCTTCAGCGATGTGAAAGGCAGGGGACTTTACTTCTGGGTATACGCCTACAGATGTGCCGAATTGGCGGTTAAGTTCGCTGATTAGTTCAAAGTGTTCACTTAACGTGGCCACTTTAAAATTAGCCTGGGTGCCGCGGTACCTACTTTTAAAAACTTGCTTCCCGTCACTGTTAGCACGCTCATGTACCCGCAACGCTCGAAGCTCTTCGAGAGTGAAGTCACGGGCGTAATAGCGTCCGTCCTTTCGGTGACGTGCTGGAAAAATATCTTCTACATTAGTGACTGTCTCTAAGTGAATGTCGTGCAATACAACGGGGATGTCATCTTTGGTTATAACAACATCCTGCTCTATAAAGTCAGGACGCAGCGAGAACGCTAGCGTGGCTGCTTCAAGGGTATGTTCCGGCAAATAGCCAGAAGCACCTCGATGGGCGATAACGGTAAAATGCAGTCTTTCACTAGTGGTATGTTCTGCTTCAGCGTGCGAAGTTTTACTATTCGTAGCATCAGCTGCAAGCGTACTCTCAGAGGCAAGGACACCTGTAAATAGCACAACCAAAGCAGGTAGTAACGATGTCAATCTAGTTGTGTATCTATTGCGCAACCTAGCATTGCCCTTTAATCTCAGCTTGAGCTGGTTCGACGAACCCGCTATACCCTTGTTTACCCGGTTTAAAGAAAATAATAAGCGGTTACCTAGCATGTGACTGCCACTCCATGTGTTTACTTTTATCGCCATCTTATTTGTGCCTTACATTTCACAGAAAGCTTATGTTACGAGCGCTTAGAAGATATTGGCGACGCCGTGCTGCTATAGTGAAATAGACTTATTTTGAATAAGTTCTATGGCATACCCATCTGGATCGCGTACAAAAGCGATGACGGTAGAGCCACCTTTTACGGGGCCGGGTTTACGGTACACCTCAGCGCCATTTGCTTCTAAGTTTTCACAAAACTGATAGATGTCGTCTACTTCAATGGCGATGTGGCCATACGCGTTACCCTTATCATAGGTGTTGTCACCCCAGTTATAGGTAAGCTCTAACACAGTGCTATCGGTCTCTTCTCCGTATCCTACAAAAGCGAGGGTGTACTCATACTCTTTGTTTTCTGATTGTCGAAGAAGGCGCATGCCCATCAATGAGGTGTAGAAGTGAAGTGAAGCCTCTAAGTTTTCAACTCGAAGCATGGTGTGAAGCATTCGCATAACTATTTCCTATTTGAACCATCAGAATTACCCGATGGTACACTGCATTGTAAGTGCGCGTTTGCAGTTGTCACATGTATCCAGAACTCTAGCTACACAGAACTCCATCCAGACAAAGCCCCGCAGAGTACTTTCGTTGGTAAACGCAAACGACACGCTATGATAATGGGGAAATGTTAACGCTTTAAGACAGTTTTACAATTCCACTTAAACGTATTAAAAACCCCACATGCCGATATTATCAATTTTAAGCCGACGAGGCTGGCTTAACAGGTAGACCACCATTTCGCCTAAGTCTTCGTTTTGAATCAGACCCTTGTCTATCTCCTCAGATCCTATTTTCTGTGACTGAATTAGCGCAGGGTTGAGTGAATGAACGTGAATGCCATAAGGTCGCACTTCCTCTTGAAGAGCTTTCCCAAGCCCCACCAATGCGAATTTCGACGCGCAGTAAACGCCCGCATTGGCATATCCATTTAGTGCTGCCTGAGAGGCAATATTGATAATGTAACCTTCTCGATTTTCAATCATATGGGGCACTACTTGCTTACACATAAGGAAGGAACCTTTTACATTGGTATCCATCACTTCGTCCCAATCGTCTTCACTGGTTTCCCAGATGAGCGTTTCTTTACCAAAACCACTGTTATTGATAAGAACGTGAAGTTCGCCAAATGTATTTTTAACTTCTTTTACGAAACTTGCGACTTCATCACTTTTTGATACATCACATTTTGCCCCAATGACTTTACCGGGGAATAGCGCATCTAATTGTTTAACTGTCTTGGTTATCGTTTCCTCAGTGCGTCCGCAGATAGCTACTTTCATTCCTGCTTCTAATAGAAAGTGAGTTATAGTTTTTCCCAGCCCCTTGCCGCCACCTGTCACAATGGCGGTTTTACCCGATAACAAATACATATCTGTCATAATTAAAACCTAGCGAAAAAAGAATAAGATTAACTTAGCTGGTATTGGCGTTATACAAACATACGTATTCATTGTGGGCCCAATTGATAAGGTCGCATTGCAATGCTTAAAAAATAATCCCGAAATAATTGGACATGGCGACCAATTACCTGTACTGTCTCGCTCGCTCTAGATATGTTTTATGCTTTACCTAATACTGCGCTGTACCTTTCTTTATACCTTCAAATTGAAGTGCTAGATAGATATACAACTGCTTTACTAGCTTAGTTATGTCTATTGCTATTCGGTGGCTTCCACCATTACATCAATTTTTTTAAAAGGTTATTATTATGTCTAATTCTGTAAACGGTACAGTTAAGTGGTTTAACGAAGAAAAAGGTTTCGGTTTCATTACTCCTGAAGCTGGTGGCAAAGACGTATTCGTACACTTCCGTTCAATCACTTCTGACGGCTTCAAGACTCTTGCTGAAGGTCAAGCGGTTAGCTTTGAAGTTGAACAAGGCCAAAAAGGCCCACAAGCTGCTAACGTAACAGTTCTTTAAGACCTGTTAGCCAGCTTAGGGTTATTTCTCTTATCTGAAGTAACCCGCAAAGATGGGCTCTTTTACACAAAAAATGTGAAAAGAGCCTAATTTTCGTTTTTAGATTTCTTAACCCAACCTGCGAGGAATTCAAAACAAACTATATCAATAAAGAAGTATCTAATATGCAACTTCAAAACTCTATCTCTACCATTAACAGCCTTATTCCAGGTGCGTTAATTTCAAATATCTCCATAAATAAAACAGCTGTTGCCTTCAAACATGCGAATACCTACCGACATGTTCAGTTATCATCAAGACAAGAAGCAAAGCGATTCATTGCTCAGCTTATTCAAAAGAGCTAATTAAGCTCGCTCTACCCTTATCGCTGTATAGTCAATAATAATGCTAAAAAGTTAAAAGGTTATAGCTCTTGCCTTTTTAGTAGTGCAACTGCGTGGTATGTATAAAGCGCTGTAAATAAAGGGGTGCTGTTGCAAGAGAAGCATTGGCTAGTACGGGTGTGTACTAACCAATGTCATTATAGAAATAACCTGCCGCTATTATTTGGCTTTTAAGTCGACGTCTGAATCTGCTAACAGATATATGCTTGCTGCATAAGCTGCAATGTTTTGAGCCAGTTCATCAGGGTTAATTTTGTCTAATGTGTCATCAGGCGTGTGATGAAGATCGAAATAATCTCGACCGTTCTGGTTCAACCGGATAGTCGGTACGCCTTTCGCTGCGAGCGGTATAATATCGGGGCCACCACCGGCAACGTCTGAGCCACCGCGAATTATACCCAGAGGTGACAAGATCTTTGCGATTTCATCTACCAGTACTGTTGCTTCAGGGTTCACATTAGACACAAGTTGCCAAATTGTTTGTGCGCCAAAATCAGACTCAGTAGCAAGAACGTGGTTAGCAAGGTTCTTTTCATGCTGTTTTGCATAAGCAAACGCGCCTAATAAGCCCACTTCTTCAGCGCCAAACATAACTACACGAATGGTGCGCTTAGGGCGTTCAGGCAGTGATGCAATTAAAGCGGCTGCGGCTGTGGTAATAGCAACGCCCGCACCGTCATCAACAGCGCCGGTGCCTAAGTCCCAGCTATCTAAGTGACCACCAATGAGCACAATCTCTTCGGGCTTTTCACTACCGACTAAATCTAGAATTACGTTGCCGCTGCTTACTTCGCCTTTCCACTTTGACTCAGAATGAAGCGATAACGACAGTGGCTTGCCTAAATTGTGTAGGCGTCGTAAATGATCAGCGTCGGGGTTAGAAATAGCAACAACCGGAATATCGGCCCACTCATCGCCGTCTGAGCTCATCATGCCAGAGTGAGGGAAGCGATGAGAGTCTGAGCCTACCGAACGTACAACTAGCGCTTCAGCGCCACCGCGCTGCGCATGTTGCCAACCAATACGGCGACGTTGATTCGCTTGGCCATAGCCCGCACCCGTTTGACTTTTTACCATGGCATCGCCATCGACAAACGCAATTTTGCCTTTAAGCGCGCCGTCTTTAACTGAGGTTAGTGCGTGAATATCTCTGAAATACACGATGTCAGCGTTTATCTCGCTATCTGAAGGAGCCGCTCCACCTAGCGCTGTGCCATAAAGCGGTTGGGCATAAGGCGCAGTAAGTGAAATATGTAAATGACCCCTGTCCCAGAAGGGCATGGTAAACTCTTCAATACTCACTTTATCAAATCCGAGGCGCTCTCCTACCTTAACGCCCCAATCCCTGGCTCGCTTTTCAGCTTCCGAACCGCCAAGGCGTGGGCCTATCTCTGTAGTTAGTGATTCTACGATGCTATAGCCTAAGTCACTTTTCAGCGCTTTTTGAATTAGCGTTTCCGCATTTTTCTTTTGCTCGTCTGTAATGGGTGAAGTTTCAGCAAAAACACCGAAACTGCATGCACTTACTAATGCACCAAACGCTAGATTCCTAGCGATATTATTCAATCGGGACATGTGTTCTCCGTGGATTATTTTTATATTTTTTTCTATTTACGCTTCTTCTTAAGCGACAATTTTTGCTTTTTCTCTTGTTCTTTCAGCACTTCGTTTATAAAGCTCTTTCTACCAAATTCACGGGTAATAGTGCACTTATTTAAATCAAAACCGCGAGCAGGGCAGTATTCTCTGCCGTACAAGATAATCTGTAGATGCAGGTCGTTCCATCTTTCTTTAGGAAACAGGCGTTTTGCATCGCGTTCTGTTTGCTCTACGCTTTTTCCGTTCGATAAACCCCAGCGGTACATTAAACGATGAATATGTGTATCTACCGGGAAAGCAGGAATGCCAAAGCCTTGAGACATAACCACCGCGGCTGTTTTGTGGCCAACAGCAGGCATGGCCTCCAGCGCTTCAAAGTTTGCTGGGACTTCACCATTGTGTTGTTTAATGATCATATCGGACAAATGCCAAATGCCCTTCGACTTCATAGGCGATAATCCACAAGGGCGGATAATGTCTTGTATTTCTTCAATACTCATCAACACCATGTCGTAGGGGTTATCTGCGCGAGCGAATAGCTTTGGCGTAATTTGATTAACGCGCTCGTCGGTACATTGTGCCGATAATAGAACTGCAATCAGTAAAGTATATGGGTCTTTGTGATCTAGAAAGATAGGAATTTCTGGATAAAGGTCATCCAAAATTCGCATTATTTCTTTTACTTTTTCCTGCTTAGATAGCGGCTTTGCCGGCTTAACTACATCATTCATTTCTATATACTTTTTTAATATGGACGCTAAACAAGGTGTAAATTTTTTAAGTTAAAACGTTTGCACCATCTGCTGAAGTTTTCACTTACTCCGTCAAGCTACGCTAACAATTACGGTATGATTTAACTCTCTGCAGTGACGCGCACGCGCTCAGCTTTCACCGCAGGCGATGTTTGCTTAGCGGCTAACTTGGCATCTATGCTGTTTTTAATAGCAATAAGAAGTCCCATGCCTAAAAACGCACCCGGCGGTAATATCGCAAGTAGAAATGGGTTTTCTGTGTTGAACAGTGTAATAGTCCAGTTCGCAGCAATGGGGCCAAATAGTCTATCTGCACCCGCTAATAACGTCCCCGCACCCAATATTTCTCGCATGCCGCCTAGTACAACCAACACAGCGGTAAATCCTAAGCCCATCATGAACCCATCGTATGCGGACGCAAGGGGCCCGTTTTTCGATGCAAAGGCCTCGGCGCGTCCTATAATGGCGCAGTTAGTTACAATCAGTGGAATAAAAATACCTAACGCTAAGTAAAGGTCGTAGGTATAGGCATTCATTAGAAGCTGAACAATGGTTACAAATGCTGCAATAATCATAACGAAAACAGGAATGCGGATCTCGTTTCTTACCACATTTCGAACGAGTGAAACGGTAATGTTACTGCCAATTAAAACCAACATGGTAGCAAGGCCAAGTCCTAAACCGTTAATGAAGGTAGCAGTAACGGCTAGTAGGGGGCACAATCCTAACAGCTGTACTAGCGCAGGGTTGTTCTTCCAAAGTCCTTGCAAGGACAGGTCGCGAAAGTCAGTCACGTTATAACTCCTCTACACTATGAGGTTGGGTTTCATCCACGTTAACGTCATCTATCGTTTCAACCGAATCTGTTGTTGCACAGGTGTCGGGGGCTGAGAATAACGCGCTTTGGTTAGCCTGAGCGTAAAGTAAAGCTTCACGTACGGCTGTGACTACCGCTCTTGGCGTTATAGTAGCGCCTGTGAATTGGTCAAATTCGCCGCCATCTTTTTTGACTTGCCATGGAGCTAAGTTATCTGGTGAGAAAGACTTACCGCTGAAGCTTGTGATCCAATTGCTTACTGCAAGCTCTATCTTATCACCAAGCCCAGGGGTTTCTTTATGTTCGATAACGCGTACGCCAAGTACTCTCATATTGGTTGTTTTTATTTCAGCCGTATCCATTTCGGGAGAACTCTCGTCGAGTTTTGCCATATCGGTTAGCGGTAGTGCAGAAGTATTGAGGTTTTCACTCTCACTGCTACGGGAGTCATTTGGCATACCCTGTTGTTTACCGTTGGCAATATGTGTTTCTACTTTTACACCGACAACAATATCTATATCACCGCTATAGCCATCGGGGGCAGTGGCTTCCAACACAAGCGCGCTAGGTTGGCCGTTTAGCGTGGCACGGTATATCTTATGGGCTTTTTTTATGCCCAGTGCGGGGGCGTCGACTTCTGTGCAGTTGGCGTACAGGGCATTGTCGTGGAATTCACTCGGCACAACTTCATTAAGTACGCTTAGAAGCTTTTGCTGCTTTTGTTGCTCAATTTTGTCTTGGGTGCCGAAAAAGGTTAACGCTATTAACGCAGTGGTGACAACGGCAAACGCACCTAACATAAGGCCGTTCTTGGCCAAGCTTTCTTTCATCATTACTGCTTACCTCGGCCTTTGCCCACATTTTTACCGTAAACACGAGGGCGGGTGTAATAGTCAATAAGCGGTACCGCCATATTCATAATGATCACTGCAAACGCCACAGCATCGGGGTAACCACCAAATGTGCGTATTATAACTACCCAAAATCCAATCGCAGCCCCAAATATAATTCGGCCTTTTGGGGTTGTTGACGCGGAAACCGGATCGGTTGCGATAAAGAAAGCACCAACCATTACTGCCCCATTAAACAGGTGGAATAGCGGTGAAGCATAGTAATCGGCGTTAACCAAATGAAGCAGTGATGCACAAACAAATACGCTCAGCAGCATGCCACCTGGGATGTGCCAGTTAATAACACGGGTTTTCCATAGGTAAAGACCGCCAAGTAAATAGGCAAGGCTCACCATACCCCATCCTGCACCAGCGGCATCAAATACGCCGCCATCAAAAATTGGTTTAGCTAAAGACTCTGAGTAAGTCATACCTTGCGTTAAGTCAGTTTTTAACGTGTCTAGAGGTGTAGCCATGGTTACGCCGTCGGCAATAGTTTTAAGCTGAGTAACATCGTAGCCGCTGGTAGTGAAGCCTGTAAATATCAATGACAGCGAGTCAAAGAAGCTTGGCGTAACCCCAGCATGGGTTGCAGGCGGTAGCCATAAACTCATGGCTGCCGGGAATGAAATAAGCAAAACCACATAGGCTATCATTGCGGGGTTAAAAATGTTGAAACCAAGCCCGCCATAGACTTGTTTAGCAACCGCGATCGCAAAAAATACTCCAATGACCGTCATCCACCACGGCAGAGTAGGCGGAATACTAATAGCGATTAACAAGCCTGTTAAAACGGCGCTGTAATCAGTAAGTGTGCGTTCGATAGGACGCTTTCTTAAAAATAAAATAACCCCTTCAATTACCAGTGCACTTACTACTGCAATAACCGCTTGAATAAGCATGCCCCAACCAAAGAAAAAAGATTGGGCTATCATGCCTGGGATCATGGCGTAAATAACCATGCGCATGACCTGTCCGGTATCGCGTTTAACCCGTTGGTGTGGTGAACTCGATAAACTTAACTTCATTCTGATTCTTTCTCTTGTTCAGCCGCCGCTTTTTTCGCTTTTGCTTTTGCAATGGCTGCCGCTATACGTGCTTTCTTTTCATCTTGAGCAGTGGGTTGAGAAGTTGATTGCACGCTTGGTACTTGTTCTGCTTCACTAGACGACTCGCTCTGCTCATATTCCTTGTGACTTTCTTGTTCAGCAGTATCTTGTGAGGCTGCTAAATCGTCATTAGTGCTTTGAGCAAGTTTCTTTGCTTTGGCCTTTGCCACAGCGGCAGCTATACGCGCTTTTTTCTCGTCAGCGTCACTTTTAGATGGAGCGTCGTTAGTATTCTCATTAGGCGCGCTAGATACATCCTGCGCTTTTCGCGTTGAAGTAGCCTCCATGCTGAGGTCACTATCGCCAGCATCTTCTTGCTCGCCTTTAATTTTATCTTCTAGATTACCTTCCTGTTTAGCCGCTTTTTTGGCTTTTGCTTTCGCCACGGCGGCAGCAATGCGGGCCTTTTTTTGTTCCGCTTCGCTCAAGTTGCTAGATGAATCTAGAGCCTTGTTATTCTGAGCACTATTATCTTGGCCGCTGACGCTTTGAGGATCTGCTTCTTTTTGTAAGCTAGCGTCTTGGCTGTCTGTGTCAGCTTCGCCAACAGGGGTAGATGCTTGTGCTTTTTGCGACGCGGCCTTTTTGGCTTTAGCTTTGGCAACGGCAGCAGCTATCCTAGCCTTCTTTTCATCCTTAGCATCTGTTTCACCTAGCGGCTCTCTAGACTGGTTGTCTTGCTGCTCGTTTAATTGAGTGGGTGTAGACTGCTCAGATTGTCCGCTTGCGTTATTTTTAGCGGCTTTTTGCGCTTTTGCTCTAGCAACGGCCGCTGCAATTCGCGCTTTTTTCTGCGCTTCAGCTGTTAGATCTGAATTAGTTTCGGTATTGGATGGCTCAGTATTTGAAGGTTCAGTATTTAAAAGCTCAGCAGTTTTTTCGTCTTGAGAACCCGCTTGGTTTTCTGTTGACGCATCTGAATACTGGCCAGCTTGGGCTGCTTTCTTGGCTTTCGCTCTGGCGATAGCAGCGGCAACTTTGGCCTTTTTATCATCTTCTGGCGAAGGTGCCTGAGCCGCTGGCTCAGTGGCGTTTTCAGCTTGCTCTGAACCTTGAGCTCGGGCTGCTTTCTTCGCTTTTGCTCTGGCAATTGCCGCGGCTACCTGAGCTTTTTTATCGTCCGCCGCTGGGTTAGGCTCGTCAGCGTTTACTGGTGTATTTTCGTCCTCAGCCTTAGCCTTGGCCTGCATTGCCGCTTTTTTCGCTTTCGCACGCGCAAGCGCCGCCGCTACTTTGTCCTTTGCTTCAGTTGCGGTAGCGTCAGCCGAGTTATTTGCATTATCTACGGCTGCAGCATTTTGTTCTTTGGCTTTGTTGGCGGCTAATCGTGCTTCTTTTGCTTTTCTATGTTTTTCTTCGCGCTCAAGTTTTTCGCGCTCTAAACGCTCTTTACGAGCTTCAAAACGCTGTTTAGCTTTTTCAGCTTTATTCTTTTCATCACGCTGAATGCGTATTTCAGACTTAGCCTGGCGATAGTAATGCACCAGCGGTATCTCGCTGGGGCAAACGTAAGCGCATGCGCCACACTCTATACAGTCGAAAAGGTCGTATTCTTCGGCTTTGTCGTATTCTTTTGCTTTAGCGTGCCAAAAAATTTGTTGTGGGAGCAGTGATGCCGGGCAAGCATCGGCGCACGCACTACAGCGTATACACGGGCGTTCTGCATTATCATCTACAAGCTCTTTCTTGGCCGGGACTAATAAGCAGTTTGTGGTCTTTACAACAGGAATAGTTGCGTCTGATAAGGTAAAGCCCATCATAGGCCCACCCATAATGACTTTGGGCGCTTTCTGTTTTTTCGGGTTGTAACTTGCTTCTTCTAACAAATGAGAAACAGGTGTACCTAATAGCGCTCTGAAGTTGCTAGGGGACTTAACTGCTTCACCGGTTACGGTAACAATACGCTCTATAAGCGGCTTACCATGCAAAATAGCGTCTGCAATGGCATAGCAGGTTCCTACGTTAAACATCATCACGCCTACATCGGCAGGCAAACCATTTCTTGGCACTTCTCGGCCAGTAACAACCTGAATTAGCTGCTTTTCACCGCCAGCAGGATATTTAGTTTCAACGCTAACCACGCGGTAGTCTTTCTTATCCTGACAGGCAATATTGAGTGCCTCGAACGCTTCGGGTTTGTTGTCTTCAACCGCAACAATAATTGCCTTAGGTTCGATAAGGTGAGTAAGAATGTCTAGACCCTGGCGTATTTGCCATGCGTGCTCACGCATTAATCGGTCATCAGATGTGATATAAGGTTCACACTCAATCCCGTTTAGGATAAGAAACTCAACAGGTTTAGATGTTGAGGTTTTTATATGGGTAGGGAAGCCGGCACCACCCATTCCAGAAATACCAGCTTGGCAGATAGCTTCAATAAGTGTGTTTTTATCAAGCTCGCTATAGTTAGCGATGGGGGACAGGTCGCCCCATGTGTCTTTACCATCCGGGCGTATTGATATACACATTTCGGTTAAGCCACTAGGATGAGCAACAACATGCGGCGCTATTGCAACAACTTCGCCCGAGGTGGGGGCGTGTACAGGTACCGAAAAAGGCGAGGAGCTTTGCGAAAGAATTTGGCCTTTTACCACGGTATCGCCAACTTCTACGCAACATATGCCGTCTGAACCAATGTGCTGGCGCAGTGGTACTATCAATAACTCTGGCATCGATGGCTTTTTAATTACCGACGTATTAGAAAGTGATTTTTTATCGTCAGGATGCACACCACCTGGAAATGAGTACAGCTTCCCCGCTTCAAGAGCTTCTATAATTGAATCAAAACTTGGATACATCACAATTACGATACCATTTTGATAGGGATATCACCTTTAGGTGATGATTCGAAATCCCACTTCCACGTAGAAGTAGTTTGAACGATTGGCACCATGTCAATGCAGTCGACAGGGCAGGGGTCTACACATAAGTCACATCCTGTACACTCATCAGTAATAACGGTATGCATATGTTTTGCGGCACCTAATATGGCATCCACAGGGCAGGCTTGGATACATTTGGTACAGCCGATGCACTCATCTTCTCGAATGAAAGCAACTTTTTTGACGTCTTCTTCGCCATGCGCTGCGTCAAGGGGTTTGGGTTCAACCCCCATTAAGTCTGCAAGTTTTTTGATCGTTGCTTCGCCGCCTGGAGGACATTTATTAATGTCATCGCCGTCTGCAATAGCTTCAGCATAAGGTTTACAACCTGGATAACCACACTGGCCGCATTGGGTTTGTGGTAACACGGCGTCGATTTGTTCGACAAGGGGGTCGCCCTCTACTTTAAAGCGAATGCTTGCATAGCCCAAGACTAGGCCAAAAATAAGAGCAAGGACGCCAATTGCAATGACTGCAAGTATGATCGTAGTAGACATCGACATTACACCTTCACCAATCCACTAAATCCCATAAATGCGAGGGACATAAGGCCTGCGGTAATCATGGCAATTGACGCACCCTTGAAAGAGACTGGTACGTCAGCAGCAGCTAAGCGCTCACGCATGGCTGCAAATAACACTAATACCAAGGAGAAACCTACCGCAGCCCCGAACCCATAGATAAGGCTCTGCATGAAATTATGCTGCTCGGTAAGATTTAACAAAGCTACACCAAGAACTGCACAGTTGGTTGTGATAAGAGGGAGAAATATACCTAACAGCCTATATAAGGTAGGACTTGTTTTGTTCACGACCATTTCGGTGAACTGAACAACCACCGCAATAACAAGGATAAAGGCTAACGTTCTGAGGTAGCCAATACCTAATGGCGCAAGTAAATAGGTTTCAACCAGGTAACTTGAAGCCGAGGCAAGGGTGAGTACAAATGTGGTGGCCATAGACATGCCCATGGCGGTTTCTAGTTTTCCAGATACACCCATAAACGGACATAAACCGAGAAACTTAACCAACACAAAGTTGTTAACCAGTACTGTACCAATCAATAGCAGTAAAAATTCAGTCATGAATAACGCAATTCCTTCGAGGAATCTTGACGGACAACGCCCGCGAATTAAAAAGAAAAACAGATTAGGTCTATTATCCCTTTTTAGAACGGGTTTAACAACTTGATTGAATTAGGGTTATTTAATGTCTAAACGCGTTGTTTTAGGAATTAAAATAGAATGAAGTGGGTAAGACGATTAAGAGCCAACTAAGTGGCTCCCCCTCCCCGACTCGAACGGGGGACCTGCGGATTAACAGTCCGTCGCTCTAACCAACTGAGCTAAGGGGGAATCGACACCTAAGTTGTTTGCTGAAGTTGGCTCCCCCTCCCCGACTCGAACGGGGGACCTGCGGATTAACAGTCCGTCGCTCTAACCAACTGAGCTAAGGGGGACCTGTGCTTCAACGGGGGCGAATATTAAAGACGTACTTAGGAACTGTCAACAACATAAATGAAATATTTGTGCTGACTGCGCAAAAAATAGCTTTTTACGGCTTTTATGTTCATTTTGTCGTCAATGCTGAGAAAATGATGGTTAATAACTGCACATTATTGCTTGTTTACATATAAACACGTGTGCTTTTAGCTTTTAAAGAAATGATTTTTTCTTTTTTCTGATATATCTCAGTAAAGTTAAAGGCTATAACTAAAAAGAATAAAAAATCGCTTCCATACTGTTATTATGTACAGGCTTTAATAAATCTGTAACCTGTACCTGAGGATTAAAAGGTTAGTCACCACTTACGTGATGAGAAATTAATCGAGCACGAAATCCCGCCGAATATGGTCTGGCGGTAGTTATCCACTAAATCTGTGGATAACTATGTTGATAGCTTATATTCGTCTACTGCTTTTGTAAGATCAGGTATTAATTGATCCGATTGAATAGGCCTGAATGTGGGGTTATATTCTATATACTACAAAGGGTTAGCACTGTTTTTGTGATCGCAACCTTCGATCTAAATTGATCGGTTGAACAAAAAGTAGCTTGTGTGTTAATTCAACGAATGACTAAATGCTATTCAACAAAATCCATGTTATTTCTCAGTCTCTTACAAGTTATTAACATTTTTGTTGGTCTTTCAACCGCTGAGTTGTAAAAATCTAATATGGATGAACTTTGATAGTCACTATATTAAAAGTGAAATGGAATAGAAACTAAACTGTCACGAATTCACTGACATATTAATCGTGTAAAAATACTGACAAAGTAGTGCTTTTAGCGAATAGCGAACAAATTCGCAAAGTGCATGTATTTTCATTAAAAACATTATATTTCTTCTCTCCCTCTTACGCTTTGCTTTGTTTATCGAAACAGCATGGCTAAATAGCGTTCACCGTTTTACACTAGCGCGCAGTTAATGAGGGGAATTTAATTAGCCGGAGCTCTAGTGATAAAAACTAACGCTAAACAACGTACTTCCGACTTATTGGGAGGAGATATAGGTACTACGTTAAAGCGTATGACTATTCCTATGATATTGGGGATGGTAATGATGATGAGCTTTGGGCTTATCGATACCTTTTTCGTCAGTTTGTTGGGCACAGACCCATTAGCTGCTATCAGTTTTACCTTTCCAGTAACCTTTACCGTAATTAGTCTGAACATTGGTTTAGGTATAGGAACCTCGGCAATTATAGGGAAGTTGCAGGGTAGTAAGGAAATAACCAAGTCCCAACACTATGCTACAGGCTCGCTAATGCTGTCTGTTTTGCTGGTAGGGACATTAGCAATAATTGGCTTTTTTACCATAGAGCCTGTATTTAAACTGCTTAATGCCACAGATAACTTAATGCCATATATATCTGACTATATGGGCCTATGGTATTTATCGAGCATTTTTTTAGCTATGCCTATGGTGGGCAATAGTGTACTTCGCGCATGTGGTGATACCCGAACACCTAGCATAGTGATGGCAGCCGGGGGCGGTCTAAATGCGTTGCTTGACCCTATTTTTATATTCGGACTTGGGCCTATTCCGGCAATGGGAATAAAAGGTGCGGCATTGGCTACCTTTATCGCGTGGATAGTTGGCGCCATATGGATACTTTATATTTTATCTGTACGTCGAAAGTTAATGTTACCTCGACTTCTAACACTCGCCGAGCTACGTGACAGCAGCCGGGAAATTCTCAAAATAGGGCTGCCTGCGGCAGGAGCAAATATGCTAACCCCTGTTGCAGGTGGTGTGATGACAGCTGTAGTTGCTGGTTACGGCGCCGAAGCGGTGGCAGCGTGGGGGGTAGGTAATAGAATGGAGTCTATTGCTAGCATTGTTGTGCTAGCGCTATCTATGACGCTGCCTCCATTTATCAGCCAAAACGTAGGAGCAGGGCAGGTAGAACGGGTAAAAAAAGCATATTCACTTACTTTGAAGTTTGTTCTTGTTTGGCAGTTCGGCATTTTTCTTGTCATGTGGGCAATGTCTAGCTGGATAGCCGTTGCCTTTGCCCATGAAGCAGAGGTAAGCGTATTGATACAGCTATTTTTGATGATTGTGCCGCTAGGTTATGGCATGCAAGGCATTATCATTCTGACTAACTCATCGTTAAACGCAATGCACCGCCCCATGACGGCATTAGTTCTAAGTGTCATCCGCTTGTTTATTTTCTTCGTACCAATAAGCGTTGCGGGCAGTTTTTTCTTCGACTTGAAAGGGCTATTTGCCGGTACTGTCATTGCCAATATTGCAATGGCATGTGTCTCACTTGTTGTTTTCAAGAGTGCGCTAGCTAAGTTCGAAACAGACACTGTAGATGCTCAACGAGGCTAACGGTAAGTGTGCTTCGCTGTATTTTTCAGAAAATATGCCCGCAAATAATATGTTAAGCATTAGGCTAAAGGAAAGGTTAAATAAATGAGTAGAGGGTTTGAGCTTCATTCTAAATACAAACCAGCGGGCGATCAGCCTAAGGCCATCGAAGCCCTAGTCGATGGCTTGGAAAGTGGTTTGGCCGGCCAGACACTGCTAGGTGTTACGGGGTCAGGTAAAACCTTTACTATGGCCAACGTCATTAAAGAAGTGCAGCGACCCACGCTTATACTGGCACACAATAAAACACTTGCGGCTCAACTTTACGGTGAAATGAAAGAGTTTTTCCCCAATAACGCCGTAGAGTACTTTGTTTCATATTATGATTATTACCAGCCAGAAGCCTACGTTCCTAGTACCGATACCTTTATCGAAAAAGACGCGTCTATAAATGATCACATTGAACAAATGCGATTGTCAGCTACTAAGGCACTGATGGAGCGCCGTGACGTAGTGATAGTGGCCAGTGTGTCGGCTATTTATGGCTTGGGTGACCCCGAATCCTATATGAAAATGCTGCTGCATCTTCGTCAGGGCGACACCATGGATCAGCGTGATATTTTACGTCGCCTTGCTGAACTGCAGTATAAGCGTAACGATTTGGCCTTTGAGCGGGGTACATTCCGTGTGCGTGGGGATGTTATTGATATTTTCCCCGCTGACTCTGAAAAGCAAGCTGTAAGGGTTGAGCTGTTCGACGATGAAATAGATAAAATCAGTTTATTCGACCCGTTAACCGGCGCAGTGGATAAGTCTGTTATTCGCGCGACGGTTTTCCCAAAAACGCACTATGTTACACCGCGAGAGAAAATTCTGAATGCTATTGAGCATATAAAGGATGAATTAGGCGAGCGCAAAAAGCAGCTTCAGGAAACGAATAAGCTTATTGAAGAACAACGCATTTCACAACGTACCCAGTTTGATATCGAAATGATGATGGAGCTTGGATATTGTTCGGGCATTGAAAACTATTCCCGCTACTTGTCGGGTCGAGCCCCGGGCGAGCCGCCTCCAACTTTATTAGATTACTTCCCGGCAGATGGCTTGATGTTTATCGACGAGTCTCACGTTACGGTTTCCCAAGTAGGGGCTATGTATCGTGGGGATCGCTCTAGAAAAGAAACGCTAGTGGAGTTTGGTTTCAGATTGCCATCTGCGTTGGACAATCGCCCTCTGAAGTTTGAAGAATTTGAGCAAATCTGCCCTCAGACCATTTATGTTTCTGCTACGCCGGGTGACTATGAGTTGAAGAAAACTGACGGCGAGATAGTTGAACAAGTTGTGCGGCCCACTGGGCTATTAGATCCGGTTATTGAAGTGCGCCCCGTAGCCACTCAAGTCGATGATGTGCTCTCTGAAATTCAAAAGCGAGTAGAGCTCGACGAACGTGTGCTCATTACTACGTTAACAAAGCGTATGGCCGAAGACTTAAGCGAGTACTTAAACGAGCACGGCGTAAAGGTGCGCTATCTACATTCTGATATTGATACTGTTGAGCGTATTGAGATTATTCGCGACTTGCGGTTAGGTAAATTTGACGTGTTGGTTGGTATCAACCTTTTACGTGAAGGGTTAGACATGCCTGAAGTCTCGCTCGTTGCTATTTTAGATGCGGATAAAGAAGGGTTCTTACGTGCTGAGCGTTCGCTTATTCAAACTATTGGTCGTGCTGCACGCCACGTAAATGGAAAAGCTATCTTGTATGGAGATAGTATTACGAAGTCGATGAAAAAAGCGATAGACGAAACGGACCGTCGTCGTGAAAAGCAGATGGCGCATAATGAGGCCAACGGCATAACACCGATGCGACTCAATAAGCCTATTACCGATATTATGGACCTAGGTGATAGTGCACATCCTGCCTCTGGCAAAGTAAGACTGCGCAAAGTTGAAGAAAAGAAAAAGCAACAGAAGACAGCAAGTGCAACTGAGTTGATGGATCAAATCACTGAACTTGAGAAGCAAATGTTTGAATATGCCCGAGAGCTTGAGTTCGAAAAAGCGGCTTCACTTCGTGACGATATTGAATCACTTAGAAAACAGGTGGTTGCGCTTTCTTAAGCATTTTACACAGTCAAAGCCCTCAATGCGTTTTGAGGGCACTTCACTCGCCAGACCTTCCCGAAGGGCGAGGTTAAAATGTTACAAAGCCTTATGCGCACGTGTTCCGTATAAATCTGAATAACACATCACTATTTTCTCCCCACCTTTGCTTATGTTCTTTTTACTTATGTAAAAATATTCCTGTAGATAACTATTTACCAAACAGAAAAGTTGCTTTTTTATTATTAAATGAGACGAAAAGCAGCAAAATGTCGTTGTAATAGCACGATTAGTTACATATAGTTCTCGTAAGAGTATCTATAACTATACCTAAAAACAGGTGCTAATATGCTTAATCGTCTTCAGGAGTCAGATATCAAGCTACTGCGTGTGTTTTATGCTGTAGCAAGCTGCAACGGATTTACTGCGGCTGAACCCGTGTTGCGAATGCAACGTCCAAATATCAGTGCCGCTATTAAAAAGCTGGAAGAACGTTTGGATTTGGTGCTATGCCATCGTGGGCGTGGTGGTTTTCAAATGACAAAAGAAGGTGAGGTGGTTTTTCAAGAAACCAAGCGCATCTTCAACGCATTCGATAACTTTGTATTTAACCTAAAATCGCTACACGATGACTACTCTGGCCATATCACGCTCGTGTTGATGGCAGGTCTTCCGCTATCAATGCACATGGCTGTAAGTAAAGCGGTCAAAAGTACAATGAAAAAGTTTGATGATATCCATGTGAATATCCAAACTCGCTTATATAACGAAGTAGAACACGTAGCGCTTTCGGGTGAGTGTCACCTTGTAGTTTCAACCTATGACATGGTAAAACCCGAATCAGTGACTTTTCACCCCGTGGGAATTGAAACTGAAGGGCGATTATATTGTGCGCCAACCCATCCGTTGGCAAAGTATCGCGATACTGAGTTGCCAGAGAATGTGAAAATTGGTGATTATCCTGCGATTGGTATCGCTGGCCTGTCATCGGCTAATTACATTGAAGATGAGACCAGGCTATCTATTCAAACCTTTTCTGATTCTTTTGACGCCGCAATGTCCGCAATTATGACGGGCGAATATATTGGCTTGTTACCTGATTACATGGCAAAAGAGCAGGGTGCGGCGTTAGGACTCGTGCCTATTGCACAAGGTAGCCTTTTTAACTTTAGCCACGAGTTGTTTGTGATGAATGGTAAAAACACGCGGCTAAACCCAGTATTGCGCCACTGTATTAAAGAGTTGAGCTATTTTATTTCTGAAAGTCAGAAGTAGCTTTATCAATACAGCGAATATAAAAACACCTCTTGTTTCAAAGCGCTTATAAATGCGCGTGGAACAAGAGGTGTTTTTTTGAGTCTATCTATTTTTATACCCAGTGCTTATTCGTACTCTAGAGGGTCGGTAGCGTTGTTTTCTTTAAACGCTTCTAAACGTTCTTCACATGCACCGCACTTCCCGCAGGCTTTTTCTCTGCCGTTGTAGCATGTCCATGTTTGCCCATAGTCCAAACCCATTGACAAACCGTCAGTCAAAATAGCTGTTTTGCTGTCGTCGATATAAGGCGTCATAATGGTAACAGGGGTATAGTTTGCAATACCGCATACGTCATTCATCTTATGCACGAATTCTGGTCGGCAGTCGGGGTAAATGGCGTGATCGCCTGAGTGTGCACCATAATAAACTTCATTGGCGTCCAAACTCACAGCATAGCCAACCGCCAATGAAAGCAATATCATGTTACGGTTAGGCACTACCGTTTGTTTCATGCTTGGTTCTTCATAATGGCCTTCAGGCACATCTATATCTGACGTTAGGGCAGAGCCTCCAATAAGTGTGTTAATAGCGCTAATATCAACAATTTTATGTGGCACGTTAAGTGATTTACATACGTTCGCCGCATAGTCGAGTTCTTTTTTGTGACGTTGACCGTAGTTAAAACTTAATGCGTGGACTTTTTTGCCTGCATTTAGTGCTTTGTGCAGTACCGTGAAAGAGTCCATGCCTCCTGAATAAATAACAACAACATTTTCTGATGACATAGTTTTTTGAAGATTTAAGAAATTATCCCCGAATTTTATGTGATCCTTGGTAAAATCCCAACATACAATCGTTAAAGGGTGTCAATTTGTCTGTAATGTCCACATTAAACATCAATGAGATGTTTGAAACTATCCAGGGTGAAGGAGCTCACACAGGTATTCCTTCTATCTTTGTTCGTCTGCAGGGCTGTCCTGTAGGCTGCCCGTGGTGTGATACCAAACATACATGGGAAATCAAGCCTGATTTAAGTGTATCGCCACAGGCGGTAATAACCAAAGGTGAAGAGTCAGAAAGCTATTTCACCTCAAGCGAAGACGCCTTACTGGCCGAATTTAGTGAACAAGGATACGTGGCAAAGCACGTGGTTATTACCGGTGGTGAGCCTTGTATGTATGATTTACGTCCGTTGACAACCTTGCTACACGATAACGGGTATACCACACAAATTGAGACCAGCGGCACCTTTGAAGTTCTGTGTGACGAACGCACTTACGTAACCGTTTCACCTAAAATAAATATGAAAGGTGGATACGATGTTTTAGTCAGCGCATTAGAAAGGGCAAACGAAATTAAGCATCCTATTGCTATGCAAAAGCATATTGATGAACTTGATGCGCTGTTGAGCAATGTATCATCGCTAGAAGGAAAACAGGTTTGTTTACAACCAATTAGCCAGCAGAAGAGAGCGACTGAACTGGCTGTGCGTACTTGTATTGAGCGCAACTGGCGGCTATCTTTACAAACACACAAATACATTGGCATTGAATAAATGTTTAATACATATCGGCCGCTTAAAAGAATAATTAGCGATGATGAGCACTCAGCTTACTCTTTAACTCACTCTTTAATTCATCATGGGCATAAAGAAAATGCACAGCTTCAACACGCTTAAACAAGCCGTTACTACGGCTATTGCTTTATGTCTTTTGGCTATTGTACCAACGGCTGATGGCGCTACGTGGACGATTACCTACCCCCGTCCTATCGACGACTCTGACGCGCGAGCTCAATATCCTATCGCTTTACTTAAACTTGCTCTCGATAAAACAGGTGTCAATTATGAGCTTCGTCCTTCGGATCGCATATTACTGACGAGTAAGGCTATGCGCCAGCTTCGTGAGAATAGAGAAGTGAACGTTGTGTGGAGCATGACAGATAACCAGCGTGAAAAAGAACTGACTCCCATTCGAATACCTATCGCCAAAGGTCTGATTGGCTTTCGCGTCTTTGTTATAAACGAAGATAAAAAGTCAAAATTTAGTGATGTATTATCGCTGAACGATATGCGCAAACTTGTTCCTATTCAAGGTGAGGAGTGGCCAGATACCAAAATTCTCCAAGCCAACGGGTTCAATGTTTTCACCGTGCCTGAATTTCGCGAAGCGTATGACATGATTAAACAGGGGAAAGGTGACTTTTTTCCCCGCTCAGTGATGGAAGTGAGCGCAGAACTTGAGGAAGAAGGCCGTCGCTCTAACCTCTACCTTGAACCTTCAATGGCCCTCTATTACCCCACAGCAATGTATTACTTCGTAAATGTAAATAATAAAACATTAGAAAACCTCATTCACACTGGGTTAAATAGAGCCATAAAAGACGGGTCGTTTGACGCCTTGTTTGAGTCTACCTATGCGCCTATCTTAGAGTCTCTAGATGTTAGTGAGCGCAAAATATTTACTCTGGAAAACCCATTGCTTCCTATTGAAACCCCTCTCACTAATTCTGCACTCTGGTATAAACCAACGATGACTAATACCAATCCGCATAGATAAGCGCCTTCTGAGTGGGCGAGTTTAAAATGTCCGTACTCTTTGTTGTGTCACCTTGATGTAGAACCACTATACCTGTGGTAACACGCCGTGATTACGAACATTTTAACTCTCGCTGAGTGGGTAATTATTTATGCGGACTGGTATAAAGTAAAACAGCAATAAAAAACGCAGCCTAAGCTGCGTTTTCTACATTTTACATATTGCTGTTTCGTTGCGTCTATTAAGACTCGCCAGCGTGAACGTCTTTCATTGAGCGACCAGAAGGGTCGGCATTGTTCTTAAAGCTCTCGTCCCATTCAAGAGCTTCTGCAGTACTACAGGCGATTGACTTGCCGCCAGGTACACAGCGCGCAGCACTTTCTTGAGGGAAGTAGCTCTCAAAGATAGTACGGTAGTAATAGCCTTCTTTTGTGTCAGGCGTATTCACTGGGAAGCGGAACTCCGCAGTAGCCAGTTGTTGGTCGGTTACTTCGTTTTCAACGAAATCGCGAATGGAGTCGATCCACGAATAACCTACACCGTCACCGAATTGCTCTTTTTGACGCCACAATACTTCTGCAGGCAGTGTATCGCCGTTATCAAACGCTTTACGAAGGATCCACTTCTCCATTTTCCCATCAAGGCACATCTTGTCTTGTGGGTTTAGGCGCATGGCTACGTCAATAAAGTTCTTATCTAAGAAAGGAACGCGTGCTTCAACACCCCATGCTGACGTGGCCTTGTTAGCACGCGCACAGTCAAACATGTGAAGACGATCTAGCTTACGTACCGTTTCTTCGTGGAATTCTTTAGCATTTGGCGCTTTATGGAAATACAGGTAACCACCAAAAATTTCATCAGAACCTTCACCCGAAAGCACCATTTTAATGCCCATTGCTTTAATTTTGCGGGTCATGAGGTACATAGGGGTAGCAGCGCGGATAGTGGTTGTATCGTACGTTTCTAGATGGAAGATAACATCACGGATGGCATCTAAACCTTCTTGAATGGTGAAATGGATTTCATGGTGAACTGTACCAATCATATCCGCCACTTTCTTCGCAGCTTTAAGATCAGGAGCGCCTTCAAGTCCTACAGCAAAACTGTGTAGGCGTGGCCACCAAGCGTCGGTCTTATCTTCGTCTTCAACACGTTTGGCTACGTACTGTGCAGCCACAGCAGAAACCAGTGATGAGTCTAGGCCACCAGACAGCAGCACTGCGTAAGGCACGTCAGACATCATGTGTGACTTCACTGCTTTTTCAAACGCTACGCGAAGCTCGTCTAAATCGCTTGTGTTGTCTTTTACGTTGTCGTATTCCATCCAATCGCGTTTGTAGTACTTAGTGATTTTTCCTTCTTTGCTCCAAAGGTAGTGACCAGGAGGGAACTCACTAATTGTCTTACATACGCCCGCTAGTGCTTTCATTTCTGACGAAACATAAAAGTTACCGTGTTCGTCATAGCCCGTATAAAGCGGAATAATTCCAATATGGTCACGGGCAATCAGGTAAGCGTCTTGTTCTTCATCGTAAAGAATAAACGCGAACATGCCTTCTAGGTCATCAATAAAGTCGATGCCTTTTTGCTGAAAAAGCGGAAGGATAACTTCACAATCTGAACGGGTTTTAAATGGATACGGTTCATCCAAGTCAGCGGCTAGCTGCTTGTGATTATAAATCTCGCCGTTAACAGCAAGAATTTGCTTATCGTTTTGGCTGATAAGAGGCTGTGCCCCTGTATCTACGTCGACAATCGCCAGTCTTTCGTGACAAAGAATGGTATTGTCATTATTCCAGATACCCGACCAGTCAGGGCCACGGTGGCGCAATAGTTTTGATAAATCGAGGGCTTGGGTTCTGAGTTCAGACACATCGGTTTTGATATCAAGGATACCGAAAATACCACACATATAACGGATTCTCTCTGTTCACTTGTTGAAAAAAATAATAGAAGTTTTTTCTGTCGGTACTCGCGTACGAGTGAGCGAAGGATTGTTTTTATTCTTTTTTCGCGTGCCTTGAATGTGCCAGTCTGACAGGAAATTGCAAGTACATTATGATGAGAAAATGGAAATACTTATTCCTTTTATCTCAAAATAGCCGTTTATTAACATTTTTATCCTATTTGGGGTGCATAATTATTATATCAATTAAATAGTGAGTGAGTTTACTGAATAGTAAAAAGTATCAATTCGAAGCCGCTTGGAGCAGTGCTTTAGGAATGAGGAATAAGAAAGGGCCTATAAAAAGGCCCTTTTAGTTTTATTGCATAAGTAAGCAATTTTAACGCTTAGAAGTCAGTGCGGATATTAATTTTTGCGCTGAAACTCACTTGCTTCATTCCATTTAGGCCAATCATCTGCATTCGCAACGCCGACACCTACGTCAAACAACATCTGAGTGTCTTGTACAATGCCGCTTAGGTCCCAGTCATCGCGATATTGGTCGCACACTTGATGGTAGCAGCCTGTCACGATAACGTTCATACGTTTTCTATACTTAGCCGTTTCTTCATCTGCTGGCTCATTGCCGCCCTCTGCATAAAGTGCCGGTACACCTTGTTTAGCAAAGCTGAAGTGGTCAGAACGGTAGTAGTAACCTGCTTCAGGTCGGTCTTCTTGGGTAAGTGTTCGACCTTGTTTAGCTGCGGCGGCTTCAAGGTAATCTTCCATTTCTGATTTACCCATGCCTACAACAGCAACGTTTTTAGTTTTCCCCAGCACGTTCATTGCATCCATATTGATGTTCGCGACGGTATTCTCAATAGGAATAACAGGGTTGCTGGCATAAAATTTACTGCCCAATAGGCCTTGCTCTTCAGCCGTAACTACTAAAAACGACACTGAACGCTTAGGTGCAGGCGTAAGTTCTGAATAGGCTTTAGCCATAGCAAGCATTGCTGCAGTACCTGTAGCGTTGTCGTGCGCGCCGTTATAGATTTGGTCACCTTCTTTGCTTTCGTCTTTACCTAAATGATCCCAATGGGCTGTGTAGATAATATGCTCATCAGGAAACTCGGTACCCGGTAACGTGGCGATTACGTTGTTGCTTTCTGACTTTTCGAAAGTGTTTTTCACGGTAACCGACGCTTTAATATCCATCGCTTTGCTATATGGACCCTGCATGGCGTTAGCTTTCTCTGTGTCGAAATCAAGACCGGCATCGGCAAACACTTTTTTCGCTGCATCTAACGTAAGCCAGCCTTCAACGGCAACACGGCTCGCACCTTTATCGGCACTTACCAAACCGTACTGCGGACCACTCCAGCTGTTTGCAACAACCGACCAGCCGTAAGACGCTGGCGCGGTTTCGTGAACAATAATGGCACCCGCCGCCCCTTGTCGGCTCGCTTCTTCGTATTTGTAACTCCAACGGCCATAATAGGTCATGGTAGTACCTTGAAACTTACCGCTTTCTGGGTTTTCAAAACCAGGGTCGTTAATTAGCATAACTACCGTTTTGCCCTTAACATCTAACCCTTCGTAATCGTTCCAGTCGTATTCTGGCGCATTTACGCCATAACCAACAAACACCAGTTCAGAGTCTTCAAGAGATACCGAGCTTTGCTCGCGCTTAGAAGAGGCTACCATTTGCTCTTTGTAGGCAAAGGTATTGTCGCCGATCGTCATGGTCATATCAGGATCAGCTGTGATCTCCATAAGTGCTACTTTTTGAAGGAAGCTATCGCCATTACCCGGCTTAAGACCTGCTTTTGTAAATTCACTGACTAAGTAATCAATGGTTTTCTTTTCACCTTCAGTCGTTGGTAAACGACCTTCAAACTCATCAGAAGACAAAATTTTTAGCGGCTCGCGAATATCAGCATCAGAAATGTTGTTATAAACACTGTCGAAGTTAGAAGCCACAGGCATAGTTTTCTGCGCTGTCTCGTTGGTTGTGGTGCTCTCGTTGTTAGGTGTGCAAGCACTTACGCCTAAAAGGGTAGGTACAAGCAATGGCAAAAACATTTTTTTCATTGTTAGTCTCTGTTTGCTCTACAATACGCAACCAGTATAGAGAAAACCCTAAAGCGAACCAATAGTTGATATGCAATCAAACTCAATCCCCTTCTGTAAAGACTACTTACTAAAACACGCCAGTAAACCGGTTACGGCGCTTCTTGAAGAGGTTGGCTTGGTAAGTAACGACGAATTTCCTACCCCTGAAAAGCTGAATGAATTAACGGCCCGGTATTATGAACAATGGCAAGGGCCACTGTTCAAAGGGCAAAGCCAGTTTTCACATGATGACCAGCGTTATTACGAGACCATCATTAGTGAAGACGGTGTAGTTCCTACCAGAGAGCATAGCTGGCACGACTTGTTTAATGCACTTATTTGGCTGCAGTTCCCCAAAACAAAATCTCTGTTAAATGCGCTACATATTAGTGATATTAGTGCATACGGTGTAAACCCCAGAACACCGCGACGCAATCGCATTACGCACTTCGATGAGTGCGGTGTAGTGCTTGCCATTGAAGCCCATGATAGCACTGCTTCAAATAAGCCTAAGCGCACAGCAACACTTATTGACTCAAATAGCGGAACTACAGATAAGGCCACGCTAGGTGCGCTATATGACAGAGGCACTCTTGAAACGTTTTTAGCGGAATTAGCGTCCCATGAGTGGGAGCGTGTCTTTGTTGAAAAACGAGCACTGTGGCACAAACAGGTCAGCCCTTTTATCTTTGGACACGCGAATTTAGAAATGATGCTAAATCCATTTGTAGGCCTCACGGGCAAGTGGTTAGCAGTGGCTGTACCAAAAGGCTTTAGCCATCTTGATAAATGGCAGCAGCGCTTGGTGCTAGACGATGCGATGACAGCACGCATCAAAACGTTAAATTATTTTGAGAGTACACCGCTTTTAAAACCATTGCCTTTGCTTGGCGTACCTTTGTGGCAAGGTCAACAAGATGAAGTGTTTTATCAGAATAAAGACTATTTTAGACCGCTCCGGAAGGGAAGTAAGCCGACAATTCAGCTACCTTTGTGGTCTTAAAGAGCTTGACGCTGCCCCAGTTTTTTTCGGAGCAGCGCCAACAAATAGCCAAATGGAAGGCGGCTATTAAGTGTATTTTTTTAAAATAGCGCTAAAGCAATCAGCCAAATACCGTAGATAACCACATACGGAGCGCTTGCAATGAGTGCCGCTTTCTTAAGAGGAAAAGACGTCCACTGCGAGATGCCTACGGTGGCCAAATAAATTCCCCAAAAAAGCTCTAACCTTAAAGCTTGGCCGAACGCGTACCAAGGTGAGTCCATAGGAATACTTGCGATAAAGCCTAAGGATGCTGGTGATAAGATTGATGGTGCCACCTGGTGGTCGCCAGTGAACAATAGCAGTGCAACGCCAACTAAACCGGTAAGTACGTAAGGCATTGAAAGCCACCATGCAAAACCGTACCAATCTGTGAAACCGAAAACATGGCTATCGTCTGAACGAGTCATAAGGTTTACGTAAACTGCATAAACAGCGTTAACGATAATAGGAATGAAAAAAGCGCCGATAATAGAAGACCAAAGCAGCGCATCTCTGGTGAAGAAAGCCTTCATCTGCTCTTCTTCAGCCGGGCTCATATCGCCCTGTGCGGCAATGTTCATTTCTGCAAACCACTCAATATCAACAAAGTTCACGTAGAGATATTGTGATACCAGTGTAATAGCCATAACCAAGATAAACGGCATCCAGCTCCAGTTGTTGTGCTCGCCAACTGCTTTGAATACACCATTCGGTTTAAAAAAGATATCATTACACGCTTGGAAAGGATTCGTCACAGTGTGCATCCCTTGCTCCTCTTTCTTAGTTTTTATTTGCTGCTTAGGTTGTGTGTAAAACAATGACTGCAAATTATTGTTCATTAGTTTGGGTATAAGATTACTGGCGGGCACACATTATGTACAGCACAAGATTCTGATAAAGCGACATTTTTTGTAAGGGAAAATGTATAAGGTTAATTGAGTGCAAGCTTGGTTAAAGAGCAGTAAAAAGGGAAGCATGGCTTCCCTTTTGTTTTTTATGCTGGCAAGACCGTATACAGCCTATAGATAAGTTATATTCAGCAGTGTAAGCACTATTGTGCTGTACATCACAGATATAGGTAGCCCTATCTTTATAAAATGTGCAAATTTGTAGTTGGCAGCGTTGTAAACCAAGAGGTTGGTTTGGTAACCAAATGGCGAAATAAAGCTTGCGCTCGCGGCAAATGCTACAGCTAAAGCGAATGGCATTAGCGGAGCTCCGATAATTTGCACTAGCCCATAAGCAAAAGGAAACATTAAAGCCGCAGCTGCATTGTTGGTAACGAACTCAGTTAAAAGTAAGGTTAGCAAGTAGATAACCACGAGCGCCACAAACCAATCAGTGCCCGCCAAAAGAGGCATGAGCGCTTCGGTTGTAGTGGTAATGACCCCAGAGTTTTCGAGCGCAGTGGCTAAACTTAGCGCACCGACTATTACAACAATCAAGTTTAGCGGCAGGTTTCGCTTCATTTCTCCGTTTGACGTAACCCTAACCCCGACAAGAACAGCAGCTAAGAACAGTAAACCAATAGCTAATGAAATGACATTAGTCGCGGCTAATAACACTGTCGTAAGGAAACCACCAAGAGTGATCCACTCTTGCTTATTGGTTAATGGGCGGGCAATTTTTTGCTCAGATAAAATGAAAAAGTTCTTATTCAAATTTTGACGTGTTGCAAAATCAGGCCCTGTTGCTAGCAGCAAAAAGTCACCGGCTTGAAGCTTTATTTCACCTAGTTTTCCTGATAGTTGCTCTCCATCGCGGCGAATAGCTACAACGGCGGCATCGAACAGGGCTCTGAATCCCAGATTTTTAATGGTTTGCCCAATTATTTGAGCGCGGTTGGCCACTACAACCTCAGTTAAGCTTTCACGCAATACCCCATCGGTTTCTGCGAACATGCTTAATCCTTTTATATGGCTTAAGTTATCTAGTTTTTGGACATTGCCAGAGAAGATCAGCTTGTCGTTTTCCAGAATAACTAAGTCAGGGCCAACAGGCGAGATTAGGTTGCCATTGCGCACTACTTCTACCAAAAAAAGCTCAGGCAGGTTACGTAAGTGGTTTTGCTCCACAGTTTTGCCAATTAGCTCTGAACCTGCTTCTACTTCTGCTTCAACCATATACTCATGATAGTTATTGTTCTTGTTGCCAATATTGGGCAGCAAAGGTAATAACATGAACATGAGAAGGCCACAGCTTAGCCCAGCAATGGAGCCATAAAGTGTGAAGTCGAAAAAGTTGAAACCAGGGTGCCCGTGCTCTTGTAGAAAGCTATCTACAATAAGGTTAGTTGAGGTACCAATTAAAGTAACCGTGCCACCGAGTATTGCGGCGTAGGAAAGCGGGATCAGTAATCGGGAAGCGGGGTGGTATTGATTTTGTTTTATAGGGCCAATAAGACTGGCCACAATTGCTGTGTTATTGAGCAGTGCTGACGACACAAAAGTAAGTGAAAACAGTCGCCAGTAGGACTGGGTAAAGTTAGCACTAACGAGCTTTCTACCAATACGTTTTATTAACGCGGTTTTATCAATAGCACTGCTTACTAAAAGCAACAAAACAAGGGTGATTAGGCCCTTGTTTGTTAAGTTTAGCAAGATGTCATCAAGAGATAACTGCTGGGTAACCAGTAAAGCTAACACTGCACCAGAAAACACAGTGGAAGGGCGCTGACTGGTAAAAATCAGCGCGCATATCGTACTGACAAAAATTGCCAGTACGATGAACTGGGTCACATCCATATTGCTCCAGTCCTGCTTATAGTTTACTGATATCCACAGAGTTCCAATGCGGGAAGTGCTTGCGAACTAATGCATTGAATTCAAGTTCAAACTCAGAGAAATTAGGCGAAGTATGCTGTGCATCACCGGCAATTTCGTCGATGATCATACCTGCACCTACGGTACCATTGGTTAAACGGTCGATAACAATGAATGAACCTGTAGGACGGTTGCGCTTGTACGGGTCACAGGCTACTGGCTGGGTGAACTTGACGTCAACTACACCAATCTCGTTAAGATTTAGGTGCATGGCATCTGCTTCTTCCAGCGTGTTCACATCAATTTGATTATCGATATGAGCAACAACCCCTGGCGTTGACTTAGTCGCGAACTTAAACAAGTATTGCTTGTTTGGCATTAGCGGCTCTTCAGACATCCAGACTAAATGTGTTTTGAACTGGGTGTTAAGTAGTGGCAAGTTGTCTGATTTAACAATCATATCGCCACGAGAGATATCAATTTCGTCTTCGAGTGTTAGCGTAACCGCTTGAGGTACATAAGCGCGTTCTTGATCGCCTTCAAATGTAACCACTTGCTTAACTTTTGATTTCTTACCTGATGGAAGTGCAGTCACTTCATCACCTGGCGCAACCTGACCTGATACTACCGTACCGGCAAAGCCACGGAAATCTAGGTTAGGGCGATTAACATATTGTACTGGGAAGCGGAAATCTTCCTGATTGTCATCTTCACCAATTTCAATATTTTCTAGCATTTCCATTAGTGGTGTGCCGTTGAACCAAGGTGTTTTCTCACTGACACCTACAACGTTATCGCCTTCCAATGCTGAGATAGGAACAAACTGAATATCAGGAATATCAAGCTGCTCAGCAAACTTCAGGTAATCTTCCTGAATCTGCTTATAGACCTCTTCTGAATAGTCCATTAAGTCCATTTTGTTGATAGCAACAATAACGTGTTTGATACCTAGAAGAGATACAAGGAATGAGTGACGCTTGGTTTGCACCTTAACGCCGCCACGAGCATCAACAAGAATAATAGCAAGGTCACAAGTAGATGCGCCTGTTACCATGTTGCGGGTGTACTGCTCGTGCCCTGGGGTATCAGCGATAATAAATTTACGCTTGTCGGTAGAGAAGTAGCGGTAAGCTACATCAATGGTAATACCTTGTTCACGCTCAGACTGAAGCCCGTCTACAAGAAGGGCAAGGTCAACTTTCTCTCCCGTAGTACCTACTTTTTTGCTGTCTTTTGTAATGGCAGCAAGTTGGTCTTCATAAATCATTTTTGAATCGTGAAGTAAGCGACCAATAAGGGTACTCTTACCATCGTCTACGCTACCGCAGGTAAGGAAACGTAGCATGTCTTTCTTTTCGTGTTGTTCAAGGTAAGACAGAACGTCCTGTCTTAATAATTCGTTTTCGTTGTTCATGTTATGCGCTCACAAGGAAAAAGGGGTTTAACACAGACTCTTTTTGGTTATAGGTAAGAGCGTCGGCGTTGTCATCTAGTGGATTTTCTGGGTCTAAAACAGTTACATTTGCCCCAGCAGCCAGTGCAACTGCATGTGCAGCGCCTGTATCCCATTCAGATGTTGGGCCCAAACGAGGGTAAAGATGTGCTTCGCCCTCTGCCACTAAGCAAAGTTTTAGTGAGCTGCCCATCGCCACAAGCTCGGTTTCACCTTCAAGCTGTGCCAATAAATTTTGAATTTCAGGACTTTGGTGAGAACGACTGCCCACCACTTTCCACACTTCTGCACCATCGTGCTTACGCGCAGAAATGGCAGTGAATTCACCATCTACTTCGGTCCATGCACCTTCACCCACAATACCAACATAGCTCTTGTTTAGCGCAGGCGCGTAAACCACACCCATAGTCGGTTTGCCATTTTCGATAAGTGCAATGTTTACCGTAAATTCACCGTTTTTCTTAATAAACTCTTTGGTGCCGTCTAGCGGATCAACCAGCCAGTATGACGACCACGTTTTACGTTCATCCCACGAAATATCAGCTGACTCTTCAGAAAGAATAGGCAGGTCAGATTCCGCTTCAAGGGCCTTTACAATAACGTTATGGGCGGCAAGGTCAGCTTCGGTTAGTGGGCTGGTATCTTGCTTCTCATAAATAGCGAAATCTTTTTCGTAAATCGCCATAATTTTATCGCCAGCTTCTTTGGCAATAGCTAGCACTTTTTGTGCGAGATTATTTAAAGGCTGTGTCATTACACCAATCCCTTTTCTTGTAGCAAAGCATATAAACGCTCAGCGGTCTGCTCTGCCGGTTCATCCTGATAGGTTAAGTGTACTTCCGGTGATTCAGGTGCTTCATAGGCTGAATCGATACCTGTAAAGTCCTTGATCTCGCCACTGCGGGCCTTTTTGTACAAGCCTTTGGGGTCGCGCTTTTCACACACCTCAAGTGGTGTATCAACAAACACTTCCACAAATTCACCGTCTGCCATTAGGCTACGGCAGTAATCGCGGTCAGCCTTAAACGGAGAGATGAAAGCGGTAAGTACAAGAGTACCAGCGTCAACGAATAGCTTCGCAACTTCACTGATGCGGCGAATATTTTCAACGCGATCTTTATCGCTAAAACCCAAGTCGCCGCATAAGCCGTGACGTACGTTGTCGCCATCTAGCAGATAGGTGTGCTTGTTTTGCTCGTGAAGCTTCTTCTCAAGCAAGTTGGCTAATGTTGATTTACCAGAACCACTTAAACCAGTAAGCCAAAAAACGCGAGGCGTTTGTCCTAGCTTTTCAGAACGGGTGGTTTTATTGACTTCGTGTTTATGCCAAACAACGTTGTCTGTGGCCATTAGAAGTACCCTTCCATTTTCTTCTTCTCCATTGAGCCTGCGCTGTCATGGTCAATCACGCGACCTTGACGCTCAGAGGTCTTGGTCAGCAGCATTTCCTGAATAACTTCAGGTAAGGTTGCGGCTTCTGACTCTACCGCACCGGTCAATGGATAACAGCCTAGGGTACGGAAACGTACAGAGCGCATCTCTGGTACTTCACCTTCTTCAAGCGGCATACGGTCGTCATCAACCATAATGAGCACGCCATCACGCTCTACCACAGGACGAGGCTTAGAAAGGTACAGTTGTGGAATATCAATGTTTTCTAAGTAGATGTATTGCCAGATATCTAGCTCAGTCCAGTTAGACATTGGGAAAACACGAATGCTTTCGCCTTTGTTAACTTGTGAGTTATAGATATTCCAAAGCTCTGGGCGCTGGTTTTTAGGGTCCCAGCGGTGGTTGCTGTCGCGGAATGAGTAAACGCGCTCTTTAGCACGAGATTTTTCTTCGTCTCGTCGTGCTCCACCAAACGCTGCGTCAAACTTATATTTGTTTAACGCCTGCTTGAGCGCTTGGGTCTTCATGATATCAGTGTGTTTCGATGAGCCATGGCTAAATGGACCAACGCCAGCTTCAACACCTTCTTCATTGATGTGAACAAGCAAATCAAAACCGTGTTTCTCTGCTTGCTCGTCGCGGAATTTGATCATTTCGCCAAACTTCCACGTGGTGTCTACGTGTAGAAGTGGAAAAGGAATTTTGCCTGGCGCGAACGCTTTACGGGCAAGGTGAAGCAGCACTGAAGAGTCTTTTCCTACAGAGTAAAGCATTACTGGGTTTTCAAACTCAGCAGCGACCTCACGGAAAATTTGAATACTCTCGGCTTCGAGTTGTTTCAAATGCGTTACAGACGGGATACTAGCAGTCATTTTGAAGTCCGAATTTATGTTATATACAAAAAAGTTATATGCGGGTTATTTTTCTGCATAGAACGATAACATATTTAAATTCAAAAGTAGTATGCGATTTTGCTATTTAAAATAGCAATCTTATTCCAATAAATAAAACTGTCATACAATTGAAGCATAAGGCCCTATTTTGAGGGGCTAGAAAAAGATTAGGCCCTGCTTAGAAAACTAAACAGGGCCTTACTTTTGCTCTTATTTACGCGTTATTTTTAAATTACTTTTCATTCAGCTTGGTCTGGAATGCATCGAATGTGTCTAGCACGCCTTCTCTTGGTGTACCTGATTTACTCAAAATCATTATGGTTAAGCTCGATAAAATGAACCCGGGTACAATCTCGTACATCCACGCACCAAGCTTCTGGCCTCCGATTTCTATCGGAAGATAAATCCATAGTAGTACAGTCACAGCACCAACTATCATGCCTCCCAATGCTGCGCGGCGGGTCATTTCTCGTTTAAATAAGCTAAACAGTACTAGCGGTCCAAATGCTGCGCCAAAGCCAGCCCATGCATTACTTACTAAGGTCAATATAGTGCTGTCTCTGTCATACGCTAGATAGATAGCCACTAGCGCTACAGCAACAACGCTTACGCGCCCCGCTATTACTAATTCACCATCAGAGGCATCTCTGCGAAGGAAGGCTTGGTAAAAGTCACTGGTAAGTGAACTAGACGTTACCAGTAGCTGAGACGAAATGGTACTCATAATAGCCGCTAAGATCGCAGCTAATAAGAAGCCACCAATAAGCGGATGGAATAAAATTTGAGAGAGGTAGATAAATACTGTTTCTGGGTCAATGTCATTGCCGTTACCGGTGATATAAGCCAACCCGAACAAACCCGTCATTAGCGCGCCGATGATAGAAACAATCATCCAGCTCATGCCAATGTTTCTAGCAGTAGGAATATCTTTTACTGAACGTATAGCCATGAAACGAACGATAATATGTGGCTGGCCAAAGTAGCCTAAACCCCATGACATTAATGAAACAATACCAATTACGCTTAGTGCTTCATTAGTAGAGGCGTCCATAAATGCATCAAATAGAGCAGGGTTAATGGTATCTAGTGCGTCAATTGAAGCCCCAATGCCGCCTAGTTCACTGATGACCACAGCAGGTACCATAATGAGTGATACGAACATTATGCAGCCTTGCACAAAGTCGGTCATGCTCACTGCCATAAATCCACCCACGAGGGTATAGGCAACGACAACACCAGCAGTAACATATAAACCTGTCTCATATGTTAAACCAAAGGATGTTTCAAAGAGCTTTCCACCGGCAACAACACCTGATGACGTATAAAGCGTGAAGAAAACTACAATGACCACAGAAGCGATCACTCTTAGTAGACGAGAGTTATCGGCAAAACGGTTCTCGAAATAGTCGGGTAGGGTAATGGAGTTGTTAGCCACTTCGGTATAAACGCGAAGGCGCGGAGCGACCAACATATAATTTGCGAGCGCACCTAGAACTAATCCAACGGCAATCCAGCCTGCAGATAAGCCCGATACGTACATTGCACCAGGTAAACCCATGAGCATCCAGCCACTCATATCTGATGCGCCTGCTGAAAGTGCGGTTACAGCGGGGCCTAATTGCCGGCCTCCAAGCATATAGCCTTCTACGTTGGTGTCTGTTTGCCGATAGGCGAAAAGGCCTATACCCAACATTACAACAAAATACAAACCCAACGAGATTATCGTGCCAGTAGCCATATAAATTCCCTATGTTTTTTATTTCATGCTAACACCTATGACCTAGAGTCTCTACGTCAGTCAGCGACCTTGCTTGTTTTCTATACGGCTAGAGGTAAATAAAGTTTGGCAAAATTTTTAATACGCGAAAGATTCTACTCGCGCGCGCCCAGACCTTTTTGCTTTGTAGAGAAGCTCATCACAGGCTTTAATAATAGTATCCAAATTGGTTTCTCCGCGGACATTCAGCAGACCCGAAGAAAAGCTAACTGAAAACTTCTTATTGGTATGCGTCCAGTTTTTTTGGTGAGAAAGCGCAACATTTAACTCATCGAGTATGCGCTTGGCCGATTGTTCATCGGAGTCAGAAAAGTAGATCAAAAATTCTTCACCACCATATCGGCAAAGCTTATCCGATTTTCTAATTCTATTTTGGATGATTCGGGTGAGCGTAGTTAACACTTCGTCGCCTACTGTGTGACCATATCTATCGTTAATTTTTTTAAAGTTATCAACATCAAGCAGCGCTATGCATGATGTATTGTCGCCTTTAAGTGACTTCTTAAGGCTATTCAACATCGCGCGACGAGTGAGGGCTCCGGTGAGTGAGTCTCGCTCTGCGAGTAATTCACTTTGCCGTTTAGAAATCCAAAGCCACATAGCGAGTATAAGAAGAATAGTGACAATAAGCGCAAAAATGGTGGTTTTCATTGCCTCTTTATCGGTGGATAGCCCTTCTTTTTCGTCTCGTAGGGCGTTGATCTCTTTTTGTCTATAATAGACAAGCTCAATATCCTTCGCGATGCTATTTGAGAAGTCAGGCGAAGAAAACTGAAATTGCTCTGTGTTCTTTTCGAAGAGAAGTTGGTTGTATACTTTTGAATGCTCATAGGCTTTTTCGTAATTGCCTGCAGTATCGTAAATTCTTATAAGTTCGAGCTCTTTTCGTAACAGATATTGTTTCTTAAACTCAGTTGTAGTTAGCTTCTTTAGAACCACATCTTCGAATTTGTTAACTGACCAAGAGAGCTGTCTTTCATTATTTTTAACAATGGCTTTATAAGACTGATAAAGGTAAACAAGCTCTTCTGGATTTATTTTAGTTTTATCAATATCTAATGTATCTATCTTGTTTACGACGGACAATATTTCGCTATCATGAGTTTGCCGAAAACCCATCATGAGTACCCGTAGTCGTTGATAGAGGGTTAGAAACATTTCAAGTTCGGAATTTCTAGTTTTTACGAACTCCAGAGCCCTATCCGAGATAAGAAGCGCATTTTCATATTTACTTTGAAGAAGAAGAGAGTCAACCGCAGTAAAGTACGCCCATGTAATGAATACATCATTCAACTTGCTTTGCTCGATTATCTTCATTGAGTGAGAATAAGCTCTACTCGGTACCGATAGCTCTGTAAAAGCGATACGAAGCCACTCGTGTGCAGTAGCGCTACTTAACGCATTCTCAAGAGTTCGTGAAGAAGCTCGCGCAGGCAAATGGGGGAGCGCATATTCTAATTCATTAATTGCTTGAATAGGATTGGCTAGCGTGAGCTCCATTGACAGCCATATGCTAGCTATAGCAGTTGCTGTTTTGCTGCCCGTTTCCAGAACTTCGCGCTTTAAGCGCTTGAGCGCTGGCACTGTAACATTGATTCGCAGTGAAGATCGGTCAAAGTCGTTAACTGCTCTGGCATAGATATAATACGCTCTTGCGGCAGCATACAAATCTGTATTGAGCGACTTTAGCTCGTTCCAATGGTTCTCAAGCAAAGGTGACTTAACGTATATTGGAACTCGAGGACCTTCCGTTTCGTTAGCTGTCCCCGTAGCCAATAAATGTCTAAAGATTATGCCTTCACTACTATCATCAGATTGAATTTGTAAGTTTTCGATTTTGGCTTTTATCTGGTCATTATCAATATCAGATTGATTGTTCCAGTTATAGATAGTTAATGCTGCTAACCGACTATAAGCATCTAGCTTTTTAAGCCTCAACTTCTCAGAACTGTTGTCTAACTGTGCATGAAGTGAGTGACTGATGAAAATGATGAAAAGTAGACAAAACTTCCCCCTTGTAAAACGACACCAAGCGGCCATTGAATTTGCTACCTCTACACTGTGGATAAGCTGAAATGTTTGCTGAAAATTAAAACGGTTGTTTTAATTCTAAAGTATAAATTTTATTGCGCATGTTTTCACCTTAAATTTAGGCAAAAAAAATCGGCCACAGTGGGCCGACGAAGGGAAGTGCGTAAAGTCAGCACTTTTTTGGAACGGGGAGTAGGCTTTTTTTCTAGGCCGAAAATTGAATCCTTTCGGATACGGCTTTTTTCATTTCACTCAGGTCAGCATCTTTGTCGCCCACTATCATGACATTGGCGTGTCTCATTTTGATACTTTCGCCGTGGTACTGGTCGTCAGAAAATTCGCTAGGTACAGTGACATCACCGCGTTCAGGTACAACAAATACCGACATTTTCCCTTGTGGCGTATCAACGATAAGGTGCAGGCTTCTCACTGTACTTAAGTGACAATAGTTCACCACTTCAACACCATCAAGCATCTCACTAAAACTACCGCCAAAGCTTGCCAATTTTGCATTTACCATATTCAAATCAGCTGGAAGTAGCGAATGTGCAGTTTCCATTTCGGCGTACTGCATATGCGCTAGCGCTTGACCACCAATACTAAGCGGTTGGTGATACCACATGGTAAGTCCTATGCCTATAGTAAAAGCAACGGATGCGGCCATCGCCAAATACCAACGACTTCGGCGTTTGTAGCGATTGAACTCGTCAGTCGACTGTTGCCAAATGAGCTTACTAGCTAGGTCCTCTGGCACATCGACTTTTAAGGCTTTCTTTAATTGCTTATCTAACTGCTTTTGTTCATTCCAGAAACTGCGTTTGCTTTCATCCGCTTTCGCTGCTTCTACAACATCACTGTCAGTCGTTTCTGGATCGGCGTAGATTCGACGCCTAAATTCTAACTCATCCATTTATACGACCTCTCTGTTCATTTTGTTTCTCTAATGCCTCTTTCAGCTGGTTTCTCGCTCTAAATAAACGCGTCATTACTGTGTTTTTATTGAGCCCTAATTGGTTGGCAATCTCTTCACCACTGAACCCGAAAATCAATTGAAGGATTAAGGGTTCGCGGTATTCAACACTTAGCCCACCTAACAGTCGCTGAAGCTCTCTGTCTTTCAGGTCGCCGTCTGCATGTTGGGTGTCATCTTGTATATGACAATCGTCAATATCGACCGTGTCGAATTGCTTGCGCTCAAACCTGCGGGCATTCTCACGACGAAGAATGGTTATTAACCACGACTTTGCCGCCTTTTCATCATTTAGGGCGTCTAACGATCGCCACGCACGTAGAAACGTTTCCTGTACAACATCTTCAGCAATGCTCTGGTCTTTAATAAGCCAGAATGCATAGCGGTAAATGTCGGCGTGGAATGCCTTTACCAGTGCTTCATATCTTTGGTGTTTTGCTTTCATATCCGATAAGACCTGACCACTGTCGGATTTATTTCGCCCAAACATAAAAAAATCCAAAAACTTAAAGAATTTTCACTATGGCACAAAAAACGCGCCATTTCGTTATCCGAAAGGCGCGTTTTTATTTTTAGTTCCAGTGATCAGAGCACTTATTAAGGAATACTAAGCACCTTTTTGAGTGGCAATCCAGGCGTTGATATTTTCTTCTAAAATAGAAAGTGGTACTGGACCGTATTTTAACACCTCATCATGGAAGCCTTTCCAATCAAACTTATCACCAAGTTCAGTTTGAGCATGCGCTCTAAGCTCCATGATTTTTAGTTTGCCAATCATATAGGCAGTGGCTTGTCCTGGCATGGCAATATAGCGTTCAATAGCTTTTTGCGCGTCATATTCAGGGTTTGGCGTATTTTCGATGAGGTAATCTACAGCCTCTTCACGGGTCCACTTCTTCGCGTGAATACCCGTATCAACTACAAGCCTGCAAGCTCGCCATAGTTCCATGGCTAGGCGACCGAAATCAGAATACGGGTCTTCATAAAAGCCCATGTCTTTTGCGAGTTCCTCGGTATACAGCCCCCAGCCTTCTGTGTACGCGGTAAAGCTCAAGAATTTTTGGAATTGTGGTACACCTTCAAGCTCTTGCGCAATGGCACGCTGCATGTGGTGACCAGGAATGCCTTCGTGATAGGCCAGCGCCTCTAGCTGATACGTCGGCATCGCTTTCATATCATATAGGTTTGCATAGTAAATGCCTGGGCGGCTGCCGTCTTGCGCTGGACTTTGGTAAAATGCTTTGCCCGCAGACTGTTCGCGGAATGCTTCGACGCGTTTAACAATCATTGGCGCTTCTGGGAGAATACCAAAGTACTCAGGAATAGCTTCTCGCATTTCGTCTATGGCGGTTTTGGCCATATCAAGATATTGCTGTCTGCCTTCATCTGTTGAAGGTAAATAGAATTGTTCGTCTTCACGCATGAAAACAAAAAACTCTTGCAGCGTACCCTCAAATTTCACCTGTTTCATAATATCACGCATTGCGTTGTGTATACGCTCTACATTGTCTAGGCCAATTTGATGGACTTCTTCAGCAGTAAGGTCCGTAGTAGTAAACCAGTTAAGGCGATTTTGATACCACTTATCGCCGTTAGGTAAGCGCCATACACCATCGCCTTCAGGGGTTACTTCACGCTGGTGGGCTAGTTCTTCAATAAACTTTTCGTACGATGGCATGACCGACGTTACCAAAGCGGCTTTTGCTTCACCTAGCAGCGTGGTTTTTTCAGCTTCTGTAATATCAAGGTTGTTTACTTTGTTTTGAAAATCTTCCCAAATCGTTGAAGGTGTCTCGCTAGAGTCGAACGGTGCGCCGGTAATCACGTTTTTAGACGCATCAATCATTTGATCATAAGCCCAGGCCGGTGGGAAGACACCAGCTTTTTCACGCACCTTCATCTGTTCTATGACTTGGTCAAAGTAGGTGCGTACATTGTCTAAACGACCAATATATGCCTGGGCATCTTCTTTGCTTTTCACGCTGTGAATATTAATAAGAAAGCTAGGTACTTGTGTATGCGCAGCGCGGAACTGATGCACAATGTAGCGGTGATGTCTAAATTCGTCGTTGGCTAAATCACGTTCAATGCCAAGCTTATAAAGGCGCAAGCTTAACTTTTCTTGTTCGCTTAACTTGCTGGTGTCGAAACTATTAAGCTTTTCTAAACGGTTTTTGGCGATAGCTACACGAGCATCGGCTTCTTCATCACTAATGTCATCCCACTTGTCGTAATCCCACTTTTTTCCGAGGTAACTTTGGAATAGGGGCGAGCGTTTAAGGTCTTCTTCAAAAGTACGTTCAAAAAAAGCACTTAAACGCTCGGACTCTGATTGGCCTGCTGGCTGTTCTGTTTTAATAGGCTCTGGCGCTGTTTGCGCGGTTTCACTTGCTGGCGAACAAGCTGTTAATGTGGTAACTGCCAACGCAATTGGCGTTAGCTTTAATAGTGTTTTCTTCATTCTATTCCCCGTCGCGTTTAATTGATTATTTTTATAGGCTACAAGTATTTTGGACTTTTGAGCCTTTAAAAGGTATTAAATACCAAGACTCATGCTGAATATTAACCAGAGATAATGCTATCAAAACCCTTGCGGCTGTCATACAGCTCTATACAAGGGCTTTAATTACGCAGGTTTCCGTGTATTAGCAAATGAAATGCGTTTTATGAAGCAGGATACAAGTTAGATAGCGTGTGGCTATTTTTTGCTCCTGTTTGTTGCCATTTGCTGCGAGCCTGCTTTATTTCATTGGTAAGTTTTTCTAATGTCTTAGATATTTGTTCCGATTGAGCACCTTTATCAGTTTGACTAGCTGAGAAGCGCAGTGCGTAAAGCTCATCAACAGCGGTGTTGACACCATCAAACTGTGAAAGATGTGCTTTACCGGCAGTTAGTGCGTTTATCCATTGTTTAAGAGTAAGTGGTACTGAGCTAGTATCTTTTGCTTTTATCACTGCCATCAGCCTTTGATATTGGGCTTTCTCATCTAGTGCCGCTGTAACATTGAAGCGCGGTTTAGTACTGTCAGTAAGCCCAGCCAACTGAGTCTGTTTGAGCTTTCTATAGGTGAGGAACCACCCGATAAGCGCGACCAGCAAAAGTGCAAGTAGTACAACGCTCACAACCCAATCAAGCTGTGTTCTTTCGTTAATACTAGCGTCATCAGCAGTGCTATCAGACGGTTTGCCTTCTTTACTCGAATCTACATCGGGCTCAATCGCTTTTGACGGTAAACCACTTTGAGTATCGCCTACGGTCTCATTGCTTGTAGGTGCAGTGTTACTTGGGTTACTGCTGCTCGTTGCCGGTACTACTGTAATAGAGCGAGCTGGAATTGTGGCATACTCAGTTTTTTGAGTAAGCGTATTAAACCAAGGAATAGTAATTTCAGGCAAAACAAAGTCGCCAGGCTGTGTTGGAATAATTGCCAAAGACGTTTGGCGCTGTGAAATTAAACTCTGGTCTTTTTCAACAGTGGTTGTATTTGATTGATCTGGATATAACTTAAAGTTCGGCGGATAAAACTCAGGAATATCAGGAAGCTGTTCTTCTACTACGCCCAATGCGGTTAGCGTAACTATGCGTGTTACCGGTTCGCCTGCGACAAAGTTATCTCCTTGCGGCCACTCTTCGTCAACTCGAACCATTTCAGAAGGCAACCAAGGATAGTCAATTCCCTGAGGGATAGGCTTAATGTTTACCGTAATGTCAGGACCAACACGATTAATTTGCTGGGTACGATTAAAGAAGCCAAAACGCTGGTTTGTATTAGCCGCCATAACTTCACCGGTAAAGATGGGGCCCCTTAGCGTGAACTCTCCTGAAGCTTGAGGGACAACAGCAAATTGACGCTCAATAATCTGATACCGTCTGCCGTTTACTATATCGGTATACTGTTTATCTTCACCTAGCTGAGTAATTTCCGCATTCTGCATTTCTGGCGCTTGCAGACTGCCCCGCTCAATATTACTAGAGAGAAAAAGCTTAACGGTGTACAGCAGTTGTTGATTTAAATAGGCCTCGTTTAAATCGATATCTGTAGTAACAAAATAGTCTCGGGCCACGTTGCTCTGTTCTTGAACAGGAATAACTTCAACTTGAATAGGCTTTGTTGATTTCCCTTCAATAGTTAACGAAGGAATAGTGAACGTACCTTCTTTTCGAGGGAATAACGTGGTCGTCCAAACCGTAGTGCGCTTAGTGTCGAAATTGACGATAGACGTTTGGCTACTTACCGATGTCCTGCCCACTACAAAGTCTTTTAATAGGGGAGAGCTGTCAAATGCGTCTCTATCGGCGCTTCCATCGGCGGTAATGGTTAAACGAATAGCTTCATCAAGCATAACCGGATTTCGGTCGATGGTTGCTTCAACTGAATTTACATCGGCATAGGCAGCCGCGCTAACGAGTAGGGTTAGTAAAAAAATTATTCCTGTAGATTGTAATAAGGCTCTCATCTACCAATCACTCCGGTTTGAAGGCATACGTTGACGCTGACGTTTTTGTGCTTCTAATTGCATTTTTCGTTTTAATAAGAATGCCGGATCGTCTGGCACGCGACGCATTAAACCTTCCATTCGCTGTAGTTCTTCTTTTTCCGCATCGGTAAGCTCAGCTTCTTGACTTTGTATGGCTTGAGCTTCCCGCTGTGCTTCTTGTTCGTCTTCTTGCGTCTGCGCATTATTTTGCTGCATATTATCATTCTGTTCTGACTCTTCGTTTTGTTGCTGTGAGTCTGATGGCTCGTTCTGGTCGCTCATCTCTGGCTGATTTTGCTGTTGAGAATTGTCCCCATCATTTTGTTGTTCATCATTAGAAGGCTGCTGGTTTTGGTCAGACTGTTGGCGCTCACTTTCATTTTGCTGGCCATTTTGGTCGCTTAAACCATCCTGATTATTCTGATCTTCTGACTGCTGCTGGTCGTTATTAGCGCTATCTTGACCATTATCTTGAGCGTTGTCTTGTTGGTCATCGTTACTATTTTCGCTCTGATTCTGCTGCTGATCTTGTTGTTGCTGCTGTTTCAGTAAATCCTCAACAACTTTTTTATTGATTTTCGCGTCCTCGAACTCAGGTGCTTCGTCCAAAGCCTGCTCGTACTTCTCTATCGCTTCTTCAAGCTTTCCGAGTTTGGCCAACGCATTGCCCTGATTGTAAAGGCTTTCAGCACCTGGAATATTTTTGTAAGCCTTTAAAGCACCTTCATAGTCACCTGACTTAAAAAGGGATGATGCCTTCCACGCTTCGCTATTGAACTGGCTAACGGCGTCTTTGTATTTACCTCTCTGGTATTTATTCAAAGCTTCCTGATTATCATTCATAAATGGCTTTTGCCACCATGCAAACGGTTCAGGTTTATTTACTGTTGCTGGCGTAGACTCTTCCACCATTTTCGAGCTTGGAATAGACTGAGCGGCCTGAGATGTACCTATACTTTGTGCAGCGTGGGCGTTTTTAACTATTGAAGGGCTTAGCAGGCCAACCAATACGATAAATACTAATCCGCGTTTAAACGCAAAGGCCGCAAATGGTAGAAGTAGCAGCAATAAGTAAGGGCCAACTTCTTTCCATTGATCTCCCTGCAAATTACTCTCTTCCTCGTCCTCTTCACTGCTGCCTTTATCTAGCAGTGATACCGCGGCTAGAGCGTCAATATCATTGTCGTTAGAAGTAAAGGACTCAAAGCGACCGCCGCTAGTTTTTACTACGCCTTTCACCGCGCTTTCATTTAGCTTGGGTATAACAATGCTGCCAGTGACGTCTTTTAATAGTTCACCGCTTTGCTGCCTAATAGGCGCGCCTTCACTTGTGCCAACGGTAAGTGCATTTACCGTAAAAGGAACAGATGCTACATATTCTTGAAGTTCTTGTTGTTGCTCTAACTCTATACCGTCAGTAATCCAGTAGATCATGCCTGAGTTATAACCCGCATTTGTTAGCAGTTCAGCAGCACTTTCAATCCCTAACAATGGGTCGCTTCCGGGTACGGGCATGATCTCGGGGGAAAGGCTGGGTATTAGCGTGGTAATATTCCCAGCATCTTCGGTCAAAGGGCTTATAACAAACGCATCGCCGGCATAAGCAACCAAGCCCATTTCACCCTCGCCGATGGCGTTAACTAAGTCTATGGCTTTGTATTTAGCCCTTGTCAGTCTGTCTGGCGTCATATCGGTTGCACGCATCGAAAGCGACATATCTATTACTATAACGTGCCCCATTTTTAGCTGATATACCGGCTGGGGGAGACGCTCCCACGTTGGGCCGGCGAGAGCTGTAACACTCACAACCCATACAAAAGCCAGCATCCACATAGGCGGCTTTACGCCCATTTCGGTCTTTCCTATCACCATATGTTGATAAAGGTGAGAAGGGATCACCGATTGCCAGCCAGACTGTTTAGCTGTGGTTTTTCTAATTAAAACCACAAGCAGCATCAGGGGCACAAGTGCCATAAACCATTCGGGGCGTAGAAAGTGAAATTGATTTAAGAAGTCGAAATCCATTATTTCGTCTCCCTATTTGTTTGAGTTGCTTGTGCTGCGTTAGCCGAATTTAGCTGTTGCGTTGACGTGTTATTTCGCTTTTGTATGAACCAACGATATAAAGACATAGAAATAATGATAAAAGCCCACAGCGCTGACAATAAAATCGCAGCCGCTAGGGGGTAGTAAAACAGTGCGCTTAATGGGCGCATTTTACGAGTTTCACCTTCGATAGGTTCAAGCGCATCAAGCTGTTGATAAATAGCTTGAAGCTCTTGGGCATTTCTAGCCCTAAAGTATTGGCCGCCGGTGGCGGTAGCAATATCAGTTAACATGCCTTCATCAAGTTCTTGCGACGGGTTTATCTGTCGGCTGCCGAAAAAGCTTTGGATCAGCATTTTGTCGGCGCCCACGCCAATAGTGTAAACCTTCACACCTTTACTTATAGCCAATTCTTTAGCTTGCTCAGGCGTAATATTTCCTGCGGTGTTTTGTCCATCGGTGAGTAGAATCAACACATTATTAGATTCTTCCCGTTCGTCAAAGCGCTTCACTGCTAAACCGATGGCGTCACCTATGGCAGTTTGTTCTCCAACTAAGCCAATCACAGCTTCACTGAGAAGTGTTGAAACGGTGTCTCTGTCATAGGTAAGCGGCGCTTGGACATATGCGGTATCGGCAAATAAAATCAATCCAATCCTGTCGCCCACGCGGCGCTGAATAAAGTCATACACGACTGATTTGGTCATGGTTAAACGGTTAACTTGCCTTCCATTTAGCTGCATGTCGTCTATCTTCATACTGCCAGATAAATCCACCGCTAACATCATTTCCCGGCCTTCATTAGGTATGCTCACAGGTTCACCTAACCATTGAGGCCGTGCGGCAGCTGTTACCAGCAAAAGCCATATCAAGCTACTTGCTACTAGCGGTATTTTGGTTTGTTTTAATTGGGTTTGTTCCGATACATCGCCAGGTCGCAAACTAGGAACCCGCAGCGCGGCCATAGGCATGTCTTGGGCTTTTTTAGACAGTAGGCGTACCAAAATTGGTAAAGGGAGCGCAAAGAAGACCCACCACCAAGCAAAATTAAGCATGATGCGGCTCCTTTACACTTTCAGAGGAAAGGCCATTCACCGTCCGCTTATTTTTCGGGAGCTTCGCTTTCGAAAGCCAACTTTTTACCGCCCCTTTGCAGGTTTCAAAGTCATTTGGGTTAGGGCTAGCTTGGTAAACATTGCTTATCAATAATGCTAAGTCAGCTTCAAGTTTGTTATCACGACTTTTTAGAGCAGATGTTAAGAACGCTTGCCATTGTTTGCCGTATAGCCCAGCAACCTGTTGAGTAGAGTAATAGCTTATAGCGGTGCGCTTCAAAATAGAGTTTAGGGCTACCGGCCAATTACTTTGTTGTGCTGAAATTGATTCAAGCAATGCTAATGCTTGCTTACGAGGCTTGTTATGCCGTACGTGAGCAGAAATAGCTTTATAGAGACCAAATAACACTAATAAAACCACAGCGATAAGTACCCACCATCCCCAATCTAATGGCCAAATACTGACCTCATTAGGCACGTGTATATCGCGCAGCTGGGCGAGGGGGTCTTGCTGCTGAGGTGCTGCCGGCATTTGATTTGCAGGCGGCATTGACTGTACTGACTTAGGTAAAAGGTTTGATAAAAAATGAGTAGAAAGGTTATTGCTTTGCATTAATTAAGCTCCAACCGTTGTTCTTGTTGCATACTTTGAAGCTGTTCATCTAACGGAAGGCCGGCACTCACACTGAATCTGGCGATGTTAGTTTTGCGCAACGTATCGTAAATTGCGCTGTTGTGTTCATTTCGCCATTTTAAATATTGCTGCTGTTCGGTATTGTCACCTAATACCCAGCGCTGTTGATTGTGACCATCTGAAACACTAACGGTTTGCAGTGAACTAGTTTGTGGCAAGGCATGCTCTATCGGATCGTTAATTACGATAGCCCTTACTTCACAATGGCGCGTTAAGTGGCTTAAATGCTGAATAGCCTGGGCGCTTAAATGCTGAAAATCTGATACCAGATAAACTAAGCTTCCTGGTCTAGCTAAACGCCTTGCACGGGCACAAGCATCAGCAAAAGCTTGTTCGTCTTTTGCTTTGTCAGCTTTAAACGGTGTGCTTTGTTCATGTAATGCCATGAGCTCATGACAAACGTGAAGTACGGCTTTTTTCCGAGTAAGGGGTTTAATTTCTTTGTGCTGTTGTTGGTTAAATACTAATGCGCCAACCTTATCGCCGCGAGCCGCAGCAGACCAGCTAATCAATGAGGATACATGGGCAGCCTGAACGGCTTTGGTAAGCAGTTGCGTACCAAAGGCCATTGAGGGCAGATAATCACAAAAAAGAAAAACCGGGCGCTCCCGCTCTTCCCGATATACTTTGGTGTGGGTTTTACCCGTGCGCGCAGTAACGCGCCAATCAATAGCGCGAATATCGTCACCGGGTTGGTAGTGACGGGCCTCATCAAACTCCATGCCTCGGCCTTTGTGCTTGGTGAGATAACTCCCAGCAAGTTTAGCTTGTGGCATGCGTTTTGGCGCCAAGCTAAAAAGCTTGGCCAACTGCTGGTAGCGAAGTAACTCTGCACTAGACAAAGAGACACCGTTACATTGCAGCTTACTCAGCTGCGCTTGTACATTCACCATAGCTTAAGGAACTGCGACAGTAGCAACAATCTTATCGAGTACGTCGTTAATCGTTATACCTTCTGCTTCAGCTTGATAAGACAAGATAATACGGTGGCGAAGTACGTTATGAACGACGGCTTGGATGTCGTCAGGGCCGACGAAATCTCTACCGCTAAGCCAAGCGTGGGCCCGTGCACAGCGGTCTAAGCTAATGGTGGCGCGAGGACTTGTTCCCATCGCTATCCACTGGCCTAATTCTGCATCAAAGCTCGCTGGCTGACGGGTCGCCATTATCAATTGTACCAAGTATTGCTCTAACTCTGGCGCCATGTATAAGGACAAGGCTTCTTTACGAGATGTGAAAATATCATCTTGAGTTAGCGTAGGCGGTGTAATAGGCGGCTCTGAAAGCGCTTCGCCTCGAGTTAAACGCAGTATTTCTAATTCAGTCTCTGCACCTGGATAATCTATGTCCACGTGCATTAAGAAACGGTCAAGCTGCGCTTCAGGTAGCGGATACGTTCCTTCTTGCTCTAATGGGTTTTGCGTGGCCATAACTAAAAATAGCGGGGGCAGGGGATAAGTTTTACTGCCCACTGTAATTTGGCGTTCAGCCATAGCTTCCAGCAGCGCAGATTGCACTTTGGCTGGAGCACGGTTAATTTCGTCTGCTAACACTAGGTTATGAAAGAGCGGCCCTTTCTGGAAAACAAACTCACCGGTTTCGGGGCGATAAATGTCTGTTCCGGTTAAGTCGGCCGGTAAAAGGTCTGGCGTGAACTGCACACGATGGAAATCACCGTCAATACCGTTAGCTAACGCATTAATTGCACGTGTTTTTGCAAGTCCTGGTGGGCCTTCCACTAGAAGGTGGCCATCGGCCAAAAGAGCGATTAGAAGGCTTTTGGTTAACGCACTCTGACCAATGATCTGCTGGTCTAAATAAGCGTGTAACTGTTGAAATTGCGCTGCTGCCATAATGCAAAATTTCCGTTTGAGTTCTCGTTATCAGGAAGTGTCAGTTGGACAATGGGGTTAACTAATCTATTAAAAAGTGATCGCCTTAGTAAAAAGTGAATTAAACAACTTTGTGCTAGTCACACTTTACCTTAGGCACTCTTTACCGTAGCCACAATGACACAAAACAGACTTTAATTTCCATATATGGTTCATTCTATCTTTCTTCAAGTCGTTAAATAGTAATAAAAATGCGATATTTGGAAGGACATTAACAAGTTACTTGGGCCATCAGAGTGTATTTATAGAAGGCAAGTGGAAGTTTTAACGATGATTTGAACTGCTCAGGTAAACTTTAGTTTCATTTATATTGCCCTTAGCTCTGCATTATTTGCTATTTTGTTCATTGTTTGTAAAAATCAGGTTTATTACAGGTCAGACCACTTTGCGGCTATTAGCTAATAATAAAGTTGGTCATCAATTTAGGTGCATTATGGCAACAAAACAATCAGTTACTACCCGAGAGGGTGATCGCATCGCCATTGTCGCGGGGTTGCGTACTCCGTTTGCGAAAATGGCTACATATTTCCACGGCGTACCGGCTGTTGATTTAGGTAAAATGGTCGTAAACGAACTCCTCATTCGCCATGGTGTTCAGAAAGAATGGGTTGACCAGGTAGTTTACGGTCAGGTAGTACAAATGCCTGAGGCGCCAAACATTGCCCGCGAAATCGTGCTTGGTACAGGCATGAATGTTCACACTGATGCTTACAGCGTATCTCGCGCTTGTGCCACGAGTTTCCAGTCTACGGTCAACATCGCTGAGAGCATGATGGCTGGTACGGTTCAGGTGGGTATCGCAGGTGGTGCAGACTCAACATCAGTATCACCTATCGGTGTGTCTAAAAACCTTGCACGTGCTTTGGTAGATTTGCAGAAAACTAAAACCCTGGGTCAAAAGCTAAATATCTTTAAGCGCTTAAGCTTAAAAGACTTAGCGCCAGTACCTCCTGCAGTCGCTGAGTATTCTACCGGTTTGTCGATGGGGCAAACAGCAGAGCAAATGGCAAAAACACATCAAATCTCTCGCGAAGAGCAGGATAAACTAGCTCATCGCTCGCATAGCCTAGCCGCTGAAAGCTGGGAAGCAGGTAAACTGTCTAGCGAAGTCATGACTGCCTATGCAGAACCGTACAAAGGCGCGCTTGAGCGCGATAACAACGTACGTTTCGATTCAAAGCTTGAAGGTTACGCGAAACTTCGCCCAGTATTTGATAAGAAATACGGCTCTGTAACAGCAGCGAACGCAACACCGCTAACAGACGGTGCCTCTGCGGTGATCATGATGACAGAAAGCCGTGCCAAAGAATTAGGCTACACACCGCTAGGCTACATTAAAAGCTACGCGTTCTCGGCCATTGACGTATGGGAAGACATGCTAATGGGTCCGTCATACGCGACACCTATCGCGCTAGACCGCGCAGGTATGACGCTAAACGACCTAACCTTGATTGAAATGCACGAAGCGTTCGCAGCGCAAACCTTGGCAAACGTTAAAATGTTCGCAAGTGACAAGTTCGCTAAAGAGAAACTTGGCCGCGACAAAGCGACGGGCGAAATTGATATGGACAAATTCAACGTAATGGGTAGTTCAATTGCTTATGGTCACCCGTTTGCTGCAACCGGTACACGTATGATCACGCAAATGCTTAACGAACTAAATCGTCGTGGCGGTGGTACAGGTCTATTGACTGCATGTGCTGCGGGTGGTCTTGGTGCCGCAATGATTGTGGAGACAGAATAATATGAGTCAGGAACAAGATATGACAAATGAAGTTCAGCCAACATCAGGTGCATTTACGTTAACCAAGCAAGATAATGGCGTTGCTATTCTTAGTATGGATGTACCTGGCGAGAGCATGAATACGCTTAAAGCTGAATTTGGCGATGAAATATCTGCCATGCTTGACGACATTGAGCGTGATAGCAGCATTAAAGGTGTTGTATTAACGAGTGGTAAGCCAAGTTCTTTTGTCGCGGGCGCTGATATTACCATGCTAGCAGCGTGTAAAACTGCTGAGGATGCAACGACTATAGCAGCCGGTGGACAAGCTATTTTCGATAGAATCGAGAACATGAAGGCTACTTTCGTTGCAGCGATTCACGGCCCAGCGTTAGGTGGTGGTTTGGAGCTTGCGCTTGCGTGTCACTATCGCGTATGTACCGATTCATCTAGTACTCAGTTAGGTCTACCTGAAGTACAGCTTGGACTATTGCCAGGCAGTGGCGGTACTCAGCGTCTTCCACGTCTTATTGGCATTCAACAAGCAATGAAAATGATGCTAACTGGCTCACCTGCACGGGCCAAGCAAGCCAAAAAATACGGCATTGTTGATGAAGTTGTTCCGCATAGCGTACTTTTGAAAGTGGCAGAGCAGTTTGCCCTTAAACGCAAGCCAGAACGTGACGCACCGCAAAAAAGCGCTATGGACAAAATGTTAGAAAAAACGGGCCCAGGCCGTAACATGCTGTTCAAAAAAGCCCGTGAAGCGACGTTTGCTAAAACCAAAGGTAACTATCCTGCGCCGGGTTACATTATCGACGTTATTGAAACAGGCATGAACGAAGGCATGAAAGCGGGGCTTAGAGCCGAAGCAGAAGCCTTTGGTAAGCTAGTGATGACGCCAGAATCTTTCCAACTTCGTCAGATTTTCTTTGCTACAACTGAAATGAAGAAAGAAAACGGCGTTGAAGGTGTTAAGCCTGAAAAGATGAAGAAAGTAGGTGTGCTTGGTGGCGGCTTGATGGGCGGTGGTATCGCTTATGTAACCTCGACTAAAGCCGGTGTACCTGTGCGTATTAAAGACGTACGTGCCGATGGCATTGCGAACGCAATGAAATACAGCTACGACATCTTAAACAAAAAGGTGAAGAAGCGTTTCATGCGCAACAGCGAAATGCAGAAGCAGTTAGCGCTTCTTACCGGTACACTGGATTACAGCGGCTACCAAGACGCGGATATCGTGGTTGAAGCAGTATTTGAAGACCTAGATCTTAAACAGAAGATGGTGGCGGACATTGAAGAGAACTGCAAAGAAAGCACGATCTTCGCATCGAATACTTCGTCTATTCCAATTACACAAATTGCAGCGAAAGCGGCACGCCCTGAAAACGTGATTGGTCTTCACTACTTTTCGCCTGTAGACAAAATGCCGTTGGCTGAAGTTATCGCTCACGACCAAACGTCGGACCAAGTCATTTCATCAACGGTAGAGTTTGCTAAGAAGCAAGGCAAAACGCCAGTTGTTGTTAAAGACGGTGCGGGTTTCTACGTGAATCGTATTCTAGCGCCTTACATGAACGAGGCGGCAAACTTGATTCTTGATGGTGAGCCAATTGAACACATCGACAAGTCTTTGGTTAAGTTTGGCTTCCCTGTGGGCCCTGTGAAACTACTTGATGAAGTGGGCATTGATGTTGGTACTAAGATTATTCCATTCCTTGTAGAGGCATTCGGCGAGCGCTTCACTGCGCCAAGTGCTTTCGATAAAGTGCTGGCAGATGGCAGAAAAGGTAAAAAGAACCAGAAAGGGTTTTATTCTTACGAAGGCAAAAAGCCAGGTAAAGAAGTGGATGAGTCAATCTACGAACTACTGGGCCTTTCACCTTCTGCCAAGCTAAGCGAAAAAGAAGTTGCTGAACGCTGCGTATTAATGATGCTTAACGAAGCGGCACGCTGTTTAGACGAAGGCGTTATCCGCAATGCTCGCGACGGTGATATTGGCGCTATCTTCGGTATAGGCTTCCCTCCATTCTTAGGCGGCCCATTCCGCTATATGGATACACTGGGTATCAAACACCTTGTTGCTCGTTTAAATCATTATGCTACTGCTGTAGGTGACAAATTCGCACCTGCTGATGTGTTAGTAAAAATGGCGGAAAACGATCAAAAGTTTTATAGCTAAGTTTACAAAATGTTAAAAAGCCGGGCTTTGCCCGGTTTTTTTATGTCTAATGGGTATTTCTGCTGGTTTATTGTTCTATTTTGGGTAAAATTCCTGCGTTCAAAAAATGAACGTGTCAAATTGTTGGCGTCAATTATCAGTAAGTTAAATTGAATATTTGATGGGAACAAGTAACTCCACGTAATTATGTTAAACAGGCGGAGGCAGTGTGATTTCACTCGTGGTACTAAGCGTTATCTTTTCTCTGTACTTTTATGTAGAAGCGTTTAAATGGGGAATGAACGCGAAGAAGTGGGCAATAGCGGGTTTTGCGTTAGGTCCAATCTTGTTACCTATGTTCTCTATCTCTCGCCACATGCATTGGCGCAATGCTGTCGGGTTTAATAATCTTTATATAGCAGCGTAGACTTGCCGATTACGTTATCCACTAACGACGAGTCTCGTCTTTCAGGTATAAAAAAAGAGAGTAAGCACTCTCTTTTTTTGAAAATCGTTTCAACTTTAAATTATAAGCCTACGCCATAGCCGCCACCCGATTGTGGCTTAACGTATTCTAGCTGAGTAGTAGCCTCTTTTTGCGACTCAGGAGCCTGTTTAGCGCCTTCTTGCTTGTCGGCAGCGACCGGGGTAGCGGTAGAAAGTACTAGTGCAACTGCGTACTCTTTTAACATGTTGATTTCCTCTGATTATTATTTTGAACGAACAAACAAAGCCGATTTTTTATATTTGTTACCGGCATTCTGTTACTTGCTAGTTACGTGCCAATATGTTTGTTTTTAGATTTAATCCTTTTTGATCAGTGGTTTATGTTAATTTTTTTATTTTTGTGAAAGAAGAGAAAGGGCTAGCGCCATTATAATGACACTAAAGTCTAATATACGAAGGTTTATGGGGCGGGTTTTTGCCATAGTTTGCCGTTTAAAAGGAAGCTAAAAGGCAATTAATGCCTTCACAAAGAGAGAAGACGTTTTAAAACTGGCTATTGCCTAAAAGCGTGTGCAGCTTTTGATTTTCTGTAAGCAGCTTTTCAAAACGTTCTGCATTTAATGGTCGGCTGTATAGAAAGCCCTGCAACATTTCGCAGTCGTAACGTCGCAGTATGTCTAGTTGAGACTCTTCTTCTACACCTTCGGCTACAACTTTGAGGCCTAAGTTGTGGGCAATGTTGATGATGGCCGCAGCCATATGTCGGTCTACATTGCTTTTTGCAATGTCATCAATAAAGGCTTTGTCAATTTTTAGAGTATTTAAAGGAAAGCGTTTTAAGTACGCAAGCGATGAGTAGCCGGTACCAAAATCATCTAGCGCTAAGTGAATACCTCGCTCGCGCAGTCGCGTCATCATTTGAAGGCCGTTTTCAGGGCTTTCCATCAGCGTACCTTCAGTAATTTCGCACTCAAGGTGCAGCGGTGACAGTCCTACATCGCTTAAAATTCTATTTATTCTGTCGTCTAAATCTGGCAGTTCGAACTGTTTTGCCGAAATATTGACGGCAACACGCCCGCTAAATAAACCTTGCTTAACCCAGCGTTTAGTATCCGCACAGGCCTTGCGTAGTACCTGCTCGCCAATTTCAATGATTTGGCCAGTCTGCTCTGCTAACGGAATAAATTGGCCCGGGCTTACTATGCCTTTTTGCGGGTGTTCAAAACGCACCAGGGCTTCCATGCTAACCAGTTTCCCCGAGGCTATATCCACTTTAGGCTGGTAATAAACAGTGAACAAGTCGTCTTTGATACCTTGACGGATCAAATTTTCAATTTGCAGCTGCCTAACCGCGTTTTGATTCATTTCACCACTGAAGAACTGATAGCTGTTGCCGCCATTATTTTTGGCAAAATACATGGCCGTATCTGCATTTTTCAGCATTTCCTGGGGGGATTCACCATCGTCAGGGTAGAAGGCGATACCAATACTCGCGCCTAGCACAAACTCTTGTTTATTGATAATGAAGGGGCGCGACAAGGTATCTAACAAGCTTTGTGCGTAATGAGTCACCGTATGAATATCGGCGTTATCTTCCATTAAAATACTAAATTCATCACCACCCAATCGATAACAGGTCGCATTTTTACCAGTAATACGCTGTAGCCGCTTGGCAATTTGTTTAATTAAAATATCGCCGGTTTGATGGCCCAACGAGTCGTTAATCTTTTTAAAATTATCCATGTCCAAGCAAAGCAAGGAGTGGGCGCTAGATTTACGCACTAAGTTCTGATGACTTGCTTGGAAAAACGAACGGTTAGGTAGCTCGGTCAACGGGTCAACATTAGCAAGTTTTAAAAGCTCTTTTTCAGTACTCTTACGAGACGTAATGTCGCTGAACACCCCGACAAAGTGACTTATTTTGCCGTCTTCATCATGCACAGCATCAATATTGAGCTCCATTTCGTAGCGCTCGCCGTTTACTCGTACGCTCTCTACTTCACCAGACCAGTTGCCTTTAGACTTGAGGGTTTTCTTAATTTCTTCGGTAAAGGCATCTGGGTATAAATGAAAATGCATAAAGCTGGCAAGTGCTTGGTCACGTGTTTCACCGGTATAGCTGCAATATGCATTATTAACACTAATAAACTTGAATTGGGTATTAGTAATAAATACCCCTTCTGAAATGTTCTCAATTGAGCGCTTAAACAGGTTAAGCTGCTCTTCAGCTTCTTTTAAGTGATGAATATTTTTGAGCGTACCTGTCATTCGCACCGGCTGCTCGTTGTGGTCGCGCTCTACCACTTTTCCGCGATCCAGTATCCAAATCCACTGGTTTTTAAATGTCTTAGCGCGATAGGCGAGTTCGTAAAAGTCACTATCGCCTTCTAAATGTGCTCTTAGCGCAGATTTAACGCGAGTAATATCGTTAGGATGAATATTGGCATCATAGGCGCCAGAAGTACGAATATCGTCTTGAGGAAAGTCTAAGGTCCCCCAGGTGTTTGCACGGTATACCTGACCTCGATACACATCCCAGTCCCATAATTCATCGCCAGAGCTCCACAGTGTTAGCTTTAAACGCTCTTCCGACTCTTTTATGGCCAGCTGGTTTGCTTTTCTTATTTGGTATTGTCGTAAAATGAAGGCAAAAATAGCCAATGCTACTAAACCGTAGAAAACAAGGGCTACAGTGTGAAGCCAAGGAGGGCGCTCTATGGTAATTTTTAAATTTCTGCTTTCAGACCACGCTTTACCCGGCTCTTTAGCTTGTACGGAAAATGTATAGTTACCAAAAGAAATATTGTTGAACTGAGCAGTACGTTCTTTGTCTACGTAAATCCAGTCATTCTCAAAACCTATCAGTTTATAGCGATAAGTAACTTGATTAGGATAAATTGGATTAATTAAGCTAAATGAAATACTAAATCTAGTTTCGTCATGATTTAACGTGACAACATCGTCGTAAGTAATTATCTCTTTTGAGGTAAATGAACGAGAAGATTCATCACCTTGGTAAAATTTTCTCTTTGAATGGGCTATAGAACCAAAAATGTTTATAAGATACAACTGCGGTGAAAAAGCCTGTTCAGCATCCTCACTATTTGATTTTAGGTTTTTTGATATTTTTATATAGCCTTTGTTACCTCCAAAGTATATAACTCCGTCTTGAGTGGATATAACTGCTCCTTCTCCAAGGGAATTAAACCTTAATTGTTCGTTTGGTATACTGTCAGCTTCTCTTAATGAAGGAAGAAGTACTTTGTGTACGCCTTTCGCGTCCGAAAACCAGATACTATCACCTACCGCTGTTGTAGAAGTAATAAACCCACTCTGATTATCTCTTTTTTGTTTTTTGATTAACGCTAAACTCTCTTCATCAACCTGTAGTACACCGTCTGAGCGGGTGGTTAGCCAAAGACCATCATCTGTTTTGTGAATTCCGTATACCAAGGAGTTAATTCCATTGGACGAGTCTAATATCTTTACAATTCGACGTTCGGCAACAGAATATATGACTAGTTTTTCCCCTGCTCTAAACCAGATTCTTCCTTCGGTATCAGAATAGATAGCAAACATTTTTCCGAAGTTTTTCGGTATATCTTCATGAAGTAAAGAAGCTTCTTCATGACGGCGCTCGACACTGTCAAAATCGATCGAGTAGATTTCGCCACTTGGCAATTGAAACCATATAGCATTTTCGCTTTTGAATATGTGATCAATAAATGAGCCTTTAAAAAATTGGTTCAACAAACGAAATCCATTTATTGTTTGCTCTAAGACTAGCAATCCGTCAGAGGTAGCAATCCAAACATTGTCATTCTTACCAATTTCTACATCCCAAAAAGAACTAGCTTCGGCGAGCTTTTCAAAAAGGTCGTAATAAGATACTTCGCCGGTATCCTTCGAAATTTTTCCCAAACCTTTTTGCTGAGAAATAAGAAATAGCTCTTTGGAACTATTTTCTGCGAAGCCCCATATAGTTGTGTAATTGTCTTCAGTTTGTCGTTCAGAATTGTAAACGGGCTGAAAGTGAACAGTTGCAAATTCGGGATGATATTTGAACGCACCGCGATGAAAAGTTGCTGCCCATACCACGCCCGTACGGTCCTCAATTACTCGAAATACGATTGCCGATGGAATGCCAGTAGAACTATAAATATCTGAATTCAGATGCAAATAATCAGGGCGGTAATCGGGTGAAATGGTACTTTCAGCAGCATCTGACAATAAAAACAGCCCAATATAAGTGCCCACCCAAATATCTTTATCTACCACAGATATTGAAAAAGAGTTAACCTCTTCGGTGACACCCAAGTCATCGCTTTTAATCCGTTTTAGAATGCGGCCGTTAGAGGCTAAAACGATAAGGCCCTCATTGGTTGCTAACCAATAATTACCGTTAATCACAGTGATATCGTGAAGTGCTCTTATATCTAAAGAAATTCCCCAAGGGTTAACTTTGCTTGCGTTGTGAACTTCCAACGTTTCAGAGTCTATTATGGCAGCGCCGAATTGGTTAGAACCAACCCATATACGATTAGCCTCTTCGAAAATCACTTTTATAAAACTTTCTTCTTTAAAGGCTTGCGTTAATACAATTATTTGGGATTTTTCTTTGGAGAAGCGGTAGATAAATTTACGGTCAGCAAAAAGAATGTCGCCATTTTTTGATTCTGAAATGGCTGAGATAAGATCTGTCTTTATTACAGAGTTGTCTTTATCAAAGACTTTGAAGCTATCTGTCTCTGGCTGATAAAGCGCCAGCCCTGAATGAGTTCCAACCCATAGTTGTCCTTCGGAATCGACAAATAGTGTTTGAATGTATCCGGAAGGTAAGGAATTTGGGTCAACGTCTGAGGGGTGGTATTGCTTTACATCATATCCCGAATAGCGGTTAAGGCCGTTTGACGTCGCCAGCCAAATAAAGCCCATATGATCTTCCACAATATCTAAAACTGCGGTGTCTGATAGGCCGTGTTGCTTATTTAACTCTGTGAAATGAAGATCAGAAACTTCTATCGCCTTCGCAGGATTAAAACACATTCCTGACAAAGCCAACAAAAGAAGCAGCATTGAATAAATTAGGGTTGAGCGCACCTATACACCTTTGGCATACGCCATTTATTATTTTTTTATTTTTGACTGGCAGCATCCCTAACGACCAGAATAATAAATATGCCGAATTAACTGAGTCTCCACAAGCACTTTTTAGGGTTAGCAGGGATGATGGGTTACTTATTGAGCAACCTTAGATAAATTCAGCGTCTATTTATCGACACCTTGGTCAAAAACTTGACGTTTATATCTTTTTTAAATCGCTGGTTAGTATGTTTTTTCTGTAACGCACTGATGAAAAAGAGGATATTGTTAAGAGGTTTAACCGCGTTATTGAAGAAAAAGCAATGAAATTACCGCTTAACTAATGCATAAGATGGTCCTTACACAAAAAGCAGAGTAGTTGTAAGCGTATAACAGTGTAATAATTGAAAACTGTGCTCAGTAGTAGGGTATTTCTTGTTTGAAGTGGGAAATACTGTTTATTGTACGCTTCTCTTGGGTTGGAATAGCTTCGAATTTTCCTTTAGAAAACAGGACAAGCTCCCCACAGCGTTCACGCTTAGCGAGTTGCTGCGCAAAATCTTGAATTTCTTCAAAGCTTAGTTCTTTAACTCGCTCTGCCAGTTTAACGTTTCTATTAAACCCTAAGTCTTGCGTACCCAAACTCACCCATAGTCGCTGAGATTTCATAGAAAGCGTTAAGTCTCGTTCCTCTAACTGTTTAATTAAATTTTGCTGAATTGTTGGCCAGTAAAAACGATAGAACTCAATTTCATTTAACTGCTGAAACAAAAACTCTGTCATAGCATCTAACAAATGTTTCGGGCTACATTGTGGGCTTTGAATATAGAACGCCATGCCAGGGTGCTGATTGTGCGGAACATAGCCGGTTCCTACGATATAGCCTAATTGTTGTTCTGTTCTTAATGCATTGAAAAATGGGGCGGCCAGCATTTGTTCTAAAATCATGCAAAGCGCCGTGTCGGTAAAGTCTGGGGAGGGCGCTTGAAGATACAGCACTACCGCCGAGTCATCGTGGTTACAAAGCACTTCATGGTAAAGCGTTCCCCCCACAGGAAGTTTAGATACCGCCCGTGAAAGCGGGCCGCCACCAGCATTAACACACTGTTCTTGAAGCGCCTTTGAAAATACTCTTGCCTCTTCGCTAGACCAGTTTCCGTGCATAAATGCTTCAATGAAATAATGTTCAAAAGCACGCTTTCTGCAGTTATGCATTTGCTCATAGGTGATGCTATCTATTACATCTAACAGCTCCACTGGAGCTTGGGTGTTGCGCTGGATAAGCACGCTCAACCGCGAAAATAAGCGGTTAGTAGGCTTATTTAATAGGGAATTATGAAGGCTCTGAATTTGCAGCGCTTTGTGATGTTCAAAGGCTTTCTCATTAGGTATGAAATTCAGTACCGCAGCAAGAAGCTGGTTGGCTAATAAGGTTTGTTGATTAGTGAAGCCTCGAGTGTGCAGCGTAAACCCAGCCTGATGTCCGTATATACGGTAATGCAGACCCGCAATCTCGGCTCTGTAATATTTAGCTTGCAGGTAATCATTTAATGCGCCCAGCCAAATGCGTTTAGCAGCAACCGCGAGTAAAGAGTCAGAAAATTTAGCGGCGTCAAAAGAGATATAAATATCGCCTTTAGGGCTATGGAACTGCTGGTCTTGGGCAAACCAAAACCGATAACCACCATTGTCCACCAATTTATTAGGAATATTAAAGCCAGTCTCAGGCAATATAAGGCTGTACTCGCTTGCTAAATAAGGGTTGGGTGGAGGTAGCTGTAATTCACTAATTGTCTCTGGTGACCTAAGTTCCTGCAATAACTTAGGAGCAATGTTCTCTACACTGTATTCGGCTTCGTAGAACGCACAAACTTGCGTGGTTTTAACGTCTTTAGAAATAACTTTCAGGCGAATGTTATCTGGGGTGAAAAAGGATAAAGCATGTTCAATAACGCCTTTATCATAGCTGCCTATAGTAGAGCGCAGTTTACCTAATTCGTCTGGCCCAAAAATAAACTGGTGTTGTGCGTATTCGGTTACCAGGCTAAGTGGCTTGATATTTTCTTCGTACTCTAGGGCTAAAGTATTTAACTTCGATTTTTCGTGAAAGCGCCAATCTTCATGGGATGCTTTTCGAATTATTGAGATGTAGCTAAATAGTGCTTCCAGTACACGGTTTTTGTTTTCCAGCCCGTTTTGAGTAAGCTGGAAACTCACGTTGAAGTCTTTAAATCTGTCTCCCTCAATACCCGAACCAGCAATGAGGTTAAGCGCCCAGTCCTTTTCTTTAAGGTAGGCAAGCAAACTACCTTCGCCCTCATCGCCAATTAAATGGCTAATGTAATTCAGCGGTTTTGTTTCATAGTCATTTTGTAAAGCGGGTAGGGCGAATGTCACTATCATCCGCTTTGCTGACTGAAGCGGATTTATGTTTATTTGTATACCCAATTCATTTTCGGTGTAAAGGGCTGGCCAGTCATCTGACGCTAACTGTCCTGAGGGCATACTGGCAAAACATTGATGCACTAATGCTTCAAGTTGAGGTAAGGGCATGGTGCTGGCAATACACAGGCACATGTTTTTTGCGCAGTAATAAGTATGGTGAAGTGCTTTAAGTTGTTGTTTCAGCGCAGCGCACCCATGTTTGGAAAAGGTATCGCTGTTACCCACTGAAAACTTAGCGAAAGGGTGCTTTGGATTACAGGTTTCTTTGTGAATCTGGTAAAGACGACGAAGGTCATCTTTTTTCTTAAACTCAAATTCGGCATGAATATTTTTTATTTCGTTGGTAAGCGCTTCTTCTTCGAATAAAGGCTGCCTAAGCATATCTGCAAAAGCAGGTAAAGTTTGCGCAATCGCGTTCCCACTACAATTAAAATGATAGTTTGCGTATTCGGTTCCAGTCCAAGCGTTTATGGTGCCCCCATGCTGTTCAATAAAGCCATTTATCGCATTAGGTTTGGGTAAGTGCCGGCTCCCCATGAAAAGCATGTGTTCTAGAAGGTGAGCTAACCCCTGACAATCGTGAGGGTCGTAGAAGTGTCCTGCTCGTACTGCCATAGAAACAAAGGATTCACTTGCCTCGGGCGTATGACACAGCATAACACGCAAGCCATTAGGCAAAGTTATGTGGTGCGCGTTTTCTAAGTTGATCGTGTTATTCACATTTTCTCATATATGGTCAAAGGCACCTTACTGCTGGAGCATCTATTAAGATAATCTTCACAAAACATTAAATAATAGTCGAAAATTCACATTATTCACGGTTTTGAGCTAGGCGTAGATTCAGCTCTCTGATATCGTTAGCATACTTTCATTAATACTATGCGCAATGTTATGTCAGGTCAAAGTAGCAACGACGACATTTATCTTTTCATTATGCGTCACGGTGAAGCAGAAGCACCTCGACTCGATGACAAAAGTAGACAACTCACGTCAGTAGGCCGAGAACAAGCCAAGTCGGCTACGCTATGGTTAAAAGACCATTACTGTACCGAAGGTGTTGTTGATTTAGCGCTTGTAAGCCCCTATCGCAGAGCAAAACAAACTTTTGATATGGTGTCGTTAGATGTAGAAGCGGGCAAGGTTGAAAGTAATGAAGACATCGTTCCAGAAGGCTCACCACGATTAGTGAGTGACTATATTGACGGACTTCTCCACGCTGCCATCAATTCTAAAAAGCCTATCAAGAAGCTTCTTGTAGTTAGTCATATGCCCTTAGTTAGCTATTTGGTTGATGAGCTTTGTCAGTCCTACACCACCAGCTTGTTTTCTACAGCGTCAATTGCGGTAATTAAGTACTCTTTGAATGAGCACAAGGGCACCTTGGTTACGCACTATCAAGGTCTTTAACACAGTTCACTCATTCTTACGTGAATTAATAAAAATTGAACAAATAATTGTTAAGTATATCTCTATCCGGTCGATAGTCTCTTTGAGAGTGTCAAAGTTTATTCTATTGAAGGGTTGGGAAATGGACAGCAAATCTATTCCTGAGCTCCTTAAACGTTCATTGCAATCGCATATGGCGGAGGCTGATTTACGTGAAGATGAGGAGACGCAGGATATTATTGCCAGATTATCTGAATTATCAGATAAGGTCGCTGCTGCGAAAGCAAGAGCGTTGGCAAATCGTGCACAGCGTCTCGCTGACGAAACAAAAGGCTAGCAGATAAAGTCAAAGGTATAACCACTACATTGCTTAGTGGTCATTATTTGATTCGTTAGGTGCGACATAATATTCCGGCATAATCCTGACGGTTTTTATCATGCTTTCTGAAATATCTACTATTTCAAGTGGATAACCCGCCAAACGTACACTAACTTTGTTTTCCGGAATATCTTCAAGGTATTCAAGCAATAGGCCGTTAAGGGTTTTAGGTCCTTCAGTTGGTAATTTCCAGTCCATCTCTCGGTTCAATTCACGCACGTTAGCACTACCGTCAACCAGTACAGAACCATCTTGCTGCACATGGGCTTCTTTACTGTGATCGGGAACCATACTGGTGGTAAAGTCACCAATAATTTCTTCTAAAATATCTTCTAGGGTCACTAGGCCCATGATATCGCCATATTCGTCTACCACTAGGGCGATGCGCTCTTTTTCTGCTTGAAACTTATACATTAGCGTATGCAGTGGCGTAGATTCGGGCGTGTAGTAAATTTCCCGTACCGCGCGAAGCAGGCTTGATTTTGTGAACTGATCTTTTGATAAAAGCCGCAGAGCATCACGAACATGTACAAAACCTACTGCATCATCGACACTATCACGGTATAACAACACTCGGGTGTGCTGCGCATGTGTCAGGGCTTTCTGAATTTTCTTCCAGTCGTCATTGATATCTATGGCAAAAATCTCAGCGCGAGGAACCATGATGTCTTCGGCAGTGACGCTTTCTAAATCCAGAATGCTAACCAACATGTCTTGGTGACGTTTAGGGATCATAGCGCCAGCTTCAAACACTACGGTTCTTAATTCTTCTCTACTCAATGAATCGTCATTGCCATTTGCTGGGCTAATTTTGAGCAGCGCGAGAATACCATTGGTAATACCGTTGATAGCTGCGACAAAAGGGTAAAGCAAAGTGAGTAATGGAAGCAGAATAATAGAACTAGGGAAGGCTATCTTTTCAGGATAAAGTGCCGCCAAGGTTTTAGGTGTAACCTCCGCAAAAATCAGAAGAACTAGCGTTAGGCCAAAGGTTGCTGCGAACAGCCCCCAATAATCACCAAATAGGCGAATACAGAGTATGGTGGCAAGCGAAGAAGCCGCTATGTTAACAAGGTTGTTACCGATAAGGATGAGGCCGATTAGGCGGTCTGGTCGTTCAAGAAGCTTTGCAACACGCATAGCCGAGCGGTTGCCTTCTCCTTGCAAGTGCTTGAGTCGATAGCGGTTTATCGACATCATGCCTGTTTCTGAACTAGAGAAATACGCAGATAGTAATATGAGTACGCCGAGCGCGATAAACAGCGTACTCGTTGATATGTCGTCCAATTAAGGGTTTCCTGTACAAACTAAGGCTTCAAATGTATTGATTTGAGAGATGAGTTTCAAGGGAAAATTGTTGATATAACCCTAAATACTTAGAAAGTTTAGCGCAAAGTGGGGAGCCGCCTAGCAATGTGGTTGATAGACTCGGCGGCTTTAAATACGTTTATTTAAAGAAGGAACTCGCGCACCAATTTGCTACCAAAATAAGCAAGAGATAACAGCGTAACCCCCAATACTGTCATCACAATGACCTGTCGCCCTCGCCAACCTCGAAGTTTTTGGCCTATTAAAAGAATAAGAAAAATCACAAGCGCAGCAGCGGAAAGCACTGTTTTATGTGCATAGGTTTTGTTAAACATGTCTTCTAAAAAAACAAACCCGCTGATAAGCGATACCGTTAATAGGCAGGTGCCTGCAAGCAACAGTTTAAACAAGATGTTTTCCACCAACATTAGAGGAGGCAGGGATGAATGGAGTAGCGCTGCACCTTTCTGTTTAAGTCTATAGGTGATGTAAGACATTTGAAGTGCATACAAAAATGCAATGACCAAGGTACAGTATGCAAACAAGGATAGGCTAATATGAATCACCAAGCCGGGCTGCAGTTCAATGTGCATGATGTACGATACGGGAATAAACTGTGATGCAAGCACTGTGAGGCTAGCAAAGCCGAATACAACAGGAAGTAAAATTAGATTCGGAATAGCCCGGGCAAAAATGAGCATGGAGATGGTGATTATCCACGACACTAGAGAAAGTACGTTGGTTACACTCATATCCTGACCTGGCGCAACCATAATGGCGCTGGTAAGAAACGCGATATGTGCGATTGCCCCTACACTAGCGATAGATAGACCTAAACGTTTGTTTGGGCCGTCTTGATGTACGAATTTGCCAATAAGCACTGCTGCAGCCAACGCGTAGAGTACAGCAGCAGAAATGGCGAAAAGGGTGTTCATGATGCATCCTGTAATAGGTAGGTGATGTCTTCACCGACTGAGTCGGTATTGATACTGCAACTTGCAAGTAAATTCAACCATCTCCTTGATTTTGTTTGTTTCACACCCACTCTTAGTGTGGGTATAGGGAGCTCGCATATCTGTGGTCTATTCACCTTTGCAGCGTATCCGAGTGCGAGAACGACAACAAAAAAACAATAGATACCTGCGCAAAAGTTTAAAAATTTAACCGCAATTGTGGGTACGTTACGCTTCGCTTTTACGTTACAATGCGGGCATTACGTCTGAAATAAAAAGAAGTTTCATACTATGTTTGAGAATTTATCAGAACGCTTAGGCCAGACATTACGAAATGTCAGCGGTAAAGGGCGTCTTACTGAAGACAATATTAAAGAAACGCTACGCGAAGTGCGAATGGCACTTCTTGAAGCCGACGTAGCGCTTCCAGTGGTAAAGTCGTTTGTTGCACAGGTAAAAGAGCGTGCTGTTGGCACAGAAGTGACCAAGAGTCTTAAACCTGGCCAAGTATTCATTAAAATCGTTCAGTCTGAACTAGAGTCTGTAATGGGGGAGGCGAATGAAAAGCTGAACCTAGCAACTCAGCCTCCAGCTGTTGTGCTAATGGCTGGCCTACAAGGTGCGGGTAAAACCACCTCTGTAGGTAAACTTGCCAAATACTTAACAGAGCGCGAGAAAAAGAAAGTAATGGTAGTGAGTGCCGACGTATACCGTCCTGCCGCTATCAAGCAGCTTGAAACCCTTGCTGGTGAAGTAAATGTTGCTTTCCATCCGTCTACGATTTTACAAAAGCCGATTGATATCGTTAACGATGCCATTGTTGAAGCTAAGAAGAATTTCTTTGATGTACTACTAGTGGATACCGCTGGTCGTTTGCACGTCGATAACGACATGATGGACGAAATTAAAGAGCTTCACGCTGCCGTTAAACCTATTGAGACCCTGTTTGTGGTTGACGCCATGACGGGGCAAGATGCAGCGAATACGGCAAAAGCCTTTAACGATGCGCTTCCGCTAACTGGTGTAATCCTTACCAAAGCGGATGGTGACGCTAGAGGTGGTGCTGCGCTGTCGGTTCGACACATTACTGGTAAGCCAATTAAGTTTATCGGTATGGGCGAAAAGGTTGATGCACTTGAGCCTTTCCACCCTGAGCGTATTGCATCTCGTATCTTGGGTATGGGCGACGTACTTAGCCTTATCGAAGAGGTTGAGCGTAAGGTTGATAAGTCGAAAGCGGAAAAGCTGGCCAAAAAGGTACAGAAAGGAAAAGGCTTCGACCTGCAAGACTTTAAAGATCAGCTTGAGCAAATGAAGAACATGGGCGGCATGATGGGAATGCTTGATAAACTGCCTGGCATGGGCGGTATGTCTGATAAAATCAAAGATCAGGCGAACGACAAGCAGTTCAATCAAATGGAAGCCATCATTAATTCAATGACACCAGCTGAACGTGCGCGCCCAGATATGATCAAAGGTTCACGAAAACGTCGTATTGCAGCAGGCTCAGGTACGCAAATTCAAGACGTAAACCGTTTGCTTAAACAGTTTACGCAAATGCAGAAAATGATGAAGAAGATGTCTGGTGGTGGCATGAAGAAAATGATGCGCCAAATGAAAGGCATGATGCCACCGGGTGGTGGCGGCTTTGGAGGCCCTGGCGGCCCGGGCGGCCCAGGTGGATTTGGCGGGGGCGGCTTCGGCGGAGGCGGTGGCTTCCCACCACGTTAAAAGACTGTCGCATTACTTAACAATGCTTAAAAACCTCAATTGCAGCAATGCATTGAGGTTTTTTTATTTTTTTGCATCCATTATCACTCATCAGTCGTTTGGCTTGTTGAACAGGACGTGAGCAGTACTTATCGCATTATGCGTTTAAGAAACGTCTCTTCGCGAATCAACAAGTACGGAGATGAAGATGGAATTCAATAAAACATCACAGCAAAAATTAAAATTGTCACTGTTGGCGACGGCAATGGTTCTCGCGCTAAGTGCCTGCGATGGTGACGATGGGACAGACGGCCTAAATGGTGTTGATGGAACAGATGGCGCACCGGGTCAAGATGGAACCCCAGGCTTTGCGTCTGCGACATTCTTGGTCGCAAATAATGGCGATGACAACCGCAATACGGTTACTTCGATTGACCAAAACGCAAATGTTTTATCTACGGTAACTACAGGAGCCAATGAGGGAATTGTATTCACGCAAAGCGGAAGTCTGGTACAAGCGGGCGACAGTGACTTACCGCTTTTAAGAACGCAGTGTAATTTTGATGCACAAACAGATTACATGACGAATAAAGGGCACGAAATAACGGGTACAGCTACCGGATTAGTCAACCCTAAAGGTATAGCATTTGCTGAAAGTGCAGGCCTAGTAATGGTGGCAGACTTTAACGGGCAAAAAATAAGTGTGTTTGGTAGTCAAGTGGCAGGGGACGTTGCGCCTATTGCTGAGATAATGTTATCTGCAAAACCATGGGATTTGGCCTACGACGAGCAAAGCGATAGGTTATTCGTAGCACTTACCGATGGCACACTAGCGGTGTACGACAATGTGGCAAGCTCAAATTTTGCCCCTACTGTGATGCGTTCAGTTGTGCCTTCTGATACCGACGGAAACCAAGTTTCGATTAATTTACACGGCATTGTGTACGAGCCTAAATCTAACCGTATGGTGCTGTCAGATGTGGGTGATGCTTCTGTGGCCGACGACGGTCAAATATTTGTGATTGAAAATGTCTCTTCAGCAGATGGGGCGGTTGTACCAACCAGAGTAATAGGCGGAGCATCGACCCAGCTTGGCAATCCAGTAGACATTATTCTCACCGGGTCTGACCTACGCGTGGCGGAAAAATCAAACGACGCCATTCTAGTTTTCTCAAATATCTTCAACGGAGAGAGCGGCGATATTGCACCTACGTTATCAACGCCGTCGGTGAAGCCGGAGTCTTTAGCCGAGTTTACAGAATTAGACGAAATGAAAGACGCTTCGGACGACGGCATAACAACTATGCCTATTTTGGGACTTTCGGTATCAAGTAACCCTTCAACTGAAAGCGAAACAACAGGGCAGGTGGCTCAATATAGCGCAGTATTATCCAGCGAGTTGAGTTCTTTTGATGCAGGTATGAGTATTGAAAGTGCCGCGTTTACGGCAATGGGGGATAGTGTTATCACCTTTGATGATGTGGATACTTCGACGGGAGGCTTACTAGTAATTAATCGCTTGAAAACCATGCGCGATGGGATGACGTACAGCGATAGTTACGACCACATGATTATGGGTAGCGAAACCGGGCTGGTTGCGCCGAAAGGGCTAGACATTGCTTCTGAAGCCGGTGTGGTATTTGTTGCTGATGTCAATGAAAGCACGCCTGCTGTAAGAGTATTCTCGCCATGTGCATCGGGTAATGTTGCGCCTTTATTGACCCTTGAAGCCGCTGATAGTGCACGCCCCTGGGATGTGGATTACGACCCTTCAACTGACAGTGCGTATTTAGCATTAACCAACGGTACTGTCGCAGTTTTTGAAGAAGTAATGCGCAGATTGCAAAGTGGCGAGACCGTAATTACAGGTGAAGATAGGCTAATCGTACCAGCGAGCGAGGGCGCTGCATTTGCGGCGCCAACGAACATCCATGGTATAGACTACGATAGCCAGAGCGATAGCCTTGTTATTTCTGACGTTGGTAGCGCTGCAGATGCAACAGACGGCAAACTTTATGTCATTGCTGGTGCTGGCAACGCAGATGGCTTAACCGATGTGTCGGTTAATATTGCAGGTCCTAGTTCAATGTTGGGGAATCCAGTAGATCTAATGCTTAGCAACGGTCATGTTTACGTAGCGGAAAAATCAAACGGCATGATCCTTCGCTTCGATAATATTTTAAATTCGGCCTCGGGTGACATTGCGCCGACTTTTAGCATGATGTACCCCGCGCCAGAGTCTGTGAATGTACTAGCTGTTGAATAGGTAAAGCAGTGGTTGGAAGGCGCATAATAGCGCTTTCCAACATGATAGTTTAAAAACACACTGTCAAAGCTAAATGAGTGCGGTAAGTAAATCTGAGTATTGGTTACCGCCTTTATAAAAGAACCTGCAAAAACGTTTTTCGACTACTCCCAGTATCCCCCAAAGTGAAAACATCGATTGAGTGGCTTTGATAGCAAATCAAAGCGTACCTTTTCTAATAACGAAGTCAGCAAACTTCACTCGTTCTTCCTGCAGGCGTAATTTATCTATTTCAGCGGTAGAGCGGTAGATACCCCACTTAGGGCGGATAAAATCCTCGTCAGATACACCTCGCCACATATCTATATCTATTTCGTTGATATCTACGATAGTCGCGTCGTCACGAACACGGGTTATTTGCATAATGAAGTTGCCTTCTTCTGCAAAGGTTGCTTGCACAAATACCTTAACCCACTCATCGGCGATATCGCTCCAGTTGGCTCGGACTAAATAAACATCACTGGTGCGAGAACCGTCAGAGTTAAACCCTACACTGTGTCTTACTTGCAGTTCCTTACCGGAGCTGTCTTTTTCGACAGCAGAAAGGGTAATGACGGGCTGATCGTCGTTACCATTACTATTGTCCTCAGTGTCGTTTCGCGCTTTAAGCTGGAAAAAGTGGCTAAACTTACTCGTTAACGACATATCGCTGGCGACATGGAAATACCATTCAAACTGCATGGTTTCCCCTTCGAACCCGAGTACTTCGTCATCGCTTTTATCATAAGTTTTTATTTCGTTGCGCTGACGGTCAGATTGAACACCTTTGTTGAAGTCGTCATCTCGGTGGGCTAAAAACACAAAGTGGGGGCCTATAACGCTATCGGTTTCCTCTAAGATATGCGGCGTAGAAGTATGATCGCCAGCGAATAAGTCGGGGGCTTCTACGCTGCCTCCTCCAAACACGCTTTCTATTGATGCGTAGGTTTCGCTTGCGCTTGCAGCGCCCGTGGCGCTCAACATGACTTCAGACTCTAGGGTAAACTCTGCTTGTTCTTCAGTGGGCGTTTCTCCACCACCTTGAGAATCAGGTACAGCTACAGATTGAGAAGTTGTATCACTTTTAGAGCTACTTCCACAGGCCGATACCGCTGTTATCACCAACGCAATTAAAAAGAAGTAGAAAAGTACTTTTAGAGTTTCTTGTAGAGCGTTTTCTTTTTTATTTTTTGTAGACACGATTTTTACCAAATGTTTCTTATTGGTTAATAAGTTGTTCTAAAATTGGTTAACCAGCAAGTGTAAACGTTATTCTATTTAGGAAAATCATAGAAATTTTATTTTTAATTCGAAGCGGGCCAAACTTCGAAAAAGAGAAACATCTAATAATTCTGGCGCCATAGCGTGCTTTGTAACCAACAAATCATTGCGCATCTGTGCAAATTCGTGAATTCATAATACACTGACGGGCTACATCGTGCGCACGTGCTCGGCTTCTATTCGATATAACGCTTTTTTGTATATCAAAGCAGGCACAAATTTTGTGCCGTGTGAGGATTCACGCGGCAGAGTTATTGATACAGGAACACTATGGCAGGCTTAAAACGTATTATTCTTATCGACACGCATTTACCAGGCGTGGTCGAGCTAAAGCTTGATGGACACACCAATATTTGTGGTACCAATGCGTCTGGTAAAACTACGCTTCAACGACTTATTCCCGTGTTTTACGGCGAATACCCTAGTCGAGTGGTACCCGCGACCCGTGACAGCTTTGAACGCTGGTATTTACCGCGTCTATCTAGCTTTATTATCTATGAATATACACGCGCTGAAGGTGACCTATGCCAAGCTGTTTTAAGCTCAAATGGGACCGGTGTAAATTACCGTTTAATCGGCAAGCCGTTTGAAATTAGTGATTATTTAATAGAACAAAAGAACGGCAAGCACGCCAGTGTAAGTAGCGCCGAGCTTGCACGTGCCATGAAGCGCAATAATATACTGGTAACAAGCTTACTCAATACCAAAGACTTCCGTGCAATCATTCAAAACGATCACGGGGTGCTCAACCAAAGTAACAATGCACGCGAATTATTAGGTTACGCCAAAATCTTTAGTTTGTGCGAACCTTCAAAGCATATGCGCCATATCGAAAAGTTGGCAAAAGCGGTGCACTCTAAAGAAGGCAAAATGGAAACCATCAAAGCCATGATTGCCGCTATTTTAGAAGAAGATGGCGTTACGCCACCTACTTCAGGTCTTAGCCGTCATCGTGTTGATGACTGGATTAAAGAATGTCACTTAATTAAACAGTTCGACAAAATTCGCCCTGAATTTTCTAAACTCGAACAAGCCGACATGGCGCTAACAAGCACAGAGCAAGTGCTTGCTAACCTAAAGCATAGCTTTGAGCTTGATAAGACCTATTTAGCCGCGCGTGTAGAAACCACAAAAAACGAGCTCGATGAAAACAGTTTTCAGCGCAAGCAAACTGATAGCGAATGGGGCGATACGAGGGATCACTTAAACCAAGTAATTTCCTCTGCCCGTGCTGATGTTGAGAAGTTTACTAGCGAACTAGATACGGTAGAGCGTGAATTCGATAAGTGGCAAGACGAAAATATTGAGCAGCTTAAAGAAGATGTTGCAAACCTAGCGCAATGGCAGAATGAAAAAGCCATGGCCGACAGCCGTTACGTTTTGCTGACGGAAAAGCATCAGGACATTGAGTCGGCCTACAACAAGCGCTTAGCTGAGCTAGGCGAAAAGCTTTCAATTACCTTAGAAGAAATGTCAGCTGCTCGACAAGAAGCTGCAGAGAATAAAGCTGAGCAACAGCAGAGCGAACGTGAAGCGTTAAGTCGCATCCAAAGCGATTACAACGGCCAGCTAAGCACGCTGCAGCAGAATTACCAGAATAGTTTAAATGATCTGAAAGTAGCGGAGGCTGAGCTTAAAGCCTCGCTCAGTAACGCTGGCTATAACGAGTTTGAGCAGTCTCAGCTAGACATTCTAGACGCAGCAATAAAAGAGGCGTCTATTAATGAAGATTCAGCCCGTGGCGAATTGCGACAAGCTCAACAGGCACACGCTAAATCAGTAGAATTTCGCAAAGGATGTTCAAATGCGTTAGACAAAGCACGCAACGCCTTTCAACAAGAAGAAAAAGCGGTTAATAAAATTAACGCGCTGCTGTACCCAGGGGAAGGTTCGTTACTTGAGTTCTTGCGTGCCAATGTGGACGACTGGGAGTTATCCTTAGGTAAAGTTATTCGCCCTGAGCTACTCGAGCGCGCAGATTTAGCCCCTGTTATGGCAAAGAATACCGACAGCGCCAGCGATACCTTCATGGGTGTTAAGTTAGCGCTCACTGAACTTGATACCCCTGACTACGCCTTCACTGAACAAGCACTTAAACAGCAGTTGCAAGAAGCTGAAATACGTCAGGCTGCCGCCCTTGCCGCGCAAAACGAATGTGAGCAGCGTTTAGCAAAAGCTAACGAGGACGTGCGCAATGCAGAACTCGTGGTTACTCAGAAAGACAACGCAGTTAAAAGCGCGGAAGCCAGTCGTAAGCGGGCACAGCAAGACCGCGATACGGTGCTTAGTGAATACCAACAAGCGCTTTCTGCACGCAAGCAAAAAGCTAAGACAAAGCTTGAAGCGAATCAGCAGTCTCAAAAGCAAGCAAAAGCTCAGTTCGAGCTTAGCCGAGACGAAATCAAAGATCAGCAGCGAGAAGCAGAAACCGAGCACAAATTTCACTGGCAGCAGCTTATTGCTGATAGCGAAGCGCGTATTTCTCAGCTTGATAGCGATATGCGAAAAGCAAAGGACAGTGCTGCTCAAGACCGCAAAGATATGCAAGATTGGCTAGAGAGCGAATTGAGCAATCGCGGTGTGGATGTTGATGAGATAGGTCAGCTTAAAAAGCAAATTAATAAGCTCAAAGAAGATATTACACGCACTGAAACTCATCGTCACAAAGTAGCTGACTACGAACGTTGGTACACTAACGTATTTACTAAGCAAAAAGTGATATGGCAGGAAGGGCTGTCGAAGTCACGTAAGCTCTTGGGTGAGTCGGAGCGTGACTTGGCAAGTAAACAGGCAAGTTATAAAGCTAATCGTGAGCAGCTTCAAGAACAGCACGCGCAGCTTGAAAGTACCCTTAAAACTGCCAGTGAACATTTAGAGCAAGTTAAAACGTTAAGTAAGTCGTTAGCTAAGCTGACTCTTCAGGCTGGAGACGAAACAGCAGAGATTAAGCATGATGATGTCAGTATTGGTCAACGCATCTCAGAGGTACAAAGTCAGCTTCAGGAACGCGAAAACTTATTGAGCGATGTACGAGCTTATGTAGAAAGGTTTGATCAGCTTATAGCAGCGCAAGCAGGTACAGGTCTATCTGACACCTGGGAGCGCGCCCGTGAAGAGTGCGCAACGTTGAACGCTCACGGCGTGAAGAGCTTTGATCACCGCCGTATGGTGTCGCATTTGGCACAGCTTCTGAACGTGATTGTTCCGCAGAAGCTACAGGGCTTGCGTGAGCAAGGCCGTATCTTTGGTGCCGATCTTTCGCAATACTATTTTGTTCTTGCCGATATCGACAAACGCATTGTGTCGCAAAGCCGCCGTATTACCCAAGAGGTCGACGGCGACCTTTCTCTTGATGGTGTATCAGACTCGGCTGTTAAAATTCGCTCACGTATTAGTGAACTTGAATTTTGGCCTGAACTTGAGCAATTTAGAAAGCTCTATGAGCACTGGATGGAAGAGGGGGCTAACGAGTTACCGGAAGAAGAATACGGTCAAAGTATGCGTCGGGTTCTTGATATTCTTGGCCGTGCAGCGCTTACGGGCGGCATTAGCAAGCTACTTGATATCGAGCTACACCTACGTGAGGGTAAAAGTGACCTTGTTATTCGTACCGACCGTCAGCTTAACGAGTCATCAAGCCACGGTATGGCCTACCTAATTTTGTGTAAATTCTTACTCGCTTTCACCCGTCTTCTGCGGGGCGATGCTGACGCTACAGTGCATTGGCCTATCGATGAACTAGGTACACTTCACCAAAACAACGTGAAGAAAATCTTTGAAGCGTGTCAAAACAATAACATTAGTGTAGTCGGCGCATTCCCTAACCCAGAGTCAGAAGTATTGACGTTGTTTGAAAACCGCTACTTGATAGATAAGGTAACCCGCCAACTGCAGGTGGTTCAGCCAAAAGCAAGCTCTATAGGGGCGCGCATTAAACAGAAAAAAGAAGCAGAAAAGAACAGTGAAGTAGCAGGTGAGGAGACATCAGCATGATGACAGAACAAGGCCGTGTACTGAGTGCACTTTTACAAGGCGCGTTTATTTGTCAGGTGACCGATGAAGAGGCATGGCGTTTTCTTAAATCGAGAGACAACGCTGCAAAGCTAGAACCTCACTTAGCGTTGCTGAACCGAGCACTCTCAACGACCGCTGAAGGTGATGTTTTCTTTGCTAGCTTTCTCACCATAGGTGAAAACGAGCGCAAAGTGCTAACCCAGCAGTTCCAAGATACGGCGTCTAACCTAGTCCCTTTGGTCGAGTGGTTATTGCTGGTTCAACAAGCCAATGAGTCTGACATGCCAATAACCATGGGCAGCGCTATTCGTTTAAACGAGCTGCAAACAACCATTGAAGACACGCCGGCTTATGCAGAGCAACTTGAGAAAATTTCGCGCTATCGTATGTTTGGCTCTACCAGCGTGAATTTAGATGGACAGCTAAAGCAGGTTTTTAAACGCTTAACAGAAATGGGTTACCTGATTAAACCTAACCCGGATAAACAAATCTATTTGGGCACAGGTAAAATAGAGCACCTTTACGAAATGCTGCGTTTTATCGACGAAACCGAAGCGCTGAGTTTATCTGAGCAGGCGGAGGCCGCTATTTCGCAAGGTAGCTTGATATGAGCCAGGTTTTAATTCAGGCGGGGACCAAACTATTAAATGCACTGGGTCGTCACAGCGACCTTATTATGCAGGCGTATGTTAATGGTTCAGTGAAAGAGCGCGACCACAGCTCAAAGGTATTGGAGCAACTCGTTCAATTGGGAGTCTTATGGCGTCCCGAAGCGCAAAGTGAATTGCGCTTAAAGAGCGCGGTAAGAACGCTTCTAGAAGGAAGCTTGCAAGACGAACGTAACCGTACAATTAATGCGAATATTGGTGCGTCGCTGGCTAGTCTTAAAACGTTAACCGAGCATTATAAAGAAGCGCTTCACTACAACAAGTACAATGAAGCGGCAGCCCACATGGGTGATTTAACAGAGCACGTCTATCAGCTTTCTGAATCACTAAGTAACAGTGTGCGTGTGATGTTCGGCCGTATTAACAATGAATTCGGTTATGTGTCGTCGGTGGAAGCTAAAATTCGCGAAAACGAGTTAGCGCAGGGGCAGGTAACGGATTTGCTCGCTCAGCTTGAATGTTTCCGTTTCGATGAGTTAAGTGAACTGGCTGGGTCTAACCGAGAACTACGCCATTTATTGGTGGTGTCGCTACAGCAGCGCTTTGCCAAGGCCGCACAGGAGTTGTCAGTAGTACAAGCACGCTTATTAGACTTGTTGGGTCGGTTCAGAGAGTTCCAAGGTAGAACACGCTTGCTTAAAGGCTTCTTGCTACACATGGAGCAGCAGCCTGATTTTGCGCCAGGCAACTACGCTAACCTGACTAACGTACCTGTGTTGTTTAACCAATCGGACGCGATTATTGCTAACGCTGCTCCAGACGTGAACAACGTTGAGCATGAAGCCGATTACCAAAATATAGTGGCGTCGTTAACCCACGTACACAAACGTCAGACTAAGCACGAAGACACGAAACCAGTCGACATTGATGTGACTGAGCAATCGACCTTGTCACTTGAAAAAGATCCATTGCAGCAAGCGGTAGAAGCGTATTTCTGTGAAGTCATCGATTCCGGTCAGCCTAAAACGGCGCTGGATTACTTTGAAGAACAGGCTTTAGACTTTGACCCCGAAGTGTGGATTTATCAGGTGATCGGGGGGTATCAAGCCCTAAACGATGAAGATAAGCAGTTTTTTGCATTAGAATCCCACGGTAATAACGATAAAGTCTATACCGGTAATTTCTACATCAACGACATCACGTTGGGCTTGCGTTAACGTCATTTCTTAATTTTACCCATCGCCTGTAAAAGTAAGTCTGGCCCACGTTTATTAAGGGTGTGCCAGGCTTTCATACAACGTCAACGGTTCAAATTTAAACGTAAGTTAACAATGTTGATTAACTTCGTTCTTTTCTTTTTCACGCCAATTTTTGCGATGTGTGACACTTGGAACCTGTCAAAAAACACCTATAATGCAATAGGCGTTTACACTTGTTTAACATTGTGAACTAAAAGCTTCATCGCTGCGTAATGTTACCGTCAATCGAGCGGTCTATATTGTTAGTCCTGTAGCCTTTGGAACCAAAGTAAAGGTGGACAGGTCTTAAAAGCAGTCAATAAGCGCTTCAATGCTTTCGATGTTTAATAGCTCGATGTAGGCACAGAAAATTTTCGCTACTGCTAGGATGCAGAGCATGTTGTGGTACTGGTGCGTACAGTACGAAGAGGAAGAGAGTTATGCAATTATCAGAACAACAAAGTTTTAACCAAGCCCTTATCAAGCTTTCAGTTTTACTTTATCAAGTCGATGGAATGGTAACATTGACTGAACAAGACTACCTGAATGCTATGGTTGAATCGTTAGATTGGCAAAGCCCAATCTGTCGCGAAGCATTTCTAAACGACACTATTTATCAAGCCCGAAAGGCCATTGATACTGGCGATACTGTCACTTTCTTAAAAAGCCTCAAAAATGACCTATCGTTTGACGCAGACAAAACGTTAGAGGTGGCTATGGCGATTACCGGTGTAGATGGTGAGCGAAGTGAAGAAGAAACCGAGCTTCTATCATTACTTACTCATAAATTACTCGCCAAGGCATTAGTTTCTGGTAAAGATACATTACAATAATTGCTTTACAGCATCGTAGGTGTCTTTCTAACTAATGCGAAAAAAGTTGCGCGAGCTAACGCGCCCCAAAGTGCGTCCAGAAATACAAGAACACTCAATGAAAGCAGCATATTTGTGTGCTGCTTCTCTCTCGCTATTCATGTTAAACGGGTGCTATACATCACCCAGCTCTCAAGTAAGTGCGTCTCAATTTAGCGCGTTTCAATTTAAGGCAAGTACACAAGCGTTCCCAGTTGGTGTGCAACCCTTTGATGATTATTTAAAAGACGTAGAGGGCTACCTTTTAAAACACAGGGCATTTATATCCGACAACAAAACGCAAGAAATTACCATGAACATGCCTTTTGAATGTGGCACACAATACCGCGACATCGGTGTGTTGTTAGTTCATGGCCTTGGCGATTCACCTTATTTCTTTCGCGATGTAGCAAACGCCATGTGTAATGAAGGCATTCATGTAAGAACCATCTTGTTACCTGGGCATGGCTCAAAGCCAGGGGACATGCTAAACGTTAACTATGAACAATGGCAGGCAGAAACCAACCACCACATAAAGCTGTTTTCTGAAGAAGTAGATAACCTCTACATTGGGGGCTTCTCAACGGGGGCAAATTTAACCACTATTGCAAGTTTCTCTATGGCTGAAAAGCTCGATATTAAGGGTCTAATGCATTTTTCACCGGCCTTTAAGTCACGCTTTTTTGTGTCCCGTTTGGCCCCTTATATCGATTCATTGTTTCCTTGGCCGAATGTAGAAGAGGAGGATAATCCAAGTCGCTATAATTCTACCGCTATGCCAGGGTTCGCTGCCTATCAGGAAAGCGTAAACGTGCTTCAAGAGTTGTTTTCTCAATCAGAAGGAAAGCGAACTTTGAACCTTCCTGTGCTAATGGTGGTGGCCGAAAAAGACAGCGTGGTTGATACCAAAAATATTGCTGAAAAATTCGGAGACAATTTCACTCACCCGCGTAAGTGTATATTGTGGCAGGGCGAGAATAAGCCTGAAGTGCCTGATAATACAATCATTATGCAAACCATGAACTTACCCGAGAAACGAATTAGTGCAGCTTCTCATATGAGTACACTTTTTTCTGAACATAACACCTTGTATGGAACGGAAAGTAGGTTTCGCATTTGTGACAACGGACAAGGAAGTGATGCTGAAGCCCGCTGCAAAGCAGGGGAGGAAGTATGGTATGGCCCCTGGGGCTTTGAACCAGAGATAGAGAACACTAAGCTTATCAGTGATCAAGAAGAAAGAGTATATGCAAGGCTCACGTATAACCCTTACTTCGATAGGATGGTAGATCAGCTGCTAGCCTTTACTGGCAAGACTAAGGTTGAAGCCTTTTGTAAGACCTAGTAAGAAGTTTAGTCCTCATAAAGCGATTATTTGTCTTTCGTATTTCTGCAGCATTTCAGCTAAAAACGCCTAAGCCAGTGCGTAATAACAATTGTGTTTGTTACTACGCCTGTGGCTTAGGCGTCTCTTTTATTTCTTAACGCTCTCTGACTGGCAAAGCGTCTATCTATTCTCGGTCTGAAAAGGGGGTATGCTCAGAGTGAGCTAGTATAAACGTCTCAAACATCGCTTAGATAGGCACTGAGCCTACCTAAGCGGGAATTTTCTAAGAGTGCTGTGCGTTAGCTTCTTCCATCTCTCTTTCAAGCTTAGCGCTTTCATCTGCACGAGGTTTGGTGAAGCGTGCTAGTGCTAGGTAAAGTACAGGCGTAAGGTAAAGAGTAAATACTACCGCGATACCCAGCCCGCCGAAGACTACCCAACCAATTGCATTACGTGCTTCAGCACCTGCACCCGTAGATAGAATCAAGGGCAGGCCACCTAGAATTGTAGATACCAAGGTCATCATAATGGGGCGTAAGCGCACTTTGCCTGCTTCAACAATAGCATCATAGATATCATAACCTTTATCGCGAAGCTGATCGGCAAACTCAATCAATAGAATAGCATTTTTGGCAAGTAGGCCAATTAACATAACTAATCCAATTTGCGAGTAAATGTTAATACTAGTGCCGGTTAAAAACAGCGCATAAACAGCGGCAGCAATACCAAAGGGCACGGTAAGCATAACTACAACAGCGCTATTAACACTTTCAAATTGGGCAGCTAGTACAAGCAATACAATAACAAAGGCTAAGATATAGGTTAGGGCAACCTGCTTAGAGGTTTCTTCAAAGGTTTGTGCTTCACCTAAAAAGACCAATCCAACGCCATCGGGCAGAGTATCTAGCGCTAGCGTGCGTATTTGTTCTACCACCTCACTAAGTGCCACATCTTCTGGCAGTTCCATTTCCACTTTGATGGCCCGTCGCTGGGCTTGACGTTCTAGTTCAGCGGCAACGCCTTCTTCGCTAATAAATGCCACACTAGAAAGCGGTACTAAATTTCCATCAACGCTTTTTACATACAGGCTGGTTAGCTCGGACGGGTCTAGCGTACTGCGATTATTCGTTTGCAGCATAATAGGAATAGCTTGGTCGCCTACGTTTAAATCGGCAATGTCATCGCCATTAACGGCAGCACGCAGCGTACTGGCGATGTCGGTAAGCGGCACGCCTAATTCCTCTGCACGACGGCGGTCTATATTTACGCGCATCTGTGGTTGAGTAGGGTCATAGCTAATTCTGGGTCTGCCAAGGTCGGGCAGTTTTTCTTCAAGCTGACGGGAAAAGTTTTGCGCTGCTAGAAAAATGTTTTCATAGGTATCACCGGTAAGCGCAATTTCTAAACCGCCACCTTGACCGCGCAAATTAAGGCTATTGCCACCAAAGGCGTTACCAGGAGCACCGGGTATTTGCTGTAGTTTAGGGCGAATTTCGTTTACGACATCTTGAAGTGATTTATCCCGTTCATCCCAATGCTTAAGCGGAGCGGTAATAAATACAATGTTCGGATCCCAAGAGCCAACAACGGTGTAAATCGAATCTATGGTGCCGTTTTCAACATAAGGTAGCAGCAGCTCTTCCATCTTTTCAGCTTGTCTATCCATAAAGTTCAGCCCTGCGCCATCAGGGCCGCGGGCAAATATACGAATTGTGCCTCTATCTTCGCTTGGCAAAAGCTCATTATCGATATTTTGTGACAATATATAAGCACCACCGCCAGCGGCTAGACTAAGTATGCCCACTACCCATCCATACTTAAGGGCTTTTAGCAGTGAAGCTTGATATACACCAAGGCAGGCATTACCAAAGCGTCCAAAGGTTTTACTAAACAAGCCATCGCTTTTTGTCTCTTTCACCTTAAGGCGCGCGGTAAGCGCAGGTACCAAGGAAAGTGCAACAAAAGAGGAGATAACAACTGCACCAGCTAATACGCCACCAAACTCTCTAAACAAACGCCCTGCGGTAGAGGGAAGGAAAGCGATAGGTATAAATACAGAAGCAAGCACAGCGGTGGTTGCCACTACGGCAAAAAACACTTCACGTGTGCCAATTACGGCAGCAGCACGAGCACCTAACCCCATACTTCTGCGACGCTGAATATTTTCAGAAACAACAATCGCATCGTCCACAATCATACCCGTGGCCAAAACAAGGGCGAGCAGGGTAAGAATGTTAATTGAAAATCCCATGCCCCAAATAATTGCCAAGGCACCTGCTAGCGATACAGGAATAGAAAGCGCTGGAACAATGGTCGCACGCCAAGAACCAATAAATACCAGTAACGTCACTACTACTAAAGCAACGGTAAGGCTAAGCGATATCACAACTTCTTTCACAGAATCTCTAATAAACTCCGCGTCGTCAGCCGTTACGGTGATGTGCATGTCGGTGAAGCGCTTGTCTAGGTCTTTGACCATAGCTAGCACTTCGTCAGAAATTTCTATGGTGTTTGAGCTAGCTTGTCGAATGACACCTACACCGATAACTGGTGTGCCGTCTAAGCGAACCACGCTGGTGGTATCGGCGGGGCCAAAATAAACACTGGCGACATCATTAATGCGAATATCGCCACTTACAACAATGTTGCCAACATCTTCTGCGCTGACTGACGTTGCATCAGCGCGCACAATAAGCGCCTGTTCTGCCGACTGTATACTGCCTGCCGGAACATCAAAAGGCGCGAGCGATAAGGCGTCGGCTATATCACTCATGGAAAGACTAAAGCTCGTGAGGCGAAGCGGGTCAACGGATACGCGCAAGACACGTTCTCTATCTCCGTTTAGGGTAACGTCCGCAACACCGGGAATGCTGAGAAACAAAGGCGCTACGTCTGTATCAACTCGCTCAGTGAGTGTTTCCATATCCAGGGTATCACTAGAGATAGCAAGGCTTACAACCGCTTGAGCATCGCTGTCTGCGCGAATGATTGCCACTTGCTCTACGTCCTCAGGAAGTTGACGCTGTACGCGACTTACTGATTCACGCACTTCATTGGCTGCATCTTCTAAGTTGACGCCAGGGCGAAACTCTACACGTACGCGTGCAGAGTTTTCTTCGCTTTGCGCGTATATGTTTTTCACACCGCTAACGCGGGCAACTGCACCTTCCAGTCGACCCGTAACTTCTGCATCTACGGTTTCAGGGGAAGCGCCGGGAAATTGCGCTGTAACTGTAACGCGAGGGGTATCAACATCGGGGAGTTCTCGAACCTCAAGCCCGCTTAAAGCGGCAAGGCCTGCAATGGCAATAAGCAGGTTTAGAACAACAATTAAAACTGGGCGTCGTATTGAGAGTGAGGGAAGATCACTGACTGAAGACGATAGATTTGGATCACTCACCTTGAGGCCCTCCGGCCAATTCAGTAGTAATTTCTTGGCCTGTACGTAAGCGCTGTACACCTTCTGAAATTAATGCGTCGCCTTCTTCAATATCGCCGGATACTAAGATAGTTCCTCTTAAACGCTGATGGACACTTACATCCACACGTTTGGCTTTCCCATCTTCAGCAAGCCAAATATACGCACCGGTTGCTCCCCACAGTAACGCGGCTTCAGGCACGGCAGCGTAGCGCTCACCTTCAATGCTCAAATTAACCCTAAAACTCATACCCGGACGGAATTTATCAGATGAGTTATCTAATAGTGCGCGTGCACGAAGGGTGCGATCAGCTTCATTAATACGAGAATCGACTTGCGCTATTTCGGCTTTCACCAGTTGTTCTTTATCGCTCCAAGGTTCAAGTGTGACGGTCGGTGCATTTAGCAAAACAGGAAGGGCGGCTTCAGGAGCTTTGAAATTGATAAAAAGCTTGCTTCTATTATCGAGGGTGGTGATAACCGTCTGTTCGTTAATCCGGTCTCCAACCTCTACGTCAGTAATACCAACAATGCCGTCAAAAGGCGCGACAATATGTCTGTCTTCTAAATCTGCTTTCGCTTCTTCTAATGCGACCTCAGCAAGGTCGCGCTGAGTGCGTGCTAGGTCTAGTTCGCTAACGGGCACTGCACCTTGTTTATAGCTTGAGGCTAAGCGCTCTACCGTACGCTGGGCATCTTCTAAAGTAAGCTTAGCGCGCTTCAAGGCAGTTTGTTGTCGTCTATCGTCAAGGCGAACCAGAACCTTACCTTTCTCCACCGATTGGCCCGGTACGAAGTTGATTTCTGTTACTTCATCAGAAACGGCAGGGTATAACACAATAGAGCGCACGGCTTCAGCACTGCCAACAGCTTCTACTTTTCGTGTTTCGTTCATAAATTGAATGGGCTTGGTCACAACAAGCTTCGCTTGTCTATCTCCCATAAACTGCGCGTTCGCAGTTGGTACCATCACTAAAAAAAGAGCACAAAGACGTGTCCATGTCTTTAATGCATCATAGACTGAATATTTCATTTTAAACCCGTAGCGTTAGTTAAGTTTACTCTGCTCGTCACTGTAGAGAGCGGTAAACCCTTTATTTTTGTATGACCAAAACGGATGTTTAATAGCCGATTGGTTAACCTAATTGTTTGTACCGTATAGCACCACAGGCGGTTCAGCTAAGCAATTGCAGTTCAGCGTATTCCCTGTACAGGGTATCGCTTTTCATCAAAGTAGCGTGATTGCCACTTCCCACAACTTGACCTTTATCCATGACCAGAATACGGTCTGCATGCTGTACCGTGGCTAAACGATGGGCAATGACAATGCTTGTTTTACCTACCATTAATCTATCAATGGCTTGCTGAACCATACGCTCACTCATAGCATCAAGGGCACTTGTTGCTTCATCAAGAAGTAAGATTGGTCGGTCGGCTAAAATAGCGCGCGCTATAGCGATACGCTGTTTTTGCCCACCAGAAAGCTTTACGCCCCTTTCGCCCAACTGAGTGCTATAACGTTCATCAAGGCTATCAATAAATTCGTGAGCAAAGGCTTGCTTTGCCGCATTTACAACGGCTTCATCGGAGGCTTCAGGACTGCCATAACGAATGTTCTCCATCACAGTATCTGCAAACACCACGGGCTCTTGAGTGACTATCGCAATATGTCGCCTTAAAACATCAACGGGCATTTTATTAATCGGCATCCCGTTAAACAGAATTTGCCCGCTGTTTGGGTCGTAAAAACGCATTAGCAATTGAAAGAGGGTGGTTTTGCCTGCGCCACTCGCGCCAACTAAAGCAAGGCGTTCTCCAGCTTTTATATCAATGTTCAAGTTATCAAACAAAGGTTTACTATCTGGATATGCAAAGGAAACTTTGTCCAACTGAATTCGAGGGGCAGCCTTGGAAATTGAAACCTTATTTTCAACCTCTTTGACGTTAGATTCCACTGTGTGCTTAGGCTCGGTAATTTTGTTCGCCTCATCTGATACAGGTTTAATAGCTGACTCAGTAGTAAATAGTTCGTATAAACGCTCGCTCGCCCCCACACCGCGCTGCACTTCGCCTATGACTTCACTAATAGTAGCCACACTGCCGCCAGCCATAACGGCATAGAAAAGAAAGGCAGAAAGTTCGCCTACTGTCATGGTTCCGTCGAGTACTTGCCTTGCGCCTACCCACGCAATAAAAATAATAGCTGTCATGCTGATACACATAATGCAGCCAATCAGCAATGAACGGTAATGAATACGCTTTTTGGCTACGTCCATGGCAAGCTCAACTTTTCTCGAAAAATGCAGGCGCTCAGCATTTTCAGCGGTGTAAGCTTGTACGGTCATTATTTCATGTAAACTTTCATCAATACGCGCGCCTAGGTCTGCCACTTTATCTTGGCTTGCTTTTGCATAACGACGAACTTGGGGCGCGAGTACTTTAATTGGAACGAGTACTGCCGGCACGGCAACAATTACACAAAACGTCAGCAGTGGGCTGGAAAAGGTCATTAACGCCAATGCACCTACAAAGGTAACAATAGAACGCAACGTCATGGATAAGCTCATTCCCACTACGGTTTGGATGATTGTCGTATCGCTGGTAAAGCGAGATATTACTTCTCCTGTTCGAAGCTCTGCGAAAAATGACGGCGGAAGCGAGAGAAGATGCGCATATACTTGGTTTCTAATGTCAGCGCTAACTCGTTCGCCAAGCCAAGTCATTAAGTAAAAGCGCGCATAAGTTGCCAAACAGGCGATGAAAGTTATTGCAAGCACCATAACCGTCGCTTTGTTTAAGGTGTCGGCAGCATTTTCGATAAAGCCGCTATCTATTGCGTATTTAATGCCTTGTCCAAGCAGAAGCCATGCGATAGCTGCGGTAAAAAGGGCAATGACAGCGCCTACAACTCGCGTTTTATATTGAAGTAAATGTGAGCCAATCCACTGTAAGACTTGCTTTGTTGATACGGTTGGTAGCGGTGTCGTCAAAATTACCTCGTTGCGTGCATTACTTCTTTATAGCGCTGTTTTTAAAGCGCCATTTGACATCGATGATTGGATTATACGGTAAAGTGTGTACATTGGACGTAACCAATGCGACTACAGCGACAGTATTTACGCTGGGATGAGAATTGAGTGAAGCAATAAGCGAGTAACGCAGCTAATTAATAAAGCTAAATATAGTTAGCGTTAACTTGAGTGAAAAACTAAGTGTTTTCGTTAGGCAGCGGCCGGCAAAGGTAACAATAATGGAAGAGAAGCGAACTTTATATTACGTGCACGACCCAATGTGCAGCTGGTGTTGGGCGTTTGTTCCCACTTGGGAAAAAATACAAAGTGACTTGCCCAATGATATTGAGGTTGTCTATTTGCTTGGCGGTCTTGCACCAGATAGTGATGTACCGATGCCTGAACAAATGAAGCTTACTATTGCTGGGTATTGGAAAACTATTCAAGAACGAGTGCCAGGCACCCAGTTTAATTACGACTTTTGGACACAATGTCAGCCTCGCCGTTCTACCTATCCTTCGTGTCGAGCAGTTATTGCGGCAAAAGCTCAGGCTAAAGATAGTGGAGAAGCTAAAATATTAGAGAAGGCAATGATCAAGGCAATTCAAGAAGGGTACTACTTGAACGCAAGAAACCCCTCGGATTTTGATACCTTGATAGCATTTGCTGAAGAAATAGGGCTTGATGTCGAGCGCTTTAGATTAGCGCTTAACAGTGCAAGTACAGTTGAGAAACTTAACGAAGAAATGCATATAGCTCGTAGTATCGGCGCTCAAGGGTTCCCCAGTTTAATACTCAAATCCAACAAACTCTTTGAGGCAGAAGAGACAGAGTCACAAGAGCTTAAAAACGCACAGTGGCAAAACGTTCCCTACGACTATAATGACGCAAGTGTAACCTTGCGCCACCTATAACCGTCGTTTAAAAATGGGATAGGTTTAAACGGTGCCTTCTTTGCATTGTTCTAATCGCGTATTACCAACAAAATATTATAAGTTAAACAAGACTTTTACTTGCATTGAACGGTGATATCCGTATAATTCGGCGGCCTTCCAATTGGCGTCTAATTTTTGGTCGTTAAATGAAGGCTTAAGTTAACGGTAACGCTACAACGAGTTTGAGGCATTTATGGTTACTATTCGTTTACAGCGTGGTGGCGCGAAAAAGCGTCCATTTTATCAACTAGTGGTGGCTGATAGCCGTCGTGCAAGAAACGGTCGTTTCATTGAAAACATCGGTTTCTTCAACCCAACTGCACAAGGTCAAGCGGAACGTCTTCGCGTAGATCTAGAGCGTGTAGATTACTGGGTTGGCGTAGGCGCGAGCTTATCAGAGCGCGTTTCTAGCTTGGTAAAAGAAGCGAAAAAATCTGCAGCGTAAGCTGTTATTAACTGGTGGTATAGATGAGTCTAGCGTCTGACAAAGTGATTGTTGGCAAAATTGGCGCACCGTACGGTGTTAAAGGTTGGGTCAAAATCAACAGCTATACAGAAACGCCAGAAGGTATTTTCGAGTACACGCCATGGTTTCTTGGCGAAGAAAAAGAATACCAAATTGACCAGTGGCGACCGCACGGTAAAAGCCTCGTTGCAAAAATTGTGGGCGTTGATAGTCGAGATGATGCCGAGCGCATCAAAAACTTGGATATCAACATAAATGCTTCACAGCTGCCTGATTTAGGCGACGAAGGGGTTTATTGGCGTGAGCTCACCGGCATGAAAGTAGTAACAACGCAAGGTTACGACTTAGGTGTGGTGAAAGAAGTGTTTAATACAGGTGCTAACGACGTGATCCACGTTAAAGCGAATGTAGGCGATGCTTTTGGTCAAAAAGAAAGACTATTACCTTTTGTGTTCGACGAAGTCGTACAAGAGGTAGATAAAGAAGCGAAGGTCATTAAAGTTGACTGGGACCCGGGGTTTTAAGTGACACCGGAAAAGTGGTTTGGCGTTGTTAGCCTGTTTCCAGATATGTTTGCCCCTTTTACCCAACAGGGTGTGATAGGACGAGCTGTTAAGTCTGGAACGGTATCGGTTGACACCTTCAACCCCCGTGACTTTACACATGACCGCCATCGTACAGTAGACGATCGCCCCTACGGAGGCGGCCCCGGTATGCTTATGATGGTAAAACCGCTAACTGACGCGATACAAGCCGCCAAAAAAGTGGGCGGTGAAAAAAGTAAGGTGATCTACTTATCACCCCAAGGGAAAACCCTTGACCAAGCGGGCGTACAACGCCTTGCTAATATTGACCGCACAATTTTAATTTGCGGGAGATATGAAGGCATCGACGAGCGGGTAATCGAAAGCCATGTAGATGAAGAAGTGTCTATTGGTGATTACGTGTTAAGCGGCGGTGAACTACCTGCAATGGTCCTTATGGACGCGGTTGCTAGGCTTGTTCCCGGTGTGTTGGGGCATAAAGCTTCAGCAGTTGAAGATTCTTTCACTGACGGTCTTTTGGATTGTCCGCATTATACGCGGCCCGAAATACTTGATGGTCAAAAGGTACCTGAGGTGTTGTTAAGTGGGGACCATGAAAAAATTAGGCAGTGGCGATTGATGCAGTCATTAGGTAGAACCTGGCAGCGTCGCCCTGAATTGTTAAATCACCTAGCTCTGACTGAGGAGCAGCAGCGTTTGCTTGAATTATTCCAAGCGCAACTGCAGCAAGATGACAGTTAACTAGGACGAGAGGATATGATGAGCAAAGTCAGTCAAGATATCATCAAAAAAATCGAAGAAGCACAGCTAAAGACTGATGTTCCTGCGTTTGGTCCAGGTGACACAGTAGTTGTTAAAGTTCGCGTTACCGAAGGTGACAAAGAGCGTCTTCAGGCATATGAAGGTGTTGTTATCGCTAAGCGTAACCGTGGTCTGCACTCGTCTTTTACCGTGCGTAAAATTTCTAGCGGCGAAGGCGTTGAGCGTGTGTTCCAAACACACAGCCCGGCAGTTTCTTCAATTGAAGTTAAACGTCGCGGTGCGGTTCGTCGTGCTAAGCTTTACTATCTACGTGAGCGTTCAGGTAAATCTGCACGTATCAAAGAGAAGCTTAACTAAGATTACTAATCCTTGCGTTATTGTTAACTTCGAAAAAGCCCGCTTTAAGCGGGCTTTTTTGTGCCTGAAATTCGATCTTTTTCTTGTTCCGTCCATTACATACATTAAGGTTTTTTAATAGAGAGCAGAATGACTTCCGAATATTTTATTGTGCTAGGCATTATGGGGGTCGCCTTCTTCGCTATATCAGGCGCACTGTTGGGGCATGAGAAAAATATTAACGGCTTCGGAATAGTGGTTGTTGGCGTTATGACGGCGCTCGGCGGAGGAACGCTAAGAGATTTACTTTTGGGAAAACCGATATTTTGGGTAGAAACCTCAGAATACCTTTTAGCAACTTACAGTGCGATCATCGCTACAGTGTTATTAATACGCTACTTCCCATCCCCTTCAAACTTTTACTTCATTCTGATTGATACAATAGGGCTCGCTATATTTAATGTAATAGGTATCGAAAAAGCCTTAATCAGCGGTACAGGGATGATTGTTGCTTTAACCATGGGAATGACAACAGGTATCTTCGGTGGTTTGATGAGGGACGTGGTGTGCAGAGAAGTGCCTTATGTTATGCGTGGCGATGTCTATGCGAGCGCTTGTTTTGCGGGGGGACTGACCTATGCTGCGCTATTTGCAGTGGATATACCCTACATTTGGTGTATTTTAGGCTCTGTTGGCGTAACAGTTTTATTGCGGATAGCATCACTTCATTGGGGAGTGAATGTAGACTTGTTCAGAAAACGGACGTCGAAGTTTTCAGAAAAAAACACTAGCGATAAATAAATCTATTTATTAAAAATATACAATATAAGGCTGTGTTACCCCTTCGGTTTACACAGCCTTGCTATATGTAATACCCGCCCTCAAAGCTAATTAAGCCATAAGAGATAGGGCCTCAATTAGTGGCTTATTTTCGCTGTCTATAGTGTGAATGATATGTTTGTGCAGTCGTTTTTTGTGTTCACCAAATATACCTCGCTTTTTATCAAAGGTTTTTGCGTAGTTCAGTGCACCTTCAAGCAAGCTTTCTTGAGTGTCGTACGCTTTCTCTACCACATGATCTTGCTCTAATTCTTTGCCGGAAACACGTCTTCCTGAAAGCTTCATTTCGTTGAACCGATAATAAGGCATCGCCTTTTTAACAAACTCAATCATTCCCGGCAAAAAGGGAATAGACAAATCTACCTCAGGGAAACAGAAAAAGCCTTTGTCTGAGCGCATGAACCTAAAATCGCAAGCACACGCTAAAATTGCTCCATTACCAAAGGCGTGGCCATTGATGGCAGCGATAACAGGAAGCGGGTAAAGGAGCAGGGTTTTAAATACATCATCCATATCATGCATAAATTGCTTTATTTCTTCTGTGCGACTCGCTTTCATAGCCGGCATCAGCCAATCGGTATCAATGCCTAAGCTAAAGCATTTCTCATCGTTTGATGTGATCACCAGTGCTTTACAGCTTTCATTGCTTTTAATAGCATCTAAAGCTGAAAGCATCTCTTTTGCAAATATAGGGTTATGGCGGTTTTCACCATTTGTCATGGTTAATGTAGCTACGTCGCCAGTATAAGTGATACTTAAATGTTGCATTGTGTTCTCGTTATAATTCCTTTGTGGCAATCATACAAAACCTAGACAATAAATGAGAAATTTAGCTTATTTATGCCCGTTAATAACCTGAGATAAATAAATCTAAGATACATAAATTAAAGATACATAAATTTAAAGTGCACGGAGGTGTGCATCAGTAACGTAAGCTTGCTTGGCTTCTTCGGGGATCAAAAGTGAAGAAAATATATATTAAATTCATTGCTAATCTATTGGGATTATCGGTGTTGATGTTTGCTGCCTGGAGCTTTTTTGCTGGTATCGAGAATGCCAGAAAGATGTTATTTGTAATAGCAGTATTATCGAGTGCGATGGCTGGTGAAGTACTTATGGGTGACGCTTACAAATTAGGGAAGCAAAGTAAAAAGGATTAAACCTCACTGCCGATTAAAATTTGAGCTTTAAATATAGAGCATTGCCATTTAGTCATGCTCATTGGCTTCGAATCTACCCTAGATTAAAGTATTATTCGTTATTGCTTGCGCTATTATGCTTAAGTTGTTAAAAAGTCAATGACGTTAAAGAAATATAGAAAAAGCTGGTTGTACAATAAAGTTTACATGCAGATTGCACACTCTTTTGGCGTTTAATTTTCCGTTTTTATTTGTAGTTAAGAGAGTAAGAGAACTCCCATGATCAAGGACACCGTAAATAATGTTCACGTAAGTACAGAAGATGTACTTATTACCCCTGAAGCGCTTAGTGCTGAATTGCCTGTGTCAGACAAAGCGTTAGCGGCGATATCAGAGTCGAGAAAAATTGTATCAGATATCATTCATCGCCGTGACCACAGACTACTTGTTGTATGTGGCCCCTGTTCTATACACGATATTGAAGCAGCCAAAGAGTATGCGCTTAAGCTTAAAGAGCTTCATGAATCATGCAAAGATACGCTGTTTATCGTTATGCGTGTGTACTTCGAGAAGCCGCGTACTACAACAGGTTGGAAAGGCTTAATTAACGACCCTCATATTGATGGTACGTTTGATATTGAAACAGGTCTTCGCAAAGCAAGAGAGCTTCTAATTTGGTTAGCTGAGTTGGAATTGCCTGTTGCGACAGAAGCATTAGATCCAATAAGCCCTCAATACCTTGCTGAGCTATTTAGCTGGGCGGCTATTGGTGCGCGCACTTCTGAGTCACAAACTCACCGAGAAATGGCCAGTGGCCTGTCAATGCCTGTGGGCTTTAAAAATGGTACAGATGGAAGCCTAGATATTGCAATTAATGCGCTTAAATCTGCCGCCTCAGGCCATCGCTTTATGGGAATTAACAAGCAGGGGCAGGTAAGTATTATCGGTACCAGTGGTAACCCAGACGGCCATATCATTTTGCGCGGCGGTAAGCAGCCAAATTACGATTCGGTATGTGTATCAGAATGCGAAATCGAGCTTCAGGATGCTGGGTTGACTGCAGGACTAGTGGTTGACTGTAGTCATGCAAACTCTTCAAAAGATTACCGCCGCCAGCCGTTAGTTGCGCAGAACGTGGTAAATCAAATCCTTGAAGGTAATCAATCTATCATTGGCGTTATGCTGGAAAGTCATTTGAAGCCCGGTAACCAAAAAGCGGAAGGTAAGAAGCCCGAAGAACTAGAGTACGGAGTTTCAATTACAGACGGTTGTATCGATTGGGAAACAACAGAAAACTTAATCTCTCAAACCAGAGATAAATTAATAACTGTGTTACCCTTACGCCAAAATAAGCGCACGGTGGCCTAATAAGAAGTGACGCCTAACGGGCAATATAAAATTGCCCATAAGCCCCGTGCCATTTGATTCAAGGATAAGACAGAATGGCCGATTTATCGCAGCACTTAAAACAGTTAGATACGCTGCGAGAAGGTATCGACGAGCTGGATTCCCAGCTTGTCGAGTTACTCGCAAAACGCAACCAAATCACAACCCAAGTCGGCCAGATTAAGGCTGAAGCAGGCATGCCTGTTTATGTACCTGAACGTGAAAAAGCGCTGATCGCGTCTCGCCGCGCTCAGGCCGAGGCACTAGGGGTTTCTCCCGAGCTCACAGAAGACCTATTACGACGCGTAATGCGTGAGTCTTACCACACGCAAAACAACAAGTATCGATGCGTAAAACCCGATACTGACAACGTCGTAGTAATTGGTGGTGCAGGTGCTCTTGGTCGCGTTTTCGTCAGTTTATTTGAACGAAGTAACTATAAAGTTTCGGTGGTTGAAAAAGACGACTGGGAAAGTGGTAGAGCAGCATCGCTGCTTAGCAGTGCTTCACTAGTTGTTGTTGCCGTACCTATAAACTTAACAGAAGCCGTGATTAGCAAGCTAACTATGCTGCCAAAAGATTGCGTGCTTGCGGATATAACCAGTATTAAAGCTAAGCCTTTAGAGGCAATGCTTGCTGTGCATAGCGGCCCTGTCGTTGGGTTGCACCCTATGTTTGGTCCTGATGCGCCAGGCATGATCAAACAAGTCGTAGTAGTGTGTGACGGACGCCATAGTGAAAAGTACAGTTGGCTGATTGAGCAAATGCGAATTTGGGGAGCCACAATTCATGACTCAAGCGCACAAGAGCACGATCAAGCTATGGCGTATATTCAGGTCATGCGCCACTTCAACACCTTTGTGTATGGGCAACATTTGAAAGGTGAAGGTCCTAACCTTGAATCCCTGACCATGTTTAGCTCGCCTATTTATCGGTTAGAGCTAGCAATGGTTGGAAGACTGTTTGCCCAGTCTCCACAACTCTATGCTGATATTATCTTTAATAATCCTGACAATTTTGCACTGCTACGCCGTTTTTACGAGCGCTTTGGTATCGCTTTATCGTTACTTGAAAACGGAGACAAAAAAGGGTTTGTCGAGCAGTTTATGAGAATCGGTGCTTGGTTTGGAGACTACGCGAAGAAGTGTTTAGTAGATAGTAAACAGATGTTGCTAAAGGCTGATGACGGACAGCTTCTAAGAGATAAATAAACTAAAAGAATGAATAAGAAGGCGAGCAATTGAGCTCGCCTTTTTGGTACTAGTTTGTCAACGCGCTTGCCGCTGCCACTTTAGTTGGGCTAATTTCCTCACTTGGGTAACATCCCAGCACTTTGATGTAGCGCGTAATACCTCGCAATGCATCAAGGGCATTTTGTACAGGGCCGTCTTCTACGTTGCCTTCCACATCAATGTAAAACATCTCTTCCCACGGGTTACCAGGCATTGGGCGGGACTCGAGCTTAGTCATATTTATGCTGTTTTCTCGAAGCACGAGAAGTGCTTCAACAAGCGCTCCCGGCTTTTGAACGGTAGACATAACAAGCGTAGTTTTAGCCGGTACCTGTAAAGGCACCACAACCGGATTACGTGCCACAACAATAAAGCGACTGTGGTTTTCTTTTTGGTTGGCCAAATTACTTTTAATTGCCATAAGGCCGTAAAGATTTCCGCCAGCTTCACTTCCAATAGCTGCTACGTCGTCGCGCTGAAGTTCGCTAACTGTCAACATAGCTGAGCTAGTGCTGTCCATGGTTTTTACTTCAACGTTACCAAGTTCCGCTAAGAAGTGGCTGCATTGGGTGAATACCTGTGGATGTGCATAAAGCGTTTTAATCTTATCTATACTGGTGTTAGTTCCCACCAACAAGGTATGGCGAATTGGGTGGGTAAGCTCGCCAATAATACTTAGCTGAGTATGCTGCAGCTGGTCGTACACTTCGTTAATACTGCCCGAGGTCGTATTTTCAATAGGCAAAACTGCGTAATCGGCTTCTGTACTTTCAACTTTGTTAATAATTTCAGCAAAGCTTTGGCAGCCAATTTCAAGTAACTCGCCAGGTCTCCGTGAAAAATACTTCTGTGTAGCCAAATAAGAGTATGAGCCCTTATCGCCTAAAAACGCCACGCGGTTCAATGGCAGCGTGCTACCAGGGTTGGCGCGCTCTGCAAGCATAGCTTGTTGATTCAAAACTGAGTCTTCGATAATGACGTGAAAAATCTGTGTTACATAATGAGGGTCTAAACCGATATCTTGCCCTTCTTTTATTAGGCGAACCAACAGCTGTTCTTCGCGCTTTTGATCTCTCACAGGGATATGATGCTTTATTTTCGTCTCAGCAACTTCGTTGGTTAATTTTCTGCGTTCCGAGAGTAGTGTAAGTAATTCACTGTCTAGAGCGGTAATGCGCTCTCTAACAGTATCTAGTGCATTGTCTGACATAAGGTTCCCGTGTGAGTCGTGTAAAAATGTTGCTAAAAAAAAACCTCCCTAGAGGGAGGTTTTCATGCATGTAGCTGCGCCTCCCTAATTAAAGGATGTAAACGCAAAAAAGAAAAATGCTACGTGCTTTATATTCTGTTTCATAACCATGAATGTATGTTGAAGCCCTATTTGTGTCAACTCATTTTTACAAAATGTATAGTCGTTTTTGATATGAGGGGCTTGAAAAAGAGCTAAAAATAAGCTTGCCGCAAATCCCTAACCTTTTGCGACATGCGGCCATAGCTAATAGATGCTTCAGCGAAATTTAATTACCTAGAAGTGCAGAGAGCATTTGGCGTACTTCATTTGGTTCAAACGGCTTGTCGCATAACGCGTTTACTCCAGTTTGCTGAATGTTTGCCATGTGTGCGCTATCTGCCGATTCAGACGTCACCATAATAATAGGAATGTGGGTAGTTTCTGGGTTAAAACGAATGAACTCAGACAACTCTCGACCATCCATTTCTGGCATATTGTAGTCAGTCACAACAAGATCGAAAGCTTGGTCTTTTATCAAAGTAAGCGCTGCGGCACCATTTTCCGCCTCTTGAATTCGCTGTAGCCCCATTCCTTCAAGTACGCGTCTAATGTGATTTCTTGCAAGCTTGCTGTCATCGACTAGCAGTACTCGAACATCGTGTACGTCGAATAAATCGAGTTCTAATTCATCGTGGTTTATAAGGTCAAGGCTAGCATTTAGCGCTCGAGACAAGTGCAGAGTCTCAAACGGTTTTGGAAGAATAGCGGCGACACCTGCTTGTTTAAACTCTTCTAACTTGCTCAATCGGTTTTCACTAGACACCAGCATGAATGGAATACTCTTAAATTCATCATCTTCTTTGATGAATTTGAGAAGTTCTAGTGCGGTTCCATCTTCATAGTACATCGCACTTACAATTAAGTCGGCGCCATGGGCTTTAACCGCAGAACGGGCTTCGGAAAGGGTACTGACAGGGTCAATTTCCTTAACGTTTTCCTTCAACAGCAACGTAGTAATAATTTTTCGTTGTGTATCAGAAGGTTCAACCAAAATAATGTGTAAATCAGAAATTGACAGCTTTTCCATTTCAGACTCTTTTTGTTATATGTTTATGAAAAAGTGAGAGCGAACCGGTAGTTTTTTATCGCTAACCACCAGCGAGCTTAACTTTGTACCCTTTGTCGGTAAGTAGCGAGCGCAGTTTTTCTCTATCATCAGTTTGCACCTCAATGACACCTTCTTTCACTGCACCGCCGCAACCGCATTTCTTTTTTAGTTCTGAGCCTAATTTCTTTAGTTCATCTGAAGGGAGATCCAACCCCTTAATTAACGACACGCCTTTCCCTTTGCGACCTTTTGTTTCTCGATGAATACGAACTACGCCGTCAGTAGACACTGACCGTTGCTCAGCTTTTTGCTCAGGCTTTATTTTGCCGCTCTGTGTGCTGTAAACCAAAAGAGCGTCTTGCCAATCTTGCATAAATACCTCAATAAATTCTGTAAAACCATCTTTAATACACTAAACAAAGTGTAATCATACGAAAGTTTAATTAGCCTTCGATGGCGATGTAGAAAAGTTCAACTAGAATAAGGATAGCAAAGATAAAAGCATGTATTGAAGCATTTCTGCTGACATTTTAAGGAAAGCATATGGAAATAACCTCAAGCTATCAAAATCAAGGGAAAGTGTTAGTTATAGATGTGGGTACAAAGTTCGACTTCAGCAAAGTAGAAGACTTTAGAAACGCCTACAGTGAGCTTAACAATGATGTGAGTCATATCACTGTGGATCTATCTCGTACAGAGTACATGGATAGCTCAGCCTTAGGCATGTTGTTGAATATGCAAAAAACACTAGCCGAAAGAACGCTTACGTACAGCATCGAAAATGCCAGACCCCAAGTGGCTAAGATCCTCAAAATATCCCGGTTCGATAAGAAGTTCGACATTAAATAGCCTGTAGAAAGGACCCTCTTTTGAAAATCCTTATTGTTGATGATGAGGCTATCAACCGTACTTTATTGACTAACATGCTTTACAACGCAGGCTATAAAAAATGCGTAGAAGCCGTTAATGGCGTAGAGGCGATTGAAAAGTTTATTGAAGAGCAGCCAGATCTTGTGCTGCTTGATGTGGTAATGCCTGGCCTGTCAGGCTTTGATGTTGCGCCTAAAATTAGACAACTCGCAAAAGGCCCTTATCTCCCCATTCTTTTTATCACTGCTTTAGAAGATAAAGACAGTCTAGTACGCTGTTTGGAAGTAGGAGGCAATGATTTTGCAACTAAACCTTTCGACCGTCATATTTTAATAGCAAAAATTCGAGCGCATTTAAAAATACGCGCGCTAAGTGAATACGTTGATGAACAAAACAAAACACTACGAGTTTTTAACCAACGGGTGGCCCGCGAACATTCCATCGTAGAACATATATTCAGTCATGCTATTGTTAATCGGCCAGAAGTGCAGGCTCACTTCGACTGTTTCCTTAAACCTGCTGAAACTTTTAACGGCGACTTATTTCTGTGTGAAGCAAGCCCAAGTGGTGGCATCTATTTCATTGTAGGAGATTTTACCGGTCATGGCCTTGCCTCGGCCATTGGAGCGCTGCCTGTAACCCGTGCGTTTCAGGAGTTAAGTCAGCAAGGTGTATCTGTATCTGAAATTGTTAGTGAACTAAATCAAATACTCATCAGGTTTTTACCCAGTGACATGTTTATGGCGGCAGTAATTGGTGAAATTAATGCGCAAGGGAATCGTGTAAATTTATGGCAAGGCGGGATGCCTGCAGTGATTATTCCCGCTAAAACAAATATGGCGTTGCGTAAGTTTTCTTCTCGCCATATGGCCTTGGGTATTTTGGAAGAACACGAGCTAAATACGGATACTGACACTATTAACTTGGGGCATAACGAGCAATTGGTTGTATGCAGTGACGGGCTTATAGAAATTGCCAGCGGCAATGGGGATATGTTGTTAGAAGACGGGTTAATCGACATAGTAAAAGAGCAAATGACAGAGGACGGTGCTATTAAGGCAAGGTCTTTGTTTGACCGGGCCAAAGCGCACTGCGCGACATCTACTTTTCATGATGATGTGACCTTGGTTGTATTTACTTCAAAACCAATAAAGATGCCGGTACAAAGCCAAGTCGAAAGTAGTTTTCCCTCAGTACATGAAGTTGTTCTTGAGGCAAAACACCTCAAGGAACCCGATGTTCTGCCTCGTGTACTTCAATTAACCGGGCAATGTGAGGGGATTCAGGGTATTCGTTCAATTGTGTACACGGTATTATCAGAATTATTTAATAATGCACTTGAGCACGGGATCCTGAAGTTAGACTCAAAGCTGAAGCGTGATAGCAGGGGCTTTCAACAGTATTACGAAAAACGTGAAGCGTCATTAAAAGTGATGGAACATGGGCGAATTATCATCAGAGTTGAGTCCTTACCCATGAAAGGCGAAGTGCTGATCTCGGTTGAGGATAGTGGGCAAGGGTTTCAATGGGAAGATAAAACCTATTTAGCAGAACCTCGCTCATCTAATGATGAGTGTTACGGTCGAGGCATTCCCCTCATCACCGCACTCTGCGAGAGAGTGTGGTTTGAAAATAACGGAAGCAAAGTCCTTTGTCTGCTAAGCACTCGAAATTAGCCAAAAGATGCCTTTTTAGCTTGGACTATATAGCCTTTCCCCCTAGAGTTATCCAAGGAATTAAGCAACTAATCGAAATCTCCTTCCACTCAGTATGAATTAGCTAAATACTCAGTTTCCTTTAGTAAAAACTGCGTCACCATAACTTTAAACCTGAGGGCTTATGCTGAAATCATTTCTCAAACTCTTTGAAGAGTCTCACAAAAAAGCGGAACCTGCCTACACCATCGAACTTGCCACCGCTGCTTTACTTAGCGAATTGGTCAATGCAGATAATCAGGTAACCGATACGGAAAAGGAAGAATATGAAAAGCAGCTTAAACGTCTGGTAAATGTCGATGATGAGGCTATGGAGCTTTTGCTACAGCGAGGGCACCAAACAGCGGATGATGCAGTGGACCTTGTTCACTTTACTCAGGTTCTCAATAATCATTATTCCGCAGAGGAAAAAGTTAGCGTAATTAAAAGCCTTTGGGTTATTGCGTACGCCGATAATTCCCTAGCGCCGCTGGAAGAAAGTACAATACGACAAATCGCCGATTTGTTGTATGTCCCTCACAGCCAGTTCATCAAAACAAAGCTCGAAGTTGTTGAAGGTACGAAATAATTAACGCTTAATGGGGGGGAAATACCTTCAAAAATCCATTTTTAATTTTTGAGTCCGTGACATACTATTGCAGCCAGAATAATAAAAAAGTGGCTGTGTTAGGGGGATTGTTAACCTTGCATGTACCGCTTTAATCAAAGTAGTAAGCAAGGACACACGTGTGTTGAAAACATTGAAAGTTCCCATTGGGATTGCTGTTGCCTTATCCTCGGCAGTTTTAATTATCTCAATCGCTATGGTTTATAAATTAGATAATAGCAAGTCTGTAGTTGAGTTAGTAAAAAACAACACCGCCGCTTTAAGTAATTCTCTTGCGCTACAATTATCAGAGATGATGGAAAGGAGCCCTGGGAACGACGCGTTACTCTCTATGTTGTTCCAACCCGTAAAAGAACATCAACAGCTTTTATCAGCAGCTTTTTACGACAATAACTACCGCGTTATCTCTGCTATTCAGCTTGAAAAAGTGCTCGAAATAAGCGACCCCACGGTCCCCAAAACACCTCAAAGCGTTCCTTATGGTATAAACCAATACGAAGGTGTCATTGTTTCCCATCAAATTGTTGGTAGTAGCCTTTACCCCATGGGGCACATTGTTATTTACGCTGACACCACCAACGTTCAGACGACAAATAGTGCTCGGCAGTTTTTAGAACAAATACCAGTTTTTATAGCACTTTGGCTATTGTGTACTGGCGTATGTATTTTCATAGTATCCAGATTAATTTCACCTTTGGCCTCGTTAGGGCGGTTTACACAAGAAGTGTTTGAAACCAAAGATTACGCACTACGAAGCTCAATAAACTCATCTAATGAAATAGGCAGCATAGCCACCAACATTAACAGCTTATTAGATGCTATCGAAGTTGAGTTACTGGTGAACTTTGAACAAAAACAAACCTTGGTCGACCAGCAAGAGACAATGTCTCGCCTTGCGAATTTCGATAGTTTGACAGGGTTACCTAACAGACAGTTTGTTCTTGATAATTTAAGACTGGAGTTAGCCCGAGCCAAAAGAAATGACGAAGATCTATTGTTACTATTTTTCGATCTTGATGGCTTTAAAGGGATAAATGATTCGCTAGGACACGAAACCGGCGACCTTATTTTGATAGAAGTTGCAGATAGGGTGCAGTGTTTGCTCAGAGACGGTGACTTGTTTGCTCGTTTAGGCGGCGACGAGTTTTTAGTCCTCCCAGATAGAGATGCGACGGCAGATCAAGCAAAGAGTTTAGCAACGCGGCTAATTACAGCGTTCGACGAGCCCTTTGAACTCAGAGGGCTATCGCTTACCGTAGGGTTGAGTGTCGGCGTGGCCACAGCGTCTGATGCAGGGTACGATTTAAGTGAGCTTATGAGTAACGCTGATTTAGCCATGTATCGTTCAAAGGCAAGGGGGAGGGGAAGCTACACATTATTTACGCCGGATATGGTGGAATCTCACAAGCGTAAACTGCATCTAGCCAATGGTATAGAACAAGGTATAACCAACGATGAGTTTGTCGTTTACTACCAAGTTAAAGTAAACAACACTGGCAACGTAATTGGTGCTGAAGCATTGATTCGTTGGCAGCATCCTGAGTTCGGCCTTGTCATGCCAAACGAGTTTATTCCTATCGCGGAACAAGGCGGGAAGATCACCGCTATTACGCGTTGGGTCATCAACAGAGTGTGTATGGATATGCCTAACCTCACACGCTGGGCAAAGGGGCCTTTCAGGGCCTCTATTAATTTATCCGGTCATGATTTGAGAAGTAATCAACTGTTCGATCATATCTACAATACTTTTACGCTTTATGACGTGAACCCAGAGAACATTGAATTTGAAGTTACCGAAAGTGCTTATCTTGAAAATTTCTCGCTTTCTAATAAGTTTTTCAGGCGCATTAGTAATATGGGATGTGCTATCGCGCTTGACGATTTTGGTACGGGTTATTCATCTTTGAGTTATCTCACTCAAATCAATATAGATACCCTCAAAGTAGACAGGCAGTTTGTGACTGAACTCCAATCTTCAGAACGAAGCCGACTAGTAACAGGCGCTATTATCGATTTGGCAAAACGCCTATCACTTTCAGTTTGCGCTGAAGGGATAGAAAACCTTGACCAATGGCATTATCTGATAGAGCACGGCTGTGACAACGTTCAGGGGTTCATGTTTAGCAAACCTGTCCCCATCAATGACCTTGTCGCTTCTCCCTACCAGTATAAAGCTGAACAATTTGCTTAAAGCTACAAAAGTATGTCGACAATGTTGGCGGCATACGTTCACGCCTAGTGTTTCTTTATTGCAACACCCGCCCTTTAATTACAGGCGAGGGACTAACGGTGCAGCTCTTAAGTTGTTGTATATATTGTTAATATTTCTTTTGGTCTGAAAATAGCATAGGTAGTTTGAATGCATTAAACATAGTGGTTAATTGAAGACTAATGGTAATATCCACATAACTGATTGCGAAATGGCGGAAACCATCAGAGATTAGCAATTGGCGAATTGAGAAGGATTTTAAAAAGCGTTTAGCGGAGGATTCATGATGAAACGTCTCGAAAAAGTTTTATTAGCGCTTTGTGCAGTTGCTGCGGTACAAGCTGTTTCAGTAGCCGATGCGCATGCTACACCAGCGCGCACGCTTATGCAGAAATTAGATACAAACAAAGATGGTCTTATTTCACTTAAAGAAGCAGTAAGACATACAGAATTACTGCGAAACTTTGGGCTGATTGACGACAACGAAGACGGTAAGCTCTCTGAAGCCGAGTTGGCGAAGAGCAAGCTTACGCCAGGTAACAAAAAGCTCACCGCGAGTGAGTAGGAAAGAACATCAACATCAATGAGGGTAGGGTTCTGATAAACAAGGTATCGTTTGGTGAGCGCTTGGTACAACTTGGTTCACTAAGGCAGTTAACGTTAGGAAGTTTTGTACTGGCCCTTATTCCCCTTATTGCGCTTCTTTGGCAAAGCCAAAGCGATTTAGCAAAGGTAGGTCAAATGACTACCCTTGAAACGCGCTTTGTGGTGGATGTCGTAAGTGATATGCAACGTCTGGATAATGCAGTGGTCGATGTAGAGCGCAGTATCAGACAGTTTGCCGTTTTACGTAACGACAGGGTGGCGCAGCTCTCTGATAATGCCATAGACCAGTTTGCTGTGGCAGCCGATAACTTATGTCAGGCGCTTTCCGTACCAGCAACCTGTTCCCGTTTATCTGAGCAACTTAATCAACTCGCTGAATATCGTGCCATCGAAGATCAGCTGCTGCTCAATGCGTATCTAGCATCGGTAGGAGATAGTGTTGACCAACTGCGTGACGATGTAGAAGCGGCCATAACAGAGCGGGTTAAGGTACAACAAGACGACTTAAACGCCATGCAGGCAAAACAGGCATGGTCTACTGCAATGCTGGTTAGCGTGTCGTTACTTCTGATATTGATGGGCAGCCAACTAATTGTAAATCCCGTTAATAACCTCAAAAAAATTATTCGTATCATGGCACATAGTGACGGTCAGCTTCCGCCACTGTCTAAGCAGGCACCTAGAGAACTTATTGATGTAGAGAAAGATTTGCACTGGCTTTATGATCGTCTGCAGCAGCTAGAGCACATTAGAACCGCACTATTGAGGCATGCCGCGCACGAACTAAAAACACCCTTAGCAAGCATTAAAGAGGGCTGCAGTTTATTATCAGAAAACGTGGTAGGCGAATTAAACAACGCTCAACGAGAAGTTTTGTCTTTACTTACTGCAAGTACCCAGCGGCTCAATACTTTGGTTGAGAAACTACTCGACTACAATCTGCTACTACAACAAGCGCAGCCTAAAATTGTTGAAAGTAATGCAAATAAATTAGTCGAAGCCTGTTTAGAGGACTACGCCCTTGCCATTCAAGATAGAGAGGTAGACGTGAATATCTCCTCATCTTCAGTACATGTAGACGAGGAATTATTTAGAAGAATACTTGATAACCTAGTGTCCAATGCTGTAGCACATGGAGCAGTTGGACGGCCGATAAATATTAGCCTTTATAACGAAAATGATAGCCTTGTACTGGATGTCGCCAACCGAGGAAAACGCATAGCGCCAGAATCAGTACACACGCTGTTTGAACCTTTTATCCGCGGGACCGAGCCAAGAAACGACAATGTTATCGGAACGGGGTTAGGATTATCAATTGTTGCCGATTGCGCTCGACTAATGCATGGTGATGTAAAAGTGGTAGATGTAGACTATGCCGATGTTTGCTTTAGAGTGACCATTCCGCAACAGGAAAAATAAAATGAGAATAAGTGGTTTAATTGTTGCCTTGCTGGTACTGACAGGATGTCAGAGTTTAACCAGAAACAGCAGCAACACGGGTGAGCCAGAAAAAGTGACACCTGTAGCAAAAATAGAACGTGGTATCTGTTTGTTTAACGAGCCGCCACCTGTTTTTGAACACAATTGCGATGCAGCCTATTGGCTTAATACGTGGATTGCAGCAGCTAATCAACCTTGGGTAGAGCGTAAGCAGGCTTTAAAAGCATTGGGGGATTCAGCGTTTGACACCATCCATGCTTATATTTTAACGCTACCTATTGATACCCCTTATCAAGACAGGTTGCGCGCACAATTAGCATTAAATGATATCGCGGGCACATTCACAGCAGAAGCCCAAGAAGTAGTTAATGTTATTGCTGCTTCGCAAAACAACCAGATAATGCAGCTTGAGTCCGCAATGGTCGTGTTGGAACAAGAAAATACATCTCGTGGAGAGAAGGTTAAGGCGCTAGAACAAGAAGCCGTTAATCTGCGTAAAAAATTAGAAGAACTGTTGCAAATAGAAGCAACACTGATGGACAAAAACAGGAGTACACCACAGTGAGCGAGAAGGCGAGTAGTAACCCTAACTTATTGTTGGTTGATGATGATAAAAGCTTATTGCGCTTGTTGACCATTCGCCTTGAAGGCGAGGGGTACAATGTGACCGCAGTGGAAGACGGTCAGTCAGCGCTGAGAAAACTTCAGAACGATAACTATGATGTTGTATTAAGCGATCTTCGCATGCCAGGCTTAGACGGTTTAAGCCTATTTGAAGAGATAATGGGAATCAGAAAAGACATCCCTGTTATTTTAATGACGGCCCATGGCACTATTGCAGATGCGGTTGCTGCCACTCAGCGCGGTGTCTTTGGTTTCTTACCTAAACCCGTTGATCACGATGAATTGCGCGCATTATTGCAAAAAGCGTTGAGTCAATCTCAGGCTGCACAGCCTGGAGATTGGGCAAAGGACATCATTACCCGTTCCCCGGAAATGCTAAACGTGTTAGACCAAGCGTTTCGTATTGCCCAGCGCGAAGTATCTGTTCTTATCAGTGGCGCCAGCGGCACAGGTAAAGAACTGTTGGCGAACGCTATCCATAAAGCCAGTAACCGCAGCGATAAACCATTTATAGCGATTAACTGTGGTGCGCTACCTGAAAACTTACTTGAATCTGAATTGTTTGGTCACGCAAAGGGCGCGTTTACCGGCGCCGTAGCAGCCCATCCTGGCTTATTTAGGGAAGCCGACGGTGGTACGCTGTTTTTAGACGAAATTGGCGATATGCCAATGACACTTCAAGTTAAACTTCTTCGTGCATTACAAGAACGCCAGATTCGTCCGGTTGGCAGCAGTAAACACGTAGATATTGATGTACGTATTATTTCTGCCACGCACAAAGATTTGCATAAAGAAATGGAAGAGGGCACCTTCCGCGAAGACTTGTACTACCGCTTGAATGTAGTCAATCTTAAGCTTCCATCGCTGAAATCGCGTAGTGAGGACATTCCACTATTGGCTCGCTCGCTGCTTCAGCAAAGTGCACAGCGTCATGGTGTGAATGTGAGCCAGTTCTCTGACGATGCAATGCAACAGTTAGTGACTTCATCTTGGCCGGGTAACGTACGTCAGCTTGTAAACGTGGTTGAGCAATGCGTAGCTTTAACGCAAACACCTGTCATCCCTCTACATTTAGTAGAACAAGCTCTTTCAGCTACTAAGCAGAGCTGGCCAACGCTCACAGAGGCTCGCGACGCCTTTGAACAGCAATATCTTCATAAGCTTCTTAAAATGACCGATGGCAATGTAACACGCGCTGCTGAGCTTGCAGGTAGAAACCGAACGGACATGCACAAACTTATGAAAAAGCATGATTTAGATGCCGCCGATTTCAGATAAGTCAGTTGTAAATTGTGACTGAACTAACAGGGGCTAAAAGCCCCTGTTTTTATTTCTGCATTATTCTTTAGTTTATTTTATAAACGGAAACGGTGTAAGCCACTTACATTCTACTATCTTTATATTAGGTGTTATGTATATGGTGATTCACTATGTTTTTGCATACCAATGTAGCCACACAACAGGCTACACACACCCTGTTCGGTGTAAACAAAGGCCTGAGTCGTTCCTTCGAGCAACTCAGTTCAGGGCTTCGTATCAACAAAGCGAGTGATGATGCGTCGGGCCTCCAAATCTCTGAGCGCCTTAGCAGTCAAACAATCGGACTCAATCAAGCCGTCGAAAACGCTAATAGCGGGCAAGCGCTGTTACAAGTAGTTGATGGTAGCCTAAGCGAAGTCACTCGCCACTTGAATGACATTCGCACACTGTCTATAGCTTCACAAAACGGCATCTACGGTAAAAGCGACCTAGCTTCTATAAATCAAGAAGTTCAGGCGCACCTCAACGAAATAGCACGTATTGCTGATTCTACTACTTATGCAGGTGAGAAACTTTTTGACGGTAACTTTATCCGCGATTTTGCGATAAGCGCGAACGGCAGCAGCAACATTCGCGTCGATTTAACGCAAGATGGTGATGGGATTGGTCTTGCCGGACTGGGTTTGACGGGGTTTTCAGTATCAGCGTCTGGTCAACAACCTCAAAGCTTGTCAGGGCAGAGTGTATCCGGATCGAGCGCACTAAATGCCGGCGAAGTGATACTTCAAGCGCAGGATAACCCCGGAGAAAAAAGATTGAGCGTTTCAACCGATAGCGGGTTAACGTTTGTAGAGCGGGCTGTTCAGTTAGTGGAAAATCAAGGCGTTAATGCGGCGCTAATTAGCACTACGGCCAACGAAATTTTAGGGCTCAATGCAACAAGCACTAATTTGGTAACAGGCGATGTAATCCTTAATCAGACCAATGCCGATATCCGCGTGGCTACCCCGACAGGTGAGTTTCAAATATCGTCGAGTTTGAACAGCAAAGTTGGACAGTACGATGCGCAAAGTGCACAGCAAAATGGAAGCGCATTAGACATGGTCAATAACGCCATAGAAATTATAGGTGATTTGCGAACAGATATGGGGGCAACGTCAAACCGCTTTTCTTCAGCGCTCAAAAGTATGTCGAGCACGAGCGTAAATTTACAGCGTGCCAGTGCTCAAATAACTCAGTCGGATTTTGCTAGCATTACTGCCCAAGAAACGCGTTTTTCTATTCTACAGAAGGCCAATATCAGTGTCTTAGCAATGGCCAATCAAATGCCACAAAATGTTCTGTTCCTGTTAAATTGAACCTACACTCGAAGTAGTGTGCGGAACGACGACCTTAATGTTCTGAAAAAATGATCATTTCCGCTGTGCGAGCATAGTTTTTTAAGCTCACTATCTCAGTTTCTGTAAAGTCTCTTGGTTCATCAAACAGAAGGCATAAGGTACCTAGTTCATAGCCGTCTTTATTACGTAAAATTGCACCCGCATACGCCCGAATATATGGCTTGCCAGTCACCAACGGGTTATTAGCGAATACTTTGTCAGCTTTTGCATCTGGTACTATTAAATATTCCTCTTCTGCAATGGCATAAGTGCAAAAAGAGATGTTACGGGGGGTTTCTGTAGCGTCCATGCATTGACGCGACTTAAACCATTGACGGTCTTCAGCAACCAGGCTTACCAAGCAGGTTTTAGCACTAAATTCTTCTTGGACTTTTTTAGTAAGCGCATCAAGTTGTTCGCTGGGGGGAGTGTCTAATATATCTAACGATTCCAAAGCAGCAAGACGTGCTTTTTCGTATTCATGATTCATTGTGGGGGTCACGATAAAAAGTGGTTTAACACAAAAACTAATAACCGTCGTAGTTTACCTTTAAATCAGAAAAATACTATCTATTAAGCAGTTATTGTCTAAAACAAGGCATTTTGAGCTGGCTGATTTCTAATTGAAAGGTTGTCTAACCGGTGGGCTATCTCTTCAGCGTTGTACAAATCAATAAACTGTTGCGCCAGCCATGGTGCGTCTTTGTTGTCAGGGCGGTGACAAAAAAAGTACACGTCTTTTCCTTCGCTTTGCCAAAGCTTCACTTTCTTCACCCAGGGCAATAAACAGCGCTGGTTGTCGTCATCAATATCATTACCCACGAAGCGCACAATGGGAGTCTGGCCTGTAGCGATAACGTTAACGGGAACCCGCGGCTTTTTCTGCCTGACTTCTTCTAGCATATCACGCTTATCTGCTCCGCCTGCATCTAAAGACCCGCTAAATAAAGCTCGGGTGTCCATAATAATTCTATTTACACCGTGGCGGATCAAAAGTTGGTTAAGCGCTTTTTCCTCATTACCTTTAGCGAAAAACGCCAGGTGGCGCACTTCAACTGCAATGTTTAATTTTTTAGGTAAGTTTGCTAAAAACGTGTCTAGAACGGGCAGTTTCTCTGGCCCGAAAGAAGCGGGCAGTTGCAGCATCACCACCCCTAACTTGTCTTTTAGTGGGCTCAATAAAGCAAGTTGTTGAGCCACCTCTTCTTCACAATGCTGTAATTGATGAACATGAGTAATGTTCTGATGAAACTTAAAGGTAAATCTAAAATGGTCGGGGACTGAGTCGCACCATCTCGCTACCGCGTCTTCGTGAGGAAGTGAGTAAAACGTGGTATTCCCCTCCACCGTATTACACTCTTTGGCATACAGCGACAGTCCATTATCAGACTTGGGATAATTAGCAAACCAGGTGCTTGGCCAATGGCTGTGTTGCCACATTGGCAAACCAATGTAGAGATTTCCTCGGGATATGGCTGATTTGTGCATATTTGTCATTGGGCTTTATCAAGCATTTGTTTATACTATGCGGCCTTTAAATCATTACATTATGCATGTTGTGGGCGGGCCGGTTAATTGGCCAGCAAGTTTACGCGAATTTTGGCAAAGTCTTAAGCTCAAAAGTAAACGGTTTTGAACGCCAATTCATTGCATGCGAAGCAAGAAGAAAACATCAGGGGTCAAGGACCATGCGCACAGATTACTGTGGGAATATCGATTCATCATACATTGGACAAGAAGTTACCCTTTGCGGGTGGGTTAATAAGCGTCGCGATTTAGGCGGTGTAATTTTCATCGACTTACGCGACCGCGAAGGTATCGTACAAGTGGTGTTCGACCCAGATTTACCAGACGTGCTATCGGTTGCTAACACATTGCGTAGCGAATTCTGCGTAAAGCTAACGGGTAAAGTGCGTGCGCGCCCTGAAGGTCAAGTAAATAAAGACATGCGCACTGGCGAGATTGAGATCCTAGGCACAGGCCTTGAAGTGATCAACAAGTCTGACGTGCTTCCACTGGACTGGAACCAAGAAAACTCCGAAGAACAGCGCCTTCGCTATCGTTATCTAGATCTTCGCCGTCCTGTAATGAGCCAGCGTTTACAATTCCGTGCAAAAGTAACCGGTGCTGTACGTCGCTTCCTAGAAGAAGAAGGTTTCCTTGATATTGAAACCCCTATTCTTACTAAGGCAACGCCAGAAGGTGCACGTGACTACCTAGTGCCAAGCCGCACGCACAAAGGTGAGTTCTTTGCACTTCCGCAATCGCCACAGCTTTTCAAACAGCTTCTGATGATGTCGGGCATGGACCGTTACTATCAAATCGTTAAGTGCTTCCGCGACGAAGACTTACGTGCCGACCGTCAGCCAGAATTTACCCAAATCGATATTGAGACCACGTTCTTAGATGCCGATGGCGTAATGTCTATTACCGAGCGCATGATCCGCGACTTGTTCAACAAAATGCTGGATGTTGATCTTGGCGACTTCCCGCGTATGACTTATGCAGAAGCAATGAAGCGCTTTGGTAGCGACAAGCCCGACTTGCGCAACCCGCTAGAGTTAACAGACGTTGCAGACTTGCTTGCTAACGTTGACTTTAAAGTATTCAGCGGCCCAGCCAACGACCCGAAAGGTCGCGTTGCGGCTATTCGCGTACCTGGCGGCGCGTCACTTTCGCGCAAGCAAATTGACGAATACACCAAGTTCGTAGGTATTTACGGCGCGAAAGGCCTAGCATGGATTAAAGTTAACGATGCTGGCGCAGGTCTTGAAGGACTACAGTCGCCAATCCTTAAATTCCTAACGGAAGACATTACTAACGCAATCATTGAGCGCTCTGGCGCACAAAGTGGCGATATTCTATTGTTCGGTGCAGACAGCTACACCGTGGTTACCGAAGCGATGGGCGCACTTCGTCTTAAGCTTGGTGAAGACTTTGAGCTTCTTGAAGGCGAGTGGAAGCCACTTTGGGTTGTTGACTTCCCAATGTTTGAAGAGTTCGACGGTCAGCTTCACGCTATCCATCATCCGTTTACTGCACCACGTGGTCTAACGCCAGAAGAACTTAAAGCTAACCCAGCTGAAGCCTTATCTGATGCGTACGACATGGTATTGAACGGTGTTGAGTTAGGTGGCGGTTCTGTACGTATTCACAATGAAGACATGCAGTCTACAGTATTCAACATTCTTGGCATTGACGATGAAGAAGCGAAGAACAAATTCGGCTTCTTGCTTGATGCACTTCGCTTTGGTGCGCCACCGCATGCAGGTCTTGCGTTTGGTCTAGACCGTTTGGTAATGCTAATGACGGGCGCAACCTCTATTCGCGATGTAATGGCGTTCCCGAAAACGACCACAGCGGCATGCCCGTTAACATCGGCGCCTAGCCCTGCGAACCCACAGCAGCTTGAAGAGCTCGCTATTGCAACGGTGAAAAAGCAATCGTAATTTATGGCGTATAAGAAGCCTGAATCTGCACTGGTAGTGTTGTATGACCAACACTACCGAGTGCTGCTTTTGCAACGACAAGACGACCCCACCTTCTGGCAGTCGGTAACCGGCGCTTTAGAAGAGGGGGAGTTACCCTTAGAAACGGCATACCGTGAAGTGTGTGAAGAAATTGGTATCGATGCCAAAGCACACGGCTTTGTGGTTAACGACCACGGTAAGCAAAATAAATATGTTATTCGTAGCCGCTGGCTGCACCGTTATCCCCCAGGTACTGTGCACAATACAGAGCACGTATTTTCCCTTCAAATAAACAGTGATTTACCCCTTGTCTTAACAGAACACTTGCAGTACGAATGGGTGTCGAAAGACGAAGCACTGGCGCGTTTATGGTCTCCCTCTAATAAAGAAGCGGTATCTTTGTTTGTACCGAGTGTGCCTTAATGGTTATACTGGGTATAGATCCAGGTTCTCGGATTACAGGCTACGGCATAATAGCGCGAAAGCAAGGTAAGGTAGTGTATGTGGCGAGCGGATGTATTCGCGTTGGCACAACCGATTTGCCTTCGCGTCTTGCTAATATTTTTACTGGCGTTGGCGATATTATTCGCCAATATAAGCCTGAACAGTTTGCTATTGAGCAAGTATTCATGGCGAAAAACCCTGATTCAGCGTTAAAGCTTGGTCAAGCGAGAGGTGCAGCTATCGTTGCAGCCACTCAAGCGCAGCTTCCAGTAGCTGAATACAGCGCAAGGCAAATTAAGCAGTCGGTAGTTGGAAAAGGTGGCGCAGATAAAACGCAAGTTCAGCACATGGTTAAACACCTGTTGAATTTAAGCGGTACACCGCAAGCCGATGCTGCTGACGCCTTAGCCGTTGCCTTATGTCATGCACACACCGAACAGAGCCTAATAAATATGGCAGGACAAGCTCGCAAAACTGTACGCGGACGCTTGCGCTAATCCTGCTCGAAGCTAACGCTTTTACAGAGATTATTCATGATAGGACGAATTCGCGGTACGTTGGCTGAAAAGCAGCCACCAGAAATTCTTGTAGACGTAGCTGGTGTTGGTTACGAAATTCATATGCCCATGACCAGTTTTTACCAGCTGCCAGCAGTTGGTGAGGAAGTGTTGGTATATACACACTTTGTGGTACGTGAAGATGCCCAGCTACTTTTCGGCTTTGCCGATAAAATGGAAAGAGGCTTATTTCGCGAGTTAATAAAAGCTAATGGTGTAGGCCCTAAACTGGGCTTAGCTATTTTATCAGGTATGTCGGCTGGGCAGTTTTTGGCAAGTGTGCAAAATGAAGACGTTTCAGCATTGGTAAGTTTACCGGGCATTGGTAAGAAAACTGCCGAACGTTTAGTGGTCGAACTCAAAGACAGGCTCGCTAAGTTTGGTAAAGCGCAAAGCATTGTGATGCCACCGCCTAGCAGTGACCTGTTATCGAATAACACAATTGTTGAAGTAAACGACGCCCGTGAAGAGGCACAAAGCGCACTTATCGCATTAGGCTATAAGCCAGCGCAGGCCAGTAAGCTGGTTGAAAGTGTATACACTGAAGGTATGGAAAGCGAAGCGGTAATTCGCGATGCCTTAAAAGCCGCTATATAATAGCCCGTAGTGAAGGCAGCGATAATGTCGTTATGCTGTCTTCGTGTTATTCCTTAAAGTAGAACTATCATGATTGAAGCAGACAGACTGATTACGCCTGACGCCAGTACCGAAGACGAGGTGATTGACCGTGCCATTCGCCCTAAAATGTTGGAAGACTACACAGGGCAGCCTCACGTTTGTGAGCAAATGGAAATATTTATTCAGGCGGCACGTAATCGCGATGATGCGCTCGACCATCTACTTATCTTTGGCCCGCCTGGTTTAGGTAAAACAACCTTGGCGAATATTGTGGCTAACGAGATGGGCGTAAACATCAAAACCACTTCAGGGCCTGTGCTAGAGAAAGCTGGGGATCTTGCCGCGCTGCTTACCAACCTAGAGCGCAACGATGTATTGTTCATTGATGAAATACACAGGTTAAGCCCAGTAGTGGAAGAGATTCTTTATCCAGCAATGGAAGACTATCAGCTTGATATTATGATAGGGGAAGGGCCAGCGGCGCGCTCTATTAAGCTCGACCTTCCTCCCTTTACTTTGGTGGGGGCCACCACACGCGCAGGCTCATTAACATCGCCATTACGGGACCGTTTCGGGATTGTACAACGGCTGGAATTTTACAATGTAAAAGACCTTACTAGCATCGTTGCGAGAAGTGCAAGCTATCTTAATTTAGAAATGAATGAGGAAGGCGCTCAAGAAGTGGCACGTCGCTCTAGAGGTACACCGCGTATCGCTAATCGCTTACTTCGCCGTGTTCGAGATTATGCCGAGATTAAATCTGATGGTAGCGTAGGCGCTGATGTCGCTGCTAAAGCCCTCGATATGCTTGATGTAGACAAAGAAGGCTTTGATTACATGGACCGCAAATTGCTTACGGCTATTATTGAAAAGTTTGATGGTGGGCCAGTAGGCTTAGATAATTTGGCCGCTGCCATAGGCGAAGAGAAAGAAACCATAGAAGATGTAATTGAGCCCTTCCTTATTCAACAGGGCTTCTTACAGCGCACGCCACGGGGTCGCATCGTATCACAGCGCGCCTATCTGCACTTTGGCTTTACTCCGTCAGAATAATTCATCGCTTTGTTTAACAGGTAACAGGGTATAGATTTGTATTAATGGCCTAGCTGGATAGCTGGGCTTTTTTAGGCTTAGTAAATAGCGCAAGTCAAACAAATTTATGCTGGAGTAGAAACAAAGTCGGTCGTGGGAGAACAGGAGTATAGAGCGAGTGGCTGGTATAGGTATTGATTCTTTCATTAGAAACAGTCTCAAACTATAGGCAAAAAAAAGCCCGCTCAGAGAGCGGGCTAAAACAACAAGTGTTGAAGGAAATAAATCCAGGGAACTCATGTCTAACAGGAGAAAAAACTCTTGCATGACCGTGCTATGCACCATCACGCTCTGTACGACTGATGCTGTGCATTATAGGGAGAGCAGAAAAAACTACAATTGAGTAAAATTGTTGTTTTGGATTAGAAAAACTAATGTGTTAACTGGGTGTTTCATATTGGTTTATTTTTAATTAAATGTTAGCTTTGGTGGGGCTTGTGGAGTGTTTTTGTTCTGCATTTTGTCGCGCTAATTAGTTATTTTAACTCCGTTTTGGATTATTAAATTTTTGGGTAAGGGAATAGTTATGCATTTACATCAGGTAAGAGTGTATTACGAAGACACCGACGCAGGCGGTATCGTCTATTATGCGAATTACCTTAAGTTTATGGAGCGAGCGCGCACAGAGTGGCTTCGCGAGCTAGGTTTTGAACAAGACACGCTGATGGAACAATCCATCGCTTTTGTCGTCAAACACGTTGAAATGCATAACTATGCGCCAGCGCGGTTTAATCAGCTGTTGAGTATTGAAACTCGCGTTGTAGAATTGAAAGGCGCTAGTATGACGTTTCAACAAAATATTAAAAATGAACAAGGCGTTACCTTAGTATCAGGAAATATTAAGGTTGCCTGCGTCGATTTGGCTGTAATGAAGCCAAAAAGATTACCACGTACTTTGTTAGGGGAAATTTCGCGTGTCATCTGATCTCACTTTTATTGGCTTGTTCTTACAAGCAAGCTTTATTGTTCAACTTGTTATGCTTTTACTTTTTAGCGTTTCAGTTGCGTCTTGGACTTTCATATTTCAACGCAGCAAAGCGTTGTCGGCGGCACGCAACGAAATGCGTCAGTTTGAAGATAAGTTCTGGTCAGGCGCTGACCTGAATCGTCTTTATCAAGAGCTTTCGGCAAGAACTAACCTAACCGGTATGGGCAGCATTTTCTGTTCAGGTTTTAAAGAGTTTGTTCGCCTGCGCAAGTCAAACACGGCAACTAATGGCATTGTTGACGGTACTTACCGTGCTATGCGTGTTTCTATGTCACGTCAAGTTGAAGAACTAGAAAGTCGTCTACCTTTTTTAGCTACTGCAGGCTCTATCAGTCCTTACATCGGTCTTTTCGGAACAGTGTGGGGAATAATGAATGCCTTCATCGCGTTAGGTGAAGTACAGCAAGCTACCCTTGCAATGGTAGCGCCTGGTATTGCAGAGGCGCTTATTGCAACTGCCATTGGTCTATTTGCAGCTATTCCAGCTGTAATTGCATACAACCGTTTTAGTCACCAAGTTGAGAAGCTAGAAAATAGCTATGGCAACTTCATGGAAGAGTTCTCGGCAATTCTTCATCGCCAAGCGGTTGCTGCGCAAGCACAACAACAAGCCTAAGCGTTTACATTCCAAACGGAGGACTTGTTATGTATGTAAGAAAACGCCGCAGACCGGTATCAGAGATAAACGTTGTACCCTACATCGATGTGATGTTAGTGCTACTTATTATCTTCATGGTAACGGCGCCACTTATTTCGCAAGGGGTAAAAGTTGACTTGCCTAAAGCAAGTGCTAACCCAATCGAGCAAGAAGATAACCCACCCATTATTGCGTCAGTAGATGTTAAAGGCCGTTACTTTTTAAATGTTGGTGAAGACCAAGAATCACCAATCAGTGAAGATGAGCTGGGTGCCATAGTGAAAGCGCAGTTAACCAAAGAGCCTAACACGCCTGTTGTTGTGAAAGGTGATGGGCAGGTGGCGTACAACGAAGTGATACAGTTAATGGTATTGTTGCAACAAGCTGGTGTGCCTTCAGTAGGGTTAATGACGGATCCGGTTGAGTAAAATAGATATGTCGAAACCTGAAGTGTCCAACAGCACTGAGCACAAAAATGCTTCTTCGAAAGAAGGAGAGCGCCTGGGGGCGAAACAAAAAGGTAACAAGAAAAGTAAAATGACGCCTGAACAACTTGGTTTATACAAGTCGTTAGGTTTGCATGCCATTATTGCTGCACTGTTACTTATTAGCGTCAGTTTCTCGCCCGAGCCGCTGCCTAACGCTCCCTCTAATGCGCCGGTAATTGAAGCAACCTTCATTGATGCGCAAGCTATAGCCGACCAGAAGAAGGCCCAGGCACAAGCCGAGGCGCAGGCGCGAGCCCAAGAGCGAGAGAAGCAAAGAAAAGCACAAGCGGCAGCTGAGAAAAAGCGTCAACAGCAGCTAGCAGCTAAGCGTGCGAAAGAAAAGCGTGAGGCTGAGGCTGCCGAGGCAAAAAGACAAAAAGAGTTAGAACGCCTTGCTGCGCAGAAGGAACAAGAGCGCAAGGAACGTGAAGCAAAAGCGAAAGCTGAAGCCGAGCGGAAGAAGAAAGAAGCGGCTGAACGTGCAGAGATGGAAAGAATCATGCAAGAGCAGTTAGCGCAAGAGCAAGCGGCTCAGCGAGAGCGTAGACGAAAGCAAGTGTTAACTGAAGTTGAGCGCTACACTGCGCTAATTCAGCAAACTATCAAGCGCAACTTGTATTCTGACGACAGCTATAGCGGTAAAACTTGCCGCTTGAATATACGGCTGGCTACCACAGGTTTTGTAACCAGTATTCGTGTACTTGGCGGTAACGACGCGCTATGCCGCGCAGCAGAGAGTGCAGTACGCCGTGCAGAAAAGCTACCTGTGTCAGATGCACCCGATGTTTACGAGCAGCTAAAAGACATAACTTTAAAAGTGGAATTATAGTGGTATGAAAAAACTAGGTTTATGGATAGCGCTTATTTCGATGGCCTTTAGTGTCAAAGTATTTGCATCCTTAGAAATTGTAATAACCGAGGGCGTAGATAGCGCCCGGCCAATCGGTGTTGTGCCATTTAAGTGGAAAGGGCAAGGCAGTATGCCAGGCGACATTTCTAAAGTGGTGATGGCTGATTTGATGCGAAGCGGTAAGTTTAACCCGGTCTCTGTAGATAAAATGCCACAGTATCCAGAAACCGCTGAGCAAGTGTCTTTCACCGCATGGGCAACGCTTGGTGTTGATACCGTATTAGTGGGAAGCATTGAGCCTCAAGGCGGCGATCGCTTTCTTGTATCGTATGAGCTGATTGATGTCCTCAAAGGGCAAGTTGACAATGGCCAAGCTAAGGTACTTAAAGACGGCAACTTAGTATCGAGTAACAATCATGTTCTTGCTTCCCGTCAGGCCGTAATCAACGGACGAGATTTTCGCCAGTATGCGCATCGAATTAGCGACATCGTCTATGAAAAATTAACCGGCGTTCGCGGTGCATTTTTAACGAAAATTGCTTATGTCATTGTTCGCGACCGCGATACCGTGGACAAGCCCTATCAATTAGTGATTGCAGATTATGATGGCGAGAACGAAACCCGTTTGTTGTCGTCACCTGAGCCACTTATGTCGCCGGTATGGTCACCTGACGGCGAGAAGTTAGCTTATGTAAGCTTTGAAAACCGAAGACCACAAATATTCATTCAAGATATTTACACCAGTGAGCGTACACGCATTACTGATTTTCCTGGAATAAACAGTAGTCCTACATTTTCGCCAGATGGCAAGCAACTTGCTATGGTTTTATCGAAAGATGGAAACCCTGAACTCTATGTGATGGACTTAGCGACGAAAAACCTTCGCCGAGTCACGCGCAATAGAGCGATTGATACGGAGCCTGCGTGGCTACCCGATGGCAGCGGTTTAATATTTAGCTCGGAACGGGGTGGTAAACCCCAGATATATAGCGTAAATTTAAATTCTGGGAAAGTAAGGCGCGTTACCTTCGTAGGTGAGCAGAACCTTGGCGGTACGCTAACCCCTGACGGCAAGCAAATGATCATGGTTAACCAAACTAATGGGAACTATCACATTGCTAAGCAGTCTTTGGATGGTGGTTCACCTCAAGTACTGACACGGACGTACTTAGATGAATCACCAAGTGTAGCGCCGAATGGAAGCATGATTATTTACAGCACCCTTCACGAGGGGACTCAAGTACTATCACTGGTCTCTTTAGATGGGCGTTTTAAAGCTAGGTTACCAGCAGCCAATGGGCAAGTTAAATCGCCAAGTTGGTCACCATTTTTGTTCTAACAATTTAACGACTAAACAATAAAATTTAAGGATTAGTAGGATGCAAATGAATAAAGTGATGAAGAGCTTCATTATCGCATTGCCAGTAGTGACAATGATGGCATGTTCTTCAGGCCCTAGCGAAGAAGAATTGGCAGCTGAACGTAACCGTCTTGCACAAGAACAAGCGGCTGCAGAAGCAGAAGCACGTGAAGCAGAAGCGCAGCGCGTTAAAGCCGAAGCGGCTCAGCGCATGAAGCGTCAAGAAGAAATGGTTCAGCAAGAAATGGAAGCGCTGAAAAACGAGCAAACCGTTTACTTTGACTTTGACCGCTCAAGCATCAAGCCAGAGTTCCAGCGTATTCTAGACAAACATGCGGCGTTCTTGGTTAAAAACCCAAGCACTAAAGTGACTATCGAAGGTCACACTGACAGCCGTGGTACACCTGAGTACAACATCGCACTTGGCGAGCGTCGTGCACAGTCTGTTGAGACTTATCTACTTAATGCTGGTGTAAGCAGCAGCCAAGTAACAGTGGTTTCATACGGTGAAGAAAAACCAGCAGTGATGGGTTCTACTGAGTATGCATTTGCTCAAAACCGTCGCGGAGTGGTTGTTTACCGCTAATGACTATTCTAGCGAATAAGACATTAAAAATGGGCGTCACTTTATGTGCCGCCCTTGCTGTTTCTACCGCATTTGCGCAAGCGCCCGTGGTAGACGCTAATGGCGGCAGTGAATTAGAGCAGCGTATCGTTGTACTAGAGCGCATTGTGAAAAGCCGAACTGAAATGCAGCACAGGCTTCAAACGCAGCTAGACAACATGCAAATGGAAGTCGACCAGCTACGCGGTGCGGTTGAAGTGAATACCAACGAGCTTCAAAAAGTACTTGAGCGTCAGCGTGAGCTTTACCTTGAAATAGATAAGCGCGTAGAAGCCCTTAAGCAAAGTGGTGCGCTTCAAGGTAGTGCTATGCCTAGTGCAGGTGTTGACCCAGGCTCGGTAAGTTCAACGTCTTCACCAACGCCAGCACAAGCGCTTACGCCACAGGCTGGTGAAGATGAAGCGTATGAAAATGCAGTGAACCTCATCCTCAAGTCTAAAGAGTACGATAAGGCCATTCCTGCGTTTCAGTCGTTCATTTCGCGCTTTCCAAACAGTGGTTACGCGCCAAATGCGCATTACTGGTTAGGGCAGTTGTTGTTTAATAAGCAGCAATGGAGTGAGGCAAGTGAGCAATTCAATATTGTTGCTAATCGCTTTACCGACTCTACTAAGCGCCCTGACGCTCTGTTGAAGCTTGGTGTGATTGCCGAACGTACGGGAGACAGTGCAACGGCTCGACAGCTATTTCAACAAGTCGTAAATGAATATCCAGATTCTTCAGCAAAACGCCTAGCTGAACCTAGATTAAATAACTTGTAATGAACAAAGCCTCTTTTAAAGAGGCTTTTTTATACATTAAACAAAAAAATTTTCAAAATATTCCGCTTTAGCGACCTAAAATTAATGCTCCAATTTTTACTGAGTTTCGTAGAAAAGTGACTAAACTCATTTAGCGCTGGTATAAATACCCAGCGATTTGTTTTCATTTTGACCGTTTAGTCGTAATTTGACAGAAAAATGAAAATAAAAGGACGTTATGGGTTGCGTCGAATAAAAATCTGAGTATTATATGCCGCCGTTGCCAAGACACAGGCAACAACAGGAAAGAAAGGGTCGTTAGCTCAGTTGGTAGAGCAGTTGACTTTTAATCAATTGGTCGCTGGTTCGAATCCAGCACGACCCACCACTTTCTCTCCTAGCATCAAATGATGGGTCGTTAGCTCAGTTGGTAGAGCAGTTGACTTTTAATCAATTGGTCGCTGGTTCGAATCCAGCACGACCCACCATCATTTGAATTGCTAAACTTATCTGTGTGTCACTTGATGGGTCGTTAGCTCAGTTGGTAGAGCAGTTGACTTTTAATCAATTGGTCGCTGGTTCGAATCCAGCACGACCCACCATCAAGTCCCAAACTCAAATATTCCTTTTTTAAATAATCTCCTCAGTACAAAACGCTAATGCTTATTGCGTTTAAAACGCTACTCATCTCATTTTTACTTTGATCTGGTTTACCTAACCCCATGTAGTAGAACAGGTAAGCACAAATACGACTATTTAATTACGCTTATGTTGAATAGGTAGTATGTAATTTTTATGACAGTTGGGTATAATCCGCACCCTTGTCGCAACAGAGATGTAGGTTAATGTCAGTAGCATTTCGAGTGGATCAGGTAGAGTACCCGTTCCCAGCAAAACCACAGCCATTATCAGAAGCACGTAAAGCTGAGTTAAAGGCAGAGATCAAAGCCTTACTTAAGGCTCGTAACGCTGTGCTTGTCGCACACTATTACACCGACCACGAAATTCAGGCGCTTGCTGAAGAAACTGGCGGTTGTGTAGCTGACTCGTTAGAAATGGCGCGATTTGGTAGAGATGTAGAAGAGCAAACGTTAATTGTTGCTGGCGTTCGTTTTATGGGCGAAACGGCGAAAATTCTTAGCCCGGAAAAAACCGTACTAATGCCTACCCTTGAAGCGACCTGTTCCCTTGATATTGGTTGCCCGGTAAAAGAGTTCAGCGAGTTTTGTGATCAACATCCTGATCACACCGTTGTGGTTTACGCGAATACTTCGGCCGCTGTGAAAGCACGCGCTGATTGGGTAGTAACGTCAAGCATTGCCCTTGAAATCGTTGAGCATTTAGACAGCCAGGGCAAAAAGATCATTTGGGGCCCTGACAGACACCTAGGCTCTTACATTGCTAAGCAAACCGGTGCTGACATGTTAATGTGGCAGGGCGAATGTATTGTCCATGATGAATTCTCTGCACAGAAGCTTGCCGATATGAAGGCGCTATATCCAAACGCAGCGGTTCTGGTTCACCCTGAATCACCCGCAAGTGTGGTAGAGATGGCAGATGCAGTTGGCTCAACCAGTCAGCTAATAAAAGCTTCGCAAACCATGGAAAACGACACCTTTATTGTTGCTACCGATAAAGGCATCTTTTACAAGATGCAACAACTTACTCCAGAGAAGACGTTTATAGAGGCTCCAACGGGCGGTAACGGCGCTACCTGTAAAAGTTGTGCTCACTGCCCTTGGATGGCAATGAACGGCTTAGAAGCGATTAAGGCGTCTTTAACGGGCGAAACTGATGGGCATGAAATCTTTGTTGATGATGAATTGCGTAAAGGCGCACTGATTCCACTTGATCGCATGCTTAACTTTTCAGCCGAGCTAAAAGCGAAAGGCGGACTTTAACCGCACGTTTTATAAGCACTTGCTGAATATTTTCCAGCAAGTTCTTGATTAAGCGCGCGGCTTTACCTACTATACGCGCGCTCAAGGGTTTTCGTCGTTGAAATCTTCTTGATACAAAATTTGGAGAGATGGCTGAGTGGCTGAAGGCGCACGCCTGGAAAGTGTGTATACGTTTATAGCGTATCGAGGGTTCGAATCCCTCTCTCTCCGCCAAATACTAAGAACCGGCTTTACGCCGGTTTTTTTGTGCCTAAATCAACGATCCCTGAAATGAGGTGTTTGCTATCTTTCATGTCTGCCAACCCAACTCTATTACATGGATTCCGAAATGTTTATCAACGGTGGATTGGTTCTTGGGTTCGTACAGACAACAGGCTCTACCACGCTAGCATACAAACTTAAACTTTAGTCAACTTCTGGCACGGTTTGTCCTACCCGTGCCCAATATAATCCGCCAAAATGTTAATCATTAATAGTCCTAGCGAATGCAATAGTAATTGCTCTCTATAACAACTTAAGGCTCAATTTGCCAATAGCGTTTTTTTTCGAAACCTCAACACTTACTAGTTAATTGAGAGTTTTATCAATATTGAGGTGCTTTTTTAAAGAAGAGAATGGGATATTAACAAGCAGGTCATTGTCTTGTTACCTTTTGACATGAGAAATTAACTTGTTATCTGGATTTTCAATCATACGTTTGAAAGGCTATACGCTAAGGAAGATATCGTTGAATGGTTTTCAAAGATAGTTTGTTTTTTATAATTTGCTGTAGTTTTTCTTATGGTGTTAATTTTAGATTGTATAAATCAACTTTTATTTCACTTATTTTTCTTTAAATAATGTTTTAATAAGGTGTTTTTGATAAATATTGCGTGAGATTTTCTTGCGCTGCCCAATTTTTTCTAAGGCAAAATGGTTATAAGTGAGTTAGCAAATTTACTATAATGTATTTACGGATGAATATAACATTTTTTTTAGTAATATACTGATTTATATTAGTTAAATGGCATATTGGTTCTCTCGTCTGTTTCCCTTTTTAAGTGACTTCTTCCCAAGTTTTGAACCAATATGGTGCGCTCTTTTTAAGTGATATTTAATATTGTTTTTATTTAGTTCTGTTTATATGTTGTTCGCCGAAAATTATCGATGATTTAAAGTGTAATCGCGTATTTTAGAAAATATGGTTCTTATCGTGCAATTGTAATTGGCGAGGCGATTAAACTAGCTATTAACTGTAGCGGTATTCGTTTCCAAATTTATTTTTGTTAATAGGGACTTTTATGAAAAAAACTTTAATATTTCTGGCTATCGTTTTAACAGGTTGTAATGACGGCGGTAAAGCTACTTCAGATGACGACGAAAACGCTTTTAACATAGTCGGAGCTTCGATTTCGGACATTCACAGCGCTATATCAAAAAAAGAGACAACCTGCGAAGAAATTATTGAGGCGCAGATGGACAGAATAAATGCTCTGGATAGAATGGGACCTGAACTAAATTCCCTACTATATATCAACGAAAATGCACTTGAAGAAGCAATTGCTCTTGACGAGTCCTTCGAAGAAACTAAGGAATTGCGACCATTGCACTGTATCGCAGTTACTTTAAAAGATAATGTTAACACAAACGATATGCCAACAACGGGCGGGGCACTAGCTAATAATCAGCCAGTAGAAAATGCGTATATTGCAAAAAAAATAATTGAAGCTGGCGGGATTATCATTGGTAAGGCAAACCTTCATGAATATGCGTTTGGTTATACAGGTGGAAGCCTCTTAGGCGGCATCCCTAGAAATGCCTATGATTTGTCAAAGGGACCAGGAGGTTCTTCTTCTGGAACAGGAACATCAGTAGCTGCAAGTTTAGCAGTTATGGGAATTGGGACTGATACAGGGGGCTCAATTCGTGTACCGTCAAGCGTACAAGGGTTAATCGGCTTACGTCCGTCCATGAGACTAGTATCGCAAGATGGGATTATGCCTTTGGCTCCTTTTCAAGACACCGCTGGACCCATGTGTAAGCACGTAGAAGATTGTGCAATCTTTTTGAGTGTTATTACGGGGTTTGATGATAGCCAATATAGCGGGCAGAGAGAAGACTATTCAATTGATGCTCCATTGATGACTAACCCAGCACAGTATGAAGTTGAAACTGGAGTTACTAACTATGGCAAATCCCTAGATATAAATGCTTTTGAAGGGGCGAGAGTTGGTGTTATTCGCGACTTATTTGGAGATGGTGATAGTCCTGAAAACTTAGAAGTACAACGAATTATGAACATTGCAATAGACAATATGAGGTTACTAGGCGCTGTTGTAGAAGATGTAACGGTTCCCGAGCTTGAAGATTCACTGACAAGTTATGTTAGTTTGTCGCGTTATGAATTTTCATATAGCCTTACAGACTATCTATCTTCTTGGCCATCTAATGAAGACCTACACTATCGTAGTTTTGATGAGGTATATTCTAGTGGAGAATATTTAGAGCGAAGCGAAGGCAGCTTTTCGTTTTATGCACTACTAGGCGAAGATCGATGGAATGATGACGTCTACTTAAAAAACGTATATGAACGACCTGCAGTAGTAAGAGAGAGATTTTCACGAGCCTTAAATAATACTGACCAATACGGGGATAGATTAGGTGTAGCATACGATATTCTAATTTATCCTTCGATAACTGGTTTAGCTGGTATCTATGGAAGTAGTCCGACATCGACTGGCTCTGCTAACCGAATAAGCCCCTTTACTGGTTTTCCTGCTCTGACTATGCCAGTAGGCTACTCGGAAATAGACTCGGAAGCACCATTACCGGTAGGCTTAGAAATGCTAGGTCGAGAATTTAGTGAAGCTGAACTATTGTCTTTTGCTTTTGCATATGAACAAGCATATCACCCTAGACAGGAACCAGTAATAACACCTGATATGTCACCACCAATTTTAAATGAAGAGGCGTCGTATAATAGTGGGTCTATGATTGGAGTGTTAAGTGGAAGCAATTCCAATTAAAATTTTCTAAACTGATCGAAAGCACAACCTTGTTCTCAAGGGGGTGCTTCCGTCAGAAGTAACTTCTGTATTTAACTAGACTTAAGCAATTATAAATAAAGCTTTTAAAATAAGTCGTCACCCATATCCGCCTACTCTTGATCTTCCACGTACAGGTTTAGGTATCTCTACTACGTAGTATTCGCAATTTTTTATTGTTTTCTACGGAGCACATTTCCATGGTATCTCGAAGGAGTTTCATCAAAGCTGGGGCTGCGCTAGGCCTCACATCAGCAGTAAGTTCTACCGCACTCGCGGACAAACTCAAAGTCAAAGCGTCATCTGGTGAGGTTATGCCGACCAGAGGGCTCTACAATAGTCACGAAATGTTACCCGTAAACAGGCCAGGGGACAGTAAAAGGTACCGCCCTCTATCGCGTATGGGGCTGGGAGGCTTGGCCGCTGGCAATGGTTTCAATACCATATCGCCAGATGAGGAAATACTGAGTATGCTTCACGCAGCTTGGGATTCAGGAATACGTTACTTCGATACCTCACCGTTTTATGGCTTAAGCCTAAGTGAACGCAGGTTTGGTGACTTATTACGTAACAAAAGTCGCGACGACTATGTCTTATCATCTAAGGTTGGTCGACTACTTACGCCTTCTTCAGAGCCTCTTGAGAAAAAGTGGCATTGGGCAGACCATTCACCCTTTCACTACAAATATGACTACACAGCATCAGGTACCCGACGTTCGATAGAAGACACCTTACATCGTATTGGCGTGTCGTCTTTAGATATAGTCTATATCCACGACCTTTCTCCACAAAACAGCGATATGGGCGAGGACTGGGTAAAGTATTACGACGAAGCTGTTAAAGGCGCAATGCCAGAGCTTTCAAAAATGCGTGACGAAGGCATCATAAAAGCATGGGGGTTTGGTATAAATACACCTGAGGCTGTTTATAAATCACTTGAAGATTCAGACCCTGACATATTTTTACTCGCACTGCAGTATTCATTGCTCGACCATGAAGTTGCGTTACAGAAAACCTTTCCTATGATTGAAAAGCGCGACATGTCAGTGGTAGTGGGGGCTCCACTTAACGGTGGTTACCTGGCTGGACGTGATAGATTCAACTACGACAGCGCAATACCTGAAAAAATGAAGCAAAAATATGCTGCAATCAGCAATATTGCTTATAAGTATGGTATCGACATGAAGACGGCGGCGTTACAGTTCGCAGAAGCGCCAGAAGTTGTTTCAGCAATTATTCCTGGTGCAAGAACGGCAGAGCAAATACACGAAAATGTAGCTGCAATGAAGGTCAAAATACCCAACGATTTTTGGAGTGAGCTCAAGGGAGAGGGTCTTATCGCGCAAGCGGCACCAGTTCCTAACGCTTAAAAACATTAAAGGGCCATATTGGCCCTTTAAATTATGTGCTACTTATTGGACTACGTATTCGTGTTCTTACACTTCACCCAGCTACACCAGCCAATTGTCGCTTGTTAAAAACGTTTCCTGAGCAAGTGCGTAAATACACTTAACAATAGGGTTTGCATATACACGGAGAAAGGTTATGAAAGAAGATGTTCGCACTGCCATTGTCACAGGCTCATCACGAGGCATCGGTGCCGAAATCGCTAAACGATTAAGCCAAGAAAACACCCAGGTTGTTGTTAATTACTCAGGGAGTGAAGAGCAAGCGCTAAGTGTGGTGCATGATATCAAGAAGGATGGCGGTATAGCTTGTCCCATTCAAGCGGACGTATCTGATATTACAAGTGTAAAACGTCTATTCGATGAGACTGAAAAGCAGTTTGGTTCGGTCGACATACTCGTTAATAATGCTGGTGTTCTTTCTATGGATGCATTAGCAGATGTGAGTGAAGATACCATTCATCAACATGTGGATATCAATCTTAAAGGCGTCATGTTCACCACGCAGCAAGCAGTTAATCGGCTAAACCAAGGTGGCCGAATTGTGAATATATCTACCTCTATTGTTGGCCTCAAACTAGAGAAATATGGCGTTTACGCGGCGACAAAAGCTGGTGTTGAAACCTTAACTGCCATTACGTCTAAAGAGTTACGGGGAAAAGACATTACAGTAAATGCTGTTGCACCCGGCCCAACTGATACCGAACTGTTTATGAAAGGCAAGTCAGAAGACTTTGTTGAGAAGTTAAAAAACATGGCGCCGTTAGAACGTTTGGGTACGCCAAAGGATATTGCTAATGTCGTTGCCTTTTTATGCAGCGAAGACGGTATATGGATAAATGGTCAAGTCATACGGGCTAATGGTGGAATTGTTTAAGGTCTAAAAAGCATATTGATTTAGTCAAAAAGAAACCCGCGATTAAGCGGGTTTCAATAAAAATTATATGACGCGATATTAAACTAACGTTTTTTAACAACGCAGAATCGTTCGCTTAATTTATATTACTTAGCCACCTGCTGGTGAAGCTTGATCAGATCAGGTAGCTTTTTCGCGTAAATTGCTTTCTTTGTACCCGGGTGAAGTAGTTGGCTTACGAAAGTGCGTAGGAAGCCAAGTACAAAGGTTTGAACGCGGTCAGCATCGGCTTCACTTGGGTTAGCGATAAGCGCTTCTGTTTCCGCTTGTACTTTATGTACAATTGGGTCCATGGTGTCTTTGCCCGCAACAAGGTCGTTACCTGTAACTACACCTTTGCCAAGTAAGTCGCGTACGGCATCGTAAAGGTCGGCAGACACAGCATTAGTTTGCCCCCAATTTGCGATATTGTACTCTTCAGAAATTTTATCTAGCTCGGCAGTTGGATCGCTAGATTTCAATAGGCCTTCAATAAGTTTGTGTGCTTCGGTTTGTTTTACAGGTGTTGATAATTCTGACATGATTTACTTGATGAAATAGTGAAAAGGCGTTTTATAAATACTTTTCCATTTGCTGTCAAGGTGGTTAGTTTTTGGCCGCATTTATTTTCTATATCTATCAATCGGTTACACTTTATCGTGCAGTGAAAGCCGTTTACACATATTCACTAGGTTATTTTCCATGTCATTTGAGTTAGTTTTACGGTGTGTACCGTGAAAGCCATTTTCTTCGACCACGACGGTACGTTAATCGACTCAGAAACGACGCATTTTGAGTTATGGAAAACCATGCTTGCGGATATGGGCAAAGAATTAACATTCGATTATTACCACACGCGTATGGCTGGTATCTCAGTAATGAACAATGCTAGCGATATCATTCGAGACTTTTCGCTTGCTTTAACGCCCAATGAGCTATTTAAGAAGAGAAGGGCGCTCACACTACAGTTTCTACAGTGCCAAGCATTTCCGTTAATGCGTGGCGCAAAAGAAGCCCTTGTGTTCTGTAAATCTCATGGCTTGCGCGTAGCTATAGTAACGGGAGGCGCCCGTTTAGCGGTTGAGAAGACAGTGTCTTTCTATGGTGTAGAAGATATTGTTGAGTGTGTCGTTTCTTCTGATGACGTAGTTAAAGGTAAACCGTCACCTGATTGCTATTTAGCAGCCCTATCCCAAATGCAATTGGCACCACATGAAGTTATGGCAGTTGAAGATACCGAATTTGGTCTGCAAGCTGCCGTTAGTGCGGGAATTAAAACAGTGGCTATACCCACACCCTTGTCGGCTAATCATGATTTTTCTAAAGCAGCGGGCGTGTATGAAAATCTTGAGGACTGGGCAGCATCGCTGCCCCAGAGGTAAGGAGAGCATCGCTGTCAGATATATAAATGGAAGCCTCGCTGCTCTAACAGTAAATAGAGCAGCGATTATGCCGTCATTCGCTTATCTTCTTTCTGCGCATTCATATTCTGTTTCAAACGAGCAGGGAAGGGCAATGTAAGTAAAGGTCGTTTTGCTTTCGCCTCTTTATCTTTAACCTCTTCAATATTCTTCGCAACACGAATATTATCGCTGCCTAACGTTTCGGCTTCGTTCTCTTTGGTAAGTACCGCAGCAGCTTCGCTTTCAAATTGAACTTCTGATGCGCTTTCTGCTTCTAGAAAAGCAATACCTGCCTTTTTGCCTAAGTTGTAATCGTGACGAAGCTGCGCATCAGTGCTGCCTAACAGCTTACTTTGAAGTTTGTTAGGTGCAAAAATTTGAATGACCTCAACCCCTTCTGGTGGATTTTCGATAAACGCTAATTCTTTTTGATACGCATGTTCGTGTTGCAGCAAATAGTCGATAGTTTTTGGGCAGGTACCCGTTGCACACATCACTGCACTTAGCTTTTGTAGCCAAGGTGATTGTGCTTGAAAACTTTTATCAACGGTTCTTATCACCACGATTTTTGTAGCACCGCGGTTATAGGCCTCAGTTACAGGTAAAGGTGCGGCTAAACCACCATCTAAGTAAAAATCGGTATTGGCAGCTTGCTTGGCCTCAATTTCAGTGTGAAGCGGAACACCTTGTTTGTATAACAAGGGCAGTGCGCTTGATGCTTTAATCAATTCAACCCAGTTGTTTTGGCTTTTCATAGGGTTTAGAAAATATGCTTTTCTATCTCTAGCGTTCGTAGCCGTAAACAGTATTTCTCTATCTGCCACGTTGCTTTTAGCAGTATCTAAATCTAGCAAACGGTTCGCTTCTTGGGTTTTATCAAAGTACCAGTCTAAATCGACGATATGTTTGCCCATTAAACCGCGGCCCATCTGAAAGAAACGCTTGTGTCGAGTTAAGCCGCGAATAAGGCGTTTTGCATAGCCTTTTTGACGTGCAACAAAGCTTGTTAAGTTTTGCGAGCCTGCCGATGTGCCAATGAGGATATCGAAGGGGTCGTGACCTGCATCTAACCATGTATCAAGTACACCTGCTGTGAAAATACCGCGTTGACCGCCACCTTCTGCGACTAAAGCAACTTTGCTATTAGCAGAATTTTCAGCGTTACGAGCATTAGTTGACGCAAGTTCTTGACCGAACATGATGACCCTCTATTTGACCATATATAAGTTGACTACTTGGTCTTATTGTAGGGAGATCATTTGTCAGGGGAAAATTGAAAGATTGAATCAAACTAATAGGAAATAACTGATACAAAACGCTTTTTGTTACTAGTGTGTGATTTTTATGTTTACATTTTGATTGTTGCGAAGCAGTCTAACTAAATAGCAGAAAGTTAGGCATTATAGGAAAAACATCAATGGATATCGTGGTGTTAGGCGCGGGTAGTATTGGTTGTTACGTTGCGGGTTGTTTGTTGGCGTCCGGCCCTGCATTCAACAGTTCAAATACGCTTACGCTGGTTGGGCGACAGCGATTATACGACGACATCGTAGCAAATGGCTTGAAAGTTACAGATTGGCAGGGCCGCAATCAAATGATCGATGCTCATCACGTCAATTTTACATTAAATAACGATAGCTTAGCTAATGCAGATATCATTCTACTATGTGTTAAAAGCCAAGATACTAAAAGTGCTGCCAACATAATTAATCAAAGTGCGAAGCCTAACGCGCTTATAATCAGTCTGCAAAACGGTGTGGGCAATGCTGACTTATTACGCCAACATTTAATACACGCAGTCGTTGCAGGCATGGTGCCATTTAACGTTTTTTACAAAGGAAAGGGGCACTTTCATTGTGGTACAGAGGGGAATTTAGCTTTAGAAGATCCCTATAATCACTGTGAAGAGTTGGTGAAGGCGCTTGAAAACGCTTCCCTGCCTGTGACTGTTTACAGTGACATGGCCGCTGTACAGTATGGCAAGCTTATTATGAATTTAAATAACGCGGTCAATGCATTGTCAGGTATACCGCTTAAATCTCAGCTAGGGAACCGTCAATACAGGTTGGTAATGGCAAAAGTATTGTCCGAGGCGCTGACAGTGCTAAATGCCGAAGGAATAAAACCTGCACGTACTGGGAAGGTTATTCCCAAACTTATGCCGACAATCATGAAACTGCCTAACTTTTTGTTTAAGGCGGTTGCTGCTTCGACGCTTAAAATCGACCCCGAAGCACGCTCTTCCATGTATGAAGATTTGATACTAGGAAGGCGTACTGAAATAGATTACTTGAACGGTGAGATAGTTAGGTTAGGCAAAAAACATCACATTGCTACACCAGTAAATAGCCATATTGTTGCACTAATTAAACAAAGTGAGATAGCACAAAAAGGAAGTCCTCACTTACCAGCAAACGCGCTATTGAAAGACTAGAGAGTACAGATGGCCTTTACATAGAAGAGCGCTATATTGCTAAAGAATCATTAAATATTTCATTTTTATGTCACTTTTGTGTCGGCGCTCTTGATTCTTATACTAAAGTATATATCCTGCGCACAAATTTCCGTGATACGTAGTGTGTTTTGCTTTACCAATATCGTTTTTCTTTGTGCCTTATATCAAGTGTTTTTTTAGCGTCATTTTTTTCCTCGGCCGCTTTAGCGATTGAGGTAGACGCCGAGCAAGAGTCTTACGAGACCTCGCCCGCTTACAATGGCGACGGTCTAGTGTTTCAAAGTGACAACAACGGCTTTTCGTTGCGCGCTCGAGGGCGAGTGCAGTTTCGCTATGCCAACCCTGGCATTGGCCAACCAACTGAACTTGCCGACTTTGACTACAACGCTGGAAATCAATTCGGTATTAACAGGGCGCGAGTTAAATTAGACGGTCACATTGCTATGCCGTGGATTAACTACGCTGTGGAATACGATGCCGTCGATCAGCGTACGCTAAGTGCAACCCTCGCCTTTGAAAAGTATGACGCGCTTCGGTTTAAGTTTGGTCAGTGGAAAGTTGAATATTCCAGAGAGCGAAGCGTAAGCAGCGGCGGTCAACAAATGATGGATCGCTCTATCATCAATAGAATATTTACACTAGACAGGCAAATGGGCGCATCTATTTACGGTCATATCGATAACGGCGGCGCTGCTAATTTCAATTACTGGGCAGGTGTGTTTAATGGTTCAGGTCGTGGGGACTATAGTAATCATGATGGTGAGGCCATGTATTCGGGTCGTCTGCAGTGGAATTTTTTAGGTAAAGAAGTCGGTTTTAAAAATAGCGACATTGCACGTTCATCTACTCCGAAAGCCGCGATAGCTATCGCAGGGGCTAAATTTAAAAGTCAATTCACGCGTTTCTCTTCTTCTGGTGCAGGAAATCTAACCAACTTTGATGAAGGTGAAATTGAAGGGCAGTACGATATTCAGCAGTTTTTGATTGACGGCGCATACTTTTATCAAGGCTTTAACGCGCAGGCAGAATATCACGAAAAGGAAATCGTGGACGTAGCGAATGACAACATCAAAACAACATTGCGCGGATATTACGTTCAAGCAGGTTACTTTTTAAATGAGTCATTAAGCTGGTGGCCGAAGCCTTTAGAAATTGCTGTGCGCTATGCTACTTATTCACCTAATACTAGCGAGAAAGACGAAGAGTTTTACGAAAAGTCACTGGCGCTTAATTGGTTTTTTAAAGGTCACGACAACAAACTTACTGCGCAGGTAAGCAGAATTTCTCTTGATCAGTTCGACAATGAAGTCGGCGATAGCACAATCTATTCACTTCAGTGGGATATAAGTTTCTAGCCTTGCACACGGCAAAAACGGCCGTGCTTTGCATTTTCCGTAACGGCTTAACCCAGCGAACAGAGTTATGTCTGTATGGTCGACTCGATAATGATTAGTGCTATGATACTGTCAAATTCGCTTATCGCTAGGCATAACACTCATGCAGGAAAGTACCAAACTTAACTATGTTGAATTTGCATCCCTTGATCTAGAACGTTCAAAAGCCTTTTTCGAAAATGCTTTTAACTGGAGCTTTACTGACTACGGTAGTGAGTATAGTGCCTTTAGTAATTCAGGGTTAGAGGGTGGCATATTCGCAGCGGAACGAGTTTCAAAAGCAGAGAGCGGGGCGCCCTTGTTGGTACTTTATGCCGTTAACATTGCTAAAGCACAACATAATGTAGAAAGCGCGGGCGGAACAATTACTAAACCCTTATTTGACTTTCCCGGTGGGTGCCGTTTTCATTTTGTAGAGCCTGGCGGCAATGAACTTGCTGTTTGGTCTGAGTCGGCTAACTAGAATCATACTCTTTTCTATTGTTTTACGTACATTACGAAGAATACTAGAAATAAAAAACGCCTTACCAGTCACTGGTAAGGCGTTTTATGATTTACTAAGTAAAACTAAGTATTAGTTTTGCTCAAGTACAATGCGCAACATTCTGCGAAGTGGCTCTGCAGCACCCCACAAAAGCTGATCGCCAACGGTGAACGCTGAGATATACTCAGGGCCCATATTAAGCTTGCGAATTCGACCTACTGGGATAGACAGGGTACCGGTAACCTTGGCTGGCGTGAGTTCCTGCATAGTTACTTCACGATCATCAGACACGACTTTTACCCAATCATTGTGTTTCGCTAAGATTTCTTCAATCTCGCTAACTGGTAAGTCTTTTTTAAGCTTAAGCGTAATCGCTTGGCTGTGACATCGCATGGCACCAACGCGTACACAAATACCGTCGATAGGCACTTCACTGCCATTAATACCCAAAATCTTGTTAGCTTCGGCTTGGGCTTTCCACTCTTCGCGGCTTTGTCCAGATGGAAGCTGGGAATCGATATACGGAATTAAGCTTCCTGCAAGAGGAACGCCGAACTGCTCACTAGGGTATTCTGAGCTACGAATAAATTCAGCAACTTGCTGATCGATATCCAATATAGCGGTAGCCGGATCTTCCACTTTGTCTTTAACATTGCTATGAATAGCGCCCATTTGGCTAATAAGTTCACGCATATGCTTAGCGCCAGACCCTGAAGCGGCTTGGTAGGTCATCGGTGATGCCCATTCAACGAGGTCTTGTTCAAATAAGCCGCCTAGAGCCAACAGCATAAGTGAGACTGTGCAGTTTCCGCCGACGTATGTACGAATACCTTTTTCAATGCCACTATCAATTTCTTTACGGTTCACTGGGTCTAGTACAATAATCGCATCGTCTTTCATGCGAAGGGCCGACGCTGCGTCAATCCAATAGCCATTCCAGCCAGACGCGCGAAGATCATCATAAACGGCTTTCGTGTAATCACCGCCCTGACAAGTAATAATAATATCTTGTTTTGATAGCGCCTCGATGTCGTGCGCATCTTCTAAAACACCTGCATCTTTGCCAGCAAAGTTTGGCGCTGCAATACCCTTTTGAGAGGTGGTAAAAAAGGTGGGCTCAATGTGCGCGAAATCTTGCTCTTCTTGCATGCGCTGCATTAATACTGAGCCAACCATACCGCGCCAGCCCACTAAACCTACTTTTTGTTGTGACATTAAATTGAGAACCCTTGTTACTAAAATGAAAAGTACCTCATCATATGTATGTTGAAACCACGCGCAGTACACCACAATTCGAAAATGGATAAGGCTACCTGCATAGCATACATAGGATGGCGAACGCCTCGCTCGAAAGCCGGCGTAATACCTGTCGTTTTTTATTTTTGTTCCCGCAGTCTAAGTGTTATTGAAGTCGCTGGCTAGATGGTTTTTATAAATTATCTATCGCTGATATAAGCATTTTAAACAGTAATAAAACGAAAGCTGTTGATTATATAGATTACATTGAAACTGCTTTAAGCAATGACATCATTATCAGTCTTCTACTTCACTGATAATGTAAACTAAAGCAGGTTGATTGGTATAAGTCGCTTGCATTGAGTTTTGGGCTTTATTTACGGCAGAGTATGAGATGAAGACGATATTGATAACTGGGGCGACTGACGGCATCGGTCTAGAAACTGCAAAAATGTTAGCCAAAGAAGGACATAACCTTTTTTTACACGGCAGAAGCCAAGGTAAATTAGATAATGTTAAAGGCGCATTAGAAGCGCAATTTCCCGAAAGCAGCATCACTGTTCTTCAGGCTGATTTATCGTTGTTCGACGACGTTAAAAAGCTTGCCGTAGAGTTAAAAGCAAATACCGACCGCTTAGACATACTTATCAATAACGCGGGGGTCTTTTCCATAGAAAACCCTATCACTGCTGCAGGATTAGATGCTCGGTTCATGGTTAACACTATCGCGCCCTATATGCTTACGCTGTCGCTTGTAGATGTTATGGATGAGCACAGTCGTGTGATAAACGTCTCTTCTGCTGCACAAGCGCCGGTGAACTTTGCTGCCCTAAGAGGTGAAACTCAACTTTCGGATGGCGCAGCTTATGCGCAGAGTAAGTTGGGTATTACTATGTGGACAGCTTATCTTGGAGAAAAGTATCAGTTAAACGGTCCTAAAATGGTTTCGGTGAACCCCAAGTCTTTATTAGGTAGTAAAATGGTTAAAGATGCCTATGGTATTGCAGGTGGCGATTTAAAAGAGGGAGCTAAGATATTTATTGAAGCAGCACTTTCTGAACGTTTTGCTAACGTCGCTGGCGATTACTTTGACAATGACCATGATACTTTTGCATCTCCACATCCTTTTGCTGGTTACTCAACAAATAGACAAGCATTGATATCGGAGCTTGAAGCAATTATTTCTGCTAATTAGCTATGTTTTTTGGCAGCGCTAAACGCGCGCCACCGACAAATTAGACGCGGTAAGGGGAGTTCCGGCCCCCCTTATACTCATATCCATTATAATGAATCTTCACTTGCTTCAAAAGCGCTCTCGAAATTGTTGGCCTCGAATTTGCTGCTCGAATTTACTTTAGTGCCTTTAGATAATTCCTTACAATGTGTAAGGAATTATAAAGTGCCAATATACGCTTTATGGAAAACGTAGTTCTTGGTATGAACAATTAGAGTGAGAAAAGCATGCAGTACGATAGTCATAACAAATTTGCTACCACTACGGTAATTCTTCATTGGCTGGTGGGATTAACCATTATAGGGTTACTTGCCACAGGCATTTATATGACAGAGAACAATGTCTACGAGCTATTTAGTTGGCATAAGGCATTTGGGTTTCTTGTGCTAATAGTCGCGATAGTCCGCGTTATATGGCGAATGAAAAATGGTTGGCCCAGCCCTGCATCGAACTACAAGCCAATTGAGCACAAGCTTGCATCTATCGTTCATTGGGTTTTGATCATAGCTACCTTATTAATGCCTATTTCAGGGTTGATGACCTCAGTATTGGGTGGTCACGGCCTATCCGTGTTCGGATTAGAAGTATTTGCTCAAAACTTTAGCGTAGATGACCCAGAAAAAACCTTACCGATTAATTATGAGTTATCGAAGTTAGGAGGCACTATTCACTTCTATCTCGGCTATACCGTCATTGTTGCTTTATTGCTACACATTGCTGGCGCACTTAAGCACCACATTATTGACAAAGACGGTACGTTAAAGCGTATGCTGGGCAAAACAATTAATGAATAAAGTGTGAAACACTTAAATTCTTCTTTATAGCGCAGCATTGAGTTAGAAACTCAAAGCTGAAAGGAAAGCCGAGTTAATAAATAACTCGGCTTTTTTTCGTATTAGAAAGGTGCAAAACTATCTTTTAGCGTGTTGGGAACTGTCCACCTCGATTTAGCATCCGCTTTCGACGTCGGCAAAACGCCTCGTGGTATTTGCATACTATCGCCATATAGCCATAGCACCATATTGGTTCTGCTGCCGCCAGTAATTGGCTGCGCGGCGTGAGGTACGCTTCCCCTGTGCAGCATCGCAACACCAGGAGCAAACACTGTACGTGTTACCTTACCCGTTTCCTGATTAAAGAAATCGACTTCCGACCCTTTGAAGGTTTCTCCAGGCACGTTTAGATTTACGTTCATTGTCGCGGCGGACGCATCAGTATGCGGGCGAAGCGACGTATCCATACCTTCTTGGTACTGAATTGAAAAGCCAAAGGTTTGGCTATCAAACCCCATGACCTCAGGGAACAACAAGCGAGATACTGGACGCATGTATTTTTCAATAAGCACGTTATAAAAGTCTTGGAAGGTTGGCGCTGCTAAATACCCTTCAGAGCGTGCATCTAGCATACCGCCGTTGCGATTCAAAGCAATACCGTATGGAGGGCGAAGGGGGATACCGGCATCAGCAACACCGTCTAAGTAATTGCGCAATAATTGCAGCTTTTCAACATCGAATAGCTGGGCCTGGTATACACCTGGTAATACTTCCTCCCACAAATTTGCCACCGCTTGTTCTTTAGCGGGGTCTTCCCACGCTAGCGTGACGGCATTGCGAAGCGGTTCGCTTATCAAATTTTCGTTTACCCACTCAGCTAATTGCTCGTTTTGCACATCCCATTCTTTCCATGCGGCTTCCAATAGTGAGCGGTTTTTATCCCAAAATTGCTGTACAGATGGTGCTCGTTTAAGCATTTCATCTCTTGACGGAAGGGTAAGTGCACGCGCTTTTTGCAGCGCTCCCACTGATTCTGTTCCTGCATGTGTGGCTTCTACATTACTTTTTACATCAGACATATTTGCTCTCCAATTTACGGTGTCACGACCAACCTTTATTAGTTCGTTTGGTAGCGTGCCATTCGTTAATTGAAGAATATTTCACTTTTAAAACTAGAAAAATACGTTATTTATTGAGTCAGTATTTAGTTTATTTTGATAATGGTGTGTTCTCAGCTTTAATCGCGCTTGTCATTGCAGAAAACTAACGGTCAGTTTATCGGTCACTTATTTATTAACTGCTTTCAGCGTGCGTTGAGTGTTAGCAGTATTTAGATTATCAAGATAATCTAAATACTGCTTCAGTCTGTAAGTGGTTTTTCATATTTTTTGCTACGGGTATAGTTCGCCCGCTAAACGGGTTGGGTAGGTTTCAGAACCCAGTATTCCGGTGATTTTTACTATTTCGAGGGGAGCAATATGAATGCATCTGTAAATTATCATGTCAAAAAACCTTTTATTCAGGCTTTTGAATTTGATGTAGATGGCATAGACGGCAATTTAGTTTCGCCCGAGCTATTTACAACGGATGTTAGCGTTTATGACCTTAGAGAAAGCCAAACAAATACGGTCTTTAATGTTCATGGAATAACCTTTTTAGAAAACCTGAGCCCAGTGGCTTATCCGTTCACGGCTGAACAAGAACAAGTGTACAACAAAGAAATTCAAACATTGCTGTCTACACATGTCAGTGCAAAAGACGTACTCGTGTTTGACCATACCATTCGTAAAGACGATGAAAGCGCATCTCGGCGTCCAGCCAGAAATGTTCACAACGATTACAGCGAAAAAGGAATTCAGCAACGCCTTATTGACTTAGTGGGCGAACAAAAAGCGGCTGAATACAACGAGGGGCATTTTGGCTTTGTAAATATTTGGCGACCGGTAGAAGACACTATAATGTCATCGCCGTTAGGCTTTATTTGCCCAGACTCTATGAACGATGAAGACTGGATGACTATTGCTCTAAAATACCCAGATCGTCAGGGAGAGATTTTGGGCGTGGCGGCAAACCGTCAACATCGTTGGTTCTACAAGTCAAAAATGCAGGTGGATGAAGCTATTATTTTTAATATATACGACAATAAAGGCTTACCTCATTTGGCCCACAGTGCTTTAGATATGAAGGAAGAGGGCGCTCCCGGCAATATCGTACGCAAGAGTATTGAAAGTAGGATGTTGGTTAAGTATTAGGTGGGCTTGCGGCTCGCTAACTCATATCTTCATCGTCTAGTCTGCATTGGTTAGCAAAGATAAGGTAGTCATCAGGTGAGGATATCTTATTTTGTTTCGCTTTATACATGGCGATATCAGCTAGCTTTATCAGAGCATGCAAATTGCGACTTGTTTGAGGGTAAAAAGCCACGCCTACACTCATTGAAACCACAGTAGGCTCGCTTTCGTCATTAAAATAAAAAGGCTGTTTAATGCCAGCATTTACTTTTTCCATAACCCTTTTAACAGACGCTTCATCATCAGCTTGCAGTAACAACATAAACTCATCGCCGCCCCAACGTATGGCAACATCATTTTTGCGTATTTTTTCTTTTAATTGCTCAGCAACAAAAATGAGCACTTCGTCGCCTGCATCATGGCCATAAATATCGTTTACCGCTTTAAAACCGTTAAGGTCAATAAGAGCTAAAGCAAACTGATGTTCTTTTCTGATGAGTTTAGCAACAAGCTTTTCACCACCATTGCGATTGTAGATCCCTGTTAACGCGTCGAAGTCCGCTTGTAGCGCAAGCTTTTGTAGCTCTTGTCTACGACTCGAAATATCGTTTAACGTAAGCTGGTAATAACGTTCATCTTCTTCGGTCAGTAATGGGCTAGCAATAAGTTGAACCCATATAGCACTGTCGCTTGCACTACTTTTTAGCTTGTACTCTCCTGTAGCAAACTCGTTTCGCGCAAAGGCCTCTTTAAGTGCAGATTTCATTGCCACGGGTGTTTCGAACAGTTCGTCTAGCAACTCGCCGTAGCCTTGCTTCATGCCAAGTCCCGTCTTCTCTACTAAATCGTTAAAGGCATCATTTCGAAGCTCTATAGTGCCATTTTCAGCCATTAACACAGTTGCAGTTTTGGCATTCTCGAACAACATTCTAAATCGCTTTTCAAGAAATTCTATTTCTTCTCTTAGCTGACGCTCTTGTGTGAACTGCTCTTCAACCTTGGTCAACAATTGGTTGGTGTCGTAAACGAGTTTACCTATTTCACTGCGCGAGTGATATTTCGGGATTGGGATCCTCTGCGATGTTCCAGGCGTGATTTGGTGTAAAGAGTGGCCTACTCGTAGCATCGGGGAGATAATGATGTAATAGGTGATGAACAAAGCCACAATGCCCACAACCAGTGCTTCAGCGTACAAGGAGTAACTATTGTCGGTACTTATTTTTTCTGCCTGACTGATAATGTATTCAAAGTTTGGATATACGTTAACTTCAGCAAGTGACTCCTCTGGCATAAAGGGGTGTCTAACCACAAATACTCGAGGTTTGGTGTTTTTATTAATCGCTTCACTTACATTTGCCTGATAGTAGAGAGCTTCGCTTTTTATAGAGGCTGCTAAAATTTTGTCAGTTTTAACTAAGCCATTAATAGCCTCTGTGGCCAAGTCCTCATCTTCTAAGAATGCGGCGATGGATGCGGTTGCACTTACGGTTTGATAAAGCTCTTCTATATCATTATTGGCTTCGCTTATTTCGTTTTCATAAGTTGCACGATAAAAGAACTCAGCGGTAGTAAATACCACTATCATTGCCGCTGCGATTAGAAACAGCGAAAAACGAAACCCCAGACCTTGCACGTTAATCAAAACGGTATACTACCTTCATACTGTCGGTCACGGTCGACTCATATACATAGGCTAGCGCCGATTCGTCTTGCTCAAGCCGTTGCTTGATGTCGTCGAGGGTTTGCTCTACCGCAGGAGGTTTGACGCGGCCTGAAAATTTTAGTCGTGACCAATAGGCATTAACCCTTGCAAGAGGAAGGCCCACTAAAGACTTGTAAAACTGACTTTTCAATTCGGAATCGAGTTCTACATCAATAGGCGTGGCTTCTTTTCCATTTGGAAACGCCGAGTATTTACCCATAAATAAATCAATTAAGCCTTTTTTATCCAATACCTGTACATCGCTATTAAAGTTAGTGACAACGACAATTTTTTCTTGCGCTTGCGCCATAAATGCAATGCTTTGCGTTAGAATTGCTAAGGCAATAATTACGGGGAAGCGTTTAAACAGTTTCATGTTCCTCCCCCTAAAAGCTAAAGCTTAACGCGAGGAATAAGGTGTGCGCGACACCGTCTTCATCGTCAACAATCAACCCATCACGTGCACGAAGTCCGGTACCTCTTGCTTTAACGTCAGTGCGTTCAATTTGTGCTTTAAAGGCTAAGTTTTCTCGTAAGTCCCATCTCCAGCCCAATGAAAATGATTGTTGATTATGAGCCAGCGAACTAGCCACCTCTTCAACAAAAAGAACTATCTCTGCAGTGTTCTGGTTGATGGGGAAACCGGGTTGTTCTTCATTTAGAAAGTAAGTGTCGGTATCAGCAAAGGAGTAGAGAGCGTAAAATGTGTGAGGTCCATAAAGGTAACTTAAGTTCAAAAAACCATTAGTTGAAGGTCTTAGCGCAATCGAGTCTGAATCTATATGGGATAGCTCGCCTGATAGTTCCCAATCGCCCAAGAAGCGATTAAAATACACAGAAGTATAATGAATTGAAGCATCCCGTAGGCTTACTTCATCTGAAAATTTAAGTGCGCCCGCCCAAAAAGGTTGTAATTGAGCGACTGCCGCTGCCACTACCGCAACGTCATCGTTGTCGTTTTTAGCTTCAGTCTGAGTGTGCTTTAGCGCTACGCTCCAGTCAAAAGCAACAAATTCAATGCCTAGTGAGCGTAAGTCGTTAAATGTTATTGGGTTATAGTCGTTACTGGTAAAGTCACTTTCGCCGCTACCCCAAAAGCCCTTCACTGACAAATTGAAGTCGCTAAAGGGAGTGGTGTAACTTATGTCGGCACCATCGAAACTCCTAGCAGGCACAATACCGTAAACTTCGGTAGGTACTTTTACCCAAGGGTAAGCGATAGAAACGTCTCTGGTATCACTAAAGTGGAAAATATCCGCGGCTAATCTACCCGCTCTTACCTGCCATGCTGGCGAAATGTCGTAACGCAAAAAGGCCATTTGGGTGATGGAGCCAATATTTTGTTCGTCTTGCTCTCGATAAACAAATTGCCCTACGAAGTCTAGGTTGTCTGATAATGTGTAATCAAGTTGGACGCCAATCAAACTTAAAGGCTTAAACGCAAAGCCGTCTTTTTTCGCAAATTCTGCTTGCGAACGGTCGGTACGAAACTGATAAGTGCGGGTGTCAGCGGTGGCAGTGGCAAGTGTACCAAAGCCGCTAATATCTAACTTATTTTGTTCTGCCGACGTGCAGTTAGCCAACAGCAAGTTGAAGATGGCCGCGAAGAACAAGTACGGCTTTTTCATCATTTTTTACCTAATTTAAAGTCTGTGATAAATGTTGCCTAAAACAATGTGTCGTGACAATTTTACTTTAGTACAAGCATAGTAGAGAAACTAAGAAGTGACTGAAAAATTGTGTTTTTTGTTTAATTGATACCATTTTACACGACTACACCGTTTAGCTTTTGATCCCAATAAGGCGTGCCGCTAAAGCGGTCGGCTAAGAAATCAATAAATGCGCGAACTTTAGGGGCTAATAAACGGTTGCTAGGATACACTGCCCATAGTGCACAGTCGGTAGCAAGCGGGTAATCTTGTAGTATTTGTACTAGCTGGCCTTTCTCTAAATATGGTGAGCTGCACCAGGTAGCAGTAAGGGTTATACCGCAGCCTTGAATACAGGCATCGCGAACCGCTTCACCATTATCCATACGCAAATGATTAGGCGTTTTCACCGATGTAACCCCATGGGCTCCCTTAAAGTCCCACACCTCTAGCCCAGTTAGATTTACTATCTTGTGGTTTTTTAAGTCGGATGGTGTTTCAGGCACACCATATTTATCTATATAGCTTTTGGCGGCGACAATAATACGTTTGTCATCAGCAAGTTTTTTCGCGTGTAAATTACTGTCTTTCAATTCTGCATCGCGAATGGCAACATCAAAGCCACCTTCTACCACATCCAAAATACTGTCGCTGAATCGGAAGTCGATATTTAGCTTTGGGTATTGCTCTAAAAACTCAGGGATCGCAGGTACTAAGTGCATTCGACCAAATGACGCAGGCGCGGTAACGCGTAATGTACCTTGCGGCGTTTGAGCGCCGCTGCCAACAGCTGCTTGTGCCGTTTCGATACTGTCTAGCACTTCTTGAGCATGGGGAAGAAAAAGCTTTCCATCGTCGGTAAGCGATACTTTTCGGGTAGTCCTGTGAATTAAGCGAACACCTAGCGTTTCTTCAAGTTTACCAATGTGCGCACTCGCCACGGCAGGTGAAATGTTTAGCTCACGCCCCGCTAAGCTGATGTTCGCTGTGCTTGCAATACGCACAAAAAGCTTTAGGTGTTCTATGTTCATTTGGATTATCAATAAAATCTAAAAACTGTTTGCCTTTATACACTAATTATCATTTGGAATTCTAGTGTTTATGATTACTTCCGTACTCATACAACAGGCTTTAAAGGAGCTTAATCATGAAAGCGATGGTAATAAACGAATTTGGCGGTTCTGAACAATTTACACAAAACGATATTGCAGAGCCAACCGTAAAGGGCGGGCATGTAGTTGTGCGTATTGCAGCAAGCAGCGTTAATACAATCGACATGATGATTCGTCAGTCGGGAGCTGATTTACCTTTTGCTCCACAGTTACCCAATGGTGTCCTGGGTATGGACTTTGCCGGCACCATCGAAGCTGTTGGTGAGGGCGTAACAGAATACAAAGTAGGCGATGAGGTATACGGCTGTGCTGGTGGCCTTGGCGATTTAAAAGGTTCACTTGCAGAAAAAATGCTTGCCGATGTTCGCCTTATCGCTCACAAGCCTTCGTCTCTTTCTATGAAAGAAGCCGCAGCAATACCTCTTGTTGGTATTACAGCGTTTGAAGGGTTAACTCGTGCATTAACCAGTGAAGGCCAAAACGTATTAATTCACGGCGGCGCGGGTGGAGTAGGGCATATAGCAGTACAACTTGCCAAACATATGAAGGCAAACGTATTTGCTACAGGCGGCTCTGATGAGCAAAAAGATATTATTGAATCTTTAGGTGCCACTTACATCGATTTTCGTAGTGAATCAGTTGAAGATTATGTGAATAAGTATACAAGCGGTAACGGCTTTGACGTGATCTTCGATACGGTAGGCGGCAATAACCTTCAAAACTCATTCGCAGCAGCCAAGTTTAATGGACAGGTGTCCACTACGCTATCTTTATTAGAGACCGACTTGTCACCCGTTCACTTTAGCGGTTTAAGCTTAAATGTTGTGTTTATGCTACTTCCTATGATCCACAACGTGGGCCGAGAAGCCCATGGCGAAATACTTAAACAGCTAGCGAGTATTGTAGATGCTGGTGCGCTTAAACCAATTATAGATGCAGAAAATTTTACTCTTGAGCAGATAGCACAGGCACATAACCGTCTGGCAAGTGGTAACGCTGTGGGTAAAGTCGTGGTTACCGTAGAATAGCTTTAACCTCTGGAGTTTAGGTAAACAAACTTCCCGTAGTGCTTCCCTTAGCACACCCTTCGCCGCAGTAACTTCTACTGCGGCTTTTTTGCTTTTGGGTTTTATATAAAAGTAATGCCTTAGGAATACGAGACCTGTCCACTACGTTCAAATGCTTTATAATTCTTCCGGTAAAGGAGAAACAAACGTGAATGAATATGCTCGGTATTTTAATGGTTACCCCCCAGCTATCGTGGAGCAAGCGCTTCAGCTAATTTCAAACAATCGGTTAAAGACTTATCTGCTAAAAAAGTACCCAGAAGCCCATGACGTAACCACAGACAAGTTGCTGTATCAGTATGCGACTGAATTAAAGAAGCAGTTTTTAAAAAATGCTCCGCCATTTGGGCGCGCCGCGTTTAAAAAGCAAGGGGATATGATAACCAACGCTTTAGGTACGCATACCTACCGTATGCAAGGTAAAACGCGCAAGCACGATTTAGCCATTAATAACGATTTGCTCTATGCGCCAGAGCCACTCTTAAAAGCACTAGTAGTTCATGAGCTGGCGCACTTTAAAGAAAAGGACCACAACAAAGCTTTTTATAAACTTTGCTGTTATATGGAGCCTGATTACCATCAGCTGGAGCTAGATTTGAGGTTATTCTGCGTAGCCGTTGCTATGGGGGATAATCCATACGTTTGACGTAAATACACGAACAGTATTTAGTTAAATATAGACGCAAATAAGGGTATAGGTCTCTCTACTAGACTTCGTCAGATGTCCGATAGAGAGACCACTACCAAATAAGTATTAGCTCTTGCGATAGCTAACTTTAAACAGCAGGCTATAAAGCACGGGTACAGCGATAAGCGTAAGCACTGTGGCAAACGCTAATCCGCCCATAATGGTCACTGCCATATCCGCAAAAAAGGCGTCAAATAGCAGCGGTGCCATCCCTAAAATAGTCGTTACCGCGGCTAATGATACCGGGCGTACACGGCTGATAGTAGCGTCAACAATGGCTTGCCTGATAGCTAAACCTTCCTCTATTTGAAGGTCAATTTCTTCAATAAGCACAATGGCATTCTTAATAAGCATTCCAAACAAGCTTAAGAAGCCGAGTAGTGACATAAAGCCAAAGGGCATATCAGTACTAAGAAGTCCTGTCACAACACCGACCACGGCCATAGGTACCACAAGCCAAATGATAAGTGGCTGGCGCGCATGACCAAATAGCAATACCGAGATAATAAACATGACTAAAAAGCCGGCGGGCAATCCGGCGCCAAGTGCTTTTTGTGCATCGCTAGAGCTTTCAAACTCGCCGCCCCATTCCAGTGAATACCCTGCCGGTAGTTCAATATCTTCAATAAGAGGGCGAATTCTAGCCAAGGCTTTAGCCGCGGTTTCATGATCGCCTGGTTCAGCTTCTACGGTAATGGTGCGCACACGGTCGCGGCGATGAATACGCATTTCTTCGGTCATTAGATCTAGGCCTTGCGACACTTGTGTAAAAGGCACGTACTGTCGCTGCTGTGTAGACCATACTTGCGATTCGCGTATTGACTGAAGTTCGGTATCTTCTGCCTTGCCCATTTTCGCAATAATGTTGTAGGCATAGTCGCCATCTTGCACTGTACCTAGCTGAACGCCGCTACTTGCATACTGTATGGTTTGGCTAAAGTCACTATGTGAAACTCCAGCAATGCCAGCATTGTAATTGTCAAACTGCGTATTAATGGCGAAGCCTTTTTCTCGCCAGTTGTGACGTACGTCTTTCACTTGTCCGTCGGCAAACAGTAAGGCTTTAGCCTCTTCAGCCAAAGTGCGAAGCACTTCGGTATCAGGGCCCGAGAAACGGGCTTCTAATTTTGCCCCCGAACCGGGCCCAAACTGCATGCGCTCCATGTAAAAGCTTGCGTCGAAATCTAGGTCGGTGAGTTTGTCGGCCAGCGCCGACTGAATGGCCGGAATATTGTCCAGTTCATTGGCGCGAACCATGAAAAAGGCATAGTTCTCGTTAGCACTTTTAGGCGCATAAGTGAGGGTGAAACGATCTGCGCCTTGCCCGATAAAGGTGGTGACAGCCGTTACATTTTCCATTTCTAAAATACGCGCTTCTGCTTCTTTGGCAATGACTTCAGTAGCGCGTATATCTCTATCTTGCGGCCCCCAGTAATGCACAAAGAATAGCGGCGCATTTGATGGTGGGAAGAAGCCCTGTTTAACCATTCCAAAGCTTCCATAAGCCACAATGGTGATGACAAATAGCACACCAATAGTGACCCACCGAAGTTTAAGCGCGCCAAGTAACGTGCGTTTGAACCAGCGCTGTGATGCCGAGAGTTCTTTGCCAGTAGTTTGACCAATACCTTTGCGGTAAAAGTATGCGCCCAACACTGGTACTAAGGTAACGGCCAATACCCAACTTATCATCAGTGAAACCAAGACAACGGCAAACAAAGAGTAGAGGAACTCCCCGGTGGCATCGTTGGAAAGGCCGATGCCTGAGAATGCCGCAATACCAATAACGGTTGCGCCTAGCAGCGGCCACTGAGTGCGTTTAACAATAAAGCTGGCAGATTCTTTAGCTGTAGAGCCTGTGGCCATGCGCAGCATCATACCTTCGGCAACAACAATAGCGTTATCAACCAGCATGCCCATAGCGATAACCATAGCACCAAGAGATATTCGCTGAAGCTGAATATCCATTAGCCACATAACCAGGATTGTACCTAGCACGGTTACAAGCAGTACTGAGCCAACAACCACACCAGAGCGCCAGCCCATAAATAAACATAGGGTTAACGTAACAACGGCTACCGACATCACTAGGTTATTAATAAAACCTGTTACAGATTCATCGACCACAGAAGCCTGGTCATAAATTGGGGTGAGCGTAATACCAACAGGTAGCTCTTGAAGTAGCTTTTCCACCTTTGCATTCACTCGTTCGCCCACATCAACAATATTTACGTCAGTGAGGGCTGAGACAGAAAGTGTTAACGCTTCTTCACCGTTGTAGCGCACATGAACAGGCTGTATGTCAGCAGGCTCTAATTTCAATGTGGCAATATCGGCAACTCTAAGTGAACGGTTAGTGCCCGGCACTACTACTGAAAGGTTTGAGATTTCTTCAAGCCTGTCTGGTGCGCGTTCTACAATTAAACGCACATTCTTTTCGTCTACTTTAATCCGGCCGCCGTTAAAAGGCCGTAAGTTATCTTCAAAAAGGGCGGCGAGATCAGGAAAGGAAATGCCCAAGCCTGCCAGCTGATAGGGGTTGATATACGCCACTATCTGCTCTTTTTGAACACCAGTTACATTTACTTTGGCGACCCCTTCTGTAGTAAGTAAGTCACGTCGGATAACCCGTGCAAATTCGCGAAGTTCACGAGTGTCAAAATCTGGTGCACTCAAGGCGTAGTAAAGACCATACACATCACCAAAATCATCGTAGACAATGGGGTCTTGTGCGCCGGTGGGAAGTGAACTAGCTGTGTCGCGAAGCCGCTTTCTTAGCTCATCCCAAATCTGCGGCAATAGATTACTGTCGTAAGTACTTTTAACTTCAACCGTAATTTCTGAAAGGCCGGGTGATGAAATTGACGTCACTTCTTTTAACTGCGGCATTTGCTGAATGGCAATTTCTAAGCGTTCGGTGACTTCGCGCTCTACTTTTTCAGCACTGGCACCAGGGTAGCTGGTGTATACCTTTACTTGTTTAATAGTAAAGGCAGGGTCTTCTAAACGGCCTATCTTACTCATAGCTAAAATGCCGCCTAGAAGCAGAATGACCACCATCAGCCAAATGTTGACGGGCTTATCAATTGAATAACGTGCTATATCCATAAATTACTTCTCTCCTTGGTAAGGAAGTACTTTCATGTCTGCACGCATTTTTGTTGCTCCAGCAGCAACGACTTGAAGGCCCAGTGATATATCGCCTTGGCCTTTACCCTTAATAATCGCGAGTTCGTTTTCTATATGCTTTACGTCAACAGGTGTTTTTACCACCGAACTTGTTTCGTCGTTGTACACCCAAACTGCAAAGCCTGAGTTTTCGTCACCTACAAGGGATCTTACCGGCACAATGAAGCCTTCAGGATATAGGCTACCTTGAAGGCTTACTTTTACTACCGCTCGGGCACCTGGAGTTAGTGGCAACTCTTCACGAGGTTCCATCGCAAATACCACTTCATAGGTTTGCGACACAGGATCAGGCTGTGTTGAGTGCTCTACATAATTTACGGGGTACCACTGGTTGCGATTGGTGGCTAAGGTCGCACTAGCTTGTTTGATCCCACGACCAATATTGGCCGTTAGCAGGCGTTCAGGAACATTGATATTAAAGTAGATTTTTGACACATCTTGAAGGCGAGCAATAGGAGTGCCCGCAGCAACAAAGCTGTTGTTTTCAACAAGGCGTTGTGACACCTTTGCGTCGAACGGGGCATAGAGCTGAGTGTAACTTAAATCTTGCTCTGCATTTTTTAGGTCGATAACCGCAAGCTCATAAGATGTTTTCGCAGTATCGAGCGCGCTTTGTGCAAGAAGCTTTCGTGCAAACATTTTTTCAATTCTATCTAGTTCGCGTTTTGCTTGGTCTAAACGTGTCTTCGACTCTTCCACGCGGCGTTCAAACGGTTTACGGTCGATAGTGGCCAGCAACTTTCCTTTTTCAATATCGCTACCTGTCACTAAGTCGGTTTGAATAAGTCGACCTGAAACTTCAAAGCTTAAATCCACGGTTTTAACCGCCGAAACAACGGCGGGGAAAGTAAACTCATCAAAATCTGGAATGTTGCTAACGGTAGCCAATTTGACATAACGAGGCGCAGATTTTGATTGTTGCTCCACAGGTTCTTCTGAAGAGCATGCACTTAAGGTTGAAACCAATAAAACGCTTAAAAATAGAATGTGAGAGAATCGCATTACGGACATAGGTGTGTGTAATCCATTGTCAGGGTAAATGAAGTATAGACATGAGAACGTTAAGTAGTGACGCTTAAACACAAGCGCGAATAAGCAGTTATTACCCAAAGTAAACTAGTGAGTGCATTTTAGTGCGGTCGCATTGAAAAGTAAACTGTTCGGTGTAAAATGGTTAATCGCAATAACTGGCAAGGCAAAGGGGATTTATTTTGAGAGTTTCGATATGGTAGGCAATACGAGAACGCGTAGCGATATAAAACGCGAAGCCATCATTCAGGCTGCTACTCAGGCCTTTCAAGAGTTTGGCGTAAACGGCACCAGCATGGATAAGCTGGCTGAACTGGCGAATGTGTCAAAGCGCACTGTGTATAACCATTTCTCTACCAAAGAAGAGTTGGTGATGCACTTGGTTACAGAGCAGTGGCAATCAGCAATTCTCAATATAAATCAAGAATACGATAGCGCGCTTCCGATAGGCGAGCAGCTTGAAGACCTTATTTTGCAAGACATTGATTTTATGGTGAGCGAATCCCACTTAGATTTAGCGCGGGTGGCTATTGGCCATTTCTTTTACGAGCCAGATAAGCTAAAAGATGAAGTCGCACAGCTAAAAGCCCAAGAAACGGCAATGCATCGTTTCTTGAAAGATGCTAAAGCAGATAACAGACTCGCTTTTGATGATTTAGACCGGGTTGTTGAGGAAATTGACAGCTTAGTTAAAGGAAAGTGCTTTTGGCCTCAGCTTTTTAAAATTGAAGATACCTTGACCGATAATGACAAAAAAGATGTAGCGAAAAATACCGTCGCGCTCATCCTGAGCCGTTATGCTACGGCGTAGCGGCTGGCTTTTTCAAACGCTTTAAAGCCTACACGGGTTCTGAATACATTACCCTAATGTGCCTCCAACCTAAGATCCATGCAATTTAATACCATTACGACCTAATCCCCTTATAGCGTCGTAACCGACCAGACCGTGCATGAAAAACGCCGATATCGTTATTCTTTTGCGTGCCAAACGGCATTCACCCATCACTTCATCGCTTAACACTTACACAGCACTATAAGTTCATTGTGCTCGACAGATTTTGAGTGAGTTATTTGGCAGGCAAGCCAAACAGTGTTGAAACACAACAGCTGCTTTTAGATTTAAACGCTTAAAAATAGTGAAGCTCAAATCGCCGGTGCTAATGCGGCAAAGCCTGATAAATAAGGCACGTTTTCAAAAAGCCCCTTAATTAACCTTTTCTTAATCTTTCTGAGACAAAATCGATAGTCTTCGAACTTTTTTGCTTAAAAAGCGTGCTGTTTAGCGTTTTTTTAGACTAAAGATTAAGAAAATTTATAAAGAGTTTTTAAATTTTGATGTATTTGCTCTCGTCATTTAGACATTTTTTCTATATTATCCAGACCACAAATAGCAACTATTATTATTTGCAATTGCAAAAGGAATGAAAAGTTAAGCGGTTTGGAAGAGCTAGCGACTTAAAAAAGTTTTGCCGAATAATAAGGTTCTTGGTTGCCAACAAACACACAACACTTTGAAGAACACTTGGAGAGTAATTTTGAAATTCAAACTTACGAGTATTGCCACTGCGATAATGTTAAGCCCAGCTGTATTTGCTGCTGATATGGAAGACATTGAAAGACTGACGGTAGAAGGTAAGTACCTTTCAGTTAACCAGTCTAACTCTATTAAGAGCCCAACGCCTATCCTTGACGTGCCGCAAAGCTTGTCAATTATTACCGCGGAAGAAATTACGGCTCGCGGTATTACTAGCGTTGGTCAAATTATTGATTACACGCCAGGTGTTAATACTTCTCAAGGTGAAGGTCACCGTGATGCAGTGGTATTTCGTGGCGTACGTTCAACAGCCGACTTCTACTTAGATGGTAATCGCGATGACGTTCAATACTACCGTGCGCTTTACAACGTTGAACAAGTAGAAATTCTTCGTGGACCGAATGCATTGCTATTCGGCCGAGGCGGTACAGGCGGTATTTTAAATCGTGTATCTAAAAAGGCGAAAACGGGCGAAAAATTCGTAAACTATAACGTTTCTGCTAATACCTTTGGTGCTTACAATCTTCAATTAGATACCAACGTAGATACAGGCGAGAAATCTGCACTTCGTATCAATGCTATGTACGAAAGCTTAGATAATCATCGTGACTTCTACTATGGCGATCGCTACGGCTTTAACCCAACTGCACGTTTTGAAGTGAGCGACGATACCATTGTTGATGTGTCATACGAATATATCGATCATGAGCGCTTCATTGACCGTGGTGTGCCAACGGCAAACGGCGAACCTGTAGAAGCATTTGAAGAAATCGTATTTGGCGACCCAGAAAATAACTACCAAACTCTAGGTGCCGACGTATTTCGCGCAAACGTTGAACACACGTTTTCTGACAGCTTAAAAGGTAACTTCAACGCCTTTTACGGTGACTACGACAAAGTTTACTCAAACTTTTACGCTGCGGCTTATGACGCTGACGCTGAAGTGGTAACCCTAGACGGTTATGTAGATACTACTCAGCGTGAAAACCTTATCTTGTCTTCAAACTTAGTAGGCGAGTTCGCTACGGGCAGCATTGAGCATACGGTTATCTTTGGTGGCGAGGTTATTAATACCAAGTCGAATCAAGACCGTTATAACCCTGTTTTTGATTCTACAGATGGCGATAGAGAAGCGTTTAATGTAACACGCCCACTTAGTTTCAGAGGCCTAACTGGTACTAACTCAGTTGGCGAAACAGTTACTGCTACTTTTAGTGATGTAAACGACGATACACACGTAGACCTTGATGTTTACTCTTTTTACGTGCAAGACGAAATTGCACTATCAGAAAACTTCGACCTAGTGCTAGGCGCACGCTTTGATAGCTTCGATATTGAAGTGTTTAATGTTGTTGCAGCTGAAACGCGCAGCAGAAAAGACGAAGAAGTATCACCACGTGCGGGCCTTGTTTACAAGCCACAAGAGAATATCTCTATCTATGCAAGCTACAGCGAGTCATTCTTACCACGCAGTGGCGAGCAGTATGCGAATATCAACGGTGATGCAGACGCACTTGACCCAGATACTTTCACTAACCAAGAAATTGGTATTAAGTGGGACTTCAGTGAGAGCATGAGCTTTACCGCAGCTATCTTTGAAAATGAGCAAACGTCTCTTGATAACGACCCTAACGATGCAGAGAGCTTCATAGAAGTTGATTCAGATGTATCAGGTTTTGAGCTTCAGCTTCAAGGTTATATCACTGATAAGTGGTACGTTACTGCTAACTACAGCAACCTAGACGGCGAGAATGCAAGTGGCGTGGAGCTTCGTGAGCTACCTGAAAATACCATGTCGGTATGGACGACTTATGAAGTAAATGACGTATTTGGCTTCGGCATTGGCGCAACATACCAAGATGAAAGCAAGGTATCGACAAGCGCTACGTCACCTGTACTGCCAAGCTATACCCGTGTTGATGCATCGGCGTACTACACACTTAGCGACAAAACACGTCTTCAGCTGAACGTTGAAAACCTAACTGATACGCTTTACTTCCCTAATGCACACTCTACGCATCAGGTTACAGTTGGCGCACCAATCAACGCGCGTTTATCTCTGATTGGTTCTTTCTAAGTAAAACTGAAAGATTACCTATTGAACTTAAAAGCCATTCGTGAAAGCGAATGGCTTTTTTATTTTGCAGAAAAGTCGTTCCAAGCGCCCTTGGTGTTATAAACGTATTTGCCGCTAATAGTGTTTTACCTTCATACTGACTAAGTCAGCAAGTCAGCAAGTCAGCAAGTCAGCAAGTCAGCAAGTCAGCGTTAACCCTGTTTTGCGAAGTCGATAAGTGTCTGTCCATCCATGCGATAGCCTAACCATTCACTCTTAGGTTTAGCGCCAAGAGACTCATAAAAATCGATAGCAGGTTTATTCCAATCTAAAACACTCCACTCAAAACGGCCGCAGTCGTTTTCTACCGCTGTTTTTGCTAAATGTTGCAGCAGCGCTTTACCCGCACCTAGGCCACGGGATTTCGGTGAAACATAAAGATCTTCAAGATAAAGTCCGTTGCGACCTTGCCAGGTGGAATAATTAAAAAAGTACACGGCAAAGCCAATAGGAATGCTGTTATTCTCGCAAACAACGCAATGAGCAGTGGCACCTTCGCCAAATAGTGTCTTAAGAAGCGCCGCTTCAGAGGCTTCTACTTCATGCTCAGCTTTTTCATAAATGGCAAGTTCCAGAATAAACTGGCGAATTTGTGAAATATCGCTAGGCGTCGCTGGTCTTATTGAAATTGCATTGTTCATAGTGTTTTCCTTTCAATAGGCTTGAAAAAAAATGAGCCTCGAAGGCTCATTTTTAAAAGTTAAGTGCGTTTCTAACACTAACTAGTGAACGGCTATATAGTGAGTGCTATCCGCTAGTCAGTTGTTAGTTAACTGCTAGTCAAGTGGGCCAGCAGGCTGAGGTGTATGTGCTTGATCCGTGCTATTGTTTTCGACTTCGCTACTAGCCTTTCTGCGTAATACTTTTCTTTTTATGAACGAAAAAGGACCACGTAAATCTAGCAGAATTAAGTACAAACAAGGTACCAAGATGAGTGTTACTAAAGTCGCATAAAGCACCGCAAAGCCAAGCGCAGCCGCCATAGGTACCACAAATGCTGCCTGTAGGCTGGTTTCAAACATAATTGGCAATACGCCCGCAAATGTAGTGATTGAGGTCAACGTAATTGCCCTAAAGCGCGCGGTACCGGCCTCAGTTACCGCTTCTTTTATACTGTAGCCTTGTGCACGGCGCTGATTCACAAAGTCCGTCATAACCAGCGAGTCGTTGATAACAACCCCCGCTGCTGCAATAAGGCCAAAGTTAGACATCATAGATAGGTCTAGGCCTAGTACAAAGTGGCCGAACACTGCACCTGTAAAGCTAAATGGAATAACCGACATAATGATAAGCGGTTGCCCATAACTTTTTAGCGGAACAGCTAAAAGGATATACACCATGATCATGGCCGCTAAGAAGAAGAGTATTTGCTCGTTTTGCTGTGCCTGCTGCTCTTCAATATCACCGCCAAGTTCAGTCATGACCGATGGGAACGACTCTTTAAGCTGAGGCAGTAGTTTGTCTTGAATTTCAGTGACAACCTCGTTAGGTTCAACTTTTTCCTCATCAATGTTGCCCCAGATATAAACGCTGCGATAACCACCTTCACGACGAATGTAGCTAATCCCAGGCTTTTCTTCTAAAGCAACCACGTCACCAAGCATTACTTCTTGGCCGTTAGGCGTTTTAATTAAAGAGTACTTCAAGTCAGCAAAACGTTCGCGGGTAAGTTCAGGATAGCGAACCATAACCCTAACTTCTTCACCGTTGCGGATAACACGCTGTGCTTCGCCGCCGTAAAAGCCCGCACCAACCTGAGAGGCGATATTAGAAAGGGTAAGCCCCAAATCGTAGGCAACCGGAAGTAGGGTCATTTGTACTTCTTTGCTCGGTGGGTCGATAGTTGAGCTTACGTCAAACAGGCCTTCTTGCTGCTGCAGCATTTCAATGAACTTAAGGCCTGCCGCATTTAAGGTGTCAATGTCTGGGCCAAATAGTAGATAACCGAATTCACCGTCGTCACCGTCACCGTTTACATCATCAACTACGGTAAAAGACTTCATACCGGTAATTTCAGGAATGGCTTCGCGCCAACGTCGGGCAAGCTCAAAGGTGTCGATAGGGCGGTCTTCTTCATTAACCAGTGGTGTAAGTATGCGCCCTTCATTGCTGTCTTCGTTAAAGGCGAGTCGGTCGCGAATCATGCCTTGGCCAAATTCATCAATGATCTGCTCTTCAACATCAAGAATGGTTTGCTCAACAATTTTAAGCGCATTGATAGTGGCTAGATCAGAAACGTTTTCGTTCATCTCTATTTTTACGCTAGGGAAGTCGTGAGGCACTTTAGGGTTTGGCACCATGCGCACATAGTTCGCGCCAATCAGGCCCATGCTAAGCATTAACATAGCCACGAACATCATAAGTACTGCCCAGCGCCACTCAATGGCTTTCGTAACAGTACGCTTGTATGGGCCATTAACAAAAGCAAAGAAGCCTTTGTTAAAGCGTGCACGCCAGCTATCTTGCCTTACGGGTGAGAATTTCGTGTGGGCTAAATGCGCGGGCAAGATTAGTTTTGACTCAATTAAACTAAATACCAAACACAAAATAACTACCACAGCGATGTTATAGAAGAACGCACCTTCAGGGCCACTGCTTAGTGTAAATGGAGCAAATACCGCGATGGTAGTTAACACACCAAAGGTAGCTGGGGTAGCCACGCGTTTAGCGCCGCGAACCACGTTATCAACGCCGCCACCCTTGCTTTCAATTTCGGTGTAGGCACTTTCCCCAATAACAATGGCGTCATCAACGACAATGCCCAGCACCATAATGAACGCAAAGAGCGAAAGAATATTAATGCTTACACCGAAAACCGGCATAAGCATCATTGCACCTAAGAAACACACCGGTAGGCCGACCATAACCCATAGCGCTAAACGAAAGCGCAAGAAAAGGGTAAGCATAAACGCGACGAGTACAGACCCTTGAACAAGGTTCGATAACATCATGTCTAAGCGTGCGTTAAGGTAGTAGGTCATATCCACTAAAACTTCCAGGCTGACGCCCTGAGGAAGGGTCTCATTTCTCTGGTCGATATAGGCTTTAACCGTTTCAGCTACAGGGATAGTATTTTGGGTTTTAGTGGCTTTAACGGCGATGTAGATGGCGTTCATGCCGTTGTACTTAAAGTAACGTTCACCCTCAACAAATCCATCATTGATATAGGCAACATCGCCTAAGGTTACTTTTGCGCCACCAGTGCCAATTTTAATTGGGATTTGTTTGAACTCGTCGCCGCTGTAGTATTGATTTTCAACGCGAACTGACACTATTCCTGAATTAGTTCTTAGCTGGCCTGCAGAGATATTTGCTGAATAACTATTAATGGCTTGGGTAACATCGGCAATGGTTAAGCCGTACTTTCTTAGCGTATCGGGCTTAATTTCAATAGCAATTTCATCATCGGGCGTATTGGCTTCCACCAAGGAAATAGAGCCAAGCTGAAGTAGTTCATCTTCTACTTCTTTAGCTAGCACTTTTAGCTCCGACAGCGGCAAGTCGCCAACAATCGGCATTTCGATAACTTGCTGCTGGAACTCTACTTGCGAAACGTTAACAGGCTCCATGCCGGCTGGAAAGGTAGCAATACTGTCTACACGAAGCTTGACCTTGTCTAAAACGTCAGTCAGTTCAGCTTTAGTATCAATTTCCAAGGTGACTGCGCCGCCACCCCGAAATGCTCTAGATACAGTACGCTTAATTTCAGTGATGTCTTTTACCGCTTCCTCAACTTTGATGAAGATACTTTCTTCAATTTCTTGCGGAGAAGCGCCAGGGTAGTTGGCTTCAACGGTAATATAATTAATTTCGATGTTAGGAAACATCTGACGCTGAATAGTAAAGTAGCTGGCTATACCCATGACAATAATGAAGAACATCAGAAGGTTGGCCGCTACAGAGTTTCTTGCAAACCAAGAAATAATGCCGCTTTGCGTATTGTTATGATTTTCCATGACAGCTCCTTAGTTAGCTTGTGCTGTCACAATTTCAGTCGTAGTCTCAATAACCTTAACCGGCATGCCGTTTTGCGGGTATTCAGGCAGACTCATTACCACTTTTTTCGCGTCGAAATCACCTTGTATGAGGAAGTCGCCATTTTCTTCACGGACAACCACAACTTTATGAGATTTCAATCGGTCTTCATCGTCAAGAGTCCACAGCATGCGATTGGTTACCAATTCCTGTGGTACACGGTATACGTCACTCAACGTTTTACCTTCAAAAGCTATGGTGCTGTATGAACCAAATTTAACAATAGGTTTGGTTGAGTTAATTGAGTAAGGGTCTTCGATACGCGCTACGAAATAGCTCATACGTGTGGTGTTATCTACCACACCAGTATCTCTGTGAATGGTGCCTTTAACAGTAGCGCCCTGAACATCGTCAACTTCTATCGCAATTTCACTACCTATTGTGCTTTCTGAAAGAAAAACACGGTCAAAACCAGCAATAGGGAAAGTGACTTCGGCGTACTCTATATTATTGAGAACCGCAACTGGGGAGCCTTGTGTAACATAGTCACCGGTGCTGATGTCTCTTGATACGATAAGTGCATCGTAAGGCGCTTTCACCTTGCAGTTATCTAAATCACGTTTTGCTATTTTGAGCTGGGCTTCGGCTGATTTAACGCCAGCTTTCGCGCTCATAACTTGCGGTTTGCGAAGGTATAGGTCGGTTACCCGTGCGTTCGGCATTGTTTTCGCTTCTTTGGCGGCCACTTCTGCCTGTGCTTCTTCTTGAATAAGTTGTGCTTGGGCGCTTGCAAGGTTTGCTTCTGCTAATAATAGGGCCGCTTCATAGGCATCGGCTTCTATTTCAAACAGGGTTTCGCCACGCCTGACTAAACCACCGCTTACAAACTTGGGGTTCCACCTCTGGACTTCACCCGATACTTGCGCAGCAAGATTCGTGCTCTCAAGTGGCATGATTTCGCCATAAGAAGTCAGTTGAACGCGCACATCCTCTGGCGATAACGCTTCAATAGTGACGGTTGGGCGAGTATCAACCTCTTCGGTAATCGCACTGTCGGAAGCAGAAGCTTCGATTCCTTTCATACCTAAATAGCCTACTAGTAAGACACCAATAGGTAACGCAACTTTCATCCATTTCATGGCTAAATCTACTTTTATAGCGAATACTTTACATAGTGTAGCGCTAAAGTGTTTCAGGAATACAGCGCAAATGTAACGAAACATGAGTCAATTTTGTGTAAAGGACACAAAATTATTGATTACTGTACTTTTAAAGGCGATGAGCTAGATAAAGGTGACGAGCTTATAGAGGAAGAGGCACATACACGATTGCGACCGTTGTCTTTTGCATAATAAAGCGCTTGGTCTGCACAACGTATAGCACTTGATATATCTGTATCAATTGTGACTTCACTTACGCCAAAGCTACTGGTGACGTGGATCTTACTGCTATCTATATTCAATGGGGCCTTGCTAAGTACTTCTTTTATACTTTCTAATGCGTTCACCGCACCGGCTTCGTCGGTATCGGCAAAGATGAACATAAATTCTTCACCACCCCATCGCGCGAGTATATCTTGCCCACGAAGCCGAGATTTAAATACCTTAGCGATTTGCCGAAGCACTTCGTCACCTTGTTCGTGACCAAGGGTATCGTTTATGCTTTTGAATCTATCTACATCGGCAATGGCAACAGAGAAAGGACGTTTACTGCGTAGCATTCTTGCGTATTCTCTGTCTAAGCACTGCTGGGCACCACGTCGATTCAACAAATTCGTTAAATGGTCGTGTTTCGCTTGTCTCTCAAATTGTTCACTGAGGTAGAGTGCGGTGTCGTAACTTTTTTGTCTGCTGTATTCGTAAAAAGCAGATAAAAAAGACACGGTTAGAAAGGAGTAGAGTAGGCGAGTTTTAAACGCATAGGTGTAGTTGGCAACAAAGGCTGCATCGTTAAACCCAAATAGAAGGATTGCGCACGTAATTGTAAAGGCGATAAGAGCCAGTAGGCCGCGAACAAAACCAGCGAAAAACATAGTAACCGGTGGAACCAAGTACATCCAAAGTGGGCCGGTGTTGTCTTTACCACCAGTAATGATCAAAAGTAACGTTAGTACCATCAAACAGCTTATTAGTAGCGTAATAGACCATGTGCGAGCGCTAGCTGAAGAAAAGCGTACCTGTAACTGCTGCGAGACGGCAAAAACAACACTCGCAATATAAAGCGTTGTAGATAGCGAATACTCCGCGTCGATTAAGGCACGAGTTCCAAGCAAAAACGTAATAGACATACCAACGGCGGCAAACAAGTTGACCACAATAATGCGCCTGTTTGTTTCGTCTTTATGGTGGCTTTTTACGCCACTGAATACGTATTGCTTTAACCGGCTGAGCATAATTAGCTTTGTTGGTTAATCGTTGTATTCATATCTACCGCCAGCTTTTCTATCGCTGACCTCATTGCTTTTATGCTGGATGCAAAGCCATCGTTGCTAAGCGGAGCCTTGAACGTAAATGAGTGAATGCTGGCTGCTTCTGAAGCACGCGAAATTGAGTATTGCCCGGAAAATATTACTTCGCCTTCGTATGTGCTGACAAAATCATTGATGTATAAAGATATATGCGGTGCTTCTTCACTTGCATAAGGGTCGGGGCGAACAAGCGCTACATTATTCGCTTTTAAAGCACTAGCGAGGGCTTTAGTAAGCCCTTCATCTACGGGCTCTGCCCATAAATGACTGGTAGAAATGTGAAGATTAGTGTCGCTGGTTTGATACACCAAGCCTCTATGCTTTAGATACTCTGGCAATGTTACTTTATCTAAAACGATACTTTGTTTCACCTCGCGTTCTAAAACAGAAGCACCGTTCGTTGCGTGAAGTAAGTAATAAGTCAGTGCATTAGGGGCGCTACTGCATGCAGATAAAAAAGAAAACAATACAGCTAAAATAATGATTTTTAGCGATTTGTTATCCTTATTGAAAGAAAAAGTCTTAACCTGCATTATCATATAATTTAATCCTTTCTTCCCTGTTTACGGGTACGCTACCTTGAGTATCGGGTAGGTTTTGCAATCTTTCCAAAAATAAAGTGTAGGGTATATGCCCAATTAGTAGAATTAGGGCATATCTTGTCTATCTTCAGACTTATTTATTTACACTATTCATTTTACTATTCATTTTTTGCGCCAGGCTGAATGTTTTGTGTACAGTTTTGTGAGGCAGCATCTTAAATAGTCACATCAATTCTTTGCCTTGGGCTGAATATCTGCCTCGTCATCTTTGGAAAATATCAAGCTGTTCGGAGACTGATTTAATTGCAAAAGCAACGGCTGAATATTGCGCATGGTTTCTTGCAAGGCATCGACGGTTTCTTTAATTTCAGATTGATTAAAGCCACCCTCACTGTAATTCTTCAGCAAGCTATCGAGGCTAACAAGAACCTGATTAAGGTTGCTGTTAAGGGCTTTGGCATCAATATCTGCAATAAGTAAATCGAAGTCGTCACTCGCGGTTTCTACTGATTCTGCCGCTAGGCGCATATCTTCAACGGCTAACTGTACGTTCTCAACCATTTCTTTAAGGGGGAGCTGGTTAATTTTATCTAAGATCGCATCAGCTTTTTGCGTTAACTGAGTAAACTCGTTACTTACGGTAGGAATTACTTCATAACCGTTAATGACGGCGATTTCATTGCCTGCGTCGGCGTCAGGAATATGCTGTAAGTCTACGTAAAGACCACCGGTCAAAACATTACCCATGCGAAGTGAAGCCCTTAGATCTCGATGCAGCCAATTTCTAATCGTCTGCTTTATAGCACTTAGCCCTTCTTCGGTGTCAGGTTGTCGCGCCTTCCCTGGGTAGATGTTGATGAGCACTGGAATAGGGTAGTCCCTTTCCAGAATGTTTCCTTCAACAGCAGGGAACGAGTTAATTGCTGTGACGTTACCAATCTCAATGCCTCGATATTCAACGGGGGCTCCGACAGTGAGCCCTCTCACACTTTCATCGATGAGCAAAAGATATTCAGCTGCCACTTTAAAACGAGCATCTGAGGCAGAGGTACTGTCGCCATAAATAGTAAAAAAGGCGTTGTCTAATACCTGTTCACCCTTTGGTACGCCTTCAGGAATGCCAAAGGTAATGCCATTGGCTAATAAGGTTTCTAAACTTCCGGTTTCTACACTGACCCCATTTGATTCAAGTAGAAGTTTTACGCCACTGACATCCCAAAAGCGGGTCGTGTTAGTAATTAGCTTGTGGTAGGGCGCTTCAATGAATGCGTCGTAATATACGACACGCTCTTCAATGTTAAATGTGGCATCTTCAAACTCGCCAACTTTAAAACCCTTGTAGATGATGGGGTCGCCGGGTTTATAGGCAAACTCGTCGTCGCTTTTTAGCATAACGTGAAGGCCAGGGGTACCAGGCGGCGTAACGGGTGGGCGCTCAAGCGCAGTGAAATGCAGCTGCTCTTTGCCCTTGTCGTCAGCCGACATCGCAATATAACTACCAGATAAAAGGGTATTGAGCCCAGATACTTCCGAAAAACTAATACGAGGAGCTACCACCCAGAATTTTGCATTTTCATTGAGCAGGTGGGTCGCACTAGCATCAATTCTAGCCGTAACAAGTACACCGTTTAAGTCGGGGTTCAGTGTTATTTTCTTTACCTGACCAATGTCTAAGTCGCGCACTTTTATTGGGGTTTTGTTTACTTCAATACCCGAAGCTGATTGAAGTTCAATGGTTATAAGTGGGCCTTGGTTTTTCCATTGGTAATAAACCATCCAGCCACCAATAACGATAACAAGAATTGGAATAATCCAAATGCGAGAGACTGATGAAGTGGGCTTAACTTTTGCCTCGTTAATGTTGGGATCGTTTGTGGTCATGGTAATTGTTTCCACTGCTGCCAAATAAGCCTCGAATCAAATGTCATCGCGGCTATCATTGTTACAAATACTACGGCGCAAAAGGCGAGTGCCGCTTGGCCCGGATAAATAGACATAGTGTTTCCCATCTGTATGAGAGACACCAGTACTGCTACCACAAAAACGTCTATCATCGACCAGCGACCTATTGCCTCGGTAATGCGGTAGTAACGTATACGTAATTGTTTTGAAGTGGTTTTCTCTCGCTGTACGGAAAAATTAAGCCAAGCAAGAATTAATATTTTCGCAACCGGAACAACCACGCTGGCAATTAAGATGATTATCGCAACCGGATACGAGCCAGATTCCCAAAGTGAAATAACACCGCCAATAATGGTATTTGGTGTTTCTTGACCAAAAAATTCAGTATACATAATTGGCAGCATATTAGCAGGAATATATAAAATACAAGCGGTTAACAATAATGCCCATGTGCGCTGAATACTCACTTGCGCTTGTTTTTCGCATAGGGGTTTGGGTTGTGGAGGCTGACCTTGTGACATCCACAAGGCATAACTTGTCGTGTCGAACTGATATATACAAAGGGCAGTAAATGCTGAAAAGCCGACAAACGCATAAAACGACAGCCCTATAGATACATCGGCTAACTCGGTTATTTTAATTAGACTGACCAAGGTTCCTACTAGAAATATCTCAGCCATGCTCCATGGCAAAAGCGCTTTAACCAGCTTATACAGTCTAGCCAAGTAAAAGGGGCGACGGTTTTGTATTTGAGCTAAAGAAAGCAGTAACAAGCCAGCGAGGACCATTCCGGGTAGTAATAGCGTGGCTAAACTGGTTATTATCGCAAGGGATAAGTAGTCATTTTCAATAAGCACGGTAATGCCCGTTGGCAAGTCGATACTATGCTTCTGCCCGCTCGCTTTAAATGTCAAAAAGTTAAAGGGTAACGAGAGCAATAAAAAAATAAGCGCGCTGAAAGCATAAGCGAGTAGCTTTTCGCTGGCACCGACGCGATACGAAACTAACGTGTGGCTGCAAACAGGGCAAACTGCTCTTTGTCTGTGCGCTAGCGCGGGTATGTGAACCTTAGTATGGCATTGCTCACAAACTATAGATAACGTATTAGATTCAGCCATAAAGTTTTATTGCGCCACTTTTTATACACTGGATGTATGATAGAGAGTAGCTTGATGAAATAACTCGTTGTTTTTTGAATTCAACAGAATAGCGTATTGCGGCCACATCGGGAAGTAAAGTCATCCGTGTTCAGAAACATAACAACAATAATTGACGATTAAATGATGGAAACAACAAACGAAATTCGTGGTACCTACAGAAAAGTTAAAAAACAAGGAAATCGCTTATTGCTAAAAAGGCGCATTGGCTTTTTGCGCTTTTGGGGAAGTATCACTTTTGCTCAGCGTTGCTACTTTCTGGCAACTGCAATGCTTTTATTACAGCTTTTTTTTGATGTTAAAAGTGGCTTATTTGAAACGGTCATGTTTGGCTTTGCCCTTAGTGGTATTGTAAGTGAAACTTGGCCAAGGTTTATGGCGCTTTGGAATAGTTTACCGGGTAAAGCGGTAATTTTGTTTGTCTATGCCGTTATCGCAAATTTTGCCCTCGCTTCTGCTAGCGGGTTAGTAAATAGTATAACCGGTGTTTCCGCAGGTGCGCTGCCCTACAGCCACAATTTCGCGCTTATACTTATGGTGCCAAGTTGGTTCTTTGTCACCACGTTAATGGCACTTGTTGGCGGAATGCTAGTTATTTTTATTTATCTGTTTTTTCTACTACTACTCAAGCCCTTTGGTGTGCAAAAACTGTGGCATAAGCCTGGTTATCGCTATGTTTTGTCTACCGCTGTGGCGCGGTTTGTTTGGACATTAGGTGTAGCGCTTCAGCTTAGCGTGTTAGCAGGGCAAGTAGGGCTACTTTCCGAGTTTAGTGCTGAAAGCACAAGCCAGCTGATCACAATCGAAAACGAGACAGAAACGTCGATTGAGGACAGTGAGGTTCCACCCACTGACAAACAAGCAGAAGATACTTCTGAACTGGAAGACGATTTAACCGCGCTTCTCACCGACGCCAAGGAAAAAAGTATTCGCTATAAAAAAGCACAACGCCAAGCGTTGGCTAGTTTTATTTATGAGTTTGAAGCGGATTCACGTTCGCGCTGTGCTCACCCTGAAGGAACGCGCGTCATCGAGCTTAATGATTACGAGATATTACAAATAACGCAAACGCCCGAAGATGAAATTGGCTACACGTATACAGTAGAGCCTTGTCGTTCAGCTGCTATTGGGCTCGATTAAAACGCTCCGCTTTTTTCGTTCATAGTTTGCAGGGCCATCGCAGATCTAGATTAAATGTACAAATGGCGATACCTTGATTACGCTTTAAGAGTATCTGCCGTGAGTATATAGCTACTTGGCATCTCGTACACACCTAACGCTAAACATATAGTCTTTGTTAAGCTTTGCCCTTCTAATTTCGCCCTTATGTGAGTTCCACCACGAATAGGCGAGGGTGCGGGCGTACGCCTCTTTATCAGTGGCGCTAGTACTTGTCCAAAACTCGGTGTACATGCCTTGCGTGATATACCAGTTGCCTATTTTTACACCTGCTGGCATAGCGCCAAAGTGGAATTGATTAACTTTAGCCTGATCAAACTTTTTAAATAGGGTATCGGGCTGTTCTGCTTTTAAAGTAATAGCAATATCGTTATTTCCGCGCCAGCCCTCTTTCGAAAGCTCGCGTTGTGCTATACCAATAGCGAGTTCCATACTTTGCCAATCTTCATCGGTAGCTATACGCCATCCACTAGGACACAGCTTTCGCTGGTCATTTACGTCTTGCCAATGATAAAGCCTTCCATATTTAAGTAGGTTCTTTTTGTCATCTTTTGGAATAAACCCTGATGCAACAGGGCTTCCATCTTGAAATTGGGTAGCTCTTAGGTTCTCTGCAAACCATTCAAGTTTACCTATTTTAACGGTTTTATAGCGATTACCTTCTAAATCTTGAAAAGTACTCACAGTGTTTTCAATTTCTTTGCTTGTGACATTAATCGAAGCAGGCTCTGCGGGCGTAGATGTCATCATAAAAAATCCTAAGAATGAGGCAGCACTTATCATGTTGTGAAAACTCAATTTAGCAGCTAAAACGACCAGGCAAAGCCTGTTGCTTCTTCTGACACGGCCCAAAGCTTTGTTAGCACTTTTTTGTCTACGACAAAATCCTCTAATTTACATTCTCCAACGGGACCGCCAAAATTCATTAGACCCGTTGGACCATAATAGGCACGCTGTTTAATGTTATCTTCGGTGGCACACATCACTTCAGGGTAGGCGCCTTTCTCTGCAGATTGAGCCAAGCCTATTTTCACCATAAAAGACCAAGAAATGCGTGTTAAAAAGCTAGCGCTTTCTCGTATAAGAGTAGTGTTCGAAGCGCCGGGGTGACACACAAATACCTTCGCTTGCTTGTTATGTGCTTTTACTTTGTCTTGAAGCTCGTATGCAAACATCATTTGCGCCAGTTTACTCTGACTGTATACCTTATTGGGGTTGTAATTTTTGTCCCAGTTCATGTCGTCAAACTGCATGGTTCTTAGCCCCATTTTGTGTCCTTCACTGGCAACGACTACAATGCGTCCCTTCGATTCATTAATACGATCGAATAACAAACCGCACAGTAAAAAGTGCCCGTAGTGGTTAACGCCTAATTGACTTTCAAAGCCATCTTCAGTGAATTGTTGCGTTGAAATCTGCGCAATAGCAGCATTACAAATCAGCGCGTCAATCACTGGAACGCGCGTTAGAATTTCTTTAGCTGATTGTCTCACAGCATTAAGGCTGCTTAGGTCAAGGCGTATATAGCTGACATTGGCATCGTCGCCAAACTCTTGTTTTAGCGTAGCGATAGCGTCATGGGATTTGCTCGGGCTTCGGTTCAGCATGACTACATTCGCACCTTTTGAAAGCAAAATTCGTGTTGCTTCATACCCCGCGCCCGTATTTGCGCCTGTTATTAAAAATGTCTTATCTTTTGCGTTTTCAATACGCGAAGGCGTCCACCCGCCTTTTCCAAATTGATTGCTCATTGCCATCTGCTTAGCACCTTCTGTCACTAAAATTTGTATATTTGTAATATAATGACTATTGCTCCGCTTAAGTAGGCGAAAAACTCTTGAAAACTTGCCTAATCGTATCGCTTTGTTGTTTTGAGTGAAGTTTTTTGCTAGATTCGCAAAACGAAAAGCAGAGCAAAGCACGTGACGTAAATAAATGACGAGATAGTGGTTTAAAACGCTATGAACAAAGCACTAATAAAGCAATTAATTGAAGATAAAGTGGAAAGCAGCGGTTTATACGAAACAGGGATCGACGGTGTTCAATTATTTAAGATAACACAGCCCATCGAATGTGCCCCTGTGGTGTACGAACCGTCACTAACCGCTATTGTTTACGGTGGAAAGGAAGCTATTTTAAATGGAGAAAAGCATACGTTTAATACCAGTAAATACACGTGCTGCACTATGTCTATGCCTGTAGAAGCGGGTATTCCCGACGCTTCGGAAGATAGTCCTCTATTGGGTGTATATATTTCATTAAATAGCAGAATGATGACTGATTTAGCCATAGAGTTTGAAAGTGTAGGCGGTAATTTTCGTCAATCGTCAGCTTCGTCTGTACCCTCGGGTATTGCTTCTGCACATTGGGATGCTGATTTCACCGAAGCTTTATACCGCTTACTTCTGCTCACCGATAACGCTACCGATATAGCTATGTTATCGAGTGCACGCTTACGTGAACTGTATTACTCGGTATTGAAAGGGGAGGCTGGTAACACAGTAAGAGGTAGCTTTGGGTTAGGTAACGCCATAGGGCGCGCTATTGAATACCTGGCCTCCCATGTGGCTGAGAATGTCACTATTGACGATATGGCGAGCAAGGTTGGAATGAGTAAGGCTGTATTTCATCGTAAGTTTAAGCAAGCCACCAATATGTCGCCTATCCAGTTTGTAAAGTCGATGAGATTAAACAACGCGGCAAAACGTATAGCTGACGGCACAAATGTAAGTGTTGCAGCGATGGATGTCGGCTATGTAAGCTCATCGCAATTTAGCCGAGATTTTAAGCGAATGTATGGCTTGTCGCCGAAGCAATGGGAAAAAGAGAATAAAGCTAGAGCCGCGACTATGTTGCAGTAGTTTAGTCAAAATGAGTTTCTGAATTAAAGCACATAGGCGATGGAGTAATAAAAAAGCTCGCGACAGTAGACTGTAGCGAGCTTTCGTTTCATTAGTACAGCAACACTGCTTAGAAGCTAGCGTTACCTGGTGTACGTGGGAATGGGATAACGTCACGTACGTTTTGCATGCCGGTTACGTATGCAACAAGACGTTCGAAACCTAGACCGAAACCTGAGTGAGGTACAGTGCCGTAGCGGCGAAGGTCGCGATACCATGCGTAATCTTCTTTAGATAGTCCCATTTCATCAAGACGAGCGTCGAATACATCTAAACGTTCTTCACGCTGTGAACCACCGATGATTTCACCGATACCTGGCGCTAGTACGTCCATTGCTGCAACGGTTTTGCCGTCGTCGTTAATGCGCATGTAGAAGGCTTTAATATCTTTTGGATAGTTCTGCATGATGATTGGTGCGCCAACATGCTCTTCTGCAAGATAGCGCTCATGCTCAGAAGATAAATCAATACCCCATTCAACAGGAAATTCGAATTTCTTGCCGCAATTTTGAAGAATTTCAATAGCGTCGGTGTAATCCATGCGAACGAAGTCAGAGCTAACTAGCTTTTCTAAACGCTCAACCGCATCTTTTTTGATGCGCTGGGCGAAGAATGCCATATCATCAGGCAATTCTTCTAGTACCGCTTTACACACATACTTCAGCATGTCTTCAGCAAGCTGTGCTACGTCTTTCAATTCAGCAAATGCCACTTCAGGTTCAATCATCCAGAACTCGGCAAGGTGGCGAGATGTGTTTGAGTTCTCTGCACGGAACGTAGGTCCGAAGGTGTATACCTTAGACATAGCCGTACAGTATGTTTCAACGTTAAGTTGACCTGATACTGTCAGGTAAGTTTCTTTACCGAAGAAATCTTCTGAGTAATCAACGTTGCCTTTATCGTCTAGTGGAAGGTTCATCATATCAAGGGTTGATACGCGGAACATTTCACCTGCGCCTTCTGTATCGCTAGCCGTAAGAATTGGGGTAGAGATCCAGTAGTAGCCCTTTTCGTGGAAGAAGCGATGGATAGCCTGCGACAAACAGTTGCGCACGCGTGTTACCGCGCCGATAACGTTCGTGCGTGGGCGAAGGTGTGCATATTCGCGAAGATACTCAATGCTGTGGCGTTTAGCAGCCATTGGGTAGGTATCAGGGTTTTCAACCAAACCTACAATTTCTACCTCGGTAGCATCAATTTCTAGTGATTGCCCTTGGCCTTGCGATTCTTTCACTGTACCGGTTACCGACAATGAGCAACCAGCAGTAAGGCGCTGGATATCGGCGTAATTTGACAGAGAATTTAGCGCAATAACTTGTACAGGATCGAAGCAACTACCATCGTGTAGTGCAATAAATGATAACCCCGCTTTAGAGTCGCGGCGTGTTCTTACCCAACCCTTAACGGTTACCGAATCGCCAACGGCGTACTTACCTTTAAGCACGTCAACTACGGGCGCATGCGTCATGTTAATTTCTCCGTCTTACTGATCTTATGTTGTTGCTCGAATACGCATCGAGTGTATCAACCCAGTGCAATAAACTATGTATGAAAAATTGCACTAAAATTTGCTTTATGGTCAATGTTTTGGATTGCTGTGCCGATAAGTCTTTAATGTCGGTAAAATGCACTTTGAAGTTATGGTTAACTTCTTCATGTCATTTATGTATCGCGAATTATAAAAATAAGTATAAATAACGAGATACACCGAACGGAATTCGCTTCGGCGATGTAAAAATAACCAATGAAATACAATCCAATAGCACGCTAGTATACCCAACATAAAGCGGGATGCCAGAGAACAGAGTGACAAATGGGAAATAAAAATGATTCAGGCACGTCGGTACGTAACCAGCAGCAAACGCAGGGGGAATCGCAACGGGCGTCACAATCCTCTGCAACTGGCGATATTGATAGGCGTTCTATGACCTATGAGCAACTAGCTGAACGGCGTTCGACACCGCGCTCACAAACCCCCTTTTATAAGGTAATGCTTGGCCTCAACGTGTTCGGTTGGGTGGGAATGGTGGTGGTTCTTATATTGTTTCACTACGCTAGGCCCGACTTCATCAGTGGCGTTCAGCAGTATTGGGGAATAGAAGGGGATTCGTCTTGGTCTGAAGGTCATTTGTCTGCCATGACTATTATGCTGCAGATATGCTTAATAGTAAGCCTTGTTAGCATTGTCATGCGTGCAAGACGCAATCGTCGACGCACAGACTCCTTCGGCGTAAACCTTATAATTTTGTTTGCTATTGCGGCAATTAGTTTGATTACTCTTGCTACTACGCTGGGGTTATAGGGCAGGTTAACTAACGAAGTTAATAGCGATAAAATCAAAAAAGCTTGGCACTTTACGTCAGTAGAGCAGCCAAGCTTTTTGTTGTCAGTTAACTATTTTTACTTACGTTCTACAACTCGCGGCTTATATAAATGCTGCCTGAACTAACCAGTAGGTATAAGCAATGTAGGCAAGCACAAATGCGCCACCTTCTAGACGATTAAGACGACCTTGACGTTTAATACCGATACAGAAAATGAAAAGTGCCACGGTAGAGACAAACATAACCATAGCGTCACGGTATAAGAACTCAGCCCCTACTGTCATAGGTTGTATCGTCCCTGCAATACCCACAACGGTTAGGGTATTAAACATATTAGAGCCAATCACATTACCAATCGCTAAATCATGCTCGCCTTTTTTAACTGCCATTAATGATGAGGCGAGTTCGGGTAGTGATGTACCAATGGCTATCACCGTAAGCCCGATAATCGTATCACTTACGCCAAAGAAGGTTGCGTATTCCACTGCGCCCCACACAAGCATGCGAGAGCTTGCAACAAGTAGTAACAAACCGGCAATCAGCCATATAACATGGGTTTTAACGGTGCCTTCGTTGCTGTTGATTTCTTCGTCGTATTCTTCTGCGAGGGCGTCTTTATCGCCTTTCATTGCATGATAGATACTCCATGAAATCAGCAGTACAAATAGTCCTAGCAAAGAAAACGCATCATCTTTGGAAACCGTTAAATCCCATACCTGCCACACAGCAAAAAAAGTGATACCCAGTAATACGGGCAATTCTTTTTTGATAATTTCTGATCTGACCGCAATAGGGCTAATGACGGCGGTTAAGCCTAAAATTAGCAAAATGTTTGCGATATTCGAGCCGTAGGCATTTCCCAACGCAATGCCCGAGTTGCCCTGATACGCAGCGAAGATGGAGACGATGATTTCAGGAGCCGACGTACCAAACCCAATAATAAGCATACCTATTAAGAGGGGGGAAACACCAAAATGATTAGCGACTGATGCGGCGCCACCCACAAATTTTCCTGCACTCCAAAGCAGTACTGGTAAACCGATTAGAATAGCCAGACTGGCTAGTAACATACTTACTCCTCAAACCATTTGTATCGTTCCGCCCATTTCTATTTATAGGCAAAATTAATAAACAAAAGCTGTATCAATAGATTTAATTGTACATCAGTTTTAATTGTCATTTCGATGAAAAAAAGGCGTGCAGATTGTGCTATGCAAAATGAAAGTTAGGCGTAAACTTCGCGCCTAAATAACTGTGTACGCTATTTGAACAGCGCAGTTTAGTTGTTAACCGTCTTACCATTTTTTTAGAAGCGACATTAATGCACAACACCTTGATTGTTACTGATGATGTTACCCCTTTTCGTAACTCTTCATTAACCGTACTTACTTTTCAAGAATATCTTGCTGAGTTCCCAAAGTTAAACGAACCCAAAACCCGGGTTATCAATATTTGCGATACCACGCGATATTTGAGCGAGGGCTATTACTGTTCGCTGCTGGCTCAGGCGCGTAACCATTCGGTATTGCCATCAGTAAATACCGTTAATGATTTACGTATGGCCGAAGAGAAAAGTGTCGATCGCATCGCTTTTTCCTTACAGGTATCTCAAGACAACACTGAAATTAAAAATGAACCTATATTAGTACTTTTCGGTGAAGTGAAAGATCAGCGCTTTAAACGTTTGGCCCGCCAAGCGTTCGAAAAATATCCGTATCCGATATTGATGTTAAGCCTTGTGGTTACCGATAAAAGTGTTTTGCCCAAAACGAAGGGTAAAGCGCAAATTGAAGGCTTTGCCACGTTGCAGGCTAGAGCATTTAAAGATTTAGATGCAGTGCAGCAAGAACACTTCATTCAGCAGCTTGAAGTACACACAAAAATACAGTGGAAAGCAGGTAAAGCAAGTAAGCGCACGCGTTGGGATATGGCCATTTTGGTTAACCCTGAAGAGAGCACGCCGCCTAGTGATGAACGCGCCATTAAAAATTTTGTGAAAGCAGCTGAAAAAGTGGGTTTTCGCGCAGATGTGGTGAGTCGCCTGTCGCAAGAAGAATTGGGGCACTATGATGCATTGTTCATTCGTGAAACCACGGCGATTGACCATCATACTTACCGTTTAGCGCGTGCCGCAGAGCGAGAAGGCATAGTGGTTATGGACGATACGCAGTCAATTCTGCGCTGCTGTAACAAAGTGTACCTGCAGGACGCGTTTGCTTATCAGAAAGTACCGGCGCCGAAAGCCACGTTTGTATCGAGCGCTACCGATGAAGTATGCGAAAAACTCATGGCTGACTTTGGTTTGCCGCTTGTTTTAAAACTGCCAGAGAGCTCGTTTTCACGCGGCGTGCACAAGGCTGAAAATAAAGATGCGCTAAAGACGCATTTAGAACAAATGCTGGCTGAATCGGCGCTTGTTTTGGTTCAGGAATATATATTCACTGAATTCGACTGGCGAATTGGTGTTTTAGGTGGCAAACCTATCTACGCTTGCCAGTATTTTATGGTGCGCAACCATTGGCAGATATACAACCATCAGGGAGATAGATTCTCTTCGGGCGGTTTTACTACAATGCCCACATTTGAAGTTCCCAAGCCGGTACTACAAGCCGCTATAAAGGCCGCGAAAGCCGTGGGTAATGGTCTGTACGGTGTCGATATTAAGCAGACCGGAAATGCTGTTTATGTTATTGAAGTAAACGACAACCCAAGTATCGACTCGGGAGTCGAAGATAAATATTTAGGCAAAGAGCTGTACGAATTGATTATGCAGGAATTTGCTAACAGGCTGGAGCAAAGAGGGCGATGATTACATCGGCTGAGCGAGTAACTGAAGTAAATAGTGGAAGTCCATCGAAAAGCGTAAATAGCGCACCTGATCTTTCAGAGAATGCGATGATGAGTGAACCTACAAAAGATGTCGGTGTGTGTTCAACGCAGTCGAATGTAGTGCTACGTGTGGCGACATTACAAGATCTTGCTTTACTTCAGCATATCGAGCAAACCTGTTTTACCACCGACAGGTTAAGTAAAAGCCGTTTCAAATTTTACATTGATGCCCAGCACGCAGAGCTTATTGTGGCCGAACGTGCACCCTCGAGTTTAGGCTCAAACCTTGACCAAAATAATCAAGGTTTAAATAGCATAGTAGGTTATGGACTGTTGCTGCTGCGACGCGGGACACAACTTACTAGGCTGTATTCTATTGCGGTTCTTCCGGAAGCGCGAGGGCTTGGCGTTGCTGAAAAGCTTATACATAGCTTGGGGGAGCGGGCGCTTTTGCGGGGAAAGCGATTTATGCGCTTGGAAGTGGCAGTAGGTAATGCTGGCGCCATTGCTCTGTATAAAAAATTAGGGTTTAGTCAATTTGGTATGTATACCGATTACTACGACGATCACACTGACGCATTACGTATGCAAAAAGTATTGGTGCCGAGTAAGTCAGTTAAGCCAGAGGTTTATCCGTGGTACCAACAGACGACTGATTTTACCTGCGGTCCGTCAGCATTAATGATGGCAATGTGTGCATTGAACAATCGCTATGAAATGACCCAAGAGAAAGAACTATCGTTGTGGCGTACTGCTACCACTATATTTATGATGTCAGGTCATGGCGGTTGCCACCCGGTAGGATTAGCGCTCGCCGCGGTAAACGAAGGTTATGCAGCGAAAGTGCTCATTAATCAGGATGTCCCGCTTTTTGTTGATGGCGTTAGAAATACTGACAAGAAAGCGATAGTCGAAAATGTTGAATCGCAGTTTATGGCAGAGGCACGTAAGAAAGGCATATCAGTTGCAATATCAGACTGGCCTATGGATGTTATTGACCAAACTCTTAAAGCTGGCGGAGCAGTATTATGCCTAATCAGTACATACGCATTTGATAAGAAAAAGGTGCCCCATTGGGTAGCAATAACTAGCTGCGATCCTCACTGTTACTATCTGCACGATCCAGATGCGAGCGACGGGCAGCCTGTTGAATATCAACACATTCCGGTTGCCCGCGAAGACTTTCTAAGACTTGCCAGCTATGGCACGCGTAAAGTAAGAACATTGGTGCTCCTTAAAAAGAAAAAGTAACACGATTCTTGTTATGGCCTCAGGCATGAAAAAGTGCCAGGGGCCTTAGTGATGCACTCGTGTAACATTAACCTTTTTATTCAATGTTTTGAGCTGCTTTACTAACTGAGATAGCTCTTTCACCGAACCTGAATAATCAATGTGTTTATTCATTTCCTGGCCTTTTACTGCACTCTTATATAGCGCTTCACTTTCAAAGCATGCAGTTTGTTTGTTTAGCGTGTTCCATTCCGCTTCTAGATCGCTTGGGATGCAATGACGTTTAGCAATAATTTTGTCTTTTATTTGCAACACTTTTCCGATCAATAATTGAGCATCTGTAGGCATAATGGTATCTCCTTTGCAATTTATTTAGGTAAGTCGCTGATTTTTGGTTTTTTACCTTTCGCTAGAAGAAATAAACCAATTGTTTGCATCTTACTGTTGAATAAAGAGTTGCATTATTGATGCCACGTTCAATAAGAAGGTGAGAATCCTTTTTCTGCGCGCTTGTAAGTTTGGAAATACCGTCTCAGCTCTTAAACTGCGCTCTTAAAAGACATGAGCAAAGCATCTTTATAATTTCAAAATGCTGAATAAATAGATTTCGACAGAGAGCTAAAACAAGGGATTTATTCTCTTAACCGAATTTAAGAAGAAATGTTTACCCGTAAAATTATCGGGACTTCGAAGAAAAATGTTTTTGCCGAAGCTGCTCTAGTTTTAAGCTGGTGGTGTGGCTGGCGCCATTTATCAAAAACTTATCGATAATTCGCATTATTTCTAAAGCGAATGTTTTCTTAGCACCACGATCGAAAAATTGTGAAAAGCCGTTTTTTTCAGAAAGTACTGAATAAGCTTCTTTAGTAAGTTTGTCCATGCGCCTATTCGACTTTGGTCGTTTTACCAAAGTACAGTTCTGATTGGCTCGCTATTTATAAGAATAGCGTTTGGGTTTGTCCTTGATTTTCTTAACCTGACAATAGCAAAAATGCGGTGTCCAAATTAATAAATTAAGCAAAATAGCGGTAATAAGGCTAAAGACGATTGAGGAGGGGGTTAGCGGTACGGATGGACTAAAATTGTCGAGTACTCGATTTAGCGTGCTGTATTGAGAAGGCGAGGCCATAAACACTAGTTTTTCGAAATAGTGGCCGTGCTCAAGTTTTCTCATACCCTGCTCCAATGTGGTGATCTGGGCAAAGCGACTTGCTTTCATAGACGCATTCTCACGCACTACCGGCTCGCTATTTTTCTGTAAGCTGTCGAGCATAGCTTCCACAGAAGAAAATCCATGTTGTTTAGCGAGTACAGAAGAACTGGATACTTCATCTCTTAGTGCATCGTAGTAGCCATTCAAATATTGGCGATAGTGATCAGCTAAAATAGGTACCTGCAATGTAATAATGAATAAAACTGCAAAGACCACTTTATCAAGAACACGCACTACCATTAAAAACTCGCTATAAAATAATCAGTATTGTCGACTCATTAGTGACCCGCCTAATCGTTGACTTCTAACATCCGTTTATAGAAGCCTTTTAACGCTAGGGGCTCTCGACATTAATTCATCTCATATGACAAAAAGTAAGTGCTAAGCGTAACAACCTCTCACGCTATTTCAAGGCTGTATAAATCGCATGGGTTAACTTACTTAATTGCTCAGAAGATATGATATAGGGAGGCATAATGTATACCAGTTTACCAAAGGGCCTTATCCACACGCCTTCTTCGACGAAATGACGCTGAATTTCGGCAACATTGACTGGGTTTACTGTCTCAACCACCCCAATAGCGCCCAACACCCTAACATCAGCAACGCGGGGTAAGTCTGCACATTTTGCCAACTCGGTTTGTAATTGTTTCTCAATGGCGGGAACTTGTTGCTGCCAATGGTTCTCATTAATGAGTGATAAGCTAGCGTTTGCCACAGCACAAGCTAACGGATTACCCATATAAGTTGGGCCGTGCATAAAAACACCAGGCTCACCTTGGCAAACCCCTAAAGCCACGTCTTCGGTACACAAAGTAGCGGCTAACGTCATATAGCCGCCAGTAATCGCCTTGCCCAAGCACAAAATATCAGGCGAGATACCGGCATGTTCACAAGCGAAGAGCTTACCTGTACGGCCAAATCCAGTAGCAATCTCATCGCAAATTAAAAGAACATCATAGGTGTCACACAGTTGGCGACAACGTTTTAAGTATTCAGGATGGTAAATACGCATGCCACCTGCACCTTGAACGATAGGCTCTAGAATTAACGCCGCCATGGTGTGGTGATGCTTTTCAAAAATCTCTTCAAGTGGAAGAATGTCATCTTCGCTAAACGTTTGACCAAAGCGAGTTTGAGGTGCGGGCGCGAAAATCTGCTTGCTTAATACACCTTCAAACAAACTGTGCATGCCGTTTACTGGGTCGCACACACTCATAGCGGCGAACGTATCGCCATGATAACCATTGCGCGGCGCGACAATGCGCGACTTCTCTGAGCGCCCTTGGCATGCCCAATACTGAATCGCCATTTTTATCGCTACTTCAACAGATACTGAGCCAGAGTCTGCCAAAAATACACGCTCCAAACCTGCCGGCACCATGTTAAGTAACGATTTACACACATCCACCGCCGGCTGGTGGGTAATACCGCCAAACATAACGTGAGAAAATGCGTCAATTTGCTTGTGCGCAGCATCGTTGAGTACAGGGTGGTTGTAGCCGTGAATTGCTGCCCACCAGCTAGACATGCCGTCTACTAGCACTTCACCGGTGGCCAAGGTAAGTTCGGCACCTTTTGCACCAACTACTTCATAGCATGGAAGGGGATTAACCGCCGAGGTATAGGGGTGCCAAATGTGTTGTTTATCAAATTCTATATTGTTCACAAATTAACCGTTGGTAAAGGTTTGAAAATGGTCAGAGTTGACAACTCGATATTGGGGCATAGACTAAGCCAGCAATAATAATTAGTAAAGGACAGTCAATGACGCTGGCTAGTGCGCCTTCTGCGCAAACGACAACTATTCGAAACGATTGGACCAAAGCCGAAGTCGAAGCTTTGTTTGCCATGCCATTTAACGATTTACTGTTTAATGCCCAAGTAGTGCATAGACAGCATTTTAATCCGAATGAAGTGCAGGTTAGCACGCTTTTGTCGATTAAAACCGGTGCATGCCCTGAAGACTGTAAGTACTGCCCACAAAGTGCCCGCTATGATACGGGCCTTGAGAAAGAGCGCCTGCTAGAAATTGAAAAAGTTATCCAGCGTGCGAAAGAGGCAAAGCAAGTAGGCTCAACCCGTTTTTGTATGGGGGCCGCTTGGCGAAATCCACGTGACAGAGACATGCCTTACATATTAAAAATGGTTGAAGAAGTGAAAAGCTTAGGGCTGGAAACCTGTATGACGTTGGGTATGCTAACCCGTGACCAAGCAGTTGCACTTAAACAAGCGGGTTTAGATTATTATAACCATAACTTAGACACCTCACCGGAATACTACGGCGATATTATTACCACTCGTACCTATCAAGACCGCTTAAATACGTTGGAAAATGTGCGGGCAGCGGGTATGAATGTTTGCTCAGGTGGCATTGTGGGCATGGGAGAAACGGTGAGCGACCGCGCCAGTATGCTGGTGCAGCTAGCAAACCTTCCCGAACAGCCGCAAAGTGTGCCTATTAATATGTTGGTAAAAGTTAAAGGTACGCCGCTAGATAGTGTAGAAGACCTAGACTATTTTGAGTTTATTCGCACCATTGCGGTTGCCCGCATCATGATGCCTAAGTCACACGTACGATTGTCGGCAGGCCGCGAAGCCATGAACGAGCAAATGCAGGCGCTATGCTTTATGGCGGGAGCCAATTCAATATTCTATGGTTGCAAGCTGCTAACTACCTCTAACCCTGATACCCACGAAGATGTCATGCTGTTTAAAAAGCTTGGAATCAATACTGAGCGTACGCGAGATTACTCTGATGAAGCGCATCAACAGGTATTAGAAGAGGAGATTGCACAGCAAGAACAGGCCGGCGACAGTAACGACTTGTTTATTGATGCAACCAAGCCTAAGGTAGCGGCAAAGAAACAGCAATTAACGGAGGCGTAATGGCCTTTAATTGGTTAGGCGATTCATTGAGCGCGCGTGCTCAAGAAGGCTTGCTGCGCCAGCGTCACTGTCAGCAGTACGAAAAAGACAGCATTATTTGCATTAATGGTGAGCACTACCTTAATTTTTCGAGCAATGACTACCTAGGCATGCGACAGCATGAAGGCGTATTGCAAAGTTGGGTTGAAGGATTGGCGCAATTTGGTGGGGGCAGCGGCGCATCGCCCTTGGTCACGGGGCATACGCAGGCTCATTTAGCGCTTGAAGCTTATATTGCCGATGGTTTAAACCGTGAATCAGCACTGCTGTTTAACTCTGGCTTTGCCGCCAATCAAGCGTTGTGTATGGCTCTTTTTCCTCATATGTCTCACGCTAGCAGTAGCGGGGCGCTTGGGCACATTATTGCTGACAAGCTCATGCATGCATCGTTTTTAGAAGGTGCACAGTGTGTATCCGAGCGCGCGAAGCTTCGCCGCTTTAAGCATAACGATCTTAACCACTTAGAAAGCGTGCTTTCAGGTGTTTGCTATACCCCAATGCTTGCTGCGGATGCGCATAGCGAAATTGGTGCTGACGCTAATTTTAAATCAAGCCAACAAGATATTCTTATTGCCAGCGAAGGCGTGTTTAGCATGGACGGTGATGCTGCGCCTTGCAAAGATATGGCCGATATCGCCGCGAAATATAATGCATGGTTTATGTTAGACGATGCACATGGCATGGGAGTTTTAGGCGAAAATGGTTTTGGTACTGTAGAAGCACTTAGCTTAAGCCAGCAACAGGTTCCAGTTGTTATGGGAACATTCGGGAAAGCGGTAGGCACAGCAGGCGCATTTATTGCCGGAAGCCAAACCCTTATCGATTATCTAGTGAATTTTTCTAAGCACTATGTGTATTCAACTGCCATGCCCCCAGCGCAAGCGGTGGCAACCTTATATTCACTCACCCATATTGCCAGTGATACCGCTCGTCGCGAATTGCTTACCAACAATATTTCCTATTTCAGAGAGTCGTTCCACAAACGTTTTGGACAGACACTCGATGCGAACAAGGAAAGTGATAATTCAGACCATATCACCTTAGGAACTATCACCTTAGGAACCTCGCAAAGCGCTATTCAGCCGGTTATTGTCGGCAGCCCAGAGCGTGCCGTTGCGTTAAGTGAAGGTCTAAAACAACGGGGGATTTGGGCAACCGCTATCCGGCAACCAACCGTACCGAAAAACCAAGACAGGCTGCGTATAACCTTAACCGCAAATCATACCACTCAGGATATCGATGTGTTAATTGATGCGCTTGAATTGTCAGTCAATGGTTTAAACGAGCTATCGTGTGGCGTTGGAAGTGAGCCTTCTGCTAAAAGGGAAGCATAAAGTACGATGAATGCCGTAACCGCCCGAAATTCTGTAAATTAGAAAGAGATGTAAAGATGTCGGCAAGCCCAGCTGAAAAATCAGCGACATTGAGAGAGCCATTGGAACCTTTTGTAGGTCAATCATTAAATGATACGGCAAGAGTGCTTCCTCAAAATGAAGACGCTTTCGTAGCAGAGTTTTGTAATTCCACGGTTGCCGAATCAGCTGACGGTACCGGCAAAGCTAGCAAAGCGGTTAGTACGCAAACTATCAACGAGCAGAGCATTGCACACCGTTTCTCAAAAGCGGCAGTAAAGTACGACAGTATTGCGTGTATTCAGCGTAATATAGCCGAGCAGGGGTTAGCAAACTTACCAAAGGCTTTGCAGGGCGATGCCCTCGATATAGGCTGTGGAACCGGTATTCACACACAGGAAATTCTTAAAAAAGGGGCTGTTGCAACTGGAGTAGACATTGCTGAGGGTATGTTGGCGCAGGCACGAAAAAAGTACTCTGACCCCATTTTCGTAGAAGGTAGTGCCGTTGATTTACCATTCTCTGAAAACACGTTTTCAACGGTGTTTTCGTCCATGGCGCTGCAGTGGGCGAGTGACACAAACCTTGTTGCTAGCGAGATAGCGCGAGTGCTTAAACAGGGAGGTATCGCTGAGCTTGCTATTATGGTGTCGGGCTCTTTTGATGAGCTTAAAACTGCACGTAAAGTGGCGCAGCTTTCGCAAGCCGAAACTCACCTGCCGACTACCGCACAGTGGGTGAGTGGGTTTAAGCAATCAGGGCTTCGCTTACAACGAGTTATTACCAAAGATTATGTTGATACTCACCAAGATATTATGTCGCTACTGCACTCGGTGAAAGGTGTAGGAGCGGGTGAGACTGGCCGAAAGCAACCTCCGCTTACCCGTCGAGATATTAAAAAATTAGCAATGGCTTACAGCAATATAAGTGGTGTAGAAAGTAAGTTACCGCTTACCTACCGCGTGAGTCATTTTAGATTGGAAAAACGATGAAGCAGTATTTCATTACCGGTACCGACACAGAGGTCGGGAAAACCTATGTCACCTGCCAATTACTAAAAGCTGCGCAAAAAGCATCGCTTACCAGCATCGGCTATAAACCTATTGCAGCTGGTTGTGAGCAGGTTAACGGTGAGTGGGTTAACGATGATGCGCTAAATATTCAAAAAGCGTGCTCTAAAATACGCGAAAACAAAGCCATTAAAGCTATAGATAATACCGAGCTAAAAAGCGCAAGCGAAGAAAATGGACAGACACTTCCTTTACATCAAATAAACCCTATCGCATTAAGACCGCCCATTGCGCCACATATTGCAGCACTTGAAGAAGGTGTGGCGTTAAGCTTTGAAAAAATTGCGCAAGGCCTTGATAAACTGCTTGCTTATCAGCCAGATCTCTTGTTGATGGAAGGCGCTGGCGGGTGGCGCTTACCCTTAATCGTGGGCGATGAGTATACGCCTACGTATTATCTATCCGATGTTGTGAAAGCGCTCAACATGGAGGTGATTTTCGTTGTGGGTATGCGTCTAGGCTGCTTAAATCATGCGCTATTAACCGCAGAAGCGATACGCGCAGATGGGCTAAACATTAAAGGGTGGGTGGCTAACGACATCACAGGTAACATGACGCGATACCAGGAAAACCTGCATTCTCTAAAAGCCATGTTACCCGAGCCACTGCTGGCAGAAATTCCCTACCAGCGTGAGCCTGATGAAGAAGCGCTATTCGCCGCTATCAAGCAAATAAGTTAAATCATCACCTGAATTAATTAGCGTTTTTTCTTCACCTAAGAAGATGAATCCGTCTTTTTCACCGACTAAAGTAAGTTGGTTATTACAAAGACGTAACGCAGTGCCTTCACGGATAGCCACTACCGGCGTGGTTGGGTTTAGCGTAGTAAACTCGGCCAATCGCTGATCGCGGGTTTCACCATTATGGCCAGGAGGCTGATAATCGGTGTAGTGCGGGTTCAACTGGAACGGCACGATATCTAGCGCATCAAAACTAGGCGGCTCAATAATAGGCATGTCATTAGTGGTTCTAATCGATTCGCCACAGATATTCGAGCCCGCGCTCCATCCAATATAAGGCGTGCAATCGGCGATGGCGTGCTTTATTGGTACAATAAGCGCGTTTGCATAAAGTGTTGAAAGCAGGTGAAAGGTGTTTCCACCACCTACCACAATGGCTTGGCCATTTTTCTTCGCATTGTTTACGGCGGCCACAGGGTCTTCTACTGTATGTAGCCCAGTAACATTACATTCTGGCAGGGCAGTAGCAACAGCATCTACATAACTGTCGTACGTTTGGGTTACAGCTGCGTAAGGAACAAATAGGAGGTCGCGAATTTCGCCTAAGTGTGCAAAAATAAGTCCTCTAGCGTGCTCTAGGTAAGCCTCGTCGCCTTGACGAGAGCTACTTAGCATAAGTACATGTGCGGTCATACTAACTCCACAATTTTTCTGACGGCGTATCATACGCGAAACTGGGCACAAAGTTTAGTCGCGCTCCGTCACTGCGTTTAAATAGGATTTTGAATGAAACAATCTACATCGGTGTTGTTCGTGTGTTTGGGTAATATTTGCCGCTCTCCAACCGCAGAGGCCGTGTTCAAGCACAAAGCTCAAAAAGCCGGGTTAAATATTGAAATCGATTCTGCGGGGACGCATGGTTACCACATTGGGAAACCAGCAGATAAGCGTTCACAGGCGGCTGGGGTCGACAGAGGTTACAGCTTTAAGGGGCTTAAATGTCGCCGTGTTGATGAAAGTGATTTTGAGCGCTTCGACTATATTTTAGCTATGGATAATAGCAACTTGGCAAATTTACATGGCATGTCGCCAAGCCAGTACCAGGAAAAAATTAAGCTCTTTCTGGACTTCGCAAATGTGGAAGACAAAGAAGTGCCTGACCCATACTACGGAGGAAAGCGAGGCTTTGAGTTGGTGTTAGACTTAATTGAAGAAGCATCGGACGGTTTGATTGAGCACATTAAGCAAACCCAACAACTATAATCAGAAGCAGAAGCCTTATTCACAAGCCAAAACTGAGAAGCGGCCTTGCGAGTCAAATTTAGAACGCATACTGAGAAGCGATTTTGAGAGCCATGGAAACTAAAAGCACAGCCCTTTCTCTGGTTGTAATAACGCTACTTTGTTTGTTAGTCGTTGGAGTGGTGGGTGTTATTGGCGTGACAGGGTTTGCTAACGCGGCTGACGGCTTAAAGCAGCATATTATCGTTCAGCTTCAAATACCGCTTATACTTACCGCATGCTTAGTAGGGGCGGCGCTTTCCGTAAGTGGCGCAACCTTACAGGTGGTACTTCGAAACCCGCTAGCCGACCCAGGAATCATAGGCATAACCAGCGGAGCGAGTTTAGTTGCCGCACTATTGCTACTGTTAACACCGCAATGGGCTACAGCCTACCTGCATTACTTACTGCCTTTGGGGTGCTTTGTGGGTGCCTTGTTATCTACTTTTGTTATTTACCGTCTAGCTAGAAAATTGCTGGGCTCCTCCACTGCTGTAATTCTTGCTGGTATTGCCATATCGACGCTTAGTGGGGCTGTTATTGCCTGGCTTTATATGTTCAGCGACGCTAATGCCCTTCGCAACCTCACTTTTTGGCTAATGGGCAGCTTATATCAAACTAATTGGTTAATTTTATCGGTAGGAGGCCCGCTGATAGTTATAGCTGTAGGTTTACAGCTTTTTTTCGCAGGTGATTTGAACAAGCTATATGCCGGCGAACTTGCGGCAAAAAGTAGCGGTGTGGATGTGGAAAGACTTACTGAACGTGCCCTCATCGTTTGCGCTATCGCGGTGGGTACGGCGGTGTCGATGGCTGGGTCTATTGCGTTTGTAGGCTTACTCGTTCCTCATATTTTGCGTTTGATCATCGGGCATAACAATCGCTATTTATTGCCCTTAAGTGCGCTAAGTGGTGCAAGTCTTTTAATGCTGGTAGCGCTAAGCTCTGAAATGACTCGCGCCATTACACTTCCTGTCTCTATGGTTACAGCAACGCTAGGTGGCCCGTTACTTATTTGGGCGCTGGCAAAAGGCCAGCTTAAAGGCTGATGAAATGACGACACCGAATCCTTTTACGCTAAAGCAACCTGATCCTTATAGTGAAGTAGATTCAAGTACAAATGGATGTCATGCGGTTAGTTACAACAAAACGCCTTGCATCAATAGTAGCGAAAGTGCTTCGGATGCTTCAATGATTTTAAGCCTACAAAACGTAAGCATTGGGTCACGGCTGAGGGTGGAAGGATTAAGCGCGAAAAAGGGCGAATGTATTCATATCATAGGGCCAAACGGGGCAGGGAAGTCGACGCTGCTACTTACCCTTGCAGGGCTGATTGAAGCTGATGACGGTAAAGTAATGCTGCATGGCAAGCCAATGGGTAGTTGGTCACTTGCCACGCTTGCTAGCGTACGTACTTTGTTAGCTCAGCAGAGTGAAAGTGGGTTTCACCTTTCAGTTAAGGAATACTTAAGTTTTTATACAGCAGAAAACCAGTCTTCGCTTATCCCCCCGGTTTTAGAAAAGGCCCTTGAAGTGTCAGGCTTTTCAAACAAAATCCTTACCCAGCTTTCTGGCGGCGAACGTCAGCGTGTAGAAATTTGTCGAGCACTTTTACAAATATGGCCCCAGTTAGAGCGGGGAGAGGGTTTAGCGTTTTTAGATGAGCCACTACAAGGGCTTGATATTAGGCATCAGTATGCGCTGGCCAGCTTAGTAAAATTCCTTTGTAGTAAAGGAAATACAATACTCATGACGTCTCATGATATCGCACTTAGCGCAAACTACTGCGATAGTCTATGGTTAATGCACAAAGGTAGTATGGTAGCGCAGGGAGAGCCACAAGACGTAGCGACGCAAGTAAACCTTGAGAAGGTGTTTGAATGCCATTTTGCTATAAGCAAGCACGATAACTTTCTAGAAATTCAAGTTTGCGCACCTATTTCCTTAGGATAAATGTGGTAAAGTGCCACCACATTTTTAGATTCATAATTTCATATTAGGCTGATTATAAAAATGCGTTACAGGCATACTGTGAAGCGCGCTACAGTCTTATTATTCGAAGCAATAAGTTTCAATAACTATTTTCAGTAAAACGTTTGCCCTACGTTTTTTATTCAGGAGAACACCGTTGAGTAATTGGCAAGTAGACAGTTGGAGAAATAAACCTATTCTTCAGCAACCACAGTACGATGACAAAGTACGTTTAAATGAAGTAGAGCAAACACTAAGTTCTTATCCTCCGCTTGTATTCGCTGCCGAAGCCCGTGAACTTAGACGTCAGCTAGGTGAAGTGAGCTTGGGTAAAGGCTTTCTTTTGCAAGGCGGTGACTGCGCTGAGTCGTTTGACGAGTTTAATGCGCCTAAAATTCGCGATACCTTTAAAGTTATTCTGCAAATGGCGATTGTGCTTACCTTTGCTGGGCGCTGCCCGGTAACCAAGGTTGCACGCATGGCAGGCCAGTATGCTAAGCCGCGTTCATCAGACTTTGAAACCCGTGGTGACGTGACCTTGCCAAGCTATCGTGGCGATATCATCAATAACTTTGAGTTTACTGAAGCGGCCCGTCGACCAGACCCTGATCGCTTATTAGAAGCGTACCATCGCAGTGCTTCAACCTTGAACCTTCTTCGCGCATTTGCCCAGGGAGGTTTGGCCGACCTTCACGAAGTGAACCGGTGGAACATGGCGTTTGTTGAAAACAACCCGCTTAAAGAACGTTATTCGGATATGGCTAACCGTATTCAAGATACGCTTGAGTTTATGGATGTAATTGGCATTAACGCACAAACTAGCTCAACGCTACATGAAACCTCGCTGTTTACGTCGCACGAAGCTTTGCTATTAAACTACGAACAGGCGCTTACGCGCATTGATACGCTAACCGGCAAGCCTTACGACTGTTCTGCGCATATGGTGTGGATTGGTGAGCGTACCCGTCAACTTGATCATGCTCACGTTGAGTTTTTCCGTGGTATTCACAATCCAATTGGTGTGAAAGTTGGGCCAAGCATGCAGGAAGACGAGCTTATTCGTCTAATTGATGCGCTTAATCCGCTAAATGACCCTGGGCGTTTAACGCTTATTACTCGCATGGGAGCTGATAACTTAGCCGACAACCTGCCACGACTACTGCGTAAAGTAAAAGCGGAAGGCAGACATGTTGTGTGGAGTTCGGACCCAATGCACGGCAACACGTTCTCAGCGTCAAGCGGCTACAAAACCCGTAACTTCGATGCAATTTTGAAAGAAATTAAACAGTTCTTCCAAGCGCATGAAGCAGAAGGAACTCATGCCGGTGGTATTCACCTTGAAATGACCGGTCAGCACGTAACGGAATGTACTGGTGGTGCTTATCAAATTAGCGATGATGATTTAGCCCAGGCATATAAAACACAATGTGATCCGCGCCTGAATGCGGACCAAGTGCTTGAGATGGCATTCTTGGTAGCTGATCATTTGCGTAATGCGTAATGCGTAATGCGTAATGCGTGAATCGCAATAAGACTTACAAACGGGCAGCGAAACAAGCGCTGCCCGTTTTTTTCATAGCAGTTGTTCTCTTTCTTCTTCACTTAAAATTCCGGTGAAGATAGTTTCTCTTCTCAAATTGGCTGTTCGCTCGTCATCGGCCAACAATAAAGCTTTAAATACATCGGGTTCATGGCGGGCTTCTATAATGCCCTTCCATAGCAGGTAGCTACCATAACGCATCATTTTGTTTTGATATCGGGTTTCTAAAGTGTGTTCAGCTTGTTCAAAAAGTTCTGGATAAGATAGCAACTTGTCAGCTATCGCGTTGTGAATCTTTTTGATGCGCTCGTTTACGTCACTTCGACGTTGTTTTCTGGGTCTTGCAAACATAAATCTTCTTGCTGTTTTGGTGTGCCTAACATGGGGGAGTAGGTAAAAATACGGCAACCAGAATAAAAACTACGGAAATAAGGCAATGTTCGTCATAAAGCAGTTGCTAGTCATCATCTAGCAGGGGCTCTACTACAGATTCTAAGCCGTTTAACTTTATTTCATACATTAAAGCGAGCTGTTCACCTAACTTGTTTTCGGGAAAGCCTTGTTTGTGAAACCAAACTAGGTAAGGCTCAGGTAAATGGAAGAGGCGTCTCCCCGCATATTTTCCGAACGGCATTACTTGATTAATGGCGGCTTTTATAAGCGTCGGGTCCATCTATTAACTACCTTCTACATCTTTATCTGAACTAGTTTCGTCATCTTCACGCTGTTGGGTTTGCCACAAGGTTGCGTATTCACCCCCTTGTTCAAGCAAATGAGTGTGTGTCCCTTCCTCTACTATGGTACCGTTTTTTAGTACGAGGATCTTGTCAGCATCGACAATAGTGGACAGTCTATGGGCTATGACCAAGCTAGTATGCCCCTTGGCTGCATCGCGAAGGGCTGACAAAATTGCCCTTTCTGATGTGCTATCTAATGAGCTGGTGGCCTCGTCGAAAATCATAATGGGCGCACCTTTAAGTAACGCTCGTGCGATAGATACGCGCTGTTTTTCACCGCCAGAAAGCTTTAGTCCTCGCTCACCTACGGTTGTTCCTAATTTTTCAGGCAAGCTTTCTACAAAGGTTTCAAGGTTTGCAAGCTTAATCACTTGTTTAATATCTTCATCGCTGGCATCGGGGTTACCGTAGCGAATATTTTCTAGCAATGTGGTGTTAAACAGTACCGTGTCCTGGGGGACGATACCGATATGTGAGCGTAGACTTTGTTGCGTAAGCGAGGCAATATTATTTCCGTCTATGGTAATGCTGCCTTGTTGAGGGTCGTAAAAACGGAAAAGCAACTTCATTAGCGTAGATTTTCCCGCGCCGCTTTCACCGACTACGGCTACTTTGGCGCCAGGTGGGACGTCTAAGCTCAACCCGTTTAATATTTTTCTATTTTCGTTATAGGCGAAATGCACATTATCAAAGCGTAGTGCTGGGTTGGCGCAGGTTAAGTCGGTGGCGTTGTCTGCATCTTTGATAGCTGGAGTTTGGGATAGAAGGTCGAATAACTTATCGATATTGGCAAGGCTGCCACGAATTTCACGGTACACAAAACCCAAAAAGTTCAAGGGCATGAAAATCTGCATAGTGAAGGCGTTGATAAGTACAAAGTCGCCAATGGTCATTTCGCCATTCATAACCCCAAAGGCAGCGTTAGCCATCATTGAAGTCATGGCGACGGCGATAATAGCGGCTTGTCCACCGTTTAGTGCAAATAGCGATAAGCGGTTCTTACGTCGCGCCTTTTCCCAAGCGGCCAAGTCGGTATCGTACCGGTTGGCTTCAAAGGATTCGTTATTGAAATATTTTACAGTTTCAAAATTAAGCAGGCTGTCTACCGCCCTTGAGTTAGTGGTTGAGTCTGCTTCATTCATTTGTGTGACAAAACGGGTGCGCCAGTCGGTAGCCTTCATCGAAAAACCAATATAGGCCACAACGCTGAGCACAATTATCAGCGCGAAAGATACGCCGAACTGAAATAAGAGCAAGCCAACTACTAAGGCGATCTCTAACAGAGTAGGGACAATATTAAACACCATAAAGCGCATTAAAAAGCTGACGCCGTTGGTGCCACGCTCGATATCTCGCGACAATCCGCCTGTACGTCGATTCAGATGAAAGCCTAAGTCTAGATTGTGTAGGTGCTTGAAAACCTTAAGCCCTAGACGGCGCATGGCGCGCTCAGTAACGCGACCAAATAGCGTATCTCGCACTTCGCCGAGTAAGACATTCAATAAGCGCAGCGTTCCATAGGCAACGATTAAGCTAATAGGAACCGCCAAAGCTAGCGTGGTTAAATCTCCATTTAAGCTGTCAACGGTGTACTTCAGCACGTAGGGCAGGCCAATACTGGCAAGCTTCGCTGCAACTAAGCACATTAGGGCTAAAAATACGCGTTGCTTAAACTCAAGAAGATAAGGCCAAAGCTGTGATAGAACGTGCCATTTAACAGGTTCATCGGCATTCGTAGGAAAACGGTTTTTTCTCATTTTATAGTGTGCTTTATTGTTTGGTTTACTGTACTAAGAGCGGGAAGATTTAGAAAATAATTTGGTGTAAACCCTTTATTAGGAATTGAACAAGCTTGCCCATATATAATTATTCTCGCCTTTTGTAATACGTTTTGAAATAGGCTAGAGATTAAAATGGTCTTATTTATAGCAACGAATGTGTTTAATTTTAATTTTACCCCGCGTACACTAGGGTAGTTTAATTTAGTGACCTTGTTATTTACTCAATGATTTGCTGGGTTTTGCAACGTAAAAAATCTCAGTAGCGATTCATAAAGTAGCAAAGGATTAAGGAGTTGGTTTGTTAGAAGATAGTTTCGGTAGACAGTTTCACTATTTGCGTTTGTCAGTGACCGAAGCGTGCAACTTTCGCTGTCAGTACTGTTTGCCAGATGGGTATGAAGGCCCAACGAGCGATCAATTTATGACATTAAGCGAAATTGATACCTTACTAAAAGCGTTTGCTCAGCTAGGTACTTCAAAAGTGCGCCTAACAGGTGGTGAGCCAACGCTGCGAAGAGACTTCATTGATATCTTACAACTAACCAGTAATACACCGGGTATAGAGCGTGTTGCGATGACGACACACGGTGCGCGAATGGAAAAATTTGCCCACCAGTGGAAAGATGCAGGTTTAGATCAGGTAAACGTCAGTATCGACAGTTTAGACCCCCGGCAATTCGCCGCTATAACAGGGCAAGACAAGCTTAAGGCTGTACTACGAGGGTTGGATGCAGCCATTGATGCTGACCTTGATGTAAAAGTTAACTCTGTTTTACTCAATGATTTTTCCGATAGCCGTCTACATCGATTCCTTGTTTGGCTTAAAGATATGCCGGTGACGCTCCGTTTTATCGAGTTAATGGAAACAGGCGATTTAAACCAATTTTTCAATAAACAACATCAAAGCGGTTCACCATTAAAAACTACCCTGTTAGATATGGGGTGGCAGCCCTTATTGCGTAGGAAAGATGCAGGGCCAGCGCAAGAGTTCTATCACCCGGATTATGCGGGCAAGATTGGTTTAATTATGCCGTACAGCAAGGACTTTTGTAAAACGTGTAACCGTCTTCGTGTCTCTGCGCCAGGCAAGTTACACCTGTGCTTGTTCAGTGAAAACGGTATAGATATGAGGCATCTACTTGCAAATGGTAATGTAGATGAAGTGGTAGCTTTTCTACAAGATGTACTAGGACAAAAGCACGAAACTCATTATTTACATGAAGGAAAAACAGGGGCCACAAAACACCTGGCTATGCTAGGAGGCTAGAAAACTATTCCTACGTTAAGGGAAAATGTAGGCCAGAATAAAAAGCATCGAATAAGTTTGGTTTGTTGTAAAAATAAGCTATATTCAGCGGTGTAAGTATATTAAAAATAATAATGATAAAGGAAGTATATGCATATCAAGGACAGTGCGCGTCTCTCCTACCACTATATCACCGATAAAGACGCCGACTTTTTATGGGAGCTCGACCAAGACGAGCTTGTCATGAAGTATATCAACGGTGGTAAAAAATCCTCCAAAGAAGATGTTCGCGATATTTTCGTTCCTCGCTTCCAAGCTTATTCCAACCCTGCTTTGGGGTGGGGGCTTTGGCGCGTAGAGACGCTGGCTGAAAAAGAAAGCATAGGGTGGATTTTGGTTCGTCCGTTTGGCTTTTTTACCCAACATCCTGAAAGTGACAATATGGAATTAGGCTGGCGCTTTAAACGTCACACGTGGGGCAAGGGGTACGCCACTGAGGCTGCACAAGCTGTGAAAGAAGCCTTGTATGATATTGGTGTAGAAAAGTTTTCGGCAATTGCTAACCCTGAAAACAGTGCGTCTATCAATATTATGAAAAAGCTAGGCATGACATTCAGTCATGAGCTTGAATACAAAGACAAACTGTATCACGAAACAGTGGTAGTATATTCAAACTAGTCTAGTGCCTTATTAAACCAAAGAGCGAATTGGTGAAATTACTTGTTCTTCAATATGTTCTTCACGCTCTGGTAGCGTGCGTGTTGGTCTTCAGATAGGGCTGTTGTTTCAAGAGTCTCTCTGCATTTGTTAATTGCAGCTACTGTGTCAGGAAGCATAGGCGCGTTTGCTTTTCTCGCTCTAATAATGGCTTGAAGATAGTTCAGTGCAATTGAGGGGTTTTTAGGCATAACGCGAAATGCCTGAGCGAAGGTGGTATATGATTGCTCCAAATTACCTCGCTTATACTGGGCGACAGCCGTGTTATTGAGTGTTTTAGGGCTCAATGTAATCGCTTCTTTTTCTTCTTTTTCCTGCTTTAAATACGTCGCCATTAGGTTTAATTCATCAGCGCTTTCTTCCTGTCTTGATGAAATCGCATCTAAAATTGCAATCGACTCTTTTTTAAGTCCAACCTCATGCAGCGCTTTGGCTCTATCGAGTAATGCTTCAGTAGAGTGATGTTGAGCGTGGTCTGTGTGAAAGTCCGACAGCAGTGTCTGGGCTTTTACAGTGTCATCCTTTAAGTAGTGAAGACGGGCATCGATCACTGTCAGTTCATCATTGACCGCTGCTTTTGGGTGAGCTTTTTTTAACTGACGTAAATATTCATTGGTTTGTTTAACAATGCTGTTTACGTGTTCCGGCTCCGACGTCATCGCAAAATCAACACCAGCTCTTGCTGCAGTTAGATAAATATCTGGTTTATCGTAGATAGAGTTTTTTGCGTAGCGTACAACTTTTTTCGCACTGTTAAACTGGCTTTCGTAATCGTGTGTGATGCGAGCAAGGTTTATCGCCATTTGATGCCGAGGAATATTCTGAGGAGAAATGTTGCATGCTAGCGCTGTACACTCAAGTGCGTCGTCAAACGCTGACTGTTTGATTTGTAGTTTGGCGAGTAAGTCGTATGCTTCTAATGCAGAATCAGGGCGCATCGCCAGTTGAATGATTTCTCTTTCTGCATCATCAAGCTCATTGAGTGCCAGAAGGCTTTTCGCAATTCCCATTTGAGCCCAGCTAAAATCTTGGATGTTTATTATTGACTCAAAGAAGGCCAAAGCTTCCTGGAATCTCTCTGTGATCATAAACAGATCGCCTTTAATCTTCATTGCTAGAGGAAAGTGCTCGGCATGCTCGGGTTGTAACAAGAAATGCTCGACTTCGGCTAGCGCCTTTTCATAATCCTGTTTATCCATAAATGAATAAACATTTTCAAGGGCCTTTTTCCTTGCTAGAACGCGAGAAAGCCGACGGTCTAATTCGTTCACAGAAAATGGCTTAGCAATAAATTCATCTGGTTGCAATTCGATAATTGCGTGGACGACTTCTGCTGATGTGTCTGCACTAGTGAAAATAAATGCGCTGGTGAGGGGCAGTGAGTGAGACTCGTTGAGTTGCTCAAGTAAAAAGTAACCGCCTTGTTCGGAACGTAAGTTATAGGAACAAATGATGGCGTCATAAGTGTGTTCTTGTAGTGCTGACAGTGCATGAGAGGGCCTATCAACATAGTCCATATTGCGGAAACCTAGCTGCTCAAGGGCATAGTGCATGTGGCTTTTTGCCAGCACCTGATCTTCGGCAATTAACAACTTAGTATTTCTAGCTAAGTGTAGCTTCATTAAAGGGTAGCCTTTAGGACGTTATGGGTTTCACCATACCACGATAATTATTTTTAAAGTATAGCTCGTCAGTGAGACTATCGCATAGTTGAGGTGATTCGTAGTGAATATAGGCAGTAGAAATCTTGTGGTGAATAGGGTGGTTAAATGATTGTTATGATTTTTTGGGGCAATCTTTGGCTTTAGAGGTGCAATATTTGGCAGAGCTAAGTGACAGCATTGCTGACGTAGTGTTTTTTAGAAGTGACTGATTTTGTTTAGAATGTATATTGCTTTTGCAATATCTAGGTGAAGATAAACTGGTACTGTCAGTTTTTAAGGCTTTGATACGTTGATTGTGCAGAATATTAAAAGAAGATGGTGGACGCTACTGGGCTTGAACCAGTGACCCTCGCCTTGTAAGGGCGATGCTCTCCCAACTGAGCTAAGCGTCCGTATTTTTATTTCACTGTTTAGCCACTGTGAGGAAGTGGTGGACGCTACTGGGCTTGAACCAGTGACCCTCGCCTTGTAAGGGCGATGCTCTCCCAACTGAGCTAAGCGTCCGTATTTTGATTGTCACTGTTTAGCCACTGTGAGGAAGTGGTGGACGCTACTGGGCTTGAACCAGTGACCCTCGCCTTGTAAGGGCGATGCTCTCCCAACTGAGCTAAGCGTCCGTATTTTGATTTCACTGTTTATCCACTGTGAAGAAGTGGTGGACGCTACTGGGCTTGAACCAGTGACCCTCGCCTTGTAAGGGCGATGCTCTCCCAACTGAGCTAAGCGTCCATATTTTTTAAAACCTTGCCTAAGCAAGTGGGGCGGTATTATAGAGTCGGTTCCGTTAGTGTCAACAATAAAATTAAAGAAAAATGACCGTGTGCCCGAAATTTAGCCACTCTGACTGTATCTTAACTAAATTGATGAAAAGAACAGCGTTTTTAAGTGCCAAAATGGACAGACACTTATTCGTGAAAGTGCGTGAAAATGGACAGACACTTATTCGGAGATAGTGCGCACACGTATCCTTATTTCGTTCAACTCTTTAGAGTGGAAGTTAAATCGAATAAATTTAAATCGGACACACACTCTTTGTTTAGCAAAGTTCAAAGTGAATAGGCACTCGCTTGGCTAATGCAAGGAAGCGCAAAAAAACAGAAAAGAAACCAGTAAAAGGCTGTAAAGGGACAGACACTTCTATAAAGAAATTCAAATCGGACACACACTAATTAAACTAGGACTAAATGCGTCCGTGTCCTAAAACACACCTATTTCACTCATTGGACACCCACCTATTCAGCCAGAAGAGTGTCAATAAAAAGTGTCTGTCCCTTTTCTGCTTTTTTAGCAGTAAAAGGTTATTAGTTGTTCCTAGAACAGCTGAAAAAGCTGTTAAAGAATTAATAAAGGAAAATAAGTGTCTGTCCACTTTCTTATCCATCTATTCTCAACTTACTTTTGAAGTCGTGCGGAGACTGGTAGAATGCGCCCATCTTTAGAAACACTATTAACAATAGAGAGTGACCATGTCGGTTGTTACACGATTTGCACCCAGCCCAACAGGCTATCTTCACGTTGGTGGCGCACGAACTGCGCTTTATTCTTGGCTTCTTGCGAAAAGCAAAGGCGGTGAGTTTGTTCTTCGTATTGAAGATACGGATATCGAGCGTTCAACTGAAGAAGCTAAGCAGGCTATTTTAGATGGTATGCAATGGTTAGGTTTAACTTGGGACACAGGCCCTATCTATCAAACTGAGCGTTTTGATAGATATAAAGAACTTATCCAGCAGCTTTTGGATGAAGGTAAAGCGTATAAATGCTTTATGAGCTCTGAAGAGCTAGATGCAATTCGTGAAGCGCAAAAAGAGCGCGGTGAAAAGCCTCGCTATCCTGGCACATGGAGAGACAGAACTGATCACCCTGAAGGTGAGCCGTTTGTTATTCGCTTCAAAAACCCTCTAGAAGGCAAGGTTGTTATTAACGATCATGTCCGTGGAAAAATTGAGATTAGTAATACAGAACTCGACGATCTCATTATTCAGCGCACTGATGGCACGCCTACCTATAACTTCTGTGTAGTTGTAGATGATTGGGACATGGGGATTACCCATGTAGTGCGTGGTGAAGACCATATAAACAACACGCCACGCCAAATCAATATACTTGAAGCCCTTAATGCACCTGTTCCGGAGTACGCTCACGTTTCGATGATCTTGGGTGATGACGGAAAGAAACTGTCAAAACGACATGGTGCAGTAAGTGTAATGCAGTATCGTGATGACGGCTTCCTACCACAAGCTGTGCTTAACTATCTTGTTAGGTTGGGCTGGTCTCACGGCGACCAAGAAGTTTTCTCTGTAGACGAGATGATTGAGAAATTTAGCTTGGATGCAATAGGGCAGTCTGCGTCGGCATTTAATACAGAAAAGCTAATCTGGTTAAATCAGCATTACATAAAGACATTGCCAGCAAGCGAGGTTGCTTCACATGCTAAATGGCATTTCGAACAGTTAAATGTTGATTTAACAACAGGTCCAGCGCTTGAATCTATTATTGCTATTCAAGCGGATAGGGTTAAAACTCTTAAAGAGTTAGCAGAGATTTCTATATACTTTTATCAAGACTATGAAGATTTTGATGCGAATGCAGCGAAAAAACACCTTCGCCCAGTCGCTCGAGGTCCATTAGAGCTTGCTAAAGATAAATTAATGGCAATTGAAGACTGGAACCCAGAAAATATTCAAGCAGCTATTAATAGTACGGCTGAAGAACTGGAAGTAGGTATGGGTAAAGTAGGCATGCCGCTGCGTGTAGCTGTAACAGGTGGGGGTAATTCACCGTCTCTAGATATCACGTTGAATCTTATCTCAAAAGAGAAAATTGGCGAGAGAATCGACAAAGCGCTTACTTTTATAGCAAACAGAGAAAATTCATAAAAAAAGCGTTGACATGACAGAGGGGGATGCCTAGAATGCGCCCCGCTGTCACGGAACAGTCACACAAAATGACTGGTACCATGATGGGGCCATAGCTCAGCTGGGAGAGCGCCTGCATGGCATGCAGGAGGTCGGCGGTTCGATCCCGCCTGGCTCCACCAAGTCACATTGAGTTGTGGTTTGATATAGGCTGAAGTTGTTAAGGCAACTTCGGACTGAAAGTTCGAAACTTTAGTTTTGAAAAAGAATTCAGTCCCCTTCGTCTAGAGGCCTAGGACACCGCCCTTTCACGGCGGTAACAGGGGTTCGAATCCCCTAGGGGACGCCATATTATCGCGTCACAGTCGATTAAAACTGTGAAATAGGCTGGAGTTGATTATTCAACTTCTGACTGAAAGTTTCGGTAGGGAAAGGTCGCTCAGTTCGCTGGCTCACTTCGCCTTACTGAAAATCTCGAAAGCGGAACTTTCGAAAGAAGATTTTCAGTCCCCTTCGTCTAGAGGCCTAGGACACCGCCCTTTCACGGCGGTAACAGGGGTTCGAATCCCCTAGGGGACGCCATTTTATCGCGTCGCAGTCGATTAAAACTGTGAATTAGGCTGGAGTTGATTATTCAACTTCTGACTGAAAGTTTCGGTAGGGAAAGGTCGCTCAGTTCGCTGACTAACTTCGACTTACTGAAAAATTCGGAAGCGGAGCTTTCGAAAGAAGATTTTCAGTCCCCTTCGTCTAGAGGCCTAGGACACCGCCCTTTCACGGCGGTAACAGGGGTTCGAATCCCCTAGGGGACGCCATTTTATCGCGTCACAGTCGATTAAAACTGTGAAATAGGCTGGAGTTGATTATTCAACTTCTGACTGAAAGTTTCGGTAGGAATAAGATTGTTCATTGCATTCTTGAGCTTACAGAAATTTAGTGAAGTGTATCTTCACTAGCAAAGTTTCAGTCCCCTTCGTCTAGAGGCCTAGGACACCGCCCTTTCACGGCGGTAACAGGGGTTCGAATCCCCTAGGGGACGCCATATCGAAAAAACCAGCCATCCGGCTGGTTTTTTTGTTTTTGTCTCCGGAAACTTTGTGGACAGACACTTTCACACTTCCTCAACCACAAGTCGTTTTTAATTGCTAGTGAATTGCCAGTGGACAGTCACTTTTATACTTCCTCAACCATCAACCCCTTTTAGCTGTAGGTGGATAGTCACTTACATTTTCTTTCTGAACAAATGGCTACCCAAGTATTACTAACTCGACCTTTCATGCTTATTCTAGAGTGAACTAATCCTTTGCAAAGCTACGTCAACATACCATTGAGCAACTAACTTTTTAGGATATGAAGCGTAAAGATCTAATGTCACAACCATCGACTAATCTCTTGTAAAGTAGATACGTAAGCTTACTGAGCTGTTATGATCTCTTAAATACAAAAGAGGTGTTATATGCAGAATTATCCAATTGGGACCCCGGGTGAGCCATGGAGCGAGAAAGACATATCGCAGTGGAAATCTAAACAGACTGTGAAAAGAAGTTATCAAGAAGAAGTACTCGATAAACTTTTTAATATTATTCCTGAAGGCTTTGAACTAAAGCAGTATGGTTCTCTCCCATACGATTCTGAGCGCTATCCGTTATATGCAGTAGTGCCAAATAACTTTGATACTAAAAAGCCTACAGCGCTTGTTACGGGGGGAGTTCACGGTTATGAAACAAGTGGAGTGCAAGGCGCGCTTCAGTTTATTAACACAAAGTTGTCACAGTATGCAGGGCAAGTAAACATTGTAGTTGTGCCATGTGTGAGCCCTTGGGGTTACGAGACGATAAACCGGTGGAATCCAATGGCACTCGATCCAAATCGTTCATTTTACAGCGACTCCCCGGCACCAGAATCCGCTCAGCTTATGCAGTTAGTGTCTGACCTAACGTTGTCGCTAACACTACATATTGATTTACATGAGACGACCGATACAGATAACACTGAATTCAGACCGGCGCTGGCCGCACGGGATGGCGTAACCCATGATAATTGGAATATACCTGACGGTTTCTATACGGTCGCAAACACGCCAAATCCACAAATAGAGTTTCAAAAAGCTGTAATCGATTCGGTGAAAAAAGTAACGCACATCGCTCCTGCAGACGAAAACGGCAAGATTATTGGAGCAGATGTGGTGAGTGAAGGTGTTATCTGCTATGACAAGAAGGCTTTGTATCTTTGTGGCGGTATGACAGATGCCAAATATGTTACAACAACGGAAGTTTATCCCGATAGTGATAATGCGACACCTGAAAATTGTAACGACGCTCAAGTAGCCGCAATCTGCGCAGCACTTGATTACTCGAAATGGACGCTTGAACGTTTAGACGTCTAGATGTATATTTGAGCCTCTTTCAAAGGAGGCTTTTTGTGTTTACTTATTCTGCGGTTATTTACGACGGTAAAAAACAAAATTTAGTGCGATATGAATGTGGGACAGACACTGAGTTTGCTTCATATCTTGAATCGCGTTTTGGTTGCCATGTTTGTTTATGGTCAAATAAAGAACTGTCGGAAAACACAATGGCGGCTATTGCTGCTTCGCATGCACAAAGTAAAAATGAAGGTTTAGATAAAACAGAAGCTTTATGAACTCAACATCACCGTGTATAGCCTTGTGTAAATTGAATGAAGATGAAATATGCGTTGGATGCAAACGTACTATTGATGAGATAGTAAATTGGAGGACATACACTGATAACCAAAAGCTCTCCGTTCTCGCTCGTCTAGAGAAGGATACTACTTCCCAATAATGTGATAATGATAAGCTAAAATTTTACGTTGTAATCCTAGCAATAAACCACTTTATAACAACCTCTTGTTTAAGTGGACAGACACTTACTCATCATTAGTACAATTCCTTTCAGTAGCGCCGGTAGTCTGTTTAAGCGCAACTAAAGTGGACAGTCACAAAGTTTATAAACTGAGCCCCAAGTCCTGGCTGAAATTAACTCTTTTTGCTACACTCCCGCGCCAATTTTATGTTCTATTAACGTGAGACGTTTATAATGAAAGTAATGCTTGCCCCTATGGAAGGCGTTGTCGATCACTTAATGAGAGATATGCTCACTCGTGTGGGTGGTTTAGACCAGTGTGTTACTGAGTTTGTAAGGGTTGTTGATCAAAAACTACCCAAGAAAACGTTTTATAGACTTTGCCCAGAGCTACACAACGGCGGCAAAACCCCCTCAGGCGTACCAGTAAGAGTCCAATTGCTAGGGCAACATCCACAATGGCTTGCAGAGAATGCGCAAACTGCAATAGAACTGGGCTCTCCAGGTGTTGATCTGAACTTTGGTTGCCCTGCTAAGACAGTCAACAAAAATAAGGGCGGCGCAGTATTGTTGAAGGAGACGCAAACCCTTTACGAAATTGTAAAAGCGGTTAGGGATGCCGTACCTGCTGAAATCCCGGTTTCAGCCAAAATCAGGCTGGGCTTTGAGGACAAGTCTTTAGCTATTGATAATGCTATTGCAATTACTGAAGCAGGGGCCTCTGAGCTTGTTGTTCATGCAAGAACAAAAACAGAAGGCTACAAGCCACCGGCTTACTGGGAGTGGATAGCGAAAATTAAGCAGCACACTAATATCCCCATAGTAGCTAATGGCGAAATTTGGAACGCTGAAGATGCTAAGCGGTGTCAAAGCCAATCAGAGTGTACCAACCTAATGATTGGAAGAGGTGCTTTAGCAATGCCTAATTTGGCGTTGAGTATCAAAGAAGGCGTAGCACCTATGCCATGGTCTGAACTGGCCGCGTTGTTGATACAGTACTCTGGCTACGAAATTTTTGGTGATAAAGGAAAATATTACCCTAATCGCATAAAACAGTGGTGCGGCTACCTAAAAAGACAATACCCAGAAGCTGAAACACTATTCAATGACATTAGACGTCTAACGAACTCTCAAGACATCGTTGACGTACTGGCTCGCCAAGCTGATATTTAACAGATAACGTCGTTGCTTTACCGACTCAAGATAAATATTTCTGAGCATTAGAAACGTTAGGGCGACATGCTCTCTGGCAGCACCTAGCAAAATTTTCCATCATTTCTGGACAGCCAACAGGGCCGGTAAATAGGGTTTCAAAGTTACTGGTCACTAAATGCCAGTTTTCTTTTGTCATTCCAAGTATATTGAGCAATTTGTTAGGAAGATTTGGTATTCTGCAGGCGTTGCTACTGCGCTCTGCGTTCAACGTATCAGTAATAAGTTGCAAGTAATCTGAAAATGCGAAGGGCAAACTCTCAGCTAGCTTTTTCTTGCAGTCGTCAAAGGGCATCAAAAACTTAGGTACTTTGTTTGAGCGCTTAGCATTTAAGCGGTATTGGATACTGGTGTAATGGGAATTGCTGAGTGTCTTTGCTATTTTTGCCCTAATGGGGTTCAAATCAACGTACGCCATTACGCTTGCTAGCGCTTTTTCATCTAATATTGCTTGAGATCTAAACCTTCTTTCCCAGAAATAGCCTTTACACTCGTCTTCTTTATTAGCTTTGCGAGCTATGTATTCATTTAACATGCGCATAAACCAGCTTATGCTTTGAAGCCGCTCGCGATATATGGCGGATAGTGACTTCAATTCTTCTCGCTCTTCTGCTGTTACTGAATCAAAGTTTTCTAGATAACGCTGTACTAGGGGAGGGCATTTGTAAAACATTCTCCACCTGAGCAATACTTCATCCATAGTCCAGCCATCAGCTCTACCCTTAGCTATATGGAGCACAACATGAATATGGTTGTGCATTACAGCGTAAGCGCATAAATCAATGGCAAATGCTTGCGATAGCTTGTGAAGCCTATCTTGAATCCATTTTCTTCTATGCTCGTAGTTTATGCCTGTGCGTGAATCACGACCACACAAATAAGATTGCCTTACGCAGCGCGAAATACAATGGTAGTAAGGCGTGACATCGGTGTTAATTTGTTTGTAACGAGGTAAAGGCATATCCGTATCCCATAGCTATTTAAATGTATTATGAGATTTACAGCGCTAATTTTAAGTGGTCTTTGGAACAGTTTTGTTGGTGTTAGCTATTAGCTGATTCCAAAAAGGACATCTTGGATTCTTTTCGAACGGAAGTTATGTAATCGTTGAGAAGGGTGATTATGGACAGACACTTAATTTTAATAGTGTGCGTGAGAAAAAGGACAGACACTCATTGGCTATCAAGTGTCTGTCCTTTATAAGCCTTGACAAAAACAAGTGTCTGTCCTTTATAAGCCTTTTTAAGAGAGCTATACAAATACATCTACTATTGAACCCACTCGTCCATCACTAGTATTTGATGTCTGCTGCGTACTTTGAGGCTGAGTTTCGCGACTTTCTTGCACACTGCGCGACTCTGCTTGCTGAGCAGGTCGTTGAGGCGATTCTAGGACAGTAGAAACGGGCGTCGAATTAACATATGAAACATCCATAAACAAACCTCATGTTTGAGCAAATTATCTTATAAAGGTAGCACAATTATTGAGCATCAAGAATTAAACTTCTTAAGTGTCTGTCCATAAAGTTAGCGATCAACGGTTGTGCCTCAGCATTTGGGTGAATGCCATCGTTTTGCATTAAGTTTTTATTTAGCGCTATGTCTGCAAGAAAAAAGGGAATCTTTTGAACGTCCTGAGATTCCGCTACTTTATTGTAGTTCTGAGTAAACATTTGCATGTAGCGTTTGCCGTAATTAGAAGGAATTTGCATTTCTTGTAGAAATACTACGGCATTACTCTCCTTTGCAACGCTTACCAGAGAATTTAAATTATCCCTAATCTTACCGATATTGTGCCCCTGAAGGCCGTCATTACCGCCCAGTTCAATCAATACATGGGTAGGGTTGTGTTGCTCCAACAAACGGGGAAATCGCGCTAAACCACCATCAGTGGTTTCTCCGCTTACCGCAGCATTTACAATATCAATCGGAATATTGTCGTTATGCCACATCTTTTGTAACAAACTGACCCATCCCTCATGTTGCTGTAATCCATAAGCCGCGGATAAACTGTCTCCTAAGATGAGTAAAACCGCATTTTCGCTTGTGTCGCTCTGCTCGGCTTGATCTGATAGCGCTTGAAAGGGTATTAAAAGAATAAGTAAAAAAGCGAACAAATAACGAAATTTAACAAACACGAATTGATGACCTCTTATGATAAAAGCTAATGCTGTAACCAAAGTAGTGGATACGAGTGAAGGTTCACTCCAGATCCTTCGTCCTATTTCTTTTGAAGTCAAGTCTGGTGAGTCCGTTGCCATCATTGGCGCGTCCGGTTCTGGTAAATCAACCCTTTTGGGGTTATTGGCAGGGCTCGATCAAGTTACAGAAGGAGAAATTCTTCTAGATAACGAAGCACTTCATAGCATGAACGAAGAAGAGCGCGCTATTTTAAGAGGGAAAAAAGTGGGCTTTATCTTTCAAAGCTTTATGTTAGTTCAAAGCTTAACAGCGCTTGAAAACGTTATGTTGCCAGCAGAAATTGCAGGCCTTGATAACCCTAAAGCGCTTGCTCTTGATATTCTTGAGCAGGTCGGTTTAAAGCATCGCGCGCATCACTTCCCTAATCAGTTGTCGGGAGGCGAGCAGCAGCGTGTTGCCATAGCACGTGCCTTTATCACTTCACCTAAAATACTTTTCGCCGATGAGCCTACCGGCAACCTAGACGCTAAAAATAGTGAAAAAATAGAAGCACTTCTTTTTAAAATGAACAGAGAAAAAGGCACGACTCTCGTCCTTGTTACCCACGATAATGAGCTTGCAGAACATTGTGATAGGCAACTCACCATGAATGCGGGAGAGCTTGTTGAAACAACCGGCGCGAACACAGTAGACAAAAGAGAGGCGGTGTAGATGTCGACGTCTTTTAATTTAGGTTGGCGGCTTTTTAAGCATGAGGCTAGACGCGGCGAACTTACCATTATATTGCTGGCAATTGTGTTATCTGTAGCGGCCGTGTTGTCGCTGTCGCTTTTTAGTGAGCGCTTGCAAGGTGCACTGAAGTCTCGCTCTGCTGCGTTTATTGCAGCAGACGCGCAGCTTCGCTCAGACGACCCCATAAACGAAGATTGGTTAGCTCGAGCACGAGAAGAAGGGCTCGCGACTGCAAAGCAAGTGGCGACACGCTCTATGGTATTTAATGGCGATGAAATGTCGCTTGTCGATTTGCGAGCGGTGAATAACGCTTATCCCCTTAAAGGGACAGTCAATATTACCAATCAACCTTTCGGAGAAAAACGCGCAACCGCAGAATTACCACAGCCGGGTGAAGCCTGGGTACAGTCTCGGCTTTTCCAGAGCTTAGGACTTTCCATTGGCGATAATATTGAAATTGGCGATGGCACTTTTACCGTAACGCATGTCTTGGTAGACATTCCAGATGCTGGCTTCAGCGTGTTTAACACAGATCCAATCGCTCTGATCAACTTAGATGACTTGGAAAAAACCGCGATAACCGGGCCAGGAAGTCGCGCCCGCTATGTTGGCTTTTTTGCGGGCGACACAGATGATATAGAAAGTTTTAACAATTGGTTGCTGCCTCAACTGAATGACGATTTACATTCGTGGCGGACAGTCGAAGATGATGAGTCAGCAATAGGGCGTTCTGTCGCAAGTGCCGAGCGTTATTTTTTACTGGCAAGTTTGTTGGCAATAGTACTAGCGGCGGTTTCCATAGCAGTTGCTGCTCAGCGTTATGCCCAGCGTCACTTTGACCCTGTAGCAATAATGAAGACCCTTGGTGCAACAGGCAACACAATCCGAAAAGTCTACTTGTTCCAAATTTTATTTATTACCGCACTTGGTATTTTCATTGGTCTTATTATTGGTTTTATCGGCCAGCAAATTGTAGTTTCTCTAGTAGCGGATAGAGTGGATGTATCTCTTGACGTTTGGCACTGGCGCCCGCTTTTGATTGCCGTTGCTACAGGTGCCACCTGCGCTTTGCTCTTTTCTTTGTACCCTTTATTACAGTTATTTTCAGTGCCCCCACTTCGCGTATTGAGAAAAGATATTTCGGCGAATCTCCGCTCCAGAAGCATTCAGTTTGTGGCTTCTGGCGGCGCGATATTTTTATTGATGTGGATGTACAGCCGCGACCTGAAAATTAGTGCAATTTTATTTGTGTCTGGTGCAGCGCTCGTTCTGGGGCTACTTGGAGCAACGTATATCTTGATTGCTATTGGCCGCAAACTGGGCAGTGGCAGAATGGGCCCATGGCAGTTAGCTTGGGCTCGTATCAAGCGCCGTGCGATGGACAACAGTGTGCAGCTTATTAGCTTCTCAGTCACGATAATGCTGCTTCTAGTAGTGCTAGTAATGCGAAATGACATGGTTTCGCAATGGCGTTCGCAATTACCCGAAGGTACACCAAACTACTTCTTAATAAATATCACACCGGACATACAGCCAGAGTTGGACAGACACTTCGCTGACAATGGCATAAGTATCGAAGAGTTTTATCCTGTTATCCGAGGGCGATTCGTTTCGGTAAATGGGGAAGGAGTAAACACTGAAGTCTCTAAAGAAGACGAGCCAAATCGTGAAGGTCGAAGAGGCCTAGGCAGAGAAGCGAACCTAACTTGGAGTAACTCGTTACAAAAAGAAAACGAGATTATTGAAGGGAATTGGCATGGAAATGTGGAAACACAATACAGCGAAGGATGGTTCCCAGTTTCTGTTGAAGAAGGTGTTGCTGAAAGATTAAATATTGAAATGGGCGATAGGCTTACTTTTAATGTGGGAAGCGAAATTGTTGAAACGAAAGTAACAAGTATTCGTACCGTTAACTGGCAGACAATGCAGCCTAATTTCTTTTTTGTTATTCATCCAGATGCGATGGCAGCGTTCAGCCCAACCTATATCACTAGTTTCTATCTGCCCACCGATAGGAAGGCTGAGTTAACGAACCTCTTAAAGCCGTTTGCTTCAATCACAATGTTTGATGTAGATGCACGGATAAACCAGCTTCGAGAGATTGTGGACCAGGTTTCTGTCGCCGTTGAGTTCATTTTGGTGCTGGTTTTAATGGCGGGAAGTTTAGTATTGATTGCTCAGGTACAGGCGAGTATGGATGAGCGTAAGCAGGAAATAGCCATACTTCGCACACTTGGCGCTAAGGGTGGTTTAATAAGGAAAAGCGTGATTTTCGAGTTTGTTATCATCGGTGTAGTCGCAGGCTTCATGGCTGCTATGGCCAACGAGTTAAGTTTGTACTTACTGCAAACCACAGTTTTTCAAATGGAAGCGAGCTTGCATCCTGAGTACTGGGCTATAGCACCAAGCGTCGGCGCCATTGTTGTAGGCATATTAGGAGCGTTTGGTTGCTATCGACTGCTTACACTTAATACCGGTCAGATGCTAAGGAATATGGTCTGAGTCTACATTTATGGTTTGGACAGGCACTTAGTTAAGTAAAGTCGAAAGTAAAACGAGTGGACAGACACTCGAAAGTGTAGTGGACAGTCACTCAACTACGTGGGGTGACTGTCCACTTCTGCTTACGCAAGCACTAAAATTCGTAATACAGTCTTAATATTGTGTAATCTGAGGGTAAGTGGAAGCTGGATGAGGAAGTCAGCTTAGCCTAGAAATAATCAATTGTGGACAGACACACTCTTTTCAAGTTGAGTGTCTGTCCACGATCCTTGAGGGCTATAAAATCAGTCGCTGTATATCTCGTTCAACGCCTCTTCAACAGAAGGAAGCTCAAATTTGAAGCCAGCAGCGGTAAGCTTTTGAGGAATGACCCGCTGTCCTTCTAATATCATCTTTGATGACTCGCCCATTGCTATTTTCATAACGAAGCTAGGTACGTTAAAGAAGCAAGGGCGACCCATCGCTTTCGCAAGCGTTTTAGAAAACACCTTGTTTGTAACAGGCTCCGGAGCAGTTAAATTGAACGCACCGGTACAAGCGCTATCTTCTAACAAAAAAGAGATAGCACGAACCATGTCTCGTAGGTGGATCCAAGCCAAGTACTGAGTTCCGCTACCTAGTGTTCCTCCGGCCCCTAATTTGAATGGTAGTGCCATTTTACCAAGTGCTCCGCCTTTCTCGGTAAGCACCACGCCAGTACGAAGCGTAACCACACGAGTTTTCGTTTGATCTGCGCCTTGAGCAATAGCTTCCCATTTTGCACATAAATCATGGGTGAACTCATCGCGAGGAGAAGTCTCTTCGGTTACAAGTCTGTCACCCTGGCTGCCGTAGTAACCAATTGCAGAACCCGATAGGAAAACTGACGGTGGTGTTTCACAGCTGTTTATTTTAGATACTAATTCAGCAGTAATATCCCAACGGCTATCGCAAATCCTTTTCTTTTGAGTGTCTGTCCAACGTTTGTCGGCGATAGGTTCACCGGCTAAATTTATAATAGCATCGAAGTTCTCGAAGGTTTTTATCGAAGCAATGTTTTCTATAACATCAACGCTATCACCTAATTTATCCTTTGCCTTTGCATTATCGCGAGAAATCACAGTGAATGAATGTTTATCTGAAAATTGGCGAATAAATTCACTGCCAATCAGCCCCGTACCACCAGTCAAAAGAATATTCACAGTTGGCTCCTTGAAGTATTACCTATCCCGACTTATTACAAGACAGCGTCAGCGACACTGAATCAGAAAATCTAAGAGCGTGGGGTTTATCAACTTCAACCTCGGCGTAACGTACCGAAGAATGTTCCGACGCAATACTGAGCACATCTGCGGTTAGCTTTTCTAAAAGGGAGAAACGGTTGTCCTCGACGAGTTTGATAATTGCCTTTGTAATCGTTTTATAGTTTAGCGCGTCACTCATATCGTCAGTGTTTGTCGCCTTTTCAGCGTCATAATCAATTTTCACGTTAACAACAACGTCCTGCTTGTTTTTTATCTCATCTTCATTGATGCCAATGTATGTGCGTAGTCTTAAGTTTTTAATTTTAATAGTGGCAAGATTAAAGTTCATTGCAGTCTCTTGTTTGTAGTTGTTTATAAGTCGTTGTAAAGTATTGTCGTTTCAGTTAGGAATGTAGCACACAATGTCAATGGAACTACGCTCGCCAACAGCAAAGATTCTTATCGTTTTAGCGTGTTTAGTGGTAGTGATGGCCGGTATTAAAGCCGCCAGCACAATCATGGTACCGTTTTTTCTTTCTATTTTTATAGCGATCGCGTGTAGTCCAATCATACGCTGGACTTCTAAATTCGGCGTCCCCAAATGGCTCTCAATCACCTTTGTTATACTGCTTATTGTTGTTTTTGGTTTTCTTTTAGCTGGCTTAGTAGGCCAGTCTATGACCGAGTTTAGAGAAAACTTGCCAGAATATAGAAGTAAGCTTGATACAGAGTTTGCCTGGGTTGTATCCAAATTGGCTGAGTTCAACATTCATATAAATAGGGAGCTGATCGCTTCTCACCTTGATCCAGGAACGGCCATGTCTGTGGCTACAAATTTTATAAGCGGAATGGGCGGCGTGCTCTCTAACTTATTCCTGATACTTTTAACTGTCATTTTCATGCTTTTTGAGGCAGATAGTATTCCTCGCCGTTTCCATATTGCACTTGCAGATCCTGGTATGAAGCTTAAGCACATTGATAAATTTATACGTTCTGTAAATAACTATTTAGCAATAAAAACGGTGGTTAGTTTGGGCACAGGCTTGATAATTGGCGTTTGGCTTTACGTGCTCGGGGTAGATCATTTCATGTTATGGGCCGTCTTGGCTTTCATGCTCAACTTCATTCCAAACATCGGTTCTATTATTGCGGCAGTGCCAGCAGTTTTAATCGCATTTGTTCAACTTGGCCCTGCCTCAGCAGGCTTCGCTGCACTCGGTTTTGTGCTTGTAAATACCATCATGGGTAATATGGTCGAGCCTAGATTAATGGGTAAGGGCATGGGACTCTCTACACTAGTGGTATTCCTATCATTGATATTTTGGGGTTGGTTACTGGGAACTGTTGGAATGCTTCTATCGGTACCATTAACCATGGTAGTAAAAATAGCGCTTGAATCTCGCGAAGAAAGTAAGTGGCTTGCGGTGTTGTTATCAAGTGAAGGTGAAAAACCTACTTCGTAAAACAGGGTTAATTCAGCGCATCAATAGATAGTGGACAGATACTCAAATAATTTTAGCAACCTTAATGCCGCATAGCTAAACGGTAAATTTAAAAAGTGTCTGTCCGATATCAGGCTTTTTGAGAAAAATTAAGTGTGTGTCCGCTTTTAGGCCCGCTTTCAACCATTAAAGGTTCACTGGTTTATTAGTTAGCCTGTAGGCTTTTACACCACTAATCGTGATTTGGAAATTGAATAACGATACGAGCGCCGCCAAGCGCGCTTTCTTTGATAAGCATTCTACCTTCGTAGATTGAGACTAGGTCTGTGGCTAAGGCCATTCCAATTCCGTGGCCTTCGGTGTAGGTGTCAAGACGAGTTCCTCGCTCTAGTAAAAGTACTTTTTTGTCGTCAGGAATACCTGGCCCGTCGTCTTCAACATTGATTGTGAGCCAACCCTCGCTCGTTTCTGCAGATATAACAATTCTATCCTGAGCCGCTTTGCATGCGTTGTCTAACAGATTACCGCAAAGCTCCATAAAATCTGTTTCGTCCCCTTTGAACTGGATATTGTCATCCATTTCGAATTCAATGGTTAAGCCTTTGTCTTGATAAACTTTGTCCATAGCATCAGCAAGTTTGTGCAATACTGGTAAAACATCAATAGCTTGTTGCCAACCAGATTTTCCTGCACTCGCTCTTTTCAGTTGGCGTTTAATAATTCTGTCAATTTGCTGAAGTGATTCCTTTACTTCGGTTGGTAAATTACTATTCCCCGAAGCTACTGCAAGTGGAGTTTTCAAGCTATGTGCTAGGTCACCTAAGCTGTTTTTGTATCTTGCTCTTTGCGCTGCTTCAGTTTGGAGCAATCCATTAATAGATTCTTTTAACGAGTCGAATTCAACAGGGTATCGCAATTCTAACTCACGCTTGTTACCGCTAGACGTTTGTGAAATTTCGTCAATTAGCTTTCTAACAGGTAGAAGAACTAAGCTTATGCCTATGATAATAAAGACTAAAAGCGCAATGCAGAGCGTGACTATCCATTGCCACGTTGTACTCAAAAAAGTATTCCGCTCAGCTTCAAAAAGTGCTTTGTTGTTAAATATATAAAACCTTACAGGCTCGAAATCTCTGCTTGATGCAAACTCGGCAGTAAAGGCATATACAAAAAATTGGGACTCTTCCTCAAATGTGGGTGTGTAGGATTCCAAGAACAGTTCGTTGCCTACGGCGACGTCTATTGCGGGAGGAGAGAAGGTATACTCAAGGGCAGAAGCTGATTGCCAAATCACTTCATCTCGAAATACGATAACGCCAAGATAGCCAGAGCCAGGCAGATTAAGCTGCTCTTCGTATAAAATTTCAGGCATATAAGGCATGTCGCCATCTAACTCAAAAGCAGATAACAGCCCTAAGTTCATCAACCTAAGTTCGCTCATTTTAGCTTGTGTAAGGCTATCGGTATAAGCTTCGTCCAAAATGACAACAGTGAAGGGTGCAAAAAGTGCAAGTAGAACTATCGCTAGAAAAATACTTCGCAAACGAAGCGACAATTGCCTCATAGACTTCTATTTATCCTGTAACCTCTACCCCGAAGTGTTTCGATTGGCTTCAATTCACCTGATGGGTCTAATTTTTTACGCAGTCTTCCTACAAAAACTTCAATGACATTGCTGTCCAAATCGAAATCTTGATCGTAAATATGTTCGGTTAACTCCGTTTTAGAGATGACCTTTTGCGGATTAAGCATAAGGTACTCCATCACTTTGTATTCGTACGCGGTTAAATCTAGGGCCTCACCGTTTAGCGATAGCTCTTCGCTTACTGTATCTAGCGAAATAGGGCCGAACTGAATGGTAGGGTTTGCTTGACCTGAAGCTCGTCGAATGAGGGCTTTTGTCCGAGCAAGTAGTTCTTCGTTGTGAAAAGGCTTAGTAAGATAGTCATCAGCCCCTGCATCAAGCCCTTCCACCTTTTCTTGCCAACGATCTCTCGCTGTTAGAATGAGTATGGGACATGCAATGTCAGCTTGGCGAGCTTTTCTTATAACCTCAAAGCCGTCAAGTTTTGGCATACCAATGTCGACGATAGCCAAGTCATAGCTATATTCTTTAATAAGAAAAAGCGCGTGTTCGCCGTTATCAGCTAAATCTACGCTGTAACCGTTTTGTTGAAGCAGTGCATCAAGTTGAGTTAATAATCTGCTGTCGTCTTCCGCTACCAAAATGCGCATGTTAGTCCTTATCTTTGCTTGTTTTTACCTTGCCGGAACGTTTGTCTACATCTACCGATACTACTCGTCCCGACTTTTTGAGGACTTTAACACGGTAGTTTTTTGAGGTTTTTTCAACTTTTAAAACGCGTCCATTTGCGGCAGTGCGAGCTCGCTCTGCAGCTTCGCTTTTTGATATATCGCTCCCAGAGCCTTGCAGCGCCATAGCAGGCGCTATGCTAGACGTGGCTAACACCAAACAAACTACTGCTACACGAAGCGATAATGTCATACAACCTCACAATTATTATCCCACTAAGGCCAAACTAAAGATAAGTATAAACTTGGTTAACTGAACCCATTCTGAACTAAGTTTAGTCTACCTCGCGGATTGATAACTGTATATAAGCCTTAAGTAAATTGCATTTACAAAATAGGGTGAAGAGTAGGGCATATAGTGCATGTTTTGGACAGACACGGAGAAAGTTAATTAGCAGCGTAAACAGGAGGCCAAAATTAGGAAGTAAAGTACAGGTATGGACAGACACTTTAATTGCGAATGTGCATAAGTGGCAGATTTGTAATTAAAGTGACTGTCCATAGTTGGTTAAAAAGCTTCTTGTAGGGACCACCATTGCCAAAGTTTAGGAGGTTATTTGCGTTTAAGGATATTGAGTAATCTTTACTTTGGCTTTGAAAAAGTGTCTGTCCACTGTATTTGTTTTTTGATAGAGCAGACGCGGTCATTGTACTTTTTGGGCGACTGTCCATCATCTTTATTCAAACATTTTAGAAATGAAATTGACTAGTGAGTGTCTGTCCGAACCCGTACTTACCTGAAGTCAGGTGGAAGCGACCATATCTCCTAGTTGTGTTTTTAGTAAAAAAATATCTTAGCTTCTATTTCTTTGGCATGCCATGTGCGAGACATAGACTTCAGGTAAACCAAAAGCTTGAAATAATGTGTTTGTTCACCTGCTCAAATAGTAGGGAACTGGACAGACATTTTATATTTAACAAGGAGGAACAATGTCTAGCGATATTAAGAAAACGATGTGGAAAGCGATGTCAGATAGTCCAAAGGTAATGGTAAGTCTGGTCGGTGAGGATATGCATGCTGAGCCAATGTATGCTCAACTTGACAAAGAAGCTGATAGCGAGTTTTGGTTCTACACGAGTCGCGACAACCGTATTGCTAAAGGTGGGAAAGCAATGGTTCATTTTGCATCTAAGGGGCACGATGTGTTTGCGTGCATTCGAGGCAATCTCACCGTTGAATCACGTAAAGAGGTGATTGATAAATATTGGTCTAATCCTGTAGAAGCATGGTTTGAAAAAGGTAAAGAGGACCCTTCACTATTAATGCTTCGTTTTGAGCTTATAGATGCGGAAGTGTGGGATGCCGATCCTTCACTCAAAGGGATGTTCAAAATGATGACGGGAAAAACGGTGAAGCCGAGAGAAATGGGTGAACATGAAAAGGTAGACCTGTAACCCCCATGTTTAGAGCCAGTGGCATGACGCAGCTTTGAAAAGCTAAGAAAACTGCTCAGTCAAACAAATGTCTGTCCACAATTTACTATTAGATTTAAGCTAGTTGGTGGCTAACTACTAAGTGACTGTCCACTATCGAGCGTGGCATAGCTACGAGTGACTGTCCAAAGTTAGCTTTCAAAGTAAGCAAAGTAAGTGCCTGTCCACTATTGCCACTATTGGCTATATCAAAGTAAATAAAAAAAGCCCCTGAAAACACAGAGTAACCCGGTTATCAGGGGCTTTCGCTATTTGTTTTTTACGACATAGCGTTTAGCTAAAAACTAAGGCAAAACTTTTTTGTAAGGTTTAACAACAACGTTTTCATAAACACCAGCCTCAATGTAGGGGTCGGCGTCTGCCCATGCTTGGGCGTCCTCTAATGAATCAAACTCTGCTACCACTAGCGAACCCGTGAAGCCAGCCGGACCTGGATCTGGGCTATCTACAGCAGGGAAGGGGCCTGCCATAACTAAACGGCCCGCATCTTTTAATGCATTCAGGCGTTCAAGGTGAGCAGGTCGCGCCGCTAGTCGTTTTTCTAGACTATCCACTACATCGGTTGCGCAAATCATATATAGCATACGTTTATCCTTTTGCCGTAGCTGCTTTCATGCTTTCAACAAAGCTGCCGAGCTCGCTTAGCATTTTGTGACTGTCCGATAAATTGGCAGCGATAATATTCACTGTCGCCGAGCCTGAAATTGCGCCAGCGGCACCTGCGTCAATAGCAGATTTAACCTGTTCCGGTGTAGAAATACCAAAGCCTAACAATGCTGGCGCTGCTTTGTGTTTGTTCAAGCGCTCAATAAGCTCTGAAGCAGGCACGTTTGCGGCAGTTTCTGCGCCAGTAACGCCCGCACGACCCAGCAAATACGTGTAACCTTTCGAGTATTCCCCGATTTTTTCCATGGTTTCGTCAGTAGCATTAGGTGGTGCAATCAGAATTTGTGAAATGCCAGTGGCTTCGGCTACTTTTTGAAAAGGTGCCGCTTCGCGAATAGGAACGTCAGCGACCAAGATTGAGTCAACGCCTGCCTCTTGCGCTTTATTGTAAAAATTTTCGATGCCTTGGGCCACTACTAAGTTGCTGTAAAGTAGTAAGCCGATAGGCACGTCTGGATATTTTGCGCGAACACGTGAAATAACACCCAAGCAATCTGCCACCGTCACTTTATTACTTAATGCGCGGATGGCCGAAGCTTGGATAGTAGGGCCGTCAGCGATGGGGTCAGAGTAAGGTATACCTAACTCAAGTGCGTCAGCACCGCTTTCTACCAGCTGACAAATAATGGCTTCAGATTGCGCTAAATCGGGGTCACCTACCATTACAAAAGGTACGAAAGCGCCTTGGTTCTTTTCATCAAGACCGGCGAACATTTGTGCATATCTATCCATTATAAATCGTCCCCTAAAATGTTGATAACGTGCGCTAAATCTTTGTCGCCACGACCTGATAAGTTAACTACGATGATGGTTTCTTCTTTCGCTTCATCTGCCATATTAAGTGCGTGCGCTAAGGCATGCGACGATTCAAGGGCAGGAATAATACCTTCTTTTCTTGCAAGCAATTGGAATGCGTTCAGCGCTTCTTCGTCTGTAGCGGCAACGTATTCCGCTCGGCCAATATCGTGAAGGTAAGCGTGCTGAGGGCCAACAGCAGGGTAGTCCAGACCAGCAGATACTGAGTAGCTCTCTTCAATCTGGCCTTCTTTGTCTTGCATGATGAAGGTGTAAGCGCCGTGAAGAATGCCTTTTGTACCCGTCACGATAGTTGCGCCGTGCTCTTTGGTGTGCACACCTTTACCCGCAGGCTCAACGCCAACTAGGCGCACAGAAGGCTCATCAATAAAGTCTGCAAACATACCGATAGCATTTGAGCCTCCGCCCACACATGCTACTACGGCGTCAGGTAAGCGACCTTCTTTTTCCATAATTTGTGCGCGAGTCTCTTCGCCAATCATGCGGTGATATTCACGAACAATAGTCGGGAACGGATGTGGGCCCGCGGCTGTGCCTAACAAATAGTGCGCTTTATCATAGTTTGCTGACCAGTCGCGCATTGCTTCGTTTACGGCATCTTTAAGGGTACCTGAGCCTGCGTTTACAGGAATAACCTCTGCGCCCATAAGCTTCATTCGGAACACGTTTGGCGCTTGACGCTCAACATCTTTCGCACCCATATAAATACGTGCCTTTAGCCCCAACAATGCACATGCTAACGCGGTGGCAACACCGTGTTGGCCTGCGCCAGTTTCGGCGATAACTTCTTTTTTACCCATTCGCTTAGTCAGCAGCGCTTGGCCTAACACCTGGTTAGTTTTGTGTGCACCACCGTGTAGTAGGTCTTCACGCTTTAGGTATAACTTCACCTTTGGGTTGCTTACCAGATTGCGAGTTAACGTCATTGACGTTGGGCGACCGGCGTAGTCTTTTAACAGAGATAAAAACTCTTCGTTAAATGTCGGGTCGTCCTTGGCATCCAAAAATGCTTTTTCCAGTTGGTCTAGTGCTGGAATAAGTAGTTCGGGCACGTACATGCCACCAAATTCACCAAATTTTGTATCTAACTGGTTCATTACGTTGTCCTGTATTTAAATTAGTAACGGCGGCAAATGGCAAAAAGCGCGTCGAGTTTTTCTTCGCTTTTCACGCCGGGTGCGGTTTCTACGCCTGAATTCACATCAATAGCACCACAGCCGGTTGCAATAGCTTCTGCAACATTCTGGGCGTTAATACCGCCAGCAAGCACTAACTTATGCTTCGCTTCGATATCGTTTAATAGCTGCCAATTGAACGCTTCGCCTGTACCGCCTTTGGCATCACCCACTTGGCAATCCAGAAGAACACGGCTTACAAGGCTATTATTTAAGTGTCTGTCCACCGCGTCTGGTAGTGCGCCAGAAGAGGTTGCTTTAACACCTTCTACTTTCCAAATTTCACAACCTTCTGGAATCTTGCCTGCAAGCGCTGAAATGTAGGTGTCATCTTCGCTGCCGTGAAGCTGCACGGCAAAAAGGTTAAGCGAGGCAGCGAGTGATGCCACTTTATCAATGTCGTGATTAACGAACACCCCAACAAAAGCACCGTCAACGCTCTGCGTTATGGTCAAAGCCTGTGCTTCGCTCACACAGCGTGGCGATTTTTCAGCGAAGATAAGCCCGCCAAAGCTTGCGCCTTTATCAAACGCCGTTTGTGCTTGTTCGGGGCTGGTAAGCCCACACACTTTAACTGCACCATTCACTAACGTTTTTACTGCGCGCGGTAGGTCAGACTCTGCCATTAACGCACTGCCCACCAAAAAACCTTGAGATACAGGCGCTAAACGAAGCACGTCTTGGTGTGTGTATATGCCCGACTCTGAAATAACCACGTAGTCGTGCGTGGCTGTTTCAAGCATGGGCACAAGGCGTTCGGTGGTCGCTAAATCGGTAGAAAGGTCGCGTAAGTTGCGATTATTGATACCAATGATGTTGGCTTCAAGGGCAATAGCACGCTCCATTTCTTCTTCATTACTTACTTCGGTAAGAATGTCTAATGACAGAGCATTGGCAACGCTTGCCAACTCGCGATATTCGTCATCATTCAGCACACTAAGCATTAATAGCACTGCGTCGGCATTATAGTGACGGGCTAGATACACTTGATAGGTATCAACGAAGAAATCTTTGTTAAGCACAGGCTGAGCAACACGCTCAGTAACATAAGCTAAGTACTCAAATTTACCTTGGAAGTACTTCTCGTCTGTCAGCACAGAAATACCGGCAGCATAAGGCGTGTAAGCCGCTAAGATCTCGTCTAAATCGAAATGCTCTCGAATAAGGCCTTTCGAAGGCGATGCTTTTTTGCATTCGAAGATAAAGCCTGCGTTTGGTTCACTAAGTGCGGCAAATAAACTCTTTTCGGAAGGAACTAGATTCGCCTTGAAGCTTTCTAGCGGCAGAGCTTCTTTGCGTGCGGCCACTTCTTCTCGTTTGTCTGCAACAATTTTCTCAAGCACATTAGCCATTCGTGCTTACCTCCTGAGTAATTTTGGCAACCTTCGTTAATAACTGCATGGGTAACCCTTCGGCCATAGCGTTCATCGCCATTTCAGCCCCTTCTTTGAAGGTTGAGGCTTTGCCGGTTACTTTCAACAGTGCCCCGCAGTTCATAGCGATAGCGGCACGGTGCGCCTCTTTACCTTCGCCGTTTAGCGCTGCTTCAACAAATTGTCTGTTTTCTTCAGGTTCACCGCCTTCAATCGCAGAAAGAGGATAATGAGGTAAACCGAAGTCTTCGGCGGTAACGGTAAGCTTGCGAATGTCGCCATGCTCAAGGTCGTAAATCATTGATTCGCCGTGAAGCGCCAGTTCATCCAAGCCATCGCCATGCACAATCATTGCGCGGTGTTGGCCAAGCAGCATAAGGGTTTTTGCGTAAGGTTCAAGCAGTTCAGGAGAGTATACGCCGAAAACGCCATGAGTTGGACCCGCCGGGTTTGCCAGCGGCCCCAATATATTAAACAAGGTTCTGGTCTTCATCGCAGCGCGCACGGGGGCTGCGTGGCGCATGCCTGCGTGATAAACCGGTGCAAAAAGAAATGTGAAATTTGCTTCATCTAAGCATTTACGGGATGTTTCTGGGCTTATTTCTAACTTCAGTCCAAACTGGCGAAACAAATCAGCAGAGCCAGACTTACTCGATACACTGCGATTACCGTGTTTCGCCACCTTCACGCCACAAGATGCGGCAACTACACCGGCTGCACTGGAAATATTAATGGTGTTGTGGCCATCTCCGCCTGTACCAACGATATCTGCAAACTCATAAGACGGTGTGGGAAAGGGCAGTGCATTTGCAACCATGGCACTCGCCGCACCCGCAATTTCACCGGGAGATTCTTTTTTCATTTTCAGCGCAGTCAGCACTGAAGCAATCATCACTTCGCTTTGCTCACCGTGCATGATGCTGTTAAACAAGCTGTATGCTTCGGTTTGCGACAGCGATTCGCGCAACATAATTTGTTCTAGTAGAGGGCCTGCGTTAAGCATGGTTCGCTCCCTGTAACGTTAAATAATCAATACTTTGCTTTAACAGCAAACTGCCGTGGGCTGTTAAAATAGATTCTGGGTGAAATTGGAAGCCCAACATGCGATCTTCGCTGTTGTAAACTGCCATTACGGCCTCACTGCCATCATCGTTTATTGTAGATGCGCACACAGTAAGGTTTTCAGGCAATGAATGTGCCACTAAAGAGTGGTAGCGTGCGACATGTAAGGGCTGCTGTAAGCCTTTGAACATGGCGTCTTCAGAATGGGTAATGGCAGAAGACTTGCCGTGCATAACTTGGCTAGCGCGACCTACGGTGCCGCCGTAATGCTCAACAATAGCTTGATGGCCTAAACAAATACCAATTACGGGGAACACGCCGTGTACTTTTTTAAGTAGCTCAGGCATACAGCCAGCTTCACTTGGTGCGCCTGGGCCTGGCGACAGCATAAGAAGCACTGGGCCTTTCGTTGCTTGTTCCTGCATTCTTTCAAACAAAGCATTTGCTGAAACCGTGTTGCGATAGACCTTAATGTCTAGATTTAAGGTGCGCAGTTCATCCACAAGGTTGTAGGTAAATGAATCTACATTGTCGAGCAAAAATAGGGTGGTCACTTGCTGATTCATGCGTTGCCTCCTTCATTTAATGCAACGTTGATACTTTCAGCTTCTTCCTGTAGCGCTGCTTTTACTGCACCAATTACCGCTTGCGCCTTAGCGCGGGTTTCATCAGCTTCAGCTTGTGGAACCGAGTCATATACTACACCTGCACCCGCTTGAATATAAGCCGTGCCGTTTTTCACAAACGCTGAGCGAATGACTATACAAGTGTCCATATCGCCTTGACCATTCAAGTAGCCAACCGCGCCGCCATAACTGCCGCGGCGTTTTTTCTCTACTTCGCGAATTAACGTCGCTGCGCTTACTTTTGGTGCGCCAACCAGGGTGCCCATGTTCATGCAGGCTTGATAAGCGTGCAGCGGATCTAAGTCGTCACGTAGCTGGCCAACCACGCGCGATACCAAGTGCATCACGTGTGAGTAACGGTCAACTTTTAGCAAGTCTTTCACATAGCGCGTACCTGGGCGACTCACTTTTGCCACATCGTTTCGGGCAAGGTCAACCAGCATAATGTGCTCAGACTTTTCTTTGGTGTCTTCGCGAAGGTTAAGCTCAATACGGCTGTCTAAATCTCTGTCGATACTGCCATCAGGGCGCTTGCCGCGTGGACGGGTACCGGCAATCGGGTAGATTTCTACCTGATTGCTTTCTCTTTCGTATTTAAGCGCTGATTCGGGAGAGGCGCCAAATATGCTGAAAGCGGCATCTTGCATGTAAAACATGTAAGGGCTTGGGTTTGATTCTTTAAGTTTAGCGTAAGCAAGTAGCGGCGACGGGCAGGGGAGAGAGAATGTGCGCGAGGGCACAACCTGAAAAATGTCACCGGCTAAAATGTGCTGTTTTAAGTCCAGCACATGGTTGCAAAACTGTTCATCACTTAAATTAACACTAACTTCAACGCTTGGGTCAAAAGAAGAAAGTGACTGTCCGTTTTCGGTTTCGTTTGAGTTTTCTGAGTCGGAAACGAGTGACTGTCCACTTTGTGCTTCACTTTCTACATCATTAATCTTTGCTGTATTTACACCTACTAACACAGGCTTGGCAGGCATATCGTGTAGCTGCTGATGAATGGCTTCTAAGCGCTGAGCAATGGCAAAGTATTGCTGTGCAACGTCTTGTCCGCTAAAAACACTGCCGATTAAATGTGTCTCGCGGGTTTGGTGGTCAACGGTAATTAAAGTTTCTGCCAGGTAAAACACAAAGTCTGGACAGTCATTTTCACCTTCTGCAACATCAGGTAGCTTTTCAAAGCCTGCTAGCATGTCGTAGGCAAATACCCCGCCTAAAAATATAGCGTGTGGATGTTGGCGAATAGGCGTTATTTTATTAATAACAATGCGAAGTGCGTCCATCACGCTTGCGGCCTTTAAACGACTATCTTCATCAAGCTCGCCGTCAGCTTCATCGCATAGCAAAGTAATTGAAGTGTCTGTCCTTTCTTTAACATGCAAGCCGTCGGGGGCATGATTGGCAAATAAAGGCAGTACTGAAGCACCGTTGCCGGTCAGTGCTTTCACTTCAACGCGGTTGCCCCGACATTCCATGCGCAGCGCTGCGTCAACCATTAATAAGCTTTGTAAGTCGTCTTTAGAATCAATTTCTGCCGACTCTAAAAGCAGTGCGTTATTTTTATTTCCACAAAGGTGGGCAAACGCGGCAAGTGGGTCATCTACGTAGTGCCCGACTTGCTCAATTGTCTCTACCTTACCTGGGGAAATCCCCAGTTCCGCTAAACTCATTTTTGCTACTCTCCAACTGCAAAAAGATAAAAAAAAGGCCCGTATAAACGGGCCTTTATGTGTATTCATTCACGCACCACAGTGCACACCGCCCGTTAAGTTAGGGAGTGCCACCACCAAGCTGCAACTGTCATTGCTGTTGAAATATTGTATGAATGCATGAATTACTCGTTGTTTTTCCAAACTTCAATAGGATTTGAAGCGGTTAGTACGTATACTTTGTGTATATAGAAGAAAACAAATTGCCCTTTGTGTCAACCTAAAATTTGCATAAGACATTGAAAATAGATCTACATAGCCACACAAAATTTTCTGATGGTCATTTAACGCCAGAAGAATTAATCCTTCGCGCGCACACTATGCAGGTGGATGCGCTTGCCGTTACCGACCACGATACCGTAGCCGGTTTGGAAGAAGCACACGCTACTCAATCAAAGCAAAAACGTGCATTAACTATTATTGATGGTGTTGAAATTTCCACCACTTGGCACAGTTTCGATATCCATATAGTTGGATTAAATGTGGACAGACACTGCCCAACGTTTCTTGAAAGGCTGCAAGGTCAATCGGAAACTCGTGAAGCCCGGGCTGAAAAAATTGCTGATAAGCTCGAAAAGTGTGGGTTTGAAGGTGTTCTAACGCGAGCAAAAGCGCTAGCGGGCGTTGGCCAGGTGACACGGGCGCACTTTGCGCGCGTATTAGTAAACAACTACGGTGTGCCCAGTATGGACGCCGCGTTTAAAAAGTATTTAGGAAAAGGGAAACGAGCTGCAGTTAAAGCAGAGTGGCCAAGTATCGAAACGGCTATCGAGTGGATCCACGATGCAGGTGGACAAGCTGTACTGGCTCATCCTGCTCATTATGATATGACAGCGAAGTGGCTACGGCGCTTGGTGGCCTTGTTCGAACAAGCCGGTGGCGACGCCATTGAAACTGCATTCCCAGGTATTAATAAAACCAAACAAGAGCTTATTAATGAGCTTGCGCAAACCCATCAGTTACTAGCATCGGCGGGCTCTGATTTTCACTTTCCGTCTCGTTGGACTGAGCTGGGTAAGAATTTAGGCATTAGCACTAAGCTCACACCCGTTTGGCATAATTGGAAACAATTTGAAGGGCTGACGGCTGAAAGCTAAGAAAATCTAATTTGCCAAGCTCTGGGTATAAATCGGTGATGTAACGCAAATGGTTTACGGACGGTTGAAGAGCGCTATTGCTTATTAAAATGCCGAGAGTTGGCTAGTAAAAAGCCTAAAAGCGATTTTTACCAACAAGTTTAATCAACGAGTGTAACCAACGAGCTTAACCAGCAAGCTCAACAAGTGGACAGTCACTTAACCTATTGGCAAAGTAGTATCATCGACCTGTGCTAGCAAGAAAAGGAAGTATTTATGAGTCAATTTTTCTACGTTCACCCAGATAACCCGCAAAAACGCCTTATTAGCCAGGCTTGTGAGTTAATTCGAGAGGGTGCAGTGGTGGTGTATCCGACAGACTCAGGCTATGCCATAGGCTGCCAAATGGAAGATAAAAAGGCGCTTGAGCAGTTGTGTCGTATTCGTCAAATCGATAAAGATCACAACTTTACATTAATGTGCCGAGACATGTCTGAGCTATCAATTTACGCAAAGGTAGACAACACGGCGTTCAGACAAATTAAGAACAACACGCCAGGGCGTTACACCTTCGTGTTGAAAGCGACCCGCGAAGTACCAAAGCGTTTGCAAAACCCTAAACGTAAAACCATTGGAATTCGCGTGCCCGATAACGCCATTGCACTTGCATTATTGGAGGAGCTGGGCGAGCCATTGATGTCTACGTCTTTGATTTTGCCAGGCAATACCATGGCTGAATCAGACCCGGATGTCATTCGTGACAACTTAGAAAAGCAAGTTGGGCTTATTATTCACGGTGGTTACATTGGTGAGCAGCCCACTACCGTGGTTGATTTGTCGGAAGACACGCCAGTAATTGTGCGACATGGCACGGGCGATCCGTCTCCCTTTGAGTAACTTTCGTTTTCCTGTTTTTTGAACAGGTTGTTGTAAATAGCCTATTTTAACTAGCTTCTTTTGCTTGTTGTGGGTGAAAGTTATAGTAGGAAACCGTAAGCTATGTTGCGAGGGCCTGTAGCGCTTCGATGTACAGCGAAGCGCTGCAAGTTTCCGCGTGAACGCGTAAATAATAATATCAATAATCGCCGCTTTGTTAGCGCGTAAAAACGGTTGTGGAACTGTGTCAGAGTTTGTTGAAGACAATAATAACGATAATGATGCCTCTGTTGAGAAGGGGCTTTCGACACCTGTTCAGCAGCCGTTGCCACTTGCGTTTATTAATGGCGAAGCGCTAATTGAAAAGCCTGAAGATCTCTTCATTCCCCCCGATGCCCTAGAGGTCATATTAGAAACCTTCGAAGGGCCGCTCGACTTACTACTTTATCTGATTAGAAAACAAAAGTTTGATATCACCACACTGCCCATCGCTGATGTTACCAAGCAGTATATGGAGTATGTGGATGCCATGATGTCGCTAAAATTAGAGCTGGCGGCAGAGTACTTGCTGATGGCAGCCATATTGGCAGAAATTAAGTCCAGGCTTCTGCTACCTAAACGCAGTGACGATTCTGACGAAGAAGAAGACCCTCGCGCAGAGCTTATTCGCCGGCTAAAAGAATACGAGCTAGTAAAGCAAGCGGCAGAAGATTTAGATATTCAGCCTAGACTTGAACGGGATATTTTCACCACTCACGTTGAACTAAGTGAGAATGTGGCGCCAATTCGCATTGAGCCCGATGTGTCTTTAGCTGAAATTGTATTGGCGTTCAGTGCGGCCATGAAGCGCGCTGAAGCGTTTGAACACCATACCATTGCACGGGAAGCACTGAGCACGCGAGAGCGCATGTCGCTCATCTTGTCGTTACTCACAACAACAGAATATACGCCACTTGAACGCCTATTTACGGTTGAAGAAGGTAAAGCTGGGGTAGTGGTTTGCTTCTTAGCAATTTTAGAATTAGTAAAAGAACAGCTAATTTTATGCATTCAGGCAGGTCCTTATGCAAAAATTCATGTAAAATTAGGTGCCCATGAAGAAAATTAACACGGCGCAGCTTAAACAATTGGTAGAGGCAGCAATATTTGTTGCTGATAAACCTATTTCAAAGCAGCATTTAAAAGAAACGGTACTCAATGAGTTTACCGTCGCTGATAGAACCTTGAGTAAGGTGATTAACGAGCTAAAGTTAGACTATCAGCCAAGAGGCATTCAATTGGTGGAAGTAGCAAGTGGCTATCGCTTTCAATCGTTAGATGCGTTAAGCCCCTGGTTAAGCAAATTGTGGCAGGAAAATGCGCCAAAGTATTCTAGAGCAATGCTCGAAACCTTGGCACTCATTGCCTATCGTCAACCTATAACCCGCGGAGAAATAGAGCAGGTCAGGGGCGTGGCGGTAAGCAGTAATATTATAAAGACACTCACAGAACGAGACTGGGTAAAGGTAGTAGGTCACAAAGAAGTGCCTGGGCGACCAGCGCTTTATGCAACTACCAAAGGCTTCTTAGACTATTTTTCGATGACGTCGTTGAGCGATTTGCCCAATGCTGATGCTTTCGAAAACATGGCTGAAAGCGTTGCGTCAGACTCGCCGCTTAAGGTGTTAAATGAGGCACCGTCCGAATAGACCGTGCGACCGTAAACAAGCAATTAAAGAGTGAAAACCCATGACTGAAAAGTTGCAAAAAGTACTGGCTAACCAAGGGCTAGGCTCGCGACGAGAAATGGAACGTTGGATTGAAGAAGGCCGAGTATCGGTCGATGGCACCAAAGCAACATTAGGAGATAGAGTCGATCACACCGCACAAATTCGTGTTGATGGTCATTTGCTATCTCGTCAAACAGAACAGCCAATTTGCCGTGTGTTGATGTACAATAAGCCTGAAGGTGAATTGTGCAGCCGTCACGACCCTGAAGGTCGCGATACAGTGTTTGACCGTCTTCCCGCTATTCGATTAGGACGCTGGATCACGGTTGGTCGTCTAGACATGAATACCAGTGGCCTGCTGTTATTCACTAACGATGGTGAATTAGCTAACCGCCTAATGCACCCTAAGTGCGAAGTGGAACGTGAATATGCCGTTCGCGTATTCGGTGAAGTTACCGGAAAAACGCTTCACACCCTGCAAAAAGGGGTCGAGCTGGAAGATGGCGAAGCAAAGTTCCTGACAATTTCAGGTGCGCCTACGCCACAGCATGCTGAAGATGAAAGCATGAACCGTTGGTACAACGTGACCTTGAAAGAAGGGCGTAACCGCGAAGTGCGTCGTCTTTGGGAGTCGCAAGGCGTTCAGGTAAGCCGTTTGATACGTGTTAAATATGGCCCAATCGAACTACAAAAGCGCCTACCGCAAGGTGCGTGGGTAGAATTAGGGTTAGAAGACGTGAACGCGCTTCGTAGCCATGTTCAATTGCCGGATGAAACGCAAACTATGGTTAATGTACGCCAGGGTAAACTTGACCACGCTCGTTTAAGCCGCATGCGTCGCTCGGTTAAAAAGCACAAAGTACGCAAGCAACAAGGCTTGAATAAACGTGCTGGACGTCCAGGCAAACGTAAATAGTATCTAACTATATCTATGTAAATACTCAAGGCCGCGAGCAAATGCTAGCGGCCTTTTTTATGCTGGCATCAAACACAAGCTTAATAACGACCAGAGTTGGTAAATTAACCCTACTAATCCACAAGCGTATTGCGATCTTCTTATCAAACGAAAGCGTAGGAAATTACTAATCAGCTATATCAGGTAGTTAAAAGTCACACGGAATAGGAGATTGTTATGAAAGACATGCCTCAACTAGGAATGGGAACGTTTCGATTAAAAGGTGAAGAGGCCCGTGAATCAGTAAGTAAAGCCCTAAAAGTAGGGTTTAGGCACATTGATACCGCGCAAATCTATGATAACGAAGCTGAAGTTGGCGATGCCATAAAGACAAGTGGGCTAGATAGAAGCGAATTATTCGTCACCACTAAAGTGTGGTACGAATCTTTAGGCGACGATCACTTTATACCCAGCGTTCACGAAAGCTTAGAAAAGCTGAAGCTAGAGTATGTTGATTTGCTTCTTATCCATTGGCCATATCCAGGTAATGACATTTCACTAGAAAGTTATTTAGGCAATCTTGCCAAAGCGAAAGAGCTTGGGCTGACGCGTCATATAGGTGTATCTAATTTCACTATTGATTTGCTAAACAAGGCTGAAGAAATTTTAGGTGAAGGCGAGATTTACACGAACCAAATTGAAATTCATCCTTTCATGCAAAATAAAAAAGTTGTAGAAGCTGGCAAGGAAAAAGGCGTCAGAGCCACTGCATACATGCCGTTTGCTGTCGGGACAGTAATGAAGGATGAAACTCTGTTGAGTATCGCTCAAAACCATAATGCGACGCCGGCGCAAGTGGTATTGGCGTGGATGGAAAAACGCCACATTTATGCCATTCCTTCATCAACCAGTAAAGTACACTTAGCAGAGAATTTAGCTTACGGTGGTGTACATTTAACTGATTCAGAGCTCGCGCTAATTGATGATCTTGATAACGGCGAGCGTATTGTTAACCCTGACTTTGCGCCCAATTGGGATTAACGCAAAGCAATACACATTCATTTTTTAAGTAGCGGGGCTAGCGCTAGATGCTCCCCCGCTTTGTAAACTATGTCAATTGCGATAGGCCGCCTAAGGGTTTAACAGGCGGCATTTGGATATTCTTGAAATTTACCTGCTGAGCTATACGACTCAAAGTAACATTGATGAACGAGAATAGCTGGGTCTCACGTGAAGACGTATGCGTTAGTATGTGCTTGTGATAACGGGTCACACGTTCTGTTCGGCTTGCACTATTTCTTTAATTACTTTGGCGGGGCTCCCACCTATAACCACGTTGTCGCCAAACGACTTAGTTACCACAGCGCCAGAGGCCACCACCACATTGTCTCCCAAGGTTACACCAGGATTTATGACCGCCATGCCACCAATCCAGCAGTTGTCGCCAATAGTTATAGGCTTGGCGAACTCAATACCGGTTGCCCTTTGTACGGGATCCAATGGATGCGTAGCGGTGTACAGACCGACTTGAGGCGCAATCATGCAGTTATCACCTATCGTGACCTTTGCTGCATCCAAAATCACACAGTTGAAGTTAGCGAAGAAATTTTCGCCTACATGGATATTTTCGCCGTAATCGCATTTGAATGAAGACTCGATGTAAAGCCTCTTTCCGGTGCTGCCAAACAGCTGTTTTAGAAGTCTAGTACGCTTTTTGTGGTCGCTTTGACAAGTCGCGTTAAGCTCGTCTAATTGAATACGGCATTGCTTTCGCAACGCCGTTAACACTTTGTCTGACGGGAAGTATAAATCGCCAGCAAGCATCTTTTCATGTTCAGTCATGTCATTCCGAAACGTTGGGCTTAGATATTCGAGCCGATACGTTACTGCGCACCACCGTAGCTTACAACGACTTTTTGCTTTAACTCGTCACTTTCAATGTCTAAGTTAACAGGGCGGTGCAATATAATGCTACCGTCTATAGTCACCGAAGCACTGATCGACAGGGTAGGTTTGTTATCTGATTTATTACCCCAAGAGCTCTCACTTTCTTTATATACGATATCGCCTAAAACATGAGATGAGCCAGATAAAGTAATGTCGCCGTTAAGTGTTTTAATGTGTTTTTCAATAGTTGTATCAACAGCAGTTATGTCACCGTTGACGGTTTCGACACTACCGCCAATTGTACTTTGTGTGGGAAGCGTCACATTTCCATTCACAGTCTCTAGGCTCTTAAGTACATTAAGGTGTGAAGTTGCGGTTACATCGCCATTTACAATGTCGATATTTCGGACAGACACATGGCTGCCCATTTCAAGGTTGCCATTGACGATACTAACTTCATCCGCACCAGCGTGATCGCTTATTTCCACGTTCCCATTAACAGAGGAAATATCGCCAGCGTGCTTCCCTTCAGCTATGTCAATATTGCCTAGAATAGAACTAAAATCACTGCCTTCCAAAGCATTTGCATTGCCAACATGGATAACGCAGCCCGAAAGTAAAGAGGCTGAAAGCAACATAGCAGCACTAGCAATAATAGACTTTTTCATATTCTTATATCCTTAATGGTTTTTATATACTTTAGATAGCACGCTTTAATGATGTTGGTACTAAACACAAATTTTGATATGTCGTGTTATGTGTTTATAACCTTTGCTTCATACTTATCACGTATCGTGCCACTCTTAAAAAGTCATTTAAATCATGGAGTTAGTGTTTTTTTGTTAAAAAGGTTAGCAAGCGTAGTGGCGCGATGAAACGTTTTGTAGTTTTAAGCGCCAATATATAGCGAATTTGACCATACGAATTAACATGCACTTAAGCATAGAAGTGGACAGACACTTATTTAGCTTTAAGCAACGAGTTGGACACTCTAATTTAATGGTAAAGCTCCAACAAGGCTGTTTATCTAAATACTCTTCTTCTAAGTATCAAGTTAGAGATATTGTGAGTGTGTGTCCGCCCAGTACAGGTGCGAAGTGATTAATTCTTAGAAAAGCGAGTGTGTGTCCACGAAGTACAGGCTGGGTATCTAGGCTGATTAGGGGGGGCTGTCCTCGATCTTAAACAGTATGTTGGTATTTATAGTTTTCCTTTTTTGTTGAGGCGAGTAACGATGATAAAGGTTTATCATAATCCAGAATGTGGAACGTCTAGAAATGTACTTGCAGTAATTAGAGCGGCGGGATATGACGTGGAAGTTATTGAGTATTTGAGTGTAGGGTGGGAGCGTGAACAGCTGAGCTATTTATTGCATGCAGCAGGTTTGAGGCCTCGACAGGCGCTTAGGACAACAAAGTCGCCAGCGGCTGAGTTAGGGTTGCTTGATGAGTCGGTCAGCAACGAAGCTATCTTCGAACTTATGTTGAAGCATCCTATCCTGGTAAATAGGCCTATTGTTTGCATTCCTAAACATGAATATGAAAAAACAGCTTCATTATCTTCCGACCCAAATGAAGATAATGCTGTTGCTGATAACGCGAAAGAAACAGTAAAACTATGTCGGCCTAGTGAAGCTGTATTGGATATTTTACCGGTATGGCCAAAAGGCCCTTTTGCTAAAGAAGACGGTACACCATTAATTGACCAAGACGGTGAACGAGTAATTTAAACGGAGTAGTTTATGACGGACAAATATGCACAGCTAAACAGAGCCAAAAGGCTCGCATTGGCCTGTTTAGTTTTTGCCGCAGGTGTATTTGTCTTTACGGTATTACTACCCAAGTTTTACCCAAACTTACAGGGTGCATGGTGGTTAGGGCTTATAAAGATGGCGAGCGAGGCGGCACTCATAGGTGGCCTTGCTGACTGGTTTGCTGTAACTGCGCTGTTTAAACCAATACCAGCCCAGTACCCTATTCCCCATACCAATATCGTGGCAAGTAATAAGTCGGTTATTGCTAATAACTTGTCTTTATTCGTTAAAGAGAAATTCTTTCACCCCGAGGCGATAGAAAAACTGATTCGAGACAGCGACCCTGCGAAGGGCGCTGGAAGATGGTTGTCACAGGAAAGAAACGCTACTCGTTTAAGTCGCTTTATTTGTGACGCCTTTGCCGGCGTGTTACGTGTACTTGATGACAAACCCGTCAAAGCGTTTATAGCTAAAACAGCGCAGAAGGGTATTAACCAACTTGATCTTAGGCAGCTAATGGCAACTTCGCTAGGCGCCGTGACGAAAGAACGCCAGCACCAAGTCGTGCTCGATAGGGTATTAGGGAAACTAGCTAAGCTGCTCGCAGAGCCCGAAACTCAAATTTATATAGCAGATACGCTGGTCGTCTGGTTAAAAACTGAGTACAGCCGCATCGAAAAGCTCTTGCCGTCCAGCTGGCTAAGCGAGCAGGGTGCGCTGATTGCTGTTAAAGCCGTTTCAAGTATTTTAGAGGATATATACGAGGATGAGCACCATCCTATTCGCCATGCTTTCGACGAACAGGTGCATGAGTTTTTATATGAGCTACAACACAGCCCGTTAATGGAGAAAAAGGTAAACAGCTATCGCGAAAAAATCGTTAATGACCCAGCATTAAATACCTATGTTCAGCAGTCATGGGCCAAATTTCATCAATGGCTCTTAACGTCGCTTGAAGAACAAAATGGCAAAGCAGAAACTAAAGTGTCGGATCTGCTAAAAGACCTGGGCACAACGTTAACGCAAGACAGTGAGTTGGCCAAAGCGTTTAATAAGCATATTGGTGAAGCAGCGAAATATATGGCACCAGAATTGGCTGAATTTTTAACCCGCCATATCCGCGACACCATCAATAGCTGGGACGAACGCGAGATGGCAGAGCAGGTAGAACTAAATATTGGTCGCGACCTACAAAAAGTGCGTATTAACGGCACTATTGTCGGTGGTCTAATAGGTGCAGTATTGTTTGGAGTCGAGGCGCTGTTAGGGCTATAGACGCAGACCTTTGCAACACTACTGGCAATGCATGGAGTAGGGCGATACTGAATTAGCCATTCAAATTCGAAGTAGTGGTATTGGCTCAAACACTATATGCATGTAACAAAAGGCTGCGATAAAACCTACTTAGCTGTTAAGGCAAATACCAAATTATCAGCGTCTACTTTGCCTTTTAAGCCGCCTTCAAGCACTGAGCGCTCTAACCTATTAATGTCGTAGGCGCCAGCGTAAAGTGAATCAACGGTTTTTTCGTTTACGCTAAATGGAGGGCCGGCCATTTCATTCTGGTCATACTCGAACGAAATGATTAGCTGAGGCGCGCATTGAGTAATAGCAATTAGGTGTGCAGCGTATTGCTCGCGAAGGGGGCTAGGCAGCGCTACTAAAGCTGCTCTGTCGTAAACACCAGTAACGTCACCTATGTCGCTTGACGTAAGTTTAAAAATATCGCCCACGTGTATAGTTAAGCCGTCTTTGGTGTAAACCTTACCCTTTGCAGTGGTAGTAACGGTAGGCTCGGCTTCCAGCTCTTCAAATAGCTGTATGATAGCCACTTCGCTCAGTTCAGCACCTACCACCTCACAACCTTGGGAAAGTAGCCAGCCGATGTCGCGGGTCTTACCACATAGTGGAACAAATATGCGTTTCAAAGCAGCGCTCGAGTTCTCGCTACCAAGCAGAAAAGAGGAATACTTTACAAGAAGCGCATTGCCTTCGGGCTCATGAAATCCGATTTCGTTATTTAGCCATTTACTGTGCCAAAAACTGTGTTCCATGTATGCCTCAATCAGGTAAATGATGTAACTCGAAAAACAGGTGTTGTTATTTAGGGTACTAGAAACTAAAAAGGTAGCGTGAAACGCTACCTTTATAAATATAATTAGTTATCAAGCGGTGTGTTGAAGTCTTCAGATAACTCGAAGTCGCCTTCAACCGTGGTGACTTTGTCATCTACAAAGTTTATTACCATTTGCTTCTGAAAATCTTTTCCGCGCTTTTCCATACCGCGTTTCATATCGTAAACGTAGTACCAAGTGTCATCATCGAACGAGTCTTGAACAACAGGGTTGCCTAATACATAAATAACTTGTTCTTTTGTCATTCCAACACGCAGCTTTTCAACGTCTCTTTGATCAAGAAAGTTTCCCTGGGGAACGTCGATACGATATATCCAGTTCGAGCAAGCGGTTGATGTAAGTGTGATACCAAGAATTACTAATAGGTGTTGCAACTTCATGCGTTAATTTGTCCAGTATTGCCTTTGTTAGTGCCAGCGAATTTCGCGAAGGCGAATTTCGAGGCTGTTTTATTGCAAGCGCGAAGGCATGCTACATTGACAACTATGACCAATCAACTGCATTTTAGTTCGATGCTGCGCTTTTTAGCAGTTCTTTTGCGTTTGCTAAGGCCGATTTGGTTACTTTGTCACCGGCTAGCAATCTCGCTAACTCATCAATACGGTCTTGCTTGGTAAGCGGTAGCATTTGAGTTTCTGTGCTTTCCCTATCGGTGAGCTTAGTTACGAACAGCTGGTTATGCGCCTGCGCAGCTACTTGTGGTAAATGCGTTACACACATTACTTGCGATTGCTTGCCCAGTTTGCGCAACAGACCGCCAACGATAGATGCAGTTGGCCCACTAATACCTGTATCGACCTCATCGAAAATCATGGTAGGAGTTGCGTGATTGTCACTCGCAATTACCTGGATAGCTAGCCCTATCCTTGATAATTCACCACCTGACACCACTTTTTCTAACTTGTCTGCATCCTGACCAGGGTTGGTAGACACTTTGAACTCGACAGTATCAAGACCTGTGCTAACAGGCTTCTTAAGCTCATCGTACTGAATTTGAATATCGACTTTTGCATGAGGCATATTCATTTGACGAATCTGAAGCTCAATATCTTTACTTAATTTACCTGCAGCACGTTGTCTGCTTTCAGACAACCCTTTGGTCGCGATTAGGTATGTTGCTCGCGCTTCTTCTACTTCGCCTTCAAGTGTGCCTAACAGCGTTTCTTGTTCAGATAGTGAATTGAATTCGGCGGCGAGTTCCTGATGGTGTTGATATAGCCCTTCTGGCATAACGCTGTGTTTGCGTGCCAGATCCATCGCTTTAGCATAGCGCGCTTCAACTTGCTGTAGACGAAGCGGGTCAATCTCTAACTGATCGCAGTAGCTACGTAGCTCTCCCGCAGCTTCTTCTACTTGAATTGCTGCGTCATTTAGTAACGCTATCATAGGCGTTAGGCTTGCGTCATGGGCTTCCAATTCGCCCAAGCGCTCAATGCTACTTTGAATCACTGATAAAGCGTTGCCCTCATCATTTTCATATAAGTTGTACACGCTAGTCTGCGCTTGTTCTAAAAGACTTTGACCATTGCTCAAGCGCTTGTGTTCTATTTCCAACTCTTCGAACTCGCCCTCTTCAATAGCGAACTCATCAAGCTCTTGAACCTGATAGGTTAACAGCTGAATTCTATCTTCTCGTTGCTGTGCTTGCTCTTGAAGTGTCTTTAGTGTGCGTTGCTTATCACGCCAAATTGAATGAGTTTCCGTAACTTGCGCTAACAATTCATCATGTTTAGCGTAACCGTCAACTAGGTCTCTTTGATGATCTTCTTTCAACAGTTGCAGGTGTGTGTTTTGACCGTGAATGGCTAACAAATACTGGCCTAAGCCTTTTAACTGCTGAAGCGAAGCGGGAATACCATTGATAAACGCTTTTGAACGACCTTCTTTAGAAATAACTCTGCGAATAAAGCAGCTGTTTTCATCCTCGTCTGAGGTAAGTTCATGTTCATCGAGAAAAGCTTTAGCTAATGCGTTACTGCTCAAAGAAAAGTGTGCGATGATTTCAGCTTTCGTACTTCCTTTACGCACAGCATTTGCGTCGGCACGTTCACCCAAGCACAAGCTTAACGCATCAATAGCAATTGATTTACCTGCACCGGTTTCACCGGTTATTGCAGTAAGCCCGTTTTCCAGTTGAACCGATAATTGTTTTACAACAGCAAAATTAGAAATAGAAAGATGCGCTAACATAACCACACTCGAATAAGTTGAACATGATGATATATACAGTAACTGATAATATATACAGTATTTTGCCTGTGTAAAGTTAAGTCGTGAAAAAATTACGCTAAAATTAAGAAGGAAGCTAATAAAGTTTGAGAAATCAATGTTATAACTTCGAATGGTTATTTGAGGTTATAAGTAACCAGCATAAACGAAATTAATGAGAACGCGTGTTTTACAAAAATTTATACAGTACTAATCTACTTAAAATTCGATAGCCTAAAGCCTGTCTGTAAAGAAGGTTTGTAAGCCAATACGTTGACTGCTGTAACGGTTTTTTAAAACCAAACAGCAAAAAGGAGAGCCAAAGCTCTCCTTTAAAATTCCAATTTTAGTTGAATTATAAATCGTCAGATAACTATCTAAAATTCAGTAAAAAAGCTTATTGCTGCAACTCACCGCTTCCAGATTCAATGTGTGCGCGCACGAACCACTGAAACTGTTCTAAGTCTGCCAGCTGACCAGTGATCATATCTTCCGATACTGGGTCAATTTCACCAAGAAGCTCTAGCGCTTTTCTATGGTCACCATTTACGCCGTCATAAACAGCGTCTAGTGCCTTAAGGTGGTCAAGTACTAAACCTTTCCCTAGTTCATAATCGCTCCAGCTGCGACCTTCAACAATGGCTTTCGGTGTGCCTTTCGGTACGCCGCCTAACGTTGCAATTCGTTCGGCAATGGTGTCGGTCATTTCGCGTACTGCATCTACCTGAGGGTCTAGCATTTCATGCACGCCAATAAAATTTGGGCCTACCACGTTCCAGTGAATGTGCTTTAAGGTTAACTGTAAATCTAATAGTGCAACCAATCGCTGATCCAATACCTTAATTGTTTTGGCAGCAGCATCGTTATCCATTCCTGGGGCTGTAAATTTGATATTGGTGTTACTCATGATATCTCCTATTGAATGTAAATAAATCAGCACGATGTAAAACATCATAAGGGGCAAAATCTTACTAGCCCTGTGCCAACAACTTACTTTGATAGGTGCAACGGGTATGCCGAATTCTGAGAGTTTTATAAGTACACGTTTTTAATAGAGAAATATGGGAAGATTAAAAAATCTTTATTTTTCAAGCCTGTAGCAATTAAGAAAATGCTACAGGCTAATGTAATAAATGCACATTAGAAAAGATGAATAGTGAATGAGGCTAGTAAAGCTTACTGCCCCAACCTAGCTTTTTGCGAAGTACGTTGAAATAGCTGTAACCCTTGGGATGAACAAGATGAAGCTTGTCTACGCTCTTGTTAATGCGGATTTCATCGCCGGGCAGTACGGGTAGTACAATGTGACTATCGCAACTTACCTGCAAGGAATCACTGTTTACTTTTGATACTTTCATCGATACCTGACTGTCTGCATCAACAACAATGGGGCGACTGCTCAGTGTGTGAGGAAACATAGGCACCAGCGTTAGTGCATCAAGCTTTGGCATTATAATAGGGCCGCCGGCAGATAGGGAGTATGCAGTCGAGCCTGTAGGTGTGGCGACAATCAACCCGTCGCTACGCTGACTGAATACGAATTGCTCATCGATATAAATTTCAAATTCCATCATATGAGCAACTTTGCCGTGGTGCAGCACCACTTCGTTTACAGCAGAGTTGTTACTTTTAAGCTTTTCGTGCCGGTAAACTTCGACTTCAAGTAAGAAGCGCTCTTCAACCACGCACTCACCATTGAAGATAAGGTCAAGCTGTTGAACGATATCATCAGGGTGGATATCTGTTAAAAAGCCAAGATTACCGCGGTTTACGCCTACGACATGGATGTCAAAACGCGCCAGTACACGCGCGGCACCAAGCATGCTGCCGTCACCACCTACTACAACGGCAAGATCAGCCTCTTTACCAATAGTAACAAGGTTACAGCTTTTGAAGTTTTCAGTTTCAAGCTCTTCAGCAATACTTTCCTCAACTAGTAGTTTGCAGCCTTTGGCTAATAAATATTCGGCAAGAATATTTAAGCTGTCATGGGTTGCAGCGTGCTGAGGTTTTCCAATTAAAGCAACGGTTTGATAGGGCATGGAATGCTAATGTCCTTTCATTTCCAATGGTCGGACATTAGCACAGGTATTTTGCAAAAGAAAAGCGTAAAACGTTGCAGAGTGTCAGGTTTAGCGATCTTCTAATCGATTATAATCGAGCAGGCCGCCTTCAATAGGGTAGTGCTCGCTAGACCACTGAATCAATTTGTCGCTAAAAGCCCAAAAATTAGGGTTTGTTCGGCGCATAGCGACATTGTCGAGCAAGGCTTGGTAATCAGCTTCATTTTTAATAGTCTTCAGCTTTTCTATCGACGCAGTGACGTCAGAAGCGTTGATATACCAAAACGCATCAGGATAGCTACCCAAAAGTCCATGCACCAGAGTAATTGAGTCTTTAGATGGCTCGCGATTTTCCTCTTCTTCGAACAGACTGTTCACATTGTAGTGGGCACTGTTCCTAAGGGCAGTAAATACATCAATGTTATCTGAGTTTTGGTCATCTTTTACCACAATTATGGTCGTTTCAGGCATCAGTGTGGCTTGCTGGGCAGGGAGCGAGTTTAAACTCGCTAGCACTTCGTACTGCTCGGTGGATAACAAGCGTTTATTATATGTTGAGACTTGCGGCTGAACTTTAGCTAAGTGCTTCGATAGCAACTGGTAGAGTTCTTTTTGCGGGCGTTCTGTTTCAAATGTTATGCCCGTAGGCTGTTCGAAACTATTAAAATCGCCCTCTAGATAGTCAGTGAGTTCAGGGCTAGCCTTCTGATACCATTTGTCTAAGAGTTCCTGACGAGATGGCGGGGGGAGCAGGTTGAGGAAGTTCGACTCGCCTTCCATACGCAAGAAGTCCATATATAAACGGGTCATTAGCTGGTGCCCATAGTTACCGTAAACATCAAAGCCGGCTACCAGTAAGTAGTGAATACGTTCTAATAAGGCGTAGTCAATAATCCAAGCTGTTTTAGTAGGCTTCCCCACCATTCCTTTCGCTACAGTGGCATTATCGAAGTGGCGGAATACGGTTAAACTGGCATTGGTATTGTTGCCGTCACCATCCCAAATACTTGATACGTTTAGGTGCTCTCCGTTTTCAAACTCGCTATTTAGAAAAGCCGCTCTTGCACGCATATAGTCGCCTTGGCGTTTTGCATACTTTGCCCAATTTATCGCTAACGCAGAGCTGTCTTTTTCAGCAGGAAGGTGAAGGTTTTTCTTTTGCGAAGCGTAAAACGCATTCACTTTTTCAGAAGCTGCAATGTCTGGGTCGACAAAGAACACCCAAAATCGGTCATTAATTACGTTTAGCGCGACTTGTCCTCGGCAAACCGGCCCTTTGATATAACCCATAATGGTGTTTTGAGCGCGCTCAAGCATAAATCGGTAACGGCTTTTTACAGGCAGCAAAGTAAAAGCCGTTAATGGATTGGCTGCTATTTCGGGTTCGTACGAAGGCAAGATTTCAACAGAAAATTCAGCTTCGACAAACCAAGATTGCCATTTATCTAAAAGGTCCTGATTAATAGCGTATGCTTGGTGGGTTTTGCTCACGATCGTGGAATGCACAGGCTGCAAGCGATAATAAACGCGCTCAATCTTGGGGTCGTCGAAGGGTCTGCGAGTGGCAATAACATCTAACGCTTGCCCTGGAGGGGTTCGCGAGCGCACTAGGTTAAAAAACTGAGGCGTTTTTCCTTTTTCTGAGATACCTTCGAAGTGGAGATGAGAGGTAAACAAGTGCTCGTAAATATAACGTGCGGAAAGCTGCATTTTGTTACTATCGCCATTTAGCCACGCCTCTAAGTCAGTTGCTTTCTCATTAAGTTCTTGTGAGAGCATTTTGGGCGAAGGTAAAGGTGCACCATGGGTTAACCATTGAATAAGCGTAGTATGTTCAGAATCTGACAGCGCAGGTAGGGCGTAGGGCATGCCCCCTAGAGGCTGGTCAGCTATATATTCCCTCATTTCATCTATGGTTGGGCACTGGTTTTGTCTGCTCAAACTTATATCCAAGCTCTCATCTAAATGGGTAGTATTGGGCAGAGGGTGCTGTTTTTTTAGCAAAAGCATTTGCGTTAGCACCGAGGATTGGGTTGGCGAGGCGTTAGTATCGTCTTTTGTTGGCAATACATCGAAAAAGCCACGCTCGCGCCATCCATTAACGCCGTGAGCGTCGAGAAACATTCTATTTGGTTGTGCAGCAGTGAGTCGCGTGCCTTCATACACCTTTTCTTTATTAGCACCTCTTGCTATACCTTCTGGGGAAGACATTTTTAGTTGGCATGGCGCATCGTAACAGGCGTGGCACACCACGCAGCGTTGCGTTAAAACGGGGTTTACTTGTCTAGTAAAGAAATCGTCGGGCAAACTTTCCATGACGGGCATGGCATCACTTGAGGAAAGTAAAGGAGCATCAGGTTTCGGCCATTGCCAGACCGCTAAAGCGATAATCGCGATAAGCAATGAAGTAATACCGAATTTTTTCATAGTGTTAGTCCAGAAGAGAGTCTCGACCAGTCTATCACCCATTTCATTTAAGGTGATGGTATAAATGCTGAAAGCTCGTCACTTCGCTCTAGTATTTACCCTCACTCAATCCTTCTTCGGCGAAGTAGTTACCCATTAATAAGTTGCGCAGGAAGCACTGCGCTCTCGATTTACACCTTAAGATGAAATATAGAGTGAAAAAATAACATTATTTTTACACATTCATTGCTTTAGGCATGTCGGAAGGTATGCTGGAGAAAAGCAATCAAAGGAGGGAAGCATGTCTTATCAAATTATTTTGCCTAGAGTGATGCATATAGGGAAGGGCGCGAGTCGTCGGGTGGCTGAAACGCTTAAAGGCCTTAACTGTCGCAAACCGTTATTGGTTACCGATAAGATGATGGTTGAATTGGGATACAGCGCTGCCATAGTGCAAGCGCTAAAAGAGGCTGAAATTAACGCAGATGTGTTTTCAGATACAGTGCCAGAGCCAACAGTAAATTCGATTAACCGAGGTGTGGATGCATTTAAAGCCAACGATTATGACAGCATTATCGCCTTAGGTGGCGGAAGCCCTATCGATAGCGCAAAAGCCATAGCCATTTTGGGTAAATACGGCGGCGAAATGCGAGACTACAAATTCCCTCGAGTTGTCGATGAGCCGGGGGTGCCTATTATCGCTATCCCCACAACGGCGGGCACAGGCTCAGAAGCAACGCGATTCACTATTATTACTGACGAAAACACCACAGAGAAAATGTTGTGTGTTGGTCTAGGGTTTATGCCAACGGCAGCACTGGTCGATTATTCGTTAACCCAAAGCTTGCCTGCACGCGTTACCGCCGATACTGGCATTGATGCACTCACCCACGCTATTGAAGCGTTTGTAAGCCGCAAAGCCAATCTATACAGCGATGCCCAGGCACTATCGGCTATGGCGTTAATTGCGCCTAATCTACGTACTGTATTTGCAGATCCAACAAATGAAACGGCTAGAGAATCAATGATGCTGGGCTCAACGCTTGCGGGTATTGCTTTTTCAAACGCATCAGTGGCCCTTGTTCATGGAATGAGTCGACCTATCGGCGCTGCGTTTCATGTCCCTCACGGTTTATCGAATGCCATGTTATTGCCTGCGGTTGCCGCCTTTTCAATTCCAAGTTCACCAGTGCGCTATGCACAATGTGCCCGCGCGATGGGGGTCGCTACGCAAAGTGACTCAGATGATGTGGCGAATCAAAAGCTTATCAATGAGTTAAAAGCACTTAATGCCGATTTACAAGTGCCCACGCCAGCCGAGTTCGGAATTGATAAAGAAACGTTTTTTGCTTCGACCTCAACAATGGCTGAACAAGCTTTGGCATCTGGCTCTCCCGGCAATAACCCCCGCGTACCCACTATTGAAGAAATGGTCGCCATCTATGTCTCACTTTGGGAATAGTCTTTTTGCTAGATGATAAAACGAAAAAAGACTGCGCCATGCAGTCTTTTCAACACGGAGAGAAACACACTACAACCACCAATAGTAAAGTGTTATAACCACAATCAACTACCTGGCCGTCCAACCCCCGTCGAGCACCATGGTTTGCCCAGTAATATTGCGAGCACTAGGCGACATTAAGAAACTCGCGGTATCTGCAAGTTCTTTAACGCTTACGAATTGCTTTTTGGGCATGGGTTCTAACATGATTTTTGTTATTACCTCTTCCTCGGTGAGGTTATTCTCTCTCGCCTGTGCTGTAATTTGTTGTTCTACCAAAGGGGTTTTAACATACGCGGGGCAGAGGGTGTTAATTGTCACATCACAGTCACCCGTTTCAAGCGCGATGGTTTTTGCAAAACCCAATAGTCCATGCTTTGCTGCTACATAAGCAGACTTATATGGCGAGGCAACCAACGAGTGAATAGAGCCTACATTAATAATGCGCCCGTAGTTTTGCTGTCGCATTGCCGGCAAAAACGCTTGGGTTAACAGAGCAGGGCCAACCAGCATGATATTTATAAGCTGCTGCCACTTATCTGCAGGGAAGTCCTCTATACGAGAAACGTGCTGTATTCCTGCGTTGTTGATTAATACATCGACGGTAAGATTTCCTAATGCCTCTGGCAGTGCGGCGACTTGCTCTGCATTGCAGACATCTACAGCAACGGCACTCGCCGAACCGTCCAAGTGCGCAAGCTTGGTCACGGCGTCTTTCGCTGCTTGTTCGTTTATATCGGCTATGATCACGTGATGGCCTTGTTTCATCATTGACTCGGCTATGCCAAAGCCAATGCCGCTTGCGCCGCCCGTGATAAATACTGTGCGCTTACTCATTGGTGCTCCCTGCGGCTCTATTCGATGAAGGTGCACTATTTAATGAAAACAACAGCTTTTTCACCGCCCTTATTTGCGCGCCGTCACTGTTCGCATAATCGCTAGACGCATACCCCCACCAATCCCAGCAGCCCTGTGGATTTAACGGCATAAACAGCGACTTTTTCGTTTGTGGGTACAGCACAACAATATTGTTGTCATCAGCCCATTCATTTAGCCCTGTTTCGGTGGTGTAGGCATCGCCTACGGCATCGGCATACTGATTACAGCCATGAAAGCTAATATGGGCTCTGCAGGGCTCGCCCTGTGCGCAGCTTGCCGGAACATAAACAAAGCCCTCGCTTGCTAGTGTTTTGGCGTCGCTACCGGCCGCGTTTTGCTGATCTACTGAATGCAGTTTTCCTGACAGTTCCTCGTCAGGAGTTGAAAGCTCTTCAAAAAGGTGGGAAAGCATGGCGCCTGCCGCATCGTAGTCGCAGTTTCCAATGAAGGGGCTTTCTGATTTCATGCAGTTCACGCCGTTATTTTCTGTGGGAAACAGGTGCGCCATGGGTTTATCGTTAATGTAGGTAATATTTGGCGTGTCTGTCCACAATTTGTATTGCTCAAATAATAAATCGCTCACTTTTGCAAATACTCTGGTGTCTTGCGTTCCGTGGAAGAGCCAGACTTTTGCGTCTTTCATATTAGAAAGCGAGGCGATTTTTCCTTCAGCTTCATACTGCGCGGCTTTTTTGTTTAACGCTTCAAGGTCTATCTCTCCCTCTACCTTGTTCACGCATTGTGCGAGGGCGGTGGTTATATCACCTTTTGCACAAAAGTAGGGGCCGCCAGCAATGACACCAACGCCTTTCACCCAGTCGCTATGTGCTAGTTGAAATTGTGTTGCCATGTAACCGCCTGAGGACAAGCCAGAAACGGTGACATTCTCTAAATCGAGGGTAAGCGAAGGAACATCACCCTGCGCTGATGCATCTGCGCTGAAACTTGGCGAACTAAAGCTAAGCGCGCTAACGCTTAATAAAGAAAACCACATTGCGCGGCGTAAAAAGGGTTTAGGTTTCATCATTACATTGCTGCCTTATCATTTTCTAAAAATTGGCGAATGGCCTCGGCTTGAGCGGATATGTTAGTTACTCCTTCTAAATGCCCTAATTTGCCATCTAGCGTAACTAATGTGCTGTCGATATCAGTTGAAATAAGCGCTTGGTGTGCACCTTGCGATAGGTAAGGCATAAGAAGCAAATCAGTTTTAGCTGGAATAAACAGTGTTTCTGCTTCGATAGACGCCAATCCTTGTTTTAGGCTGTCTTTATGCCCGGCAACAAAAAGCTGGCAAGCGCGTACTAGGTATAAAAGGTGGTTGGCATCCATTTTTTGAGCGCGAGCTTTTGCTCGTTCGCGAAGCCAACTTACAATACTGTGTGAATGGCGTATGTCATTAAGCGGCGCCGATTCAACATTTTTAAAATCCAATGTGTTGCCCTGTTCATTAAAAAACGAGGGTGTAAGAGCGTTTTGCGTAATGAGCATAAGCGATGCCGCTAGGCCATCAAGGGGCGCTTTCTGTTTTGTGTAATTACCATTGTTCCAGTTTTTATCAAGCGTTATTGGCGTTGCCCAGTGCTCTAGTGCTGCGGTGGTCCAGGCGTCGCTTTGACCTGCTCCGATAACTGAAATCATACGTTCAACCCAGTCGGGGTAAGCGCTCGCCCAATCTATAGCCTGCATAGAGCCCATAGAAGGTCCAATAACCGCGTACAGTTTGCTAATACCTAAGCTTTCAAGAAGTGCTTTTTGAACATTTACAAAGTCACGTATGGTGACAACGGGAAAGTCCAGTCCATAAGGTTTTCCCGTGTCTGGATTAATTGATGCTGGGCCTGTGGTTATTATCTTTGGGTCGTAAGCATTCAAGTTGACCAGTGTGTCAACGCTAATTACATAAAAGCGATCTGTATCAATGGCTTTCTCGGGGCCTATAATACTATCCCAGTATCCTGGCGCTGAATCATTTTCGTTATATTTTCCCGCCGCATGAGAAGAGCCTGAAAAATAATGAGTTATAAGAATTACATTACTTTTGGTGTCGTCTAGAGTTCCGTATGCCTCCCAACCTACTTTTACATTTTTAATCTGTTTGCCACCAAAGGTTGTAAAGTAAGGCATTTCAAATATCTGCTTTTCTACTATCAGCGATTCTTTTTGCTCAATCTCACTCGCCGTTACCTGACAATGAAACGTTACGAGAAGCGACGCAAGCAACCCGAGCAGGGCGCGTGACTTCCTAGCAAAGTGTAGGGCTACCAGCTTAAGTGAAGTCATATATTTTTGTACCGCCAATACGCATGGCTCTTTTAACCGCCAGTTATTATGCTCGCTTCCTATCATCATTAGTTTTGGAGTACACCTAATTTTCCAGTTCATTTTCTTTAACCCTCAATCCTTTTTAACAGCGCTGACTTCCTTCAACAGAGCCTGTATGTAAAGTGGCTTTGGCTCTGGCTCTATTAGCGCTTACCCTTGCGCAGTTTCGTTTTTAGAAGCTAAGCCCATGCTACATAAAGCTAAACAAACTAATTGCCATTGCTAATCCAATCATAGGTACCACTACAGTCAGTGCACCCACGGCCCAATATGCTGCCTGATGGGTTTCGTTGCAGATGGCCCGTATGGTGGTCACTACGTAGCCATTATGGGGTAAGGAATCCAGTGCACCTGAAGATATAGATACAATTCTGTGTAGCTGTTCTGGTTCAACGCCTTGGTCAAGATAATGCGGCCCAACTAAGGGTAATGCGATAGCTTGTCCGCCTGATGCGCTGCCAGTTAACCCTGCAATTACGCTTACTGCAATGGCGGCGCCAATCAGTTCGTTACCGGGAATTTGGGTCATAAGCGCTACCGTTGTTTGAAACGCTTCGGTGTTTTTTGCAATAGACCCAAACCCTACAACAGCGGCAGTGTTACCTATGGCAATTAACGCACCAGTCGTGCCCGCATTTATGGCAACTGGCAAACTGTGAAAATGCTTGTAATTAATAGCCAGCAAACACAGCACGCCGCCGCCTAACGCAAGAATAAGGGCAAGTTGAGCAAGCTCTTCATGGAATAAAAATGAAATGACTAGTACAACCACCAAGGGCACAATGCCGGTAAGCGGGTGGGGTAACGCTCGGTCTCGCACTTCAGGGTCGCTTGCTCTGGCCTCAAACTTCTCGCCGTTGTTTACCGCTTTTTTAATCATTTTGGCCAGCCACCAGTAGCCAAAACATGCCATGAAAATGGCGACGATAAGGCTGACTTCCCATGCGGCAAAAGGTGAGGTGCCTAAATACTTTATAGGTATCCAGTTTTGAATTTCAGGAGAGCCCGCCGACGTCATAGTAAATGTTACCGACCCAAACGCCATGGCTGCCGGAATAAAACGGCGTGGCAAGTTGGCATCTTTAAACAAGCTTACCGCCATTGGATAGACGGAAAACGCCACAACGAACACGCTGACACCGCCGTAGGTCAAAATAGCGCAAGCTAGCACAACAGCTAACACAGCGCGCTTATAACCAATTTTGGTAATGATCCAGCGAGAAACAGCGTCTGCAGCTCCAGTGTCTTCCATGAATTTACCGAATAATGCGCCAAGTAAAAACATAAAGAACCAAGAAGCAATGAAGCCTGAGAAACCGCTCATATAGGTTTGAACAAAATTCACGTCACCAGTAAAAACGCCGATATTATTGGTGATGGCAACTACAAGCGCACACAAAGGTGCAGCAATAAAGAGGTTCATCCCGCGTATTGTCAAAACAATAAGCAACAACAGACCGCCTACTAAGCCAATCATACTTAACATAGTTAATATTCCTTAAAAAATCTGTGACCGCAGATGATCCGAAACAGTTAAGTCGATTAAAGACTTGCCCACACCTAAAACCACAAAGTGTATGCAAATCAGATAAAAAGCATTCATAACAGACCTAGAGTTTGACGTTACTTTTATCAAAATCCCATAGTACGATGGTACTACATACTATTAACAATTAATTAACTAAAGTGATTTTGACCGTAGGCAATACATCCGACAGTGACGTGAGCCTATTGATCTTTGAAGTTTTGAAGTACAGCGAAGACCAACAGGCCCTAGAACTTAGAACAACAAGGACTCACTATGTCTAAATCAACACACATTAATAGCTTGGTATTACCTTACCAACCATATTCAGCCGCAGTTAAAACAGAACAAGACGAAAGAGCTTCAGTAAAACGCCCTATGCATAGCTTATGTGCCCTTGCGGTGGCTAGCGTATTGAGTACAGCGCCAGTATTCGCTCAGGATGAACAGGCCAATGCTGACGCACAAGAGCAAAAAGGAAAGCTAGAACGCATTGAAGTAACAGCACGAAGAACTGTCGAGTCGCTTCAGGAAACGCCCGTTGCTATTACATCTGTTGGCGCTGCTGAGCTAGGCGAAAAAGGGATTAGTGTACTTACCGAAGTACAGCAATTTTCACCGAATACAACGTTGCAAACCAGTCGTGGAACTAACTCAACCTTAACGGCATTTATTCGCGGACTTGGCCAGCAAGACCCGCTTTGGGGCTATGAACCAGGCGTAGGTATTTATGTGGATGATGTCTATATTGCTCGCCCACAAGGAGCCGTACTTGACTTGTTAGACGTACAGCGCATTGAAGTGTTGCGAGGACCACAGGGAACGCTTTACGGAAAGAACACTATTGGTGGGGCGGTTAAATACGTCACTAAGGAAATGACTGGTGATACGCAAATGAACGTTGAGGCGACCGTAGGTAGCTATAGCCAGCGAGATATCAAAATTACCGGTCAAATTCCACTTATTGAAGACACCGTATACCTTGGCGTGGGTTATGCCAATTTAAACCGCGACGGCTTCGGTGAGTACCTAGTAAGCGCGTTGCCTAACCAAGACAAAGAAAACTATAACAAAGATCTTTGGGCAGCCCGCGTGACACTTGAAGTTCACCCAAGTGAAGATTTGTTTTTCCGCATTGGCTGGGATAAAACCGAAGATACATCAAATGCTAAGGGCGGCTATCGTTTAATTCCCAGTATTTTGACGGATGCGCCCGTACCTGATTCGGTTTACGATTCTTACACCAGCTTACCTACCTGGAATAAAGTCGAGCTAGAAGGCTATAACTGGTTGGCAAGATACCAAGTGAATGATGATTTAGAGCTTAAATATATTGGTTCGCACAGAGAGAGTTATTCACCTACCAACATTGATTTCGATAATACACCGTTGCCTATTTTCGATGTACCGGCAGAGTATGACGACAGTAACAATACTCACGAGATTCAAGCGAACTATACCGGGAACGCATTTAGTTTAGTATCAGGGCTTTATTTTTACGATGGTGAGAGCTGCGGTAATTTTGATGCAATTTTGGGTGTGTTAGGGCAAGCGCTTGGAGCTTCTGGATTGACGCGAGAAGTGACAGGCTGCAATAACTCAGAAAGCTGGGCTGCTTATGCGCAAATGAACTACGACGTTACCGATAAGCTATCGCTTTCCCTTGGTGCCCGTTACACCGACGAAGAGAAGACGGCTTATGTAAACAACGGTTTGGTCTTCGCTAATGTTTATCCTTACACCGACTGGATAGAAGGCTATGTGCGCCCTGACGGACAGTTAGTGCCTCAAGTACTTGGGACAGACACTGATGGTGATGATGTGTTAGATGCGCCAGCGGTAGAAAGTTGGTCTCGCTTTACCCCGCGAGTGGGTGTGGAATATCAAATGAACCGCGATACCATGTTCTTCGCTAGCTATTCACAAGGCTTCAAATCAGGCACCTTTAACCCTCGAGCTCAAACTAATGAGCCTGGTGTAGAACCTGAAGTTGTAGATAGCTTCGAAGTGGGTGTAAAAAGCGATTTAAGCGACGCGCTTCGCATGAATGTCACTTTGTTTTCATATGATCACAAAGATCGTCAATACATTGGTGTAGAGGGTGATTTATCTGACCCTACCGCACTTGATCAGCGTCTGCGCAACGCAGCGGAAACTGCCGCAAAAGGTGCAGAGTTAGAAATGACGTGGGTAGCAACCGATAACCTACAATTTGATGTTGCTTATGGCTTTATTGATTTTGAAATTAAGAAAAACAATGCTATTCCTCCATTGATTGGCTTAGCGAGTACACCTGAGAATACCTTTAATTTTAATGCTAACTACTTGCTAGAGACGAGCTTTGGGGATATTACCTTCAACGCCAACTACTACTATCGTGATGATTACCTTATTTTTGAAACCAGCGATCTTATTAAACAAGATGCTTATGGTATGGTGAATTTAAGCGCGCGCTGGGAAAGCGTTGAAGGCGACTGGTATGCCGGGTTACACGTGAAAAACTTAACCGATGAAGAATATCTGGTTGGCGGATATGACTTTGTCACACAAGACGGTGAGGGTAACTTTGGGCCAGGTCTTGGTGGCGATACAACACTTATTGGTTATTACGGTGACCCGCGTACTGTTCACCTTACGGTGGGTTATCGATTCTAAACAGTATAGCTTAGATAAAATAAACGCTGTTCATCACGCCTAAGCTTTTATGCTTAGGCGTACTCAATTTTGACCTAGTCTTTTCAAGGGGAACGTTGGCCAGTACGTGTGTTTTGTGAATAGTTCCATTAACAACATTAACCTTTATTAGCCGACGTGATATGATTATTATTAACAAGGTAGTTACAAGTTGATAGCATTATGTCCGTAAAAATTTTGATTGCTGACGATCATCCGCTTTTTAGGGCCGCTATGTGTCACGCGCTAAAAAGTGTAGAGCACATTGAGCTTGTAGAAACCTCGACCTTCCCCGATACCCTTGCTTGTCTCAAATCAAATGACGACATAGACCTGCTTTTTTTAGACCTCACCATGCCAGGCAATGAAGGGTTAAATGGTTTGGCTGAAGTGCATGCGTTATACCCTGATGTACTTGTAGTCGTCATTACCGCACAAGAAGAAGCAGACGTCATGGCAAAATCGTTTGCACTAGGTGCTAGTGGCTTCATACCCAAATCGGCCTCGGTTGAATGTATTATTGATGCGGTATATACGGTACTTGATGGGGAAACTTGGATACCGCCTTCAGTTCAAATGCCCACAGAGCCGTCACAAAATTCTGCAGCCTCTAACACAGATAGCGTATCAGACTCCAATGACTTTACGGTTAGATTAAAACAACTTACCCCCCACCAACTAAAAGTGCTACGAATGGTATCAGATGGCTTGCTTAATAAGCAGATTGCTTACGAACTCGCTATTTCAGAATCTACCGTTAAGCAACATGTCTCGGCGGTGTTAAGAAAACTTGGCGTTATCAATAGAACCAAGGCTGGCATAGCGTTTAAAAATGCAATGCACTTGAGCTAGTAAAAGCTTATATGTTGTTTGGGCTGCTTTTGGCCCCCTAGCATCGAACTGCATCTAAAATTGTGCTAGCGTAAAGGACTAGGAGTAACAATGCTAAAACAAAAGGAATATTGATGAAGCGCTTTTCACTTTTTATTTTTCTTCTACTTTCTTCTTGCCAGGTTTTTGGAGCAGCCACACAGTGGGTTGATTTCACATTAGATAACGGTCATGTATTTCTTCCCGTTACAATTGACGGCATTGAATCGCGGGTAATGCTGGATTCAGGCGCCCAGATAAACAGTATCAACCGCGCCTTTGTAAGAAAGCATGATTTAGCGTTCGATAAAGGCAGACCAGTAAACGTGAAGGGGGTTTATGGCGTTGAAAAAAGAAAAGCCTATAACAATGTGGACGTTAAAATTTTTGGAACCACATTTAAGTTAGATTCGCTGGTTGAAACCAACCTTGGTCATCATTCTAACGGTATGTTACTAGGAGCAGGTTTTTTCAACAGTTTTGTTGTTCAATTAGACTACCCGCACAGAAAAATTCGCCTTGTAACGCGAGACTCGGTCAATATGAAGGAGGTGGCTAACGTACCGGCTACTACTCAGCAAGGCACGGGTATGCCCATTGCACAAGTTGAAATTAACGGCGTACCGCTATGGCTTCGTATAGATACTGGTAATGCTGGCACAATATTAGTTAACCGCCGCGCTGCATCTAAAGCAGACTTGCTAGAGAAAGTGGAGGGCACAAGTACCTCATTTGGGGCCAATAGTTCAGGCGTAAACGAGTTCGCCACTTCAGACATGGTAAAGTTTGGACCGTTTGAAATTAGCAACGTTAAAGTAAGCTTCCCTGCAGAAGGGCAAACCACTAACTTAGAAAGTCAGTACAAAAGAACCGGCAGCCGTATAGGTGGGAAACGCGTGGTAGGACTTATTGGTTACGACTTGCTTAAAGACTTTGTTGTTACGTTGGATTATCGCTACGGTCGGCTCCATATTAATGTACCTCAATAGCGAGGTTTACGCATGTGGCTACGCAATAAAAGCAAAATCAATAAGTCATTTATCAACTTATTTTTTTGAAGTAGTTATTGAAGAAGTCAAAATTAGCCTAAGCGCTTTGCATTGTAATTTCTCGGACTATCGGAGTCTTCATGTCGGTGAGAGAGTGACTGTTTAAGCAGTCGCTTTAGCGCCGCTGGCTTTAAGGGCTTAGGTAGGTAGCTAAATTGTAATGCTGCCGCTTCTTCTCTTATTTCGTTGCTTCTATTAGCGGTGACCAATACTTTCAGCGCGAAACTCACGTTTTCTTCAGATAATATCGCCGCTACATCAAAACCGCTTTCTCCATAGTTTAAATGGTAGTCAGCAATTAGTACGTCAAACTGCTGGTGAGAAACATTAGAGGCTTCGGCGCCACTGGTTATTAGGGTTGTATTTGCTCCCCAATCGGCAAGGAGTGCACACATTGCATCCGCCACTTGCTCATCGTTCTCGACAAGTAGAAAATGCGTGTTTTCCAAAAACAATTCTTTGCTATAGCGCTTTGTTTCCAGCGCTTGTTTTGAATTACCACTAGCGTGTGCTGTGCGGGTTGCTGTAACACTAAAACAGCTACCTTTGCCGGGTAATGAGGTTAGCCCTACTTGATGGCCGAGTAATCGGCAAATCTTCTCTACAATAGTTAAGCCTAATCCAATCCCTTCACTTTTGTTGTTGTCCAGCTGGTGGAACTCACTAAAAATTTCATGCTGTTGGTGTGCGGCAATACCTAAACCGGTATCGTAAACACAAAGCCTTATTGCCTTTTCGGAATTTGCTGTTTGTATGCGCCTAACACCCACTAAAATACTGCCCTTAGGTGTGTAACGAACCGCGTTGGACAATAAGTTTTGCAGCACACGACGCAGCAAGTTTTTATCTGAATACACCATGACACTTGTTTTTACATACCTCAGCGTAACCCCTTTTTGCTTTGCGATAACACTGAACTCTTGTACCAGCGACGACAGAATTTCATCAATCGGAAATACAGCGTTTTGAGGTGTAAGTACGCCAGCATCTAATTTTGTCATATCCAGCAACATAGAAAGTAGGCTCTGAGCGTTATCTAGTGAGTTAACCACACCCTCAGACAGTGCGGCCAGTTCGCTGCCTTGTGTTTTTTTACTTAGCATACTGGCAAATAATGTGGCGGCGTTAAAAGGCTGCATCAGATCATGTCCTGCGGCTGCCAAAAACTTAGTCTTGCTTTCATTGGCCTTATCAGCATGAAGTTTTGCTTCTTCTAATTCTGCGGTGCGTTGAACAACCCTTGCCTCTAAATCCTCCTTTGCACTTTCTAACTCTTTTTGAATTGCTATGTATTGTGTAATGTCGCTATAAGTCGTTACATAGCCTCCGCCAGGAAGGGGCGCACCGTTAAGCTCTATAACTTTTCCATCAGGCTGTTTGCGAATATGCTTATGGCGCGTACCTTCAAGCATGTAGCTCACTCGTTTATCAATCGAGGAGGGGCTAAACAAACCTCGCTTTGCGTTGTAACTCAGTATGTCGGTAATTGGCATACCTGCTTTCAAAAAGCCTTTTGGGTAAGCAAAAAGCTCTACGTATCTGTCATTCCATGCCAGTAACTGCAATTTGTCATCAAGAACACTAATGCCCTGTTCGATATTTTGTACCGAAGATTGAAGTACTTCGTGATTGAACTGAAAAGACTGAGAGGCTTCTTCTACCCAGTCGACTAATTCCGGTAGGGTATCACTGCCTGTATCTGCTATCGCGCCTAATAATATTCGAGCGCTCGGTGCTCCCACCTGAGCTGCGAGCAATTTATTGACTCTGTTGATAAGTGCTTGGCTGGCATAACCACTGCTGGAAGCACGCTCAACATCAATCGTGAGTTGCGTTACAAGCTGGGAATGAGTGGCGCTCTCGAGTACCCGTTCGGTAAGCGCTATTAAGTCACGCACTTTGACGAGTAAATTGGGCGCCGAATTATTTTGCAGTGTGGCATCGGTTTGGTTTGACTCGTGCTGCGAAGAAATGAACGCGACAACAACAAATGTCATGCAGTTAGCCAATAACGAAAAAGCAAACCCCAGCCCTAGCACTTGGTCGGTTGGAGCAGGATTAAAATAGTAGCTAGAAAGCAGGCTAGGGTAGAGTAGAAATATCGCCCAGCACGTAGAGCCCACTAGCAAAGCGGATATAGCGGCGGCTTTACTGCTACGCCGCCAATAGATTCCGAACATCAACACGGGCATGCACTGTGCTAACAGCGCAATGGCAATTACGCCACTTTTAACTAAGGGCGCGGCCTGACTTATATTAAGGTGGTACCAGAGTGCAATGCTTAAAACGACTACTACAGTAATACGGCGTATAGACAGTATTTTGTTTGACTGCATTGAACGATTGGGCGAAGTCTTAAGCTGCGCTTTAAGCCACAGCGGTGTTACAACATTGTTTGATATCATTATGCCCAAGGCTAGCGTTGCAACAATTACCATACTTGTGGTGGCTGAAAGACCGCCTATAAAAGCAAAGGACGACAGGGCAATATTTTCAGCATGTAGAGGTAGTGCTAGCACATAAGCATCTGAGCTTGTGGCCTCTGGCAACAATATTTTTCCTGCAAGTGCAATTGGTATTAGAAAAATAGTCATACCAAATAAATAAAGTGGAAATAGCCACCTTGCGGTTTTGAGTTCACCCTCACCGTTTTGTTCAACAAAGTTCATGTGAAATTGGCGTGGCAATACAAACATAGAGCAAACGCCAAGGGCTACATGTGATAAATAAACCCAAGGCGCGCTATCGGCATAAATGACGTTTCTGGCACTGTCATTTGATGCGGCATTAGATATTAAATCTAACGCGCCATCGAATAGAAAGAAGCAAACAAAAATACCCACAACCCACAGCGCGACCAGCTTGATAATTGATTCAAAAGCTATGGTAAGCAGCAAGCCAGGGTGCTTATCAGTTAAATTTAGCGTGCGCGTGCCGAAGGTTATAGCAAATATGGCAAGCAGTCCGGCCACGTAAATGCTTAACCAAGGCGTGGTGGTTTGGGGTTCGCCAGTGAGTAGGTTAATAGACTTTGTAATAGCGTCTAATTGAAGGGCTATATAGGGCACAACACCAAAAAAACACAGTAAAGTGATAAGTGCGGCAATTAAATGAGAGTGCTGGTATTTAAGCGAGATGAGGTCAGCTAAGGAGCTGATATTATGCTGCTGGCACATTCTACTTATACGAAGCACCACAGGAAACGCAAATGCCATAGTCAGCATGATCCCTAAGTAAGTAGGGATGATTGCCCAGCCGTATTGTGCAGCCTGAGAGGTGGTACCGAAAAATGCCCAAGATGTACAGTGCACGCCCAGTCCAAGACTGTACAGTACAGGGTGTTGTCGGTTATCGCGTAAACGCTTGTCGCCCCAAAACGCCAAAGCGAAAAGGGCGATAAGGTAAATGCCAACAATAGTGCCAACCGTCCAGATACTTAACATTGGTAGCCTGTGTGATAGTTCGTCCGTGTAATTCCACGCATTTTCAAAACTCGCGACTATGCAGTTTATACGAACTTACAATAACATGTTCTTTACATATGGCGCATCTCCCACAATTTTTTAAAAATCGTCCACAAAAATATTGTGGATACCCTTGATCACCCTAAATCTAGCCCCATAACTAAGCGCAACAGACTCATTCCCACTAAATTAATTTGGTTGGGTGATGCCTAATTTAGAAAAACGTTTGGAGGTAGGCATGAGCGATAATCGCGACGTGCAGGCAGAACAAGAAAATTCAGTTGATGAAACTGTACTAGGCGCAGAAGAAGCGCAGGTAGAAACGCCAGAAGCAGAAGGCGTAGAGCTAGATGAAAATGCACAGCGCATTTATGAACTAGAAACTGCACTTTCTGAAGCTCAAGCAACGATCAAAGAACAGCAAGATGGTGTGCTTCGTGCGCGTGCAGACGCTGACAACGCGCGTCGCCGTGCTGAAGGTGAAGTAGAGAAGGCACGTAAATTTGCCCTTGAGCGCTTCGCGGGTGAATTGCTTCCGGTTATCGACAACCTAGAACGTGCAATCGAAATGACCGATGGCGACAATGAAGCCGTTAAGCCGCTTCTTGAAGGTGTGGAAATGACCCACAAAACTTTCTTAAGCACTATTGAGAAATTCGGATTAAGCCTTATTGATCCGCAGGGTGAGACCTTCAACCCAGATTTGCATCAGGCGATGTCGATGCAAGAAAGTGCAGACCACGAGCCAAATACAGTAATGGCAGTGATGCAAAAAGGTTATCAAATTAACGGCCGTTTGTTACGCCCTGCCATGGTAATGGTATCGCGCGCGCCAAGCGACGGTGTGGATACGCAAGCCTAATACGCTTTTTTTGCGACAAACACACGAAAATGTCAGTTTTTTTACTGGCATCTATTGAAAAGCCGGGGAATAACCCCACTAAAAGTACAGCATTAAGAAACTTATTCGGAGACACGAAATGGGTAGAATCATTGGTATCGACTTAGGTACAACGAATTCATGTGTCGCAGTTCTAGACGGCGACAAACCTCGCGTAATTGAAAACGCGGAAGGCGATCGTACAACCCCTTCAATCATCGCTTACACAAACGATGGTGAAACGCTTGTAGGTCAATCAGCGAAGCGTCAGGCGGTAACCAACCCTGAAAACACCTTATTCGCTATTAAGCGTCTAATTGGTCGTCGCTTCCAAGATAAAGAAGTTCAGCGCGATATCGACATCATGCCTTTCAAAATTGTAGGTGCTGATAACGGTGACGCATGGGTAGAAGCTAAAGGCGAAAAAATGGCGCCTCCTCAGGTTTCTGCTGAAGTACTTAAGAAAATGAAGAAGACCGCTGAAGACTATCTTGGCGAAGAAGTAACTGGTGCAGTAATTACTGTTCCTGCTTACTTTAACGATTCTCAGCGTCAAGCAACTAAAGATGCCGGTCGTATCGCGGGTCTTGAAGTTAAGCGTATTATCAACGAGCCAACTGCTGCTGCTCTTGCTTACGGCATGGACAAGAAGCAGGGCGATAACGTTGTTGCGGTATACGACTTAGGTGGTGGTACCTTCGATATCTCTATCATCGAAATTGACGAAGTAGATGGCGAGCACACGTTTGAAGTACTAGCAACTAACGGTGACACGCACCTTGGTGGTGAAGACTTCGATAACCGTGTTATCAACTACCTAGTTGAAGAGTTCAAGAAAGATCAAGGCATCGACCTTCGTAAAGACCCGCTAGCTATGCAGCGTCTTAAAGAAGCAGGCGAAAAAGCGAAAATCGAACTTTCTTCTTCACAACAGACTGAAGTTAACCTGCCTTACATCACGGCTGATGCGACAGGTCCTAAGCACTTAGCTATTAAGCTGACTCGTGCAAAACTTGAGTCTTTGGTTGAAGACCTAGTGAAAAACTCGCTTAACCCACTTAAGCAAGCACTAGCTGATTCAGACCTTTCTGTAGGCGACATCAACGACATCATTCTTGTTGGTGGTCAAACGCGTATGCCGCTAGTACAGAAGTATGTAACTGAGTTCTTCGGCAAAGAGCCACGTAAAGACGTTAACCCTGATGAAGCAGTTGCAGTAGGTGCAGCAATTCAAGGTGGTGTACTTTCTGGTGACGTTAAAGACGTACTACTGCTAGACGTTACGCCTCTGTCTCTAGGTATTGAGACAATGGGTGGTGTAATGACTGCGCTTATCGAGAAGAACACGACTATCCCAACTAAGAAGTCACAAACCTTCTCAACAGCGGAAGACAATCAGTCTGCGGTAACAGTACACGTACTACAGGGTGAGCGTAAGCAGTCAAGCGGCAACAAGTCTCTTGGTCAGTTCAACCTTGAAGGTATTCGTCCAGCAGCGCGCGGTGTACCGCAAATCGAAGTTACCTTCGACCTAGATGCTGACGGTATCCTACACGTGTCTGCGAAAGATAAAGACACTGGTAAAGAGCAGAAGATCACTATCAAAGCTTCTTCAGGTCTAAGCGATGAAGAAGTAGAAAAAATGGTAGCAGACGCAGAAGCGAACAAAGAAGCCGATGCGAAGTTTGAAGAGCTAATTCAAGCGCGTAACCAAGCTGACGGTATGATCCACGCTACACGTAAGCAGCTTGAAGAAGTTGGCGATGCACTAAGTGCTGAAGACAAAGCGCCAATTGAAGAAGCCCTTACTGCTCTTGAGACAGCGTCTAAAGGCGAAGACAAAGCAGAAATCGAAGCGAAAACGCAAGAACTTATTCAAGCGTCTAGCAAGCTGATGGAAGCGGCGCAAGCTCAACAAGCAGCAGCTGGTGGCGCAGAAGGCGCTGAGCAGCAAGCTTCTTCTGGTCAAGCAAACGACGACGTTGTTGACGCAGAATTTGAAGAAGTGAAAGACGACGACAAGAAGTAAACTGTTGTGTCAGGCCCGTTAGTCCAAAGTAACGGGCCGTTTAAGCAGTTCAGGCGCATCAGGAATTTCTTGTTGCGCCTTTGTTGTGTAAATAACTTGGTGTAAATAGCTTGGTTTAAATGACTTAGCGTTATTAAAAACCTAAACAGGTTATTTTCACAACAGTCAGTTGTAGATTCGACGAGCATTACAAGCTTGTCGACAAAAAAGTAGGATATGTAAACGATATGTCGAAACGAGACTACTACGAAGTACTCGGGGTAGATAAAAGCGCGGGCGAACGTGAAATTAAAAAAGCGTACAAAAAGCTTGCGATGAAGTATCACCCTGACCGTACGCAAGGCGATAAAGGCCTGGAAGATAAGTTTAAAGAAATCCAGGAAGCCTACGAAATTCTGTCAGATTCGCAGAAGCGTGCAGCATACGACCAATACGGCCACGCAGGTGTTGATCCAAACCGTGGTGGCGGCGGCTTCGGTGGTGGTGCCGACTTCGGCGATATCTTTGGCGATGTTTTTGGTGATATCTTTGGCGGCGGTGGTCGCGGTGGACGTCAGTCTCGCGCGCGCCAAGGTTCAGACCTTCGCTATAACTTAGAGCTAAGTCTTGAAGAAGCGGTTCGCGGCAAGAGCGTTGATATTCGCGTACCTACGCTGGTCGAGTGTGACGTGTGCGACGGTTCAGGTGCGAAAAAAGGTTCTTCACCTAAAACCTGTCCAACCTGTCACGGCAACGGTCAGGTTCAAATGCGCCAAGGTTTCTTCGCTGTACAGCAAACGTGTCCGACATGTTCAGGCAAGGGCAAGATTATTGAAGATCCTTGTAACAGCTGTCACGGTCATGGTCGTAAAGAGAAGACCAAGACCCTTAACGTTAAGATTCCTGCAGGCGTAGACACAGGAGACCGTATTCGTCTTTCTGGTGAAGGTGAAGCGGGCGAGAATGGTGCACCAGCAGGTGACTTGTACGTTCAAGTACACGTTCGTGAACACGATATCTTCCAGCGCGACGGCAACAACCTGTACTGCGAAGTACCGCTTAGCTTTACAACAGCAGCCCTTGGTGGCGAACTTGAAGTCCCTACCTTGGACGGCAAGGTTAAGCTGAAAATTAGTGCTGAAACGCAGACTGGCCGTATGTTCCGTTTACGTGGTAAAGGCGTTAAGTCAGTGCGAAGCGGCGCTATGGGCGACTTAATGTGTAAGGTTGTGGTTGAAACACCAGTTAACCTATCATCACGTCAAAAAGAGCTACTGCAAGAGCTAGAAGAGTCGATGGGCAAGGCGTCAAGCAAGCACAGTCCAAAGGCGCAAGGTTTCTTCGATGGCGTGAAGAAATTCTTTGACGACTTAACTAACTAGTTTGTCACTTATTTAAGTATCAAAGCCCTCCTTGAGAGGGCTTTTTTGTATCTGAGTATATATTTACTACCTCTGCAACTTGTTACGCCAGTTTCACTTGTAAACGAAATAACTTTGAGTGACTGTCCGAAACTGTACTTTATGAGAGTAGGGTGAGTGTGTGTCCGAAACTGCGAAACTGTACTTTATAAGAGTAGGGCGAGTGTCTGTCCAAACCTGTACTTTGTAAAGGTGAAGTAAGTGGGTGTCCCTTTATCATTCGTGCCTCTGTTAGGCGAATATTTGTTAAAACCAAGGTTACGCGCGGCTAATCCCTTGAAAGCGTTTGTTCACCGTTAAATTTCTTGCGCTAAAACGAACTATTCGTCACGATAGGCTTATAAGTAAAAGGTAAAATATCTGCATACGCAAAAGTAGATAACCGGTAATTAAAAAAGGGAACAGGCATGAAACTATTCAATAAAGCGATGATCGTAGCAGCTACCGTTGGCGCAGTGATTTCAGGTTCAGCGTTAGCTGAGGTAACAGAAGCTTCTTCTGAAAAACACGCTAAAGCAGCAACTCAGTACCGCCAAGCGGTTTTTCAATTAGTTCGCAGTAACATGGGCCCGTTGGGTGGTATGGCAAAAGGCGCGCTTCCATTCGATGAAAGCGTAATGCAAACCAACGCTGTACGTCTTGAGCACCTTGCTGACATGATGGGCGACTATTTAGCTGTCGATACGCGTGAATTTGACGTAGAGACTGGTGCGAAAGATGAAATTTGGGAAAACTTCTCAGATGTAGAAAAGAAAGTGATGGCACTTAAAACGGCCGCACAAGGTCTACAGGCTGCAGTAGATGCAGGTGATGAGAGCGCGTATCGCGGAGCTATCGGTAAAATCGGTGCAAGCTGTAAGTCTTGCCACGATGACTATAAAAAAGACTAAATTTTAGGTGCTGTTGAGGTAAGTGTTCCATCACTACTTAACAGCACTGCCTCTTCCAGCCCCCCAATCTTTCAATAGTCGTGCTCATACTTGCTAATATTCTAATTATTGTTTTACAAAACTGTGACAAGTAACAGACGCCAGTTATCACACTATTCCCTTCCGTCTCATCAGTTTAATCGAATTTACATATGCACTGTTTATAATTTGCTGGAAATTTGAACAGATTTTGTCTATGTTATGTAAATAAAATATGGACGTAATAATAACCTATATTCACAATAAGTATCTTACCTACGAATGCACTTAAAAAAGCATTTTTGAAAAAAGGTAACGTGTCACTGTTGGAAAATAACGCAGCGTTAAAGCGTAAGACAACACTCCACCTACCGGTTTAAAGCAATGGAGGAGGCGCTTTTGTATGCGAGTTTTATTGTTTTCGAGGAACTGATTAGATGGATTTACGCAGTGAGCGTATGCTTTCCACAATGCGCACAACGCAAAATAGTATTTCTGCGTTATTGACTGAAAGCAGGAGTAAAATAGATTCACCGTGTATATTGTTGGTTTCAGTAAACCCGAATAGTGGTCGCGCCACCGTTATTGCAAGCGATAGTGAACACTCAGAAATCGAGTCACATCACATCGTTTTCCCGCCCCATACACTACTCATGCTGCCTTTAACACCGATGAGCGCGCCATTACCTGTAAGAGAATTTACCTTACCCCAATCACTTGAGCATTTTCGTGAACAGTATGTCGTTGTGGCATCGGTGAAAGACATGCAAAATAACGTGTTGGGGGTTGTGCTTACGTTCGTGAGAAATAGCAACTTAATGGGACATCAACATACCTACGTGGATATTCTGCGCCAGAAGGTGGAATTAAACTACCTGTATGAGCTTGCCCGGCATCCCTATTCAGATAAGTTATCAGAGCAGTTGTCACTCCTTGAAGAGGTGAGTGCTATTTCAAAAGTGGGGGCGTGGCAAATAGACAGGTTCACCGGCGCGTTTTCTTCAACTCAAGTCATGAAAAGTCTGCTGGGACTGCTACATTCCAAAAGCGTTAACCTACAAGATGTGCTCGAAGTTATTTCATTTGAAGACAGAGATAACCTTAAGCAACGAATTCTCAAAGCGATTAAAAAACAAAGACATTTTGCAAAGCATCTTACTATTACCGATAAACAAGGGCGAACTAAAAATATAAAGCTAACCGTATTTTTACAAGTTGAGCATCAAGCTAATTTGGGTTTAAAACTCACTCGCTTATATGGTGTTGTGCAGGACGAAACGGAAACTCAGAGACTATCTGATTCGCAACACAATTATACAGACTATCTAGCAAGTATTTTAAACGGTGTTGATAGCGTGGTTCTCAGCATTGATAAGAATGGCACCATACTGTCGGCAAACGAACAAGTTGTTTCTGTATTGGGGTTTCAGCCGGAAGAGTTAATAGGGCAAGATATTAAACTTCTAGCGACAAAGGTTCAAAATAGTGATGTGCCATCCTACTTGTTAAATTTAGACGAAGGCGTTGCACGTTGCTGTGAGGTCGAGACCATAAACGAATGCATACGTCATAAAAATGGCAAGAGAATAGCGTGCGATGTAAGCTTAAAAGCATCCAAGGTACATAACCAAGACTTGGTCATTATAAGCATACGAAGCGTTTCAAACTTGCATTTTGAAGTAGACCGCTTTAAACAGTTAGCGCTAACTGACGCTTTGACTGGTTTATCGAACCTTTATCATTTCGAGCAATACCTTTTAGATAAAGCTGCATTGGCAACGTCTGAGAAGACGCTTTCTGTTTTTCTCCGAGTTAGCATAGTCAATGTTAAAGAGTATGAAGGCGCATTTGGAGAACCCACGGTTGACTATATCCTTCGTATATTAGCTAGTCGCTTTGTTCGTACTTTTGAGGTTAATAGGCAACTTGACGTGAGGGTATTTAAATACGACCGCGGCAATTTTATTCTTCACTTAAACGATTTCTTTAAGGATGACCATTCGGCGAAAAATGCTGCCCAGCAATGTGTTCACTATCTCAGAGATAACGTGTTGGTTCCTATCACTTTACACAATAGTTCACTGGTTATCGAAACCAAGACAGTTAGCTGTGCTATCCCACCAAAGCACTTTTCATATAAAAAAATAAAAGCGCTAATGTCTAGAAAGGCAATAAATGACGATATTGTTTATTTAAACGATGAGAGAGAGCACGTCTATTCACATATTAATGGCAGCGATATAGACCGCTATAACTATATAAAACATTCTTTAAATAGAGCTATTGGTAACAATGAGTTATTCGTAGAGCTTCAACCTCAATATTGTAATAGAGGAAACCTAGTAAGCTCTGAAGTGTTGCTTAGATGGAACCATCCTCACCTTGGCGTCGTTACGCCAGCAGAGTTCATTCCTATTGCCGAGCAGAACGATTTCATTGCGGATATTGGGTTATGGGTTTGTAATGAAGCCTGTAAATTATTAAGCGAATGCCGCGCGAAGAGTATAGACACTAAGCTATCAATTAATATTAGTGCGAAGCATTTAGCGCGCGCTGACTTTGTCAGCAAATTTGTAGGAATAGTGAATAGGTGGAGGGTGGCACACACGTGTCTAAAGCTTGAATTGACAGAAGGCGCATTGATAAAAGGCGTCAACATAATACAGCGTCGAGTTAAGGATTTAGCCCAGCAAGGTTTTAGTTTATCTATTGATGATTTTGGTATTGGTGATTCAAACCTTAACTCTTTGCAAGCGCTTCCAATTAATGAGCTCAAAGTCGATAAAGTTTTTATTGAAGCAATAGAAGATTCAAAAGAAAAAAACGTGTTTGTTACAAATATTTGCAACATGGCAAGGGCGTTGAAGCTCGATACCGTGGCAGAAGGCATAGAAACCACAGGGCAATTAAACGAAGCAAAGGCTTGTGGATGTAGCGCATTCCAAGGCTATTATTTAGATAAGCCAATGAGCGTAACTGATTGGCGCAATAAGGTTGGCCACGCTCAGAACTAGTTATCAGTGAGGGATATTAAACAGCAAATACTTTCAACTCGATACGTATTTGGTTGCTCACTCAAAATATTATACTGCACTTGAAAGTGTAACTGTAATTTTAAATTAATGTAAATCAAGTTGTTAACTGGTCTACGCCATAAGTCTTATAAGCAGGTCTGATTGAACTGAAGTAGGGTAGAGTTAAACCCTAATCAGGACATGGATATGACTTATAAAAATGAATACATTGCCTCTACTCAACATCCAGATGATTTTTGGTTGGAACAAGCTCGCAATATAGCGTGGTTTCAGAGCCCAGAGAAGGGATGCCAAAAAACAGATAGTGGCTACTATGACTGGTTTAGAGGAGGGCAGCTCAACACCAGTTACCTAGCGCTGGACCATCACGTTAACAATGGCCGTGGTGAAAAAAACGCACTTATCTACGACTCACCTGTTACGCAAACTACCCAGCATTTTACCTACAACGAACTACTTACTGATGTGGCACAGTTTGCTGGAGGCTTGTCTCGCCTAGGTGTTGAGAAAGGCGATCGCGTTATTATCTATATGCCAATGATCCCTCAGGCGGCAATCGCAATGCTTGCATGTGCTCGATTAGGAGCGGTGCACTCGGTGGTATTTGGCGGTTTTGCAGCGAATGAGCTTGCTGTAAGAATAGATGATGCGAAGCCAGTGGCTATTGTTACAGCGTCCTGCGGCATAGAGGGCAGTAAAGTTTTGCCCTATAAGCCCCTTGTAGATGAGGCGCTAAATATATCAGAGCACAAGCCTAAGGCATGCATATTGTTTCAACGAGAACAATTAACTGCTGAATTAAATAAAGATACTGATTACGACTGGCATACTTTAGCTGAAAATAGCGAGCCTGCCTCTCCCGTCGCCGTCGATGCAACTGACCCTCTTTATATTCTTTATACTTCAGGTACAACTGGAAAGCCCAAAGGCGTTGTTCGAGATAACGGCGGTCATGCAGTCGCTTTACACTACTCAATGGGCGCCGTATACGATACCAGTAAAGACGACGTATTCTGGGCTGCATCGGATGTCGGCTGGGTCGTCGGTCACTCTTATATTGTCTATGCACCGCTTATAAAAGGTGCAACCACTGTATTATACGAAGGTAAGCCCGTTGGTACGCCAGATGCCGGCGCGTTTTGGCGGATGATAGAAACTCACAAGGTAAATGTACTTTTTGCTGCACCCACCGCGTTTCGAGCAATTAGAAAAGCCGACCCCGAAGGGACGTTTTTATCAAAGTACGACACATCGAGTTTACGTACTTTGTTTATGGCGGGTGAACGGCTCGACCCGCCCACGTACTATTGGACAAGTGAGAAGGTGGGCGTACCCGTTATCGATCATTGGTGGCAAACCGAGACTGGCTGGCCTATTTGCTCGAATCCAATGGGGCTTGAACCAATGAAGACAAAACCGGGTTCGTCCAGTGTGCCAACACCAGGCTTTAACGTTAAGGTGTTAAAAGGGCCCGATGCACCTCAAGCAATAGGCGATAAGGGCGCTATTGCCATTCAATTACCACTTCCCCCAGGCTGCTTAACTACTATATGGCAAGATCATCAACGGTTTGTCGATGGCTACTTACGCGAATTTGAGGGGTATTATAGTACTGGAGATAACGGATATGTAGATGAAGACGGGTACGTATTTATTATGGGGCGTACCGATGATGTTATTAATGTTGCCGGTCACCGTTTGTCTACCGGTGAAATGGAAGAAGTGCTTGCGGCGCACCCAGATATTGCCGAGTGCAGTGTGATAGGAATTAATGATGCGTTGAAAGGACAACTACCGGTTGGGCTTGTCCTTCTAAAAGATGGTGTGAGTGTGGATGAAAAAGCGTTAGAGCAGGACTTAATTCAGCGAGTTCGCGATAAAATTGGCCCAGTAGCCTGTTTTAAGCGAGCAATAGTCGTGAATCGTTTACCGAAAACCCGGTCTGGTAAAATACTTCGAAAACTACTGCGTCAGATCGCCGCCAACGAAACTGTCGCCGTCCCTTCAACTATTGATGATCCGTCAAGCGTAGAAGAAATAGAATCGATAATGCGAGATAAAGGATTAGTTCGTGAACCAGCTGCCATATGATGAAAAAGTAAGCGGGAAATAGGTAAAAGCGACAACGCTAAGCGTACTTTCTAACGATTTTTTCTTTAGACAATAAAGGGGCTTCTCGCCCCTTTATTATTGAAATAATGCGCCTGTTATAGCGCTACCATTCGTTAAGCTGTTAGTGCGTGACAAAAGGTTGTCGTGCAGCTCAATAGTAAAATTCGTTTACTTGTGGTTCTGGTGGATAGACTTCAATTGCTACATAAACGAACGCCGCAGCGATAAGCGCCACAATAAGTGCGCGTAACAGACGAGAGTCCGCGATACCTGCGGTTTTGGGCTCTTTCAGCGAATCTTTACTACCGTGCACCATAGCGGGAACCAATTTTTGTTTTTTATATATGCTGTAAAAAATAACTGCGCCTATGTGCAATGCGATGACATAAAGTAACGCATCAAATGCAAGGTGGTGCAGAGTGTTCATCAAATCTAATGTTTCTTCACTGGCTAACTGTCGATAGGGGCCGTCTAAGAAAATATCGTCTGTCATGAATAGCCCAGAGATGGCTTGTACGGCCAACAGCGCAAGCATAACAATAACAAACCAGCCGCCTAGCGGGTTATGTCCAATAGCGGGCTCTGACTGTCTGTTAAAAAGCGTCTTTACATAGCTAAAAACCTTTTTAGGGCCAGTAACAAAGTTACTGAATCTAGCGTGTCGGGTACCAACTACTCCCCAAATTAGGCGGAAAACGATAAGAAATAAGGTGAAATACCCTATATAGAAGTGCCACTGGACTTTGTTTTCTAGCCATTCAACCGTGGCATATTGGGCTAATAGGCTCGCGACAATAAGCCAATGAAAAAGGCGGGTGGGTAGGTCCCAAACAAGGGTTTTCTGCATCTTCATTTTATTTCACGCTTTGTGTAGGTCTGTTTAGCTTAAGTACACGTCGAAAAGTGTTTAGAAAGTTGAATAGACCTAGGTCATTAAATCTAAGCCATAGCGTCGCCCAATTTGCCGGTTAACACAAGAAAGCCCAACTACATAATATTAGGTTTTATCTTAAAAGCTATCGAGCAATGTCTCGCAACTAATTAGCCTATTGCTGACCAGATGAAGTTTGAACCAATACTTTTGTACATTGTATTTAGAGTAAATTAGTTAAGCGAAAGGGGAGCGGGGGCGATTGGTTTCTAATTATGCGTATTTAATATGAATCTCACATTGCAATAGTACCTGCATTTGGCAAAATGCCTGATAGTTGAAGGTTAATAAAAGTGTAAAGTTATAAAATGAAAGTAGGATTATTTGGCGCCAATGGGCGTATGGGGCGCGTATTAGTCGAAGCGTTGGATTTAAGTGACAATGCTGAGCTTAGCGTTGCTACAGTACGCGATGATTCGCCTTGGGTTGGCTTAAACGTAGGTGAGCTGGCCGGTATTGGTAAAAAAGACATCGATTGCACTGCGCTTTCGAATTTGGGCGGCAACGACGCCGATGTGATGATCGACTTTACTTTGCCGTCGGTGATTGAAAGTAACCTAGCATGGTGTGTAGAAAACAATATGCCTGTCGTAATCGGTACTACCGGTTTGAACGATGCACAGTTAGCAGCGTTAGATGAAGCGGCAAAGCACATTCCTATTGTTTTCGCTGCTAATTATAGTGTGGGCGTAAACTTAATGCTTTCGCTAGTTCGTCAAGCGGCCAGCGTATTAGGAGAAACGGCAGATATCGAAATTACCGAAGCTCACCACAGGTTTAAACAAGATGCGCCTTCAGGCACCGCCATGGCTATTGGTGAAGCTATTGCCGACGAATTAGGTCGTGACCTCAAAACATGTGCTGTATACGGCAGAGAAGGAAAAGAGCCTGAACGTGATCAAGGCACAATCGGCTTTGCAACAGTACGGGCCGGAGATATCGTCGGCGAGCATACCGCATTATTCGCGGATATTGGTGAACGTTTAGAAATTACGCATAAAGCATCAAGCCGCCTTACTTTCGCCAAAGGTGCTGTGCATGCTGCAAAGTGGTTGTATGGAAAGCAACCTGGTCTATACTCCATGGTTGATGTTCTAGATTTGAAGCTATAAGCGTTTATTAGGGTTGGTGAGAAACCGTTTGGGTTTACGCAAACTTTAAGACGTGATTAAAGTGTTAAACTAAAGTTGCACTTTTAATGAGCAATAAGCCGCACTTTCGGTGGTTCTGCGCAAAAAAGGTGGTAAAAGCGTTATTTTAGTAAATTATTACAAATAAATTTGCCATTTTCGGTCAGTGATGTATACTCGCCGGAATTTGCCAGAATTTCGTATTTTGAAGCCGTCAAAACGGCTGAAGAGTGCGGTTTTATTAGCTGCAAAGATCGTAAAACGGGATGTATTGTTATCAATAACTCCCGTTTTTTGTGGGGTTTGTGCAAAAAACTGCACAAACACATAGTTATCCTTAATCTGGAGGTTGACTTGGCTAATTCTGCCCTTTTGGTGTTAGAGGATGGTTCTGTTTTTAAAGGTACGGCGATAGGCGCTACAGGCTCCGCCGTTGGGGAAGTTGTTTTTAATACTTCCATGACCGGCTATCAAGAAATTCTCACCGACCCATCCTACGCTGAACAACTCATCACCCTTACTTATCCACACATTGGCAACACCGGCACTAACGAAGAAGACGTCGAAGCAGATACAATCTGGTCGAAAGGTCTAATCATCCGTGACCTACCTCTTGTTGCTAGTAACTTTCGTCAACAGCAAACTTTGTCTGAATACCTTAAAGCGAAAGGCGTTGTGGGTATTGCTGATATAGATACTCGCCGTTTAACGCGTATCTTGCGAGACAAAGGTGCACAGAATGGCTGCATTATTTGCTCTGATGAATTAGACGAGTCTAGCGCACTAGCGCAAGCAAAAGATTTCCCTGGCCTTAAAGGCATGGATTTGGCAAAAGTAGTGAGCATCACTGAGCCAAAAACATGGACCGAAGGCAGTTGGGTACTTGGCAAAGGCTACGTAACACCAAATGAGTTCAAATATCATGTTGTAGCTTATGACTACGGTGTTAAAAACAACATTCTTCGCATGCTAGCTGACCGTGGTTGTAAAGTAACCCTGGTTCCGGCGCAAACGCCTGCAGAAGATGTGCTTGCTATGAATCCTGACGGTGTATTTTTGTCAAATGGCCCGGGCGACCCAGAGCCATGCGATTATGCAGTAACCGCTATTAAAACTATCGTCGAAACCGGTACGCCAGTATTTGGTATTTGTCTTGGTCATCAGCTACTTGCTATTGCAAGTGGTGCAAAGACAGTGAAGATGAAGTTTGGTCACCACGGTGCAAACCACCCGGTTAAAGACCTTAAGCGCAATGTAGTTATGATCACCAGCCAAAACCATGGTTTTGCTGTTGACGAGTCTAGCTTGCCAGATAACCTAGAAGTAACTCACATTTCGTTGTTCGACAAGTCGTTGCAGGGTATTCACCGCACCGACAAGCCTGCGTTCAGCTTCCAGGGTCACCCTGAAGCCAGTCCAGGTCCTCATGAAGCGGCGCCGTTATTCGACCACTTCATTGAACTTATTGAACAACACAAGCAGTAGGAATTAGCCAACTATGCCAAAACGTACCGACATACAAAGTATTCTTATCATTGGTGCTGGCCCTATTGTGATTGGCCAGGCTTGTGAATTCGATTATTCAGGCGCGCAAGCGTGTAAAGCCCTTCGTGAAGAAGGTTACCGTGTTATTTTGGTTAACTCTAACCCAGCAACCATTATGACCGACCCAGAAATGGCAGATGCAACTTACATCGAGCCTATTCACTGGGAAGTGGTTCGCAAGATCATCGAAAAAGAACGTCCAGATGCCATCTTACCTACAATGGGTGGGCAAACTGCACTTAACTGTGCGCTTGAGCTAGACAAGCACGGCGTACTAGAAGAGTTCGGTTGTGAGCTCATCGGTGCTACGGCAGATGCAATCGATAAAGCAGAAAACCGCGAGCGCTTTGACAAAGCAATGAAAAACATCGGCCTTGAATGTCCTCGTGCGGAAATCGCGCACAGCATGGATGAAGCGCACGATGTACTAAGCCGCATCGGCTTCCCTTGTATCATTCGTCCGTCTTTCACCATGGGTGGAACCGGCGGCGGTATAGCGTACAACATTGATGAATTTAATGAAATTTGTCACCGTGGCTTAGACCTTTCTCCTACCAACGAGCTTCTTATCGATGAATCCTTGCTAGGTTGGAAAGAGTACGAAATGGAAGTAGTACGCGATAAAGCAGATAACTGCATTATTGTATGTACTATCGAAAACTTCGACCCTATGGGCGTGCATACCGGCGACTCAATCACAGTTGCTCCAGCACAAACCCTGACTGACAAAGAATTCCAGCTAATGCGTAATGCCGCTATGGCTGTATTGCGCGAGATTGGTGTTGAAACCGGTGGTTCAAACGTACAGTTCGGTGTAGATCCGAAAACTGGTCGTGTGGTTATCATCGAAATGAATCCTCGCGTATCGCGTTCATCTGCGCTTGCTTCTAAAGCAACGGGCTTCCCGATTGCGAAAGTAGCTGCAAAACTTGCGGTAGGCTATACGTTAGACGAACTGGCTAACGACATTACCGGCGGTCTAACGCCAGCGTCGTTTGAGCCGTCTATCGACTACGTAGTAACTAAGATCCCACGCTTCAACTTTGAGAAGTTTGCCGGTGCTAACGACCGTCTAACTACCCAGATGAAGTCTGTAGGTGAAGTGATGGCCATTGGCCGTAACCAGCAAGAATCACTACAAAAAGCCCTTCGCGGTCTTGAAGTAGGTGCGACAGGCCTTAATCCAATGGTTGACCTTGAAGACCCTGAATCACGCAACAAAGTGGTTTACGAACTTCGTCAACCTGGCGCAGAGCGTATTTGGTACATCGGTGATGCATTCCGCATGGGTATGACGGTTGAAGAGGTATTTAACCTTACTAATATCGACCGCTGGTACCTTGTACAGCTTGAAGATTTGATTCTTCTTGAAGCTAAAGTATCTGAGCTTGGTTTACCAGGTATTGACGCTGACTTTATGCGCGCACTTAAGCGTAAAGGCTTCTCTGACGCACGTCTTGCTGAACTTACCAAAGTGGCAGAAAGCGATATTCGTGAGACTCGTCGCGGTTTTGGTATTTCTCCTGTCTACAAGCGTGTAGATACTTGTGCAGCAGAATTCTCTACCAGCACGGCTTACATGTACTCAACGTATGACGAAGAGTGTGAAGCAGCGCCGACTGACAAAGAAAAGATTATGGTATTGGGCGGCGGTCCAAACCGGATTGGTCAAGGTATCGAGTTCGACTACTGCTGTGTTCACGCGGCGCTTTCAATGCGCGAAGACGGTTACGAGACTATTATGGTTAACTGTAACCCTGAAACGGTTTCAACTGACTACGACACGTCTGATCGCTTGTATTTCGAACCAGTAACATTGGAAGATGTACTTGAAATCGTTGCTAAAGAGCAGCCAAAAGGCGTAATCGTGCAGTATGGCGGTCAAACGCCACTTAAGCTTGCTCGTGCCCTAGAAGCAGCTGGCGTACCGGTAATCGGTACCTCACCAGAAGCCATTGACCGTGCTGAAGACCGTGAGCGTTTCCAGCAAATGGTGAACAAGCTTAATCTTAAGCAGCCTGCAAATGCCACCGTAACAAACGTTGAGCAAGCGCTAACTATGGCTGAAGAGATTGGCTTCCCACTGGTTGTTCGCCCAAGCTACGTGCTAGGTGGTCGTGCAATGGAAATTGTGTATGACATCAAAGACCTTAAGCGTTACCTAAACGAAGCGGTTAAAGTGTCTAACGACGCGCCAGTATTGCTAGACCGCTTCCTAGACGACGCTATTGAAGTTGATATCGACGCTATCTGCGATGGCAAAGAGGTTGTAATTGGCGGCATCATGGAACACATCGAGCAGGCCGGGGTCCACTCAGGTGACTCAGCGTGTTCACTGCCACCGCACTCGCTACCAAAAGACATTCAGGACGTTATGCGCGAGCAGGTAAAAGCGATGGCGCTTGAGCTTGGCGTAGTCGGTTTGATGAATACCCAGTTTGCGATTAAAGATGGTGAAGTGTACCTTATCGAGGTTAATCCTCGTGCAGCGCGTACTGTTCCATTCGTGTCAAAGGCAACGGGTGTACCTCTCGCTAAAGTTGCAGCACGAGCAATGGCAGGTGTTAGCCTAGCCGAGCAGGGCGTAACAGAAGAAGTGATTCCACCTTTCTACTCTGTGAAAGAAGTGGTTCTGCCATTTGCTAAGTTCCAAGGTGTTGACCCACTGCTAGGTCCAGAAATGCGTTCTACGGGTGAAGTAATGGGCGTTGGCGATACCTTCGAAGAAGCCTATGCTAAAGCTAACTTAGGTGCGGGTGCGCCACTACCAAAGCAAGGTAAAGCGCTTATTTCAGTCCGTGATACCGACAAGCCTCGTATGATTGCACTGGCAAAAGCGTTGGTAGAAGCCGGCTTTAGCATTGAAGCTACCCGCGGTACCGCTACTGAGCTTTACGATGCAGGCATCATGAGCACTGTAGTGAACAAAATGTCGGAAGGTCGTCCTAACATTGTTGATGCTATCAAGAACGGCGAATACGCTTACTTGATCAACACAACAGAAGGTCGTCAAGCCATCACAGATTCAGTATACATTCGTCGTGAAGCCTTGGTGAATAAGGTGACTTACACCACGACAATGAACGCTGCGTTTGCAACTATCCGTGCTAAGTCTGCAGATGACCGCAATAAAGTGGCATCAGTTCAAGAACTACACGCTAGACTCAAACACTAATGACATACGCTAGGATACGAGGTATCCTAGCAATATTACATTTGTGTGAACCAATTAAAAGTGCGCCTTCGCGGCGCACTTTTCTGTTTAAATTACTAGCTAAGTGAGACGGTATTCATGAGTCAGTATCCAATGACAGCGCGCGGCGCTCAAATGCTGCGTGACGAATTAAATGAGCTTAAAACAAAAACACGCCCACGTATTATCGAGTCTATTGCCGAAGCACGTGAGCACGGTGATTTGAAAGAAAACGCTGAATATCACGCTGCCCGTGAACAGCAAAGCTTCTGTGAAGGTCGTATTCAAGATATCGAAGGTAAGCTTTCAAATGCACAGATTATTGACGTAACTAAAATGGAAAATACCGGTAAAGTTATTTTCGGCACTACGGTTACCATTTTAAACGTTGATACCGATGAAGAAACAACTTACCGCATTGTTGGCGATGATGAAGCTGATATTAAGAACAACTTAATTTCAGTTAATTCGCCTATCGCTCGCGGTCTTATCGGTAAAGATCTTGATGATACGGTAACTATTCAAACGCCGGCTGGTGCTGTTGAAGTTGAAATCATCGAAGTTGAGTATATTTAATTACTATCGGTCAGTGGCGCAAGGCTGCTGACCTTTATTCAAGCCATACTTTTTTATAATCATCTGCTTATCACAAATATTCCACCTCTGTCATTTACGTCATTTTTAATAGCCTTGTCTTGGCAATTACTATCCTAATTTAGACTAATTTATTAGAACAAAAAATCTCCATTTCCTATTTGATGCCTATACTTTAAACGTATTAGTTCTTATTAACGGGATCTTTTTACGCGCTCGCTAAGCGAAATCTATGTATGAGGTTCAGTATTTAAACGCTCGGAATGGAGGCCAAAGCCTTGACCATTTTCAATAGATTGTCCGTCGTACAGCTTACACTGTTAGGAACAGGCACCCTTTTCCTTTCTATAGCGTTTCTTGCATATAAAGATATTAGTCAACTTGTGAATAATATGTCAGCGGCAGAGCAAGACGAACGTATCGTCACAATGATAAGTGCTGTAGAACGAGTTGCCCATCATCATGCCGTCGAGCGTGGGCTCACCGCTGGTTATTTAGGCAACCCAAATGCAGATTCGAAACAAAAGGTCGTAAGTCAACGAAAGAAGGCGGATGAAGCTTTTCAAAACTTAAGAACAATTTCCAATGAAAAGTGGCCAGAAGACTTAGGAATAGGCGTTATATTGCAGCCGCTTGTCGACGTCGAAACCAATAAAACTGCAATGCGGGAAGCGGTCGACTCGTTAAATGGCGCCAAAGCGTTTAGCTATTACAGTGATTTGAACAAGAGAGCCTTAAACGCCGCTAATGCCTTCACGATTTTACTCAGCGATAAAAATGCTAAACAGTATTTACTTCAGGGGCTTACATTAGCTGGTCTAAAAGAAAGACTCGGACAACGCAGGGGAAAGATAAACGCTGTACTAGCCAAGCGAAGTATTAACCCTAATACGAAAATAGAGATTAACAGTTATACCGGCGATATTACTTATTTAACTGAAAAGCTAACTCTCGGTTTAAACGGCGATTTCAAAACCGAATTCGCGAACGCCATGTCGTCTTCCACATCGACGCAGGTTGAGTCAATTGCTGCTAACGTAGTCGCGACAGATGTAAATTTTTCTTCCCTGCCAGCCAATAGCGAATGGTTCAAACTAGCAACAGCGCAAATAGGTCAAGTGGCAACGGTGCTTAGTAAGGTTTTTGATACTGCCAAACAAGAATCTTACAGTAATGTTGCCAGTGCTCAGTCTTCGTTAACGGCAATTATTATTATAATTGTCGTTGTGGCCTTATTTATCGCACTTATTTACAAAGTATTGATAGGCATTATCACCCAGCAACTAACCATATTGGTTTCTAGCTTGGATAAGATTGCGCAAAAAGGTGATCTTACTATTGATGTATCGATGAGTACGAGTAACGAGTTAGGGGAAATTTCTCGTTCTGTTAACACTACTATTTTGGCACTTCGTGACCTTATCAGAGGGTTAGGGCAGTCAATTGGCACCAGCACAAGGCTTTCCGGAAAATTAGAGTCGGCATGTGCAGAAATGTTAAGCGACGCGGGAAATACACAACAGCTTACAGCCAATATAGCGTCTGCGATTGAAGAGGTAGCGGTAACAAGTCGAGAAATTGCTAGCTCATCTTTGGATACCTTAAACGCAAGTAAAAAACTTGATGAACTAGCAGACCAATCACTAGCAGCGAATGACAATATACGAAATAGCATGACTGTGCTGTCAGAAGACATTCGGGGCGTTCAAACTAACGCGGCGCAGATGGAGCTAAAAGTAACCGAAATAAGCTCTATATTAGAGACCATTAACACCCTTTCAGATCAGACTAACTTACTGGCATTGAATGCAGCAATTGAGGCTGCGAGAGCGGGTGATCACGGAAGAGGATTTGCCGTTGTTGCTGACGAAGTGAGAAAGTTAGCGCAAAGCAGCCGAGAATCTTCAGATAAAATATCATCACTCTTAGTTAGCTTAAAAGAGGCGAGTGTTGTTGTCGTAAATGACATTAATAAAAACGTAAGCTCAATATCTACATCAATGGATACTACCGTTGAGGGGCGAGCTACCGCTGAAAAGGTAAAAGAAGCAGCAAGTGAACTTGAAGGTATGGCAAACAGCATGTCTTCTGCTGCTGAACAACAATCTGTCACTACCGAAGAGGTGGCTAAAGATGTTGTCTCTGTGGAAGAAGCTGCTCGACATGAACTCTACATTGCGGAGCAGTTGTCAGAACTCTCTAATGAAATGCAGCAAAATAATGACTTACTGCAGCGCACCATTGATGGTTTCAAAGCAGATTAAGCATTTCCAACTGAATATTCTTTGCGTTATAAATAACTAAACGCAGAGATAAGGAAGGGTTTTGGAAGAAATTAAGACGTTGGATTCAAAAGTAGTTTATGAAAACAAATGGCTTCGCCTAAGAGAAGACAAAATACGTCGCAACAGCGGAAACGAAGGTATATATGGTGTGGTGGAAAAGCCGGACTTTGCCATTATTTTACCGATTGAAGGCGATACCGTGTATATGGTTGAGCAATACCGCTATACCATCAAAGAGCGACAGCTTGAGCTCCCCCAGGGTGCATGGGAGAGCAACCCCGACGCTGATCCAGTTCAGCTTGCAAAAGGTGAGCTTAAAGAAGAGACAGGCTTAACCGCTGAGTCAATGGAGTATGTCGGCTTCCAATATCTTGCATACGGCTTTTGTAATCAGGGGTACCATATTTACGTGGCTAAAGGGTTGACCCAAGGCGAACAAAAACTAGATGTTGAAGAAGAAGATTTGCAGGTTGTTCCGCTTTCGTTAACTGTCTTGAAGGAAAAAATCATCAACGGAGAGATAAAGGATGCAAGTACCTGTAACGCAGTAGGTTTAGCCATGCTTAAAGGATTTATTTAAACGCGCTGTTACAATTCTTAGGCTGTCTTTTTTCTGCATTAGAGGTTAGGGTAGGTAAATCTACTATAACGCTAATATAAAAGAGATATTCATGACAATCGTAGGAAACTTCTCCATTACGCAATGGGATGAAGACACGCTGAGTGAAAGAGCAGAAGGAATTAAGGTATCTCAAGCCAGCATCAAACAGGTCTATTCAGGTGATATGAGTGGTGAATCGAGTGTTGAGTTTTTGATGTCTTATCAATCGCAAATGTCAGCTCAATTTACGGGTTTTGAAACTTTTGTCGGTGTAATTAACGGGTTGCGTGGTACGGTTACTTTTCAGCATAAAGGCAAGTTTGAAAACGGTGTTGCTAGTAGTGATTTCGAATCTATCAAAGATTCTGCAACCGGAGAGCTCACCGGCAAGGCCTTACAAGGCAGCTTTAAGTCTGGCGAGTCAGGTAAAGCTGATTACACGCTTGAAGTAAACGATGTCGAAACTGTTAATGGTTGAAGCTAAAACAAAATAAGCTAGCATTAGGCTTATCTGCAGCTTACAAAAGCAAAAAAAACGGCGCCGTAAGGCGCCGCTAAAAGTTGGGAAACAAACCAAGAAACTATTTATTAACTCTCAAGTAAGCGAGAACCAATTTCTATTTGGCGAGGCTTCTTGGCTTCGGGAATGACTCGCTCCATATCGATGTGTAATAGACCATTTTCCATATCTGCAGCTAACACCTTCACATGGTCGCCAAGTTGGAATTTACGCTCAAAGTTACGCTCTGAGATACCTTTATGTAAGAACTTACGTTCTTTACTGTCTTTGTTTTCCGCTTCCGTTTTCTTGGTTCCAGTAATAGTTAATGTATTCTCTTCAACCTGAATTGATACATCGTCTTTACTAAAACCAGCAATCGCCATGGTTACTCTGTACTTGTCGTCGCCAAGCAGCTCGATATTGTACGGCGGATAGGTGCTCTGTTTCTCTGCACGAGAAGCTGCATCAATAAGCGATGCTAGGTGGTCAGAACCAATGAATGAACGGTAAAGTGGAGATAGATCGATAGTACGCATAGTCATATCCTCAAAATTAAGCAATATGTTTAAAATTTAAATGCCCCGACTTTGCGGCGGCGGTTTTGTCGACCTGACTGTTCAGCGCCGACAAATTATATATAGGAATGGCCCAAATACTTTTCAAGAAAGAAAGTTGAATTTTTTCAAAAATAGTTTTAATAAATCTCAAAGTTATTGAAATTTAATGATTATTTTAATGATAAAAATTTCAAAACAAGTGTGGATAGGCGTAATTAAGCGAAAGCTTGCCATAAAACCCTATATAAAATAGGTGTATGCGATAATTTTTATAAAACATTTAGCAATTGTTTAACCCCTCTAATTGTTTAGAAATGCTACAATTGGTTAAACAGAATGTCTTACCACTTTAATTGAAATTACAAAAATGAAAAAAGAAGTTATTGTTTTAAACTGTGGCAGCTCTTCAGTAAAGTTTGCCATTATCGACGCCGATACTGGCGAAGCTGGTCTTTCTGGCATTGCAGAAGCGTTGGGAAATAGTGATGCGAGTTTATCCTTTAAGCTAAATGGTAAAAAAGAGAAGCAGGCATTGCCAGCAAAAGCAGGGCATACCGAGGCACTTAACGCTATCTCTGAAATTATTGCAAGCACAGGCGTACAGCCTATTGCCATTGGCCACCGTGTTGTACACGGGGGTGAAAAGTTTAAAGGTGCAGCCCTTGTAGATGATAGCGTGCTCGAAGCAATAGAAGATTATGCGAGCATGGCACCGCTTCACAATATGGCTAATCTAAAAGGCATTGTGACCGCTCAAGCTGCGTACCCAGATTTGCCTCATGTCGTGGTATTTGATACTTCATTTTTTCAAACACTTCCTAAAAAAGCCTTTATCTATGCTTTACCGATGTCGCTTTATCGTGAGCATGGCATTAGACGTTATGGCTTCCATGGAACCAGCCATAAATTCATTCTCGATAGCATGGCGAAAATTCTTGAAAAACCAGTTTCAGACACAAGCATAATCAGTGCGCATTTAGGCAACGGTTGTAGCGTGTCCGCCATTGAAAAAGGGCAGGCGGTAGACACCAGCCTTGGCTTCATTCCTTTAGAAGGCTTGGTTATGGGCACGCGCTGTGGTGATTTAGATCCTAGCTTGCCAGGTACACTACAGAAAAAGCTTGGTAAAACCGCAGACGAAATTAGCGACCTGTTAAACAAACAGTCAGGTCTGCTAGGTATTTCAGAACTTAGCAACGACTGCAGAACTCTAGAAGATGCTGCCCTAGAAGGTCATGAAGGCGCCCTGTTGGCAATCGAAATTTTTTGTTACCGCTTGGCTAAATACATAGCGGGCTACATGGTAGCCGTGCCGACGCTAGATGCTATTGTCTTTACAGGTGGTATTGGAGAAAACTCGTCGCTTATTCGAGAGACTACAATGGGATATTTCGCTCACTTTGGTATTAGCCTTGATGAGCAGAGAAATACTGATGCGCGATTTGGGCAAGGCGGAAAAATTTCTACCGATACAGCATCAACCTCTGTTTATGTCGTACCTACTAATGAAGAATGGGTAATTGCAGCTGAAGCTGCGACCTTCGCGTAAAATCAAACTAGCAAGGCCAACGCTCGGGCGTTGGCAATAGCAGGAGTAACTATGTCTCGCAGAATTATGTTGATCCCCGTGGGCACTAGTGTGGGCCTAACAACGGTCAGCATGGGTCTTGTTCGCGCAATAGAAGAACAAGGTATAAAGCTTAATTTTTTCAAGCCGGTGGCACAGCCTAGAAAGGGCGACAATGGGGAAGAGCGCTCTACAGCGATCATTGCTCACCACGCCAGTGTCTCGCCGATTGAGCCTTTCGAGCTTGATTACGTTGAGCGTATGATCAGTACCGACAATACTGATGAGCTATTAGAAGAAATTATTGAACGGTTTGAAGAAAAGAGCGTTCAAGAAGCGGTAACCGTCATAGAAGGGCTAGTGACCACGCGTCATCATCCCTATGCGGAGCGTTTAAACCTTGAAATTAGTCGTGCTCTTGATGCCGATATTGTTTTTGTGGCCGTGCCTGGCAACGAGTCGACGACAGATATTAATCATCGCCTTGAAATTGTTGTAGACACCTATGGCGGTCATAAAAGTCAAAAAGTGGTTGGCTGCATCTTTAACAAGGTTAACGCGCCGTTTGATGAACATGGTCGACTTCGTGCCGATATCGGTGCAATAGAAGCGCCAGAGCACGACGAAGAGCGTACACAGGCATTACGTGACTTGCCTATTTTCAAAAAAGGTTTAAGCCTTCTTGGTACGGTTGATTGGAGCGCAGATTTAGTGTCTCCCCGAGCTACCGACGTAGCAAAGCACCTTAACGCAACCTTGCTTAACGAGGGCGAGCTAGCAGAACGCAGATTAAGCAGCGTTACTTTCTGCGCGCGCGAAATTCACAACATGACGCATACCCTTAAACCGGGTGCGCTACTTGTGATGTCAGGCGATCGGGGTGATGTGTTTGTATCGTGCTGTTTGGCAGCGTTAAACGGTACTAAGCTGGGCGCGCTATTACTTACGGGTGGCTACCAGCCCGATGAAAATATCATGGCATTATGCAGTCAAGCTATGGAAACCGGCCTGCCGGTCATGCTAGTAAATTCGAATACATGGCAAACAGCTCAAGCACTTCACGCATTTAACCAAGAAGTACCGGTTGATGACAGCCAGCGTATCGAAAAAGTGATGGTGCATACAGCGGAAAGCTTAGATGCAAGCTGGGTTAACTCACTAACGCAAAAAGTGTCTCGCCAGAAGAAGCTGTCTCCATCGGCGTTCCGTTTCTACCTTACTAACCGCGCAAGACAGGTTAACAAGCGCGTTGTGCTGCCAGAAGGTAATGAGCCTAGAACCGTTGTGGCTGCATCAATCTGTGCAAAACGTGGTTTAGCACGACCTGTTCTTATTGGTGATGAAACAGAAATTCGCCGAGTAGCAGAACAACAGGGTGTAGTATTGAGCGATGGCGTAGAAATTGTTTCTCCGAGTGAAATAAAAGATAACTATGTTGAAGGTTTAGTGGCTCTTCGCGGCCACAAAGGCGTTACTGAAGTGGTTGCAAAAGAGTTACTGGAAGATAACGTGACTTTAGGCACAATGATGCTTCAGCAAGATGACGTAGATGGCCTAGTCTCTGGCGCAGTAAATACCACTGCAAACACTATTCGCCCAGCGCTTCAGTTAATTAAAACAGCTGAAAACGCCTCGTTAGTATCGTCAGTATTTTTTATGCTGTTGCCTGACCAAGTTTTAGTTTACGGCGACTGTGCCATTAACCCTGACCCCAATGCTCAGCAACTAGCTGACATAGCTATTCAGTCTGCGGAATCGGCGCAAATGTTTGGCATTGAACCACGGGTAGCTATGATAAGTTACAGTACTGGCTCGTCAGGTGCAGGTAGCGATGTAGAGAAAGTGCGTGAGGCAACTAAGATTGCACAAGAGCTACGCCCTGATTTACTTATTGATGGTCCACTTCAGTACGACGCTGCGGCCATTGAAAGTGTGGGCAAGAGCAAGGCACCAAATAGCCCTGTTGCTGGTAAGGCAAACGTGTTTGTTTTTCCTGACCTCAATACCGGAAATACCACTTATAAAGCGGTACAGCGTAGCTTCGATCTAGTGTGTATTGGCCCAATGCTGCAAGGCATGCGAAAGCCCGTTAACGATTTAAGTCGCGGTGCATTGGTTGACGATATTGTATTTACAATTGCGCTTACTGCAATACAAGCTGCAGGCAATGTATAACGTGCAATTTAACGGGGTAAACTACCTGTCAGTGGTAAGGTAGTTACTGCTAATAAAAACGGCGCTACTTCAAATGAAGTTAGCGCCGTTTTTTGCGCTTTTGGTTGTATTTTACTCACCCATCAGCTTGTCATTTTTGAGGGGGATACTGTTATTATTTGTATCTCTGGCATTTATGATTACAAAAGCCTCATTGATAAAATCTAAAGTAATCTTGATCCTTCCGTTTTGATTTCCATTTTTTAGTGCTTCTGGAGATGTGTAAAAGATTGCGTTTAAGTCTAGGTCTAAATCTTTACCATTTGGTAATTCAACGGCTTGTAGAGATGAGTCCAAAATCGCTAAAACATCTTTTTTCGCTCCACCAATAAACCAGTCATAGACATCGTTTCGTTGGTAGCTAGCTGACAAAAATTCGTAGGGAGAACCTTTGACCAAAATGACGCCCTTAGAGACATAGCCAGATTTATTGTCGAAAGTATTAAGAGAATATTGTGGGTGAGTCGGAGATATTATGTGTGTTTTACTATCTAAAGATGAGTCGTATAGCTGGTAAGAAAAGTTAGCGCTATAGGCACCGAGTGCATCTCTGAAGCGAAAGTAGAGATCTATGTCGCGTTGTTCATTAGTTGAAAAACTAACAGGGGTGGAGTTTGTAACTGGTTCTCCATCGCCATCAATTTCTAAACTAGTGCGAAATTTATGTGCGGTCGCATTCCTGAAGTTTACAACGGCTATATTGCTTGAGCCGACTCTTTTCTGGCTCAGTTCTGCTGTCCGTTTCATATCGTCATAGGTACACCCATTACATGGGGTAAGTTTAATAGTAGCACTGGCTTCATAGCTGACGAGTGTAGCCCCAATAACTACAATTACTGTAAATAATATAGCCTTAAGATTCATAGCGTCTCCTTCAATTCCTTGGATAGACGAATTCTTTGAGGTTAAAACGATTCTTTCGCGAAATTAGTATCGCAAGCTCGCTCCTACTGATTTTTTAAGTAATACAAGTTGGATAGGTCCTACATTGGCATAGCATAAACATTGTTTCAACCCGCTGCTATTGAGCAATCAGCGCTCCCTGTGTTTAATTAAGACCGCGCAAACAAACAGCAGAATAACAATAAACCAAACGCCTAGCTCTTGAAGATGGTAGTACGGTGTAAACCCTCTGGTTGCGACCACTGGCGCCGAAATATTACCTGCCATGAATTGAGGTAGCCGAGCAGTTATTTCGCCTCTGTGGTCTATAAAAGCCGTAATACCATTATTTGTTGCCCTAACCACAGGGCGTCCCAACTCAAGAGCACGCATTTGCGCTATCTGCAGATGCTGCGCAGGGCCGTGAGAATGTCCAAACCACGCATCGTTACTTACTGTAATGATCATGTCGGTATCTTCATAAACGTTTGCCATAACTTGATGAGGAAACGCAATTTCAAAACATATAGCGGGGGCTAGGTGAATGCCGTTAGCTTCAAGGTTTGCCTGTTGATAGTCACCTCGAGAGAATGATGACATAGGTAAATCGAATAGGGGAGCGAGCGGGCGAAGCCAGTCTTCAAAAGGTACGAATTCGCCTACGGGCAATAGATGATGTTTCGAAAATCGGTTGTTGTGGAAATATTGATAGTCGGGATAAGCTGCATCTGGCGTACGTTTACCTAGCACAATTAGGTTGTTCCACGCTTCATCAGTTTCCCAGTTGTAATTAACAATACCCGTAATTAGTGCCGTGTTCTCTTGAAAGGCTCTTTCGTTAACTTTAGCAAGATAAGGTTGGGCTAATGGTTCTAACTTAGGGACCGCGGCTTCAGGCCAAATGATGAGGTCGTTATCCCATAAGCTTTCAGTTAGCTTCCAGTAGGTGTCCATAGTAGGGCCATCTTGCTCTGGCACCCATCGCAAGCTTTGGGCAATATTGCCCTGCGCCATGCCAACAGAATAGGTTTTGTCTGGGGTAACCCAAGTATGCTGTTTGAGCAGATAGCCACTGGTAAACAAGCATAGTGCAACCAGCACTGCGTTGGCGAAAGTTCGCTTATTGTGAATCAGTGCAAATAGGGTAGCGCTAATAACGATAAGCGCGCTTATACCCGTTTCCCCAATTATAGGCGCAAAACCAGACAGTGGACTTTCTAGCTGGCTATAGCCTAATGATAACCACGGAAAGCCACTTAGCATCCAGCTTCGCAACCACTCGGCCACAACCCAGAAAAAAGGCAGTGCCATGGGCCACAATTGGGGAGAGAAATACTTGGCGGTGAATTTGGTAGCAAGCGCTGGGTATAGCGCCAAATATCCACAAAGCAATGCCATTAAGGCAATGGAGCCGATAAGAGGTAGCCCACCAAAGTCGGCGATACTTACGTGTACCCAGCTTATGCCAGCGCCAAACCAGCCTGCACCAAATAACCACCCAGCTATAAACGGTCGATGTTTCAGCTTGATAACTTGACGTATAGCAAGTGCGAGAGCAGGTATAGTTAAAAGCCACATATTAAATGGGGCAAAAGCCAGCGTTAAACTTGCGCCGCTTAACGCAAGAAGAAAATGGGGGATAAACCGTTTCAGTATAGAAGTCATCTGATGGTGGTTGATAGGTTTTGTTTTACATTGGGGAAGCGCTTAAAAATTCGCGCTACCCTGTGCTGAAATAAACGTTATTGTGACGACGTCTCTATTCCAATGAAGGCACTGAAACCTTAAGTTGAATAAGTCGGCGCTTATCAGAGTTAGTCACTTTAAACTGAACATCTCCAATGGTGATTTCATCATTGGTTTCAGGCATATGACCAAACGCTTTAAGCACAATACCACCAATGGTATCGGCTTCTTCTTCGCTAAATTTGGTTTCAAAAAACTCGTTAAAGTCATCCACTGGAGTTAACGCTTTAACCGAGTATGTCGATTTATTTAATGGGCGAATATCATCGGTACCGTCTTCTTCGGTATCGTACTCATCTTCAATTTCACCCACGATAATCTCTAGAATATCTTCGATAGTTACCAAGCCAGATACACCGCCGTATTCGTCTACAACAATGGCCATGTGGTAGCGTTGCTGACGGAACTCTTTAAGTAGAACGTCTACCCGTTTACTTTCTGGAACGATAACCGCTGGGCGAAGAATATCGCGAAGGTTGAATTCTTTTTCTGCATTGAAGGCAAAGGAAAGCAGGTCTTTTGCAAGCAAAATACCTTCGATATGGTCTTTATCTTCACTTATAACAGGAAAACGTGAGTGGGCTGATTCAAGCATCACCGGTAGAAATTCTTCTACTTTTTGCTCTACATCTATGGTGGTCATTTGAGCGCGAGGGATCATGATATCCCTCACTCGCATTTCATTTACCCCAATTACCCCTTCAATCATTTCGCGGGTTTGTGGGTCTATGATGTCGTTTTGTTCAGCATCAGTAATAACCGATACTAACTCTTCTTTACTTTTCGGCTCGCCAGAAATCGAATTTTTTAGTTTATCTAACCAACTCTTGCCTGATGAGCCGTTGGTAGAGTGAGGATTATCGTCGCTCATAATGTCCGTTTAATTGTTAGGTCAACGCCAACGTTAAAATGGTTCGTGCTGGTCGTCAATGTTTTATTGTTATTAAGTGTTAATTTACTTATATAACAAATGGTTATGGTTATTTGTTAATCGTTGACTTCATAAGGGTTATCTATGCCAAGGCTAGCTAGAATATCAATTTCTTTGCTTTCCATTTCCTCGGCATCTGCATCGTCAATATGGTCATAACCCATTAAATGCAATAGCCCGTGAACCGTCATGTGCGTGTAGTGATCGCTCACTCTCTTTTGCTGCTCTTCAGCTTCACGGCTAATAACAGGGGCACAAATAACTAAGTCGCCTAATAAGTTGATTTCAATACCGGGCGGCGCTTCGAAGGGAAACGATAACACGTTTGTCGGTTTATCTTTGCCTCGGTATTCATGGTTGAGGCTTTGGCTTTCTGCTTCGTCGGTAAAGCGAATGGTGACTTCTTGCTCGTTCAAACCTTCATACTTGAGAACAGCATTAGCCCAAAGTTCAAGTTCTGAAGATGACGGAATGGCTGATAAGATAGCCTCGTCACCTTCGAATGCTTGTTGTACATCAATAATGGCTGTCACGATGTGCTGTCGTCTTTTGTTCGAGCATCGTTTGATTGCTCATGATTGTTGCCGTCAGTTAGCTCAGGGCTATTATTGCTAGTTGGCTCAAGGCTGTGCGCTGATTGTTCACGCTGAACACGCAACGCTTCTTCTTTTTTCGCTTTGCGAATACGCTCTTGCTCAGCGTCATGCACTTCGTAAGCTCTTACAATACGCGCAACCACAGGGTGGCGAACCACGTCTTCAGCATGGAAGAAGTTAAAAGAAATGTCATTTACTTCGCTCAATACTTCGATGGCGTGGCGAAGGCCTGATTTTGCACCGCGAGGTAAGTCTACCTGTGTGATATCACCAGTAATCACCGCTTTCGAATTAAAGCCAATACGGGTTAAGAACATTTTCATTTGCTCTACCGTGGTATTCTGGCTTTCATCCAAAATGATAAACGCGTCGTTTAGCGTACGACCACGCATATAGGCTAACGGCGCAACTTCAATAACATTGCGCTCCATAAGCTTTTCAACTTTCTCGAACCCAAGCATTTCAAATAGGGCGTCGTAAAGCGGTCGCAAGTAAGGGTCTACTTTTTGCGAAAGATCGCCAGGCAAGAAACCAAGCTTTTCACCTGCTTCAACCGCGGGGCGGGTAAGCAAGATTCGGCGAATTTCTTGGCGCTCAAGCGCATCGACAGCAGCGGCTACAGCAAGATAAGTTTTACCTGTTCCGGCAGGCCCAATACCAAAAGCAATATCGTGGTTAACAATGTTTGCCACATACTGCGCTTGGTTTGGGTTACGCGGCTTTATAACACCGCGCTTAGTTTTAATATTGATCTCTTTGCCATAACCGCCAGTTGCGTCTTTTTCAATAACGCGGGCTTCTTGAATGGCAAGATGAACTTGCTCTGCTTCTAGCTCAGGAATACGGCCCTCAATAGGTTGTGTTTCTATATAAAGAAGCTTAAGTAATTCGCTAGCACTTTTTATTTGCTGCGGTTCACCCAACACTTTGAACGCGTTATTTCGGTAGGTAATTTCTACACCCAACCTGCGCTCAATTTGTTTAATGTTGTCATCAAAGGGGCCACATAAACTCGACAAACGTTTGCTATCTGCCGGTTCTAAATCAAATTCGTTACTAACCAATGTACTCAAGCTACTCTTTTCCTCGCTATAAAATTGTTTTTAGGCTGGGTTAAATTGACCCACGCCAAGCTCATTAGGCAAATCTGCCTGATGCTTTGCCATGATAGATTGGGGCGAAACTGCAACACGCAAGCCCATTTCACGTTCTCTGCGCACAACTTCACCACGTAGTGAGTTGGTAAATACGTCTGTGATGTTTACATCAACGAATTCGCCAATCATATCTGGTGTGCCTTCAAAGTTTACTACGCGGTTGTTTTCAGTACGTCCAGAAAGCTCCATTGGGTTTTTCTTTGACGGGCCTTCAACCAAAATTCGCTGCTCAGTGCCAACCATGTGACGCGCAATACGAAGTGCTTGCTGCGTAATACGCTGCTGTAGTAAGTGAAGACGTTGCTTCTTAGTTTCTTCACTTACATCATCCACTGCATCGGCAGCAGGTGTACCTGGGCGAGCACTGTAAATAAAGCTGAAGCTAAGGTCATAATCCACGGCCTGAATTAAATCCATAGTAGCTTCAAAGTCGGCATCGGTCTCACCGGGGAAGCCAATGATGAAGTCGCTAGACAAACTAATGTTAGGGCGAATTTTTTTCAGCTTACGCATTTTCGACTTATATTCAATTGCCGTATGGCCACGCTTCATCAGGTTCAAAATACGGTCAGAACCGCTTTGAACAGGCAAGTGCAGGTGGTCTACTAACTCAGGGATAGACGCGTATGCTTCAATGATATCGTCAGTAAACTCAACCGGGTGAGATGTGGTGTAACGAATACGGTCGATGCCATCGATAGCAGCTACTAGCTCTAGTAACTCAGAGAAACGACAAATTGTGCCGTCGTAATTGTCACCGCGATACGCGTTAACGTTTTGACCTAGAAGATTTACTTCACGTACGCCTTGGCCTGCAAGCTGTGCAATTTCGAGCAATACGTCGTCCACTGGGCGGCTTACTTCTTCACCACGGGTGTAAGGTACTACGCAGAACGTACAATATTTTGAACAGCCTTCCATAATTGAAACGAACGCCGTTGGGCCTTCTGCACGTGGCTCAGGCAGGCGATCAAACTTTTCAATTTCAGGGAAGCTCACGTCAATCACTGACTTTGCGCCGCCTTGAAGTTCGTTGATCATTTCAGGCAAACGGTGCAGCGTTTGAGGGCCAAATACCAAGTCTACGAACGGCGCACGCTGGCGTATGGTGTCACCTTCTTGAGAAGCCACACAGCCGCCTACACCAATAATAAGTTCAGGCTTGTCTTGCTTCAACGTCTTCCAGCGACCAAGTTGATGGAAAACCTTCTCTTGCGCTTTTTCGCGAATAGAGCACGTGTTTAGCAAGATTACATCGGCTTCTTCAGCACTTTGTGCAGCGCTAAAGCCATGCGTTGAGTCTAGTAAGTCTGCCATTTTTTCCGAGTCGTACTCGTTCATTTGGCAGCCCCAGGTTTTGATATACAGCTTTTTAGTCATAACAACTATTCGATAACCTGTTAGTGTTCCTGTAAGTGAATGCAGTATCACCTTGGTTCAGTTAAGGTGTCTGCCAGAATGTTATTCTGCATAGGGCGTTGAAAGCGCCCATGCAAAATGCATCGGAAATGTCAGTTACAGGAAGATGTTCAAAATAGCCGCATATTTTACCTGTTATGCAGGCATATTCCCAGTGTCTTACGACGATTCGTGAAGAATTGATCTAAGCCAAGCCTGTTGTACGTTTTACTTCACAGCGCTTTGTGTTTTAAGACATAATGCAAGTGCGTGTTTTAAGGAGAGTAAATGGTCGATTTTTGTATAAATGGCGGTGGTATGGTGGGGGCAGCACTCGCCCTAGGTCTGGCCCAACAGCAGTTTAAAGTAGCGGTAATCGAGCCTTATTTACCTGCAACATATAAAGCTGAAGATGGCCCGGACTTGCGGGTCTCAGCTATAAGCGAGGCGTCGGTTACCCTATTAAAAGCATTGGGAGCGTGGGACCATATTGCTGCCATGCGCGTGAAACCCTACACAGGTTTAAGTGTATGGGACCACCCGTCTCATCGAACAGATTTTACCGCACAAAGTATCGACATGCCTCAGCTGGGTTTCTTTGTTGAAAACCGATTGTTGCAACTAGGTTGCCATGAAGCACTAAAACAGTATGACAATGTTGAGCTTATTAGTGGCCACACAGTGCAAGACATTCAGTTAGCCAATACTGCTACCATTAAACTATCTAATGGCAGAACCATTGAAGCCAAATGGCTTGTTGGCGCAGACGGTGCAAACTCTCAGGTAAGAAAGGCGGCCGGTATTGGCACCACAGGTTGGCAGTATGCCCAACAGGCAATGGGTATAACAATCAAAATGGAAAAGCCTGTAGAGCCTGTGACTTGGCAGCAATTTACCTCAAGTGGCCCAAAAGCGTTTTTGCCCATGTTCGACAATTATGCCTCGCTTGTGTGGTACGACTCGCCCGACGAACTAAAACGTATAAAAAGTTTAAAAGCGAGCCAACTTGAAAGCGAAGTCCTTGAAACGTTTCCTGATGAACTCACTAAAAATGACAACAGCTTTTCTGTTGTAGATAAAGCGGTTTTTCCGCTTACCCGTTCTCATGCGAATCACTATGTTAAGGACTGCTGTGTGTTAATTGGCGATGCAGCGCACACCATTAATCCATTGGCGGGGCAGGGTGTGAACTTAGGCTTTAAAGATATAGAGGCGTTTTTATCTGTTACCGCTAAGGTTAATTCTTGCCACAGCACTGGAGAATTGTCGCTTACGGATAAACGATTCTTGCAAATGCTCGCTAACGACTATGAAAAGCCACGAAAGCGAGATAACTTGGTAATGATGAGCGCAATGGATGGGTTCTATACCTTGTTTAGTAACGATATTGCCCCCATTAAATGGGTAAGAAACCAGCTGCTTTCTGTGGCGCAGCGCATGGAGCCTGCTAAACAACAAGTGCTTAAATATGCGATAGGGTTACGATAATGGAAGTATTAATTTTACTGGCTGTATTGTTTGGTGCATTGGCATTGATTATACCGCTAATAGAGCGCTCTAAAATGCGCATTAGTAATGAAGATGCGGCTAAATGGGCGAAGTGGATTTGGCCTTTAATGGGAATATTGCTTGTCGCGCAATTACTGCGTTTGCTCTTCTCCTAAAAGCTTTTGCTTAGGTTTTGAAAAGTCGCAAAATATTGCCATTTGTTTAAGCTAACTCTATTCATAATTAAAAAGGTTCAAAGGAATGACCATACAGTTTTCGCAGGGGTTCTCTAATCAATGTCCGTTAGTTAGTTTAAAAGGCTATAGCCTCTACTATATTTGGCAAGGGCACCCATCAGAAGAAGGCGAAAAACATTTTTATCAGTTAAAAAGTAAACCTGACCCCGAGAAGGTTGAGGTGATGTCTGCTTGCTGGGATGGATACACAGGGAGTTACCAGTTGAGTGCGGAAGGAAAACTTATTCTCACTAAGTTTTATTATTTTTTTCCAGACGGTTTGGGGGAGTCGGATGCCTTACTTGAGGAGCTGCAAGGCGACTTTTACTTAGAGTTTAGAACCCACTTTGAAGGTGACCAGTTATACGTGCCTTTTACTGATGGTAAAGTAATTGTTGACCAAGAACAGTGGGTTGAAATAAAGCGAACCCGTCTTGACTCAAAAGCTAGCAAGAATAACTTTTTCGCTTGGATAAAGAGAGTTATACCGAGGCGTTTGTTTAATTAAGCCATATTCTATGCAACTGCCTTTAAAGCACTCATTGAGAAAATACGCTGTTTCAGCCCTTTCAGCCGTAATCCACATTAATGCGTTTTTTGAGGCCATTGCCCTTTTAAATCGATCATTACTTTGTCGATCATCTGAATAGTTGCTGTGTTTTCATCTTGCACAATGGCGAACGCACGTAAACCTACGAATTGATTCTGAAGCCACTCTGCGGCCAGTTTCGTTGGCGTATATTCGGGCAGTTCACCGTTTTCTATACAGGCTTCTATAATATCTCTGAAACCAGCCTTAAGGGTTTGCATGCTTTCAAGTACGGCTTTTTTTGCCACCTCACCAATGATATCTAGTTCTGCAATAGACTTTACTAGCAAGCACTGGCGCATATAGCGCTGTTCATCAGGGCCAGTTAGTGCCGTTTCAAAAAAGCTATAAAGCGCATTTAAAGGCGATTCGGCCTGTGCTACTTGCTTTAACCGCGCTGCGCTATTTTGCGCATATTGTTCAACAACAAGCTTGAATAAACCTTCTTTACTTTGAAAGCGAGCGTAGATACTGCCGGGGCGCATATCTAACGCTTGTTGAATATCGCGCATACCCGCAGCATGAAAGCCTCGTTGCCAAAAAAGCGTAGTGGCTTTTTCAATAATGTCATCGTGATCATATTTCATAGCTGCATACCTTATGCGTGAATATTTTGAACATGTGTTCAATTATCGCTTGAACGATCGTTCAAGTAAACATATTATTGATCTCACATCAAAGAGGTAAGGGTAATCAAAAGGGTTACTTTAATTTCTAGTCACATCAATAGGAGAGTGATATGAGCGATTTTAAATTACATACAAAAGACACAGCGCCAGAGGCGGCAAAGCCACTAATCGATAATTCGGTTAGCGCATTCGGTATGCTTCCTAACCTACATGCAGTAATGGCAGAAGCGCCAACGTTGCTTGAAGGTTATCAAGTACTACACAAGCTAGCCCAAGAAACCTCGTTTAACGCTGAAGAACTAACAGTAGTTTGGCAGGCAGTAAACGTAGAACATGCATGTCATTACTGTGTACCTGCGCATACTGGCATTGCTAAAAGCATGAAAGTAAGTGATGACTTAATAGAAGAGCTACGCAGCGATGAAACATTGTCTGATAGCAAATTAAATACGCTAAAAGAGACCGTACTTGCCGTAACTCGCGGTCGCGGCAATGTTGATAGTGCGCAGCTAGATGCGTTTTACAGTGCAGGCTACGAGCACCAGCAACTACTTGAAATTATTCTTATTTTGGCGCAAAAAGTGATGAGTAACTATACAAACCACTTAGCCGAAACACCGGTTGATGAGCCGTTCAAGCAATTCGAATGGTCACCTAAATAAGCGTAGTACGCGAACGATTGAAAACGGAAGCCTAGCTTCCGTTTTTCGTTTTTGGCGATGAACAGATGAGCTAGCGGAAACGCTCAATTATCTGCGCACTTAATAATGGTTCAGACTCATACCGTAAACAGGAATGCTAAGTGCATCGAAAACAATGGTTTAAGACGCCAAGGGTAGCTGGGGGCTCAACTCTTCTACAGTTTCACTCGCGATTAACGTTTCATAACCTTTCTGCTGTAACAGTGCTTTCAGGTCATCACAGTTATTACATTTGTTTTGCTTTGCAATAGCAACCGCTTCAATGAAACAAGATAGGTGAGTTATCGATTGTGCTTGTGTCATGTCTACTTCACTTCTGATTTTTTGCATTAGTTGACGTCACTTTCATAACAGAACTATGTCCTAGCCTAAAGTCACTATTGTGACAACGTTATGACGCTTTTATGAAAAATCTAACGAAAAAGTTCAAAACCTCTTGAAATGTATATACATAGGCTATACATTTTTAATTCGGATAATGTAGTTTACTTTTAGCGCAGGTCGTAAATGTCTGAGAAAAATAACAAAAAGAAGAAAAAGAATAGTCAGATGATTATTCGTATTAACGACGAAGAGCGGGCGCAATTTATCGCGTTATGCGACGAGATGGACACGTCAGCTGCTCGCGAAGTTAGGCATTTTATTCGAGAATTTATCGCTAAGCATGGCGATAAATAACGGCGTTACTAAATGACATTTGTGTAAGGTCAACACTACAAAAAATTATGATAAGGAACTAAATCATGGCTAAGAAAAAAGAACTTAAAAAAGAAATAAAGGTAACTAAAGCTAAAATTGCTAAACAAGAAGGGAAGCTCAAAAAACTTAAGAAGAAGCTTAAAAAGGCGTAAGTGCTAACCCCACCCAATATGATAGAGAGCGCTCTTAACAGAGCGCTTTTTTGTATCCCAATTAGTCTGGCAACAATGGCTCCCGAAAGTTACAACCCCTTATTATTGGCTCGTTTAGTCTAAAAAAAGATAATTCCGTCGCTTCACCTTTAAAAATCTACTTGTCGTCGATATTACGCTTTTATTACTACTTTAGTATTGTGCGAGCGAATCTATTTGTGATTTACTCAGTTCGAAAGTACCCGGTGCTTTTCATCTCTAATAATAATAAGTCTACCCAGACAATCTGACGTTTAGCAGTACCCCAACAACAGAATGAAGTTATTGTATTTAAACCCAAATCAACGCGGTTAAGTACAAGACAGCACACTTCAATAAGTAAAATTTAAAAGAATTCAGGAACAACACCATGCAACAGGCAAAATTTAACGCTTCTGCTTTTAAGCTTTCCCTTATTGCTTCTGCAATAGCTGGAATGCCTTTTTCCACGTCGGTTCTTGCACAAGACCAAGCTTCTGTTGATGAGCAAGATGTTGAGCAAATTCAAATTGTAGGTTCACGACGAGTTGGCCGCACTGTCAATGACTCTCCTGTTCCAATCGATATCATCGACGCTTCTTCGATAGAAGCGACGGGCTTAACTGAAACCAATATGATTTTGAATCAGTTGCTGCCAAGCTTTAACTTTCCTCAACCCTCTGTTACCGATGGTACAGATCACGTGCGTCCAGCCCAGCTGCGAGGCTTAGCACCTGACCATACCCTGGTATTGGTAAATGGAAAACGCCGTCATACTTCAGCGCTGCTTAATCTTAATGGATCGGTAGGGCGAGGCTCGTCGGCAGTAGATTTAAACGCTATTCCTGCTAACGCTATCAAACGAATTGAAGTGTTGCGCGACGGAGCGGCAGCGCAATATGGTTCAGACGCTATCGCTGGCGTAATCAATATTGTATTGAAAGATGCCGCTGAAGGTGGCGAAGTATCGGCGACTTACGGTGCTAACGTAACGACTATGGACGGCGTACCTAACCTTGAAGGGGTAAGTATTGGCGCTGACGGTAATTTAGCATTTGAAGAAGGCAGTGACCGAGAGGTAACCGACGGTCAAACCTTTACCCTTCGCGGTAACATGGGCTTTGAGTGGGGGGACGATGGCTTTGTAAACGTTTCTGCAGAATATCGCGACCGCGGCCAAGCAAATCGCGCAGACTACGATCAGCGAGAAAACTATGCCCGCGATGCAGAGGGTAATTTAGACCCTCGTGAGCTTACGGTTAATCGCTACAACCACGTTTATGGAAACGGCGAGGTAGAAGACTACGCACTGTTCATCAATGCGGGTAAAGCACTCACCGATAGCATTGAGTTTTACACTACAGCCGGTTATAGCACTCGTGACTCTCTTGGTAGTGGCTTTTATCGCCGAGCTCAAGACTCACGTAACATTGTTGAGATATACCCAGATGGTTTCTTACCTTCTATCCAAACCGATATTACCGATATGTCGTTTATCGCTGGAATTAAAGGCTATGGGGATGTCTGGAACTACGACCTATCGTTAACTCACGGTGGTAACGAGCTAGAATACGGCGTGGTAAACACACTAAATACATCACTTGGCCCAACAAGCCAAACTGAGTTTGATGCCGGTACGCTAGAGTACGATACCACTATCATTAATGCAGACGCGTCTCGATTGGTGGATACTGGCTTGTTTTATAGCGAGATGAACTTCGCAATGGGCGCAGAATACCGTCACGAAGGTTACGATATCACAGCCGGTGAAGAAAACTCTTACATTCAAGGTACCTTTGGCCCCGGTGGTGCGGTAACTGACCCAGTAGATGGGCCGTTTGGCGCGGCTGGCGCGCAAGTATTCCCTGGCTTCACTCCAGAGTCTGCAGGTGATAATAGCCGTCACAACTACAGCTTTTACGTTGATGTAGAAGCCGATGTTGTAGAAAACTGGAATGTAGCAGTGGCAGGGCGCTATGAGGATTATTCTGATTTTGGCAGCACCTTTAACTGGAAAATGTCGCACCGTGTAACGGTCAGTGATGCATTTGCTCTTCGTGCGTCGGTATCAACAGGCTTCAGAGCACCGTCTCTTCAGCAGCAGTATTTTACCTCTATTGCCACCGTATTTGTTGATGGCGAGCCAACTGAAACTGGCACCTTTGCGCCATCAAGTGAGGTTGCACAAGCGCTTGGTAGCCCAGGCTTAGATGCAGAAGAGTCGAATAACTACAGTGCAGGTTTTACCTACTCGCCCACAGCCGATTTCAACTTAACCGTAGACTTCTATCGCATTGATATTGATGATCGTATTGTGCTGTCTAACAACCTTTCGGGTGAAGCAATTGAAGCATTACTAGAGGGAACGGGCGCTAACCAGGCAAGATTCTTCTTAAACGCGATTGATTCACGTACAGAGGGCGTAGATATTGTTTCTACCTATACACTTAATACGGCAGACTACGGTGCATTCAACTTTAACGCAGGCGCTAACTTTAATGATAATGAAGTAACCAGTGTAATCGATGCACCTGATGTACTTCAAAATGCAGGGTTTGATCAGGATAACTTGTTTGATGATGTAGAGCTTCGTCGTTTCGAAACTGCTTCACCTGACAGCAAGCTGAACTTAGGTGTGACGTGGAATTACGACCGTTACACCACTACGCTTCGTACTACACGCTATGGTGAAGTAGAAGATCCATCATCAGTTGAAGCAAGAAATGAAATCATTCCCTCAGAATGGATTACAGATTTAGATATTCGCATTGCGCTAACGGAAGGGCTAACCGTTTCTGTAGGTGCTAATAATGTCTTTGATGTATACCCAGAGCCAACGCGAGATCTTGTTGATGAAGTAACGACTTTCTCTCGCCTGTTTTCCTATTCAGGCTTCTCGCCGTACGGCTTTACCGGCCGTTTTGTTTACGGAAAAGTTGCATATCGTTTTTAATTAAGTGCTTAAGATAAACGTAGAAATACTAGAGTCGTAATTTGAAAGCCCCTAAGGTTAGATGTACAACCTTAGGGGGCTTTTTATTTGCTGGGCAAGATGCTATTGGCGGACAGCGAAACATAGTCAAAATTAAATGTATATTGCGGTACTACTATAAGTCCTTTGCTTTCAGATTTAACCTCTAATCTTCATCGTTTTGTTTTGCAGGCACATCATCCCGGTCAAAAGTAACGGTGCATCTATGCGCATTGAGAAGCGCAAAGTCTTCTTTAGGAATAAATGCATCGTAATCACGTTGAAGCTTAACTTGCGCTTCTTTACGAATTTTACTGCGGCGAATAGCGGTGACAAAGTTTCGCATTTCATAGTGAGTAGATAGTTCAAGTTCAGGAACGGCCACAGGTTTACCGCTGTCATCTTTGGCTACCATGGTAAAGAAACTATTATTAGTATGCTTAACCTCGTTCGTTTTTATGTTCTCTGTGGTTACCTTTATCCCCACAACTAACGATGTGTTCCCAACATAATGCACAGTTGCATCTAGGTGAAGAAGATCGCCAACCTCAACGGGCTGTAGAAATTCAACGCCGTCGACAGTTACCGTAACGCAGTAGGCGCCTGCATGCTTACTTGCACATGCGTAAGCGACCTTATCCATTAAAGATAAGATAACGCCACCATGTACTTTTCCGCCAAAATTAGCGAATGACGGTACCATTAATTCAGTAAGTCTTGTTCTCGAAAATGCGACACTTCGTGCAGTCATAAACAACCTTTAATCCAAAGCCCTTGAAAAACGCCGTGTAAGCGTTCATATCAGTAGTAGTTTTACACTACCACACATTTTAAGGAATGGTTTTGTCACAAACGCATTTTTATAAACCAAAAGAAGGTCATGGCTTAGCTCACGACCCCTTTAACGCGATTATTGCACCGCGCCCCATAGGGTGGATTTCTACAAAATCAAAAGCGGGTGTGCTAAACCTTGCCCCTTACAGTTTTTTCAATGCCCTTAATTATACGCCGCCAATTATCGGCTTTTCTGTAGTAGGCAGTAAGAAAGACTCATTGATAAACGTGCAGGAAACAGGCGAGTTTTGCTGGAATCTCGTATCACAAGATTTAGTTGATGCGATGAATACAACAAGCAAACCTTTAGCGCCTGAGGAAAGCGAGTTCGACCATGCTGGACTTCAAACCGTAGAAAGCGAAATAGTGCAGGTTCCTCGCGTGAAAGCCAGTAAGGTGAGCATGGAATGTAAGCTTACCGATGTGGTGCAGCTTAAGACGGCTTCAGGTGATGCGGTGAATAGTTGGTTCATTATGGGCGAAGTCGTGGGCGTACACATTGATAAGTCGCTAATTGAAAACGGTGTTTACAGTACGCTAAAAAGCGCGCCAGTGAGTCGTGGCGGCGGACGAGGTGATTACTACACTATATCCCAAGATAATTTTTTCGAAATGCTAAGACCTGAGTAACGGTCTTTAAGAAAATAGCGACAACGCGCCAATACCAATCGGTGACCTAAATGTTAAATATGAACTTTGATGAACGCTTAGCTATCAATACACAAAAGCAAGAGTGGCAGCCGTCACCGTCTTCCACTGTTTGGCGTAAGCCGTTAGAGCGTGAAGCAAAAGAGTCTGGCCATACAACCAGCGTGGTGAAATACGAGCCTGGCGCTAGCTTCAAACAGCATAGCCATCCGTACGGAGAAGAAATTTTAGTGCTTGAAGGCGTGTTTTCCGATGAGCATGGAGACTACCCTGCAGGCACATACCTGCGCAATCCTCCAGGCAGTAAACACAGCCCGTTTAGTAAAGAAGGCTGCGTGATCTTGGTTAAACTGAATCAATTCGATAAGCGCGATTTAGCTGAGGTTAGAGTGAACACGAATACGGCAGAATGGCTGCAAGGGCAGGGCGGTTTAGAGGTGATGCCGCTTCACAACTTTGAGCATGAACATGTTGCGCTGGTTAAGTGGCCTGTTGGCGAGGTATTTAAGCCCCACAAGCATTTCGGTGGTGAAGAAATATTTGTACTGTCTGGGACGTTTAAAGACGAGCATGGTGAATACCCCAAAGGTACATGGATAAGAAGCCCGCATATGAGTCAGCATCACCCATACGTTGATGAAGAAACAATCATCTGGGTCAAGACAGGGCATTTGCCAGTGGCGTTGTAAGACATCATGACTTTTACATTCTGATAGTAAATGAATATGACGTGATGAATTGTTTTTGCCAACTCATGGCTAGACATAAAAAAGGCTAACCTTAGGTTAGCCTTTCTTGCTGTAGCTGACTTATTTAGAGCTACTTAGTTATAGTTACGGGAATAACATCTAACTTAATTTAAAGTCGAAATTAATCCCACACGCCATCTTCTGATTTACCCTGTATTTCACAGTCACCCGCTTTGTATTCCATGTTTGCGCCAGTGTCTTTTTTCTTAAAGTAGTCTTTGCTGATAGAAACAATGGTTGGGGTCATCCATACAATAGCGATGATGTTGATTACCGTCATTAAACCTAGCGCCATGTCGGCCATGGCCCATACCTGAGGTAGCGCTGCTTGTGCACCCCAATAAATCATGCCTAAATAGCCAATAGTGTAGACCAAACGGCCTATTTTGTTATCTAGCTTGAACATGTGCAGGTTACTTTCGCCATAGGCGTAGTTTGCTACTACAGATGTGAATGCAAATAAGCTGATGGCGGCTGCCACAAAGTCGGTACCGCCTTCACCTAAGTGACTACTCATCGCGTCTTGGGTTAAGCGTATGCCTTCCATTTGATCAGAGCTTGAGCCGCCAGCAAGTAGAATGATAAAGGCAGTAGACGTACACAGTACTAGTGTATCTAAGAAAACGCCAAGCATCTGAATGTAACCTTGAGATACTGGGTGATTAGGGTTTGGAACAGCACTTGCTGCTGCGTGCGGTACCGAGCCGCTACCCGCTTCATTTGAATAGAGACCACGCTGAATTCCATTTTTAATGGCAGCACCTAGTGCGCCAGTGCCAGCTTCCTGCAAGCCAAAAGCTGACTTTATAATATCAAGCAGCATAGCGGGCAGTTCGGAAATATTAATGAAGGTGATGGTGAGCGCTACTAGTACGTAGCCAATCCCCATGAAAGGAACCACAAACTCGGCAAAACGGGCAATGCTTTTAAGCCCTCCCACTACAATTAAAGCGGCTAGGGCAATAATGGCTAGGCCAACATATTCAGCAGGGAAAGAGTACGCATTGTTTAATGCATCGGTAATAGTGTTAGCTTGTACGGCACTGAAAACAAAACCGTAGCCAAAGAACAAACACAGCGAGAAAGCGACAGCTAACCACGTTTTATTCAAACCCTGCTTAATGTAGTAGGCTGGGCCGCCACGAAATTCGCCGTTTTCGTCACGTACTTTGTAAAGCTGACCCAAAACACTTTCAGCAAAGCCGGTGGCCATACCTAATAGGGCAATCATCCACATCCAAAAGATAGCGCCAGCGCCACCTAGTGATATAGCAACCGCAACGCCAGCTAAGTTACCAGTACCCACGCGGGCAGATAAACTGGTACATAAAGCTTGAAATGAACTGATCCCATCTTTAGAAGAGGTGTTACTGCCTTTAAGCAGGCTGAACATATGGCCGAAGTGCCTAAGCTGTACACCACCAAGTTTTACGGTAAACCAGATACCACATGCAAGCAGCATAATGATAAGTACCTGGCCGTCTCCCCAAAGAATATTGTTAACTAATGAAACGAATTCGTTTATCACGCACTTTCCTTCGTTATTGTTTTAATTGATGCTCGGCGTGTAAAGATGAACTGAACATGACAGGAGCGTTGTCAGAACAAACGCTTCGGCATAAGCAAACACATATTTGCTAAACCTTGGAATAAGCCGAGCTATATCGATAAAGAACCAATACTAGCACGACAGTTAAATGATTGGACAATGAAAACGTACTGAAATTATGACGTTTTATGCTCGCATATAGCAAATTTATTCATTTAGAAGGGAAGGGCGTAGGTTTTTTTAACTAGAATCTACCAGCACTTTTTAGAAAGGGTAAACACAAACAAAAAAGCCGCTCAAAAGAGCGGCTTTTTCAAGAATATGGCTGGGGTAACAGGACTCGAACCTATGAATGGCGGGATCAAAACCCGCTGCCTTACCAACTTGGCTATACCCCAATATTGGTGCGGAAGGAGAGACTTGAACTCTCACGCCGTGAAGCACTGGAACCTAAATCCAGCGTGTCTACCAATTCCACCACTTCCGCAATGTAGACTTCCAATTAAGGAATGTAAAAGTTGGTGGCTACGGCGAGATTCGAACTTGCGACCCCATCATTATGAGTGATGTGCTCTAACCAACTGAGCTACGTAGCCTAAACTTTTATCTTCAATAAAAAGCCGCTCGATGAGCGGCTTCTCAAGAATTTGGCTGGGGTAACAGGACTCGAACCTATGAATGGCGGGATCAAAACCCGCTGCCTTACCAACTTGGCTATACCCCAAATGGTGCGGAAGGAGAGACTTGAACTCTCACGCCGTGAAGCACTGGAACCTAAATCCAGCGTGTCTACCAATTCCACCACTTCCGCGTAGACGCTAGCTATAATAGTCATTCAAAAAAGAATGGCTGGGGTAACAGGACTCGAACCTATGAATGGCGGGATCAAAACCCGCTGCCTTACCAACTTGGCTATACCCCAGTCGTGGTGCGGAAGGAGAGACTTGAACTCTCACGCCGTGAAGCACTGGAACCTAAATCCAGCGTGTCTACCAATTCCACCACTTCCGCGTAGCTAGACTTTCCTAAAAGAGATAACAGAGAATTGGTGGCTACGGCGAGATTCGAACTTGCGACCCCATCATTATGAGTGATGTGCTCTAACCAACTGAGCTACGTAGCCTTGCTATTCTCTTCCCTCTCAGGAAGTGGCGCGTATTATGCGTATATGACTGGCAACCGTCAACCCCTTTTTTACTAACTTTTTTTAAATGCTCATTAAGTGTGCGCATTAGGGCGAAATACGCACAAAAAGCCGTGAATTTGAACAACTTGCAAGGGGTTAAGTACCCATTTACCAAGTTTTGTCACTGGCTTTTGTCTGGTAATAACACACGTCAATAGGGCGCGGGCCATAGGTATTGTCATGAAAAAACGGGTTATCTAGGTTTTTTCCTGTATTCACTCGTTTTTTATATTCTTCATGGTGTGGTGTTTGTAAAAAGTAAGGCGTTGAGTTGCTAGTATGCACAAAAGCCTGCTTTATTTTACTCTCTTGGGTTATCTCATCTAGTACACCACCTGTGTCCATATTGCCTCTAGGTAATTTTTGAAGTAGTTCCATACCTCTCACTACACGGCCTACCACCGACATATTTCTATCTAAGTGTCGTGGTGCTTGACCAATTACAATATAAAACTCGGTGCTGGCGGTATCTTTTTCGCTATTGCGAGCAAACGCCACAACACCAGGGCAGTGAAGCCCCCACATTTCTTTTCGATTTTTATCTATACCCACTGGGAATCCGTCTAAAAATCCAGTATTAGGTGCAAACATATCCTTAGATTCGACCAATTTTACATTGCTATTAAGTGGCTGAGTAAATTCAGCGCTTATTGGCTTCAGCAGATTTGCTGCAAATTGAAATGTGTCGTGGGTGTCATTGCTGCCCGCTTGTGCCACAAAGCCATCTACTACACGATAAAACGCTTGCTCGTTGTAAAAGCCTGCGTCTATGAGGGCTTTGAACCTAGCCACATGCTTTGGCGCAAGTGTTGGGTGAAGTGCAATAACTACATCGCCATGTGCGGTTTTAAAAGTCACCGTATTAGCTTGGGGTACCTGATACCAACTATCGGCATTGCTCACCAATGTTGGTGCCATTTCACCGCCGCTGATGTCAGATTGTATGTTTACCGCTTTAACTTGAGTTTCACTCGCAATGGAAAAACTAACAAAGCCTAGTAAACATAATGTTCTAACTGAGGCCCTAAATAGAGATTGTCGTTTTTTTAGTTGTGTGTATCGTTGCGACGTGCCTTTCGATACTGCGAACGAGTGTAAATTGCAGAACTGTTTAAAAATCATTGTAAAAGTCGGTAGTTTTTTATTAGTTATATCAGCCCTATGTATACTTCACAATTGGTTACGGCAAACAAAAAAGCCACCTTGCGGTGGCTTTTGTAAACAGCACTAATTTCTACTTTAGAAATTACACGTTAAAGCGGAAATGGATAACGTCACCATCTTTAACAATGTAGTCTTTACCTTCAAGACGCCATTTACCTGCATCTTTAGCACCTTGTTCGCCGTTAAACTCGACAAAGTGATCGTAGCTCACTATTTCGGCACGAATAAAGCCTTTCTCGAAGTCGGTGTGAATTTTACCCGCTGCTTGTGGTGCAGTTGAACCTTCAGGGAAAGTCCAAGCGCGCACTTCTTTAACACCTGCGGTAAAGTAAGTTTGAAGCGTTAGCAAGTTATAACCGGCACGAATTACGCGGTTAAGCCCCGGCTCTTCTAATCCCATGTCTTGCATAAACTCTTCGCGCTCGTCATCTTCAAGCTCCGCGATATCAGACTCGATAGATGCGCAAACGGCTACTACAGTCGCATTCTCGCCAGATGCTATCTCTTTTACCTGGTCAAGGTACGGGTTGTTTTCAAAGCCGTCTTCATTTACGTTAGCAATGTACATAGTTGGCTTAAGAGTAAGCATGTTCATGTAGCTGATTGCCGCAAGTTCTTCTTTGCTAAGCTCAAGTGAACGAAGTAATAAGCCTTCATCTAGGTGCGGCTTAATCTTTTCAAGTACTTTCATTTCGTACTTAGCGTCAGCGTCGCCGCCTTTAGCGCGCTTTGCTACACGGTGAAGTGCTTTTTCTGTGGTTTCTAAATCAGATAGCGCAAGCTCGGTATTAATAACATCGATGTCATCTTTAGGGCTAACGCGACCTGCAACGTGAACAATGTTTTCATCATCGAAGCAGCGTACTACGTGACCGATAGCGTCGGTTTCACGAATGTTCGCTAGGAATTTATTACCTAAGCCTTCACCTTTAGATGCGCCTTCTACCAAACCCGCAATATCAACGAATTCCATAGTAGTAGGAATAACGCGCTGTGGATTTACGATTTCAGCCAACTTGTCCAAACGAAGATCTGGCACAGGTACTACGCCTGTGTTTGGCTCGATGGTACAGAAAGGGAAGTTGGCCGCTTCGATACCTGCTTTTGTTAATGCATTGAAAAGTGTTGATTTACCTACGTTTGGTAGGCCAACAATACCGCATTTAAAACCCATGGTATGGATCCTTAGTTTGGAAAAGTGAAAACTGGCTAGGTTTACCCTTTGTGAGAGTGCAACCTGTTCTGTGCTTGCTTAAGGTCTTCTTTCAGCAAAATTTCGGTACAGCGTACCGCTTCATCAACGGCGCTTTCAATAGCTGCCTTTTCATCCGCTGGTGGCTTACCAAGAACATGGCCGGTTACTCGGCTTTTATGACCTGGATGACCAATACCTATGCGCAAACGCAAAAAATTCTTGTTGTTACCCATTTTAGCCACAATGTCACGTACGCCGTTTTGACTAGAACTTCCACCCACTTTGTATTTTGCTACGCCGGGAGGCAAATCTAATTCGTCAAATGCTACTAATATTTGTTCTGGTTCTATGCGGTAAAAATTAGCCAGTGCTGCTACGGCTTGTCCACTTTTATTCATAAACGTAGTGGGGTAGAGCAAACGGACATCTTTGCCAGCAATAGTAATGCGAGCAGTCTTACCGAAGAATTTGGTTTCTGGTTTTAGCGGGGCGTTATAGGTGTCGGCAAGTTGGTTGAGAAACCATTCACCGGCATTGTGTCGGGTATTTTCATATTCGGGGCCTGGATTACCCAGGCCCACGATTAGGCGGATATCAGCCAAGAGGATTATTCCTCTGAAGCTTCTTCTTCGCCGTCTTCTTCTGCGTCAGCCGCTTTAGGAGCAGGCTTAACAGTCACAACTGCTAGGTCGTGAGCTTCGTCGTTCTTAGCAAGTTCTACTGAAGAAACGCCAGCTGGAAGTGTTAGGTCAGAAAGGTGTAGCGTTTGACCCATTTCAACAGCAGCCATATCTACTTCGATGAACTCTGGAAGGTTCTTAGGCAGACAAGTAACTTCAATTTCAGTTACGTGGTGCTCAGCGATACCGCCAGCTTTAACAGCAGCAGACTTCTCTTCGTTTACGAAGTGAAGTGGTACGTTAGTGTGAACGTCTTCGCCAGCGATTACACGTTGGAAGTCAATGTGCATGATCTTTGGCTTGTACGGGTGACGCTGCATGTCTTTAACTAGAACTTCAACAACTTTACCGTCTAGGTTTAGTTCAAGAACGTGAGAGTAAAACGCTTCAAAGTCAGCAGAGTTGTTAACTTTGTTGTGATCTAGTGTGATAGAAACTGGTGCTTCTTCACCACCGTAGATGATACCAGGAAGCTTATCTTCGCGACGTAGGCGGCGGCTCGCACCTTTCCCTAGGTCTGTACGAACAGAAGCATCTAGTTTGAAATTTGCTTCAGACATTGTCTGTCTCCAAAAAATATAAGTCTAATGATGTGGATTTTTGCGACCAAAACCCACTGTAATTTGATGTTTGTCACGTTTGAAAATACATTCTTACGCACAATAAATCATCAGCCCAAAATTCAAGGGCGGCGAATTCTAACACCACCCACTACAACATACAATTGCCAACACAGATAAAAATAGAAGCGGGTAAGTATAAAATTGACGATACTAATAATAAAAACGCGCCGAGGCGCGCTTTTATTATAACAAGAACAGTAAAGACAGATTTCTAACCGTGCTATATTACAATAACAGGCTACTTGCCTCGCACAGAATACGGCTATTTCGTTTGCAGGTTATCAATGACCTTGCTGGTATCAAGAACTTTAACGCTTGATACTTGAAGTACAGTACCAAATTGGGTGAACGTCATCATATCAGGCTTAGGTGTACCTTTGACTTCAACAACGAGGCCATTCTTTTGATAAGTTTCGTCGAGGCCATGTAACGTATAACGGTCGCCGTTTTCGGCAATAAACGCATAAAAACCGCCCTCTAAGTCTTTATATATAATGCTGCCTTTCATAGATACTTCACCTTTCACGTTCTCTTCAATGGCTTCAGCTTGTGTAACAGGCTCAGCAACCAGTTCTTTAGGCATAGACTCAACCTTTGTGTCCATTTGTTTTTCTTTATCTACCATGTTGATGTCCTTATTGGCTTCTTCTTGAGAGCAAGCTACAAGCGTAAGTACTGAAGTAAAAATAAGTGCAAGTTTAAGGCGATGTGTTGTCATTCTTATATTCCTCTATTAGATAAGAGTAGGGCTTTATCGTTAGCGTTCAGCTAGCACCCAGTTAGAGTAAAGCGCACTGCAGTGCATAACTTTTGGGGTCTACCAAATAAATTTGTTCTTTGTTTTACAGTTTTCCATGGTGTTTAAGTAATTTCTACAAAAAACGCAGAAACCTATACATCTTTTTCACCTTTTAAAAAGTAGAGCTCATTTTTTTGAACGAGAGAGAGATTTTTAATTTTTACAAAAACGAAGAATTTTTAAGGGAAGATTATAAATGCTTTTATTTCACAGTAACTGGCGAAGAAAAAGTTTTATAAATTTGCTTAAACCGCTGTTCATAGGGCGATGGCAACAACTTTTTATACTAAGTGATGCAGCAAAAAAACATAGAACTTTCTTTATCGAAAAGGGAAGAATAGGCTGAAATGGAATTTCGTCCTCCGCGCTTCCCCCTATATTGTAAAGTGATTGGCATAGAGCCTGCTTCATAACCATTGACTTATGTAATGACAGCCCCGAGACCTACTTATCTAGTCAAAAGGCAATGTATTACGCAGTTAGCATAATCTCCATAACTTTATTTGGGGATTATCAAAAGCAACGTTTTTAAGGAGAGAAAATGAAGCACTTAACTAAAATTTTTGCAGTATCGAGTTTGGCACTAGCGGCAAGTGCGTGCGACGTGAACAAAACTGAAGATGGCGAAATGCCCGATGTTGACGTTGAATCTGGCGAGCTTCCTGAATATGAAGTAAAGAAAACCGATGATGGACAAATGCCAGACGTTGATGTTGAAGGTGGCGAAATGCCTGAGTATGACGTCGATACGATGGACGTTGACGTAAAAACAAAGACTAAAGAAGTTGAAGTACCTGTTGTTGACGTAGATATGCCAGAAGACGACGAAGAAGACGAAACGGGTAACTAAATAAAACTTCCCGTAAAAGAAGCGAGTGAAACAGTGCTATTTATCATCACTGTTTCACTCGTTTTTTAGTTTGAATTAGTATTCAAACATTGCTGAAATAGATTCTTCGTTGCTAATGCGTCGAATGGTTTCAGCAAGCATCTCAGAAAGAGTAAGCTGTTTTACCTTTCCGATTTGCTTCATATCCGCACTTAATGGAATCGAGTCGGTAACGATAATCTCGTCAATAACAGACTCTTTAAGGTTGTTTGCAGCGTTACCCGAAAAAATAGCGTGAGTAGCGTAAGCATAAACACGGCGAGCACCATGTGCTTTAAGTGCTTCTGCTGCTTTTGCAAGCGTACCGCCTGTATCAATCATGTCATCAACGATGATGCAGTCTCTATCTTTAACATCACCAATAATATTCATTACCTGAGCCACGTTCGCTTTAGGGCGACGTTTATCGATAATGGCAAGGTCGGTGTCGTTAAGTAGTTTCGCAGTAGCACGTGCACGAACAACACCGCCAATGTCAGGAGAAACGACAACAGGGTCGGCAAAGTCACGTCTTACCATGTCAGCAAGAAGGATAGGAGTACCGAATGCGTTATCCACCGGAACATCAAAGAAACCTTGAATCTGTTCGGCGTGTAGGTCGATGGTAAGTACGCGGTCAACACCAACGTTAGACAGGAAGTCAGCCACTACTTTCGCAGTAATTGGCACCCTAGCTGAACGAACACGACGGTCTTGGCGTGCATAACCAAAGTAAGGAATTACTGCTGTAATACGACCAGCGGATGCGCGACGTAGTGCGTCGATCATCACAATAAGTTCCATAAGGTTATCGTTAGTAGGTGCACACGTAGACTGGATAATAAAAACGTCCGAGCCACGGACGTTTTCATGAATTTCTACGCTGATTTCACCGTCACTGAAACGGCCAACTTTGGCATTTCCAAGTTTGGTGTAGAGGCGATCGGCAACTTTCTGGGCAAGTTCTGGTACGGCATTACCTGCAAAGAGCTTCATATCTGGCACAAGTGGTTCCTCAGTGCGTTGATAAAAGAGGTTTGGCTGGGGTAGCAGGACTCGAACCTACGAATGGCGGGATCAAAACCCGCTGCCTTACCAACTTGGCTATACCCCAATTTTTAAGTTCTTGTCCGATGTGGCGTACACGCTATTTTTGTTGTTCTAATTTGTCTAATAGTGGTGAGCGATTCACACCTTTTGCGACAAAACTCTGCCAGGCTTCAGGCATTTTAGCCCTAACCTGTTCGGCTAAAGTGTAGTCAGAAAAAGTGGCAAATACGCAAGCACCTGTGCCCGTCATTCGCGACGGTGCGTAGTGTACCAACCACTGTAATAATTTTGCAACTTCAGGATAGCGATTCGCGACTAATTGCTGACAATCATTCCAAGTTTTTTCAAATTTATAGTCTTCCCATCGTATCGCAGGTGTATTTCTGGGCAAATCGGGAGAAGTAAACACCTCAGCCGTACTTACATGAACATTAGGGTTTGCGACAAGAAAATACATTTCTTTTTGTGGTGCGGGCGTTATCTCTTCACCCACACCTCCTGCAAATGCTGTAAGGCCTCGTACGAAGATAGGTACATCGGCACCTAAACTTAATCCTAACTCGGCTAGTTCGTTTTCGCTTAGCCCTGTATTCCATAAATGATTAAGCGCGACAAGGGTTGTTGCTGCATTCGATGAGCCACCCCCAATGCCGCCACCCATGGGTAGCCGTTTATCAAGTGAAATAACAGCACCTTTATTGCACTTGGTTTTTGCTGCCAGCAATCGCGCGGCTTTTATGATTAAATTATCATCATCGGGTACACCATCTAGTGGCACTTCCATTCGGATATTTGAATTATCTATGCCTTCTTTGTTGGCATTATCTATATCAAAGGCGAGGGCATCGCCGTAATCCAGCATTTGAAATAAACTTTGAAGCTGATGATAGCCGTTGTCGTATCGGCCTAAAATGTGTAAGAACAGGTTTAGTTTGGCGGGGGAAGGCCACCAATCTTTTTGCGTTGATTCAGATGCGTTCACTACAGAGTCCACTGATAAATTTTAATTTTAAGCTGAGTTTTAGGCATATTTGGGGTTTCATCTTGGGTAAGCGTGATGCTGTGCGGTAGCCATACAGATGTTTCATCTTCTAAATCAACACTACCGTAGTTGCCGTAAGTCACCTGCCAATTACGGCAACCTTGGCAATAGCTTTCAAGGGTATTCACAAGCCCTTTTTCGGTTAAGGTGTATTTATCGCCTTCAAGGGGCAGACCTTTTACCCAAGACAGAAGAGGCTTTACCGGTATTACCATTTTGGTGATTTGATAAATAAGTGGTTCTGGTAAAGCATCTACATAGGTTTCGCCGTCAGCCTCTAATACTGACTGGTTTTTGTTCACGTTTAGGTTAACTAGACTTACTCCTAAGAAATTAGTTAATCGAAAATCGAAATCGCCGGAATCGTTTTTCCAGACTAAATTAAGACTTGCCGCTTCTTTTCCTTGGCGAAAAGCAATTTTTCCGCGCATTTGCCATTGGTGGACTTCAGCCACTTTTTCGAGTTGCGCAGTAAGGTTTACCGCATTTTCTGGGCCTTTCGGAGCGGTCGTACATGCACTTAATAAAAAGCAAAGGGCAAATAATAAGGAAAATAAGCGAATCATTAAGGCAACATACCCGTATAAAAATAAAACACATTTAGTTGTGACATTATGGGAACACAGTTTCACCAACACTTTCAATCATTTTGCGTTTTTCGTACAATGCCGCTCCGACGTTGCCAGCACAGATTTTAATGACTTTACTCGCCCTCGGTATAAACCACAAAACAGCACCAGTAGCACTTCGCGAAAAAGTGGCTTTTACACCAGATTCTCTGGTGGAAGCGCTTGCGAGTTTAAAAAAGCTGGATGGCATAGATGAGTCTGTCATTGTATCCACCTGCAACCGCACCGAACTTTACGTCAATACCCAGGACGATACGGGTCAAAAGCTCTTACAATGGTTAAGTGACTTTCATCACTTAGACGTAGAAGAGATTGCCAGCAATAGCTATGTTCTAGCGCAAGATGAAGCAGTAAAGCACATTATGCGCGTAGCCAGCGGCCTTGATTCACTCATCTTAGGTGAGCCTCAGATATTAGGGCAGGTAAAACAGGCGTTTGGTGATGCAAAGCATTCAGGTATGGTGAACAGTGAGTTTGATAAGCTGTTTCAACACACATTTTCAGTGGCCAAGCGCGTTCGCAGTGAAACTGATATAGGGGCGAACGCGGTTAGCGTGGCCTATGCAGCAGTGCAACTTGCCAAGCATATCTTCGCTGAATTACCAAAGCGTTCAGTGCTACTAGTAGGCGCTGGTGAAACTATTGAATTGGTTGCACAGCATTTGAAAGAGCAGGGCGTAAGCTGCTTAGCCGTTGCAAACAGAACGGTGGCCAGAGCAGAAGCCTTAGCCGAAACACTGGATGCAAGCGTGTTTACCTTGTCGCAAGTACCAGAGCACTTAAAAGATTTTGATATCGTGATAAGCTCTACAGCTAGCCAACTGCCCTTAATTGGCAAAGGCATGGTGGAAAAAGCGCTTAAACAGCGTAGAAACATGCCTATGTTTTTGGTCGACCTGGCAGTACCGCGAGATATAGAGTCAGAAGTAAACGAGCTAGGTGATGCCTATCTTTATACTGTCGATGACTTACAGCACATTGTTCAAAAGAATTTAGAAAACCGCGAGCAAGCTGCAAAAGAAGCTGAAAAGCTTATCGACAAACAAGCTGGCGACTATATGACATGGAAACAGTCGCAGCAATCTATAGATTTAGTAAGACAGTATCGCCAGAAAGGCATGGCGCAGCGTGACGATATTGTGGAAAAAGCCAAAGCGCAATTAGCGGAAGGTAAAAATGCCGAAGCGGTATTAGAAGAAATGGCGTATAAACTAACCAATACGCTGTTGCATTCAACAACCCTGGCGTTACGCGAAGCTGCCATGCACGATGACCCGGCGTTAAGCCGTTGGATGGGACAGGCATTAGATTTATCTGACTATTCGTCAGACAATAATAAATAAGGTAATAAGAAGCATATGAAAGAGTCGGTAGTTAGGAAACTCGAACACTTAGTCGAGCGTTTCGAAGAAGTTCAGGCGTTACTCGGCGACCCTGAAGTTATCGGCGATCAGGATAAGTTTCGCAACTTGTCAAAAGAGTTCAGTCAGCTAGAAGATGTAGTCGCTGGCTTTAATGCCTATCAGCAAGCACAAGAAAACTTAAGCTCAGCACAGGAAATGCTGAACGAAGACGATGCTGAAATGCGTGAAATGGCACAAGAAGAGATGAAAGAAGCTAAGGCTGAAATTGAGCGCCTTGAAACTGAGCTTCAGGTTTTACTTCTGCCTAAAGATCCAAACGATGATAACAACTGTTTCTTAGAAATTCGCGCAGGTGCGGGTGGCGACGAAGCGGCGATATTTGCAGGTGATTTATTCCGTATGTATAGCCGTTATGCAGAAAGCCGCGGTTGGCGTGTTGAGTTGGTGAATGCCAACGAAAGTGAACACGGTGGCTATAAAGAGGTGGTTGCTAACGTTAGTGGCGATGGCGTTTACGGCGTGCTCAAGTTCGAGTCGGGCGGTCACCGCGTACAGCGTGTACCAGAAACCGAATCACAAGGTCGTATTCACACCTCTGCATGTACTGTTGCTGTTTTGCCTGAAATCCCTGAGTCAGAAGCCATCGAAATCAACCCGGCTGAGCTTCGTATCGATACCTTCCGTGCATCGGGCGCGGGTGGTCAGCACGTTAACAAAACTGACTCTGCTATTCGTATTACTCACTTGCCAACAGGCTTGGTTGTAGAGTGTCAGGATGAGCGTTCACAGCATAAAAACCGTGCGAAAGCTATGTCAGTACTTCAAGCGCGTTTAAATCAAATTGAAGAAGAAAAGCGCGCGGCAGAAGAAGCTTCTACCCGTAAGAGCTTAGTAGGTAGTGGTGACCGCTCAGAGCGTATTCGTACTTATAACTTCCCGCAAGGTCGCGTTACCGATCACCGTATCAACCTGACTATTTACCGCTTAGATGAAGTAGTAGAAGGAGATCTAAAACAGCTCGTCGATCCGATTTTGCAAGAACATCAGGCTGACTTGTTAGCCTCGCTTTCTGACGAATAATTTCGTATTGCAGCAAAAATAGCGTTAAAAAAGATAATGCGCATAGATAACGCCCTAGCGTGGGCTGTTAAACAACTAGAGGGTGGCGAGTCACCCTCTGTTGATGCCAAAGTTATATTGGCCAATATTCTGGGTAAGTCTCAAACTTACCTTTTCACATGGCCAGATAAAACCTTGGATGACACTGAGCAGGCGCAATTTGAAGCTGCAGTGGCAAAAAGAAAACGGGGTGAGCCTGTTGCTTATATTATCGGCAAGCGCGATTTCTGGACCCTATCACTATTTACCTCGCCGGATACCTTAATACCGCGTCCTGACACTGAAGTGCTGGTCGAGCAAGTGCTCAACTGGGCCAATGAACATCTAGCTCATCCTTTATCAATCTGCGACTTAGGAACGGGCACGGGCGCTATTGCTCTGGCGTTAGCAAGCGAATTACCTAAAGCATCAGTTACTGGTGTGGACTTCCAGCAGGGAGCGGTAAAACTTGCTACTCGTAATGCACAAGCTAACAACTTACTTAATGCCCGCTTCGTGCAAAGTGACTGGTTTAGTGCACTCGATGGCCAGACCTTCGACATTATTGTTTCAAACCCGCCTTATATCGAAGAAACCAGCCCATACCTTGATGAAGGCGACGTGCGTTTTGAACCGAAAACAGCGTTAACCTCGGGCCACGATGGCTTAGACGATATAAAGCACATTATTAAGAATGCGCCTGAATACCTCAATAAAGGGGCTTTGTTAGCCTTCGAACACGGCTTCGATCAAGGAAGTGCGGTTAATACACTGCTCACTGATGCAGGCTTTGTTAAGGTTAAGACTGTCAAAGATTTCGGTAACAACGACCGCGTGACGCTAGGTCAGTGGCGTTAGCGCTTTCATTATTTTCATCACGCATAGAATTGGCAGTAACCATTGCTGTTTAATTGCAAACTTGCTTATATCTGGTTTTGCATTAGTATTTGTTTAGCGTCAAAGAAAACTAAAAAGCGCCAAGTTAAACAATCTCTTACAGGACAGGACGTACCAGATGAATGATGACTTTCTTTTCGCAGAAGACGACGATGAAAATGAAGCGGATGATCTGGGTAGCTGGAAAGTACTTATCGTTGATGATGAACCTGAAGTGCACGCCGTTACCAAGCTGGCGCTAAATGACTTTAGCTTAAATGGTAAAACACTAGAGTTTGTAAGTGCCTATAGCGGTGAGGAAGCTAAATCTATTTTCGAAACCCACGATGATATAGCAGTTGTGTTACTCGACGTGGTCATGGAAACCGATGATGCCGGCCTTCAAGTGGCAGACTACATTCGCAACGAACTCGATAATCACTTCACTCGCATAATTTTACGCACCGGCCAGCCCGGCCAAGCACCAGAAAAAGATGTCATCATTAACTACGACATCAATGACTATAAATCTAAAACCGAACTAACTGCACAAAAACTATTTACTGTTATTATTGCAGCACTGCGCTCTTATCGCGATATTATTGTTATTGAAGAAAACAGGCGCGGCCTTGAAAAGATCATTGATGCCTCTGTTGATTTGTTTTCTTCACGTTCTCTCGAAAAATTCATGCAGGGCATCATTCAACAGTTGGCCTCTATTTTGGGTTGTTCGAAAGATGCCGCCTATATCACTACTGCGGTTGCCACTACATCGCGAACAATCAATACAAACAATAGTCAGTTGGGCAAAGACGAACTTTATGTGTTTGCAGGAAATGGCGAATATGCCAGCAAAGAAGGCGTGCCGCTAAAAGATGCGATTAGTGCAGAAGAATATGCACTATGTGCACAGGCAATGCGCGATAAGCAGATTGTATATGCAGAAGATCACGTTGTGGCTTACTGTAACAGTAAAACTCACGACGGTGCACTTTTGTATTTGTCGGGTTTGCCCAGAAGAATTGGTGATAATGATCGGCATTTGGTGAAACGCTTTTCTGATAGTGTGCAGCTGGCGTTCGATAACGTACTAAAAAGCGTTGATGTTGAAGCAACGCAGAAAGAAATTATTGAGCGCTTAGGGCGCGCTTTAGAGCATGAATCAAATGCGTCAAATCACCTAACGAGAATGGTTGAAATGGCCCAACTATTGGCAGAAAAAGCAGGGCTTAGTGAACAGGACCTTGATACTCTGCGCCTTGCTATACCGCTGCATGATATTGGTACTTCTATTGTACCAAAAGCTATTTTGAAAAAAACAACGCCTTTAACCGAAGAAGAAGTTTTCAACATACGTCAGCATGCAGAGTTTGGGTATCAAATTTTGCAAGACTCAAACCGCCCAACGGTTCAGCTTGCCGCCATGTTAGCAAAACAACATCACGAGCGTTGGGATGGAACAGGTTATCCCGATGGGCTTAAGGGCGAAGAAATAGATATTAAAAGCCGTATTGCCACATTGGTAGATGTGTTTGATGCGCTAATAAACTCACGACCCTACAAGCCCGCGTGGACAGTTGATAAGGTTGAAGCTGTATTAAAAGAGGAAAGCGGTAAACACTTCGACCCACACTTGGTAGAATGTATGCTAAACGATCTTCCCGCTTTTATAGCAATACAAGCTCAATATCCTGATGCGAAGTGATGCATTTCCCCGTTATTTACGTACTGTGATACGTTACAATAACAGTGTTTAAACGCGCGCTATAAAAATAAGACAGGTGTAACCAAATGCACCTGCCTTTAAGATGACTGCTCGCACTTTAAAATGTGACGCTAGGGCAATCGGATATTGCCAAAGCCCTTATAAAGAAAGGCCTAACCATAGTTGTCTTCTAGAGGGCACTTGCTTTTCGCTTCAAAGATCAAGCAATGCCCAATTAGCACATGTGTTAGAGTAACGAGCAGCAGGCTCATCATCTAATAAAAACAGGAACACACTATGTACATGATGGCAAAACACCTTCATTTAACCGCTGTTGGCTTAAGTATTTTATTCTTTGTCTTTCGGTTTATTTGGAGCCAATTCGACGCCACAGCGTTGAACAAAAAGTGGGTGAAAATTCTCCCTCATATCATTGATACCGTGCTTTTAGCTAGTGCAATTTGGCTGTGTTTTATTCTGTCTCAATATCCGTTCGTTAACGCATGGCTCACATTTAAGGTGCTCGGCGTAGTGCTGTACATTGTGTTTGGGTTGTTTGCGCTTAAAAAGGCTAAGACAACGTTAAGCAAGTGGGGCTTCTTCGTTGCCGCACTGGTGGTCCTAATGGCAACAGCTATGGTTGCAGTGACCAAACAACCTCTTTTTTAAGATTTAATTGGAAATAGATAATGTCTGAATCTCAACAGATTATTAATGTAGGTAACGTCGAGGTTGCCAATCATTTGCCCTTCGTACTGTTCGGAGGAATGAACGTACTTGAGTCACGCGACCTTGCGATGCGAATTGCTGAACATTATGTTGAAGTAACGCAAAAGCTCAATATACCTTACGTTTTTAAAGCTTCCTTTGATAAAGCCAACCGTTCATCAGTAACGTCTTACCGCGGCCCAGGTATGGAAGAGGGCTTACGTATTTTTGAAGAAATCAAGTCGACTTTTAACGTACCTCTTATCACTGATGTACACGAACCCCATCAAGCGGCACCTGTTGCCGAAGTAGTTGACGTTATTCAACTACCTGCCTTTCTAGCACGTCAGACCGACCTCGTAGTTGCTATGGCAAAAACGGGTAGTGTAATAAACGTAAAGAAACCTCAATTTTTAGCACCACACGAAATGCGCCATATAATTGGTAAGCTTGGCGAAGCGGGCAACGATAAGGTTATTCTTTGTGAACGCGGCAGCTGTTTTGGCTACAACAACCTTGTTGTAGATATGCTTGGTATGGACGCAATGAAAGAATATGCGCCAGTGATATTTGATGCGACTCACGCACTACAGATGCCAGGTGGTCGTGCTACCTCTGCAGATGGTCGACGAGCACAAGCTGCTCAACTAGCAAGAAGCGGTATGGCGTTGGGCTTAGCGGGCTTGTTCATTGAAGCACACCCTAATCCTGATGAAGCACTATGTGACGGGCCTTGTGCATTGCCGCTGGCAAAATTAGAGCCATATTTGCAGCAAATGAAAGCGTTAGATGAATTAGTGAAAGGTTTTGACGCGTTAGATACAAGTAATACCTAAGCTTATGTTGATGGCGTATGCCGGTGCAAGCACCGGCATGCGTATCAGGTGTGTGAGTTGCTTATTCCGCTTCAGAAACGGTTACGCGCTCTTCACCTTTCGCCATTGCCAATAGATTTTTGTGAAGCTGAACTTGGATCTCTTCAGCTAAAATTGCCTTTGATTGCTTCTTAACAACGATGTGAGCATCGTTTTCTGGCAAGACTTCAGCCATTTTTACACTGGTCATTGCCGTGTTGATTAACGATTGTAGATTGATCTTTTCTGGTTGTGCGTTAGCATTTGCAGCAGCGCTTGCGAAAGCCATTACAGAAACGCTAGCTAAAAGTAGTTTTTTCATTTTCACACCTAATAAAAATAATTAAAAATTTGTTGATCAATGTTAAAATGTTTAACATTTGTTCGACATAATTGATTGAAATTAAATGCTCTTCCTTAATTTCGGGTAAATTATAATCAGTGGGTGGCGAAAAATAAAACGAGTAAAAGTATGGGCTGTCATTAGAAAAACTAATGGATTTGTCATGCTTCGGTCACACTGGATTTGAATACAATATATGCACCGACGTTTACCTCCTCTTAATGCCTTAAAGTCGTTCGAAGCGGCAGCACGCCATTTGAGCTTTACCAAGGCAGCGGACGAATTGTTTGTTACTCAAGCAGCAGTAAGTCATCAAATAAAAGCCCTTGAAGATTTCTTATCTATGAAGCTGTTTCTAAGAAGAAACAGAACCTTGCTTCTGACCGAGGAGGGACAGGCCTATTTCTTAGAGTTAAAAGATATCTTTAAAAACTTACAGGACGCGACAGAAAGGTTGCTTGCGAAGGGCAGTAAAGGTGCCATAACAGTCGCCATGCCGCCAAGCTTTGCAAGCCAATGGTTGGTGCCCCGTATTCACAAATTTAGTTTAGCTCACCCTGATATTGACGTGCGCATAAAAGCGGTAGACTTCGATGAGGGTTTCTTAGAAGACGATGTGGACGTTGGAATATATTACGGTAAGGGGCGTTGGGCTGGTCTGCAGGCTGATCAGCTGCACAGAGAGTTTCTAACGCCGCTATGTTCACCCATGCTTTTTCAAGGGCCTAAGCCACTTTCTAGCTTGTCTGACTTAAGACACCATGTGTTACTTCACGATTTAAGCCGAACCGCGTGGAAAAACTGGCTAAAACACGTTGGCGTTGTTGGCGTGAATGTAAATCATGGCCCGGTTTTTAGCCATTCTATGTTGGTATTGCAAGCGGCAGCACTAGGCCAAGGTATCGCGTTGGGCAACACCATACTCGCTAGACCTGAAATTGAAGCAGGTCGTCTTGTGATGCCGTTTGAAGAACGAGTAGAGAGTCGCGATGCATTTTATTTGGTTTGTGAGGAATCACAGGCCGAATTAGGAAAGATTGCAGCGTTTAGAGACTGGATCTTAGCGCTGGTTGAAGCTGAACAAGAGGATTTGTTGTAGTATGGCTAAAATAGAAGGAGCCAATTTACAAACCAATACAGAAGCTAACACAAAGGATTTTGCTTTTGATATGGAAGTGCACGTAGCCAAAGCGCCTGTCGCATGCTTAATACTTGGGCACGGCGCTGGTGCGGGTAAAGAGCATGAGTTCATGCAAGACATGGCAAACGAACTTGTTGCAAAGGGCATATCTACGGTGCTTTTCAATTTTCCTTATATGCAAACCATTAAGTCTACTGGTAAGCGCAGACCTCCTGATAAAGCCGATAAACTCATGTCACACTTTACTGCGGTAATTGAGTCCTGCAGCAAAGATAACAAAGCCCTCCATAACTTACCCGTGTTTATCGGCGGGAAGTCGATGGGCGGGCGTATGGCCACCATGGTGTATGAAGGTATAAGCAATGTAAAAGGCGCGATAGCGCTGGGCTATCCATTTCACCCGCCGGGTAAGCCGGAGAAAACCCGCACAGAACACTTGCTAACAGCGGCAAAACCTCTGCTTATCATCCAAGGGGAAAGAGATACCTTTGGTACTAAAAATGAGATTGAAAGTGGTGAAGAGAACTACGCGCTATCCTCAATTATTGAATGCGTTTTTTTAGAAGACGGTGACCACAGCTTCAAACCTCGAAAGGCTAGCGGGAAAACCCAACAAGAGCATATTGTTAAAGCTGCTAATTTGACCGCGGCGTTTATAACCCGCAATCTGTCTAGTTGATATTCAAAACAACATTTGAAATAAAAGCGAACGATTAAATTAATGAGTAACGAAAAACTTAGGTTGGCTAGCCTTGCTAAACCTTATCTTGTCATTGGAGCTGCACTTGCAGGCTTAGCGGTTGTGCTAGGGGCGTTTGGCGCACATGGTTTAAAAAGTGTATTAAGTACACAGCAACTCAACACATTCGAAATAGGTGTGCGCTATCAAATGTATCATTCAATAGCCTTGTTGCTATTGCCCGCTTTGTCTGCTTACGTTTCATCGAAGTGGGTCAACCGTGCGGCATTTTGTTTTGTTACCGGTACGGTATTGTTTAGCGGAAGTTTATACGCGCTCGCCATCAGTGGTATTAAATGGTTTGGTCCAGTTACCCCATTGGGCGGCCTATTCTTTATCGCTGGGTGGACTTTATTAATGATTGGTTTGCTTGTGGGAAGGTCTAAAGAGAACGAAAGGGTACAGCAAAACTTATCTGAATTAGACCGGACAAATGCTAAACACATGGCGCAAACCGAAATAACGGACAAAAACAGAGGAGCAGGTAATGTCTAATGCTAGTATTTTAGGCTATTGCCGACCGGGGTATGAAAATGACACGGCTAACGAACTTACATCTCGATACGGTGAAGCTCAGTGTTACGGCTACCCAGTGTCAAAGAAAAATAGTGGCTTTGTGCACTACCATTTATATGATGCCGCGCAATTAAAGCAAACCATTACCCAGTTTGCTGTTCACGACAGTATCTTTCCTCGCCAGCTAGTGGCTGTTTTTGTCACGTTAACTGAAGTGGAAAAAGAAGATAGAGTGGGGCAGGTACTGGAAGCACTAAAAGAAGTAGAAAAACCGTTTTCTATTTTTGGTGCCATCGACGTGGAGTACCCTGATACCGAGGATGGGAAAACCCTCGCTAAGTTTTGCCGTAAGTTTACCGTACCTCTTCGCCAAGCGTTAAGAAAGGCGGGGTGGCTCACTGCAAAAGAAAATTTAGGTAAACCTAAGCTGCATATTTTTTTTGAGTCGTTTGAAATTTGTCATATTGGCTATACATTATCTAGCCACGCAAGTCGTGATCATCTCGGTATCTGCCGATTGAAATTTCCGAGTGATGCGCCTAGCCGCTCAACGCTTAAACTTGAAGATGCACTAGTAAATATGCTGAGTAACACTCAGCAAACGAAAGTACTTCGAAGCGGTGGGCGTGCGGTTGACTTAGGGGCGTGCCCTGGCGGCTGGACCTATCAATTGGTGAAGCGCGGCATGTATGTGGAAGCTATCGACAATGGACTTGTAGCCGATAGTTTAATGAGTACCGGGTTGGTTGAACATCACGCAGCAGATGGTTTTACGTATCGACCACAATTTGGTCGCGTCGATCTGCTTGTCTGTGATATGATAGAGCAACCCGATAGAGTAGCGAAATTGATGGGGGATTGGCTGGTCAAGCACTGGGCGACCCACGCCATTTTTAACTTAAAGCTACCTATGAAACAACGCTATGAAACTGTAGTCGAAGCCATGGCGTTGCTAAATAGCCGTTTAAATGCCTTAGATGATGCATTCGCGGTTAAGGTTAGGCATCTCTACCACGACAGAGATGAAGTTACAGTAACAATTGTTCGCACTTCAGCTGATGAGGTGTGATTTTGTTATTTTTCAAAAAAGTGTCATAACATATTAAGTTGTTGATACTTATAGAAAAGAATTGATGCTGGCGCGGATTTTGGCAAGCGAATTTTAGGTTTATGCTAAAAAAGGTGTAAATCTGGTATAGAAATCCTTTATAATCCAGCCGTTTTTTTACTCTGAACCAATGAAAGTGAACTAATGTCAGACTTATCTTTATACAGAAACATTGGTATTTTCGCCCACGTAGACGCGGGTAAAACTACCACAACAGAACGTATCTTGAAGCTTACTGGTAAAATCCATAAAACTGGTGAGGTTCACGATGGTGAATCAACAACTGACTTCATGGAGCAGGAAGCTGAGCGTGGTATTACCATCCAGTCAGCGGCAACAACCTGTTTCTGGAAAGATCATCGCATGAACATCATCGATACTCCGGGACACGTTGACTTTACAGTTGAAGTATATCGTTCACTTAAAGTACTAGACGGCGGTATCGGTGTATTCTGTGGTTCTGGCGGTGTTGAGCCTCAGTCAGAAACTAACTGGCGTTATGCTAACGAATCTGGCGTTGCTCGCTGTATTTTCGTTAACAAGCTAGACCGTATGGGTGCAGACTTCTACCGTGTTGTTGGCCAAGTTAAGAAAGTACTTGCTGCTAACCCACTAGTAATGACACTTCCAATCGGTATCGAAGACGAGTTTACAGGTGTTGTAAACCTTCTAGACATGAAAGCGTACATCTGGGACGACTCAGGCCTACCTGAGAACTACGAAGTAGTAGATATCCCAGAAGATATGGTTGAGAAAGCTAACGAATACCGTGAGCAACTAATCGAGACTGCTGTTGAGCAAGACGACGACCTAATGATGGCTTACATGGATGGCGAAGAGCCGTCTCTAGAAGACATCAAGCGTTGTATCCGTAAGGGTACTCGTGACCTAGCGTTCTTCCCAACATACTGTGGTTCTGCATTTAAGAACAAAGGTATTCAGCTAGTTCTTGACGCGGTTATCGATTTCCTACCTTCTCCAACAGAAGTAGACCCACAGCCTCTTACAGACGAAGAGACTGGTGAACCTACTGGTGAAGTAGCAACAGTATCTGTTGACGAGCCGTTCCGTGCGCTTGCGTTCAAAATCATGGACGACCGTTTTGGTGCGCTTACGTTTATCCGTATTTACTCTGGTGTACTTAACAAGGGTGACACTATCCTTAACAGTGCTACAGGTAAAACAGAGCGTATCGGCCGTATGGTTGAGATGCACGCTGACGAACGTACTGAACTTACTTCTGCACAAGCAGGTGACATCCTAGCTGTTGTTGGTATGAAGAACGTTCAAACTGGTCACACTCTTTGTGATCCTAAAAACGCTTGTACACTAGAGCCAATGATCTTCCCTGAGCCAGTAATCTCGATTGCTGTTAAGCCAAAAGACAAAGGCGCTAACGAAAAGATGTCTATCGCTATCGGTAAACTAGTAGCCGAAGATCCATCTTTCCAAGTTGAAACTGACGAAGATTCAGGCGAAACCATCCTTAAAGGTATGGGTGAACTTCACCTTGATATCAAAGTAGACATCTTGAAGCGTACTTACGGCGTTGAGCTAGAAGTTGGTCAGCCACAGGTTGCATACCGTGAAACTATCACGCAAGCAGTTGAAGACAGCTACACGCACAAGAAGCAGTCTGGTGGTTCTGGTCAGTTCGGTAAAATTGATTACCGCATCAAGCCAGGCGAAACTAACTCTGGCTTCAAGTTCACATCTACTGTTGTGGGCGGTAACGTACCTAAAGAATTCTTCCCTGCAATCGAAAAAGGTTTCGCAGGTATGATGGAAGTAGGTCCTCTAGCTGGTTACCCAGTACTAGACGTTGAAGTTGAGCTATACGACGGTGGTTTCCACGCAGTTGACTCATCAGCAATCGCGTTCGAAATTGCAGCTAAAGGTGCATTCCGTCAGTCAATGCCAAAAGCAGGTCCTCAAATTCTTGAGCCTGTGATGAAAGTTGACGTATTCAGCCCAGAAGACAACGTTGGTGACGTAATCGGTGACCTTAACCGTCGTCGTGGTATGATCAAAGACCAAGAAGCTGGCGCTACTGGCGTTCGCATCAAGGCAGACGTACCTCTATCTGAGATGTTTGGTTACATCGGTCACCTACGTACTATTACATCTGGTCGTGGTCAGTTCTCTATGGAATTCAGCCACTACTCAGCATGTCCTCAGAACGTAGCTGACAAAGTAATTGAAGAAGCGAAAGCACGTAAAGACGCTAAGTAATTAGCCTTTGCGAACGTTAGCTAGCTTGAGTTAGCTAACGCTTCAAAAAATACAAAAAAGCCGGTCATTCGACCGGCTTTTTTATGCCTAAAGTACTGGGCTTTAGTACATTTTGTATGGTAAAAACTTCCCTGACATAACTACGCTCACGCGGTCGCCTTTAGGGTCGTTCTCACGCTGTAAATCCATTGAGAAATCAATCGCGCTCATAATACCGTCGCCAAACTCTTCATGGATAAGTTCTTTTAAGGTAGTGCCATATACATTTACGAGTTCATACCAGCGATAAATAAGCGGGTCGGTAGGCACTTCTGTGGGTAATGAGCCTTTATAAGGTACGATTTGAAGCCAAGCAATGGCTTCGTCGGTAAGTTCAAGTAGTTCGCCTACCGCTTCTGCTTGTTGCTTTGTCATGGCCATCTGGCCTAAGCAAGCGGCAGTACTCCACTCTTTAGACTGACCTACAACCTCAGCAATTTGGCTCCACTTTATGCCTTTTAGAATTTTGGCTGATTGGATCATGTCGGTAACTTGTGTTCTTGATGTAATCATTAGTATTTCCTCAACAGGTTAATTAAACAAAATGAGCGTTACTAGGTTGCAAACAATAAGGGCCAGTATTAGTGCTTTGTAGACAAAAAGCGGATGGCGCTTTACTAAGGGCTGATACGTTGTGTGCTCAGAAGGATTTGGGTAGCGCAGCGAGTGAATAAACTCTGAAAGCGAAGAGTAGCGTTTGTCAGGGTTTATGTGTAAGGCACGCTTAAGCGCACTATCAACCCAAGTAGGTATTCGCCTTTTAGGATCTAACGCCGTCTCGTATTTTAGTTTTTTCTGTTCAGCAAAAGTGCGACAGTGGGCAAGCTTGGTATGGTAAGGATAACGACCACATAAAAGGTAATAAGTGAGTACGGCTAAGGAAAATAAATCAGAGCGCTCGGTGCCTACATTTCCTAAAAAGTATTCTGGTGCAGCAAAGAGTGCTGCGCCAGGAATAGGCGCATCACTATAAAGACTGGGGGCATTTTGTAAGGCAGCTGATCCAAGGTCAATAAGGGTACAGTGACCGTGTTCGCTGATGATAATATTGTCGGGACGTATATCCCTGTGAAGAATGCCCTGGCGATGCATTGCCTGTAATCCATTACAGACTTGCTCAACAATATTCCGAACTTGTTCTAATGAAGGTGTAGGGTTATCAATAGACCACTGTGCCAAGGTCTGCCCTTGTACATAGCTACTCACGCTATAAAAGGCTGTGGGTGTGTTTTTATAACCCAAGTCCGTAAACGTGGGGCTTTTTACAATATGGGGTGAATCGACCCGCCTTAAAAACCAATTCTCTATTAGAAAACCGTTTAGCATTTCAGGTGATTGGGAAAAGTCAGTGGCTGGTGTTTTTACAACTACAGTATCATACGGGTTTGCAACGGGTGACGTGCGTCGCGTGGCGATAAATACATGACTGCGCGCAGAAGTATAAAGCTGTCGCTCTAAGTTAAAGCCATCTATTTCATCGCCTGTTTTAAGTTCGGTAAACGCTAACTCGCCGGTAGTCTTTGGTGGTAATTTATCATCGTTATAGCCGGCTGCATTAGATACACCGTGACAGTTGGTATCTATCTCTCCAGTAGCCGTAATCAAGCTTTTTTCACCATCAATATCACCACTACTACCAACATCAATATTACCGAACTCGACTTTTATAAGCAGAAGGGTGAGGTTATCATCGCTTCCATTGTTAAACGCTTCGTGTACCACTAAAGCAGCTTGGTTTTCAGATAGTGTATAAGCATTATTTATTTTATTGAGTATGCTCGGCAGCGCTACAAATTCATAAACGCCGTCGGTACTTATAGCAATGGTACTTGGTGAGGTTAATGTTAATGAAGTATGGTCAATATCGATACTTGCTGTAACGCCCAACGCATTAGCAAGGTAAGTTTGTGAAGGTTCACTATCTGATGCTTGTCGATGAGGGCGAGTCAGCAATATAGGGTCTTTAGCATTACTTGTAACAACCTGAATTTGGCTATCTCCAACGTGAAATACGTCAAGGCGATTTCCGGTTACGATTGCTACCGAAAATGTGCACACATAGCCTTTTTCTGGGGTGTAGCAAAAAGCGCTTTTCTGCGTTCGGGTATAAAGCAGTGCATTAATTTCTTTAATAATGGTTTCGGCGCGGGTTTTGACCGTCCATTGTTCGGGCGCTATGTTAAACAGCTTAGTAAACTGGCGTGCGGCAAAATCGCTAGCAACTTGGCTTACCGTGCTACTGCTGACACCGTCAGCAACTATAAAAATGCTACTTTGATTTAGCTCGTCAGAGGATACGTGGTAGGTGTAAGCATCCTGGTTTATGTCTTTGACGCCAGGTGTTGAAAAAGCACTTACTGAAAGTGTGCAAGGTAGCGAGGAGTTCGATGTTTCTAGCGCTGCTTGCTTATTCATATTCAATTGCTTGTTTCCTAGTTACCTGGACATAGGTCTGTCGACTTACTTTTAAATAGGAAAGAATGTTGCCATCACGACTTAATATAAAGGTTTATGTCGTGATGGCGGTTTGGCTAATTAGCTTTATTAGATAGGTAGCGTTTGAGATGCCGCTGCTTTATCAACAGGGATTGTACGCTTTGGCAATGTCTTCACGTGGGTGGTATAAAGCGTTAGGCCAGTAAAAGCTAAACCGCCTACCAGGTTGCCTAGTGCTGTTGGAATTTCATTCCAAATGAAGTAATCCATTACAGAGAAATCACCGCCCATGATAAGACCAAATGGGAAAAGGAACATATTTACCACAGAGTGTTCAAAACCCATGAAGAAGAACAGCATGATGGGCATCCACATAGCCAACACCTTACCGCTTACGTGGGTTGAGATCATCGCTCCTACAACGCCTAGAGACACCATCCAGTTACATAGCATGCCGCGGATGAAAATGGTGAACCAGCCAGCTGCGCCATGCTCCGCATAGCCTAACGTTCGGGCTTCGCCAATACTGGCAACCTTGGTCGCAATAGCGCCGCCATCTACGTTGTAGCCCATGGTAAAAATAAACGACATCATAAAGGCAACGGTTAATGCGCCGCCGAAGTTACCTAAGAAGACTAAGCCCCAGTTTCGTAATATCTGTTTCGGCGTAACCCCTGGGCGCTGGGCAAGCCATGCTAGCGGCGTTAATACAAACACGCCGGTTAAAAGGTCGAAACCCATAAGGTAAAGCATACAAAAGCCAACCGGGAACAGCACGGCTCCTAGTAGGAAAATACCAGTTTGAACGGCTATGGTAATTGCAAAAACGGCAGCGAGTGCCAAGATTGCGCCTGCCATATAAGCGCGTATTAAAGTATCTCGTGTAGACATATAAATCTTCGCTTCGCCTGCATCTACCATTTTGGTCGCAAACTCAGCGGGGAGAAGATAAGCCATGGTTTCACCTCACGTTGTCGTTATTAATAAGTTGCCAGTTGTGTTCCGAAAGTTAGCTATCTACATGCGCTCTTGCAGATCAAAAAAAGGCGTCCGCAGCACTCTCGTTAGAAAGAACTGGGGACGCCTTTGTCCAAAAATTGTGCATTGTAGTAGCTATCAGTTGTAATTTTTTAAACGCTTTATATGTGTACGCCTTTGTACACCAAAGTTCCTAAGCAATATTACATAGCAGCCATCGCTTCGAACTTTAATAACTATGGTTTTAAAACACCAAAGGAGTAGCCAAAAAAGTGCCAATAGATGAAAAATAAGCGTTGGTTTTAAAAAAATCTATTTAAAACATTATATTAAGCTTATTTTTTTTAGGCGGAAGTAAAAAGTAGTCCTGATAGAAATTCAGCCATTTGCACTAAAAAGGTGGGGGCGTGAATGTTTAAGGTGCAATGAAGATATCTATTTCACAAGCGCACTTACGCTTTTAGATAGGATCTTTATTTGAGTGACTGTTTGAGTGTTTTTAATTGAAGCTTCATGACTTCATGTCTATCAGAGCTTCGATCCCTCTTTGCATAATGCTCACGCTCAAATATCTCGCAAAGTTTTTTAAATGACCTGGCTGCATGCGGGGGTAAATAAGCGCTGGTCTGATTTATATAGGCTGATAAGGTTTTGTTATCTCTACGTACCCCTGTCTTTGTTTCAACAAGCTTTATCGCTTTTAGCAATATGCGATACGAAGGCGACAAGTGGACCTTTTGTTTTTTGGGTAAAAAGTATAGCGCCAATATGAGCCCGATTAACCCAAGCGCCGATAAAAATACTGCACGCATTTTCTGCGGAGTCAGCGCGCCTAATAGTTCCTCGAGCATGTTGGTCTGGGCTGCATTATCAAAGCCCAGCACCCACTTACTCCACGAATAGTCGAGTTGCTGAAACCAGCCTTGCAAGGTCGCAAAAAATGCAGAATTGCCAAATTCACTTAGTATGGTTGTTTCGCGTGACTCTCCTAATTCTTCTAATGCGTGTTCAAGCCCAAAAGATAATCGAGACGGCGCGACCATGCTGGTGGGGTCGAAACGTATCCACTTACTGTCTATTAAGGCTTCTACCCATGCGTGGGCATCGTACTGCCTTACTTGAAGGACGTTATCACTTAGCGCGCTACCACCCTGGTAGCCTGTTACCATTCTAGCCGGTACGCCAGCTGCGCGAAGCACGTATACCATAGCGCCAGCATAGTGAGCGCAAAAGCCGGCCCGTTGCTCAAATAAAAAGCTGTCTATAGGGTCCACGGGCATAGCATTTGGGGAAAGGGTATAGCGGAACCCCCCTTGATTGAATTCTCGCATTACCGCATTGACGAGCTCAATAGTATTGCTGTATTGATTGGCTAGTGCTTGTCCCCAAGCCCTGGCTTCGGGGTTGCCATTTGTTGAAACTTGCAAATTTAGTTGCGCTTCAAAGTTTCCTATACCGTTTATGATCGGTGCGTTTGAAAAGTAGCGTAAATAAAAGGCTTTTTTGCTGGATATAGGCGTGTCGGCACGCAAGGTATAATCAAATAGCGTGCTGACAGTAATACTGTTCTTAAGGTTATTAGGCGATGAAGGTTCTAGCGCGAATAGCCACCTTTGTTGAGTCGGCTCTACAATTAATTCATAGTCGGTTACAAGGGATAATTCTTTTACTGCTAGGATGGATAGAGGCGTTGATCTACCCATGGAAGCTAACTGTTGCTCGGCTTGTTTGCGTTTGTTACTGATAGACCAGGTTTTTCCATCAAAATGCTCGAGCGTCATTGCACGCCAGTATCTCAAAGGCGCATCGGGAACCTCTTCTTCACTATTGAATGTAGCACTAAAAGCAAGTTCAGATGAGCTAGCAAGTGATGCTATATCACCAGGCGTCACTGTATCGGAAAGCCCGGTTTCCGTGGATTTTGACGTGGGCATTTGCCAAAGGGGCGGAAGCTGAGGCAATAATAGGAATAAAAGTAGCGCAATGGGAAAAGCTTGAACGATAAGTATACTGACGAATTTAAAGCTTCTCGCTATAGAAACACCAGCACCGTGATAAATGGCCGTTGCGACAAGCAGTAATGCTAATATAGCTGTATAGCCTATCCATGCAAATACACTCAGTGACGAAATAAAACCGCAGCCGATTAAGAATAAGCTGGTACATATTAGCAGGTGAAAATCTCGCTTATTTTTAACAAGCATGATTTTTAAGGCGCACGCTACCGTCAACAAATTAATCATGCTATCAAGAAGACCTACTGAGAAACCAAACCAAGACAAAGCAAATACGGCAAGTACAGCAAGTAAATTCACCGTACGTGAAGTAGGTAAGTTGTGCAGTGTGCTAAGGCCTGCAACCCTCACCACCACAGCACACCCGCTAAGCATCAATACCCATATCATTAAAGGTGAGGTAAGCGTAGAGAGTATTAGGGAAAAGGCTGCGCAAAGTAGAAGAACAGCCACAGATTGGGGTTGGCTAAATACGTTTTTTAAAACAGCTAATTGTGAAAACTGCCTAGAAGTAAGGATACTCACTTTAAAGGCCTCATCTTCTTCTTTTGCTTGGAAGCTAAAGATACGGGCCTGTTTGTTGTTGAGGTGAACGATGACGTATTATGGTTTGTGTTACTTGCAGACGCTAAACAAGCAAGTGCGCTAAGGCATTCATGTATGTGCTCAGTTCCATGGTCAGGCGCAATATTTAGTCCTTTGAACTGTACACCGAACCCGCGTTCCGCATCTGCCCAAGATCCCGCTTTTGTCCAAGAGCCCGCTTTTGTCAAAGAAAGTACGGCATGAGTAAGCGCCGAAACCGCAGTTTCTAAATCCGTATTAGAGGGTATCGAAAGTATATAGCTGTCGCTTTGCAGAGAAGTAAAAGATTTAGAAACCCAGTTTCCATTTTTAGCCACATGCTTCCACGATACCCGGTTAAGTGGCTGTCCAACTTCGTAGTCCTTCAATGCGTAAAAGTCTTCGCTACTGGTTGGGTCGCTCAATTCACTAACATTTTTTGACTCATCTGTATTGGCAATCCTATTGATAGTGATAGGGCCTTCCTGAGGCTTGGCATACACAATAACTTGCTGGTCAAAATCAAGGTGAGTCCAGCATTTATAAAGCCCAAGAGGAAAGTCACAGGCGATGGTCATTCGACCCAAAGTAAACAGCCCTCGCTTTGGTATTTGCAAAGGTACCCTGATGCTTTGTCGCTGGCCTTTGTTTGAGCCTGGATGTGTATTTAACGCAAAGCTAAAGTTTCGCTCTAAAAATGCTGATGTGTCGCCATCAGTTGTTTTTTGAGTGTGAGTATCTGCTGTGCGCACTACATTCAGCCACTTTACCGACAGTACGCCACTGCAGGGTTTCGTTGGAGTGTTCTTATGAGGGATGATCTGAAGGTGTATTTCACCGTCTAAGTTGCAATGAAATGAGTCGGGCGGAAGAGCTTTAAGAGCTAGACGGGCAAAGTTTTGATGAGTGTAAAACAACGTGAGTAGCATAATGCTTAAGCACAAATAGCTAAGCAGTAACATCAAGTTGTTTTGATAGTTGGTCCCGAGTAAAAACAAGCACAGTGACAAAATAATAAACGACCAGCCAAACCCACTTGGTAGTATAAAAATACTGTTCAAGTTTAGGTGATGTTCGGGGGAAGCCGGAACACGTTTATCTAGCCACTTCAGTAGTCGCTGCTTGAAGTAATTTGATAAGGAGGCAGGCACTTTACGCACGTGTAATACTCCAACAATCCATAAATACTACGCTGCTAATGGGTCGATACTATTAAGTAATTTTTGGCTCAGTTTCTCTCCATCAAAAGTTTGGTTATGTTGTCCCTGAGCACCTTGGTGGGAAGATAAACTTAATCGGTGTGCGGTAATTGCCACAAATACAGCCTGAACATCATCGGGCGTCACATAATCTCTACCACACACATATGCCCATGCCTTAGCACCTTGAAGTATTGCTCGGCTTGCTCTCGGTGAAAGCGGGTTAGGGTAGTCGCCGCTCTCTCTGCTTTCGCTTACCAGTCGCAAAATATAGTGAAGAATGGCATCGCTCGTATGAATAGCAGACACTTCACTTTGCATTTGGTGTAAATTTGCTTCAGTTAGAATTTGGCTGAGAGGCGCTGAAGCGTCTTGCTGCAAAAGCATAGCTTTTTCGGCTTCCCAAGCAGGATAGCCCAGTGAAATACGCATAAAGAAGCGGTCTAGCTGCGACTCTGGTAAAGGGTAAGTGCCAGATTGATAGCTAGGGTTTTGCGTAGCAATCACAAAAAAAGGCGAGGGAAGTGCGTGGGTCACACCATCAATACTCACTTGGCGCTCTTCCATTGCCTCTAATAGGGCACTTTGAGTTTTAGGGCTTGCTCTATTTAATTCGTCGGCCAGAACTACTTGGCTGAAAATAGGGCCGTGTTTAAAAGAGAAGCGTTTTTGCTCATCGCTTTCGTGACTGTGAAAAATGTTTACGCCCAACATGTCGGAAGGAAGTAAGTCTGACGTAAACTGAATACGCGCATATTGAAGACCAAAAACTTGTGAGAGGGCATGTGAAAGGGTGGTTTTCCCCATTCCAGGTAAGTCTTCAATTAACAAGTGACCATTGGCCAGTAAACACGTAATGGCAAGTTTCAACTGGTGCTCTTTACCAATAATTTTTTGACTAAGAGCTTGCTGAATACGAATAATATCTTGGCGCATAGTTTTGTCACTTTTATTTAAAAATACTCTGTCATGCTAATGACGATAGTTTTAATCATAGTAGCAACGATAGGGTATCGCTTTCTATTCTTATACCTTTGTAAATCTATACGTTGGTATGCAATGGGTCTGTTCAACCTTTAATATTCACGATTCCTCAAAACATCTGCTATTAAGTGCTGCGTACTTTAATTGTGTTGTCTATAATGGTGCCTCTTAAAAAGGAAGTAGTTATGAAAAGCATTGAAATAGATGACGATTTATATGCCTTCATCGCCAGCCAGACTAAGCATATTGGTGAGAGTGCATCGCAAATTTTAAGACGTTTACTTTTACCTGAAGACGGAGCTGTATCGCAGGGCTCAAAGCCTAGTGAAGCTTCATCTACGCCTGCAAAAACAAGCGAAACAAAAAGTGCAGACGTTACAGAGTCGACAAGTAAACCAAGCTCGGCGGTAGAAGCAGAAGTGGAGCCTAAAGTACCATCAGCCAAAACTGCTACAAAAGCGTCTAACGCTTCGGTAAGGTCAACAGCGAAAAAAGCCTCGGTTAATAGAACTGCGGCGAAGAAAGCGCCAGCAAAGGCCACGCCTGCAAAAACTGCTGCAGCGAAAACATCCACTGGCACCAAAGCAGTGAAAAAGCCAGCGGCGGCTACTGAAACATCGCTTTCAAACGACGCCCACACCAAGCGAGACATTTTGGATGCCGTGTCAAAAGATGCATTGAGCACCTTTACTAAACGGGTTGATCAGTTCTTGTTTGTTTTAAGTGCAGCGCACAAGCTTAATGCAGAAAATTTTGCGCGTGTTGAAAGCATTAAGGGTAAAAACCGTACTTACTTTGCGACAAGTAAGGAAGCGTTACTTGAAAATGGCAGCAGTACAAATCCCAAAGCTATCCCAGATAGCCCGTTCTGGGTGGTGACAAATAATAACACTGCCAAGAAAACGAACATGCTGGAACAAGTTTTGCGTAACCTAGGTTATCAACCTGATGTAATTGAAACCGTCGTCGCGCGTTTCTCTTCAGAAGGTAAATAGCAAGCCAAGCAACAAATAACGAAACTTCTAAATAAGGACTTTTTTCATGGCATTACATCCGCAGGCTGGAGAGCATGCAGCAAAGGAACAACTCATTAACGTACCACAGTTGGTGAGTCAGTATTACAGCTACAAACCGGATATGAATGACCCGGGCCAAGCGGTTTCCTTCGGTACCTCAGGCCACAGAGGTACCGCTTCAAACGCTACCTTTACCGATACTCACATCAGTGCAATTTGCCAAGCTTTGGTAGAATACCGCAAGCAAGAAGGCATTGACGGCCCGCTATACGTTGGTAAAGATACCCACGCGTTATCTGAACCGGCCATGATCACTGCCATAGAAGTTTTATGTGCCAACGGCGTAGATGTTGTGGTGCAACGTGCAGATAATGAAAGCATGGGTTACACACCAACGCCTGTTATTTCCCGCACTATCATTCGTTATAATCGTGCTGATAATAAAGACAAGGCGGACGGGATCGTTATTACACCTTCTCATAACCCTCCTTCAGACGGCGGCTTTAAATACAATCCCCCACACGGTGGCCCTGCCGATAGCGATGTAACTAAGCAAATTCAAGATCGCGCAAACACGTTAATTGCTGATGGCAACAAAGATGTTCAGCGTATTGATATTCGCCAAGCTACCGAGCGCAAACTGGTTCGTGAAGAAGACTTTATGGAGCCTTACATCGAGGACTTAGCCAAAGTCATCGACATGGAAGCGATTGCAAAAGCGAACTTAAAGCTAGGCACAGACCCATTGGGTGGCGCCGGAGTAGGATATTGGTCGCGTATTTCTGAAAAATACGGGTTAGACATTACGGTGGTTAATGATGCTGTCGACCCTCAGTTTGGTTTTATGCGTCGTGACAAAGACGGCAAGCTTCGCATGGATTGTTCATCTGCTTACGCCATGGCAGGGTTAATTGAGCTAAAAGACAACTTTGACTTAGCATGGGGCAACGATCCAGATTTCGACCGTCATGGTATCGTGTGCAAAAGCGCAGGGCTGATGAACCCTAACCACTATTTGGCCGTGGCGATTAATTATCTTTATACCCACCGTCCAGACTGGCCAAGTGACTTGAATATCGGCAAGACACTCGTATCTAGCAGCATGATTGACCGCGTAGCGAATAGTCTAGGTAAGCCGCTGGCTGAAATGCCTGTTGGCTTCAAATGGTTTGTAGAGGGTCTATCTAACAGCACTATTGGTTTCGCTGGTGAAGAAAGTGCGGGTGGTATTTTTCTAGAGCGTAATGGAAGCACGTGGGCAACAGATAAAGATGGCTTTATTCTTTGTTTGTTGGCAGCAGAAATTCTAGCCGTTACAGGCAAAGATCCTGGCGAGCACTACGAAGCGCTAACGGAAAAATTTGCAGCACCGGTATACAGCCGTGTAGACGTAGCAGCGACCCTTGAGCAAAAGCAGAAACTTTCAGCGATGGATGCGTCTGTAGTCACTAGCGATACCTTAGCAGGAGAGTCTATAACTTCTGTGCAAACTCACGCTTCGGGTAATAATGCAGCCATTGGTGGTGTTAAAGTATCAACAGAAAACGGCTGGTTTGCAGCTCGCCCATCTGGCACCGAGCAGATCTACAAAATTTACGCAGAAAGCTTCAATGGTGAAAGCCACTTACAAGAGTTAATTGGCGAAGCTGAAACGCTGGTAGGTAAAATTATTAAATAAGTACAAAAATAAATCGCTTTGGCGGATTATTTGTAACTAAATTGTAAATGGCCGCATGAATGCATACGAATTCATGCGGCTTTCTTGTAATTTTAACAAAATTATTACAACATTACGTGTGAGTCACTGCTATATTGCTGTCATATTCTGAAGTTATTCTGTAATTAAATTACGCTTTCGGTGTGTGAACACCGCTTTTACTTAAGAGTGAGACGCAAAATGAACGCAAAAGCGACCAAGACGCAACCCTCTCCAGTGATCGATAAGGCTGCATTCAAAGCAGCGGTTATCAAACACTTACACTGCACGCTAGGCACCGACGAAAACAAAGCAAACAACCACGCCTGGTGGAAAGCAACTTGTGCGGCTATTCAAGAGCAAGTGCTTGAAGGATTGCGCAAAACGCAGAAGAGTCACTATTTGAACGACACCCGCGCCGTTCATTACTTCTCGGCCGAATTCCTTATGGGTCGTTTACTTTCAAACAACCTGCAAAACTTTGGCTTGTTCGACGTTGCTGGCGGCGCACTGAAAGAGCTAGGCGTTGAGATTTCAGATATTCTTGAAGAAGAGCCTGACATGGCGCTTGGTAACGGCGGCCTTGGCAGACTAGCAGCGTGTTTTATTGACTCCCTAGCTACCATGGAATTGCCTGCTATTGGGTATGGTATTCACTACGAACACGGTCTGTTCCGTCAGGAAATTAAGAGCGGTGCGCAAATCGAGCGCCCAGATAGCTGGCGTGATTACGGTAACCCTTGGGAAATTTGCCGTCCAGAATCTATACAAGAAGTCTCTCTTTATGGTTACGTAGAAACAAAGTACGGCGAAAATGGTCGCGTGCTTAAAGAGTGGCACCCTGGTTCTATTGTAAAAGGTGTACCATGGGATATTCCGGTTGTAGGCTACGAAGGTAAAACCGTAAACGTACTGCGTTTGTGGCAGTCAGAAGCGTCTGATTACTTTAATTGGGACGTGTTTAATGCGGGTGGCTACGTTGATGCACAGCGTGAAAACGTGCAGGCAGAAACCATCTCAAAAGTGCTTTATCCAAATGATGAAACCGAAGCGGGTAAAGAGCTACGCCTTATTCAGCAATACTTCTTCTGCTCGTGCTCGCTAAAAGATATTATTCGTCGTTACAAGCGCGCCCACGGTGACGATTGGAGCCGTTTCGCAGACCAGGTTGTTATTCAGCTAAACGACACTCACCCAGCTATTTCAATACCAGAGCTAATGCGTATTCTTGTAGATCGCGCAGAGTTAGGTTGGGACGAAGCTTGGGGTATCTGTACCAAAGTATTCGCCTATACCAACCATACCTTGCTGCCAGAAGCGCTTGAAAAGTGGCCTGCCCGCATGATTGAGAAAATTCTTCCTCGTCATTTGGAAATCATCTACGAAATCAACCACCGCTTTATGGCAGAGGTTGATAAGAAGTGGCCTGGCGACAATGCAATGAAGGCTAAGCTTTCAATCATTGAGGAAGGTAACGAAAAGATGGTGCGAATGGGTCACCTTTCGGTAATTGGCTCGTTTGCGGTTAACGGCGTGGCAGAAATGCACTCTCGCCTAGTTAAATCATCGCTTTTCCCTGAATTTGACGAACTCTACCCGGGTAAGCTTACTAACGTGACCAACGGTATTACGCCGCGTCGCTGGCTGAAAGCATGTAACCCTGGGCTATCTAAGCTTATTGATAAGAAAATAGGTGATGATTGGCCAAGAGATTTAGACAAGCTACAGGGCTTGGCAAAATTCGCAAGCAACAAAACGTTCCAAAAGCAATTTATGAAAGTGAAGCTTGAGAATAAAGAGTTGCTAGCAGAAGAGATTCGCAAGTCATTGGATATAGAAGTAGACGTAAACGCTATTTTCGATGTGCAAATTAAGCGCTTGCACGAGTATAAACGTCAGCACTTAGCACTACTTAATATTATGGCGTTGTACCGTCGTATTCTTGAAAATCCAGATTACGATATGCACCCGCGTGTATTTGTATTCGGTGCAAAAGCAGCGCCGGGCTACAAGCTTGCAAAAGACATTATTTACGCGATTAACAAAGTTGCTGACAAGATTAATAACGACCCGCGCGTCAACAACAAGATCAAAGTGGCATTCTTACCAAACTACCGCGTGTCGCTAGCAGAGAAAATGATCCCTGCAGCAGACGTGTCTGAGCAAATCAGTACGGCAGGTAAAGAGGCATCAGGTACAGGTAATATGAAGCTTGCACTCAATGGTGCGGTTACTATTGGTACACTTGACGGGGCCAACGTTGAAATTGCTGAAGAAGTAGGTGATGACAACATCTTTATCTTCGGTCTGACTGTAGAAGAAGTGAACGAGCTTAAAGCTAGCGGCTACAACCCGCACGATTACTACTACAAAGACCCTGAGATTAAAGCGGTGCTGGATTGGTTAGAAACCGATTATTTCACGCCGGGTAAACCAGGTGCTCTGGTATCTATCAAGCAAAGCCTGCTAGATAACGGCGACCCCTACATGGTGCTAGCGGATTTCCGCGCCTATTCTGACGCGCAAATAGCCGTTGATGCTGCGTATCGCGACAAAGAGCGCTGGGCGGAAATGGCTATTATCAACACAGCGAAGATGGGTAAGTTCACTTCAGATCGCTCAATTCGTGACTACGTTGAGCGCGTTTGGAAGCTTTCACCGTGTAAGATTGAAAGCTAATCGCAGAAGCGTATAGAAAGAACCCGGCAGTGTTAAACTAGCCGGGTTTTTTTATTACCTCTTTAAAAAGCGTCTATATTGTTAAATCAGTGCACCCTCACGAGGTATTGCCTTACTTGAAAGGTTTCTTTGGTATTTTATTAACGATAGTTAAGTAGCTATTGGCCAAACAGGGGCACAGAATTAAACAATGTTGTACAAAAGTATAAGAAGGTATGCAAAATTATACGCACGTGTCGTTGCGCCATTTGTATCGGCATGGTCTTATATAAGTAGTTGTTTTTAGTACCTAGAAGCGTAAAGCTCAAGGAAAACATCATGAGCCAACATAGATCACTGGCAACCATACCCAATCGCTATGCGTTTATCGATAGCGTTTTAAAGCAGGCGTCTCAAAGTACCTCTATTTCTTTGATGCTGGTTGATGTTGTGCGTTTTTCAGATGTAACAACGAGTTTAGGTATTCACGTTGGCGACCGTTTCTTGCTTGAAATTGCTAACCGTATTCAACACCTTTTTGGGCAACATGTGCTTATTGGTCGAATTAGCGGCGATGTATTTGGAATTGTTTTTCCCAACGAAAATAAAGAAACTGTAATGCGGCAAATGTTCGAGCGCCTTGTAGAGCATTTCAAAACACCTATGCATTATGACGGCACGGCATTTATTGCTGATTTTAATGTTGGCGTGGTATGCGGCGAAAACGATGGGTTTGAGATTACCGCTTTTGTATCTCGCGCAGAATCTGCATTAAAGCAGGCCAAAGAGAATAAATACGAAAACTACTTTGCACTGACCAAGACAGACAAATCTGATACGGGCAGAAGCTTGGCGCTAAAAGCGGACCTAAAGCGAGCACTTTCCCAAAATGAACTTGAGCTTTATTATCAACCCAAAGTTGACCTGGATACCCTTGAAGTTGTGGGGGCTGAGTGCCTGTTGCGTTGGAACCATCCTCTTGACGGTGTATTGTTTCCCGGGCCGTTAATTGAAGCCGCAGAGTCATACAACATGATGAATGAACTGGGCTACTGGACGTTGGAGCAAGCGTTTAGAGCACTCGCTGAACTGGATGGGCTACGAATGCCGATTGTTCTGTCGGTAAACATTTCACCTACTCAGCTCTACGACAATCAGTTAATACCTACACTGAGAATGTTAAGTGATACCTATGGTTTGCCGCTATCCCTCATTGAATTAGAACTCACCGAAGACGTGGCGCTATCCAATTCACTAATGGTGAAAAAACAGCTAGATGAGCTAAGAAGTCTTGGTGTGGCTATATCGGTAGATGACTTCGGCAAAGGATATTCTAACCTTGCCTATATTCGCGACCTAGATATTGATGCGCTTAAAATAGACAAATCTTTTGTCATGGAATTAGAAACACATCCGGTCAACAGGGCGATTATTGAAGCTGCAAAAGTTATAGGTCACGCTAAGGGGTGTTGTGTAGTCGCTGAGGGTATTGAAACCGTAGAGCAGCTTCATATTCTACGAGAAGTCGGGGTTTCCCAAGGGCAGGGGTATTTATTCTCTCGTGCCGTACCTTTTACTGAATTTGTTCAACTTACTCAGCAAGAGATTATTATCGGTAGTTCGCCAAGAAGGGCACAGGCCTAACTACTGCCAACGCTAGTCAATCGCAATAAACCTAAGTGGCTTTGCACTTTATTGCATCTTGGTTTCTAGACTTTTCAATTTTGGTCACCGATTTAAGTTAAATATTGCTATGCCCTGGTTATTAAAGCGCGGCCTGGGCATGCAAAATATCGCTACCATTACGTGAAAACGTTATTTATTAGTTACAGCCTAGCGCAATAAAACCTTGAGATTAGGTGATTTTGATAGACTGTCTCGGTACACTTAAGTCATTCGAGATTAGACAAAGTCAACAAAGCTCACACTTATGCAAGAACTTATCGAAAGCGGCCAATTTTTAACACTTTCTCGCCGTCAACCCGAGTTATTCGAACGTGCTCACCAATTTACGCTAGCCAATGGTACCGGCGTTAGTATCACTGCGCCTGGCATCATTAGTTTCTCCGTACAGCCTACCTCTACGCCAAGTAAACGCATTGTTTTGTCCTGTGGTGTTCATGGTAATGAAACTGCACCTATCGAAATTTGTGATGAGTTGGTTAAAGGTATCCTCACAGGGGCAATGACGTTAGCACATGATGTGCTGTTTTTATTCGGTAATTTACCGGCCATGGATATTGCTGAGCGCTTTGTCGAAGAGAACATGAACCGATTGTTTAGCGGCGCGCACTCAAAAGGTGAGGGTTTAGTGAACGCCGAACGTGTGCGTGCTAAGCAGTTAGAAGAGGCGGTAGCGTCTTTCTTTGAAGCGGCTGAAGGCACCCGTTATCACTACGATCTGCACACGGCAATACGCGCTTCTAAAAATGAAAAGTTTGCGGTATATCCTTATCTCCACGACAGAGTTCACAGTAAAGGGCAGCTTGCCTTCCTTGCGGCGTGTGGGGTAAAAACCATTCTACTTTCTGAAAGTTCAACCACCACATTTAGTTATTTTTCTTCTTATCAATATAACGCCCATGCGTTTACCGTTGAACTTGGAAAAGTACGTCCGTTTGGGCAGAACGACATGAGCCGGTTTGCTGATGCTAAAAACGCACTCATGCAGCTTATAACGGAACAAGACTTTTCACCTTCGGTAAATATGGACGACCTTGATATCTACCGCGTGAACCAAGTAATAAACCGCCAGGAAGAAGAGTTTACACTCCATTTTGACGACGATACCCCAAACTTCACTGACTACCCTAAAGGCACAGTGTTGGCGTCTGAACCAGGCAAAGAATACGTTGCTGAGCAAGACGGTGAAGCTATTGTTTTTCCTAACGCAAAGGTGGCCATTGGGCAACGCGCCTTATTAACCGTAGTGCCTACCACACTGGATAAGCTAGATGTTTAAACTTGATAGCCGTTTACACAATGATACATTTTTTGTCTGTGATCTCTCGCTGTGTCGTGTACTGTTGATGAACGACAGCCAGTTTCCGTGGCTCATACTGGTGCCTATGAAAAATGATATCGCCGAAATTATCGATTTATCAGAAGATGACCAGGTGGTCTTACTAAGAGAATCTGCGCTGGCTTCAAAGGCGATGCAAGCCATATTTTCACCATTAAAACTAAATGTAGCCGCATTAGGTAACGTGGTAAGACAGCTTCATGTACACCACGTCGCGCGTTTTGAAAACGACTGTGCTTGGCCAAAACCTGTATGGGGTAATCAGCCTACAGTGGCCTATGACACTAATAAAGCGCAAGCACTTGTTGAGACCATTAAGCAATGGTTTGAAGACAACAGCTAGGCAGGTATGCCTAAATAGCGGTAAATTAACGGTTCACAATAAAAGGAGTTACGCATGATTGTTTCAACTACCCCAACTTTGGAAGGTCACAAAATTGAAGCCTATTACGGTATTGTTGTGGGCGAGGCCGTAATGGGCGCAAATGTGTTTAAAGATCTTTTCGCATCTATTCGCGATATTGTAGGCGGACGCTCGGGGTCTTATGAAGAAGAGCTTACCACTGCGCGAAAACTAGCGTTTACCGAACTAGAGCATGAAGCAAGAAGCATGGGCGCAAACGCTGTGGTTGGTATAGATTTAGACTATCAAGTAATTGGAGATAAAGGCAGCATGCTAATGGTGAGCATTAGTAGTACTGCAGTAAAAACGACGCCGATATAAATACAAAAAGTGTATAGTTTTTAAAGTATGCGCTTATCAATTAATTAGAGCGAGGCTAGAGCCCGTTGTTTGTCAACGGGCGCAATGTCTCGCTTTTTTTGTTTATTACCCTCAAAAAAACTTATTAAGGAAATAGAAATGCTACGAAAATGGATGTTTGTCCTATTTGCCGCATGCTCCTGTCAGCTATTTGCGCAGGATGGCCTTCAGTATCAAAAACCGTCTAAAGAAATTCTAGATTTAGTAGATGTTACGCTAGCGCCAGCGACCCTCGTAGATGACGCACAAAAAAATATGGTGCTGTTGTTTCGCGATAACTATAAGTCGATAGAAGACTTATCGAAAGAAGAGCTTCGCTTAGCAGGCCTTAGAATTGACCCTGTCACCAACATTGGAAGTCGTGTCACTTATTATAATAAATTAGAGGTTCAGCGCGTAGGGAGTAAGGATAGCATTGCTGTTAAAGGCATGCCTGAAACCCCGCGTCTTACCAACTTTTCTTGGTCACCGAATCAGCGCTATATGGCGTTTACTCACACTACAAGTAAAGGTGTTGAACTATGGGTGCTTGATATCAAAGCGGCAGCGGCGAGAAAGCTTTTTGATAAACCAATTAATGCGAATATGGGCGATACCTTAAATTGGAATGCAGATAGTCTTTCACTTTTGGTAAAAGTCGTACCCAAAGATAGAAAAGACTTGATCGACACCAGCGTAGCGGTGCCAACGGGACCAACGATTTCAGTAAGCGACGGTAAAAAAGCGCAAAACCGCACATATCAAGACTTGCTGAAAAACAAAAACGACGAGTTTAATTTTGAGCAATTAGCCCGTTCTGAAATTTATAAAGTTCCACTAAAAGGGGAGCCTTCACCTTGGTTAGCATCAGGGATGTATGGCAATGTTAGCGTTTCTCCTGCCGGCGACTATGTAATGGTAGAGGAATATAAGGCACCGTTTTCTTATTTAGTGACCTACCGCCGCTTTCCTCACGCTATTAGCTTGCATAATAAAAATGGAACGCTGGCTAAAACACTTGTCGACGTTCCGCTTATCGAAGACTTACCACAAGGCTTCATGGCTGTTCGTACCGGGCCTCGCGACGTACAGTGGCGCAACGATAAACCAAATACAATTGTATACGCTGAAGCGCTAGACGGGGGAGACCCTGAGACAGAGGTAACGCACCGTGACAAGCTAATGCAGCTTGAAGCGCCATTTAGTGGCGAAGCTGAGCAAATCCTTAAAACAGAAGACAGGTTTTATCGCTTTATTTGGAGCGACGACAGTACTGCAGTAGCCATGGATTATTGGTGGAATACCCGCAATCTCAAAACATATCTGTTTAGCCCTGACCAAAGTAAACCTGCAAAAATTATTTCAAACAGAAGCTATCAAGATAAATACAGCGACCCAGGCAGCTTTGTTACCCGCAAAAATGAATACTTCAAAGATGTACTGGCGCTAGATGGCGAGAATGCGTTTTTGCTGGGAGATGGGTTTACGCCTGAAGGGCAGTTTCCGTTCTTAGATAAGTTCAATCTTAAAACCCTTGAAACATCGCGGGTTTATTTAAGTGAATACACAGATAAATTTGAAGACTTGCGCGATTTCAATATGGAAAACGACCGCTTGTTGGTAAGAATTGAGTCTAAGCGAGACTACCCGAACTACTATTTCCGTAGTTTAAAAGATAAGACGCTGACTCAGTTAACCCACTTTGAAAACCCTTTCGAAAGTATTCAAAACGTTAAGAAAGAGGTGATTACGTACAAGCGTAACGACGGTTTAGATTTGACAGGTACCTTATATTTGCCAACAGATTACGAAGAAGGCAAACGCTACCCTATGATCCTATGGGCTTACCCAGAAGAATTTAAGGATAAATCTAGCGCAGGTCAAAATACACAAAACCCTAATCGTTTTATCTATCCATGGTACGGCTCGCCTATCTATTGGGTAACCAAAGGCTATGTTGTGCTAGACGATGCTTCTTTCCCTATTGTAGGGGAGGGGGACGAAGAGCCTAACGACACCTTTAGGCCTCAGCTAGTTGCCAACGCAAAGGCAGCAATTGATGCGCTAGACGAAAAAGGGCTTATTGACCCTGAGCGTGTCGCGGTAGGCGGGCATAGCTATGGTGCCTTCATGGTGGCAAATCTGTTGTCCCATTCGGATTTGTTCGCTGCCGGTATTGCCCGTTCTGGTGCCTACAATCGTACACTGACCCCGTTTGGTTTTCAGTCGGAAGAGCGCCATTACTGGGATGCGCCAGACGTGTATTACACTATGTCGCCATTTATGCATGCTGAGAAAATGAAGACGCCACTTTTACTCATACATGGCGAAGCAGACAATAATTCGGGAACCTACCCTATGCAAAGTGAACGTTATTTTAACGCTCTGAAAGGCTTAGGCGCAGTGACACGGTTAGTTATGCTGCCAAAAGAAAGTCATGGATACCGTGCAAAAGAAAGCGTATTGCACACCCTTTGGGAACAAGACCAGTGGCTTGAAAAGTATGTGAAAAACAAAGGCGCTAAACAAGCACAATAACCCAAACTAACTTAAGCTATATATTGCTAGCGCATTAAAAAAAGGTGGCACTGTGAAGTGACCACCTTTTTTCTGTATAACTCATTTCTTTTTGTCGGTTTCACTGCCAATTGAATGTACATTTATCTAGCTTTTATCTGTGCCCAGCTTTTCTTTAAAGGTCGCATCGCTAGCACTATCATCATTGTTAGTTTTATCAATAGCTATAGTATCAATAATTAGGGCACAAGCCGCGTCACCGGTAATGTTCAAGGCGGTACGGATCATGTCGAAAATTCTGTCGAGGGCAAACAACAAAGGTAACCCTTCAATAGGAATGCCTGCAGCAAGTAATACGGCAACGACCAAGAATGACGGGCCAGGTACTCCTGCTTGTCCAACGGCGCCAAGGGTAGAAGTTAGGATAATAGCGACATAGGCGCCCATGGATAAATCGATATTGAAAAGCTGCGCAAAAAACACCGCCACTAAGCCGTAATAGATAGCGTTTCCGCTCATATTAATGGTGGCACCTAACGGCAGTACAAACGACGCCGTTGCATTTCTTACACCCAGTTCGTTTTCTACAGTGTTCATAGTAACTGGCAGCGTGGCCATAGATGATGCCGTTGACAACGCCACTGCTTGCGGCTTTTTCATCGCAACAAGAAAAGACTTAGCCGAGGTCTTTGTAAATAGTTGAACCAGTAGGGGGTAGACCACAAAACCAAACACTAAAATAGCAGCAGTAAACACTAAGAAAAGTTTGAACACTACCATGAGCGCGGCAAAGCCGAATGTGCCTACTGCTTCTGCCATCAAGCCAAAAACGCCGATAGGGGCAATTTTCATTACGCAGTTAATCATCCACACCATGGCATCAACAATGGTGTTTACCCCATTTAAAATAGGCTCACGGCTCTTTTTCGGCTGTTTGGAAAGGGCAATGCCGAAGAATAAGCAAAACACTAAAATTTGTAGAATGTTAGCGTTAGTTAATGATGCAAACACATTAGTTGGGATCATGCCTGTCACAGTTGCCCAAAAAGAGGGTAGCTCACCTTTAGAGGCATATTCGCCAGAGAACATGCCTTGCACCGATGATACATCAATACCAATACCAGGCTTAAACACTTCGCCCATTATTAGCGCAAGCGCTACAGCTAGGGCTGAGGTTAAGCCAAAGTAGGCTAGGGTTGATAGCCCCACTTTTCCTGCGTTGGTGCTGTTACCTAGCCCCGCTGCACCTGAGATAAGCGCCACGGCGACCAGTGGAATAACCAGCATTTTTATCAAGTTGATAAAAATAGCTCCCAAAGGTGCGAACATTTCAGCGCTTTCGCCCATAAAAGCACCAACGGCAGTACCAATGATCATAGCAATGACAACTTGAACGCCGATATTGCTAAGTAAGGATTGTTTATTAGACACGTCTAGAACCTCGTAGAGTGTATTTATGTGATGGAAAGATAGTGAGCGGTTTGTGCTTGCAACTAGCCTAAACGGCATACTTTGATGCACACAATGACTAAAAGCACCTAACTAAAAAATTGGATTAGGTGCTCGCTTCAAGCGTCACTATCGATAAAGGGCGGTAATGAGCGATAATAGAGTTGAATGAAAAAGCTATTTCACGGATTTCTTGGCGTTGTCGCCACTACCATTATTTGTTTGTGTCAACGAAGCATGGTCGCCCGCCGTTTCATTCTCGGCATGTGGGCGGCTAGCGTCTTTATTTGGATTGTCGTACTCGTCATCATATTCATCACCTTCATCATCAAAAGGCTTAGAGGGGGTAGGGAATTTAAACTTAGCGCTGTATTTAAGTAACGTAATATTTCCAATAACTACGCCTAATACCAAAACAATAACGATAATGACCCAAGTAGTACTCATAAAAATTCCGTAGGCTAGCGCCCTTTGTTCAAAACGTAGCGATTATACAAGTTAGGCAGCTGGGGCAAAATACACGATTTACCTTCTATACCGCTTTGTTCGATGGCTTGAGTAAAACCGTCTAGGTTTCTGGCACCTTCAAAGGTACTTGCTGTACTTTTAAAGCTCAAATGCCAAGGTTCAACGGCCACACCACCAGTATTGACAGAGAATGGACGGTAGAAACCGAACTGATCCATATTATCAGCTAACCAACAAGAAAGGTTATGGCAGGGGCCGCCACTAAGGTATTCGCTTTCTACAAGGTTAAAGTCGCCGCCCCAATTGTGCACAGCAGCTCTATCGTAAACGTCAATGTCGGTACCCCAATGATGACGACTGCCGCCAGGTAGCGCAGACCAGGTCAAAATTGCATGGAGTTTTTCATTGTCACTTAGCGTTTCGAAAGGAAGTTCTTCGCCGTTAACATCAAGAAGCTGCGCCTGCCCCGTCCACTTGCGGTTAAAAATGGCGGTTTGCCTATCAAAATCACGAAAGCTACTGACTAACTGTAAGTCTATACCGTCATTGTGCGCAGCATCTTGCATAGCAAGAAAGGGCGAAATGACGTCTTGATGAAGCCTATGGCCACTGCCAGCATCAACAAGGTAGTCGTTGTGCTGGCCGAGCCATGCTTGTTGAGGTATCTGATTCATGTACGACAAAAAAACTATTTAGCCAGCAAGCGTTCTAAAATACCGAAATACATATCGGCAAGTTGCTCTAGGTCAGCCATTTTTACGCACTCGTCAATTTTGTGAATAGTGGCGTTGACCGGGCCTAGCTCAATAACTTGTGCTCCCGTGGGCGCAATAAAGCGTCCATCAGATGTGCCGCCAGCAGTAGAGAGTACTGTAGGTGTACCTTTAACTGCAGCAATCGCACCTTGGGTTGCTTCTAATAGCGCGCCTGTATCGGTCAAAAATGGTTGTCCATTAAAGGTCCAGTTTATCTCGTACTCAAAATCGTGGGCGTCTAAAATAGCAGTGACACGTTCAATAAGAAGTTGGTCGGTCACTTCTGTTGAAAAGCGGAAGTTGAAGCAAACGTGAAGTTCGCCTGGTATTACATTACCTGCCCCTGTACCTGCGTGAATATTTGAAATCTGAAAGCTGGTGGGCGGAAAGAAGTCGTTACCGTTATCCCAGTGTGATTTTGCTAATTCATCAAGCGCTGCCATGGCGCTGTGCACAGGGTTGTTAGCTAGATGAGGATAGGCAACATGGCCTTGCACTCCCTTAACAACTAAATCACCCGTTAATGAGCCCCTACGACCATTTTTGACAATATCACCGACTTCGTCTGTTGAAGAGGGTTCACCAACAATACACCAGTCAATCTTTTCATTTCGCGCTTCTAGGGTGTCGATAACGCGTGTAGTACCGTTAATAAATGGGCCTTCTTCGTCGCTCGTAATAAGGTAAGCAATGCTCCCCTTATGATCTGGGTACTTGTTCACAAATTCACGAGTGGCGACTAGCATAGCAGCAAGGCTACCCTTCATGTCGGCAGCGCCGCGGCCGTGCAAATAGCCATCAACTTCTGTCGCGGTAAAAGGTGGTGTTTTCCAAGCCGATTCTGGGCCGCTTGGTACCACATCGGTATGGCCAGCAAAACAAAATACGGGGCCTTCTTTACCTCGGCGAGACCAAAGGTTAGTGGTGTCTTCAAACACCATAGTTTCATTATCAAACCCCAGAGCGCCTAGAAACTCGCCCATGGCCTCTTGGCAGCCCGCATCTTCTGGCGTTACTGAGCGGCGGTTTATGAGTTGCTTAGCAATTTCAATAACAGAGTCGTTTAACAAAATATTTCCTCATACTGTGCAGGCTTAAAACCAATGTAAAAAGCATTGTTGTGATAAAGAATAGGGCGTTTAACCATAGCTGGATGAAGCTCTAACAAAGCGAGCGCTTTGTCTTTATCTAAGCTTGCTTTTTCTTGCTCTTCTAGCTGGCGATAGGTTGTTCCACGTTTGTTTAACATGGTTTCCCAGCCAAGCTCAGACTCAGCGCGTACAAGGAAATCGTTGTCGATACCGTCTTTGCGGTAGTCGTGAAAGGTGAACGGGATATCGTTATCTGCTAACCATTTCTTCGCTTTTTTGATGGTGTCACAGTTAGGGATCCCATAAAGGATTGTGCTCATGGTGATTTATTCCGTACTACTTTGTTGATAGAGGCACAGTTACTAGCGTGCCATTAAGTCCAGTATTTATGCCGGTGCATAAGAAGAAAACGCGAAGCGCGTCTTGAGCACCAACAGGATTTCAGCTGTCGACTTTTCTTATTTGCTACATCATACAAGCAGTTGATACGTTGTTAAACTCACTCGCGATGGTTTTTGGAAGGTTAAAGCCTATATTTAGGTTAAGAATGAAGTTATAGATAGAGTGTTAGAAGTGTGTCTTCACCGGCTTCTACAAATTTTTGGTGAGTGGGCAATACACCGATAAGCGCCTGGGCATTAAGTAAAGTTAACGCACAAGTGTTGCTTACACCACGCTGTTTCAGCCATGCGGCATTTACGGTAAAAAGTACCTGTTTTGGTTTAATTTGCTCTCCGCGCTTTAACGCGCAAACGAATTGTGCGCCATGCAGAGAAGTTGTGTCACCGCCGTATTTAATTTTGCATTTAAGACCAGCAGTAGACTGTATATCTATAGCGTAGTCTAAGGGCGAAATATTAATTACTTTGCCAGCGAAAGGCGAAATCACGGTATTTGAGTTAGAACTTATAGCGGCACCTGGCCCCATAAGCCCATTTTTATAGAAAGGGTCATCAATATCTGAGAGCGATACTACCTGCCCCGAAAACGGACTTAAGGTGACGAATTGCTTGGCAAAACTTTCTGGCGGGCACTGTAATTGCTTAGCTTTCACTATTTTAAATGTCCTGATTTACGGTATAGCCCGCGCCTTTAAGAGCGCTGATAGCATCTTTTAGTTTGTTATCTTTTACTAAGAAGAAATCGGTATCAAAGGTTGAAACGACAAAAATTGCGACTTTAGCTGATGCTAATACTTCGCCTATTTGTGCCATGATCCCTACCATAGACAAGTGTAAAGGTCCTAGCAACTCAAGGGCACGCCAACCTTCATCGCTATCAAGGGAGGGAACATTGATAGAATCTGGCACAACGATAGACAACTCATCTTCTGTTTTACCTAGAAAAAATAATGGGCTATTGAGTACAGAAGCTGGGATATCACTTTCTGGATCCAAGCTATGAATTGTAAACAAAGATTCTCTAACTAGCAGTGTTTGTTTTGGCATGAAAAACCGGAAAAAAGATAACTTCGAAGATATTCACATTAAACCACTAACTGTGATTAAGTGCTACGTGTTATCCACTTAATCTGTGGATAAGTTTGTTGAGTAGTTTGGGGTCTTATTGTAAGTTACTGATATTAAATGATTAAATAAACTGTACAAACAATGGTCAGTGGATAACATTCTCAAATTAACAAGCATTTTCCACAGGCCATGTCTACAACTAAAATAAAAAATGTTTGGTCATTTTGCAATTTCTTAGCTTGACAAGCGTCACTTTTTTAAAAAATTTAGAACATTAAGAAGCGGCGGCTAACCGGGGATCTGCCGCTTAAAAACTGTTGTTTGAAACCGTGAGTAAGTTAAATCGATCTTTTATTTAACAAATATTTCGGAACGTACTAGAGTCAGAAACAAGGCGGAGGGTTTACTCCAATGTGCAGGAACAAGATTTAAGTTAAGTTTTGGGTCAATGTTTGGATCAAGGCACAGCAAAAGCATGATTCTGTTATAACAAAACAGCTATAGCAAAACAGTTATATTGCACGTTTAGCGCAAGCTTTGACCAAAGCGATTGACCTTATTCCTAACTCTAACAAAAGAGAAAAAGACAATGTCAGATTCTTCATGGTGCGATATTACTGTAGAAAATGCAGATGAACTCGTCAGTTTTTATGAAGCTGTGATGAAATGGAAGAAAGAACCTATTGATATGGGGGGCTACAATGATTACGTCATGCTGAAGCCTGACGGCACGCCAGTAGGCGGTATTTGTCATAAGCAAGGTGTTAATGCGCAGTATCCCGGCGGGTGGATTAATTATTTTACGGTGGAAAATCTTGAGTCAGCGTTAAATGCGGTCACTGAAAAGGGCGGTAAGCAGGTGGGTGACATACGTCACCATGGCAAAGACAGCTTCTGTGTGATCCTTGACCCAAGTGGTGCTGCTTGTGCGCTTTATGAAAAAGGGCAAAGTTAAACAGGGGTTTAATACCACCACAATTAGAAATAGCGCACTAAGAGAGCAAAACGAAAAATAAAAAAGGCAGCGTGTAGAGCTACTCGCTGCCTTTCTAGATAGCCTATTAAGCGATTTTACTCGCCTAGCGCGAAGAGATTACTCATTCAGTTCGAGGCGTTTACTTGTTCAGCACACCGCGGTTAACTTGATCCCGTTCAATAGATTCAAACAGGGCTTTGAAGTTACCCTCTCCGAAACCTTCATCTTGCTTGCGCTGAATAAATTCAAAGAACACCGGGCCAAATACGGTTTCAGAAAAAATCTGAAGTAACAAGCGTGGTTCACCATTCTCGGTAGTACCATCAAGCAAAATACCGCGTTTTTGAAGTTCGTCTACGTTTTCACCGTGACCAGGTAGGCGCTCTTCTAGCATTTCATAATAGGTATTGGGCGGAGGGGTCATAAACTTCATGCCTCTTGCTTTCAGCTTATCTAAGCACGCTACCAAATCGTCACAAGCGAAAGCGATATGCTGTATACCTTCACCGTTATACTTCATTAAAAATTCTTCGATTTGGCCGCCACCGCCAACCGCTTCTTCGTTTAGCGGTATACGAATTTTACCGTCTGGCGCTGTCATAGCTTTCGACAGCAGGCCAGTATATTCGCCTTTAATGTCGAAGTAGCGAATTTCTCTGAAATTAAATAGCTTTTCGTAAAACCCTGCCCAGAAATCCATGCGACCGCGATATACATTATGGGTAAGGTGGTCAAGGGTGTGGAATCCACATCCCTCAGGATGGCGATCTACCCCTTCAACCCAGTTGAAGTCGATATCATAGATAGTGTTCTCGCCTTCATAACGGTCAATAAGGTACAGCATAGCGCCACCAATACCTTTTATTGCGGGTAGTTTCAATTCCATTGGGCCTGTGTGTGTGTCCATAGGCTGGGCACCGCGAGAAAGTACTTCTTTATAAGCGTGCTGGGAATCTTTAACGCGAAAAGCCATGCCACACGCTGAAGGACCGTGCTCTTCAGCATAGTAGCCTGCATGGCAGTTTTTTTCGTAGTTACTCAACAGGTTGATGTCGCCCTGACGCCATAGCTCAACGTCTTTTGATTTGTGGCGTGCAACAAGGGTAAAGCCCATTGCTTCAAAGATAGGCTCTAGTATGCCTTTTTCTGGCGCAGTGAACTCTAGAAATTCGAACCCATCCAATCCAATTGGGTTTTCAAACAAATCAGCCATAGCAATACATCCTCAACGTAAATCATATTTTATAATTGTTACTCGATTGTAAGGCTGCAGTGAAAAATCAGGCAATAGGTGGTGCGCATGACCGTTTTAATGATGGAAAGCGAGGCTGTAACGTTTAGTTTTCACCTGCGGTTGTAACGCTAGGTTAAAGCAAATGATTTTGCTCTAACCTGTTGAACATAATGCAAATATAACAAGTTTTGCGGCTGATGCCTGTGTTCATAAATTGATACAGGTAATAAAACGAGTAAACCTTTTAATACTAGCTAAGATAAGGGGAAGTAGCTCGCTTACTTCTGCCCATCATAATATTTCTTAAGACCTTTCCAACACGCCAAATAGTCTTGTTGGCGGATGTCATTATTTAAAGCAAATTCCGTCGGAGCAATGGCATAGCGAGACTCAAACATAAACGCCAATGTGTTTTCGTAGCGTTCGGGTGCTAACTCAGCGTTAGATGCTTTTTCGAAAACTTCAGCTTCAGGTCCATGTGGCGTCATGCAGTTGTGAAGGCTCATACCACCCGGCACGAAGCCATGTTCTTTTGCATCGTACGTCCCTTCAATAAGCCCCATAAATTCACTCATGATATTTCTGTGGTAATAAGGTGGGCGAAAGGTATTTTCCGCTACCATCCACCTGGGTGGAAAAATAACGAAGTCTACGTTCGCTGTACCCTCTAGCTCAGACGGTGAGGTTAGCACGGTGAAAATAGACGGGTCAGGATGATCGAAACTTACGGTATTTATTACGTTAAAACGAGAAAGATCGTATTTGTAAGGCGCAGAATTACCTACCCAAGCCACTACATCAAAAGGGGAATGATCAAGTTTGGCTTCAAATAGGTTACCGCAGAACTTGTTGACCATGGTATGAGGCGTATCGTTATCTTCAAACCAAGCCGTGGGGTAAAAAAAGTCTCGTTGGTTAGCATAGCCATTTGCGCCAACCGGGCCGCGTTCGGGCAATACAAAAGGGTGGCCGTAGTTTTCGCATACATACCCACGAATTGTTCCATTAGTTGGGTCAACAGCGAAACGAACACCTCGAGGGATAACCGCAATTTCACCCACAGACAAATTGAGCTTGCCGAATTCGGTGGTAATGAGCATATCGCCAAGCTGAGGGACAATAAGCATTTCACCATCAGATGAATAGAAAACACGGTTTTGCATATTAGCATTAGCACTGTAGCAGTGTATGCCCATACCCACTTGCGTCTTAGCATCCCCGTTAGTGGCAATGGTGATGAGCGAATCTACAAAATCAATCTCTTGTTCAGGAAGAGGCACCGGACTCCATCTCAATACATTAGGTGGACAATGCACGTCAGTCTCTGGCGCAGTTCTCACCAGGCCATTATCAACTCTTTTAAAGTCACCCATTGCGATAGATGGACGTAGGCGATACATCCAGCTGCGGCGATTCTCAGCCCTAGGGGCGGTAAATGCAGTGCTGCTAAACTGTTCAGCATAGAGCTTATAGTTCACCTTCTGCGGGCTGAACTGACCTTTAGGAAGTGCGCCTGGCAGCGCTTCAGTTTCATGTTCGTTGTTAAAGCCCGTTAAATAAGACAAGTTATCCATATACGCTCCAATAGGCAGGGCCAGTGTTAGTCTCTGCTCCCAGACCAATAATAAAGTAGTTGCAAATGAAACTATGTGATTTAGGCTAGAGGTAAATGAAATGTAAATCAATAATGCGTGTCTGGTTGGCGTGATAAAGGTAAAGCAGGTTTCGGTACGCTAGCTTTACACACATTGTATTAAGCGTTAACAGGCTTGCTTTTACAAAGGAAGTAGCACATGAAGCTAGACGATATGCTTGCCTATAAGGTGGCCATGCTAGCAAGCGATTTAAGTGAGTCCCTCGCAAAGGAATACGCTGAATATAAGCTCACCAATCCACAGTGGCGTATCATTGCCACGTTAGGCGCTACGAATGATAGTGCGCCAGAGGCTTCGCTAACAGCAAAAGAACTCGCTATGGCAACGCGTCTCGATAAGGTTCAAGTTTCACGAGCGTTGGAGCGACTGGTGAAACGAGACGCTATCCATAAACGTGCCTGTGCAGATGATAAGCGTGCCACGCTTATTTCACTGTCCATAAAAGGAGAACAAATTTATCAAACCTTGTTACCAAAAATCACTCGCTGGCAAAATAAGCGCTTAGAAAATATCACTGACGATGAGTACCAAATATTTCTAAAAGTGATAGATGCACTCAGGCCTTAAAATTCGGGTGAAATCCCTGTTAAGTCTGGTCTGAGCAGATGTGAGGCTATCGCCATAAAGGTTACTTTTACCCCTCTAACTGTTAAATTCCCCTGAACTTATTAAATGGTGCAGCTTAGGCGTTTACTAATTGCGGCTTGTTGCCCTAGAGGTATGTAAAAAATCGCTATTAATTAGCGCTTGTAGTAAAGCTTGTATTGAAGCTTCATCTAAAAAACTTAGCAAGGAAATTGAGTGGCACCCTTAGACATATATGCAGGTAAGAAAGCACGTGAAACTATAATGAAAAACGGGTTTACGCCCGAGTTGTTTAGTTACTTCCTGGGGGCTTCTGGCGGCCCTAAATGGTTTTCACTAGCGGGCCTAGACCGCGTGCTATTTCCTGAATGGTTTGCCAATATTGACCATCAAATACATGTTATAGGCTCATCAGCAGGTGCGTTTCGAGCAATTTGCGCTGTCCAAGACGACCCCTTGGCTGCCATAAACCGTCTAGCGACGTCTTACTCGACAACAACGTACAGCGAAAAACCAACACCGAGAGAAATTACCGCTAAAGCTGAAGAATTGTTGAAAGAAATGGTAAACGAAGTAGGCAAGCAAGAGGTGCTGTCTAACTCTCGCTTCAAAGCCCACCTTATTGTTGCTAAGTGTTTAGGCGCTACCCGCTTTGAAAGTAAATTCAGACAGCTTTCGGGCTTAGCTATGAGCGCAGCGGCTAACACGGTTAATCGCAAAAATTTGTCGCGCTTATACACACGTTATGTCTTTTCTACTCCGAATACGGACTTTGCTATTAACGACCCATACCAGCTGCCTACAAAGTACCATGAGCTGACACAGGGAAACATACACACAGCATTACTAGCATCGGGTTCAATTCCTGTTGTGATCGAAGGTGTACCGGAAATTGAAGGTGCGCCTGTAGGTATGTATCGCGATGGCGGTATTATCGACTACCATTTTGATCTGTCGTTTGGACCGGATGAAGGTTTAGTGCTGTATCCGCACTTTTACAATAAACCTATCCCGGGATGGTTCGATAAGGGCTTAAAGGGTAGGGTGCCCCATAGTTCGAGCTACGATAATGTGGTGATGTTAGTCCCTTCAGCTTCTTTTGTAGCAAATTTACCTTACAGCAAAATTCCGGACAGGAAAGATTTTGAAGTGCTCGATGCTGACACGCGCATTAAATACTGGCAAACGGTACTAAAGGAGACCGACAGGCTGGGTGAATACTTTATGCGTGCTGTAAACGACGGAACCTTAGTGGACGCTATCAAGCCGCTTCCATTTAATATGATATAAAACGGACTGGTTAATTGTTAGGTAAATGGCTAATTGCTGTCAAATTAGTCACTTGAACCTTCTTTTAATAAGTTTTTCTTGCAGGTGGCGCCTATGCTAAGTATTATACGCGCCGTTGTCCGGCATTCGCCCACCTTACAGGTGCAACACAATTCTATATGCGTCTATAGCTCAGTTGGTTAGAGCGCTACCTTGACATGGTAGAGGTCCCCTGTTCGAATCAGGGTAGACGCACCATCTATTTTTCTTCCAAAAGTTTTTTCCGTCGTTATTTTAAAAATATTTGAATTTCTTAACTGATTGACGACATTGAATTAATCGGAATTAAGCAGCTTTTTCAGAATTTCTGTTTCTTTTCGTTTTTTCCTCTGAAAACAGATGAATACTGTCAGGATGGTCACGCGTGGTCACAATTCGTGACCATCCGTGACCAAATCTAGACTTCACTCCCTAGCTATTTGCCGTTAAAAAGTCATACAGATTTCCTATTACGGCATTTTGTATTTAACAAAGTCACCCAAGAATATTTCCCAATTCTGCTTCGCACAACCACGCATTAAATTGTGCAATGCTGTTTTTTCATGAGGTTTTTGTGAAGTGGCGTTACGAAATAATATGCTGTTTGAAAATATGCCGTAACCGTTTGTCGCGCAGTTAACATTAAACAACGTGACCCCATCAATCGATGCAAATGCAATATATTCATTATCTCCAGTATTTCTGAAGAATAAATGCAGGCGCACTTGATTATCTAAAAGCAAGAAGTGGCCATCAGAAGAGAATAAGTCGTCTTTTAACCGTAAATTTGGATGAGCGCACAAAAGTAATATGGATTCTGCGGAAATAGACATTTCTGATTCAAAGGCGTATTTCTTCACTTTTACGAGCTTTAAGCAGCCGCTTTTTAATGTCGAGCGATGCATGCCTTTTTCAGCAGAAGCTTTTTTTAAGCTGCTAAATGTGCGCCCTTCTGAATCTGTGACGATTAAGGCATTGCTATGTCGAGTAGGGGAGTGACTGGGAAAATCAAGCCACTCTCTAATGCGTCTTCGCCTTAAAGATAAACATTTACCTACGCTACCTGCTTTAATTTTCTCCTGAGCCGCAAATTGTTCTATACGGTCTTGATAGTTCATCGTTGGCAGTTTTCGCTCTACAATTTCAAGCGCTTCATAAATATTCCATCCGCAGCGGACTCGTTCGAGCACTTTATCGCTATTTAATCCAAAGGCTCTGGCTGCAGCAGACAAGCTGTCATAAACCTGACCTTGTACTTCAACTTGCTTATTATTAGATACATGAGATGTCATGGAATTACTCCTTTCAGTTAAATTCCACAACTGTGTGTTAATTTTTGAGCTTTTCAAAAACTATCGAACCGAGAAACTAAAAGTGGGCCTATAGAAAGAATAAGTGAAGTGAGAAAAATTAAACGCCCCCGGCACTGTTAAAAAAACTCGAAGGCACTCGAAGATGAACGAATAGTGGGCATCGGCGCGTAACTGAGGCCCGACGCGAGTGTGTTCTTAAGTTCTGATATAGTTTTTATCTAGTGACAAAGTAATATATCTCTGTAATAGGAAAGGCTCTTGTCTGTCTCGTAAGTATACCTTAGCTTGAAGTACATACTCACCGTTTGCCAATTCTTTTAAAAGGAATCTATTTTGTTTTCGCGATCTAGTTTGTATGGGTTCTTCGTAACTTTTATGCAAGAAATACTCAACGTATTTGACTCTATCCAATGCTCCTTTGTAGTAAGAATCTACAACAACTCTAATATCGTAATGCGGGATTCCGGTTAAACCAGTTCTTGCTTGAAATTCTGCTTGCTTCTCCTCTCGCAGAAAAGAAATGTGGTTCAGAAAGACGTAGTCTGCAGGAATTTTTTCTGCTTCAACTAGCTCAGTCTGCGCTGGCTGCCCTGCTCCTATGGCAACACTTGCTGGCTCGACAGATAGCTCTACATACTCACTAACTTTTAGAGAAAAACCACCCCCTGAATTTTTTGAGTGCATAAAAAGGTTCCATGCGAAGAAAAGCGCAAACCCTATTAAGCAAAATTCAATGATCTTAAAAACGACTTCAATCACCTGGCTAATTTCCATTGTTTACCCTCCGTCCGTGACATAAATGGTCTTACTTATTAAATGTGGACATCCATGTTGAACGTATGCCACTTCGTATTTATATGGCTTGCATAGCACAGTGTTTTTTTACAGGGGGGCGTTACAACAAAATTTTATTTCTTAAAGTGAGTTGAATTTCTCCCCGAAAATCAGTTTGATTTCTATGAGATTAGTCAATTATTCCACCACGATATTGTCTCAGCAATTGGATCTTCTATCCATGCTGAAAGTTTCACCGATACTTATTGCTAGGTTGTGGTATTGTATGAAACTAAATTACATAGATCTGTTATTATGAACTATTAACTCAAGTTATACACTCCGATGATTAAACGCGCTATTGAGATATCGCACGAGTAGGCTACTTAATCATATGTGGCAATGAAATCCCTGTTCACAATAGTTATTGAGTATAAACCCGTGACCGTGGTCAAATAATATCCAATCAGTTTCACTTACGTTTCAGCTCCCACAGAGACCCCCTCAGACAACGTCGATCTGTCTTATAAATTAGTTAGTAATAATTGTAATTAGCAATTGTAATTATTATGTATTTGAGGTTACTTTGCGATAACAATAGTTGAAATTAAGTTAGTACAAGGATGTTAAATGAAATTAACGACAATCGAACAATCAGCAAAACGCCTATTTGATGCTCGTGTTAGGCACGTTAAATATCGTGGTCTCGAAGAATTGAACAACATTCTTGAAGAGTCTTATAAACTTCACGAAAGGCTAAAAATTGTTCCGGGAAAAAAGGAAGGGCTTCAAAATATAGATGAATTTTTATTGCTTAAAGCGCTACGTAACTACTCAGTTCATACAGGAGATTTCTTCGGTGGTGTTTATACATATGATCTCGAAAAGCTTGCTCCGGAGTTTTTGCGTTTCCATATAAGTCTTTACCAACTATGTCTAATAAATAAAAACGAAGTGAAGCGAGCGATCAATTCTGAGAAGCCGCTGCTAAACTACGCACAGGAGCAGGCTAAACTTGAAGCTATTAATCGTCAGTTAATACCTTATGGAGATTACTATGATCTAGAGCCAGTTGTTTTTAATTTCATTGCAAAACTCTATGAAGAGCTACTTCCGTTGAGACTATCTATATCAGGGGAAGGTTATTCCACCATACAAGATTCCTACAATGAAGAAACCCGTGCTGGCATGAGCCATTATGTACCAGTAGAGCCTATCCCTTTTCCTTTTGAAAAGGACAAATTTATGGAGAATCTAGTTCCACTTGGTAGTGGAAAACTGGAAACCAGGGATGAATTCGAAAATATAACTACAACCGGCCTAAACTACTTAGGCTACACGTTGCTTCAAACTGAAGTTCCCCCAGGTTTTGAGTATCTGGTAGATGCGCATAAAACAATGGCTATGGAGCTTATCGGCAGTAAAAATGAATTTATAGAACTCGCTGCCTCTTTGCCGCACTATATGGGTGCTGCAGTCATCCTTGATGATGAAATGAAAGATATTAATGTACGGCAATTCAACATTAAGCAAGAGTTGGCGGCCTTACAGCAGCACGCCATCCAAATAAATGAAAAGCTATTACCTACACACGATGGAGAATTATTTATACTTGTTTGCGTATCAGGTAAAGCACGCCAGATCACTCCAAACCTTGTTTATAAGGACGAGCTATTCTCATTTTGTGAAGAATTGTCATCTCACCAGAATGAGAAAAAAAACAATCAAAAAAATATAAAATTACGCGAATCAACTTCAACCAAAGAAAATCACAAGAAAGCGCAAAGCAGGAAAAGAAAAGCTGCTTCAAATGCTAGAAAAAGAAATCGAAAATAGCAAGGTTGTACACCTTCTTACCGAATAATAGTGAGACACCTATATAGCTTTCAATTAAAAGAGGAAAGTCTAATCCGGCACATACTCAATCACATCCTCAATTTTACAATCGAAGAATTTACACAAAGCTTCTAGCGTGGTGATGCTGGTGTGATAGCCAGTGTTATTGGCTATTTTACTCATAGCTGAGCTTTGAATACCCACCTCATTTGCTAGAAACGACAGTGTTATTTTTCTGCCTTCTTGCTCGGATTTCTGTTTTACCAGCTCTCTTATCTTGTACTTGATCAAAATACGTTTACCAAAAAATACACAAAATTGTCTTGATAAGACGAAAAATGACTTGTATATTTGTCTTGTGAAGACGAAAACAGGTCAAAGGAGGCCTTTATGAAACAAACGTTACTCACAGCAAAAGAACTCTCAGCCCGAATTAAATTTAGCGCCAACTATATCAATGCGGAGCTGCGAGACTCAATTTTCATCGAAGGTAAGCATTACATTCGACCGTTCAATGGTAGAAAAATTCTATACATTTGGGAAGAGGTAGAAGCGTATTTGTATGAAAGTGCGGTCCGCAACGCTACATACATTCCCATGGCATCGGGGAGAGTGTGTCATGGGTAGTATCAATGTTCGTGAATCTAAGCTTTATCTTGATTTCAGGTATTTAAATGCACGATGTAGAGAGCAAACTGCATTGCCAGATACGCGGGCTAATAGGAAGAAGTTAGAAAAGCTACTTAAGCAAATTGAGTCAGATATCCGCTTAAAATGCTTTGTGTACAGCGATTATTTTCCTGACTCTAAAAAGGCTCAGAATTTTGTCAAAGAAGACGAACAGGCAAGCCGCATAAAGCGAGCGATGCTGGCTACGTATCAAAAAGCGTCCAACGCTCTTCAAGGACACAATAATAGGGCGTTTGAGGACTTCGCTCAAGAATGGTTTTCTGAAAACGAAGTACGTTGGAAACAAAGCTACGTCAACAGCATGAGAATTTATGTGTTTTCGTATCTCACTAAAGAGTTTGCGGGTTTTGATGTTAGCGAAATAGATCGCCCGACTATTTTGAAGTACCGAGCCAAACTGATGCAGCCAAAAGCTGATGGTACTCAACTTTCGACCGACTTTGTAAATCACATCATGACACCCCTTCGAATGATTTTACGCGAGGCTGCTGACAGGTTTGGTTTCCGCTGCCAATTTGAAAATATTGCGCCGCTTCGCGTAGACCGTCGAGATGTTAATCCATTTTCACTAGAACAAGTGCTAACGTTTTTGAAAACAGTGCGTGTCGACTTTCGGAATTACTACACAGTGCGCTTTTTTACTGGCATGAGGACAGCTGAAATTGATGGCTTGATGTGGAAGTACGTTGACTTTGACTTGGGCACGATAAGTATCAGAGAGACATTTGTGCAAGGTCGAATGGATTCAACCAAAACTCGCGGCTCTATGCGCGACATTCAAATGTCGACATTAGTGAAAGAAGCGCTTCAAAATCAGTTGGACGTTTCTGGTGATGGGAAGTTTGTTTTTCCGAACTCCCAAGGTAACCCTCTAGATCATGGCAATGTAAGAGACCGGATTTGGAAACCAACATTGAAAAAAATCGGAATGGAATACCGTAGGCCTTATGAAACTCGTCATACCGCTGCAACCTTGTGGCTAGCATCAGGCGAGGCGCCCGAGTGGATAGCACGTCAAATGGGGCACGCAAATACAAAAATGCTATTTGAGATTTACAGCCGCTACGTACCAAACCTCACTCGAAGAGATGGTTCTGCGTTCGAGCAACTACTTTCAAACGTTCTATGTGAGAACAGCCAACACTTATAGTTTTAGCACTTAATACACTGTAAAGGTTAATTAGTTCGGGGCTTATACTGGTATCAACAAAGAGGGCAGAACGATGAAAATTGATTCATTGCAGCCGGAGCTTTCAGAAGCGAAAAAGCTTTCTCGCTTTAAAGGTTTTTACTGCATGGCTGGTTTCGTAGTTAGGTTTAACCAGCATGGTAAACCGTATTGGGTGATTACGTTAATGGATGCATTTACCCAGTTTGAGATAATAGCCACGCAGATTGATTGCGATACAAAACGCCTTTTTCACTTTGGGTTTGTTCACGTTGAAGCAACGAAAGTAAAAACAACCGTTAGCGAGATATATGTAGCTGACTTTATCTATGCTGTTGATGAAATTCCAGAAAAGTACAGGCATATACGTTTAATTCCTAGAGATGCATCGGCGAATCATGAAGATGTAGCGCGCTTGGTTAAAATAGTAGAGTGCGTTGAGTGTGAAGCGCTCAGACGCTTCGTTGCGCACACTTTAATTCAAAGCCGAATAATGGTGCCATTTCTTCGAAATCCAGCAAGCTTGAATTATCATCATAACTATATTGGTGGCTTGTTAAGACACAGCATACGAGTGGCTGAGTTATTTGCGAAAAACATGGTTGGTAGAAAAGAAGAAAAGGCTTTAGGTATTGTTGGGGCGCTCCTTCACGATATAGGCAAAACCGTTACATTATCTGAATCTATGATCTACACCGCTACAGGAACCATTGTAAACCATGATTCGTTAACGTTAGAGCTTTGTGCTTCAGCGCTCAAACTACTTTCTAAAACAAACCCTAGGTATGCTGATATATTGCGCCATATCTGGACTTGTGAGAAAGAACAGTTTAGGTATTCCACCAAGCTAAATATCGCTTCTCAGATACAACGATTTGATAGAGAAGACTCAAAGGAACATTCATAAAGTAGCGAGTTTATGAAGTAGCATTATCGTAGCTCTAAAAGAGGCTAATAGGGCCTTCCATCAGGAGTAACAGTTATGACAGACAAAGATAAAGAGCATGCTGTCGACTTGCAGCATATTGAGTTTGATAGAGACGGCATTGTGCGATTTGCTCTGCACCGCAAAGAAACTCAGAGGGCGTTGTGGAAATCTATGCAGCAATTTAAAGACATCAAACACACCGTGCCCAAAGATAAGAAATAGCTTCGTAAGCAAACCTCAATCCACCGGGAGCGAGAATATCGATGAAGCTTGTAGCTCAATCAAAACTTACTATCAGAGGTTCTATTATGGACTATCTTACTCAAATTCTTGAATCTGGATTGGCAGTGCCTTTCGCCCTCCTTACCGCGGTTATCATTTTAGGTATTGGCTTTTTATTCAAAAAAGACTCTGATGATGAGGAGTAGTTTTGGTGTCTAAAACGCCTATGGAACTTATCGAATAGGCAGTCATCAATCCAATGCGTCATTTTTTGCCGCATAGTTGTTTCATGCTTACCTGCCATTAGTTTTTAAAAGTAAGCACATGCAAAACATTAGAACTGAACAAATTAATATTCACGTTATTGGTGTGGGAGGCTGTGGTGGCAATGCGGTAAGCAACATGGCCAGTCTTTGTTCACATGAAAATATCAGGTTTAGCTCTGTTAATACTGATATCGCTGCTTTGCATAGGTGTACAAATCATGAAGTGGTATTGATAGGTGAGGCGACAACAAAGGGATATGGAGCCGGTGCTGACCCGGATGTAGCTAGTAACGCCGCCATTCAGAGTTAAGATGCCTTAGTCACATTAATAAAAGATGCTGACCTTATTATCATTATCGCTGGCCTGGGAGGTGGCACTGGAAGCGGTGCAACGCCAATCTTGATTGATTTAGCCAAAGAGAGTGATATCGATGTGATGTGCTTTGTTACGCTTCCTTTCAAAGCTGAGGGAGGCAAGCGAAGCGACATTGCTAGAAACGCGCTTGAGACAATACAAAGCAAAGCTAACGCAACACTCGTTATGTCTAACGATTCATTGCTTTCTGCACTAGATGAAACCGTAGGGCTTCTCTCTGCATTTCGTCACTGTGACACTCAAATGCACAGAATTGTCGAAGCCATTATCGTAATGCTCACGAACACGGGTTATATCAACGTCGACATTAATGATTTCAGTCACATTCTCTCTCTAGAAGGGGATACTGCGCTAGGTGTGGGTATAGCTGAAGATGACAGTTCATTAAGCTCAGCATTAAAACATGCCCTAGAGAACCCATTAGTCGACAAACAAAATATAATTGGGGCGCAAGGTGTTATTACGCAGCTTACGTGTAGAGAAGAGCCCAGCTTAGCAATGTATGAAGAAATGTTAGCGACACTCCAATCTTTAGTTGATGGCCTTCAAACTCTTATTATCACAGGCGTGACCTTATCTCCAGAACTACCCCATTTTGGTGAAGTCTTGGTTATCGCTACGGGTGTGCCTTCTGAGGCTCAAAACTTCGAACAAGAGAAAAATGTTATACCCATGAAGCAAGCAACTGCTTCAACATCATCCAAAAATGCCGCCGCATACTTGGATATACCTGCCTTTGTTAGGTTGCAGGGTAGGGAATAGCATTGCTCTAGGTATCCAATGAGCAAAAGTTACTGGTCATTGATATATTTGAGTTGCGTTAGTGTGTGGTTAGTTTTCGTATTTTATACGTTGTCTAATAGCACCAACTGTCGCCACTATAGGCATTAGCTTTGACATAGAAGGCTTTCCTAGACTAAAGACTGCGTAGCTACCTAAAGCTATCCAGCCAACAGGACCAATAGCAATGCTGAGCAAAGAGGTAGCTGCTGTATAAGCTCCAAAACCGAGGGTTCCAAAGGAGACAGCGCTCATAAAAGATGTAAGAAGCGTATATGTGGCAAAACCTCCCAAGTTGGCGATAGCCATTAGTCCAGCCGTGCCAACTAATCCTGAGTGGTTTTTATCTCCAAACTCATTCACAACTTGATTTATTGAGTTATCGAATTCCTCTAGTTGTCTCTTCAGCTTATTTAACTCTAAAAGTAAAGACTCCTGTCGCTCATTTTCGTGAATGATTTTTTTCGAATAGAAATACTTCGTTTTTATGGTGTCGGTAATTTCTCTATATAACGTGTTACACCTCCTCTCTAACTCATTAAATTCATTTTCAATATCGTTATCTTGCAATGTTTGTTGAAAAACTGTACTGAAAAAGTCTTTGAAGTAAGACTGTGTAGGTTTAGTATTTTTTAACGCAAAATTGTAACGCTTGTCAGCTTCGATCACTGAATAAATTGTTCCTATCATGCTTTTAGCTTTTAGTATACGAGGTTCATTATTGTTTACCATTTCTTGTGTCAAGCAAGGATTTTGCGATACTAATTCGAGATAAGGCCAAACCCAGTCGTCTTGGTGCATACAAATCCATATCAATGTGAAATATTCTGAAGACTGATAAAGTTCTCTAAACAAATCCTTTGCTTCGTCATACCTTTTGTATAGCTCTTCAAGTATTTTTTCACGTTTTGCAATCAATTCATTATTTGTGTCAATTGAATCACGGTAAGCCTGCTCTACTTTATTTTTTTGTTTTTGTAAATACTCATAAGAGCGTTTAATTAGCTCTTGTATAACTTTGAGTTCTGCTTGCTCGCAATAGCTTAAGCCTTCCTGGATCGCTGTAGCTTCGTTGTATTTTGAACCCTCAGAATTTAATTGTTCAACTTCGTCAATAAACTGCAATTTCGACTGATAACTAGGAAGTCCTTTAATGTCTAATTCACTAACAACATCGTCGAGTATATCTAAGTATCCTGTGCCCTGGTTTCTGAAAAAGTTAACCAGACCATGGCCGCCTTCTCGACAAATCTTATTTTGGAGCTTTGCCGAACTCAGGGCTCTATTCGCGTTACTGTCCAGTATTTTGGTTATTGCTAACCTTTCGTCTTCTGTTGCTTCAGAAAGGAGCTTTTTTAGCTGTATATTTGATAGAAATTTTTCTTTCATGCGATTCATCCCTGACTATAAAATCTTTTCTTAGATGCGTGATTAATTGCTCAATTTGCTACTAACACGTTGATTCAATGTATCAACTTCCTTCAAATAAGTCATATATAACCTTTCAGAAAGCTCAACAAAATACTGCCGCAGTTTTTGAGGGGCGATGACCTCTATGTTGTCGCCCAAGCCCCTCAAAAACGCTCGTAATTTATTAGTATCTTTAACTGTCGCAGTCAGCAGAGATTTATCTGCCTGAATAGATTGCGTAATGACTTGGTCGTTACTTAGTCTGTAGCCGTGAAGTAGAAATAAAGAATTATTTTTAACCAATAGCTGAAGCTTAATGTCTTCTTTGTTGTTAGCTGACAAGGTTTGAATATTTTCTTGTTCACCGAATTCTTGTTGGCAGTCTTCATCGGTGACGGTAACGTTTCTAATAAACTGTAACGGCAATGCATAGCGTCTTTTGTGCAGCGAACCAAAAGTGCAGACAAAGAGTTGGCGGCCATCTTGTTTAACCAGCCCCATAGGGTTAACTCTGTCGTAGTGCTTCCAAACAGTTTTGTTGCCGCCACTAAAAATACGCTTAATATCGGCAGAGATTTGTTTTTTAAAAAAAATTGCGCTTTTTAATCGTTCAAACGAAGCAGCATCGATTTCGGGTGGAATGAGCGGCTGGGAAACTTGCGAATCGGCTACAGATCTTAGCCAGTTTGTCAGTAAAGAATCATTATCTTGCGCTAAGACCTGGCTCGCTTTTGCAAAGTAAGGCTGCATTTCTTTAAGCGTAGAATTTGGTAGTGTGGCACCGGACTGTTCAAGCACCTTGAATGCAAGAGCGGTATTGCCGTCCATCAAGCTTAAATTGAGCTTCTTAAAATTAGCGTTTATAAACCAGCCGTAGGGTTTGGAACGCTTATCAACGTCTAACCCAAATAGGCCAATGTTTTCTAGACTCACTAAGTCCCGCTGTACTGTGCGCATATCGATATTGTGATGTCCACAGTTTTGTAAATTTTCAAAAATTTGGCGGCTTGAAACTTTTCTAGGAGCAGAAGGCACAAATTGAAGAATGTCGAGCTTGCGTTGAAATGCACTCATTAGGGAGAACTGGCTTTTACAATTAAGGCTTCACTGTAGCATAGAGATGTCATGCGACAAGAATTGTCGCATGCTGAAACGCTTTTTGATTTATCGACGATGTTAAAAACCAAGATTTAGCTTCTAAACGTTGGTTGATAGGAAAGGCTCAATCATCATTTTTAAGAGCGGATAAGATGGACGCTGGGAACTGTGAGCCAAGCGCGTCACTAAGATAAAAAGCCGCAGCAATGGGCATTTCATACAGGTATGACTGTGTGACGTTATTTTCTTTGTTAAATAGCAGTGGCATGCATTGCTTATTGTAATTGAGAATAAAGTCGTCTTTAAAGTCTTCCGTGCTTACAGGCGTCTGCAATAAACGAATAGTTATATCAATCTTGTTGCCCAAATAATTAGGGTTGGTTGGTTTACGCGTTCCTGGGATTTCACTGCCATACATCGCGGATGTCGCAGTTGCTAAGCCTACAATGTGCTGTTTGCGGTGCATAAAGACAATATCGCCAGGAGAGACTTTTTTCAGCTGCTCCCATCCTGGTCTTTTAAAAGTAATCCCATCTTTACGCACACCGAGTTTTGGTGCCCATAAAAAACTTCCGTCTACGACTTCCCTGAAGCTGCTGTTTACGTTAACCCAAAACACTCTTTTCATCACATTACCTGTTTACTTAAAATCAAAGTTCGATTAGCCGACACACGCGGCGATTAATGACAGTTAGTCGGTTCTTTACTGTCTGTTTTTAAAAGCCGTCAAAGTCGCTAACGCGGGCCAGACTATGGCAAAAGCTTGACAATCTGGATGATTCAGATTGAGTCAAATCTGCGGGCAATGCAATGTCAATGGGTGTTTGCGCGTCTAAATAAAACGTTAAATCAATTTCGTCTGCGCTCAATTCATCTGGTTCATCGTCTTCAGACATAACCGCAGAGTTTATTAAGTCAGAAAGTCTTCTTGCTTGCGATTCGGTAAATTTAAAAGGCAACTCGATATTGAAATCATAGTGACGCCTTAAAAGGAGAGAATGGCTGTACCAGTCGTTGTCATGCACATCGTCGGTTTCAACAGTCGGCTCTGGTGATGTTTCGGCTTGCACGTCACGATACGAATCTTCGTGGCTTTGGTTGTCGGGGTAAAGTGCTATCTCAGCTAAATCCAGCATGTCGTAAAAAAACTTAAATCTTGCTACATTGCTCCGTGAGCCTTTAATGCGTTTACCACAGTTGCATCCTTCTAGCTTGCCAAGTGCTTTCCAAAGTAAGCGGTTGGTGGGCTCATTGTAAAGTCCTCTGGCATTCATGTACTTGGCAATATTTTTTAGCGTGATTTCAGATCGATTCGTTTGGTATTGCTCTGATAGCGTTGTAAAAAAGTTATGCAAAATAGATTCTTCTGCGACGATACACTGTAAAAGTTCTTTGTTTAGATTCGGATAATCTGACATGGTTGTCTCCAACTTGATTAATCTTCAGCGCTAACGAAATTTCTTAATGCATCTAAGCCATCGTCGTTATTTTCATCAACGGTGAGTTCATCGGTAATTAACTTAACATCGTAGATCTCGCATAAGAATTGGTGCCAAGTACTTGCTGTGTAAGCTTCGAACTTCTCGGGTACATCTTCATCTGCATTTATTTCATTAGCATAGGCATTAATAACCTCATCTACCCAAAGTGGAACACGTACAATAGTCTCAAAGCTATCTTTGAAAATCGTGGCCATCGGAGCAATCTCTAACTTGCTTGTTTGCTTGTTGAGTGCGCCAACTCGATTGGATATTTGACGTTCGTTGATTTTGAGTTTCTTTTCCTCATACCAGTGTTTGATATCTGAAAAGCTTGCATAGGAATACACATCCTCACGTTGAGCGTACTCTTTGGCTGTACTCAAAACCGCGACAATTAGCAAAATTCCATGCTGATTAAATTGTTTCATCGCGTTCACGATTTTTTGCTTTTTCTTATCGTCATCAATATTGAGACTCACTGAAGTAGCTTGCGATCCAGAGTTCTCTGCTGGTAAAGCCGATGTATTGAAAACTTTCTGATAAAAGAGGGCGACCTCATCAGCATTGCCAGTGACTTCGATAGTCATTTTTGCGGTTATTGCCACGTAATTAGACTCCTTTGTTCCACGTATTTGTTTAACGAAGTTTACGTAGGTGAATATACACCAAAAGCACAATAATTGATACATATTTGAATTCAATTTTGTATTTTTATTGTGTTTGGTTTCGCTGTGTGAAATTATAAATCAACCTGGTAGATGGGTTGAAACCTTTAAACTGGTGGTTACACAAAGGTGTGTCAATTGAGTTGGTAATTGAATTGTATTTTGAAAGCGGCTGTTCTATAAAACTCTAAACTCACCAAGCCATTTTTTTCTGATTACAAAAATATCTTCTGACGTAAAGTTATACGGTTTCGATGGGCCAGGGTTTCTAGAACTGTCAATAGTAAGCTCATCAAGTGGAATGATACTTTTTTCGTTATCGGAATCGAGCATATGTAAGCCTTTGTCAGAAACCTTCTTAACAACTGACCAATGGCCTCCCGTCTGATGGTCGTAGCCAACAATGCACACACAGTTTTTTGCATTATCCGCTTGAGCTATCTGCTCAAGTACTTGTTTTCTATTGCGCGACGTGTCGTTTAACCAATATGGAATAGAAAAGTCAAATTCATAGAGTTCTTGAGTTTTATCGTGGTAAATATCGAAATGGGAATTAAGGTAGTCTAGCACTCGGCTTAGCGTATTCTTTATGGTCCCCCGTCTTGTACCATTAAAATAACTCATATAGTCGCCATCTCTTAGGAATGCGGCCAATACTTGACTAAAAAGTTCAGGCTTATCAAGGCTGGGCTCAAGTGCGTGGATAGCGTTAACAATGGCATAAAAGCCGCAGGCACCATCTAGCTCTCCTTGCTTGGCTGGCCTTATTCTTTGTAAGCTCATAAGTACACATCCTTATTTCGATAGAAAACTGACTTTAACTGTATAGGCCTCTGCAAGGCTTTAGGCAGAACCATCATTGCCATATTGCACTTTTATATATAGCTCAGAGACTTAACGCTTTAATGCTATACTTTAGTCTAGTATATAAATGGCTGTTAAATTATAATTTAGTTAAATCAAAGAAATTGAACTCATAATTTTTCTATAATATTCAAATTTTATCGAGTCATTCTACAAGTGCGTGAAACCAGGGATGGAGTTGTATGACGGAGTATAGCAAAGCGAGACAGAGCTTAGTTAGCTGGGTAAAAGATACACTAACGGGCAATGTTTTGAGGAAAAACACCCTATGGGAGTCTAATCCTTTTAATTGCTATACAACCGGAATTCTCTACCCAGTGGGTACAGTTTATGAATCAGATGACGATGAGCATTCTGAAGATGATGACAGTGAAGCCTCAATGGCAAGCGGTGCTAAAAGAGTCCGCTATCAACCCCCATCTTCTATGGGCTTTTCTTTTTATGTAGATCAATCAACTCAATCAATCCGTGTTTTTTATAGCGGTTTCTCCTTTACTAAAGCTGGAAAACAAAACAACCGTCAGACGTGGAAGCGAAATGCTCTGGTTGATGATGGTGGAGAAGAAATAGAGATAGTCCTAGCTGAATCTTCACGCTTCACTGTAATGAACTCCAGAGCCCTTGTGGATGTGAAGATAAGACCTCACGGAACAGGAAAAATAGTCACTGTTTCATTAAGTAATATCAGCTCCCAACCAAAGGAAGAAAAAGAATCGGAAAGAGATGCGACAGCGAAAAATTCGATTTTTCAAGCTGAGCTTAAGTGTTTCATAAGTAGTGATTCTCTCAAAGATTACCCTAGGGTTAGCCACGCATTACTGAGTGAAGAAGAGCAAGAGTTAGAGCTACGTTATAAAGATGAACGCGTATATGCAATTGGTCATGGTGTTTCAGTAGATTGGCGAGTAGGGGAGAAAACGACAGAGTTTTTTAGTGACTTCATGCCAACCGTCGAAGTTCCGCAGGTTACTGCCAACGCAGGTAAGGCTAACGAAGTATTAAGCTTTTCATTCTTAAAGTCTATCGAGTCTGATATGTCGGTTTTTAACCAGATGAGCGACTTTATCGATAACTACGAAGACTGGATAGATAGTCAAATTGAATTAGCCGAAAGAGGAACAAGTGAAGAGGTAAAGGTCGCTAAGCGCATTGTTGAGCGTATGGAAGAAGCTAAACAGCGTATGAGAAGCGGTGTGTCGAGATTACGTAACGATGACTACGCTCAAAAAGCATTTGCGCAAGCAAATAAAGCAATGCTTATGCAAATGGAGCTAAATGGCCCACCAAAGAATGGCGAACCTTATTCGTGGCGGCCATTCCAGTTAGCATTTGTTTTGTTAGCGCTTGAGTCCTCCATTGATGAAGATAATGACTTTAGAGACTGTGTTGACTTGATATGGTTTCCAACCGGTGGGGGAAAGACTGAAGCATACTTAGGCGTCATGGCGTTGGTTTTTGTTTACCGTCGACTCAGGTACAAAAATAGCGGTGGAGGCACTGCCGCTATTATGCGCTATACGTTGCGATTACTAACATCACAACAATTCATTCGCGCATGTAAAGTAGTATCTGCTTTAGAAATTATGCGAGCAGAGTCAGGTGAGTTAGGCGAAGAGCCTTTTAGTGTAGGTCTTTGGCTTGGCAGTGCTTCATCACCGAATACCTTCAAGCAATCTTTAGAAGTTCTAGATAATCGGAACTATAGCAAGTTTGTTCTACAGGAATGCCCGTGGTGCTCTACACCATTCTCACATGATAATTTCAGCATTTCAGAAAGCAGCTTCTCATTTAAGTGTCACCACAAAGGTTGCGAATTAGCCAACGCTACAGGAAATACTCTTCCTTTCAATGTGGTCGATGAAGCGCTGTATGCTTCACCGCCAACCCTCCTTATTGCAACGGTAGACAAGTTTGCTCGACTACCTTGGGAAGACAGAGCTGTTTCCTTTTTTGGCGGAGCAATAAATAGGCCGCCAGAATTAGTAATTCAGGATGAGCTACATCTTATTTCTGGGGCGCTCGGGTCTATAGTAGGTTTATATGAAGTTGGTTTTGAAACCATCTTGGTATCGCGAGGTGTTTATCCAAAATTCATAGCCTCTACAGCGACAATCAGACAAGCCAAAGAACAGGTGCAAGCCTTATTCGGAAGGGAGAAGTCGGCTGTGTTTCCTCCTGTAGGAATTAGGCAGAAGGATTCTTATTTTGCAAAAGAAGTTCCCATAGCAGAAAAGCCTGGAAGGCTTTACGTGGGGTATATGGCATTCGGGCAAACACGCACTAGCTGTCTTGAGCATCTGGCTGCTGCACTTGTATCAGCACCTAACGCCTGCTTTGAAGATCCTGAACTTAAAGACGCATGGTGGACCCAAATGGTCTATCACGGCAGCTTAAAAGGCGTGGGAAACAGCAGGACGAACTTTCAAAGTGGTGTACCAAAAGTTCAGAGCAGCATGTTGTTTAACGAATTTATTAAGCAACTTGAGCAAACAGATCTCTCTGCTGCGAATAGCTTAAGACATGATAAGGGCGCCAGAAGTAGCGCGTTTTTTAACGGTGTAGTTCCAAAAACTTTGCTAGGCAATAAAGACAATGTGGAGCTCTTTCAACGATTCTTTCCCGCTAGGCAGTTGAGGGTGAAGTCGTTGACTAGCAACCAAACAGCAGAAGAGAATGCTCAAGTTTTCCAAGATCTCAAAGCAAGTTGTGAAAACAAAGCACATTCTATAGATTCTGTATTAGCTACAAATATGGTGTCGGTAGGCTTAGATGAACCAAGGCTAGCGTTAATGGTAATAAATGGCCAGCCTTTGACGACAGCCGAATATATTCAGGCCAGCAGTCGCGTAGGTAGAGGCAATACACCAGGAATTGTTTTCACAAACTATTATAAAACCCAAGCGCGAAGTCTCTCTCATTATGAAAATTTTAGGGCTTACCATAAGTCGTTTTATCGTTATGTAGAGCCATCAAGCATTACTCCTTTTACACATCAAGTTAGAAAAAGAGCACTCCATGCAGCTTTAGTATCGGCATTTCGACATGCCGAAGGTGGCTTGCTAAAAAACTCTGATGCGCAAGAACTTACTTATGATAACCCCTTAACACAAAAAATTATTCGATTGATGAAAACTAGAATTAAAAGTGCATTAGTGGGGGATAAAACCGAAACAAAACTATTGTTGGAAGAGTGCGAGGAGCACATCGCTCGTCTTATTCGCGAATGGGATAAAGAGGCATCTTCAGCAACGAACTTAAGATACCTCGCTAAGGACAAGTCTGCTGAAAGTTTATTGGTGTCTTTTGATGATGCTAAAACCAAAACTGGGCTTTGGGAGACGTTAAACTCCATGAGAAATGTAGAAAAAACAGGTCTCTTTGAGGTGGATGGGGGGCTTGATTTTTGAAAAGCAAACAATGGTTTACGCCTGTAAGGTTTTCTCACCTGACAGGGCACGCTGGTGTAGGTTCAATTGTAAGAGATCAAAATGACTATCTACTGTTTGTTAAAGACACATCGACTTGGCCTATAAAAAATTTAACCAAACTTCACGCGGTTGAAAGAGTAAAACGACATCTTGAGGTATCCAGCAATTTAGTGTTGCCGCCTGAGGCATCGATTGATGAGGCCGCCAACCTGAGGATCTCTGGTGGCGCGATTCCTACAGTACGCTTTCCTAACTGGGCTTTATGTAATTTATGCAACACATTGCATCTCGCACCTTGGAAGAACAGCAGTGTTGAAATAAGCCAAAAGCTGAAATGCCCGACGTGTAACAAAGGAACACTGAGTCAGGTGACATGGTGTGCTGTAAGTAGTTATGGCGATTTAATTGATGTTCCTTGGCATAAACTCAGTCACCGTAATCCAAAAAACGATGCTCAAACACATTGTCGTTCCAGCTCGAACGAGAGTTACCTAAAGCTAGAGCTTAATGAAAGAGGGCGATGGGAAGTTCAGTGCAAGAAGTGTGGTGCCAAGGATTCGTTAGAGATGACGGATTTTCAAAGGAAAGTGCACAAACAGCCTGGTTATCGTGAACGAAAATCGTTAAATGGCGAGGTGGTTACGTATACCGTTATGGAAGTAAACGATCCACGAGTATTTTCGTCAGTTAGCGAAAGGGCGTTAGTAATACCGCCAGAGTCAAATATTGACAAAACGTCGTTATTTTTTAGATTAACTCAGCAATCACAGCTGGTTGCTGGCATTAAAGACGCAAAAAGGCCATTGCAGAAAAAACGAGAAGTTAAGAAAGCGATGAGGGAGCTTAAGTGTTCGGAGGAAGAGCTATTTAGTGCATTGGAAGAAATCGACAGAAGTGATTTAAAAGATGAAGTAGATTTTAGCAGCGTTACACCTGATGACATGATGTTTGATGAATTCGAGGCGCTAACTATAATCCAAAAATTCAATAGTAACGCTGACTTTATAACCTCTCATTTAACTAGCGAATGGTCTGACTATCTAGGTTCACTGAGTGAAAGCGGTGATATCAGGCCAGAGGTTAACGTTATCGACAAGTTAATTGCCGTAAACCGCCTTAGGGTTATTGAGGTTTATAAAGGTTTTCAACGAGCAGCTAGCGACGCAGAAGATTTTGACCCCACACCAATAGTAGCTCCAGATTTTACCGGTAATCTTGACTGGTTACCGGCGATAGAGCTTTTTGGCGAGGGTATGTTTTTCACGCTTAATAATGAAATTATTGAAAAGTGGGAGCATCACCCTCTCATCAGACAGCGGGCTTCAGAAATAGAAACAAGATATCAAGATTCTGAAATAATATTGCCGGATGAGGCTATCCCCACCCCTAGGTTCATTCTTCTGCATACGCTAGCACATGCACTGGTAAGAGAGCTAGAGTCCATAGCGGGCTACCCTGCAGCGTCTTTACAAGAACGAATTTATAGTTCTGCAGAGAAAAAAATGGCCGGAGTTCTTATCTACACTGCCGTACCTGACATTGCCGGCTCGCTTGGAGGCATTATTGAGCAGGCAAAACCACGTCGATTTATCAAATTATTGGATTCTGCATTCAAGCAGCTTGAATGGTGCTCGATGGACCCTGTGTGTGGAGACATGGAAGGGCAAGGGCCTTCTTGGTTAAATCGTGCAGCCTGTCATGGCTGTGTCCTTTTACCCGACACTTCATGTAGTTACAACAATGTGTTTCTAGATAGAGTTTTCATTAAAGGTAAGCCAGATGAAGGTATACCGTCACTGAAGGAGTTTGTGAAAAAATAATGGCAGCACGTGTTTTTGAGTTACCCAAAGAGCATGAATTAACAAAAGACCAGAGAATGGCTATTCGACTACCTGCAGATGGGCAATACTTGGTTGTTGGTGCTCCTGGAACAGGAAAGTCTGTTGTCGCACTCATGCGCCTTAGAAAATATGCGGCAACAAACGAAACGCTATTCTTGTCGTACAACCATGTACTCAATCATGCAAATAAAGTATTAGCTGGGCCTGATGAAAACTTTCATATGAATACTGCGATGTCTTGGCTTTATGATTTTCAATATAAAGCAGCGGGCGGCTCGCAGGCAAATTTTGAACAAGCGAAGATGCCTGAAGTTGAAAAACACAAACCAGACTATGAAGCGTTGATTAATCGTTTTGAAGAGCTAGGCGCATCGTGTACATCAACGAACTTTATTATTGATGAAGGTCAGGATTTACCGCCAGAATGGTACGAAGCGGTCGAGGCACTTAATGTCGAAAATTTCTTTATCGTTGCTGATCAAAATCAGCAGATTACCGAAGAGAACTCATCGCAGTCAGATTTAATGGATGCACTGGGTCTAGAAAAAGATGACGTAATTCACCTAAAAGAAAACTGGCGAAACACCACGCCGATTTCTGCCTTTGCTAATTATTTCTATACTGACAAGTCAAGTGAAAAGCCAGCGCTTCCGAAAAAACCATCGGCACACGTTCCTATTTTATATGAATATAAGTTGCTAGAAAGTGCAAAGGAACTCATTTTAAGTTCTTATGATAACGACCCCTCAAAGTTGATAGGTTTGTTTGTTGCGAATGAAAATAAAAGAGGGTATTGGGCGAAATACTTAAAAAATGACAATAAGCAAAGGCGAGAAGCTCCTCCTATTGTTAGTACTTACTACTCAGATCAAAAAGGTTTAGTAAACATCAACTTCTCTCAGGGCGGTATTGTTGTTTTAAATGATAAGTCTGTGAAAGGTATAGAGTTTGATGAAGTGTTTATTATCATTGACGGTTTTAAAGCAATAGGTAGTGACGAAGAATCATTAAAGAAGCGAATGTATGTCATGGCGTCGCGTGCGCGAGACCGACTGTTTTTGTTAAAAAGTGAAGTACAAAAAAGTATATTTGAAGAAATTCTTCCGCCTGTAGGCGAAACGATTGAAATTGAGCGAAATGGCCACGTTGAAAAACATGAACTCCTCAAGAGAATTAAAATATGAGTGCTAGCAAATGGTTTTTGGTAACCAATACAGAAAATCTTAAATATCACTTCGACTGCAACATGATAGTCGAGACACAGGCGTTTGAAGGTAATGCTTATCTTCGAGATATTCAGGCAGAAAGGCCTAAAGGATACATTACCCTAAATGAGCAAACTAATTTGAATGATGCGCTTGAGCTCTCTATTTCGGAAGATCCTAATCTTGAAAGTTGTATAGTTGAAGCAGACCTTAGTGGGCTAGAGTCAGCGAGCGTCTATGGTAGGGTTTCTGAAAAGCAATATGAGTTCGGTAGCCTTGACCAGATATTACGTTCTGATGTTGACGAAATTTTAATACCAGCGCCTTTACCTATTGGCATAATAAAAACTATTTTTCTGAAAAATGCTAAAGCAAGCGATTTATTAAAAAGCGAGCTTACGCGCCTATATGGCGTACTTCCTCCTAAATACATTACGCAAAATGCAAAACTATTTAAATCTGGGAAGCAAGGTAGTTTGCCTTCTGAACTAGCCATAGACTCATCAGTAAGCTGCATTAATTTGAGTGAAATTGCTGACATTGCACTAGGTTATAAAAAAGCTGAGGCGCTTGGTGGTGCTTTAGCACTGGCATATTACCAAACGAAGAACGGTAGCCTTTCATGTGAACTATTCAAGAAATTTGTAGAACGTTCTGATGAGACTACCAGTGACACTATCATCGCTTTTCAGAACTGGCTAGTAGATGCCAATCATGCAAGCGAACTCGATTCTTTCTATAAGAGAGTGCTAGACATTGCCTCTAGTGAATCTGACTTTGGCACTATTCAGCACGATTTGCTTAATTCATTTGAAAATAAAGATGGCATACCAGACGCTTACACGAAAGTCGCTGGCCTTGCTAAGCGGTTAAGGCAACTCGTGGACAGAACATATGAAGGTGACCTAGACACTTACTTCTCCAAGCTTATAAATCATTATGAGAGTGAAGAAGAGGGAGGCTCAAAACCCTTTTTATTGATATCAATGATTTTTGTACGTGACCACACAGAAACTGCTTTAAAGTTCTACCATGAAAGCTTTACTGAAGAAGATTACTTTCTGGTAGCCGCTTTTTATGGCCTTTTCCAAGGTATAAAGCGAGTGCCTGAACGCGTTCGTAGTGTAAGTGGTCTTCGAAATTGGGTGTCGCATCACATGGTCGCTCTGTTACAAAAAACGACGGGGGCTCGCGTTACTATTCAGAAAGCGCCAGTTCAACCGCCCCTGATTTACCAAAAATACATTAAGGATACACCCAACTCTAAGTTACAAGATAATTTACAGAAGTTTATTTCATATATGGAAATGGAAGAACAAGAGGTACTTTCTTGGGAGCTAAACACTAAAGATGAGTATCGGGTAAAAGGAAGCGCCATTACTTTTTCTACTCGCCCTAAGCTTGTAGCAAAGGTATTGTCTTCAAACTTTGAAAAGTCGATGCGCCATAGAACAATAAAAGACGCTGATGAATTGTTCGATATGAACGAAGCGCTAGATATATTCAAGGCGTAAGATGTGAAGTTAATACCAGGAAAGCCTCATAGCACCACAAGCAAAGCCGAGTTGAAAGTTTTTGAAAAACTTGCAAACTCTGAATTTGCGGATCATCATCCAATAGGCTTCCATTCACTATTACTCACTAAACACGATTACAAAAGGGTTGGCGAGGCTGACTTTGTAATTGTTTCTATTTACGGACTATTTGTCTTAGAAGTTAAAGGCGGCAGAATCTCCTATGTAGATGGTAAGTGGACTACAGAGGGACGAAATGGTATCGACCAAATTCAAGACCCTTTCCATCAGGCAAATACTGCCGTGCATGCCATAGTTAAGAAAATTGATGACTATTTAGGGGCGCACAAAGTTCGATTTCCTATTGGGTATGGGGTGGTTTGCCCAGATACGCACTGGCCTTGTGAGGGTGGAGAGTGGGATAGAGAAATGGTATGCGACAGCCGTGATTTTAGAAATTTCAATCATTGGCTTAAAGCGTTATTTGACTATTGGACACTAGAAAGACCCAATAACGATCAATTACTCAGCCAAGCTGATGTTGACGCAATTGCCGCCTACCTGCGCCCCGATTTTGAAACTATTCAACCGCTTTTTGACCATGTAAAACAAGTAGAGCAGTCATCGGTAAGATTAACCGAAGAACAGTATAAATTTGTCGACATTGCTGAGATTAATAAACGCGTAATTTGCCATGGCGGGGCAGGTACGGGTAAAACATTCCTAGCCGCTGAACTATCCAGAAGGTTTATCGCAAAGGGGCTTAATACGCTTTTCGTCTGCAAATCTTCATGGCTTAGGCATTACTTAACAACGCGAATTCAAAACGACCGTCTAGTTATAGCAACCATATCATCCGTGGGCAACGCATTACGCCGCTCGGGTCTCGATGTTTTCGACGCACTCATCGTTGATGAGGGGCAAGATTTGCTGAATTTTCAAGACTTGCAGCTTCTAGACTCATTAATAGCTGGTGGTCTTGACAATGGACAGTGGTATTTTTTTCACGACGCTAATAACCAATCTAATTTGTTAGATAAATTAGACGCAGAAGCCTTCAGCTGGCTAAAAAACAGGAACAACCCAACCCTTCTTCCACTTAGCGTAAATTGTAGAAACACTTCTAATATTTTGAAGTCGGTTCAAAAAGAGCTCACTTGTGATGTGGGTATGCCAACCCTAGCAGATGGCCCCGAAGTTACTGAATATCACGGTAATGAAAGTGAGCTGGTGGGCAGTCTAGAAAAACTCATTACTGAACTAGCAAATTCAGAGCTGATGCCTGGCTCGGTCACAATACTCTCACCAATAAGCAAACGTAAGTCGATTATCAAAAAGCTACCTGCCTCAACACTAGAGCTCATATCAGAACTTGATGACTATGTAGTAAGGAAGTTGCCGTTTGACGGAGTCACCTTTTCGAAAATTCAAGACTTTAAAGGGTTAGAGAATGATGTGATTATTTTGGTAGATTTAGTACATCCCTCAAAATTAAGTGATGACGAAAGTAAAGCATTGCACTATGTGGGTATGACCAGAGCTAGGGCAATGCTCTACTGCTTTTGGAGTGAGTGACAACAGCAATTTAATTTTAAATCGCACTCGAACGGTTTGACGTTAGTCTTGTTTGAATATATCTACATTCGTTTCTAAACACTTACGTAAGCTTAAATCATTTACACCTACACCGAACCAGCTATCTGGTTTTTGATAAAAATCTAAGCCTCTCCCAATCTTAATTGTCCAGCCATTATCTATACGGATTTCACGGTCATGGAGGTTTTCATTGACTTTGACATCCAAATTAACATCCATTTCCAACAAACTCTGTTTTAGCCCATCAAGTGCTTCTGCCATTTCTTGAATATTGGTATTGTCATCATAAGACGTTATCAAAGTAATACTTTCAACAGAGGGCTGCTTAATTACGGCTTCACAAAACCGAACAAAATTAGTGAGTTGATGTTTTGCTCTTATGTAAGGGTCTTCAATAACGAGAGATTTAGCTTCTAGCAAATATGGTAGGACGATACTTTCGTAACTATAGCCAGTTGCGCCGTAATTAATTTTAAAGTGCTGTTCCTTTAAGTTTTGGTTGTCGTCAACGGAAACGTCATCCTGATTTGCTATCACTTTCTCAGCTGGTGTAACTACTTTGGTAATAGGCTTCTCTGTATCAGCTTCGCCATCATCAGTAATGCTTGGTTTTGATGGTTCTAATGTGGCTAAAGCGCCTATAGATTCCGGGCAGCGGACAATAATCTCTTCACCTGCTGCATTGATGTACGACAAATCAATATTGGCAAATTCATCATCAGGTTTACGCTTATTCATCTGTTCTTTTACACGGCGACGACATTCAACCGCATACTCAACATATTGGTCAAACTCGTCATTTGAACACTCACCATGTGGGTGAAGCATTTTAATGAAAGCACAAACTGTTTTCTTTATTCCTTTCTCGTCACGCCCCTCAATTGCCATACCAAGTTTTATGCGCTTATTCACCATTTCATAAACGTTTACCGATTTTAATTGATGGTGGAAAGCTTCAGCCAAATAGTCAGTGATGAATCCATAGTTGTCAGTCAGGTAGTCACTTGAGTTTTTGGGCATTTCCCAACCCGGCAAATATGCATAAAACCGGTCCATAATTGCTAAATCAAACTCTTTTGGGAGGGGTTGAAATAGGTCGTATTCAGTAGAGTTGACAACTTGGCGAACAGAAAGATCTAAGTTTCCAACAAATGCTGTACTTGCATCCGCGATAACTTCTTTCCCTCGTGAAAAGCGGCCGTTTGCCATAAAGTCTTTTAAAATCTGAATAACATCTGGATCTTTCACCTTCATGTTACCGACTTCATCAAAAGCAATGGTGTCCCAATGTCCAACAAGCCCCGTCTCTTTTCGGTTCTTGTTGTAGAACAAAGTAGCGACTGTGGCTTGACCGCCAGATATTAGCGTGGAGTAAGGCGAGAACTCACTGTAAAAGTAAGATTTACCTGTCCCGCGCGGGCCCAGCTCAACAAAATTGAAGTTAGCTTCAACAAGCGGCGCTAATCTAAGTAGAAAATGAAACTTTACTCGTTGTTCAAGCTTAGTCGGCTCAAGTCCGACAGAACGAAGGATGATGTCCATCCATTCGTCTCGTGTCATCTTGCTACGACCAGACTTGTAATCTTCAAAACTAAATCGACTTAGTTGAATAGGGCGTAGTTCTTCGATGTAGAAAGCATAGTCATCTTCTTCTACTTCATTGTATGCAAGTTTCACCTCTGCCCAAATACCGCCTTCAAGTAGTCTCTTATTCTCTTTGTAGAATTTGTCGCCAACCGCTATTTTTTGCGAATTGAAGTTTTCTAAAGAGGCCCAGTGACGCTTTTTGGTTTCAACATAACGAACATGAACTTTATCTATAAATTTGTGACGTCCTTTTGTGGCAACCTTTGATTGGGCAATATTGGATTCGTCAGGACGAACGTAATTGTCTGAAAGCGTTTCAAGCACAGCTTCTAAACCGGCTTGAATTTCATCTTCGTCGTCACTGGCACAATACCGAGCAAGCAAAAACTCCAGCACAAACGTAGGAACATTTGTGCCTTTCTTAATTCGCTGAAGGAGGTCTTTTCTAACTAGTTTGCCGTCGAAGATTTCTATTAACTTATCATCTAGCTTGTCCATCATATCGCTTCCTTAAACGGCGTAGTCTGTTTCTAATTCAAGTGCATCGCCTAGTGTTGTGCTAGTTACTGGGTCGATAGCTTTTACCTTAAATTTTCCTTCAAACTCTGGGTCCATTTTCAGTGTAACTTTAATAGTCTTGTTTGGCTCAAGCGTTACCGTACCTGTGGCTGCGTTAACGTGCTCTCCGGGGCGAGCTTCACCAACTACTTTGAGATTTTTACCTGTTCCCGTATGTGCTTCGAGTAACACTTCCGTCGCCTCTAAATCGTCAGAATCACCGAACAAGTCTGCACTTAACGACTCTAATTTCAGTTCGATTACTGCAAATCGAGTGGTAATACGCGTTGCGCCTTTTTTGTAATCTAAGATAACAGATGCTGTTTGGCCCGCTCTCACGGCATTTGGTTTTAACGTTATTTCGATAACAGGTACCAGGCATTCTTGCAGTGAAAGACCGCCATGATAATACAGCATACCTTTGCGGTAAGGTGCTAGAGAGCGAGGGCCTGCAAACATTTTTATGTCAGAGTTTATACCTAACTTATCACTTGAAAGGCAGTAGTGGTGGTCGTCAATATTTCCTGAGCCAAGCAATATTCTTTGATGCTCTATCTTCCAGTTACTATCTGGTGATACCACTTTATCGCCAGCTTCTTGAGCATTGTTCATATAAAAGCCGTGATCAGTCACTATAAATACTTTCTGAAAGCCTTGCTCTTGAAGTTTGTTTACTGCTTGGCGAATCTGCTTTAATTCCCTTTGCATCATTGCTGGCGCATCTTCGGGGTGGTTCTCAAAAAAGCTATCTATTTCAGTACTTCGTAGAACTAATAAGTCTATGGTACTGGCAACAGGTTTTGTCTTAGTTAGCTTTATAAAATCTTTTAAGGGCATTTCAATGAAGCGATCGCCATACAAGGTTTTGAAAACACCCATGCGCTGTTCTACTGAACCAACAGGCTTTCCGTTATAAAGTGCTTTTGTCTTACCATCATCCAAACTTACCGAAAGGTTTGTGTGGGCGCCGGGTAGCAAGCTGGCCATGCCAACAGGCGTAATGGACGGTAGCGTTGAAAAGGCTACGGATAGCTGAGAGTCAACATCTTCTTTAATCTGTTTATTAAGCTCAAACCCAAGCTCATAACGCAATGCGTCAATCATAAGGTAAGCAATGCGGTTAGTTCCACTTTTCAAAAGCGGTGCAACTTTGCTATCAAATAGTTGCGTGTTAGCTAAAACTTCAGCTGGAGGCCACCCTGATTCGTTGACGAAATGCGTGAAAGGTAGTTGGACAGATTCAACTAACTTCCGGTAATTTTTACGAACCAAGTCGACAACACCAGGCATTAAATTATCAGCCTCTGGGCAGTCATTAACTGCTTGCTCAAACTCACGATGAAGCTGATCAGCTCTGCGAAGTGAAGACTGATAAAACTCAATCAAATCGCTTTGCTTCTTAATAAAATTTGGCAGTTCTCTGGCTAAGTCTTCACATGTTTCCAAAAGGCGTTGTGACGATTTAACCAGCTCCCAATTTACCTGACTGTCACTATTAGAGGACCAAACAGAGTTTGAGTGTTCCGCAACTATCTGGCGAGTTATATGTCCTTCGTCATTAAGAAGGGCAGTGATAGCTTGTTTGAGGTAACACTTCTCTTCAAATGGGAAAGTATCGCGATGACCCAGTTTCGTGATATTGGCACACACGCTACTAAGGTTAAGTTCTTGCTCAATGCCCGTTGCACGTTCAATGTAAAGGTTTTGGTAGTCGGTGTGCTTTCTTAAGCTATCTCCAAGTTCTTCAACAATAGGTTGAGCTGAAGCTTTAGCAATGGGAACGTCAGATAAGCTACTGGGAATGGGCTCATTCAAGTCGAATGCAAACTCACTGAATAAAACAAATCGCCATAGTTCATCTGAAATGGCAGTCCAACTCGATTGTTTGGTGCGTAAGCTTAAACTAAGCGTTGAACTAAAGAGACTTTGCACTTCGTTGTACCAACTGGTTTCTGCCGCTAACTTATTTTGGACGGCTTTATTTGCAGTCATAAACTTAAATAGTAGGTTAGCCGCTCCTTCGGTATTCAATGCTGCTTGTAGGGTAGGCCAATTAACCCCCCCTCCAATCGCATTTATTACTTCAAAGCTCGGGTTGTTATTCTTCTCAAACAGCTCACGTATTGCCGTCGATTGGTCTGGTTTAGCTTTTAAGCATATGTCTATATATTTATCACCAGAGCGTTCAGGGTCTGGGAAAATACCACCTGCGGCAGCGTACAGCGCAAACGGGTCCTTTTGCTTATCCTCATCTTCTATGGGAGCGTACTTGGGCACGTATACAAGCAACTGCTTAGTAGACTTTATCTTAGAAAGGATGTTAATTGCCTCCAGGCGAGTAGCTAAACTGCCTTCACTAACGTCGATGACAACACAGTTTTCGCTTGCCATTTCTTTAGCCAGCTGGTGATAGCGCCTTTCGCCGTCGTATACAATTAACACGCTGTTATCAGATAGACGACTTTGAAGAATATCCGTTTTTATATACTGCTCAATACTCACCAAGCATCTCCTTTTGCAGTGTTAGATTGATTCGAGCGATACAATTTCAACCTATCATCCGTGGCTATTTTTTCTTTGATATATGCGCGTAAATCTGATTCAGAAAGAAGTTTAGGTTGCCATTCCCAAACAGGCTCTTTTTTCTTACCTTTAATCACCTCTACTTCATGCCACAAATCGTCTTCAACATCGTGAGCGATTGCTAAGCTTCTATCTGCATGGCATTTTTTTAGTACTCTTTCTGGCCAAGTAGAAAAAGCTAGGTGCGCCCAGTCATATTCGCCTTCTTGAAGCTTCTCCCAAGTTTGTTTAAGCTTCTTTTGCCATGGTCTGTTCTTAAAAAGCCGCCAAAAGGGTGATGCATTTAATTGTATTCCATCGGCATTATTAGGGGTCCAAAACTTATTGATGGTTAAAAGCTGTTGCTTGAAATCTTCTAACTCGCTGCTTAAGTTAATTAAAGTATCTAATGTCTTCTCATCTTTAACAGACCGACTCCTATTTGATTTCAGGTTCGAGAGCTCTAAGTTCAATTGTTCCTGTAGAGGTTCTATTTTGTCGTTTACACAGCTTACTAGTGATTGATTATCGAGGCCGTGAAAGTATAGCCAAAATGAAAAGTTATTATCATAAGAGCTCAACTGCCAATACAAAGGGGCTTGTCTTCTGCTGTCCGTGTACTTTTTAAGGTGAAGGGAAAAAAAATCATTCCTCAAGAATTTGGCTATATCAAGTCTAATATCTAGGTTTCTCTCTTCAACCTTCTGAGAAATTAATTCGGAAAGTTTATTCTCAGATATAAAAGAAACTAAATTTTTGCTTGAAATCTCTGTAGGGGCGATAGTACTAAATGGATCAACATCCTTACTACTGAACGCTCTTGACTCAACAAACCGACCAAATGAAACACCCACAAGCCAACTCAATACGTCTCTTTGCTTTTGTTCGTCATTTGTTTTTCCATGCTTCATCGCTGTTGCTTTTTGAGCTTTAATGACCTTTCTGTCTGATTCGGTCACCTCAAACAATTCAAAGCAATAATCATCAATCTCCTGCTGTATATGGTTTAATTCTTCTAATATTTTCTCTTTACAGTAGTCACCATTCTGTTTCAATAATAAATCGGGAAGTATAAATTGTCCTGAAGTCTCATCTGTCATATCTAAAAGCTTTACATTGTTGTAAGCTTGTGTTGCAAGGTGAGATAATTTAGTTTTGGCGTCATTACTGAGAGCTGGAATAGGTATTTTTTGAATTATGCCAACTTCATAATGTTTGCGAGTATCAGCTAATCCGAGTGACATCGAAATAAGAAATTTGAAAACTCTTGAATTCATTATTGCTAGGAATGGTGACAAATCCTCCCATGAGTCATTTTCGATAAAGAGTGTTGGTGCCATGTGGCTTATGATGCAGTTGCTGGGCAATACTCGTGCAGATAAATCACTGGTTGTTGCGTTTGGCCAAGTTAATCCAGGTTTTTTATAAAAATCTATTGCATTTATCCATCTGCTCCATTGATTTGGTTTACCGATTTTGTGATCAAGAAATGCTTTTAATTCCTTCCCATCATTAAACCAATTAATCTTTAGCTTTAGGTCTGCATAATAAGGCGAAAAGTCTCCTCCTTTTGCTAATGGGAGCCATTCTTCTGAAAGAGTTTCCCACTTCGTTCTGATAAACCGAAAATCGTCTGTAGTAGCTAGCCCTTTAGTGGCGGTTAACATAGAGTTTTCATGAGTAAGTTTTTTATAATGCGTAAACTTATTTCGTATGTGATCACTTACCCAATATGAAAAAGGAGCACTCGGCACAACTTCGAACATCGTTGGGTTAACCAGAAATGTCGACGGATTATTTTTACCGTTTCGAACGCTTTTTATACTATCTTTTAAGGTTTGCTGTTTGTCGCTTTCAAATATCAGTCGGAAAAATGTAGCCACTATTTCTTCTCCATTATATATGCAGCGGCTTCTACCATTGCATCATCCATTACTCCTAAACCCAAGTCCACGAAGTTTTCTGTCTTTGCTTGTTTCAGGACAACTTCTTCTCGCCATCCTTTAAAGCTAGCAAGAAAAAAGCAAGTTCTTGAGGTAATGGCTCCTAATTTGGCTTTTGGATTGGTTAAATCTAAGCCTCTTTCTACAAATGCGGCCAAGATGTCATTGTAGCTTAAAGGATAATTTCGTTTAGCCTCGTCTTTCCAGGTAATCGAAAACTCACCAAAAGGAGGGTTCATCAGCACAACGTCAAACCACTTTTTGCATAAGTCTATAAATGCAAAACCTTTAGCAGCATCCGAGGCAAAGAGACGCCTCTGCTCACTCATACCTGAAGAGCTATAGTTAGCATATGAAGCCAGTGCATCGAGGATTTTTTGCTCTGCTTGTAACCAAAAACCTTCTTCATCAATATCGGATACATCGAAGTCATCTTCACCACGTTGTTTAGCTATTACAACAAGATCTGGGAATTGGCTTAATGCTTGGTTTTGTCGTTGCCAAACAGCTTTCGCACTAGCAATGGCGTCTTCAATTTCTTTTTCTATTTTAAGTAGAGTCCCAGCTTCACCTGCTAACTGCATTTTTTCAAAAATCACTTCGACCAGTTGACCAAGTACCTTAGGCTTCAATTGTGATGTGAATTCTCGCAGAAGCTCTTTTTCTCCCGGCATCGGCTCTGCACAAACAATATTTGATTTAGTGATTTGAGGGCGGAGTTGAGGTTTTACGCTTGCTTTTTGCCAACTGTTGTGGGCACGTTGCCATAATGACATACCCGCGACTTGTGCGGCGCGCGGGTCAATATCAACGCCATGGATATTGTTCTCAATAATCAACCTAGGAACATGCTTCAAGAACTCCGCTTTATCTGAATATGTTTGAGTTAGTGGCGCATGGTCGTTCTCACGCTCAAATGCCTCTGCTCCTTGTGTTAATTCAATGTCCCAAGCTTCACTATATATAAGTTCGAATAAGTCAAAACAATATAAGCCAAAGTGCATTGAGCCGCAGGCAGGGTCGAGCATTTTTATATCACGAGGGTCTTTTAAATTTCGATGATCAATATAGACCGTTTGTTGTAACAGTTCTTCTTGGCTTAACCCTTCAATTGGCTCCTGTTCAGGTGCTAGTTCACCTTCATTTAAGAATATTTCATTAGGGCGTTTTACTAAATATTCGCATTCATCAACTAACTTAGTTTGGCCCTTGGTCATTTCATACCAAATTCGGCCTAGTGTATTATCTGTTAAAAACTCAACTACATAGCGGGGTGTAAAGAACTGGTTGCGCACAGCGAGTTCACGGCTGTTACGTGGTGCTTGTGAAGCATCACGCATTTTCTTACGTTCTTCTTGCGAGTTAAAGTATTGATATATCCAGCCAATGGTTTCATCTTCAGCCCATAGTGATGCGATTTCTTCATTGTTGATGAGGTCTAGTAACTCTTGCAGTACGGGCGAAGAGGGGAACAAGCGACCTTGAGCTGAGAAACGATCAAAAAGAACAGAAAGGTCTAGCGCGAATTCGTCAAATATACTGAATAAGTAATGAACATAAGACTCGCCTGTTTCACCTAGGCTGTTGCCCGCTAAGCGATGAAACAGTTGAAAACCCTTTGAGTCGTAGCCTTTGCTCAGTGACTCGGTTAAAAAACCTCTAGCCTCGCTCATTCTAAGAGCAGCTAACCGATTTAATACCGTAAAAGCTTGTTCACGAACAATTCTGTCGAGTGCTGCGATGCGGTTTTGCTTTTCCTTACTCTTAACTTTGTCATGATCGTTCGCTGCCAGATAATGTTCAAAAGTCTCACGTAATAATCGAGCAGTTTCTTGCTGATGTGGTGTCAGCCCAGATAAAGCGTCTAAATCAGCCACCTCGCCGCTAACAGGGTTCATCCCATATATTGATTGCAGCTGGCGAGTAAACTCGCCTGATAAGAGGGCTCTTGAATCAGCAACAAAGCGGTTCAGCATGTTCCGTGTAGTTTGGTCAAATGCCATGTTCTATCCTTTTAACTCTCAAAATTAAGGTTAATTTCAATTTCACTATTAAGCTCTAGATCACCCTTAAGCTGCTGCAATTTTTGAATTAACTGCTCTAGTTCCGCTTTTTGAGTTACTCGTTTGGGAATAGTTACATTGCGTTCAATCTTTTGGTTAGCTTTGCCTTCAGCCTCGTATTTTGCCTTTTCTTCAGCGATGCGCTGAACTCGCTTTTCCTGCGCTTTGCGAGCAACTGATGCATTTACATCTTTTAGTTTCTGACCGATGTTAAATTCTTGCGCAACTAACGAGTTCAAGCCAGAGATGTCGCTACTAACGGTTAATGCCATTGAATCAAATTGACATAGTTCTTGGTCTTTTTCTTCAACTGTCAGTTCGTTCCAGTCAATATGGTTTGTTACTTCTATTTGAGCTTGCTTTATACTTTTTTCTTGTTGCAATTGTAGTTCTTTAACGCTGTTTGAAATTAGCGTTTGAAGACTCGTTAGTGATGAGTTGAAGTCAGCGCTATATTGGTAGAAGTCTTGCCTTTGTAGTTTTTCCTGATATGTTGATATTTCCTCATCGGCGTTTTGGCGTAATAGGCCTGGAATTCCAGAAGCTGGCAGGGACTCTATCGAGGCAATTAAGTCATCCAAACATTTTAACGTTTTATCTAACCCTTGCTTAAAGGCTAGTTGGACCGCCGATGCCCACTGCAATGAGCTAAATACCTGAGACTCCTCTGCACCCAGTCTTTGTGATGCATCAGAACAGTCTGACAACAGCATGTTCGCAAGATCATTACTTAAGCTTTTTGCCTTATCTTCACCAGGAATTTTTAAATTTTTTAGGTCTGAAGCTAATGACCCAAACTCATGCTGCGCTTTATTGAAATATTTAACAGCTGCTTTACTGATGTCATCTTCTAGCGGGAACACAGTATCACCGGTTAGCTCGGTAAGTCGCTCAGAAGCCAACAAACACATCTCTTGTGAAGGTCTGTCGTCGCGTAAATTTACACCAACGGTTTTAAATGTATTGTTGGTTTTTATTGCTTCTATAGCTTTTTGACCAGAGCTGGTTAATTCTTGCCCTGCGACCTTGAATTTCACTAAACCACCAACAAACATCGCAGAGACTAAATAGCGAAGCGTATCTTGCGACCAACCAAAGCGAGGGCGAGAAAAATAGTCTGAAAGTGTTTTACCGTCGATGCCACCGCGGCTGTCGATGTAGTCTTTTATGCTAATAATTGCTTGGTGGCTTTCATTTATTGAATAGCTACCTCCGTCTTTTACTACAAGCGATAGTGGATCAACTTCAGACGTGATGAGAGACAAGTTATCAGCTCTCATAAATTTTTCAGCAATATTAGTGTTAACTTGCACGGGGGCTTCTTGATAGCGGTCGAATACTTTTTTGGCGGCACCAGCAAGGTGTTTCTTACACGCTTCTAATAGTTTTTGGTCGTAGCTTTCAACTGCTGTAGCATTGCCCGCAAAAATAAATTCTCCGTTAACAAGGCTACGTGCAAGCTTGGTTTCTATTTGTCCAATAAGGTTTGCGGCTCTATCTTGTTGCGTTTTACAGTAATCTTTAATTTCCTTTTCTGTCTCTTGACGATACCTGTGTGCTATTTCATCACAGCGATATGCTTCGTTAACTAATTCATCGATATCCTGTGACGTTCTAGCAATCAAGTAAATCTCGTTAGGATTGTGGCGAGATGCGTCAACTAAACGTGTTCTTGCAACATCAAATTCAGTAGCAGCTACAAATTCGATGACTGTCTGAATAGGATTTTTATCACCATTTAGCAATGATGTGTGCCCAGACTCATTCGTATACTTTATACCCGTTTGAACAGCTCTAGAGCCATTAAGGCTAACGCTTGGAAGTGGGCTCATTACTTCTTTTATAGCGTTACTCATAATTTTACGAAGTTCTATGGAAGGCAAGCGTAATTGATGACGTTCTTGTTCAATATCGTTCAACTTTTCGCTAAAGAAGGTAAGTTCTCCGTCTTTTTCTGCCAAGGGAACTTTCGGATCGTTAATAAGATCTTCTATTGCCTGGTTTATGGCATCTTTTCGAGATTGTGCAGTCACTTCTCCATGCATTAGTGCTGCAACGTTGTGTCGTGTTATAGGCAAGTTGTTAAGTATCTCAAGCAGAGCCACCGTTTTTGCGACGCCTTGATGGTCTTTCGAGTCATACCAATTTGATTGATACAACCTGCCAACCGCTTTATGTTTAGTGGCAAAAGCTGCGCCGATGTCTTTTTCCAACGCATCGTAAAGAGTAACTGATGTGGCCAACCAACCTACGTTTTGATCGGCAATGGGAGCCTGGTCTTCATTTCCTTCCACTAAAACATCATGAATAACTTTAATTGCCGAGCGAAGACCTATACCACCAGTAGATTTGGCTAGAACGCCCAGTAAGTTCAGCAGCAACTCAAAGTGCGCAGGTAAAAATGGATACAAATTAACAAAAGACTTTTCGTCTACATCAGCTTCGTAGAACTTATTGCCCTCAAGCTTGGTAGCGTGACGTAAAGATTGTCCGTTGCTTTCAAAAAGTGCGCGTAAATTATTTTCACCTTCTGAAGATTTACCGAGCAACCTGAGATAACAAATCTCTTTGATGTCGCTTGACTTTAAGCGGATATCAATTGGGAACCTGTCGATCAGTTTATATAGCTCTGGCGAATTCAGCGCAGCGCTCTTGTCATCTTCCGCAAGTGTTTGCTGCGCTGTACCGAAAATCCAGACTTTGCCTTTACCCAACTGTTTAATAATTTGCGCAAATCCTTGCAGCTTAAAAATAAGCTTTTCACGAGGGCCAACATAGTTACCAATCTCATCAAAGATGAAAATACAGTACTCTTTGCTGCTGGTTTCACGCACTATGTCTATTATTTCTTGTGCTTGTTGTTCTACGGTAAAGACGATTTCTTCATGGTCTGTCTTGAAGCTGTCAGAATGTGGCCAGAATTTAGGGTACATCTGATGAGCAAGCTCGGGAATGATAAAATCTACAACAGAGGGATCGTCTTGATATGATTGCCAGGTTTCTCCCTCTAACATTTCTGAGAAGAGCTTTTCAAATTCTTCGTAACGTCCGTCTTTTTTAAGCCTTCTTTCGAAAGACGCAACTTTTAAATTACGAGAATAGCCTGCCCACTTTAGAACCTTGTTGTACAGTACAGTAGCGACATCTTCCATGGATGCCCCAGCCGATTGTTCACTGGCTAAATCGACCATGACGACAGAAGCAGGAAATTTTTTTGCCACCGTGTTAAGCAGTGTCTTTGTTCTGATATCGCGAATTCGATCAGAGAAGTGTTGTAGAAATGGTGTGCCATCAATTGTGATGCGGTCGTCTAATGCCATTCCTATGTATTTCGAAAGCGATGATTTACCTGAGCCATAGAAACCAGAAACCCAAACACCAATTTCATTTTCATCGTTTGAGTTCATTGCTGTTTGCATTCGCTCCAGCAATTCGTGCATGCTTTCACAAAGATGGTCAGTAACTACATATTCTGATATCTCTGCCTTTAGGTTTTTTTCTTCATTACTGCCGTAGGTAATAACTTTTTCAATTCGGCGATCTAACCCTTTTGTTCCGTCAAATAGTGATCTAATGTTTGTCATGATTTACTCCTGTTAACCGCCTACATGCAATGAACGGTAATTTCCATCTTCTGGATAAAAACCTAAAAACTTTAATCTGGTTTTCCCGGTTCTTACGCCAGGATATAAAAATACGGTAGGTACATTGAATTTACCTTGAAGGCCTGATTCGATTGAACCTATTCTCATATAAGGGTGAAGTGCTTCTAAGTCAGTGACTAGTATAAGAGCGTTAGCGTCGGCTTCTGTTTCTAATAGAAAGTTCTCGAATACTTCTTTTAAGCCAGCGCCGTCTTTTGTCAGGTTGTTGGTTATTGACTGCGTGACCTTGTTAAAGTTAAGAGGGTCTTTTTTGTCAGCTGCTTCCCACATTTTTCTCACAGCCGGATTTATTTTGTTTAAAAGCGTTTCTATTTGCTCTGCTACTGAGAATTCTCTAACGTTCCAGCCTTCAGTCTTTAATTTAGCTAACCATGCTTTTTTCTGTCTCTTAACAGCAACTATTTCGTCCGGCGAAAATACCAAGTAGTAAATAGGCTCAAAGCTTGCGTGAGTAAACTCTCTTCCTTGTTTAATCTTTGCTACTAATTCGTCGAAATTTGACTTAAGCAATGACATTTATAACTTCCTCCATATCCTTATAGGCCCAGCTAATTTGAACCACATCACCAGCAGCTTGAATTATCCAGTATCTGTTTACGGCTAAAGCCTTTAGCTCTTCTCTTACATCATCATTTGTTAAACCAAATAACTGCCAATCTGGGTGATTTATAACTGCATTGTCACCTAATCCCGAAAAATGTAGTTCGTAGGCTAGGTAAACTTTTATTCTGTCAGAAATTCGTGGTGGCGTTAATTTTCTCTCGTTTCTTGATGTGCCTTCCAAAAAGCCATAGTCGGCTAAGCACCCAAGAATGTAAGAAGACACTCTTTTAATAGTGGTTTCAGACCAAGGCTTTTTCATCTTACCTTCTTGTAAACCTTGCTCTATAAACTCCCTAGTGTTTTCAAGTTCAATACTTTGGTAACCAGAAGCGTATTTTTGCCAATAAACTGCTTTCACAAATTCCGACAATATATAGTTAGAGCGTGAGGTATAGAGGTAAAATATTTGGCTAAGTTCTGCTGATGAAAGTACGGTAAGCAATGACTTCACCCGATGGGCTACTTCTTCATTTCTTAAGTATCTTGGATAGAAGCATTCTGCGACGATATTTCTAAGTCTACGCGCTGTTACGTTAGGAAATGAGCCTGATTCAAGTGCGACATCGCACAGTTGCTGTGTGTTCATACCTGGAGCCCATAGCTCGAATAAACCTTTGGTTTCTTCTTTTAAGCCAAGTCCAGCCGATAGTTGGGTAGTATAATACTGCTCGGGCATTGTTAGATATTACTCTGGAAGTATGGAAATGCTTTGTTGTTTTTACTGAAAGCTTGCGAATAGGCACATGCTAGTTTTGTTGCGACGCGGTCAAGTTTGTCAATTTGTGTTTCACCAATGCTGATAGGACCTTCCCCTGATATGCTTGCGCCACCTGAAAGTTCTGTTAGTCGGTCTGTTGCGTTAGCCTTGGAGGATAAATATGTTTCAATTATATCTTTACCAAGCATTTTGAATTCTTCGAGCATCGCTTTTTCAATGTGCTCTGGTAATCGAAATAAATGAAACGACTTGCCTATACCTATGGCTTCGTCATGAACTTTTGCCGCAGCCGCTGAGAGCGCCATATACTGTGAGATTTGCGCAGTTCTCGGAAAAGTAAACTCAAGCATTTTTTGGGTTGTAGGTGCTAGAAAATTGGATGGCCACCAGTTGTTTTGCGATTTTTCACCTAGGTAGCCAACTATGACTCGCAGTTCGACAAGTGTTTTTATAATTAGTTTGTCCATTAACATAACGTCCTGTTTGAATTTGCTCGAAGTTGCCTAGCATTCTGTTGAATCTTTACTATCAATCGACTTTTATTTCAATAAGCTTGCGCTTAAATGCTTAGTAACAAAGAGTATCGGTTTAAAGCTTTAATGCCGGGCGGGCGAAACCGATTTTGTAAGTCGTGTCTTTTTTAGCCTTGTTCATTGAAGCCTTTGATAACAAGAAGATGAATGTTTAGCGTATTGTTTTTATAACACGATAATATATCACGCCCTCACATGAACTACTAAAAAGTGTGAATGATTGGCTAGCGATTAACCATAAACTCGTTTCTTTAAATTTCTTATCGAAAAATACGTAAATAGAATTATAAGGTGCTTGCAAAGTTGACCGCACGGTATAATCTTGTTTACTGTGCAAGAATATCTAATAGGTTAAGTAAATCTGAGGTTTAGCATGTCAAATGGATTTGAAGCCGGCGTCCAGGTTCGATTAATTAGCGATCCTGGACGGGAGGGTATTCTCTCTGGTCAAACGCGTGATAGGCGTGGTGTTAAGATGCACTTTGTGCACTTTCCCGACTCACCGACGTGGTTACGCGAAGAAGCGCTTGAACTACTGGATAGTGCTACTAATAATACCGTGTCCATGCTTGAAAAAAAGCAATTTGGCAGGTTAGCTGATTACCGCAGAAACCTTACCTCTATTCAATTGTCAGGCAAGCTGGCAAATCTTATCTATTCCATGAATACAACAAATACGGAGTTTTATGCTTACCAGTATAAACCTGTTTTGTCGTTTCTAGACTCTCCATCAAAAGGTATTCTAATTGCTGACGAAGTCGGGTTAGGTAAGACCATAGAGGCTGGATTGATATGGACCGAGCTTAGGGCAAGGTATGACACACGGCGACTTCTGATTGTTTGCCCTGCCATGCTACGCGAAAAGTGGAAAGATGAGCTAGCGTACCGTTTCGGCATAGAGGCTAAACTATTAAACGCTGATGAATTAGCAAAAGAACTCTCAAGAGACAGACATTCAATACCACCTGGCCAGGCGATTGTGTGTAGCTACGATGGTATTCGACCTCCTCGCGCAAGTGGTAAAGAACAGGGCGTTGAAAGGGGCGCAAACAAGCTTTCGACATTACTGGAAACAATGAGCGGTGAAGAGCCTCTTATCGACTTAGTCATATTTGATGAAGCCCATAAAATGCGAAACCCAGAAAGCGCGACGGCCAAGCTAGGGCGGCTACTCCGGGATGTGAGTGACAAATTAATTTTGCTTTCCGCTACGCCCATAAATTTGCATAGCAACGATCTTTATCATCTTCTAAACATCGCAGATGAAGACACCTTTAGCGATGAAAATATATTCCCAGCAGTGTTAGACGCTAATGAGCCTCTTATTCGTGCTCGTAATACAATATTAGACAGGCGTAAGCCATGGCGCGAGACACAAAAAATTCTGATGGGCGCGCAATTTGATCCGTTGCTAAGTGAAAGTCAGCAGTTAGCAAATTTGGTGAGTGAAAAGATTAATGAAGATTCATTGGACGATGCTGAGCGTATTAGAATTGCTGACAAGATTGAGCGTTGTAATCTCTTATCAAAGGTAGTGACTAGAACAAGAAAAAGAGATGTAAAAGAACTTAGGGTTATTCGCGAAGCCGTAGCCCCACAAATTGACATGACCGAGCAGGAACAAGACCTGTATTTAAAAGTGACTAATGTTGTAAGGCAGCACGCGCAAGATTTAGATATCAGTGAAGGCTTCTTGCTTGCCACACCTCAACGACAATTATCCAGCTCAATGTATGCTGCTGTAAGATCTTGGCAGAAACGTTCGATGTCTTTTACAGAGTCTGCGTACGAAGACTTAGGTATTGAGGTAGAGGAAGAAGAACGTGGCACCTTGTTAGAAACGATTATTGAAGAAGTGTTGCCAGAGGTGGATTCAAAGTTACTTCGTGATAATGACAGTAAATTTGATGCCTTTTTGAATGTGGTTTCGCAATACTTTAATGATTTTCCATCCGAAAAAATTATCGTTTTTTCTTATTTCCGAGAAACTCTTAGGTATCTTTCAGATCGATTGAGCGAGTTAGGTTTTTGCAATGAAGTTTTGATGGGGGGAATGAAGGAATCGAAGCAAAGCATTCTAAATCGCTTTAAAGAGAACCCTGCGTGTAAAATTTTGCTCGCCTCCGAGGTTGCCAGTGAAGGTGTCGATCTTCAGTTTTGCCAAATGTTGATCAACTACGATTTACCTTGGAACCCCATGAAGATAGAGCAGCGAATTGGTCGTATTGACCGTCATGGGCAAAAAGCAGAAAAGATAAAGATATTCAACTTTTGCTACGACAATACCATTGACCAAAGAATATATGAGCGGCTGTTTCAGCGACTCGATATCTTTCAACGAGCCCTTGGTGATATGGAAGCCATACTGGGTGAACAAATATCACAGTTAACCAGAGAACTATTTTCATTTAAGTTAACGCCTGAGCAAGAAGAGGCGAGGATAGAGCAGACCTCTCAAGCTATTGAAAGGCTTCGCGCAGAAGAAAATGCATTGGAAGAACAGGCTTCGAATCTTATTGCACATAGTGGTCATATATTAAATACGGTGAAGGCAGCACATGAATTTAGTAAGCGGATCACCGAGGCAGACCTTGTCATTTACGTTAAGGACTACTTGGAAAAGCATGTAAAGGGCTTTCAGTTTATCTGCGAAGACGAGAACACCAACGAATACAAAATTAAATTACCTGGTGATGTAAGTGCAGAATTAGAGCAGTTTATTCAAAAACGCAAATTACATGGTTTAACAAACTTGAGTAGCGGCCATGTGGTCACCTGCGTTTTTAATAATAACGTTGTAGCACCTACGGGCAAAAAAGAAGGTATTAACCAAACTCACCCCTTTATTCAATTTATTAGCTTCAAACTTAAAGAGCTCAAAGAGTCGTTTGTGCCTTTAGTTGCGCTTCGTGTTGATGCTGAAGAATTACCTGGAGTACCGGTAGGTGAGTATGTTGCTTCGATAAAGCGTTTCAATTTTGAAGGGTTGCGAATTGAAGAGTCTTTAGTTTCTCTAATAGTTAGGGTTGAAGACGAAAAGCTGCTTAATTCAGAACAATCACAAGAAATTACTAACTTACTGCGTTTTAAAGGTAAAGACTGGCTGGAAGCAAGAGCTGAAATTGATGTTGCGCATTTCCAACAGGCTTTTGACTTATGCGATGAGTTGCTAGACGACGACTTTGAACGCGAAGAAAAGGCTAAAACCGCAGAGAACGAAGACAGGGTGAACTTACAGATAACCACCGCTAAAAAACACTTTGAAAGACAAATTGCCAGTTTAAAAGAAGTGCTATCGCGGCATGAATACAATAACCGTATAGGTCTAGTTAAAGCGACCGAGGGGCGTATTAAAAAGGCGCAGGAGAGGTACGACAAACGACTCTCTGAATTAAGGGCGAATAAGTCATTGAAAAAATACCATGAAGACGTATGCCACATAGCTTTGAGTGTGATTTAGAAAATTAGTTTTACAGTTATACAAGGAAGTAACATGAAAAAGACATGGCAAGATAACCTCGAAGAGTGGAAAAAAAGCGGTGTGTTTCCAAGTGCCAAAAAAGATAGCGTAGAGGTTAGAGTTAAGAAGCGGAAAACGTTGGGTTCTTCAAATGAAACTAACGTAGTTAAAAACAAAGGTAAAGTTAGCCCCATCAGCACTAAAGAGCCTAATACACAAGCACGACGCAGGAAGCAGCATGCAAAAAGGAAAAAGCAAAAGGCTAAATTCCAAAACGAGCCCCTTGACCTTATTGGCCCGGCTGTGTCTGCAGTAGAGTCTGATACCGTTTTAAAGGTCACACCTAAGAAGATTGAAGTAGCTGAATTTAGCGAACAACATAAGCCCGATAGAAATGGTTTAGAGCGTTTTGAAATAAATGAAGCGAGCATGGAATCGATGAATTGGGTCGCTGACGACAATATTAAAGGAAGAGATGCTGACTTCTTTATTGGGCTAGACTTTGGTACCGCTTTCACAAAAGTTGTGATAGGCGTTGAAGGCACATCTTATGTATTAAAGCTATCTCCTAACGACGGGTTACAGCCCTCATCTATTTTCATCGCTTCTGATGGAAGGTGTTCACTTCGTCAGAAGACTGGGTACACTTTATACACAGATTTAAAGCTACCCATTCTTACCAAAAACGCAGCAGAAGAAGACTATGGTTTGGTAATAGCATTTCTTGCGTTGATCTTTATTGAATGCAGGCAGTGGTATTCAACATCCCACCTTACAGACTTAATTCCTGACTGGTTTGTAAATGCGGGACTACCTACACAATCTTATGAAGATGAGCGATTGAAGGCTGAATATTGCAGACTCATCAAGGCTGCATGGGCGCTGAGTTATTGCGAAGTTGTTTCGTATCAGGCGGCTATAATTCTTTTCCGTTCGATAAGTGGAAAGTATGTTCCTGAATATGCGTATTTCCATGATGAACGAATCAACTGTTTTCCCGAGTTCGTAGCTCAAATTACCGGGTATGTGCGCTCACCGAGGCGCCGCATGCATTCACACCTTATTGCAGATGTTGGAGCAGGTACATTAGATGTTTCCTTATTTACTGTTAAAGAGAATTCTGGTGAATGGCTTTTCAGAGTGCATGACAGAAGTGTTAAAACCCTAGGTGCTGATTTCTTAAATAAGCACCGTGGCGCACACATTAAAGCAGCGAAAAATGCTGAAACCTACAAATTTACGACGTCAGATACATTAGCCAACTTGCTAAAAATCCCTCTAGAAAAGTTAATTAGCGTTGATGAACCTTTTGAAGCAAAAGTAAATAATTCCTATGCAACAAGGATTGATGCACTTGGCGTACCAGCAAGCAAAATAGCAGAGAATATCGTTATTTTTGTTTGCGGGGGGGGAATTTCAGATTACCTTTACAGCAAAGCGATGGAGCCAATACAGAGACACTATAAAACTGAAGTCGTCCAAATTCCTAAACCAGACAGGTTGATGAGCGACTTTAACTTAGATGAAGATTACCATCGCTACTCCGTTGCTTATGGTTTATCTCATGATCACTTTGATATTGGTGCGTGCATTCAACAACATATTGAATCACTAGAACCTGCCAATATTAGCAAAATCGAAACACAAGGTAGAAAAAATAGGGAGGAGCTCTATAAGAGCTAATTACGTTATGGAAAGTAATTCAAAAAACACAAGACAAGCGGTTATTAAAGAGTGCATGGATATTCTTCCTCAACTGAGGGAGCGGTTTGGGCAAAATTCTGTTTATGCGTGGAGTAATCGTATCCCTCAAGAGCTAGCCGAAAAAATGAAAAGCGTTGGCATAAAGAGTGTAAGCCAATCAGCTAGTACCGGCAGCTGGTTTATCCATGATGATTCTGAGTATTCAAAACAAAAATCAAAAAATTTTGTTTACGATACGATTGATGAGTCGGAGAGCCTTCTTTGAGTTTTTTGCCGTTATTTCTCACTTTTTCACGAATGGCGTGAACATAAAACTCAATTGTAGAAAATGCTGAGCGAAAAATGGAAAGCTTAAAAGTCCCCTATGGACTGGAAGATTCTGGCCAGTTAGTTACTGCAGCCAAAGCACAGAAGAATAAAACCTACTTTTGCCCTAACTGTAATTCGCAGTTAGTACGACGAGCCGGTGAAGTAAAAGTAAAGCACTTTGCGCATCCGTCGACAGCAAATTGTAGCCAAGAATCTATATTACATATTACGGCTAAGAAGCTTATAGAGTTTGCCATACGCTCAAATTCATTATCGCAGATAGAAATTACTCTTCAAAGCGACTGTTATCAGTGTAGTATTGAATTCAATACTACTCTGCCTTTTGGAACCTTCACCAGTGCCGCACAGGAAGTTGCGGTTGCAAACTATGTTTGTGATGTTGTTGGATATCGAAGTGGAGGCACTTCGCTTGGTATAGAAATTTTTCATACCCATGAAGTTGATGTTGAGAAGGCTGCTAACTTGCCTATACCTTGGATAGAATTAAAAGCAGAAGACGTTATTAACGACCCTCATCATTGGAAACCGACGCAAAGTAAGCTCAAACCGTTATTTTGTTCGGGATGTAAAAATCATATAAAGCATGTTCAATCTGTAGCTAATAGGTGGAATATCGATAGCACTCTCTATACTCCTATAAAAAACGCATTTTTAGCAAACTACGTCGCCGACGTTGAAACTTGTTTCAGGTGCAAAGAAGTTGTGCCGGTATTTTGGTGGAAGGGCGTACCTTTTTGCGAACAAGAACCACTGCACCCTAGGCCTAAAACTATCAAGTATCGCAACTCTAAAAAGTACGGCGGCTCATACTGGGCAAATACGTGTGCAAACTGCAATATGATTCAGGGCGACAATTATCTCTTTTTGTTTGACAATGCGCCTTTCAAAAATATGCCGGTATCGGAGAGTGAGAGAGAACAGGACGGTGGGCTTATTAAAGTTGCTACTGGAGATGAAGCGATATCAGAGATGATGAAGGTTATTAAGCGTAACTTTCCGCGACCATAAAAAGCTGAATGTAAGCTTTCTTTGTTGGCCGTTAATCCGACAGTTGAGATATTGATATTATACTTTATGTGGCTAACGATATTAACGGATCGTGTTAGAAGACCTTTTTTTGATATTTAAATCTGACTGCGCTTAATAGATTGTAGAGTATGGTCTAGGCGGGGAAGTGTCATGTTGTCTCAATAGTAAATTTGAAACATGTGTAACTATTTATAGGGTAGAGGACAATGGAAGATAAGAACCAAAAAATCATTAAGTACTTAAACACAGTCAAAACCCGTTGTACTTATGGTGTTGTAGCCGAGATTCTTGGCGTAAACTCGCGTTCTGTGGGCATTTATTTGGGAAAGCGTCGCCCTGAGGTATCTTGGGTTGTGAACGCAAAAACAGGTGACCCTACGGACTACGAGGAATCAGAAAAGCATCCAGAGTTATATCGGACTGAGCGTATTATCAAGTCAGCTGAGGTAATTCGAAGAAATATTGGTGTTTGAGCGTTTCAGGATGATTGTATGACTTATTTTCTTTTTTAATCTTGAACCGACAAAGTTAGTAAGATTTTTTAAAAAATAATCACAAACATAACGGAAGCGGTCAAAACTAACATGCTAGATTTTAGATGCGGATTTTATATGGCAAGGAAGGTGTATGTCGGTTGAAGTTGCGAGTTGTACCTTAGCGCAGTTGTTCAGTAGTCAACGTATCGTTTGTGCTAATAATACGGAAATTGTTGGAGAGTTAGCAATACCTGAATACCAGCGCCCTTATTGTTGGGGCGAAGTGCAAATTAAAAAACTGTTGAGTGATTATCAGCTTTTCTTGGATGATTTGTTACAAAGCCAAACTCTTTACGAGTATTACCTAGGCAGCGTGATTTTGCATCAGTCAGCGGAGAACGGTCAGTTAAATATTATTGATGGTCAGCAGCGCTTAACCACATTAGCATTAATTATTTTTGTACAGCATTTATCTCGTATTACTAAAGCTACAAACACTTCTGATGATAATAAATTTAATTGTAGCGCTTTCGAATTGTCGCTTAGTTATGATTCGCCGGAGTCACAACAACAAATCGTCAAAAACCTTGCTTGGTTAAACGAGCAAATAAAAGGTGATTATGCCAGCCAAATTGCTACATTTGATGCCCATAAAATCAATTTAACATTGGTTGTTACTCGCTCAGAAGATGATGCATACCGTTTTTTTGAAACCCAAAATACAGGAGGCGTTAGACTAAGTGGGCCAGACATTATTAAAGCGCACCATCTTAGGGCTGTTGAAAGACAAAGCCAGAATGAGTTTGCCTCTAAATGGGAAGCTTTAGGCGATCTAAACCCCGTTGTTGGCTCCATAATTAAGGGGCGCTACTGGCAAAAATTGTACAATAGAATTGTACCTTCCCATCGGCAACCTCATCTGGTGAGAAGTGCTGTAGTAAATGAGCTTGGAGAAAGTACGGGGAGAGGTGAAGATATAGCGTTTGGCCGCTTTGAACGTGCTTATTTGCTTGACGGTAGTCAAATAGATAAACAAGCACAGCAGGGTTATGAGCTAAGGCAGCCATTGAACAGTGGTGTTAATACCATTCATTATTTGAGCTATTTTGAACAGTTAAGAGACAAATATTTAAAGAGTGGATTAAAACAAAAAAAGATAAATGTTAATACTTCTGATATTAGTGGGAGTACACTTTCGCGCTTTTTCCATTTTTATCGAAACCTCATCTGCCAGCTTGATGGCTGCAGCTATTTGAAAGGGCTATATGATACGGCTTTGCTTATTTATATTAGCCAATTTGGTGAGCAACAATTAGACATTGCGGCGAAGAAATTGTTTCGCGTTATTTACTCGCCTCGCGTAAGCAATCAAAAAGCGGTGAGAGAGAGTTCTATCTCCGCATTTGTTCGCGATACCCCTGTATTGGATTGGATTACAGCCAGCTACACTCCAAAAATGTGCTTCGATTACCTTGATCGCTTTAGCTTTAGGGCAGACCCCGCCAATTTAGCAGTTGATAAAAACAGCGTTAAAAAACGTTTTGTATTTAACGTATTGCAGCACTTAGGTATAGAGCTTGTTAAAGACGACTCAGCCCAAGCAATTGCTGACAATTATACAGCACAGTTGGATGCTTATATTCTTCCTTTAAGTTCTGAAGCAGAGCCTTCGAATCAGGTGCTTACGCGAAAAAGTAGTGGAGGACTGCATGGTTAATATAGTTACGAGTGAAGCCAATGGAAAAGGAAAACTATTGATACAGCATCAAGTTGAAACGCAAGTGCTAACGTTAAGTTACATTCAAATGAATGAATATCAATTTAGCATACCTAGTTATCAGCGCCCTTATATTTGGCCTGATGAAGCCGTGCTAAAGCTGTTTAAAGATATTAACGATGCGCGCGTGGCGAAAGAGCCCAATTATTTTATTGGTACGGTGCTAACGTCTCTAGAGCAAGACGAAGATGGAAATGGTATTTATGAGCTGATTGATGGACAGCAACGCACCACCACATTAATGCTTATTGCACTTGCTTTTAAAATGGCAAAAGTTGATTCAGCTATTGCTGATATCGCCGCTTTCAGCAAGCAACCTAGACTGCAATTTAAAATTCGTGACCAAGTGCAGCACTTGTTGGGTAGTTTAGCAGGCCTAGATGATTATGTATTTCCTGGATTGGAAGCTATCGATGAAAATCCCTATTTGAATCGCATATACGCAGCATTGCAAGTATTAGAGCAACAAGTAAATGCGCTGGAAAATCAAGACCGTATTTTGCTAGGCGATTACATTTTCAAAAATGTGCAATGGGTGAATAATATTGTAGCTCCACAAATGGATTTAAATCGTTTATTCGCAACAATGAATACTGCCGGCATACAGCTTGAGCAGTCCGATATATTGAAGTCAAAGTTGCTTAAACAAATCTCTACTGATAAGCCATTATTCGATGCTATGTGGTTAGCTTGCGAACATATGGAAAACTACTTCGAACGTAACGTACGCAAAGTTTTTCCTAATGCCCCGTGGAACGATATTGAGCCTGAGCATTTAGCCTCCTTTAATGAAACGTTATTTGTAAAGAGCTATGGTGGGAATACGCCCAAGCAGGGCTTGACCATTATGCAATTGGCAGAGCAGTTAGAAGCAGCTGCAGAGAGTGATAACAAAAATAGTGAAGATAACAAATTGGACAATGAACAGGATGCTGGCTCCTACGACTTAGAAACCGAAACAGTATACTGTCGTCCTATAATTGGTTTCCCACTACTACTCATCCACGCTTACCGAATATATTTAGCCAACCGTGCTGTTGAGTTTGATGATACAGACGATGTAGTCCCTCGTGTGCATGCAGATAAACTACTGGAAACCTTTGATCCGCTGACAAAGGCCAGCGAAGAAGAAGTAAAAGACTTCATCAAAACCTTGTGGCAAGTACGTTATCAGTTTGATCGTTGGGTAGTTAAGTGGGTAGAGCGAGACGATAGTGATGATGAACAACTACGATTAACTTATCTAACAAAAAACGAATCAGGTGGTAATCGGTACATTAATCGTACCCAAAAAGAACTAAATGAATTAGTGATGCTTCAAAGCGTGCGAAACTTTACCGGTGAGCGCAGCGCTCAGTATTGGCTCACGCCCTTTATCGCGGGTTTGATAAGAGAAAATATTACCAAAGATGCACAAGCCATAGCGTTGCTTGAGAAAATCGATAACGACTTGTCATTAGCTGCTGAGTCAGAGACTCAAAAAACGGCCAGTTTCAAGCAAGCTAAACAACAGCAACCTGAAATCGACTCTTGGCAAAAAATCATTGATTACTTTGCAGAGCCTCGAGGAACCAGCTTTGAACATTATTGGTTCCAAAAGCTGGAATACATATTGTGGAAAAAAGAAACAAATAAGCATGTCAAACAATTTAGCAATTACCGTATCACGGCGAAAAACTCGGTCGAGCATGTATATCCTCAGCGTGAAGAATACCAAAATATAATGGAGCGTGACTTTTTGGATGCTTTTGGAAATCTAGTTTTATTGAGTCCAGGTGAAAATTCGTCATATAGCAATCAAGCGGTTAAGAAGAAACTAGTTGATTTTGAAGCAAAGCCTCAATATGAGTCGTTAAAGTTAAAAGCCATGTTCAAGATATTGAAAGAACAGGGTGACTGGCAGAAAACGCAAATACAATTTCATCAAAAAGAGATGTTAAATGCGTTAGCAGCCCACTATGGGGTAACAGTATGATCGCAATCAAGCAAACGGATATCAGAAGCAGCGAATAAACATAGCTTAGATAAGACGCGTTAAAAAGACTCAAAAAACCAGAAGTTAAACAAGAGGTTTTGATTTAAATATCATCAATATCCGGACTGAAGATGTTTTACGCGGTACAAAATTTGGCACTAAAGAAAATAACTACTTACATCAAAACCGAACTCACTATTTATAGCGGAGGGAATTTCTTTCTCTCGCAGCTCCAATGTGGAGAAACTGTCCATAGAATATCGTTCTAAACGATTACCCCTTAAAAACAAAAACGCGTTTCCAACTATTAGCGAAAAACGAAGGCTTGTTGAAAAGGGGTATTCAATGCCGGACGTGTAGCGGGAATTTATTTGCTCTTGAATCTCAGTTTCAGATTTAGGTGTGACGTTTATTTCCATCTGAAGACTTTCTTTACCTTGCCTTTGGTGAAATATGCGAACCCAATTTTCCGTAACAACGGAGCGATATGTCATACCAAAACACTCGAAATAAACCCCTTCATCAGCAGGAAATAGATTTAGTGCAGGCCAACCGTTTCCCACGTCTGCGAAAAATACACGTCCTTCAATATCAAGACGGACTAGACGATGGATCTCTTGTCCACCAATAAAAGCACTGTGAAGTTGAGCATTCACATTATGCTTTTTCAAATCATTTAGAAACGCGAGTGTTTTGTCTGAGCAAGTACCTCCGGGAACCCCTCCTTGAATTGGACGACCATATAGTAGATCTAAGTTATGAAACGGAATAGTATCGAAATGCTTGTACATAAGCTGTTGGATGTCGCTAATCATCGATGTGTTTCCCCTCTGGCATTAATTGCCGAGTCGAAAACGGGGTACGAATGAAAATAGTCATCGGAGTGGTCAAATTGAAAATGCCGCTTCCAAATGTCGAGAAGTTCATCTCTCTCACTGCGATCATTGCGTTTTAGGTAGTTAACCACCATTCCTCTGATACCCGAGCCTACGTCACATGAGACCTTTTTTCTTAGCAGAACTTTAGTAGGGAGAAAGCCGTCAAATACTCTTCGCAATGTAACTTTATTCATCCCGTCACTGTAGAGTTCGTCATATTCTAACGTATCACTAAACGCTCTAACGTCTTTATCCAGAAATGGACATCGAGGCTCAACACTATTGGCCATACATGCCATATCAAGTCGACGTAACTCAGTAAATGTCATATCGTTTATTAGTTGCTCTCGTGTTGCTTTCCAAGGATCGACTTCAGAAAAACTATGATACCCACCAAAAAGCTCATCAGCGCCTTCGCCGGTAAGTACTACCTTAATGCCTGCTTGGTTGGCTGCCTTTGCTAGAAGAAAAGTAGCTAAACCATTGCTTACTACTGAGGGGTTATAGCTTTCAGTAGCGTAAACGACTTGACTGATGAGGCGTGGTAGTTCGGCAATTTTAGGAAGTGGAATTTCAACTACGTTTTTCAGCCCTAAATATTGTACAACTGTATGAGCTGCACTAAGATCATCTCCGTCGCAATTGCCTAGCGTAAAGTAAACTACATCGTCTCGAAGTTTCGATGCAATACTCGCAACAAGTGAGCTATCCAACCCGCCACTCAAGAAAATTGCTACCTTTTGGTTATGATTTGGCAGTCGCTTGCGAACTCCCTCAATTAAAGCTTGTTCAATACTCAAGGTGCTCTGAAAACGCCTAAAGCTTTTAACTAAGGTCACTGCACCCGTTTTCAAACAAACTTTTGAAACACCTTTGGGGAGCGCGTCAAACCACTCAATTGATTTTAACGCTTTTAGCTCGCTGGATATGAATATCTGGCCTTGGGAGCTTCCAACGTAAAGCGGTTTCTTTCCCATAGCGTCGCGAAGACAAATAGCGTGGATTCTGTTTGGTTCGATTAAAACAGCAGAATAGAAGCCATCTAATTCTTCAATCACGTTTTCATTTAGCCGTAAATAAAGCGGTAAGACAACGCTGGTATCACATCCATGACTTTCTAATTGATATTGATAAGCTAAATCGCTGAAGTTATATACCTCACCGTTTATAACACCAAGCCAGCCCTCAACTTTGAAGGGCTGTCGACCAACCTGAACGTCACCATTAATCGCAAGACGTTGAAAACCAACGGCGAATTCATTCTCTGTTAATACAACTTGTTCGTCAGGTCCACGATGCTTAATTCGCTTAATACATGCGGGAATTAATGTTTCGGCTTGTTTACCCGCTAATATAACTATACCGCACATTTAATTTACTTCTGCCAGAGCGGATGAAACAACGCTTTTACTATTAAGCTCGGACCTTACCTGCATTAAGAGTTGACCCAGTCGGTTTTGGCCAGAGCCATCACCAGGATCGCCCCAATATTCATCGTTATCTGTCAATTCAATTAGCAAGCGATTGCCAGAGGATAGGAGCTTTTCTGCTAAATCAGGGTGTTGTTTAAATTTCGCCCTCAAAGCTTCGAGCATAAAATGCTCCCGAACATCGATCCAATCTGCTCGTCCATACTCTTCTAGGTGTTGATTAGCTTCAGACTTGGCTAACATTGGGGTAGCAGCACACCTAATCTGTTCCTTAAGCTGTTGAGATTCAAATTTCTGTGCTTGGTAATAATGCTCTGTCGTAGGCCAAATCTTACCGTCAAGGAAAACTGAATGTCTTGAGAAATTTGAGAGTTCTCCCCATGGTTGGTCAGAGTGGTAAAAATGAATAGGTATGTCTTTATTGCTTTCAAATGCTAGAGGCAAGTTGTGGCCTAATTTTTCATTCTTGGTGTGCAGGTACTCTTTGTTTTCAGGTCGAATATTCGGGTTTGTGTGCACAACCGAGGTTTGGATACCATGATTATTCAAAAATTGGCGTTTACGAGGGTTATTTGACACCAATCGTACTTTTTCAATGCCCAGTTGCTTTAATACAGACACCGCCTCCGCATAGCTACGAATGTCTTGCTCAATACCAAGCTGCTCAAAAGCTTCCGCAGTGTCGACTTGTTTATCTTCCATCACTCGAACAGCATTTATTTTCACAGATAAGCCGTGTCCACGGCCCTCTTGCTGTTGATAAACAACAATACCACGTCCCTCTGACGCGATTTTTTTCATTGTTTCAGTCAGTTGATCAGCGCAGTCACAATCCAACGCGCCAAATACTTCAGACGCACGGCAGGAAGAGTGCACTCGAAATAGGGGCCATTCTCCTTGCGCAGAGATATCACCCATGCAGACAATGCTGTAATTTTCGTCCAAACTATCATACATCCGGAACTTACCCATTGGCGTAGGAAGAGTACACCAATTATCAATTTGTAGTTTCAAAATATTTCTCCGTTACTTCATCGCTCTCACAGATTTTAGTGTTGTGACTTTTGCACGCGTATTCACCACTTGTTGATGTCGTGTATGCTTCGGTTGAAGTTGTCATCTGCGTTAAAAAGCTGGATATTTCATTTTTATCTAAGTCGTGAATTGCTGATTTAATTTCTTCAAAAGCGTTTAGTGAAAACTCTTGCTGAAGGCAATCTGTTAAAGCTTTTAACTCTTTGCAAAAAGGGCCGTTCGCAATCGCTTTTGCTAACCCCGAAATACGGTAAAAGCTTTGCTCTAAGAGTCGTAGTCTAGAGTTCATATGACTCATCGAACGCGAATAAATATCTGCTACCTCATCTGTTGAAAACTTCAATCTGTGTTCAGAGTTTTCTCCCAAAAACTCTACGAGCCCGGCGTAGACTGCAGAACCAACTATTTCGCCTTGTACTTTTTCCGAATTTATTGTTGGTTCTGAATAACTTCGTCCGACGTGATGCACAGGAAACGAAACTGACTTAAGCGTCATTCTTTGGTAGTGCTTATTGATGATTGCCCAGATCATGTCTGAACGGCGGGCTTCTTTACCATTCAATAGTGGGGATAAATTAGGCGTTTTTAAAAGTGCTTCGGGGTTGAGTATGAATGTACAGCCCCCTCGATTTACAGAATCCTTTGCTTCGCTAATTGGGTTTCGGCATGGCGCTGCGATAATAGAACGAGTCAGTGGAGTGCCATCAAGGATACCCAAAGCGCCCGAGAATAATCGAGCTCTAGCCTCTCTGACTGTTTCAAATGGATAACTAGGCTCAAGCCAAAGCGGTGTTTCCAAATGAGCGCTATGCTTTCGAGAAAGGTCATAATAATAGTCCGAGAACGTTTTACGAACTGCTCTATTTTCTTCAGTGCGATCGGGTAATAACGCATCTTCTGGCAGCTTTGCCAACCAAATAGCGTTATGCATTAAGTCCATCAATTGAACTCTTAATCCGTTCAACGGGGGGTTAGGGGATGAACCTTCATAAGCGCCGAAAAGTACATCTACGTTATGCTCTCGAAACGCGGGTAGCCACTCAATGTATTCACGCGCTCGCACATCAATGCGCATATCATCATCAAGTAACCAGCCAATCGCGCCTGATGATTTTTCAAGTTCGTTACCTATGTAACGTTGAAGCATGGTTCGCGCAAATGCTATACCCACTTGACCTGGAGGTCGGCTTTTAATTTCAGACCCAAATAATCCTGATTTTGCATTTTTAAGCTGAACTTCTTCTGAAATAAAATTAACTGATAACCGATCGTCAAATGATTCGCCTTTAAATTTGATAAAGTCAGATGCGGTACAGCCATTACACAAAACAAAAACTGATAATGAAGTTATGCTTTCATGGTCGTGCAATACTCTAAGACTATTGAGTAGAGGCATTAACATCAGTGGGTCTGCAGAAATAACGCCTATTACAAGCTTGAAAGCTTTATGACTAGGGGCATTTTCAAACACAGTTTCGACTGGCTTAACTCGATCAATAGGGTAGTCTAGCTTCGCACGGAAAGCTGCATAACCGGATAGCTCAGGCATGGCTAAATGATTAAGAGATTTGCGCATAAGTTGTTTTAAATCATCGCGATGCGCATGGTGACATGATAAATATGCACGCCTAGCCATATGCTCGAAGCCTAGCTCGTTCCATGGACGGATATCCGATCCATAATCAATTAGCTTAACTTCTGTTTCTGTTGTTATCAGGTTTTTAGGGTGGATGTTATTGCAGACAATTCCGGCGCGAGTACAACCGTTTATGAGCTCAATTACGTGCTTTTCGAAACCACCGTTATAGGCCAAGCTTTCGTCATATGGATACGTGATGAGTACCCAAGCACCGTCCCTAATAACGTGATGGAGAGGATAGATACCAGGAACGTTCGTCCATTTGGCTCCACAATCGCGCAAGAATTCGAACTGCGCTTTGGGTGTACGGGTTTTCCAATAGTCAATGCATTTGTAAACAGTTAAGCCATCGGTAAATACAATTGCTTCTGAACCAGAGCCTAATAGGCGTAAGTTATGTGTATTGAAGTGGTAGTTAACTCGATGTTCTGCGGTAACCAAACGTTGAGCGTAAATTTCTTCTTCAAGGTTTTCTGATTCACCTTTTGAAAACATCTTATCTGAGTACTTTTCCGTATTGAGTACTTTTGCGCCGTTAGAGATCAGGTATGATTCTGAATCATCAAAAAGTTCTAAGTGGGGTTTTGCAAGGCTATCTATTACCCACACAGTACTGCCTGGTCGAAGTTTTGAAACATTAACTGCGTAGCTTTCTAGATGCTCAAGTTTCTTTACTAGAAAGCATCCTATTCCTAAATCTCTCAAAGTTTTTGCTACGTAATCACCGAGTGAGTCGTGAGGTTCAGTGTGGAACACAACATCTAAGCCTACGAGATCGATTGTTCGGTAAAAATGGAAAAACACGACAATTTTATCGAGTAACTCCCGTGTCACCGTTTTGGAACAGCAAAGAACAAGCGCTTTATTCTCAGGGCAGCACTCTTGTGAAACTTTTTTCGTAGGTGGTTTCCAACCGAAGAGTTCGTGAGCGCGTTGTTTGAAGCTTGTGGCCTCTGATGCATTCATTCGACTTTGGTACTTTGTCCAAAAAGAAGAAAGGCCGTTAAGTTTTGATTTGCCACCGCTATTGCTTAGTCGCGTTCTATTAGCTTCAGCGTAGTGAACAATTAAAAACTTGGGTAGCGCTCGATAACGCACAGTGCTCAGCTCACTTAATCTAATACAAAGATCGCGGTCGGTAGAGCTAGCTAGAGACTCATCAAACCCTCCGGTTTGCAGGAAAGTACTCATTCGAAGAAACAGGTTGGAGCCTTGAATTCCAGGGTTGCCTGTTAAAAATAATGAGGCTTCTAGTTTAGCCGGAGCGGGAGTTTGGATAGGGCTCTGACAGTCACTTTCGATTCGATTAAATCCGCTGGCTACCATATCTAACTTATAAGACTGCAACGTTTTCATGCACTCTTCTAGATACTTGGGATGCCATGAGTCATCATCATCTAAAAACGCTAATATTACATTTTCTGCAGCGTCAACTTGAGATGCGAGGTATTGAACCGCACTATTCCAACAACCACTTGCTCCATCAGTGCGTGTGTTTAATCTGTAAGTCACATTGCAGTTGGGTATTTCGATTCCTAGAACAGTGTTTCGATTCAGGCTACGAATTTCTAAATCAGAGTCATCACATACTATTAGAAAGTCGGGGGGCGTAGATTGATGAGCTATTGATGGAAGCGAGCGCTTAGCCAGTAACTTGTGACGATTTTTAGTGGCCACGATTACCGCTAGCTTAATTTGTGACATCAAACTTTATTAGTCCTTTATCAATTGATGGTGCTTTCGCGAGTTATCTAGAGTATTAAGTAGGGCACTGAGTTCACGAGTAATGTTTAAACACTTATTTTTATTCGAGAGTGTTTGTGCTCAATGCAAAAGCTGAGGAATAACAGTTACAGGGGGAAATAAAAAAGGAGTCAAATTAATATCCTTATTAATTATGATTTTTGCATACAGTAAAATTTTGAACAGGTCAGATGTTATGATATGTGTGCCGATTTGGCAATAAAGAGCCCGATTACGGCGACATATATTTTAGTGTAAGTTGCGAAGAAAGCTCGCCCGCTTGTATTGTAGAGCTTTTCGTGAATGTGCCGCCTTAGCTTCGAGTTTAAAAGTTATTACTTAACGTTGGTCAAAGCCATCGACTTTATAAGCTTTTATATCCTGAATTTATAATTATACATTTTGAATATAAAACTCGCGGATCGCTTTATTTTCAAAGTGCTAGCCACATTGATTTTAATTACCCCTCTAGCAATACTTGCATTGACTGTGCTCGCGAAGTGCTCATGCCTTGCTGAAAGTCCCTGCGTTTTTGTTCATCATTAATGGTGCAAATTCACCAAAGAAAACAATAGTTTTAGTAAGCAACTATACGCTCTATTTCGTCTTGATAGGGCTGGTTCTTTCCGAACATAATCATTGACGCCGTAATTTTTAGGTTTGTAGCTTTCTTTGTGGCTTCGTTCGAACTCTACGGCCAACAGCCGTAATAATATAAGCCAGTTTGTCAGTGTTAGCATTAATGAGTCCGCATTTGAGAATTGAAAATTAATTGGATGTTTTTTGTGCAATCAGCTAATTTAATATAAGGATTACATTAAACAAGGATTAGTTATGCCTCCTGCTACGCCAAAACCCATCGTACTATTAATCCATGGCATGGGAACACATCACCAAGAAGAGAACGCCCAAGAGGGTTTAACATCGACTCAAAAAGAGGTCTGCGACGGCGTAAATGAAACGGCCGCACACTTTGGTTTCGAGGATTACAAGTTTCAGGAAAAAGTCGAACTCCATGAATTTAATTATTCTAAGTCTCTTGAAGAAATATTGCTAAGAGATGCAGAAAATGCTCAAGCACTCATTGACCATATCACCCTGTTGCAGGGCAGGGGACTAGTCCAAGATGTCGCCGCTAAGCTTGTGGAGGAGTTCTCAGAGGCTGATTCTGGTAAATTTTTCTACACGCACTGGATGGATGTCATTTATTACGGGCTAATGTTCTGGGGGGAGATGATACGCAACGAGCTTGCGGCCAAAATAAATGAACTATACATACAAGCCAACCGAACAGGGCAAACCGTAAATGTTATTGCTCATAGCTTAGGTACAGCTGTTCTCCACGATACTCTGGTGAAGTTGTATCGCAAAGATGCTGATATTAGAGCGAAAGCCCCTGAATTAGACGTGGACACATTTAAGTTTGACGCCATCATTCAAATTGCCAACGTCAGCCGTTTAGTAAATGTTCTTAATGGTATTGGCGACCCACATACGTCTGTAGTTAACTCTGGCCCTCATAAGTGCTCCAAACGCTTTTTTAACTTTTTCAATGAATTCGACCCCTTCACTTGGTTCAAGCGATGGGATGCGCCTATCGATACAGGCTATTCAGGTAGGATCACGACAGTTCGGAATATTAATACCCATGACTTGACCGAATATGCAGCTGCGCCGACTGTTTGTTACGCCATAATGAGAAATATTGTCGGTGAATCAATCAGTAATACCACCTATCGATTAGGTGAGCAGGCCCACTATGATGATGAGCGCAACCTTAAAAAGCCACTAGAAACCATCGAGAATGAGTTTAATAAAGTTCGAAACAGCCAAGACACTAACGAACAAGGTCTAGCACTAATTCGACTTTTCCGAGCTGTTCAGGACGCAATAGAAACTGCTAAGCGGTTACGTGAAGAATTTTAAAAAAGGACTAGTTATGAAATGGAATATACTGCTTTTATTAATGACCTTCAGTGCTGGAGTTTTCGCTGACGGTGACGACCTCACCACTATCAGTTGTGAACCAAATGACATAACTTTAAACAGCACTAGCTTTGAAGAATTGCAAAAGGATGCGTTAGAGCTCGCTACAGAGCTCTGCTTACATTCGCTGCACATTACCGATGAAGATATAGGTAATGTAAAAGCAGAATTAAAAATGTTCACCGACAAAGCTAGAAAAGCCTACATTGAAGCATTTCCAGAGACATCATTTCCAGGGATAAAGAAAATTGTCGGACAATGGCATGATCAAACGAATCGTTTTGACGAGAATACCGACTTTACCAGCCTCATAAATATAATTGATAGTTACGAACCTGGGAACGATCGACTTAAATTCCAACTACCTCCTTTCCACGAGCATGACTTAGATTTCGCCCTTGACGACACACTAGAGAGCGTATGTGCAAAGGTAGAAGGAGCTGAGAGTTGTCGTGGTGCTGCTGAACAATTTAGGTTCGCTCTTTCTCCTGCTTTTTACTCTTATCGGAACGTCTTATTGGAAACTAACCAAGAAAAGCATAATGGGTTGGTTAAAAGCTGGAACTCGTTTATGGATGAAAGTCGGTACCAGTGGCCTTGGGAGGTATGGGCGACTACCCAATATTACAGTAATGAATTTCATGGTCCTTCATTGGTGGCGCCGCCTAAACTCCAAATTATTCTTCTCCATCCAACACTGGTTGTTGAAAGAATTGACAATTTAGAACGCGGTTCACGAGATTCGGTAGCAATCGCTTTAGAATGGGCCGGTTTGAATTGGTGGGAGAAGGGTATAGGGTTCTCTCTAACCTCTCTTTATTGGGATAGAGAAGAGGCGGACTCTATAGGACATGGTTTGACGCTTCATATTAAATCTAAATACTCAATCGGCTTCGTACATCGCGGAAATGGTAATAACGGCGTTTTTTTTAATGTAGACCTTACTGAGTGGTTCACAGACAAGAAAGAGAAATACAAAAAATATCAAAAATATTTTTAAGTTTGGTTATTTATATACTTAGCTTGGGTTTCAAGAATTGGATCAAATTTAAAAAACAGTATTTCTTGAATTCGAATTTTGGATTGTCTGTTCACTGCCTGTAACTCCCGCTTAAATCTGTCAACCGTGGTGGCAGTTTAGTATCTTGGAGCCTCGAGATTTTAATGGCGCGAATTAGCTAACAGTGATAGCTAGTTTAAAAGATACACCCTGCCATTACTTTGGATTCTATAAAAGGTTAGCTACATACTCATATTATGGATGTGAATTTAAAGCCCTTAAAACGTGACGTTATCCATTTAACTTACTTCTAGCGAGCACCATTCACACGATAAGTGCTGAAAGTCCCTGCGTTTTTATTCATCATTCATGGTGCAAATTCACCCAAGTAAACAATAGTCTTAGAAAGCAAACATAAGCTCTACTTCGTCTTGATAGAGGTGGAGTACTTGGTTCAGACTTATCAGCTACTAAAGGGCTTTCAAGCAAATGTACACTAACGGTGCCATGCTTTTCATAACTGAGAAAACGGCCTTCGTCACTTGTTATTGTTTTAACGCTGGGGACGTGTTTAATATTTTGCGCGTAGTTGTGAGGTACTATCACTTCTATCATAAGTTCAGGAAAAAGTTTCATAACGACATTTTGTATCCAAAAACGAAGGTCCGCTCGATACTCTTGCCTTTTACTGCTATCAAATTGCGAAGGAGAGGGGAAATACCATCGAAGGCGCAACTGTTCTTCTGTAAAACCGAGTAGTTTTAAGAGTACCAGCAGAGAAAGTATGGCTTCACAATCATATGAGCGGATCAGAAAGTCTTTCGCTTTAACGAGGTTTTTCTCTAAGTTCTTGATTCTATGTAAGTCGACACGGTTCTCGATTTCATCAAATGTGCCGAGGGCATCGAGTTGTTCGGCTAGTTCGCTTGTTATTTCATGCTGACGGGCCGTCATGTTTTTGTATAGGGCATGTATACGGCTGCTGTTGCTCGGTTGATTGTGAACTCGTTCATTAGATACTGGTTCTAACTCAATGATTTCTGCAACTTGTTGTCGGGTGATAGGCAACACTCGGGCAATTTCTTCTGGAGAATGGCTCTCAGAGTGCATCTCAAAGCATGTGCGTATCATCGAGAGTGTAATTTCGCTCGTTTCTTCTTTTTTAACGAGCTTGCTCTCAAGCCACTGCGTTATATTTTTTTCCTGTTGCTTCTCGCCTATTACTTTATGCGTTATCTGTTTGGGAAGCGCCGTTAAAAGGTGAGCTTTGGATGCAGGGTAATTGTCTATTCTACCGTAGTCATCTATCGAGATATTTTGCCCCCAAAACTTACGAAGTAAACGAGGGGAGGGACCGTGGTTTGCAAATTTTAGGCGGTGTAAAAATTCGCTGGTATGTATGTAAGACGCCATGGTGACTGCGGGCGAACTGTGACCAAGAAGAATAGATACCGCCCACATTTTCTTCCGCGAATACTCTACCAGTGCCAAGCGCTTCATTATTCTTTGCCTATTGGAAACGTCGAAATAGTCGTGACGAGTAAACGGGTAAAAGTTTGCCTGACGTTTCTCTGGTAGTGAAATTAGCAAGTATAGCCAGTTGGCAAATGAATGGCGGCAATGATGAAAGCGTATTGTGGGTTCGGCTGTGATTAATTTCATCGCCTCGGTAGCAAGTAAAAATGCTTCATTTAAGCGCGCTTCATCGTTAAATATTTTGGACTTCTTTTTCTTAAACTTGGTTTTTGAGGTGCGTAAATACTGCTTAAGCTTTACAAGCTCCTCTTCTGGCCAAAGCACATCCAGCGGAATATTTCTGGCGCTTTGAGGCGATTTTAGTTCACGGTATTTGTTTGGCCTTACGTGTAAATTAATATAGTCATCACCCATTGAGTTTAAATCCGCGTATTGCAAACCAGCAATTTCACCTCGTCGTAAACCGCTGTAAAAGCTAAGGCAAAAGCATAACTGTGCCAAGTGCGAGGCTTTGTTATCTAGCCGGTTAAGCGTACTAATGACGGACTTCGCTTCGTGTTGCGTAAGAATGTTGGCATTTACACTGCCACGGGAAGAAGAGATATCAAGGTCAGACAAACACAGGTCGGGTACTAAATCGTTCATTACAACAAAGTCAGCAAAGTACAATATATAGTCTCGGTTTTTTGAGTCTATATTCTCTGCTGCCAAGTTTAGTTTTTCAGCCCATGTAAGCCCATCCAATTTGTCAGCTTTGCAATCAACAAACTCTTGAAGCACAGGTGCTGCCACACTATTTATGTACTTTTTTATCGTTCTTGGCCTTAAACGTTTTTTTCGCATGCCTCCGTGAGCTAGTAAGTGATAAAGCCAAGACAATAAAAGCCAACAAAAGGGCGTTGCCTTTGCATTTTCTCTTTCTTGAAGCCACAGCCTAAGACGTTCTTTTACCTTCGTATAATTTCGGGCGCTTTCTTGTCGAGCCAGTATTTTTACTTGGTCGGAAAACCGCTTGACGATTTCGACTTGCTCTAAAGTGGTTAGCCCGTCCTTATTGTTCCTTGCTTCTGTAGTCTCGGTCTTATCGTTTCTAAGGCTAGATAGCCAAAGTCCACGTTGGTTTTGGGTTATAGATGCTATTTGGTGAGCCGTTGACGCATGGATTACGCTCATGCCCGTCATGATCCTATACAGTGTTTTACTAGACAGAGATGACGACGGCATTAATCGCTTTTGTTGGGCATAATTAGAGGCGCTAGTTTTAAATATATATTCGGTGCGAAGCATAGCGCGCAATGTACCTATTTGAACGCGAGTGGATGAAGGAATGATGCGTTCAGCAATCAGGGTATTGTTTATTTCCGTAAGGCAATTTTTTGGTTTGCCAACATAGCTGTTCCAAAACGCCCGCAAAAGCAGTTCTGCAGTCGAAGATAGCCATATTCTTTCCTTCCCCTGATAAAACCAATGTCGAGATAGGGTTTTGACATTATTGGGCTGATATACAATAGCCGTTAACGCGGCGGTACTATCAATACCTTCTTTAAGAAATAACCACAGAAGGAGAAAGCCAGTCTGTGTTTCCGGTGAGCCTAAATAGCTTAGCTGTTTTGCTTCTCTTTCTAGTAGGTCATATAACTCTGTTTGCAGCCTTGATGTTAAGAAGTCATCAGGTTTAAGAAGTGGAGCGTCCTGCTTTATTTGATAGTTTCGTTCTATTTGAACCGATTTAATACCAAAACTCTGTTGTGCCATTCTTAACAGTAAATGAAGCAGCATGAGCTGAAAATTGTGTAGCTGAAAGTCCTTGCTTAGTTTTTTTATTACGGCAGACACACTGTTTGAAGCAATCTTTTCATTGTTTAACGTAACAAGCTGTTGGGTAAGGGTTAGGACCTTATCAATATTATTATTAATTTCGTTCGATGCGAGCTGTAGGTTTTCAGCAATAACTAAATAAGCGCCAGACTCTTCTAACGCTTTAGTTCTGTATTGGCTCAGGAAGTCAGGTGTAAAAATGGCTTTTATTGCTGTCAAACGATTACGCCCTTTTCCGCGTGAGCAGTGAAGGGATATCACGCCAACCAAGTTCATCCATCATGCTATTTAATGTCGGGAGCAGTGCTTGAATTGCCTCCGCATGATTTAATTCTGAAAATTTTTCTAACGCCGTCTCACCTGTCATCCAATGCCCAAGTTGAAACTTTATAAGCTCTTGGTGAATGTTGCTCTTTTGTAGGTAACGGCGCATATAGTGTCGGCCGAAGTTTAGGGGAAATGGAAAATACGTGTTCAAAAATGTGGGTGAGCTGTTTTGTACTACTTTTTTGATATGACTGGCATGCTCGTCACTTTCGGTAAAAAATAAAAACATACCGTCAGTACCGCTAGAATTCTTAATCGCCAAGAATTGCTCTAGCCGCTCAGTTTTTGAAGTGAGCTTGAGGTGCTGTAAGTGAGATGAATGGGTGAAATATTGTTGCGCAAAGTAAGAGAAATTCACGGCTATTAAATTAGCAAACGCTTCGATATGTGCTTGGTAATGCAAAATCTGTGATTTTAATATGTCGGGGCAGGCAACAACCCTTGTATGATTGAAAAGTGTTTTGGAGTCCTTGTCAGATATACAAATACTTTGATATCGCAAAAGCGCTAAGTCTAGGCTTGGTAAGGGGTTATATACGGCGCGATAGCCTGTGCCGCTCTTGAGCATGATAATGGTATAAAGCGTGTAGGCATTGTGATAATTCACGAGCCCTTCCAAAGTAGATGACACCGCAAAAGGTTTATTTGAAAGGAGTATTGAAGCCTTTTCACTTATCCATGTTGATAGCGCATCGGCTTTTGGTGTAAACGCAGAGCCAACACCTCGTTCCATTTTTAATTCGCTGCTAATAGTTGGCGTTAAAGAATCACTATTTTCAGCTTGTTGATGAGCAGCCCCAGTGAATAATGCATTCCATAGCGCGTGAAGTTCATCATTTATTTCGGTTTCTGTGTAGTAGGCATAGTGCTTTGCCGAACGACTTTGATAGCGTGTTTTTTCTGCGAGTATGTCGATTAAAACAGGGTCGTAACTTTCATGTGCTGAAACCCAATTTATTAAATGGTGCTCAACCCTGGTAAGACTTATTTGAATACTGAATTTTCGATTCAGATCTTTCAAATAGCGTTGGATTGCATCCTGCCATTCGACAGGTTTCTTTTGTTGTATGGGCTCAATAAACGTATCAGAAAAGTAGGGTGATACGTGCGTAACTAAGTGTTCGGGCAGCGTGATAGAAATAACGCTCGAAACAGGCAGCAATAATTCATTATTGACAGGGGACAACGTTGTAGGTTCTGGTGCAACATTCAATAAAATATCATTACCATCAAAATGAAAGCCGACTTCTTTTGGTGTCGACGCTTGTTTGATGCTGAGGACCGATTGTAAGTCTCGCGCTGTTATTAACATTATCAGTAATACCGCTCTGATTAGCTTTTTATCGATTCCCCCGATAGCGCCGGTTGACGTGTTTGTTAATGAACGCATTAAGAGTTTTAGTTCATGAGGTTGCAGAATAGTACGGCTGGTAGGAAGTAGGTTGTGACAGCGTCTAATGTCTATATTAACTTTCTTTGTATTGAACCAGTGAAGAGCACTATCTTTTACAACTGATGTTGATGCCTGCTCATATGGCTGGAGTAGTGGAGGAGGCGACGACGATTTGATGATCGTAACGTCGGGTAAATCCTCGCTTTTTGTTACACCCGCTTCTTCGTAAATACGTGGTAGCTTTTGCGTATTTAACGATGGCGTCATTAAGTCATCGGAACCCGTTATTCGCTCGTATCTTTTTCTTGAGTAGTGACCACGTATTTGTTTGGCTGTTTTTCTGGCATGGCTTCCTCTTGTAACCCAGTCTAACCTGTAAAAATGTTCAAGTTGATAGAGGTAGCCCAACTGAGCTCGAGGTAGATAATTATCGTCATCGTCACTCTTTAAACGCTCCCTCATGGCAAAAATGTTATTTACAGTTCTATCGAGACTGCTCTCCCGGAAGCATTCATCTCTGGTTGACTCATCGGTATATAACATCCTGAACGCACGGACTGACTCTTCAGCTCTATTTTGGCCGACAATTTTAGTTTCGTTGTTTAAGTAGTGCTCTAGAAATAGAAGAAGCGCTGCTGCAGCGTGGGAGGTTCTATTATCACTGAAAATAAATAGCAGAGAGTAAATTGGTCGTTCACTCTTCCATCCCCGACCGTGCGACTCTTTCCAAAATGCTGAAGAGTTTTTATGTTGATAAGAGTGAATGATTAATAATGAAGCCTTAAATGAATGATGGTCTATGCCAAACAAAGTCGTCACGCGAGAAGGGTAAATAGAGAATAGATATTCGACAGTGGCTATCGCTTTGCGCAACCCTCTTATATCGGACGGGCAATCAATCATTTCAAGCAACTTCGCCATTGTGTTCAATTGCTCTTCATCAATGAGATTAAAAATATCAGAAAGTGTTTGTTCAGATAAATCTGCCATGTTCTTTATTGACGCCTAAACAGTTCAGTTTTGCTAATTGATAAATGGCTCGCTAATTTTTCTGCGGTATCTATATGTGGGAATAGTGCGCTCCACTCAGCAGATTGAAACAGACTTTTTTTGCCTTCGTCTTTAGAAAACCATGCTCGAAGATAAAATCCGATTTTCTTAGCATCGCTAATAAAACACTTTGATAGTAAGTCGTTGGTGAGTGAAAAAAGGGCGATAGCTTTCTTAACTGACTCGTTAGGTTTCTTTTCTAGAATAAACACAGGGATCTTGGCATCTTCTTTTAACCGAAGTTTAGCTTGAGCGTGGTGCAATGAGGCGAGTGTAAAGGTACCAGTTAGCGCGCGATAATTTTTTCTGAAGCGGTAACAAATTATAGGTGATTGCAACGCGAGCAGATTATAAAGCGTTGCATCTTTGTCGTGACTGTCGGATGTCGTTCGTATACCTGCAACAGGATTGGCTGAAGCGAAAAGCGAATGGATGACGTCATCAAAAACGATTTCAGAAATTAAAATTTTTCTGAACTCTAAGCCTTCCAAAACTTTTTCGTTGAACTTCTCCAATTCAGTGTCCATTCCGTGGTCCTCATTTGTGTCAAATTTGCGCGACTTTTGCGTAATCTTTGAGTAATTTTGTGATCAAAGTTGAGCCGATTTTGTGACAATTCTGCGTCACTTTTGCACCGAACATGTATACTTTCTAGCGACTTATATGCGCTATATTGAGTACTTTTCGACGTTTTTTCTGCGACCTAAATGCCATGAGATGAGTTCTCTTTGAGCGCATATAGCCGGTATTCGAGTGCCAAAGTTCTCTTTATATAACGAAAGTTTGATTATTTTTTATGCGTTTTAAGTACTTTTAGATTGTGGCTAATTTGTGACCAAATTCAAGTGAAATGTAGGCTAAATAGATTGGGGTAAAGGTCTTTTAGTTGATTTTGTTGGGAATTATGTGATAGGAAGATGTTGCACCCTTGTGATTCATGTCTTGACATGGTAGAGGTCCCCTGTTCGAATCAGGGTAGACGCACCATTTATTTCTCCATCACAAAGATTACAACCTTTGTCGTATCCTACTTGTGCTATTGACACGGTATGGTGTATTGGCAGTTACAGTATTCATTTATTTTCTGTGTTCGTTATTGCGTCTTATAAGACCATCTAACTATTGGTTTTAGACTACACTGAAATAGTGCTGAAAATTTTTTTCGAACGCTGAGTACTTAAAAAGTAGTTACGGGAGTACGATGAGCTTGCAGAGATACGAAGAGCCCTTGTTGTTTGGACAACATGGTGCTGCTGAGAGGCGGTTCCTTGAGCTCATTAGTGCCCTACCAAAAGTATCTGTGCAAGGGTACGACAAGTACCGAAATGTAATCTACTGGAATAAATCAAGCGAAGATATCTATGGCTACAGCGAAACCGAGGCGCTGGGTAAAAAGCTTGAAGACCTCATTATCCCTAACTTTATGCGCGATGACGTTATTAAATTTCATCAGCGCTGGATAGAGTTTAACGAGCCTATTCCTTCCGATGAATTGGTATTAAAGAAAAAGGGCGGTCGGCCCATTCACGTTTTTTCTTCTCACGTAATGTTAAAGCAGGGCACTGACTCGCCAGAGATGTATTGTGTTGATATTGACTTAACTGAACAGCACGAGATACGCCAAGAACTTGAGCGAATGGCATGCACTGACTTACTTACAAATTTACCCAACAGACGCGCATTAGAACAATGTTTAACCTCTGTTATTGACGATGCACGGTCATCTAACACAGGTTTTGGGCTGTTTTTTATCGACCTAGATATGTTCAAAGAGGTTAACGATACCTTGGGGCATTCCTGGGGTGATGAATTGCTAAAGTCAGTGGCCAAACGCTTGTCAGGCTGCATTGATAACGCTAATGGCGTACTGGCGCGATTTGGCGGCGACGAGTTTGTTTACTTGGCTAATAACGTAAGTTGCGAAAATAGGTGTGAGGAAATCGCGAAAACCCTGTCCGCGTGTTTTCGGGAGAGTTTTGCGCTAAGTACTGAAAACGTCCATATTACCTCTAGCATTGGCATCAGCCTGTACCCCCGTGATGGCGATGTGATTGACGACATTTTAAAACACGCAGACGCAGCTATGTACCAGGCGAAGGCTGAAGGCCGCAACAGATATCATTTTTTTACAGATGCGCTAAGCCAGCGTCTTCGCGAGCAAAGAAATGTAGCTGCTAATTTAAGAGAATCGCTGCACAATGATGAATTTGAGCTTGTATATCAACCTCAGGTCGACTGCAAAACAGGTGGGTTTACTTCATGTGAAGCGCTGCTTAGATGGTGTCCTGTAGATAAAACCAAAGCTGTACCTCCTGATGTCTTTATACCTATCGCTGAGCGCGGTGAGCTTATAGGCGATATAGGAACCTGGGTGCTTAAAAAAGCGTGCCAACAGGCGAAAGAATGGAAGCAAAAAGGCATCGAAATTCGTATCGATATTAACGTTTCAGGCAAAGAGCTAGAAAAAAGCTCTTATTTTAAATGCCTTACTGCTTGTCGCGACGAATACAACTTGCAGCCTAAAGATATTGGTTTAGAGCTTACTGAAAACGTACTAATTAAATCAGACAGTACCATTTTAGAAGATTTACAAGCACAGCGGGATTTAGGCGTAGAAATCTCAATTGACGATTTTGGGACTGGCTATTCCTCACTAAGTTATTTGAAGCATTTTCCGGTTACACATTTAAAAATTGATCGTTCTTTTCTAGAGGGCGCACCGGAAAATGAGTATGACAGCGCATTAATGGAAGCCATTGTAAATGTAGGACATAAACTAAATTTGAAGATCGTTGTGGAAGGGGTGGAAACAGAAAGCCAGTCTGACTACTGTAAATCACTAAACGTTGAATTTGTACAAGGCTATCTGTACTCGAGGCCGGTAAGCGCTGACACCATTGAAAGCTTATATTCAGGTCAAAGCTGGTAGGTCTAAAAAACGTTTAAGGCGCTCACTATTATGTCTTAACCTTTTCACATGCATCCGCGCACGACTTAAAGCGCGGTAATCATCTATGAGTATTAATAACAACCGGCGTATTAATACACATTCCACAGAGCAGGTTTAGCAAAATAATAACCTTGCTGATGGTCAACGCCAAGCTTATTCAAAGCCACGGATTCAGCTTCGTTTTCTACCATTTCTGCTATTACTTTTATGTTCAAGCCTTTAGCTATGCTTACAAGACTTGAAATAAATAGCTGGTTGTCTTTATTTGTATGAATGCCTTGGGTCAACCTACCAGAGAGCTTTACAAACTGCGGTTGTATTGCCCTTAGGCCAGAAAGTGAAGCAAAATTATCACCAAAGCGCTCAATGGTAATTCCACAGCCTATGTTAATTAACTGGCGGCAAAGCGATTCTGTAACCTCTCTATACTGAATTAAGGCGGCATCTTCTACTTCAAAATTCAGTCTATGGCTTAAGGGCTTACGCTTAGCGATTTCCTTTACTAACCAGTCTCTAAACTCGGCATTCGCAATTGAGGCTATGCTTAAATTTACAGCGACATGTTGAGAAGTTACTTCTAACTTTTTCAGTACGATAGTAGTGACAAGCTTGTCCACCTGTGGAATAAGATCTAATCGCTCTGAGGCTGGAATCAGCTGCCCCATAGGGATTACGTCATTTGTATCCTTATCCTTAAAACGTCCTGATGCTTCGTAATAAGCGGGAACGTTTTGGTCTGTGTTCATTACGGGCTGGATCATAATATCGGCGTACTGTTGAGACACAATGTAGTTCAATCGCTCACGCCACTGAGTATTACTGTGTACTTTTGATATCTCTGATGCCAACTGCCAGCCGTTTTGGGTTTTCATTGCAGTAATGAGAGCGCTATCCACACTTTCCATAATTTGCGGCATTGTCATTGTACCGACAAATCGAGTGATCCCCATGTATGTCGCTTTGGTTCCATCTCGAAGCGGCGATGCGCTTGCACATTGCTTTGCAAGATTAGTAAGCATAAGTTCTCGGGCCGCGCTTTCCATAGCTTCGCTGATTAGTGCGAAATCACCGCCCGACAATCGAAACACAAAGCGGATATTGTGGTTGTTCTTGGTTTCTTCTACCAAAATATTTGCCACCGCTTTTATGTAATTATCGCCCGGAACCATACCCATTTTCGTATTTATACTGCCTAAGTGAGCTAGTCTGACAATGATAAGCTCTTTCTCTTGAGCAGAAGCATTTTCATTTAGAAGAGCGCGCATATGACGCTCAAAAGCACCTCTATTGGCTAGCATTGTGAGCGAGTCTTTACTGGCTTCTTTTTTAAATAGTTCTGCTTGACGCTTTAGCTCATCAAATTTAGTAGATAATGTGCCTGCAAGTGAGTTAGCCGCTTCGGTTAATGGCTTAAAATCTTCACTCGACGCTGTTATTTCAGGCGATGTAAAGTTATGGCTGCCAATCTCATTGAGCTTTTTAACGGTGTCATCAACGGGGCGCTTTATGCGTCGGTTAGCGAGTACAACGAAAAGTGAAAGAAGCACTGCAAGAGCGAGAAACGCAGCAATATTTTTAACTAGTCCGGTGATAAACCCAGTAGCAAGCGTACTCTTACTTGCCGTAAGTACGAGGTTATTCTCACTATTGTATAAAGCGATGCGCTTCACAAAAGCAGGGCTTGGGTCAACGAATGAATACCACGGTGGCACGGTGTTTTCGCTTGCGGCCTTTGCGCTCAACGCTTCTTTACCGTCTGAGTCAACAACTGATGCAGCAGATACGTAGGGCTGTGCCACGGCACTTTCTAGTAACGTTTCTAGTGCTAGACGCTCAGCTTGAGGGGAAAGAGGAACCTGTTGAGTAACACCCTTTTTATATACCAACGCACTTTTTTCAGCCTGCAGCGTTACCGCCTCAGACGTGTTTGATTGTAGCTCACGTAATTCAGCGACGGACAATGCAGTAAATGCTAAAAACAAAAGGGTTACAATACCCAAATTAGTTTGGCTAGATAGCTTCATTACTAGCAGTTATCTCCTTCAACTGAAAAATTGATTTTCGCTATAGCGGTCGCGCAGCTTCTCTGTGCGCTTAGACTTTAATCGCACAGCATTGTATCTAATTGTAGCTTACTCAAGGGATGAGTGCGAATTATACAATGTAACCATAAATGTACAGTAAAACAAAATGTTAAGCGAGTAGTAATAAAGCCTTCTCTTTGTCTATATGTTTTATCTGTTTTCCATCCACCAGGTCTTATTCGGGGCTTCACCAGCACGCTTTATAGGCACTATTTCGCCAAAGATAGGAATGCTGGTAGGGACACCTTTTGCACCAGCAAGATCTGTGATTTTTATTAAGGGTTCGTTCCAGTTATGTAGTGCTAAATCAAAAGTACTGTTATGCACTGGCATCATAACACTGGCTTGAACATCAATATGCGCTTGCAGGCTCTCTTCAGGCAGCATGTGAATGTCAGACCATAATTCGTTATAAGCACCCGTTTCAATCATCGACAAATCAAACGGGCCATACTTATCACCAATCGCTTTAAAGCCCTCAAAATAGCCCGAGTCGCCGCTGTAAAAAATGCTTGTAGTTGAAGATTTGATAACCCAGCTAGCCCAAAGGGTTTCATCTCTATCAAATAATCCTCGCCCAGAGAAATGCTGAGAAGGGGTTGCAACAATTTCAAGATTGCCAATTTCAGTGTTTTGCCACCAATCTAACTCTACAATCTTGTCTGCATTTACTCCCCAGTTGCGTAGATGATTACCTACTTTTAACGGCGTGATAAATACGCCAACCTTGCTTTGAAGTATTTCAATACTGCTCTTATCTAAATGATCGTAATGATCATGACTAATTATCACTGCATCGATGTCAGGTAAGTCTTGAAGTGATATTGGTGCATCGTGAAACCGCTTGGGTCCTATCCATTGCACAGGAGACGCTCGTTCACTAAATACCGGATCGATTAATATAAAACGCTCGGCAAGTTTCAATAGGGTAGTAGAGTGGCCCAGCTTTATCACGCTATCTTCTGCAACTGCGTCAAGCATTTGAGGTGTCAGTGCCGAGACGGGTATGTCAAACGTTGGCGTTGCTGCATCTCTGTTGTCACGAAAATACGCTTTGGTCACTTTCCACATGTCTCGCCACGTCGTTTTATATTCAATATGGGTATTCGCAAATTTTTCAGATTGTGATGCGCTTGCAGCAAGGCTGTTTGAAGAACCACAGAAAGATGTCATAAATAAAGCTCCAACAAGAAAGCGTGTGCGATTAGATGCGGGCATGCTCTCACCTTAAATTAAAAGTATACTGCACAGTGTAGTTTACCCATAATAAACAACTTATTGGAAAAGTAAACTGAATAGTGTAGTTTTTATGAGAGGGAAAAGTTGTAGGCTTTGAAAAAATAAAGCCAGCATCAGAAGCTATCTCGACACTGGCTGTTAGCGTTATTTTATCTACATTGTAAGATCGTAGCTGCAGTTGCGATTAGCACTACAAAAAAGCGTACAACTAACTAAATTAGTTGTACGCTCTTTTTATTCAGACTTAATGCCGTGGAACGTACAGTGAAGCACAGGCAATATCAGCAATGTGAGCACGGTAGCAACGGTCAGACCGAATACAATAACTACCGCCATTGATGCGAAGAACGCGTCAGAAAATAGCGGGATCATACCCAATATTGTTGTGATAGCAGCCATAGAAACAGGCCGTACACGAGATACCGATGCTTTAACTACGGCATTAAACGCATCGCTATTACCTTTCGCCTGCACGTTTATCTCTTCCATCAACACAATGCCGTTTTTAAGCACCATACCAATAAGGCTCAAGCTGCCAAGCAGCGCCATGAAGGTAAATGGGGCGCCTACTAGTACTAAGCCACCAATAATGCCGATAGTGGTAAGTGGTATTACGCCCCATATGGCTAACGCTTGGCGCAATCGACCAAACAATAATACGGTAATGATAAACATACCCAAAATTCCAATGGGCATACTCGCAAACAGTGCGCTTTGTGCATCTGTTGATGTTTCGTATTCTCCGCCCCATTCAATACGGTAGCCATCGGGCAGTTCAAGTTCTTCTACAAGTGGTCGAACTTTAGCCTGCACACTAGCGGCTGTTTCCCCAGAAAGTGGAAGTGGTTCAGCATAGACAGCTAACATGCGCACTCTGTCTCGGCGTTTTATAATGGGATTGTTCAAGGTCACATCAACATTGCTTATAACGTCAGCCATGCTGATATATTTACCTTGCTCCTGACTCCACACGTTAAGCGAGGCAAGGTTATCTATATCATAGCGCTGGTTCGGGTCGTTGCGCATTACAATCGGAATTAAATCGCTGCCTTCGCGGTATAACCCGACAGTTTCACCTTCATTATTAAGGAGAAACGCGGTGTGAACAGCATCTCGGGTTACCCCAATACGTCTGGCTTGTTCTTCCAAGAATACAGGCTCAATAAATGGGACTTTATTACTCCATGATAAGCGCACGCTATCCATGGTTTGTTCTGCTTGGAATATAGCTTCAACGTCACTACTTATTTCACGCAAAACCTCAGGCTCAGGCCCATATATTCTGGCCTCAATGGCCGCTTTTGCAGAAGGCCCTACTTGTAGAGCTTGTACTTTGTATTGCACGTTGGGGAAGGTTTCGCGCAGTAACTCAATAATTTCTCGCATTCTGGCATCGCGAGCTTCCACTGTACTGGTCTCTACGATAAGTTGCCCATAGCTCGCGTAGCGGTCTTCAGGCGAGTAAGTTAGTGTAAGACGCTGTGCTCCGCCGCCTATTACGCTGGTAATGTTGGCGATCTCAGGCATATCCATCACTTTTTCTTCTAAACGACGTATCGATTGTTCAGTCGTTAAAATATCGCTACCTTCTGGCAGACGTAAGTCTACAAAAAACAGTGGAGTAGATGAGTTAGGAAAGAACGCGTTTTTCACATATTTACCCGACGCGACGCTGCCTACTAGGGCAAGTACGACAAGTACAATAGTGATATATCGATGATTAATGGCAGCAGTAAGTAGTCGCTTATAAATGGTGAAGATAATACCTTTATAAGGGTCGTCATCCTCGCTATCTGATTGACGTTCTTTCTCTGTGTTAAACAGTAAGTCGAAAAAGAATGGGGTAATGGTCAGCGCTGTGATCCAACTTAAGAATAGCGAGAAGCACAGAACCCAGAAAAGGGAGCCAACAAATTCTCCCGTGGCATCAGGGGAAAGCCCAATAGGTGCGAAAGCGGTAATGGCGATAACGGTCGCGCCAAGAAGCGGTAATCCGTTTTGAGAGACTACGTCCTTGGCCGCCTGAAGCTTAGTTTGTCCTTTTCTCACACCAATTAACATGCCTTCGGTTACCACAATGGCGTTGTCGACCAGCATACCTAAGGCAATAATAAGGGCACCTAAGGATATTTTTTGAAGTTCAATGCCTTTTATCGACATTAAAATAAAGGTGCCAAGAATAGTAAGAACAAGAATAAGCCCCATCAGTACGCCGCTACGCCAGCCCATAAATAGCAGCAGTACAAAAATAACGATGGCTACCGCTTCAGCAAGATTGATGAGGAAGCCGGTTACAGAATCGTCGACTACCGAAGGCTGGTTGTAAACAGTATTCAGGCTCATACCAAGTGGCATACGCTGTTCTAGCTCGGAAATTTTGGTATCAAGTCGCTTGCCTACATCAACTACATTTACTGCCGACGCGAACGACACGCCAATAGACAGGGCAGGGGTGCCAGAGCTATGGTACAGAAGCGAAGGAGTATCGTTAAGCTTGCGCTCAATGGTGGCAATATCAGTTAAGCGAATAAGGCCGCTAGCCGGTGAGCCAATGACCACCTGGCCTAATGCCTCCAAATTATCAAACTCACCCGTGGGCTGAATAGAAAGACGCTTACCTTGAACTTTAATTGAACCTGCGTTGCCTACCACGTTTTGAGCAGTTAACAGACCGGCAATAGATTCTGCAGAAACATTAAGGGCTTTCATTTTATCGTGATCTAAAGACACGATAATTTGCTCGGAAACGGTGCCTGCAATGGATACTTTTTTAACGCCATCGACAAGCTGAATTTCTCGCTGCATAAGGTCAGCAAAATCTTCTAACTGTTTTAATGAATAGTCTTCGCTTTGTAAGGTCATCAAAAGCCCATACACATCGCCGAAGTCATCATTAACTATCGATGTACCGGTTCCAGGTGGCAGTGAAGCTTGTGCGTCACCCACTTTACGGCGTAAATTGTCCCAGTATTGCTCTAAATCCTTAGCTTGAACGCTGCTCTTTAATTCAACGGTAATTTGCGACAGCCCTACCATGTTTACAGAACTAATGCGCTTTACGTTGGGTATACGCTGAATGGCCTTTTCAAGCTGAAGCGTGACCTCTTCTTCCACTTGTTCAGGGGTTGCCCCCGGGTATTGCGTTATGACAAGAGCGTTTCTAATCGTAAACTCAGGAAACTCTAGCTGACCAAGACCTAAGAAAGACACAATGCCACCAACACCTAAAATGATGGCGACCATCCAGCTTATAACTTTTTGACGAAAAAAATACTCGACCATGATTTACAGGCCTCCTTCTTTCGTCCACTCAGTAACCGCCTGGCCTTCTTTTACAAGGTGAGCACCAGCAGCGACAATTTTATCTTCGTCGTTTAGCGGTCCCTCAACTAACAAGCCGTTTGAAATAGCGCGTGTGATCATGACCTCTACCGCTTCGACAGTGCCTTTTTTAGTGTCGTCACTATCAGGTTTGAAGCGCCAGACAATGGCCTTTTCTGGCTCTTCATTGTCGGTAACTACAGCACCAAAGGGAACTAACCAAAGTTTAGCATCAGACTCAATGAGCTTGGTCATATCAAGCAATACAGTAGCGCTCATACCAGATAGTACATTGATGTCGTCTGGCTCTGGCAGCGTAATGGTCACTTCATAGCTAAGCTCGCCTTGTCGTGTAGTGCTTTCGTGATCCTTATACATGGCAGCATAACGTTTTTCTGGCATGCCAGAAAAAGTGACCCACGCCATTTCTGAGGTACGGTTTTTGCGGGCTCTAGATCGGTCAATCATGCGCATTTTTTGCTCTGGTAACTGAAACGTTACGTCAATAGCGCCTGGCATATGAAGCTCGGCAATGGTTTGCTGAGGCACAATTACTTGATAGTTTTCAACGGGCACAGAGGCAATAAGCCCAGCAAAAGGTGCACGAAGTTCAGTATAACTTAGCTGGTCTTGTGCATTGGTCAGGCTGGCTTTAGCGGCTAAAAAATTGGCTTTCGCTTCATCAAAGGTAGAGCGGCTTACCGCGCCTTTTTCAACCGATGCTTCCATACGTTCAAACATAGCGGAAGTTACATCGAACTGAGACTGAGCGGTGGCGAGCTGCGCTTTTGCGTCTCTGTCATCAAGCCGTGCGATAAGTTGATTCTCTTTAACTTCCTCGCCCGCTTTTACATTGAGTTCTTGCAGTTTGCCGCCAATGCGAAACGAAAGGTTAGAATACTCTGCTGCTTCCACTTGCCCTGGGAATTTAGCGATGGTCTCGTCTGAATGCTGAACTTTATAAAGTGTTACCGGTGTTGATGAGACTGGTTTTGGTGGAGTGGGGGCGTCTTCACACGCACTTAAGCCAGCAAGTGCAGCAAATGCAACTACAGCGCGCATAGCTACACTGTTAAAGAGACTCTTTTTAGACAACATGGTAACTCTCCATTTAAATAAACCACTTTTTATTCCCATTTTGGCAATGGGTTATCTTTTATTACGCGTATATCCATTCTTTTTAAGAAGGACGTTGTAAAAATCTAATATACGCTTACTTCTTTGTACTTAAAGGTTATAGCGTTATTTGTCGTTTTCGATCAGAATTTTTGTTCACAATTACAAGCGTTAATCGGCAAATACCAATTAACACCTCGACCCGCAGTTCAAAAGCGCAAATTAAGTTCCGCAGAGTTACACACTCATCATTCATTTGTTTTACTTGGTTTTTCATCAGGCGCAAGCTTTTCAGCATACCCTTTTGGTGGTGGCGTCCAGCCACGCATCTTCGAATGTTTGTCATGTAAATCTGCTTTCAGTGCATCTTCAATTAGCGATTCTAGTTCGCTGAACAGTTTAAGGTAGTTGTTGTCTATCCTTTCGCCACTCGCGACATCTACCCACGCGTGATACAGCACATCGTTTTGTTGAGACTCAATGTTCTTGTAAGCCATTTTCTGTCGCTCAACGTGAAAGGGGTGGATATTGAGTGAGCGTAATGCTTCTGCGCCCATCTCTAGCGCACTATGGTAGGTTTCTGATACCACAAAATCTGCGCCCAACTGGCGCAACCGATAGCCATGCCCACGGTCAAAGGCACGGGCAAGCACTTTTACATTGGGAAAGGCGTGCTTAGCATATTTCACCATCTCTGCAGCTGTACTTCTGTCGTCGATGGCGATAACCAATAAAGAGGCTTCCTGTGCCCCAGCGGTATGCAATATGTCAGGTTTAGATGCATCGCCGAAATAAGCTTTATTACCGAAGCGTCTGAAAAGGTCTATTTGCTCAGAGCGAATATCGAGCACAACCGTTTTTACGTCGTTGGCCACTAAGAGGCGATTTACTATCTGCCCAAAACGGCCAATGCCGGCAATGACGACAGTGCCTTTCTCGTCGATAACATCTTCATCACGTTGAGATTTAGCATTTTTATAGTGAGGAATTATGGCTTTGTCGAATAAAATGAAAAGCCCCGGCGTTAAAAACATAGAAATGGCCACGACTAAAGAAAGTATAGAAATGATGTCGCTAGGCAATACATAGTTTTGCGAGGCGAAACTTAACAGTACAAAACCAAACTCACCGGCCTGTGCGAGGCTTAGTGTGAATAGCCATTTATTCTTACCTTTTATTTTAAATAATAAGGCAATAACAAACAGAACTAGGGCCTTAATTAACATAACAGCAAGGGTTAACCCTGCAATTAACACAGGGTTTTCTGAAAGCACAGAAAAGTTAATGCCAGCGCCTACCGTAATAAAAAAGAGGCCCAGCAATAATCCCTTGAACGGTTCGATATTGGCTTCAAGCTCATGCCTGAATTCACTGTTAGCTAGAACTACACCCGCTAAAAATGCGCCAAGGGCAGGAGAGAGCCCGACCAGCCCCATTAAAGCTGCAATTCCGATAATGAGCATAAGCGCGGTTGCGGTAAAAATTTCTCGTAATCCAGATGCGGCCACAAACTTAAATAATGGGCGACTTAAGTAGTGTCCTCCGATGGTTAAAAAGGCAATTGAGCTAATGATCACGAGACCTGAAGCCCAAGGGGCAAGCCCTTCAACAAGGTTTAGACTATCGTGCGATCCTGTATCGCCGCCATGTGCATTTCCTGCTTCGACCAGCTCGGGTATGGCAAGAAGAGGTATAAGCGCAAGCATGGGAATAACGGCGATATCCTGAAACAGCAAAACGGAGAAGGCGCTTTTGCCCCCCTCAGTTTTCTGAAGGCCTTTTTCTTGTAGTGTTTGCAAAACAATAGCGGTTGAAGAAAGAGCAAAAATAAGGCCTATTGTAAGAGCAATGCCAAAAGGCTGGTCAAGAAATAAGGCGACGCCGGTGATAAGAGCGGTGGTGAGTGCTAATTGTAGCCCGCCTAAGCCTATTAGTTTGGACTTCATTGCCCATAGTGACCGAGGCTCTAGCTCCAACCCCACTAAAAACAGCATCATTACTACGCCGAATTCAGCAAAGTGTTGAATGGCAACCGTCTCATCGCCAACGAGCCCGAAAACTGGCCCGATAACAAGGCCTGCAATTAAATAACCAAGTACAGATCCTAACCCAAGGCGCTTTGCTATTGGCACTGCTATTACTGCGGCAATAAGGTAAATAAATGCATATAGAAAATAGCCAGTCACGTTAATCTCCTTGAGATGTACAAAGGTCTGCGAGATTCTCGATATACTTTGCTTTTTCTAAATCGAGGGTATTGGAGGTTAATTTGTTAAGCAGAGTTGTCCACTTACCCCTATGTTCGGCTACCCGATGCTCTTCTTGGGCGGTACGGGAACCGAATATTGCAAACGGAGCGATGTAGGTCATATGCGTGATTTGCGCCATTTGCTCTAATGGCTGAAGTAGTTGTCTAATGGTGTAATGATTGAAACCGTCAGTTTGGTAGGCTTCTTCTTTACCGCCTGCACTCAACGCACAAAGAAACAATTTATCTTTAAGTGCAGTGCCTTCATGACCGTAGGCGAACCCATATTCCAACACCAAGTCTTGCCATTCTTTTAAAATTGAAGGGGTCGAATACCAGTAAAGAGGGAACAAAAACACAACGACATCGTGATCGATCAAACGCTGCTGTTCCCGTTCAATATCAATATTGAAATCGGGGTACTCTGCGTATAAATCTACTGCGGTAACGTGTTTATTTAGCTGGGCTTCATGGAAGAGCGGCACGTTTACTTCAGAGTGCGTTTGTGCGGGGTGGGCAAACAAAACCAGTACCTTTTTACTTCTCTTGGTGTTTTCAATAGCATGTTTAATGGAGTTTTCGTCTGTCATACATCTCTACTCAGTTTTACAGCCAATATTTCTGACGCTGTTTGGGTCTTATTGATGTTAAGCGCACACCAAAGGTCAGCAGTCACCCGTCTAATCCTTTATTCAAACTTTACGTTTAGAGCAATTCGTAATGTCTGTTTCCGCAAAGTTATAAGGTAACTAATATTTAGTAGGTTGAAAAAAGTAACCTAATTACCATTATGAACTCACAAATGGAAATACCCTCGAAGACGACTTCGAAAAAAGCTTAGACGGAACGCTACTTTTAATTTTGCTTAAAACAGTATAAACATGAAAACACCAGTAAAAACACTCGCACTTGCATTATCTTTACTTTCACCTTTTGCATCGCTTTCCACTTATGCTCTACCTCAAGGTACAGAACTCAAAGCTGGGGCTGCGGTTTGGAATCTGTTTGATGACGCAGACCGTTACGCATTGCATGTGGCCTATGTTCACAAACCGCTTGAATCATTTTACGGAGTTCGACCAACAGTTCTCTTGGTAAACGCAGATCAAGGTCAACACTATTTCGCTGCGGGATTGGCAAAAGACGTCTACAAATACAATGACTTTTCCCTACGTGTTGCTTTTCATGCCGGTATTGTTGATGAGTCTGAAAATCTAGGCGACACCATTGAGTTTTACTCATCGCTCTCTGGTTTATACAACGTCTCTGAAACTTTTTCGCTAGAAGCTGAAGTTGGTCATATTTCTAACGGTGGGCTAGGGGACACAAACCCGGGTTCAGAGTCGTTCGTATTAAGTGCTCACTATCTTTTTTAGCAACAAGCTAGTGCCCCCAACAGGTTAAATAAGCGCTTCCTTTTAATATAAAACAACCCGCAAAAGTGCGGGTTGTTTTTTACTTTGCTCAACTATTCCATGTTTAGTGTCAGCGCTCTAGCTTTAATACTCAATAGCTAGACCCTAAGCCTTAAGCGCCTTTTTGACGTCGCTTGATAACATGGGGAGGTGTCGCAACCTTACACCTACCGCATTATAAACCGCATTACCTACAGCTGGTGCTACGCCAATAACTCCTGGCTCGCCAAGTCCCACTGGAAATTCATTACTTTCAATGAACTCAATGTCCATATCAGGGACATCATTCATTCTAAGTGGCTGGTAAGTGGTTAAGTTTTTCTTTGCCACGTAGCCGTCTTTTATCTCATTGTGTTCGAATAACGCAAGGCTAGTTCCCCATAGCAAAGACCCTTCCATTTGTGCCATAGCGCCATCTGGATGAACAACAATACCCGCGTCAGCTACTACCCATAATTTTTTAAGCGTGATCTTACCGCTACTTTTATCTACATGAACATGCGCTGCAGTAGCAAGCCATGCAGGCATGGTGCGTTCTTGTCCTGCAGTTACACTAAACCCAATACCTTCGTTCTCACCAAGTGCAACATTAGCCGTCTTGTCTTTAAGCTTTTTCAAAGCGTGAGCTAGGCGCGTTGCTCCGCCAACACTTTCCGGCGCTTTACCCGCTTGTTTGCCTTTGCCGTCTAGCATAGACAGCCTAAAGTCTACGGGGTTTTGGTTTGCTTTATGTGCTACTTCGTCAATAAAGCTTTCAAGTCCCCACACTATCCACCCTTGACCTACAGAGCGAAGCCATCCTGGAGTAAAGGTTTCTTGCGCGACTTTGTTGTTTATCACTCGTGCGCGGTGATGTTGCATGGTATACCAATGATCTGCACCCGAGGCGGAAAACGGATCGAATTTGCCTTTACCATCAACACCGTCTGGCATAAACCCTGGAGCCATTGCCAATGTTGGCCAGCCGGCAGCAAGTGCGTGCTCCATCCCTGTGAAATTCCCAGCGTCGTCGAAATAGGCGTTAAATAACGAGGTCGATGCTGAACGAGGTTGGTCAAACATGGTATCGTCTGGGCGCATGAAAAGCATTTTTACAGGTTGCCCAGCGGCTTTCGCGGTAAGTAGAGCAGGAATTATCCAATCACCAAAAAGGCGTCGTCCGAAGCCTCCGCCAAGGTAGTATTGGTGTATGACTACATCAGAGTCGGGTACGCCTGCGGCTTTTGCTACTGCTGGCAGTGTAAGCCCTTGCCACTGGTTACCCGTGTGGACATGCCATTTGCCTTCTTTAAATTCAGCGATTGCGTTTAGCGGCTCAAGTTGAAAGTGACTCGCTGTTGCTGTGGTATACATGGCCTCGATTGATTCAGCTGCCTGCTTTCCAGCATTCTCGATATTCCCCTCATCGACAAACAGCGTACCTTCACTTCTGTCACGGCAGATTCGTTCCCCCTCTTTTTGAATGTCAGCTTCGCTCACATTTCCTGTTTTACCCGCGTTATAGCTGACCTTCACTTTATCGATAGCTTTGATTGCCGTCGGATAGTCAGAAGCGAGTACCGCAACCCATCCTTCAACGGTACCTGATGGGTCGTTGAGAATTTTGTACCCTTTGTAACCGGGCAATGATTTCGCTTGGCTGTCATCCACCTTAGTGACTTTACTGCCATAACGAGTAGGCGGAAGTATGGGGCGAGCGTACAGCATGTTGTCTACTTCAACATCAATGCCGTAAACTGCTGTACCATCTGTTTTTGGTGGTATATCGAGTGCTTTATATTGGTTACCCAAGCCGATAAGGTGTTTCTTATTTCCCGGCTTAATCGGTAAGCTTTCTAATTCGTCTGCCGAATAAACCTTATCTATATTACCGTTCGCAACAATATCGCCGTAGCTTATTTTCTTACTGCCAGATACTACGAAGCCCGCGTTAGCTTCACAACCTGATACTGGTACGCCTAATAATTTAGCACCGGCACTAAGTAGTACTTGGCGACCAGCAGCCCCTGCTTGCGACATAGGTTTGTAAGTTTGGAAAACAGACCATGAACCGCCTGTCACCATGTAACCCCACTTAGGGTCGGTATCAACGTGCACAATGGAAACTTTGTCCCATTCGCACTCTAGTTCGTCTGCTAAGATACGCGCTAAAGCAGTGCCAACATGCTGTCCCATTTCAGCTTTAGCGATATTTACCGTCACGTGACCCTGGGTGTCCATCTCAAACCAGACGTTAGGTGAAAATGTTTTGTTTTCTATGGCTTCTTTAGCTGATAACACGGATGGTATTGCCGAGGCACCAAACGCCATGAAAAGTGATGTCTTAAGTGAGCCCGCCATAAATGAGCGACGAGACAAGTTTATTGTGTCTTTTTTCTCTTTAGATAGGTCTTTAATGCTCATGCGTTTTCACCTTCTGATGAAGCCTTAGGGTCGTAATGCTGCACCGTAGAAGTTGCGGCGCGCTTGATCGCTTTTTTTATTCTTGTGTAAGCCATACAACGACAATAATTACCATTCATGTGATTAACGATGTCTTGGTCACTAGGATTAGGGTTGCTATCCAGTAGTGTCGCTGCCTGCATAATTTGACCAGACTGGCAGTAGCCACACTGTGGTACTTGTTCCTCGACCCAAGCCGACTGCAAAGGATGCTCACCGTTTAAACTTTCGATTGTATTGACCTTCTTTCCATTAACGAGAGAGACAGGGTAAGAGCATGAACGAATAGCATTGCCATCGATATGAACGGTGCATACGCCGCACATGGCCACACCACATCCGAATTTAGTACCTTTTAATCCAAATTCATCGCGAATCACCCAAACAAGGGGCGTATCTGAGGCAGCATCCGTCTGCACTGTTTTTCCATTTAATGTAAATTCAATCATGGTAATCATCACCGTGAAGTTAGAGTCTAAATGCTCTCGCCAAAGTAAGCCTTGGTTTGAACGGTCTGTTTTGCCTGTATTTTTTGCCCAACAATATTGTATATCGGTATTAGTCTTATGCTTTGGGCGTGAGTACTTTGTGAACCTTTTATTTATAAAGTAGACTAATTGACAAGAGATATACGACTGTCAGCCAAAATGGTTTATGTGGTATAGTTTAGTTACCTTGTTCAACTAAGCAATTAGTTTACTTTTAGTTACTAGGTGCTTTTTTAAAGGACGTTAATGAAAACTGAAATAAAAACAGACGCTAAGGGTAGAAAAACCGTTTTAAATACGTGTACAGAGCCGTGCGCCATTGAACGCGGCATGCGTTTGATAGGTGGTAAATGGACAGGCTCTATTATTTATCATTTAAAAGACGAGCCTGTTAGGTTTAACGACTTATGTAGAATGCTAGGTGGCGCAAGCCGCAAGATGGTAGACCAGCGCTTAAAAGAGCTTGAAAACAACGGTATGGTTATACGCAATGTTATCGACTCTCGCCCTATAGCCGTTGCTTATAGCCTGACGGATTTTGGCCGTTCTGCCCTAGATATCCTCGAACAACTGCGAGTCTGGTCTGAAAGCCATACGAACGATTAACGAATGCTGATAAACATGCAGATTGATTAAGGCAATGAACGCATCTGTTCACTGCCTTTAAATGGCGCGCTAGAACAGCGCTTAAGTTCTCAAACATCTTAAAATTAGACTGGCACTATCGGTAATCTAAGAACCTTTTCAACAAGGTCACTCGCTTTTTCTTGAAAATTGGTAAAGTGCTTAGTAGCTTCATGGGCATCAAGTGCTGCTTGCGATTGCCATTTTTCCGTAATAACAAACACACCCTCCTCACTTGAATGTAGGTCATACATTACAGCCCCTTTTTCCTCGCGGCTAGCCCTAACCAAAGGTATTAAAACATTTAACAGGGCTTCATTTTGATTAGGCTTAGAAAAAATAATAACTGAGAACTCGATCATTAAATTTGTCCTTAGTAAAAAACTCTAAACATATGCACGCTATAAATTTTGTGTAGTGTTTAAAGATGATTTGCCACTTTTTTAAGGTGAGAGACTGGCAACTTACCTTAATACTTTTTATGTGTTTGCAAGCGCGAGTATTAGTGATATCTAAGCCATTTTCTTAGTTATTCGCGTTAGCTAAGAAAAAAAACTAATCTATACTTGTTTATACTAAAGTATAAGATAGCTAAGTGCTTAACGTGAGCACTATTTTTATTGAGGCGACGGAATGCAATTACCTAGCGGGGCGATGCCCTATGTTTGAAGAAACCTTTTACTCTTGTCCAGTAGGACTTGCCCATGTCAGTGTGGATGGAAGCTTCATCCGTGTGAACAAACCACTGTGTGATTTTTTAGGTTATTCAAATGAGGAACTTACTAAACTTACTTTTCAAGAATTAACCTCTCCAGAATATTTAGACCGAGATCTGGGTTATTTAGAAAGCCTTTTAAAAGGCGAGGTTGATAACTACACGCTGGAAAAGCGCTATTTAAGGCGAGACGGAGAACAGGTATGGGCTCAGCTAACCGTTTCCATGGTCAGAGACCAGCGGGGTAACCCAGACTACTTTATTTCTGTGGTCGAGGACATTGATGAAAAAAAGCGTATTCAATCTGAGCTTTTTCAAGTTGATGCACTGTTCAGTAAAATTGTTAGTGCGTTTTCGAACAGAACCTTTATATGGGTAGCGACGCCTGATTTAAAAAAGCTGCAATATGTCAATGATGGGTATGAAAAGATTTTCGGGCGCAATGAATTTGAGCTTTACTGTAACCCCATTGGATTTATTGACCATGTTCACGAAGATGATAGAGCGCGGGTTTTAAAAGTGTTCAGTCAGCGGCCTTTGCAAAATTGGGATATTCAATATCGTATTTATGATTCAAAAGGCGAGGTAAAGTACCTTCACGACCGAGGCAGTCTGATCTATGACGACAGCGAGATGCATTCGCTTATTTTAGGTACCGCAGACGATGTAACGAGAGAGAAGTCGCAGCAGCAGGCTTTGATGAGTGCTGTTACTAAATTAGAGCACCTCTCTAAAACCGATGCACTTACAGGGCTTGCCAATAGAAGAGAGATTTTTAGTCAGTTAAGCGATGAGATTGCTCGAATGGGACGAGGTCAAAAAGCGTCTACTCTTGTTTATGTTGACCTCAATAAATTTAAAGAAATCAATGATAAATACGGTCACAAAATTGGTGACAAAGCGTTAGTCGAATTTTCACAAAGAATGGGCGCACTTTTGCGCGATAGCGACAGGTTTGGTCGTATCGGCGGTGATGAGTTTGTAATTTTGCTTTACGGCACGGACGAATTCGAAACAGCGGCATTCTTCGACAGAATTCAAGACAGTAGATTTGAACTACATACTGAGGAAAACAATGCCATCGCTATCAACTTCAGCGCAGGCTGGGTGCAGTGGAACGAAGGTATCGATTCTGTGCAGGCGTGGTTAGACCGAGCTGATGAGGTAATGTATGAAAAAAAGCAACGTGGGCAAGTTGTAGCAGCGATTAATAGCAAATGGGGTAAAGCGATGTAGCCAAGCAGCTACATCGCACATCGTATTTTACTGCTGTCGCTGTGCAAACCAGCGCGCTATAATTTGCCTTTCTTCTTCGGTCATCTTTGTTTTGTTCAAAAACGGCATGTCTTTGGTCACTGTGGTTCTTCGAACCACTTGTGGTGCGAACCTTTCAACATCTTCCCATGAATCTAAGACCACGCCTAAAGGCGCCACTTTGAAAATCTCATCGGTTGGTGTGCGCGAGTGGCAGCTTACACAGTGAGTGGTAATTAGACTCGCGACGGTATCGTTACTAACCACTGTCGATGTTTCGTTTTCTATTTCGCTTGTAGGCGCGCTTAAATCAGGTTGAGCCGCTGTGTTTGCGCTCATGGCTGAAGAAGGTAGCGCGTCATTATGACTCAACGGTTGAATTGAAGATGCTTGTGGCCAAGATACCCACAGTGCTATAGCGAGCATGGCGACAGCGCCAGAGACTAATATACTTGGTTTAGTGGTACCCACGTGGCGCAAGTTAAAGAAATGGCGTATCCACGCTGCAGCGGCCATTATGGCAATGAGTACCAGCCAATTTTGAGGATGCTGATAGGTCATTGGGTAGTGATTTGAAATCATAATAAACAGTAGGGGTAGCGTGAAGTAATTATTGTGCACCGAGCGAAGTTTGGCACTTGCGCCCCACGCAGGGTCTATATCTTTTTTGTCAGCTACCGCAGCTACCATTTTGCGCTGGTTAGGCATAATATTGAAAAATACGTTACCTGCCATGATGGTGCCAATAAGGGCTCCTACATGAATATAAGCGCCTCGACCGCTAAACCATTGGGTAGACAGATAGCTAACGACACACACTAGAGCAACTAACCCAATACCAAAAGCAAGAGGGTATTTGGCCAATGGACTACGACATGCGAATTCGTATATGGCAAGCCCACCAAAGATTAATCCAAGTCCTAGTGATATTGCCGTAGCTGGCGACATGGCGTTGACAGATGGATCAATAAGGTAAGCGCTGGCACCGAAGTAATAAACGATAATCAAAAGGGCAAAGCCTGATAACCAAGTCGTATAGGCTTCCCATTTGAACCAGTGTAATGTTTCGGGCATTTTCTCTGGTCCATAGGCGTATTTTGCTACCTCGTAGAAGCCACCGCCATGAATGGCCCATAAATCCCCTTTAATCCCTTTGTCTTGTTTCCACTTAGGTGGCGTTCGCAAGTTGTTGTCTAGCCATATGAAGTAGAACGACGCACCAATCCAAGCTACACCGGCCACAACGTGAAACCAACGTACAAATAAACTTATCCAATCTAGCCACGGCATTATTATTCTCCTTATTTAGGGCCGGCTGGCCCTATAGTAGCTTGTTACTCTTTATCTTCTTTGGTGTAGCGGCAGGTACCGCTTATCCACGTCTGCTCGATAGCGCGGTCATCACCTAAAATACTAAGCGCGAAAAATACATCATCGAACTGTGCATCTTCTTTTATACGCAATCGTGTTAATTCATCGAACCTTGGCTCTACAACAATAAAATCAGCGGTAGAACCTGGGTTTAAGTTACCAATTTCATGATCAAGCGCATGGGCCACTGCTGCGCCTTGGGTCATAAGATAAAACCCTTCCAGCGGGCTAATGGGCTCGTTGCGCAACTGACTGACCTTGTATGCATCGCCATAGGTCTTAAACATGTTGAATGTGGTACCTGCGCCCACATCGGTAGCCATGGCAACATGTACTTTATTAGCACGCGCTGCGGTCATATCAAAAAGCCCGCTGCCTAAAAACAAGTTAGATGTAGGGCAAAACGCAACCGTAGCGCCGCTGTCGCCAAGGCGCGCCCATTCGTTAGGCGTAAGGTGAATACCGTGGCCAAACACTGCGCGCTCGCGCACCAAGTTGTAGCTGTCGTAAACATCTAGATAGCCGTCAACGTTAGGGAATAAGCTTTTAACCCATGCAATCTCGTCTAAATTTTCAGACAAGTGGGTTTGGATGAATACGTCGGGATACTGCTGGGCAAGTTCGCCTAATGCGGCAAGCTGGGCTTCTGTGCTTGTAGGGGCAAAACGAGGCGTTAACGCATAGCGGTTACGCCCCTTGTTGTGCCAAGTTTCAATTAACTCTGCACTATCAGCTTGTGCTGTGTCAGGGCAATCGTTCAGCGCACTTGGACAGTTTCTGTCCATACACACTTTACCTGCCACTATCGCCATATCAATTTCACTGGCGGCGCTAAATAGTGCTTGGCTACTGCTTTTATGAACGGTAGTAAATACAAACCCTGTGGTGGTACCGTTCTTTAGTAGCTGGTTTAAAAATACTTTTGCGATGGTGTCGGCGTGTTCGCTATCGGCAAACTGCATTTCAGTGGGAAACGTGTAGTTTTCAAGCCAGCTCAATAGCTGCTCACCGTAGTGGGCAATACTTTGGGTTTGCGGGTAATGCAGGTGGCTGTCTATTACGCCCGGTAAAATCCACTTACCCGAAAAATCTGTGACAGTGGCCGCAGGGTAACGTTCAGCAATGTCGCTAAACGGGCCAATGTCTTTTATTTCTTTGTTATCTACTAGCAAGCCACCATCTTTAAAAATGGCAATGTCATTATCAAATTGTGTGGTTTGTTTAGGAAAGTGCGCAATGCTTGCACGAAAAAGCTGCATGTTTATTAGCTGCCCCTGTAGCTGCTGAAACCGAATGGAGAAATAAGAAGTGGTACGTGATAGTGACCACCATTCTCAACAAGTTCAAACGTAATATCAATGTGTGGATAGAAACTGCTGCCATGAGTTTGTGTTAAGTACTCCTTGCAGTGAAAGCGCAAGTTATAAACCCCTGCAGCAAAACCATCATCAACGCCCCAATTTTTAAAGCGGCCGTCACTGTCGGTTTCTCCAGAGAGGGTGCTGCCGTCAGGTAATGTAAGAGTAAGTGCAATGCCTTGCGCTGGCTTACCCAATGTGGTGTCGAGTACGTGGCTTGAAAGCGTATTCATACTATAGTCCTAAAAATTTTTTAAATTCGTATTACTGTTCTATATGGCATAAGCGCCTAGGCTGACGATTAAGGCTTCACACTAATTAAGCGCTTTATTAAGACGTAACAGGGTTATCTTTATTTGCTGTGCACCAGCATTAGATATTTCTTGCTGCGTGGTATTCGGCAGCCTTTCTTGTAGTGCTGCTAGCATGGTTTGCGCAGAAAGCCCGGTAGCGCAGATGATAAAAATAAACCCATGCTTGTCTAAATAGGCGTGATTAGCTTCTTTTAGTTGATGCAAGACGGCCTCAGACGCACTAGCAGTACCTGATTGTTCTCCGGCAGCAATAGCTTTAGTGTTGGCAAACTTTTTACGCAATGAGTCTACGTCACCAATCATTGGGTGCGCGGTAAAGGCTTCTAAATAGTCATCATCGCTACATTTTGCCCAAGCATCTTTTGCTTGATTAACCAGGGCGTCTTGATTGCTGTAAGGGCGGGCTTCTACCATTTGGTAGATCCATGCTTTCGCCGCGCAGCATTGCTCAAACCAAGAAAATGCTTCGTCAGCGCTTAGTGTATTTAATTCAGTAAGTGTCACTGCTGGTATCCTTTTATATTTACACCACTTTAGCAGGGTGCTTGGTATGTTCACCCGTACATGCGTCAGTATTTGTTTCAGCGCTTTTTACTGAAGCCGCTACTGCGTGGTTTGCATGAAGACGTTCAATGATTTGCGCTGATATAGAAACAGCAACTTCAATAGGGCGCTTTCCAGGAATATCTCGATTGCCAATAGGCGTGAACAGCCTTGCTAGCGCAGTGTCGTCAAACCCGCGCTGGGTAAGTTTAGTAATAAAACGCTTTGCTTTAGTGTCTGAACCTATTAATCCAACAAAAGGCAGGGAAGGCTGCTTTAATGCTTGCTCGGTAATACGGTAGTCCAATTGGTGGTCGTGAGTGAGTATTATCAACCAGCTGTTCTCATCGAGGTGTCTTACCTCACTCTCAGGCGCTTCTTCCACCACCTTTTGTACATTGGCAGGTAGCGATGATGGGAACAAATCTTCTCGATTGTCTATCCACGAAATTCGCACTGGCATTTGAGCCAAAATTGGCACCAGCGCTTTTGCTACATGGCCTGCGCCGAAGATAGCAATGTGCTGCTGATGAACATTACACACATCAAACAATACCTTTACTGCACCGCCGCAGCATTGCCCTAAAGAACTGCTTAACGGGTAGCTGTGTAGTTCAGTGCATACTTCGCCTTTAGCAAGGTATGCTCGGGCGCGGGCAATAGCATCAAATTCAAGGTGTCCGCCACCAATGGTATCAATACTGTGTGAAGCGGTGACCACCATTTTACTGCCCGGCTCACGGGGAGTGGAGCCCGCGGTTCCTACAACGGTAACTAAAACATAGCCCTCATTACGCTCTTGGCACTCGGCTATTGCCTCGTGCCAATGCGTCGCGCGAAATGATGGGGCTGCGCGTAATGATTGCCCTGCTACGCGAGTCATACAGCAGCACCCCGGATATCGGCTTGTTGGTCTGCTTGCTGAGCTGCTTGTTGGATTGCAGCGACAGCATTTAAAACGCGTTCGGGGGTGGCTGGCGTATCTAGCTGCGGATCAGCAGTGTAGCCAGATAGGCTAGATATTGCGTCTTTTAAAGCACACCATACTGAAATCGCTAGCATAAACGGTGGCTCACCCACGGCTTTTGAATGGTAGATGCTGTCTTCAGCGTTTTCTCTACCAAAAAGCTTCACGTTAAACTCCTTAGGCGTATCGCCAATGGCAGGAATTTTATAGGTCGCCATGTTTTCACTTATCAGCTTGCCTGCCTCATTCCATTTTAAGTCTTCTGTGGTAAGCCAGCCCATACCTTGGATAAAGGCGCCTTCAATTTGGCCAATATCAATTGCAGGGTTAAGGCTATTGCCCACATCATGAATAACGTTAACTTTATCTACCGTGTATTCGCCAGTCAGCGTATCTACCGAGACTTCGCTCATTGAGACGCCGTAAGCAAAGTAGAAAAACGGGCGGCCTTCACCTGTATCACGGTTGTACTGTAATTTAGGCGTTTTATAAAAACCGCTTGAAGACAGCGACACACGATCAAAATAGGCTTGTTGAACCAGCTCTGTAAAAGCAATGCTGTTTTCGTCTAGTACAACATGTTGATTGATAAACTTCACATCACCAGCGCGGCCCTCTAGACCTAAACTTTTAGCGTAGCATTCAGCCAAACGGGTTTTTAAAGTAATACACGCGTTTTGTACGGCTTTTCCGTTCAAGTCAGTACCACTTGATGCCGCTGTCGGCGAAGTGTTTGGCACTTTATCCGTACGCGTAGCGGTGACTTCAATCATATCCAAATCTAGCCCAAACTCATTGGCTGCGATCTGGCCTATTTTAGTGTGTAGGCCCTGGCCCATTTCTGTGCCACCGTGGTTTACCTGAATACTACCATCGGTATAAATGTGCACTAAAGCGCCAGCTTGATTTAAGTGCTTTGCGGTAAATGAAATACCAAATTTAACCGGCGTTAGCGCCAGACCCTTCTTGATAACCGGGCTTTCGCGGTTAAACGCTGCGATCGCGTCCCGGCGCTGCCAATACTGCGCACTTTCTTCTAACTCGGCAATCATATCAGGTAATAGGTTGTGCTCTACCTTCATGCCATATGGAGTAAAACTACCGGTTGTCGGGCCGTATAAATTACGCTTCCTCACCGATAGCGGGTCGCTGCCGATAGCCCGTGCAATTTTGTCAATCATGGCTTCGGCCATAATCATGCCTTGCGGGCCGCCAAATCCACGGTAAGCGGTGTGCGATACCATATTGGTCTGCAGTCTGTGACCAACAATATCGCTATCGCCTAGGAAGTAGCCGTTATCGGCGTGGAACATGGCCCTATCTACAATAGCATCTGACAAGTCAGGAGAGTGCCCACAAATGCCATTAATGGTCATGCGAGTCGCTTCAATTTTACCTGTTTCGTCAAATGCCACATCAAATTCATTTTCAAACGGGTGGCGTTTACCCGTAACGTGCATATCGGTGAAGCGCGGCAAACGAAGCTTAACGGCGCACTGATTGCGTGAAGCGAGCAGGGCAGCGATACAAGCCCATTGTGCGGCTTGGGTTTCTTTACCGCCAAAACCGCCGCCCATACGCCTCATGTCTACCATTACGCGGTGCAATTTAACATCTAGCACTTCTGCAACTAGCTTTTGCACTTCACTTGGATGCTGACTAGAGGTGTAGATTTTCATGCGATCTTCTTCATCGGGGATCGCAAGGCTCACTTGGCCTTCTAGGTACATGTGCTCCTGACCGCCAATGCTTAGCGAACCATGTGCTTGGTACTTAGCTTTTTCAATAGTGCTGTCGACGCGGGCTGCATGTTGGCCAAATCTATGTAATGGACGAACGAATGTTTGCTGCTGGTGGGCGGCTTCAGCATCAAGTACAGGTGTAACTGCGTCTACTTCTATTTTACCCTTTAGCGCAGCTTGTCGGGCAAGATTTACTGAAGTGGCAAGTACCGCAAACACCGGTTGACCGAAGAACTTGATTTGGCCGTTTGCAAGTAGTGGGTCGCCTTCAAACACAGGGCCAATATCTTTATGGCCAGGTACGTCATCAATGGTGATGACATCAACGACGCCTTCGCTTTGGCGCACGGCGTCAAGATCTACAGAGCTGATAGTACCTTTGGCGCACTGGCTTACACCGACTGCCCCATAAAGCGTACCTTGAGGTTCAACAACGTCATCAACGTAGTTGGCGCTACCTTGTACCTGACGTGTCGCACTTTCGTGCTTTTTAGAAACGTGAACAACACCTTGTTCGCCGTTTGTTTCTAAAGGATTTGGAGCATCAATTAATTTACGCATGCTGCACCACCCGAGTTTCAATATGGTTAACTGTTTGGTTTTCTAACCAGAAGCGGTGCCACAAGTTAGCTAACACGGTTTTGCGATATTGTGCTGTTGCGCGTACGTCATCAATAGGCGCAAACGCATCAAATAAGATTTGCTTGCCTAGGGTTAAGCATTCTTTGCTCGCGAACTGTTTACCTTTCAGAGCATTTTCCAATGCTTCGCAGGTTGACGGCACAGCAGCCACACCACCAAAGCCACTGGTAATCGCCTGAACCTTGCCTTTTTCTAAGGTAACGTTAAACACTGCACATACCGCCGATATGTCATCTTCAAAACGTTTTGATATTTTATATGCGGCCAGTGCTTGATTAGGCTGTTTAAGCGGTATTTCTATTGCGCTTATCCATTCATCATTAGCGAGTGTCGTTTCGCGATAACCCGTGAAGAAAGTGCTAATTGGGATAGTGCGAACATGCTCTCCATTATCCAAATGCAGCATGGCGTTCAGCGCAAGTAGTAAAGGAGGCATATCACCAATAGGTGATGCGTTGGCGACATTCCCACCAATTGTGGCCTGGTTGCGAATAGGCAAAGACGCAAAGCGCGTTACCAGTTCAGCTACTTGTGGAAATGCGTTTAGTAAAAGCGGTGCTGCATCATTGAGCGGTACAGCTGCACCAATAATAAGAGAATGCTCGTTTTTGGTGCATTGTTTTAGTGCATCGATATGCGTAACGCTGATTAGTGTTTCTACGTTCTTTAACTGTTGGGTGAACTGCAAACTTAGATCAGTGCTGCCTGCTACTAACTGTGCGTTAGGGTTCGCCTTAATAAGCGCTTTTAATTCTTCTCGCGAGGTTGGCGTATGTATATTGCCGGTACCAGAAGGCTTCTCACCTGACAAAGAAAGCAATGTCGCAAGAGTCTGATCTTGGCGCTTGGAAAACTTATCATCAGGTGCTTGCTCGCATACCGCAAGCGTGGCATCGATTATAGGGCGGTATCCAGTACAGCGGCACAGGTTACCAGATAAAGCATTCAACACATGGTCGCGATTAGGCTTTGAATTGCTATGGTACAAAGCGAACATCGACATGATAAACCCTGGTGTACAAAAACCGCATTGTGAACCATGGTGTTCGACTAGCGCCTGCTGCACGGGATGTAAGTGTTTACCATCGCTTAAATGTTCTACGAACAATAGCTGCTTACCGTGAACTGCGCTCATCAGCGTGATACAACTATTCACGGTTCGGTAGTTAAGTTTTGTGGCGCTATTAGATGATGCGGGTTCCACGAGTACAACCGTGCAAGCACCACAGTCGCCTGCCGCACAGCCTTCTTTAGTGCCTGTTTTCTTGCGATGTTCCCGGATAAACTGTAGAAGGGTGAGGTCGGCTCGCGCTTCATTCAACTCAACAACATCGTTATTTATTAGAAAGCGAATCATACTCACACCTTCTTGTTATATTCATTCTTGTATTCATTAATATAGCTGTATTTTTCTAAGAAAAGTAGACCATTTGGTCAATTTATTGCTTATAAAAAATGGCCGCGTTATAAAAGGCCATGATTTTGTGCAGATTTATTGGAAAGTTATGTAACGCCTTTCCACGTTTTCTTTAACAAGCAATGCATCATTGTGTAAAAAGAATAAGGCAAGATTCGTGCTAGGTTTTAAGTTAAATGCACAATAAATACTTTCTGAATAGCTCATTTCATTAGTGAGGGGCGCAGATAGTGGGTAACTCTGAACTTTAAGAGCATAGCAACACCTTGGCAATAAATGCTAACCTATCGAAAAGGCATGCAGCATTTATCCTGCCTGTACGCTTGCAAAGTAGATTGCAAAGGAATTTAGATAATAATGATGAAGGTAAAAAGTGCTGACGCAGGTGTTGGCGCTATGAATAGAAGAAAAATACTCCAAGCCGCAGAAAAGTGTTTTGCGCAGTTTGGTTTTAAAGGTACGGCGGTACAGAAGATTGCTGATGAAGCAGGGCTTCCAAAAACCAACGTTTTGTATTATTTCAAAACGAAACAAGAACTTTACGTAGCAGTATTAGAAGAGACGCTTTCACTATGGAATTCGCGTTTTGACAAAGCAACGGTAGAAGATGACCCCGCCGAAGTGCTCGCCAATTATATAGCAGAAAAAATGGAAGTCTCACGCACTCACCCGATGGCTTCAAAGATTTTTGCCATGGAAATTATTAACGGGGCGCAGAATCTAAGCGGATACTTCGATGAAGAGCACGCACTATGGATGAAAGGTCGTCTCGCGGTTATCGAAGCGTGGATAAATGCGGGTAAGCTGCCCCCCGTTGAAGGCGAATACTTGCTTTATACCATTTGGGCCAGCACCCAACACTATGCAGATTTTTCAGCGCAAATTACCCGACTACGGGGTAAGAAAATGACAAAAGCAGATTTTGAAGACGCTACAAAACAAGTGGTTAAGCTTGTGCTAGGCGGCTGCGGTCTTGCGGTACCCGAAAGTTTCGAGGTGTAGTATGACAGAATCTGTTTATCCTCGTGATCTTATTGGCTACGGTGAACATGTTCCCCATGCGAACTGGCCGAACAACGCTAAAATAGCCATTCAGTTCGTCTTGAACTACGAAGAGGGTGGCGAGAACTGTGTACTACATGGTGATGAAGCATCCGAAATATTCTTATCTGAGATTATCGGCGCGCAGGCTTACAAAGATCGCCACCTGAGTATGGAGTCAATTTACGAATATGGCAGTCGCGCAGGCTTTTGGCGTTTACACCGCTTACTCAATAAGTACGACATCCCCGTGACTGTATTTGGCGTTACCATGGCCATGCAGCGGCATCCTGACGCTGTTAAAGCCATGATGGATTCAGGCTGGGAAATAGCCAGCCACGCCATGCGCTGGGTGCACTATCAAGATATGAGTGAAGATGATGAGCGCAAACAAATCGACGAGGCGATTATTCTTCACGAGCAGTTAACGGGTAAGAAGCCCGTAGGATGGTACACAGGAAGAACGAGTCCTAATACGCTTAAACTAATAGCAGAGCGTGACGATATTTTATATTGTGCCGATTCTTACGCTGACGATTTGCCATATTACGACTGCCATTACAGCAAGCCGCTACTTATGGTGCCTTACACGTTAGACACGAACGATATGCGCTTTGCTACGCCGCAAGGTTTTAACAGTGGTGAACAGTTCTTTACCTATTTAAAAGACGCGTTTGACGTACTGTACGAGGAAGGGGAAGAGGCGCCTAAAATGCTTTCAATTGGTCTACACAATCGCATTATAGGTCGACCTGCAAGGCTTGCTGCGCTTAAGCGTTTTATCGAGTACGTGAAATCACATGACAAAGTGTGGTTAGCCACGCGAGAACAGATTGCGCGTCACTGGGTAGCCACTCATCCTAAAGACGGTAGTGACAAGGTGCGTTCATAGCGTTTACAGTACGCCCATTGTAATAGACATAAAGTAAGGTGGAAGATAAGGGGGCCAATAGGTTGCTTTTACTTCTATTTGGATAAAGGATAACACCATGAAATCAAAATTAGCCATCATTGCTTTAGGTGCACTAGCACTGACCGCATGTTCAAAACTAACCAAAGAAAACTATGACAAGTTAGAGATGGGCATGTCTCAAGACGAAGTTGAAGCTATTTTAGGTTCCGCTGACAATTGCGCTAAAACAATGGGCACTATGGCGTGTACATGGGGCGCTGAAGACAGTAAACATGTGAAAATCGTGTTTATGGGTGATAAAGCAGTTACCTTCACATACGACGGTTTAAAGTAAACCAATAGCTTGTTTACATTGCTCAATAAAAAAGAAAGGTGGCATTTAAGCCACCTTTTTTGTATCTAACGCAAGTCGTTGCGCACAAGATCACTCGCACGCACCGCTAGATTATTTTAAATCTAGTAAGTATCTAAGTAAGAAAACGATAGCTAATGCATAAGTAAGTGGGGTCACTTCCTTAAATTTACCGGTACCCACCTTAATACCCACATAGGTAATGAAACCAAGGGCAATGCCTTCACTAATACTGAAGGTAAGTGGCATAGCGATAAGTGCAACAGACGCAGTAGCCAAAGCCCCTAAGTCATCGAAATCTACATGTCGAATCGAATCCATCATTAAAATGCCTACCATTAGCAGTGCTGGGGTAGTGGCCATTAGCGGAATGACTTTCATTAACGGTGTGAGGAAAAGCGACAATAAAAAGCATACAGACACTACCACAGCGGTGAGGCCGGTTCTCCCTCCAGACGATACGCCAGTGGCGGACTCAACATAGCTTGTTACTGGCGATGTGCCTACCATTGCGCCAGCAATACTTGCAGATGCGTCGGCAGTCATAGCTGACCCTATTTTAGGTAGCTTACCTTCAGGGGTTAGTAAATTAGCCTTGCGAGATACGCCTATCAATGTGCCTATAGTGTCGAACATGTTCACGAACATAAGCGCGAAAATAAGGTCCCATGTCTCGGCGATATGGTCGATAGGGTACCAGAAGTCCATTGCCATAAACGTGTTCGACATAGATTCAGGCATACCTACAACAGCAGATGGTGTGGCAGTTAACGTTCCGCTTTCGGTAGGGATAAAAGCACCGATTAAAGTAAGGGTAACAATTGAAATTAATATAGCGCCGGTAACGCGTTTAACCATAAGAACTATAGTAAAAATAATACCAACAAGAGCAAGCATGACTGCCGGCTCAGAAAGGTCACCTAGCTGAACAAAGGTCGCAGGGTTATCAACAATAAGACCTGCATTTTTAAGTCCGATAAAGGCAATAAATAAGCCTATACCGCACTGAACACCAATCTTGAGGGAGGGCGGGATAGATTCAGCTATTTTGGTTCGCACGCCGGTGAGAGAGAGTATTAAGAAGAGAATGCCGTTCCAAAACACAATGCCTAGAGCAGCTTCCCATGGAATTTCACGGCCAAGACAGATAGTAAAAGCAAAAAAAGCGTTTAAACCCATACCCGGTGCCAGTGCAATAGGGTAGTTGGTCATCAGGGCCATCATTAATGTGCCAATGCAGGCCGCGACTGCTGTCACTGTAATTAGACCTTCCACCGGCATACCGCTAAGACCCAAAATACCTGGGTTTACCACAAGGATATAAGACATAGCCGCAAACGTAGTAAGACCTGCAATGATCTCAGTTCTTACAGTTGTACCGTGCTCCTGCAGCTTAAATAGCCGTTCAATAACGTTGTTGGACATTTAGAGTTCTCTGTTTGTGTTTTATGTAGTGTTTTGTGCGTTTGAAAGCAATAAACTGACCAATTAGTCAACTTGTTGGTGTGTTTTGTGCTAACTTACATTTCAGTACAATGATTAAATAACAATCATTGCGTGACTCAAGGTCACTAGCTAGGCAGCACAAAGCCAGCCAAACGGTTAGTAAACAACATAGATGATGTTAAGAAAACCGCAAACAAAAACCTAAATGAGCAATAGAACTCGTTTACAGATAGCATTAAAGATAAACTATTACGCACCAATTAAATGCTATTGCATTATTATGGTGCAAATAAGTGAGGGGCCATGTCGCTGTCATCAATAATTAAAAACATACCAAAGGCCGAACTGCATCTGCATATAGAAGGTAGCTTAACGCCTGAACTAATGTGGCGCCTAGCTGAAAAGCACAGTGTATCACTTCCTTACGCAAGCGTGGAAGAGATTGAAGCCGCTTATAATTTCAAAGATTTACAAAGCTTTCTTGACCTCTATTACGCTGGGGCAGGAGTATTAAGAGATGAAGATGATTTCTTTACGCTGATGTGGGAATACTTATCTCGGTGCGCTGAAGAAAATATCGTTCATACAGAAATCATGTTTGACCCTCAAACCCATACTGAGCGGGGTATAGGTTTTGATGTGTTTATGCCTGGCTTTTTACGTGCTATACAAAAAGCAGAAAGCGAATTTGGCATCAGTAGCTACCTAATCATGTCTTTCCTAAGACATTTGCCGGAAAGCGAAGCTTTCGAAACACTAGAAGCAGCAAAGCCTTACTATCAGCACATTACGGCAGTGGGCCTCGATAGTTCTGAACTAGGGCACCCCCCGTCTAAATTCGAGCGGGTTTTCAAAAAAGCGAAGTCTCTAGGCTTTAAGATTGTTGCTCATGCAGGGGAAGAAGGGCCGGCATCTTATATTTGGGAAGCGATTGAATTACTTGACGTAGACCGCATTGATCATGGCGTACGCTGTCAGGAAGATCAGGCGCTAATGGCGCTTCTAAAAGAAAAGCAAATACCGCTTACCGTATGTCCTTTGAGTAATTTAAAGCTATGTGTGATTGACGATATGAAAGAGCACAATATCGTGCAGCTGCTAGATGCAGGCTTATTAGTAACGGTTAATTCAGACGATCCCACTTATTTTGGTGGTTTTTTGAATGAAAACTTTGAAGCGCTTCATACGTCGCTAAACATAGATGAGGATACGATTCGCATGCTGGCCGCAAACAGTTTTAAGGCAAGTTTCTTACCCGAAGAAAAGAAAAACGCATTTATTAAGCAAGTAACTGGGGCTATGTAAGCGACTTGCAAAAGCAAGACTTAAAAACTAGCGCGAGCTTATCAATGGAAGTCTCAATAAGCTCGCTTCGCCTTAAGATTGCATAATGGTAAGCGTTTGTTGGACTAAGACATCTAGTTCTTCTATATCTGTAGCTATCTCAGTTAAATCACCTTGCTTGGCTTTATTTTCAATAGATGACGCTTTTTCTCGAATGGCATCAGCCCCTACATCCCCTGATACCCCCTTCATTGCATGACTTGAAAATTTAACTGCATCCACGTCTAACTCAGTTGCGGCCTTTTTTAGGGCTTCTTGTTTCTGTGTTATTTGAGCTAAAAACATTTCCACAATGCGGTTTAGTAATCCTTCGTTACCCCCGAGCCTGCTTAACGCAGCATCTTTATTCCATAATTGTTCTTTTGGAAGCGCCTTATGCGTATGTAACGTATCCATTCTTATCACCAAGCAATTAGTACAGGGTTTAATAGTATATTAATTGTGCGTCACCTAAAGTATTGCAGTCAATGAGTTATCCTTTTTGATGCGCTTTTAGTATCTGAATTAGACTAAAGGTTAATGTTTTTTTGCGTATGTCGGACGATACTACATAAGGAGTTTATAATGTAGTGTGGTATTTCTCATGGAATATGAGACACAGAAAGTAGTCATCATTGACGATGAACCAACAACCCTGACGTTATTGCGAAATGCAGTAGAGTCTTTAGCAGAAGTGGTTACGGTCTCTCAAAGCGCGACAGCATTCTCTATCATACAGTCACATCAGCCTGACTTGATAGTCTTAGATATAAGCATGCCTGAACTCTCTGGCTTTGATGTGTGTAAGCAACTCAAAGCATGTTCAAGTACCGCTTCAATTCCTGTTATCTTCGTTACCTCTCATAGCGACGCTGAAAACGAACACAGCGCTTTGTCGCTCGGTGCGATAGACTTTATCTCAAAGCCTATCGATATAGAAATGTGTCGAATGAGGGTCAGGAACCATCTCACGCTTCAATCTCAAAAAGACTTATTGAAGAAAGTTAACCAAGAGCTCGAGGCGGAAAAAAAACAACTAGCCATAACGCTGAAATCTATAGCTGACGGCGTAGTTTCAATTAACGCTGCGGGGGATATAACATTTATAAACCCCGTGGCACAAAGGCTTACCGGGTATAGTGTGCAGGATGCTTTAGGCAAGCCTATTGATGAAGTAATGAATCTGCGCGATGCATCAAGCCGTGAACCACTGTTAAACCCCGCTCTTTACGCGCTAGAGGTGAAACGCCCAGTGGCAATGTCGTATAACGCAACCCTTGTCAGTAAGCACAAGCAAATTTTTAGGGTTGAAGATACTGCATCTCCAATTGTGGACGATGAAGGTAATATTAACGGGGCAGTTATGGTTTTTCAGGATGTCTCTGAAGCCGTAGAAATGGCGGTGAAGATGACGCACTTAACCAACCATGATCAGCTTACAGGTTTGCCTAACCGTGTGTTACTTCACGACCGCATCGTCCAAGCTATAGCGCGAAGCTTTACGAGTAAGCAAAGCGTCGCGCTACTGCTAATAGACATCGATAACTTTAAATATCTCAACGATAGCCTAGGGCATCAGGTCGGTGATTTTGTCATATCGACGGTAGCAAAGCGGCTTGCAGACACGCTAGGGCACAGCGCGACCCTGGCACGTGTAGGCGGTGACGAGTTTGCTTGTCTTTTATCAGATATAGGCTCTGGGTTTAGTGCAGATAGTATTGCCATGGCTTGTTTGCAGGCAGGTAGAGTACCTATAGAGATAGATGGAAAGTCTCATAGATTGAGCCTAAGCATAGGAATAAGCCTGTACCCACAGGATGCAGTGAACGCAGAGGAAATGATGCGCCATGCTGACTCCGCAATGTATCGGTCGAAATCAAAAGGCAAAGACACGTTCAGCTTTTTCTCAAAAGACTTACAGCATGCTATGCATCACAGGGTCGAAATGGAGATTAAGCTTAGACAGGCAATTGAAAACAACAGTTTAGCGATCTATCTTCAGCCAAAATACGACTTTAATAGCGATGAAGTATTCAGCGCTGAAAGTTTAGTTAGAATGTTCGATGAAAACGGTAATGTAATAGGACCAGATGAATTCATTCCCCTCGCCGAAGAGACAGGTCTGATACACCAACTCGGTAAACAGGTGCTTCAGAAAAGCTGTGAGTTCATTGCTCGTTGTAATGAACAAGGTAAGCAATTCAAAGTGGCGGTTAACGTTGCGGCCAAACAGCTAGCAAACCCAGGATTTGCGGATGAAGTAGCAGAAATTATTCATGTAACGGGCATTGAGGCCAGTTCAATAGAGCTTGAAGTGACAGAGTCGGCGCTCATGCACGACTTTGAGCAAACACGTGATATCCTCAATAAGCTAACGTCGTTGGGTGTTACTTTAGCTCTTGATGATTTTGGAACGGGTTATTCAAGTTTATCTTATCTGCGTCAGTTCCCTCTGAACGTACTAAAAATAGACCGGTCCTTTGTTATTGATATGGATAAGGAGCAGCAAGCTCACGATATTGTCACTGCTATCGTACATTTAGCTTTAAGCTTGGAGCTAACCATTGTAGCCGAGGGCATTGAAACCCAATCACACTTCAATGGATTAAAAGCACTGGGCTGTCATCAGGGGCAAGGCTATTTTATGTGTCGTCCCATAGCCATTAACGATTTTTTGGCACAATTTATTGGCAATGAAGAAGTCGCCTGATTGAAGGCGTCTATCTTATCTCTTTCCATTCATCGCTTGTTAGGTGTTTTTCCTAATACCTATAGCGTATCTAAAGTTAACCTTTTCAATATACATCTCCCTTTTAGATGTTAGACTGTATAGCATTGCTATAGTTAATAAAAAAGCCATATATTACAATGCTAAAGCGCTTCTAGCGCTTGCAGCTCGCATTAGAAAAAACAATGGACAAAAAAGAAATTAAACCCTACTCACAGTGCAATGTACTTATTGTCGACGACGAGCCAATGAGTCGAATGCTATTACAGTCAATACTTGAAGCCGAGTTTCATTGCACAACGGTCGAATCAGGCAGCGCTGCTATTTCCTACTGTGCCGAATCGCTACCCGATCTGGTTTTACTCGACATGAACATGCCTGATATAAGTGGTCTTGAGGTGTGTGCAACACTAAAAGCGACTCCTGAAACCAAAGATATTCCAGTTATATTCGTCACGTCTACCATGGATATTGAAAGTGAAAACGCGTGCTGGGAAGTAGGTGCATCTGATTTTGTTATGAAACCAGTAAACGCGTCAACGCTAACTCACCGAGTAAAAACACACCTTCAAAACAAGCTGCGCACCGAGTTTCTTGAAATGATGACGTTTCACGACCAGCTTACTGGCCTTTACAATAGAATGTACCTGACCAAGGAAATTCCTTTATTGATTAAGCAAGTAGCCAGAGACAAGGGCTCGGTAGGGGCAATAATGCTCGACATCGATTACTTCAAACTCTTTAACGATACCTATGGACACCTTGAAGGTGACTTGTGTCTTCAAAAAGTGGCGGAGATAGTCTCTGATACAGTGAAACGACCCAAAGATGCTGTGATACGTTTTGGCGGTGAAGAGTTTTTAGTTGTTCTTCCTTACAACGACCATAATGGCACCAAGCTTGTGGCAAACCAATTAGTAGATGCGGTAGCCGAAGCGAAAATTCCTCACGGCAAAGGCATTGAAAACCGGGTCTCTATCAGCGCAGGTTTTGCGGTTTGGAAAGCCGCGGAAGTTGCACAGGACAACCTTGCGGCCCTAATTGAAGACGCTGACGTGTCCTTGTTTGAAGCTAAAGAATTAGGTCGAAATCAAGCAAAAGGTTAAGCATAGGTAAGGCTGTAAACTATCCTATTGTTTAATGTCGCAAGTGTTGCTTGCACGCTATCATCAAATGTAATGGCGTACTATTCCCAAATTTTGTGATAGCAGCGGATAGTACCACTCTGGTACACGTTTGAGGCTTAGGTAAAGAGCAATGGTTTATTTCGACGAGCAATCGAGTTTGAATGTGAAGCTGGAAGAGCAGCTAAAAGCATCGCTTACTCGGTTATTACAGCGTGGTTGTGACTCACTTGGGATATTCCAAGCACTGCTTTTGCATCTCGAAGAGGACACCGTCAACATACTAGTCAAAGCGTCATCCGCTTACCCTCCCAGTTTTAAATCTATTCCCTCCTTCGCAAGCTGCACGTCATTGGACAATTTTTTTCCCATAAGCAGTGCTAAGAGTTCTCTGGCATTTAAGCAGTGGTTTACGACCTATTTCAGCGCGGAAAAATACATTAGGGGCCAGGTACACAAGCTTGATGGAGGACACGTTTGTTTAGTGTTCATTAATGCATGTCCTGACCAACCAGGTAACTTGGATAAAGTGGCGTTGCTCGACGAGTGGTTGGCCGTTACTTTGGACAAATTTCATATAGAAAAGGCTGAATCAACGCAAAACACGCTGTACGAAAAACTACAAAACGTTGCTAATGTTGGTACGTGGGAAGTCGACCTTATTACCAACGAGTTAACCTGGTCATCTCAAACTCGCTGTATTCATGAAGTGGACGATAGCTACATGCCTACGCTAGATACGGCAATCAGCTTCTATAAAGAAGGGTTTGATAGAAATGAAATAAGCCGTATCGTTTCTCACACAATCGAGACCGGTGAGCCATGGAGCGCAACCCTCGAACTTATCACTGCAAAAGGTAATTCGGTGTGGATAGAAACCCACGGTATGGCAGAGATGAAGCATGGGAAGTGCATTCGTTTGTTTGGGACGTGTCAAAACGTGAATAAATCGGTTCAGCTTAGGTTAGAGTTGGATGCGAGACGCAAAGAGGCAGAAGCCGCGTCTAAAGAGCGTGGGATGTTGCTATCTAGAATTAGCCACGAGCTAAAAACGCCCTTGAACGGCATCACCGGCATGCTTCAGGCTATAAAGTTTGAAACAAAAGACAACGTAAGAATTAGAAAAGCTGACATTGCGCTACACAGCGCCGATCGTTTGTTATCGCTTATAAACGATGTGCTTGATTATACATCAATTATCAACGGGGAATTTAGCCTAAAACACAGCGATTTTTGCGTTCGCTCCTTGTGCGAAGACATTGTAGATGTGTTTAAAACTAAATGTGCTGAAAAAGGCGTGCGGCTTTACGCTGTGCTGTCTTTTGACGAAAAGACCTATGTACATGGCGACGCCGCAAGAATAAGTCAGGTAATAACCAATTTATTGTCGAATGCCGTAAAGTTCACTGCTAAAGGCTATATTTCAGTGCATGTTACGCTAAAACATCAAGGCGAGGTCCCCATTCTACTTGCTTCAGTTGAAGACACTGGCGTGGGCATGAGCAATGATATCCTGTCACGGATATTTACACCGTTTCAGAATGATACCGGCAGTGCGTCAGAAGAGCTAAACGGCAACGGGTTAGGCCTATCTATAGTAAACCAACTCGTTGACAAGATGGGTGGTGAGCTTGAAGTGCGCTCAAATGTGGGTAAGGGAACCTGTTTTGACGTGGCTATTCCCATTGAAATGGCGTCGTTAGATGAAAAAGTCACTGGCGATGTAGAATTGTCCTCTGAGCTTTTGAGTGTACCTTTAAACATATTAGTAGTTGACGATAACGACATAAACCGCCTTGTCTTAGGGTCTATGCTAGAGAAGTTTAATTACTTACCTGATGAAGCGGAAAACGGAGAAGTCGCAGTACAAATGGCTAGAGCCAAAAAGTACGATATCATCTTTATGGATTGTGCTATGCCGGTATTAGATGGCGTAAGTGCAACGAAAATAATACTGCAAGAAAATCTAATGCCTAAACATGGCCGAATTATTGCGGTTACCGCCAACACGACAGCCGAGGATAAAGCTAGCTGCAGTGAGGCGGGCATGCAGGACTTTCTGGCCAAGCCCGTAGTGCAAAATGATGTAACGTTACAGCTTAAGATAGCGCTAGACGCAAAATCAGTAGCAGCTTAAGGGCTTTTGGCTATATAAGCTGCATTTTGACGGCGAATAGTCTTCTCCATCGGTAAAAACATAAGATACTCCTAAAAAAAGAGCCCAGGTTTCAAAAAAAACTGAGCTCTTTAGTGAATGTGATGCAGTGAATTAAAGTCGCACTTCTATCTTGGATAGAAGTGCGACAACACCACAACTAAGCATACTTAGAATGAATAAGTAAATTTAGCATTCCAGTGACGCGGTAGTTCAGGTAGAACGATTTGGCTACCGAACAGATCAGGGAAGTTAGAACGGAAGTAATCTTCATCAGTTAAGTTCTTAACTGTTAGATTAACGCTCCAATCTTCTGCCTGATAAGAAAGGCCAGCATTAACCAAAGTGTAAGAAGGTAGTGTAACTGCGCCTGAGAAGCCAGAAGCCACTTCGTCAGCATTTACAACACTTACACTAGCCGCATAGCCATTTAGGAAATCGTAAGTAGCGGTTAAACCATACGTATTTTCTGGTATGCCCGCTTTGATTGCCCCTTCATTACTATATGCAGTGTTACCAACAGGTGTTCCGCCAAAGAAAATAGATGGGTCGTCAATGTTTGCAAAATCCTCAGCACCGAAGAAACCAAATTGGAAACCAGCGCCATCAAGCACGGTTAAGTTAGTTACTTCAATGTTGGTGTAAACAGCAGTAAGTACCAATTGCTCGTTTACTACCCAGCGAAGTTCAAATTCAGTACCTTCATTTAATGTTGTGTTATTCGTAACGGTAGACTGTGCATTAATATCGGTACGCTCTTGCTCGTAGATTGATAAAGCTACATATAGGCTATCGTCCAAAAATGAGCCTTTAACACCGTATTCGAAAAGCTCAGAGGTATCAAAGTATCCACCAGGGATGTTTTCCACATCGATGTTCGCGCCTTGACCCGCAACAATAGTCGCTTGTTCAGCAACGGTAATGTAGGGGATTAAACCGAAATCTGTTTTGTATGAAACACTCGCATTCCACGAAATACCATCTTCTTTATCTTCAGCGGTCACATCTTCATCGCCACCAAACAGCGTAATGCCTCCTGGTGTTGTACTTTCAACATCTACCGAGTCGTAGCGCAGCCCTAATACAATATTTAATCCATTTTCCCAAGTAAGGTCGGTCATTGCGGCTATACCTAAGTTAAGGTAATTACCTACATCATAGTTCGAGTAGCCGAAGCCTGCGCGGGTGGCAAGTAAACGTCTATCTAAAGCCGTTGAAGGGCCGGTTAGGTCGCGACGATCGAAATACTCATTTATGAAGTCGTCACCACTTTCAAAGTCTGTGTATCGAATTGATGGAGAGAACTGGAACTGAGCAAGTAGGCTATCGTTTTCATATTCGGTAGCAAATACGACCTTGTCTTCTATCACATAAGCATCGTGAAACTGCGAGAAACCATAGGCATTTTCGTTAAGATTTTCATAACTTTCATAGAAGAACTGATTCTTTACTTCCCAGTCATCTGCAAAATAAATCATATCGAAATAAAACGTTGTGACTTCATTTTCTAGCACGTCGTCTGCAGCAATTAGGGTTTGATCACGACCTAGCTGAGCAGTACCCACATCGACCAAAGCCATGGAATCGCCGAAGCTCGAACCGTCTTCTGTCAAAGGGTCAATACCGTCGACAAAAAGATTGCCAGCGAAGTATTCGAAGTGACTAATGCTACCATCGCCATCAGCGTCTAGTGGTTTTGCGTTACCAGTGATGTAGGTGCCATTATCAATTAAATCCTGTGTAACGCGGTTCCAGCCAGCGTTTTGGTTACCATCGTACTTGTGATACATACCGCCAAATTCGATACTCAAATTATCAGTCAAGTCCATATCAAATGCGGCTTGAACTACGGTTTGGTCAGTTTCACTATTGCGATAGTAAGAGTCAGAGTTCTCTTGCTCAGCATAGATATAATAGCCAAGATCTTTACCGGCTAGCTTGCCCGGCCCACCGACTTCGGCGGTAAGGATATTCTTATCCCAAGAGCCTGTGGTATAAGAAAATTGACCGGTAGGGTTATCTAGATATTGGCCTCTACCTACTTTTGCTGATTTAGGGTTGAAGTTAAGGTATCCGCCTATTTTAGCTGGGCCATAAATAGGAGAGGCGGGTCCACGAACAATATCTACACTACTAGAGGCGCCAATTGGCGTTGGGTAGTTGCCAGGGTTATCTAAACGGCGAACCCCTCTAAAGTAAACTTCACCCGGGGTACCACGTACGTCAAGTGAGCCTGCAACACCAAAGAAAGACTGGGTGAACGTACCTGGCGCAAATGCTACTAATTCATCAATATCAGAAACGTTAAAACGCTCCATTTGCTCTTGAGAAATAGTGGATGCTGAGCGCGGTGTTTCAAGAATAGATTTACCAAAGCCAAATACCGACTCGACGTCTTGACCGGGCAAGCTGCCTAGCGACCCAGTTACCTGAATCTTTTCGACATCTTTTTCTTGTACCTCTGTCTCTTCTTGAGCAAATGCTTGAGATGACAATGCTACCGCCGTTGTCATCGCTAAGGCTTTTGCTAGAGGAGATAATGCGAATGTAGTGTTTTTCATGGTTTCCTCATTATTTTTAGTTGCCCTTTTTTAGGGCTTTATCAACGCACTATTTCTATTGCGCCTTGCTGTATGCAAGAGGTTTAGCAGGATGAGTGCCAACTTCCTAACCAGTTGGTCAACTTTTAACCTGCTCTTAAGTTGCTGAATTATATGGATTTAAAAATATAATGTTGTTCTTATATTGTTATCATTGTGTTAACGAATAAGGTTTTTCTTATTTTTGCACCTTCGCAGTGATTTCTACCGTGGTTTTGCACTATAAAGAGCAGGGCGCAGCACTTGGCGCTGCTTTATACCTAATATCGCTTTATGGGGTGAAGTTGCTGAGTTGCTGCGATTCTCTTTAGTACGCTTTTTTACCTCAGGGGGAGCGGTTTTGACCGAGTCGTCCAAAGCTTCACTCGCATTACTTTCTGTAAGTTGATTGACGGTGGTTGCCAAAGCTTCTGACTTATCACTAGCGCCTTTTTTCCCGGGTAACGTTAAATCTAAAATAACCGCCGTAAGTCCTGCTGACGTAACAGGGGAAAGAAGAATATTTTCAAGCCAGTTAGGTAGTTCGGCCAAGGCTTCGGGTACCATCATCACCCCAATTGCCATACCAAGGGCACAAGCCGTAACTAAACTGCTGCGTCTATCCAACGCATAGCTGGCAAGAAGTTTAAGGCCGCCTACTGCAACCATGGCAAACATCACTAATGTTGCGCCGCCCAAAACAGGCTTAGGGATAGCCTGCAACACACCACCAACAATTGGAAAGCAGCCAATAAGAACAAACAGAGCAGCAACAAAGAAGCCCACTTTGCGACTTGCGATACCAGTTAGCTGAATAACTCCATTATTTTGACCAAAGGTAGTGTTCGGAAACGTGTTAAACATACCGGCCAGTAGCGAATTTACGCCGTCGCCTAAAATACCGCCCTTTACTCGGGCTAAGTAAACCGGGCCGCTCACCGGTTGCTTGCAGAAAAGGCTATTGGCCGTTAGATCGCCCGCGGTTTCTATAGCACTGAATAAGTAAATTAGCGCAATAGGTAAAAACAGATTGATATCAAATGAGATGCCAAATGCAAACGGCGTAGGAATAGCGACAATAGATAAAGAGGCAAGGCCGCTAAAATCAAGACCTTTTGTAAACCCAACATAAGTTGCACCAATGGCCATGCCAATAAAAATAGCACTCAAGCGTAGCCAGTGATTGTGAGATGCGTTTAAAAATACAATAACAAGCAACACGCCAAGACCTACCGCTAGGTTGTCAGTACTCGCAAAGTCCGCAGCATGAAAACCGCCTGCAAGGTCGGTCATGCCCACGTTAATTAAGCTAAGCCCTATGGCCGTGATCACAATGCCCGTAGTTAAAGGGGTAATGATGCGTTTAAGTTTATCTACAAATAGACTGAACACTACCTCAACAAGCGCACCTGCCATGGTGAGGCCAAACAACAGTGCTAAGATATCTTCGGGCGTACCGCCATTTGCTTTAACTTGGTTTCCCGCCAGAATTAGCGCACTAATAAACGCAAAGCTGGTACCTTGAATGGCTACCAACCCGCTACCTACCGGCCCAATACGCTTTGTTTGTATTGCAGTACCTAGGCCACTAACAAACAGTGCCATGCTGATAAGGTAAGGTGTATATTCGGTAAGACCTAGTGTTGATGTGACAATGAGTGTTGGTGTAATAACGCCAACAAAGCTGGCTAATAAGTGCTGGAACGCCGCGGTAAGAGAAGGAAGAAATGCCGGGCTATCGTGAAGGTCGTAAAGTAATTCGCTGTGATTTGAAGACATGAGCAATATTTCTTAATAACAGTTGCTCAATGACTGCAAGATATTGACCAATTGGTCTGCTCGTGATGGCTGTTGTATCACACTGTTTTTAATAGTTAATTTTTGATTCTTATATCTTGATGGATAAGAGGGATGAATGGATAAGCCCCAATTTGGTGCTTAAACAAAAAAATGCGCTAAATTAGCGCATTTTTTCAAGAAAGATTTGAAGGTTTAATTTAAAGCGTAACGCCTTCATCTAGCGTGACAAAAATTGAGTGACGTACTTCATTGTACATCGCGCGAGAGCAGTGACCTTCACCCTCGGTATCTTCTAACAGTAGTACATCGCCCGCACCAAATACATGGCGCTCTCCGTTTGATACTGTAAATTCGGCACGACCTTTTATAATGAAAAGAAGTTGTCGTGCAGGGGCAGGGTGCCATTTGAAGTCATAGTCGGCAGGTGTCTCGCGAAAGATAATTTTATCTGCACCAAATTTCTCTGAAAGCATACCGATAGGACCGCCGTCTTTTAGCGCTATTTCGACCTCGCCAAAGTGGCTTTTGCCCGCTTCATCGTTGTAAATCCTTGTTATTTTCATTATCGACCCTTGTTTAAGACTGTACTGATTTGAACATTACGCGTGCTTAAGTTTGCTTATGGTTTTGTAAAGCACCGACAAACTGGCAGCCACATCCTCATGGGTAATAGACTCAGCTGGGTGATGGCTTATGCCACCCTTACAGCGTGTGAATAGCATGGCTACAGGGCAAATATCTGCAATAGCCATAGCATCATGACCCGCTCCTGAAGCAAGAATTCGTGGTGCTATACCGCTTTCTTGAACACCGCGAACAAGTGCTTGCTTTAACTGACTATCGCAATGTACCGCAGGCGCACTATGGGTTTGCTCGCGGGTGAGAGTTAACTGCCTAGCTTGCGCAATGTCATCAAATTTTTGCAATATTTCTGCCAATACTGAATCGCGTAAATCATCATCCTCGCTTCTAATATCAAGGGAGAATCGCGTGCGCCCAGATATTACGTTTACGCCGTTCGGCGCATTCTCAATTTTACCTACGGTGGCCACAACCCCCGGGCGTTGTAAGCTTATGCTTTCTACCGCTAGTAACATTTCTGCACTTGCGCATAGGGCGTCACGACGCATAGACATAGGCACAGTACCGGCGTGTCCAGCCATTCCTTCTACGGTAAAGTTAAAACGCTTGGCACCTGCAATAGCACTTACGACACCTACAGGCAGGTTTTCTTGTTCTAAAACAGGGCCTTGTTCAATATGAAGCTCTAAATAGCCCAGAATGTCAGTGGGGGAAATAGCCGCGCTGTTAACCGCATCGAAACTAAGCCCAAAGTTAGCCATGGCTTGTTCTAGGCTTACACCGTTTTCATCTTTTAAGTGACGCCACTGCTCTTGCCATTTGCCGGTTAGTGCACGGCTACCTAATAGCGTGGTGCCAAAACGCGTGCCTTCTTCATCACAAAAGCCCACAATATCGATGTGGAACGGGAACTTAGTTTGTGTGCCGTCAAACATAGCAACCATTGAGATAGCAGCAACTACGCCCAGCATTCCGTCGTACTTTCCGCCGTTGGGCACGGTGTCGAGATGACTTCCTAGAATTAATCGCGGCGCATTGGGCACACTGGAGGTATAGCGCCCCCAAATGTTGCCAACGGCATCTTGCCATGTAGTCATGCCCGCCTCAATCATCCAGCCAGAGGCCAGTTGGTTGGCAAGCTTGTGCTGCTCGGTTAAATAGCGTCTGTCTAGGCAAGTGGGGTCTTGGCTTAAGGTGCCTAACGTTTCGCACCTTGCCATAACCTGGGTCGCTAGTTCAGTAAATTCTACGAATTCACCCATTCGCAACTCCCGTTGCTTTAGCCTCAGCATAAACGCTAAGCGCAGCGTCTACCCCTTTACCCGAAGGCAGCGCAACCCCTTGCATGCGAAGTACGGTTTCAAGCGACTGGAGTGTATGCAGTACGGCATCTTCTCTGGCGTTGTACCCCATTGTACCAATGCGCCAAATCTTACCTTTTAAAGGCCCAAAGCTGGTGCCGATTTCAATATTGAATCGCAGCAGTAGGGTTTCGCGTACTTCTTCACCGTGAACACCATCGGGAATATGAACACCAACCACGTTGTACATTTTGTGCTTAAGATTGCCGAATGGTTTAAGCCCCATTGCCTGTATACCGGCAAGCATGGCGTCACCAGCCACTTTATGACGCGCAATAACGTTTTGCTGACCTTCCTCTAAATGCACACGCGCACATTCCCGAGCGCAATAAAGCATAGTGGCCGCTTCGGTATGGTGGTTTAAGCGCTCTTCGCCCCAATAATCCATGATCATAGGTAAATCGAAGTAGTTAGAGCGAATTTTAGGGCCGCGCGCCGCCTCGTGATGGGCATCGCGAATACCGGCTTCAACGTGATGACGAGTACGTACGGTTTTAACAAACTTGTCGCTAAGGGTAATAGGCGCACTGCCTGACGGACCACCCAAACACTTTTGAAGGCCAACCGATACCGCGTCTAATTTCCATGCATCAACATCCAGTGGGTTTCCACCTACTGACGCGGTTGCATCGCAGTAAAACAAGACGTCATTCGCCTCACAAATGGCGCCAATATGCTCAAGCGGTTGAAGCATTGTGGTAGAGGTATCGCCTTGTACAATGGCAAGAAGCTTGGGCTTCACCTCTTTTACCGCCGCTTCTATTTGCTCAGGCGTAAATACTTCACCCCAAGGCACTTCAATGGTGTGTACTTCAGCGTCGGCACGCTCTGCAATTTCAGCAAGTAAATGGCCGAAGCGCCCGAAGATAGGCACAAGGACTTTGTCGCCTGGCTCTATTGCCGAGACCAAAACCGCTTCGATACCCGCGCGCGATGTACCGTCGACCAAAAAGGTTTGCTGGTTTTGGGTATTAAACACATCGCGATAAAGCTGCATTGTCTCATTCATATAGCCTGTCATTACCGGGTCGTACTGGCCTACTAATTGAGTAGACATCGCGCTTAACACACGTGGGTAGCAGTTAATAGGGCCAGGGCCCATTAACAAACGAGGTGGAGGATTAAGTGGCGCGAAAGTTCCTGTAGACGCTTCTTTAGACATGTGGGCACTCCTAGATAAGCACTTGCGCTAGCATGCGCAAGCCAGTGATGATGAGAACAACGGCGAAGATTTTTTTAAGTAAACCAGCGTCTAGCTTGTTGGCAATGGTCGCGCCGACTGGTGCAAATAAAACCGTTAGCGGAACAATGCACGCAAAACCTAGCAAGTTTACATAGCCGTATGTTGCGAAGGGGGCGTCAGCAGGTGTGGTTCCTACGAATAACAACGTAAGTGCTGCGGGTAGCGAAATAATTAAGCCTACCGCCGCAGCAGTTCCAACCGCTTTGTGCGCTGGGTAATTACAAAAAGTGAGTGTGGGCACGGTTAGCGTACCGCCGCCAATACCCACCATAGAGCTAAATAAACCAATACACGTTGCCATCACTGATTGACCTGCACGGCCCGGTAGCCCTTTAAATAGCGCATCTTTTTTGCCAATAAGCATATTGATGGCAGATAAGGTTGCGATAACGCCGAACAACAGGGTCAAGAACGTTGGGTTAACCACGGTTACCGCATAGCTTCCCGCAAGTACTCCAATTAAAATAAATACTGCCCATGCTTTTAGCAGCGCAAAGTCAACGTTGCCTTTACTGTGGTGAGCGCGAATAGAGCTAACTGAAGTAGGGACGATAGTCGCAAGCGACGTGGCCGTGGCAATAACCATGGCACTTTCAGGCGACACGCCAAGTGCTTGGAAAAGAAAAAATAGTACCGGCACAATAACAATACCGCCACCTACGCCAAGCATACCTGCTAGTATGCCGGCAAATACGCCCGTTCCCGCGAGCGATAATATAACCGTGAGGTTATCCATTAAAAACTGCATGTGATTTCTATCTCTTTAACAATTGCTATTTAAATACTTTGTATGCGTTAAGCTGTTTGAGAAGCGCCTTTGCAGACGCTTTCCAAAAAAACGGGGTTGTGGAAGCGAAGGGTTAAAAACAAACCTAGCGATGACCGAAGTAAGCTTTACCGTCACTTCGCGGGTCGCTCGCGCCGCTAACCGAGCCCTCTGTGTCGCGAATAATGGCACCCGCGTGGCCCATAAGTTCGTTGCAAGGGTCTACCGTAACCATATCGTGCCCCCTTGCCAGTAAGCTTTCGCCCACGTATTCAACTAAATCACGTTCTGCTTTTAAGTTGTGGCTTTGATCGCCCCAGGTTCTGCCAAGTAACCATCGACCAAGGGAGATAGCTTTACCAATAGGCTGTCCGTGGTAAATATGGCGGGCAAATAGCGCGGCTTGGGTTTGAGGTTGACCCTCACCACCCATGGTGCCGTAACTCATACGGCGTCCGTCGATAAGCTCGGCAAACGCAGGGTTTAACGTATGGAAAGGCTTTAAGCCAGGCGCTAAATACTGGTTACTGTTTGAGTCTAGCGAGAACGAAGTGCCTCGGTTATTCCATACAATGCCAGTTTGAGGGCTAACTACGCCTGAACCGAACTCCCAATAAAGAGATTGAATGTAGCTCACCATACGACCTTCTGAGTCGCAGCAGCCCATCCATATGGTATCGCCATGCTTGGCTTCGTGTGGCCACGGCAATGCTTTATCTAGTGAAATGTTTTTCACCATTTCATCAAGTGCGTCGTCACTTAACAGGCTTTGTAAATTTACCGGGGTACGAGACGGGTCGGTTACATTCGCGTTACGGGCAATGAAAGCTTGTTTGGTACATTCAATAAGTAAATGCACCATGTCTGCATCGGTATTGCCTAAATGCTGAACCTTGTCATAAAGTGCCAAGATAATAAGCGAGGCTACACCTTGCGTTGGTGCAGGTAGGTTATAAAGCTTGCCTTTGCTGGTAGATACTGACAATGGCTCAACAATCGTTGCTTTGTAATTGTTGAAATCTTCAAGGCGAATAGGCGAGCCAGCCGCTTCTAAGTCTTCAGCCAGTTTTGCCGCTAATTCACCATGGTAAAAATCATCAAGCCCTTTATCTGCCAAATGCTTTAAGGTTTCTGACAGCTTTGTTAGTTTTAAAATTTTGCCTTTTTTAAGCGCCTTGCCTTTAATTAAAAATTGCGCGAAGTTTTCGTCAGCGCTTAGTTCGTCGAAGGTCTTGTTACTGGCATCAACTAAACTTTGAGTAACTTCAATACCCCAGTTAGCTTGGCTTATCGCCGTATCAAACAATGTGGTTAGTGGTAAACCGCTTTGCCATTCATGGCTTATATCTAGGGCAGCTTTCCAACCTGCCACTGCGCCGGCCATGGTCAACGCAGACTTGCCGCCTCGGCTTGGTATGGCATCGCTACCTTCGTAAAATGCGGGTGTTGCGCCTTTTGCTGCCACGCCTGATGCATCGATACCAATAGGCTTTTTGCCCGGCTCACTGATGAGCCAAAATCCGTCACCGCCCATGCCGTTCATATGTGGGTATTCAACGGCAATAGAGGCTGCAGCGGCTACCATAGCTTCAATAGCGGTGCCGCCTTTTTCTAGTATGTTTAAGCCCACTTGTGATGCTGCAAAGTGAGGGGCTGTAAACGCAATATTAGGTTTTTCACTCATAATTATTTCCTTCAAAAACTCAGCAACCACGCCATCGTGTTTAGCCCTAGTTAGTCAAGAGCTAGGTAAACAGACGCGTTGTCTCGTCTTACTTCCGTTTCTTCTTTCAACTTAAATGCGATAGGGCGCTCTGTGCTTTACTTCAGTGCGGAATAACCGGCACTTAAATGAAGTTAAACAGATACTTTGCGCGCTTTACACCTTTAGCGAGTGGTTAGCGTTTTAGCTAACGCGAGAAGTGCAAGATCGTTGCCTTTTTTGCCCACAAGCGATAATCCGCACGGGGCATTGTGTAGGGTAAACAACGGTAAATGAAGCTGGGGTAAACCCGCAAGCCCTGCTACTGCCGTAAGGGCGAGCAGAGCGTTTCTATCATTTGCCAGAGTCGTATCATCGGCGTCACATCGAGGTGCAACACCAGGTGTTGTGGGAATAACCAAAACGTCTATTTCTTCAAATAGCCTAATTAAATGGTTTATTACCACGATTTGCTGCGCTTTAGCTTGTTCTACATCTCGTGTTGTTATGGTTTTACACCAATCCAAGCGCAACATAATATCGTTAGCGATGTCGGGTTGAGTATTTTCAATCCATTCACCATGCTGCTGCCAAATTTCACTGCCTTGTAAAGTGCGAAATGTAGCGGCGGTTTGTAACTTGTTTAAATCAAGCTGTGCTTCTGATAGCGCAATACAATTATTGCTGTCTTCAAGAGCGTTAAGCCAAGTTTGGCAAAGCGATGTATGAGCGGTTTGCTCAAACAAGTGTGCCGCTATACCCAAGCGAGGTTCGTTAGGTATGTCACTTTGCGTAGCACTATCAAGACAAACATTGGCTACCTTTGACAGTGTATCTAAATCCCTCGTCATCCATCCCACGGTATCGAACGATGGTGCAAGGGCTACCATGTTGTCGCAAGCCACAGCGCCATGGGTGGTGCGAAGCCCCCATAAACCCTGATAGCTAGACGGTACGCGTATAGAGCCACCTGTATCTGTGCCAAGACCAATGTCGGCAAGGTGTGCGCTAACGGCAACCGCAGAACCCGACGACGAACCGCCAGGAATATGAGCTGGCGCTACCGGGTTCACAAGCGTTTCATAATGCTTATTTTGCCCGTGTAAGCTGTAGGCAAGTTCGTCAGTAATGGTTTTACCTTTAAACGCGGCGCCTGCTGTAAGCATATTCGCCACACAGCTATTTGTACTTTTTGGTACGGGGTGCGTTGCCAACCAATCCGGGTTGCCCGCGGCTGTCGGTAAACCTTCAATATCGAATAAATCTTTTACCGCAAGCCCTAAACCGCTTAGCGGTTTGTTTACATTGCACGCTTTTGTTGTGCCTTCAGTTAACCCTTGGCTTGCTTGGTTATTTAAAGACGACGTTTCGCCCTCACCGTTATAAATGCCATTAAAGGTTGTTTCTAAATTTTCAATCGCCTGCGTGAACTTTGCATCACAGGGCTTTAGTACAAAAGGAGAGCTCACAGCGCGTTACTTATTAATTATTGTTTCTTTATTAGTCTTTCCATCATGAAACAACTGTTTCACTATAAAGTCAAGAGAAACGATCGTTGCTTTTCGCTTCAATAGAAATAAATGTCTAATTGGGAATAAATGAAGACGTGAGCAAGAACGCAAAGCGAGGCTCAGTTACAGCGGGTTACGGTTAAGCAGGCTTACCGAGCTGTGTGCTTTTCTCTGCGTTTTCTCTGGGGCTATTTGGATGGGGTAAATAGCTTGGGAATATGCCTAGTTGTGCCAGTTAGTAGCTAAAAGCCTTGAGGGTTTTCTTTCAGAAAGGCAGCTTCTTCGGCTGTAGATTCACGGCCTAACACTGAATTTCGGTGAGGGTAGCGTCCAAACCTTTCAATGACCGCCTGATGGCGTTTCTCAAAAGTGTATTCTTTCTCAAGCCCTTCCTGAGAGAAGAGTTCCAGCGCTACATCGTGAATAGCTAACGACTCGCTGTGCATAAAAGGCATGTACAGAAACGCCCGTTGTTGCGGGGTAAGCATTTTGTCAGCTTCTACACTTACCGCTTCTTGAGCCAATATTAACGCTATATTGTCAGCACTAAACGCATCTGGCTGATTGCGATAAATATTTCGGGAAAATTGATCAAGAAGAATAATTTCGGCAAGCCTACCTGTGGCCGTAGCGCGCCAAGGCCAAAGTTCACCACGCGCAGCCGCTGCACGCAACGAAGAAAACCGTGAAGCAATGGTTTTATCTAGCGCTGAATCTTCTTTAAACCATTGTTCAGGTGACAGTTCACCAAACCAAAAGTCTAGTACACCGTTAGCCTCTTCCATGACTACTCGCGTTTTATCCATATTCACCTCAACTACACGCTTTCTGCAGTAAAATAAAAGTCATTAAGACTTATACTTCTTTTTATCGAAAAAGTTCCATTTTCGCTTGCGAAATCGTAATTGTGTGCTACGACCGCCTATATAGTATTGCTCAAAAAGCGTGCTATGGGAAGGGTTAACGTTTAGGACTTTCTAGTTCATCCATCTGAATGTAAATATCAGTAATGGCATCAACACGGTCTGCGGCCTTGCTACCTAATGCGTCGTAGGTAAGGTTACACAGGGATGCGACTAAGCTCATAGGCGCGGCGTAGCTGTCGAAAGGAGAGTCGCTACCAATGTGGGTTACAAGCAGGTGGTCTACATCATTGCGATAACCTTGGCCTGTAGGGTCGGTTATTAGCACCGTTTTGCAGTGTTTAATGCTGTTTAAAACAAACTTGAATTGGCGGGTCCTACGACGGAAGCCGAAAAGTACCACTAGATCATTTTCTGTGAGGTCAATAAGATCTTCGCTAAGGGTCTGCCCAGGTTGTGGAAGTACGCGAACCGATGTCCTAATTTGCTTAAGCTGCTGTCTAAAATGAAGGGCGATAGGGTAAGCGTTGCGAAACCCAATTAACGTAACCTGACCTGCTGAAGCAAGCAATGTAGCTATATCTTTTAGTGCATCGGACGATGTACCGTCGAATGTATTAGCTAAATTTTTACTATCACTTTCATGCTGTAGAACGCTGCTTGAAGGATTTACTACAGGCACGCCCTGCTCACGTAGTTGCACTAATGCGTCTTTGGCTTGTTGGTGCGACTCGAAGCCCAGCTGGCGAAAGAACCGACTTACCGTGGCTTTCGAAGTTCCTGTTTTTTCTGCAATGAATGAGGTGGACTGGCTAAGCACAGCGATAGGGTTTTGCTGAATGTAATGCGCGATAGATTTGCCCGAAGGCGACAACGCGGCATAGTGTTTTTCAATCTGTTGTAAAACGTCGCTAGGGCTATTTTTTGTCATTGGTATCGCCTTATACATCTTGTGCAATTATTTCACGACTTTTGTTCGATATACAAACACAACGTGAAATTCACCAATCAATTCCACTGAAAATTGCCAAGGGTTACGAAGATAAGAGTGAGAATAACGAATAAGTAGGTTATTAAATGCCGGTCTTCAAATTATATTTATCGAGAACAAATCTAAAAAGTTTAAAGCCAGTAATGGCTTACCTAAACTAACACCTGTTTTGGGCTAAAGTTGCATCTAATTACTTCTTCAATTCATACATTTTGGCACTACACTTTCATACTTACTAACGGTAAAAATTCACGAAAGTGTCATCAGTTGGTAATTATTTTGTTGGTTTAGCTGTTTTGCTGTTTTTCTAGGCACACCCGATTTACTGAAAAGGTCTACAGCGAGTTCAGCGTGATTTAAAGAAAGAGGTGAGTTGTGGCAAAGCTGTGGTCTGAATTGATCTTGCTATTTGTAGCAGTTCCTTTTGCCGTTCTTTACTGGATTAAGCATTTTGCAGATTATCTCATGCCTATTTTAGGGGTAATGGGGCTTTGCTGTTTGGCTGTCTTGTTAGCAGATAAACAATTTAAACGTATTAAATTGTGGCATTGGGAAGATTATCGAATACATTTTAAAAGTACGCTCAGGCTATTTTTGCCGTGGGCGAGTCTACTAGCGCTTGTGGTTTACTTTTTAAAACCCGAGCTGTTTTTGCACTGGCCTATGAATCAACCATGGATGTGGGTAGCTACTTTGCTGATTTACCCCATAGTGTCGGTTATCCCACAAGAGATTATTTTCCGTACCTATTTCTTTCATCGTTACAAGCGTATTTTGCCTTCCAAATACGCAAGATGGGGGCTAAGTACTTTTCTATTTGGTCTTGCTCATTTGGTATATGGAAACTGGATTGCAGTAGTAGTTTCTTGGATTGGCGGTGCTATTTTTGGCTACAGGTATATGCAAACAAACTCAACGCCTGTTGTGGTTATTGAACATGCCATATGGGGAAGCTTTTTGTTCACCATTGGGTTGGGATCTTATTTAGTTATTACTTCGTAACAACTTTTGTTAATAACAATCACACATGAACACCAAGGAGTAGGGTTATGTTCAGTGCTTTGCAAACTTTGCTATCAACAATCGCTGATAAGTGCTTAGAGAATAGTTTTTTTTCCAGCGGCCTAGCCGAAAGTTTAAGCGGCGTAGCCACAAACTTAAACGGCATAGCCCTGAATTTAAACGGCATAACGCTGAAATTAAAAGAATTAGCTTTCAACCCCTTCACACAAACTCTGCTTCAGCAAGATGATGACGCTGGTGCGATAACTAGCTTGTCGAGCGCTCAGTCGTTGCTTTCGCAGCTGTGGGATAGCTTTATATATCGTTTGCCAGGCATGGCGCTAGGCATAGTTATTATGGTGGCGTTTATTCTTTTGGCGCCACACGTCGCAAAGGTTTTAGTTAAGCCGTTAACGCGGACAACCACGTCTCCGCTTTTGCGCTCGGTCATTCAACGAAGCGTTAGCTTACTTTTAATACTCCTTGGTATTTATCTTTTTCTGTTCTTAGCTGGGCTTACCGGGTTTGCCATTGCGGTAGTAAGTGGTACTGGTGTAGTTGGGCTTATTCTTGGTTTCGCATTTCGCGATATTGCAGAGAATTTTATTTCAAGCCTTTTACTTACCATTCAACGCCCGTTTCGAATAGGCGATATCGTACAAATTAATGACTTCACCGGCATTATTCAGAAAGTGACGGCACGCGCCACAACGCTGGTGGATTTTGACGGTAACCACATACAAATACCCAACGCGACCATTTACAAAGGCGTGATTAAGAATTTAACCGCTAACCCGCTTATGCGAGGCCATTTTGTTATTGGGGTAGGTTACGACGCCGATATACAAGATGCGCAGCGAATAGCCCGAGAAGTTACCGCAGAGCAAGGCAATGTTTTAAGTGACCCTGAACCGCAAATTCTTATTGATGAACTGGGCGCTTCTACCTACAACGTAAAGGTCTATTTTTGGGTGGATGTAGAGAAAACTAGCGTACTAAAAATGTCATCCGTACTTATGCGTAATATCACCCAAGCGTTCTTAGATGCGAATATTAGTATGCCGGATGATGCTCGAGAGCGGATATTCCCAGAGGGTATGCACCTTAGTATTGAAAAAAGCGAACCGGTAGGCTCGCAACGTCACGAAGACAATACAGAAGACAGCCAAGAGCTAAAACCAGAACTTAGCTCGGAACTAAACCCAAAACTAGACCCAGATGGCAAGGAAAGCGTATCAACAGGGTTCTCTGGTGGAAAAGAATCGGCCCAAGAAGTTGCGGCTGAACATTCAAGTGATAAAAGTGATAGAGCTAAAAGCAGTGAAAGTGCTGATAACTTGAAGAGCAAGAGCCAGAATAAGAACAAGAGCAAGAACCCGTTAGGTCATAGTCCGGCCGGTGATTATACCGTTGAGCCTTCAGGTACTTCAGCGCACAGCAACGAGCAGCAACAAACTAATAGCCACAAAAACGATAACCATAAAGGCAATAAGCAAACAGAGAATCGCCAACAGCCAACATCTAATGAAGATGACGTATCATCAGAAGCCCATGAAATAAGAGAGCAGGCCCGCAAGTCGAGAGACCCAGAGGCCGGTGAGAATATTCTCTAATACCGCGGCGTTAAACCGGTGGTACCGGTGAAAGGTTACACCTGCCAAGAAAACCTTGCCACAGGTTAACATGAGCTTTCATAGCGCGACTGTATTCGTCAAAACCGTCTTGAGATTGCTGTTTGATATAGTGTTTGAACTCTTCATGTAATGAAGGCTGTTTAAGCCAGTCTTCCCACAAGGGAGCTAGCTTGTAATGGTATTGATTTACCAAGCTTCCCACGGGCTGTATTTCTTCAATAAAAAATAAGTAAAACACGTTTCGCAGTATCTTGGCTTTATCACTAGCGCGGCCTTCCGGGCAGCTCACTGCATCGAGTTCAGTGGTTAGCATGTTTGTAAGCAAAGAAAGGTTTTGCGTTAACGTTTGTTGTGTATGCCACAGCGTAGCGGGTAATCGAGCTGAACGTATAATTTGTAGCTGTTGTTCTAACTCGCTGCTGTCGATAAGGCTTTCTTCACTATCAATTGGGCTTTTATCAATGACCTCGTCACTGGCGCTACCTGTATCACCTTCAGAAGCATTGCCAACGAGGTTCTGTTCAGCTGTTAACGTTTTAGCGCTTTGCTTTGGTGCCGTCTCGCCATAAGAAAATGACATGTTATTCAAGCTGCTTAGGTAAAACAGCGCATTAACGCTTGAAAGGGCGTCTTTATTATTTTCAACGGAAAAAAGACGTTCAGGCGTGTTTAGCGCCAACCTTAATTCTTGGCTCCCTTGAATAAGGTTTGCCCATGTTTTGCTGTAATCTTGTGACTTTTGTTCACGCCACGAAGCAATGGTTTCGGCCAGCGCCTTATTTTTTTTAAGCGCGTTTTTATCTGCGCTTTCACTATCACTAACCCTGCCACTTGCTACTAATGCTGCTTCACAGCTTTTCAAAACACTAAGCAACTTGCTTTCATAAGCTAGTCTTTGGGACGGCAGCTGGCTTTTTCCCAACGATGTATTGCGCTCGGCAACCACAGTGCCTAACTCACAATCTTGCAGTGCATAAAACTCGCGCAAGTTAATGCTAACACCCTCTATAGTGTGTTTTAGCGTTGCTGAGTCGGCCAGTTTAGGAAGTGGGGTAGTGATCTTGTCGTTGAATGTATCGGGTAGGGGCGTGTCTAGTACTCTAGAAAGACGTTCTGCATAATCTTCAATGCTCTGCTTTACCGTATTGCCCCCAAAGCACCCGAATAAGGTAACTATGCCTGCGCTGACAATGCTGATGCGGCAGAGTTTTATGAATCTACCGCCGCTGTATATATTTGTATCTTGGACGCCGCAAAAGCTTTTTTTCTGATAGCCGCGTGCGCTGTTATTCCCATAGCCGCAATCGCTACTATTCTCATAGCCGCAGAGGCTTTTATTCTTACAGCCGCGGGCGCTTTTCAATTGAAAAGTCAGGTTGCGTAAAGCCTTCACGCTGATGCACCAGTGTGAAGGCCGCGACCTCCGTCAACATAGATAATTTGCCCGGTGATATAGGGCGCCGACACTAAAAACGACAGCGTATTAGCAATGTCTTCAGGTGTACCTAGCTCGCCCAGCGGAATGCTTGATAGCAGTTTGTCTTTTTCTGCATCATCCATTTCCCGCTCTGGCCACAAAATAGCGCCAGGGGCGATACCATTTACACGTACCTTAGGCGCTAAATCTATAGCTAACGATTGGGTAAGCGAGGCAAGCCCCGACTTAGCAATTAAATATACGCTGTGGCTGGGCAGGGGCCGGTCGATATGCATGTCGACCATGTTGATAATGCAACCCTTGTTCGCTTCTAAAGCGGGGGCTAGCGCTTGCGATAAAAACAGCGGCCCTTTTACGTTGCTTCCTACTAGAGAATCCCAGTCATCTTCTGAAATATTACCCACGGGCGTAGGGTAAAAGCTTGAAGCATTGTTTACTAACACGTCTAGCTGACCCCATATATTTAGCGCCTTTTTGCCTAGCGCCTTTACTTCGTCTGAATTGCAAAGGTTGGCTTGTAAGCAGGCGGCAGAATCCGGTCGTTGACTATTTAGCTTTTCAGCCAGCGCAAAAGCATCGTCTTTAGAGTGCCCATAATGAATGATAATGCGATAGCCTTCATTGTGTAGCTTACACGCCATGGCGGCGCCTATTCGTTTAGCTGCCCCAGTAATCATTGCTACAGGAAATGCAACAGGGCCTGAATTTGTCATAATAAAAGCTACTCTCTATTTTAAATCGTTTGGCGGTTGTAAGGCTTGTGTACTGCGCTTTTTTTAATGCCTATAGATGTCTTCTAATATTTGTTCGGCTTGCGCAATATAATGCGCGCCGAATAATAACCCGTGATTTAAAATATGGTAAAGCTGGTAAATTGGTTTTCTTAAAGCGTAATTTTTTTCAATTGGCGTGTACTGGTGGTAGCCATCAAAAAAGGTATCAGGGAAACCACCAAACAGTTCAGCCATAGCAAGGTCTGTTTCACCGTCGCCAACATACACGGCAGGGTCGAACAAAACAGGCCCCTTTTTGTTGAAGCCTGCGTTACCCGCCCATAAATCGCCGTGAAGCAGCGAAGGGTGGGGTTGATGTAAGCTTAGAAGGTGTTTTACTTTCGTAACAATATTATCAATATCGCCGTTTTGTTTTGTCCATAGCCCATTCAATGCCAAGCGTTCTAACATACTGCCAATGCGTTTCTCGGCAAAAAAGTCGGCCCACGATGCCATACGCCCGTTGGTTTGCACGCTGGCCCCAATATAGTTGTCGTGGGGCCACCCATAGCTGGTGTAGGCGTTAACGCTATGTAGCGCAGCAAGCTGCTGCCCTAGCGTAAAATAATCGCTTACAGCAGGCTCAACAAATCGTATATGAGAAAGTACTAAATACTCCATATTGGGCGATTCGTTTGCCGTAATACCGTGACAAATAACCTGGGGCGTACAAATGGTTTGTGTATTGGCAATAGCAGTCAGCCCTTCAGCTTCATGGGAAAGTTGCTGGGTGTCGTCGTAGCGCCTTGTTTTTACAAAATACCTGTGGGTCTCATCTTTTATGATGTAGCTTTCGTGAGTATCGCCACCGCTTACGCGCTCGGCCCTTTGGCAGCTAAAAAATTGCTGGGTCTCATCTGAAATATGCTCGCTAATAAAATGCCACATATTACACACTCTGCTTGGTTTAACGCTTAATTTCAAAGCGGCAAGGGTGTTTTGCAACTATTGGCCTAATGCAATTTAATGTGCACATAAGGGGCTCGCTTATTCACCGTTATCGCCTTCAACTAAAGTATGGGATAAAAATGGTGAAATGCATAAGTTGCGACATCAAATCTAATTAAAAACCTATTTGATATAAACAATGACACACTAATTAGTGAATAAAGGCTTTTCAATATTGAAGTTGACCATACACTGGTTATAATCCACCACTTGCTTTAACACGGCTTGATTTATAAAAGCTTATTAAACAAGCGCAGCGCGTGTGTTCTACTGTTACGCCAACTTGGATAACTGACGTAGACCGTTAACGTGGATTAGTGAAGCAAGTTTCGAGTGCTAAAAAGCACGATTAAATTTATCAAATAAATGCATGTGGCGCAGAGTAGGCGTCACCACTGTAAAGGAATTAAAATGCCTGTAATTACCCTTCCTGATGGAAGCCAACGCGCTTTCGATAACGCTGTTTCTGTACTAGACGTTGCAAACGATATTGGCCCTGGTTTAGCCAAAGCAACCATTGCAGGAAAAGTAAACGGTGAGCTAGTTGACGCCGTTGATATGATTGACGCGGACGCACAACTTCAAATTATTACTGCAAAAGACGATGAAGGGTTAGAAATTCTTCGTCACAGTTGCGCGCACTTGTTAGGTCACGCTATTAAACAGCTTTGGCCTAACACCAAAATGGCTATCGGCCCAGTTATCGACAACGGTTTTTATTACGATGTTGATATGGAAGAAAGCCTAACCCAGGAAGATTTAGCCAAACTAGAAAAGCGTATGCTTGAACTGGCTAAAACCAATTACAACGTGGTTAAAAATAAAGTGAGCTGGCAAGAAGCTCGCGATGCATTTGAAGCACGCGGTGAAAGCTACAAAATGGAAATTCTTGATGAAAACATCAGCAAGGACGACCGCCCAGCACTTTATCACCACGAAGAATACACAGACATGTGTCGTGGTCCTCACGTGCCAAACATGAAGTTCTGTCACCACTTCAAACTAATGAAAGTGGCAGGCGCTTACTGGCGTGGCGACAGCGACAACAAAATGCTTCAGCGTATTTACGGTACTGCATGGGCAGACAAAAAGCAGCTTAAGTCTTACCTACAGCGTCTAGAAGAAGCGGAAAAGCGCGACCACCGTAAAATTGGTAAAGCACTTAACCTATTCCATTGGCAAGAAGAAGCCCCAGGTATGGTGTTCTGGCACAACGATGGTTGGTCAATTTATACCGAACTAGAAAGCTTTGTGCGTAAGAAGCTGCGCGAATACGGCTACGACGAAGTAAAAGGCCCGTTAATGATGGACCGTACGCTTTGGGAAAAATCGGGTCACTGGGACAAGTACGCTGAAAACATGTTCACTACAGAATCTGAAAAGCGTGAATATGCTGTTAAGCCGATGAACTGCCCAGGTCACGTACAAATTTTCAACCAAGGTTTGAAATCGTACCGCGACTTACCGCTTAAAATGGCGGAATTTGGCTGCTGTCACCGTAACGAACCTTCGGGCGCACTACACGGTCTAATGCGTGTTCGTGGCTTTACGCAGGACGATGCTCATATTTTTTGTACAGAAGAACAGATCCTACAAGAGGTAAGTGACTGTATTAAAATGGTGTATGAGACATACGCAGCGTTTGGTTTTGAAGATATCAAAGTTAAGCTGTCTACTCGCCCTGAAAAGCGTGTAGGTGCTGACGAGATTTGGGATAAATCTGAAGCTGCGCTTGCGGAAGCACTTAAAGCTAACGATATCGAATTCGATTATCAGCCAGGCGAAGGTGCGTTCTACGGGCCAAAAATTGAGTTTACGCTGCACGATTGCTTAGACCGTGCATGGCAGTGCGGAACCGTACAGCTAGATTTCTCAATGCCAGGCCGTTTAGGCTCTACATATGTAGCTGAAGATGGCGAGCGCAAAGTACCGGTAATGATTCACCGCGCTATTTTGGGTTCACTAGAACGCTTCATCGGTATTTTGACCGAAGAATTTGCAGGTTTCTTCCCACTTTGGTTAGCACCTCAGCAAGTTGTAGTAATGAACATTACTGACAAACAAGCTGATTACGCATCAAATTGTGTAAAAAAACTGCAAGATTTAGGGTTTAGAGCAAAGTCTGACTTGCGAAATGAGAAGATCGGCTTTAAAATCCGCGAGCACACGTTAAAGCGTATTCCATATATGCTAGTTGTGGGCGATAAAGAAATGGAAGCGGGCGAAGTAGCAGTGCGCTCTCGTCGCGGCGACGACCTAGGCAAAATGAGCCTGGAAGACTTTATTGCCATGGCTCAACAAGAAGTTGTAGAAAAGACAATTAAATAGTTGAGCAATTTGTGTATAATGCACAAGTAAGGTGTCTGCTTTTGGTTTTACTTTAGGTCAATCGACCATCCCAAAAGCAGACAAAAGAATTAAATGTTTGGAGGAATAGCACATTAAAGGCGCTAACAACAAGGCTCAGGGCGACAAAGCCCGCATTAACGATGAGATTAAAGCCAGAGAAGTAAGATTAATTGGCAAAGACGGTGAACAGGTTGGTGTGGTTTCGCTAGCAGATGCTACGCGTGCCGCTGAAGAAGCGAGCCTAGATCTAGTAGAAATCAGTCCGAATGCCGAGCCGCCAGTCTGTAAAGTTATGGACTATGGCAAATTCCTCTTCGAAAAAAGTAAAGCTCAAAAAGAGCAGAAGAAAAAACAGAAGCAAATTCAGGTCAAGGAGATTAAATTTCGCCCTGGCACTGATGAAGGCGATTACCAGGTAAAACTGCGCAACCTGCGTCGCTTTCTTGAAGGTGGTGATAAAGCCAAAGTTACGATCCGCTTCCGCGGTCGTGAAATGGCGCACCAAGACATCGGTATCGATCTGCTAAATCGCGTTAAAGGTGATTTGGAAGATATCGCTACATGCGAGTCTTTCCCACGTCGTGTGGAAGGCCGTCAGATGATCATGGTGCTAGCCCCAAATAAGAAGTAGTAACGGTCTAAAGTTTTAAGGAATCTGCACCCTTAAACACCTTGCTGCTAAACATTAGCCGGTATGAAGTGACTGCAACACGAAAAATACCGATATTAAACAATGCGGAGTTTTAGCAATGCCTAAAATGAAAACTGTAAGCGGTGCCGCCAAACGTTTCAAGAAAACGGGTTCTGGCCGCTTTAAAAGCAAACAGTCTCACTTACGTCACATTCTGACTAAGAAGAGCTCTAAGCGTAAACGTCACCTTCGTGGCAAAAAACTGGTTCATGACTCTGATACCAAATTGGTTCAGCGCATGTTGCCTTACGTATAAGACTTAGGAGACTGATTAATGGCTAGAGTAAAACGCGGCACTATCGCACGTGCTCGTCACAAAAAAGTCCTCAAGCAGGCAAAAGGTTATTACGGCGCACGTTCACGTGTATATCGCGTAGCGGTACAAGCTGTAACTAAAGCTGGTCAATATGCTTACCGTGACCGTCGTCAGCGCAAGCGTCAATTCCGTCAACTATGGATTGCACGTATCAACGCTGCTGCTCGTCAAAATGGTATGTCATACAGCCGTTTCATTAACGGTTTGAAGAAAGCGTCTGTTGAAATCGATCGTAAGATCCTTGCCGACATCGCAGTACATGACAAAGCAGCTTTCAGCGCACTAGTCGAAGCGGCTAAAGGCGCATTAGCTTAATTATTAACTAATTAAGTTTAAGTTCTTTCGGAAAAAGGCGAGCAGGATGCTCGCCTTTTTTTCGTTTCTGGGGTTTAGATACAAAAAAGCAGAGCCAAAGCTCTGCTTATATCTATCACACTAGCGTGTAGCGCTCTCTGTTATTTTTTCTCTACGCGCCCATAACGGTCTGAAAACCTAACAATATCGTCTTCACCAAGGTAAGCCCCCGACTGCACCTCTATAAGCTCTAGAGGGATTTTTCCAGGGTTTTCTAAAGCGTGTACTGCACCGATTGGGATATAGACAGATTCGTTTTCTGTTACTAATTGAGTATTGTCATCAATAGTCACATTGGCACTGCCCGATACTACAATCCAATGCTCAGCGCGGTGGTGGTGCATTTGCACAGATAGTTTTTCACCAGGTTTTACCGTAATACGTTTAACTTGAAAGCGTGCACCGCTGTCAATTGAATCATAGCTACCCCACGGGCGGAAAACTTCACGATGGAATTCAAATTCGGGGCGTTTTTCAGCTTTTAATTTATTAACTACGTTCTTAATACTTTGGGCGTCGTCTTTGTGCGCGACCATTACGGCGTCTTTCGTTTCAACTACAATAACGTCTTCTAAACCAATTACCGAAACCAAACGCTGCTCTGCGTTTACATAACTATTTTTGGTATTTTCTAAAATAGTATCGCCTACACAAACGTTCCCGTTGACATCTTTATCTGCTGTTTCCCAAAGTGACGTCCAGCTGCCTACGTCACTCCATCCAGCATCTAAAGGAACCATTGCAGCGCTGTCAGTTTTCTCCATAACTGCATAGTCAATAGAGTCGTCAGGGCAGGTAGCAAAGATTTCAGCGTCAACACGAATAAAGTCTAAATCAGGTGCTTCAGTTTCAATGGCCCGACGACAGATTTCTAGCATCTCAGGGTGATACTTACCTAACTCTTCAATATAACGACTAGCTTTAAACATAAACATGCCGCTATTCCAGAAAAAGTCACCAGACTCAACATACTGTTTTGCAGTTTCAAGTTTTGGCTTTTCAACAAACTCAGCTACTTCAAACCCGACATTAAGTACATTTCCAGCCTTGATGTAACCGTATCCCGTATGCGGTTGGTCTGGAACTATACCGAAAGTTACAAGCTTACCTTCGTTTGCTAAAGCTTCTGCTTTAGTAATCGCACTATGAAATGTACTTTGGTCTTTAATTAGGTGGTCTGCTGCAAGTACAAGAAGTATAGGATCTTCGCCATTCTTGGTGGCGTGTAATGCTGCGAGTGCTATCGCGGGGGCAGTGTTACGACCAACAGGCTCTAATAGAATACCACCGTGCTTAATATTCTTTTTACGAAGCTGCTCTGCAACTAAAAAGCGATGCGCGTCATTACATATGAATACGGGCTCTTCGGCATCAGTGCCGCTTAAGCGTGTGATGGTATCTTGCAGCATTGTGCTGTCAGAAGTTAGTGCCAAAAATTGTTTAGGTAGAGCTGCTCGTGATTTCGGCCACAGGCGGCTACCTGTGCCGCCAGCTAATACTACAGGTTTCATTACTGATTTCCCTTTCTTATAAATTCTGTCTAGTAAGCGTTCTTGTTTATAAAACCATTAAAAACGGTCATGAACACTATCTTGATATCAAACCAAATAGACCAGCGGTGTATGTAATCTAAATCATATTCTACGCGCTGAACCATTTTGTTAGTGGTTTCAGTTTCACCACGCAGGCCATTTACCTGTGCCCAGCCTGTAATTCCTGGTTTAACCTTGTGGCGTAACATGTAGCCTGTAATGATCTTACGATATTCCTCGTTGTGCGCCACAGCGTGAGGGCGAGGGCCTACAATCGACATACGGCCTTGCAGAACATTAATAAACTGCGGAAGTTCATCTAAAGAGGTTCTTCTTAAGAAACCACCAATCTTAGTTAAGCGCGCGTCATTTTTAGTGGCTTGTTTTACAACTGCACCATTATCTTGCGTAGTCATAGACCGGAACTTGTACACTGTAATTTGTTTACCATCTAATCCGTAACGCTTTTGTTTAAAAATTACGGGCCCTTTAGACGTAAGTTTAACAGCTGCTGCAATCGCCAACATGGGTATAGAAATCAGCATAAGAATTAACGAACTTAAAACTACATCTTCAAAACGCTTAAGTACGTCGCTTGCACCTTGGAACGGTGTGTCGTAAACACTTAGCGCCTGGACGTTACCTACCGTCTGCCAGCGAGCGTTTAGTAGGTTGTACATGAAGAAGTTCGGAATAACATAAACGTTTGCCGTAGTATCACTACACTGCTCTAGTATGCTGCGAATCCGGTTTTCTGCACTCATCGGAAGGGCAATGTAGATGTAATCAACTTCATTACGTTTTGCCATCTCTATGGCTGCCTCTATATTCCCTAACACCGCACCCTGCATTTCGTGAGGCAGTCTTTCTGCTTCTCTATCGTCAAATAAGCCATTGAACTTAATACCTAAATGCTCATTTTGCTGTATCTGAAGTGCGACATTTGCGCCAAGTTGAGTAGCGCCAATAATGATTGAACGACGTGAGTTAAGGCCACTTTTACGAATGCGAAACAAAAATTTACGCATTACAAATCGCCACATTATCAACACAACAAATGATGATGCGAACCATAATAAAATTGCAGGCGGTGGGGTCTTAATTTCTTGAACAAAGAAATACCCCATCGTCATAGTACCCAAAATACTCAATGCCCAAGTGATAGCCGCTGCTCTAAGCATCTCTTGGGTTCCGTGCCCACGCCAAGACCTATAAAGCTCTACACCTTCCGCCGAAATTTGAAAGCAAATTACATTAACAAATAAAAGGATAAGGCTTGTAGTGTCTATCTGATTTCCGTAATACGCAGCAGATGAATAATAAAGAATAGTGACAAGGGAAAGGTCAATAAGTCTGTAAACAGTAGAAAAACCACTTTGGTTTCTAACAACTAAACCACCGTTGGTGTTGGGTTCAACCGGATGAGCTTTAATCGCTTTGTTAGAATCTACTCTATTGTCCATTTAGGTAATCTCTAGGTGAAAAGTGAAGGCCGCCGTGAATGGATTGGTTATCTTACTAACTTGATCCAAATATTACGTAAACAGTAAAAACAGCTAATACATTTGTCTAAATCTAAGCAAGAGTCATGCCTGATGGTGTAGTCACCTCTGCCACTCACTCAACTATACGTGATTAACTTAGTTATTTTAGATTCATCGTTTGCCATTGTAACAATATTGGACCGTTATTGTAATTTTATTACAGCAAGCGACTTTATTTCGTACTAATTTGGTGCAGAAAGAGTAGAATGACGCCCTCGCACTTTCCATTAGTTATATAAATACGATAGCATACTAAGCAGAATGGCGTGACGACATATAGCTGAAACAATACCTAAGTATTTTAGTGCATACTTTCATTTTGGCTGATGTGTTAGTAAGTGAGAGAGTTTAACTTAGATGTGAACGAACCAACTTCTTACACATCAAAGCACGATCCCGCAAAAACGGCACGTCTATTGCTCACGGTAAGATATAGTTTAGGAAAATCGGTAAAAAAACACCAAAAGTTGTAAAAGATGCAATTTTTCTCTTTATAGAATTATTTGCTTGTGCAATGTGTGAAACCGAAACGAAGTTACAGTTTATAGTTTGTCATTATAGATAGGTCATCGAAGGAAGGAAAAAATATGTTTAAAAGGACCAAAAGCATTATAGCAATGTCGGTAATTTGCGCCACCCCGACACTATATGCCCAAGAGGCCGGTCGAATTCAAGCAGGGCAGTTCGATTTGATTCCATCATTTACTTCGTCGATGGCTTATGTCGATAACGTAGCGAATGCCAGAGACAATCAAAGTAAAATTTACAGCTGGCGAACAACGCTTTCACCAGAGCTTATCGCTGCTACAGAGGTGGACGGAAACCCAATTCAAGTTGGTTATAGATTAGAGAAAGGTATTTATTTCTCTAGCGAAAATGATGATTACATTGACCATTTCGTAGAAGCGTCGGGTGACTTTGAATTAAACAGCCGTCATCGCATAAGTGCACTTGCTCAATATGAAGACGGACACGAAGACCGAGGTACTGGTTTTTCAATTGGATCAGGCTTAGATATATCGACGCCAGATACTTATAAAAGCAGTAATTTATATGGTGAATATAGCTACGGCGCCGCTACTACTGATGGCATGATAACGTTAAAGGCGCGGCGTCAAACCCTTGATTACGATAGAACCGAAGATGCATACATTATTCGTGACCGCGCAAAAAACATGGTCGGCGCTGAATTTGGTTACCAGATTGGCTCCGCAACAAGTATGGTTGTTGATGTTACAAAGACTTTCGTAAAATATGACGAACAACTTGGTTTAGTTACTCGTGACAATGATGAAACCCGTATACTTGTTGGTGTTGTATGGGAGAGTACTGCTGCAACTACCGGTTTTGCGAAAGTAGGTTATAAAGAAAAAGACTTTGATGATGAATCTCGTGGCACTTTCTATGGTACCGACTGGGAGGTTGGTATTGATTGGCAACCTGTTAGCTATTCAACTGTAAGAATCTCTACCAGCGCAGATACGTTTGAAACTAACGGTGAGGGTGACTTCATTCGAGGTCAAAATTATAGTGTGCGATGGAACCATGATTGGTTAGAGAGAGTCAGCACGTCTTTTAGTGTTACGCAGCAAAATGACGAATATGTATTCAATGAAATAGATATTGTTAATAGGGATGACGAATTGATGAACTACTCTGCAGCGCTAAATTATCAAGCACGTAGATGGTTAAAATTCAGCACGTTTTATCAGTACACAGATAGAGATAGTAACAGAGATACTATCGGCTACGACAAAAGCGAAATTGGTGTAACAGTAGAGGTAACACTGTGAAGCAAAAAGCGGTTAGCTTATTTTCATTAATATTCTTACTTTTTGGCTCGTTACAAATAATGGCCCAAGAGGGCAATTTAAGTATGAGCCAATATCAGTTGGGCTCTGGCGATAGAATTCAAATAAGCGTTTTTGGGCAAGAAGACCTTTCAATGGAAGTTCGCCTGCCAGATGTTGGTACTATCAACTATCCATTTCTTGGTGAAATAAAGCTTGTAGGTTTAACTGCAGCACAAGTAGAGCAGCTTATATACGACGGTTTACTAGGTGACTACCTTGTTAACCCATCTGTTTCTGTAGCTATCGTGGAATATCGCCCGTTCTTTATTGATGGCGAAGTTAAGCGCCCTGGCGGCTATGCTTATCAACCAGGGTTGTCAGTAAACAAAGCGGCCGCGTTAGCAGGCGGGTATACCGAACGCGCAGCGCGAGACAAAATTACCATCATTCGCGAAAAAGACGGCAGAACTAACGAGTTCACTGTAACGGTTAGCGACATGATCCAACCTGGTGACATTATCACCATTAATCAGCGTTTCTTCTAAATTATACGTAGCGTTCAGGAATAAAAATGGCAGTAAATAGCAGGGAAGAGTTAAACGCCGGTGTGTTTGAAAATGAAACCATCGACATTGCTCACTATTTAGGAATTATAAAGCGTTACGCATTTCGTATTATTTCGCTAGCAATTGCGTTCACAATACTTGTGGCGCTTTTGGTAATGCGCATGACGCCTATGTATACTTCTACCACCACTATATTGGTTGAAGCAGACAAAGCAAATGTTGTTTCAATTGAAGAAGTCTATGGCTTAGATACCAAGCGTAAAGACTACATGCAAACTCAGTTTGAAATATTACAGTCGCGTCAAATTGCAGAGCGTACGGTGGAAAGCTTGTCATTATGGAATAATGAAGAGTTTATGCCAGCCAAAGAAGAGCCAGGCCTGGTAGACGGGCTTAAAGCGAAGCTTTTGGAAGCACTGCCATTTTTGCCGCAAGAAGACCCAAAAGAGCTTACCGAAGAGCAAATTTTAGCGGGTAAAAAGCGTAAAGCAACGTCGTTATTAATGAGAGCATTGTCAGTAGAGATGGTAGATAACACGCAAGTAATGCGTATTACCGTTACTACTGAATCTCCGCGACTGTCGGCTGAATTAGCCAACGCTGTTGCTGACGTGTACATCGAAAACTACCTTCAAGCTAAGTTGGATATGACAGCAAAAGCGACGTCTTTTCTTACAGAAAGCTTAGAAGGTTTGAAGCAAAAGCTAGATGTTGCAGAACGTAACTTGGCGAAGTTCTATGAAGAAAACCAAGTGGTAAACATTGACGGTGTAGTAGGTTTAGCGTCTGAAGAACTAGAGCAGCTAAGTAAGCAGTTATTAGATGCGCAAACGGCGCTTAAATTAAACGCGGTTATTTACAAACAAACACGTAATGATGTTTCATTAGATGATATTGCGCGTTTACCAGAAGTGCTTAATCATCCAACCATAAGAGACGTTCGTCGCGACGAAGCTAAGGCTATGACGCGAGTAAGTGAGCTTAGCAATGTATACGGCCCGAAACACCCGCGTATGATTGCGGCAAACGCTGAGCTTTCATCAATTAGGGAAACACTGAACGGTCAAATACGCGACCTTATTAGAAGTATTACAACGCAATACGAAGTATCTGAAGATAGGGTAGCGCAATTAGAGCGTGAAGTGTCTCGGGCAAAAGCCGAATTCCGCGACCTATCCGCATTGGATAATCAGCGCAAAGCCCTTCAGCGCGAAGTTGATATTAATCAGCAGCTATACAATTCATTTTTCACACGCTTAAAAGAAACAGACGAGCTAGGTGGTTTTGAATCTGCAAACGCAAGAGTGTTGGATGAAGCGCTTCCAAATTACGCGCCTTCAAAACCAAACAAGAAATTGTTAATTGGCGCAGCTTTCGTATTCAGTGTTGGCTTTGGTGTGTTCCTAGCTATTGCGATGGAAACGCTTAACAGTGGTATACGTTCAGTGGAAGATGTAGAGCGCAAGCTTGGTCAACGTATGTTGGGCCTTATTCCTTGGCTACCACACAAGAAAAAGACTGATTTGCCCGTTCGTTCATTCTTCGACGGTAAAAAGCATCAGTTTGCCGAGTCTGTTCGCACATTGCGTACTAGCTTGTCTTTATTGAATTTAGACAAAGAGCAACAAGCCATAATGGTAACCTCAAGTGTACCTAAAGAAGGTAAAACGACGGTTTCTATAAACTTGGCGTTCGCCTTAGGCCAGCTAGATAAAACGATACTTATCGATGCCGACTTACGTCGCCCTAGTGTAGGTAAGCAATTTAACATTCCGAACTATCAGCCGGGCGTAGCAAACCTTATCTTGAAGTCACATACTTTAGATGAGTGTTTGGTGAGGGATGAAGAGTCTAATATCGACATCTTATCAGCAGGTACTATACCTTCTAACCCGCAGGAACTATTGTCGGATAAAGGTTTCAACGAGCTTATAGCGCTGTTAAAAACACAGTATAAGTATGTTGTAATTGATACTGCACCTACTCAAGCGGTAAGCGATTCTATGCTAATTGCTAACTCTTGTGACTCGGTAATTTACGTAGTACGTGCCGATAGTACCAGTGAAAAGCTTATTAATAATGGGCTGTCTCGGTTCTTACAAGTAGGTCATCGCCTTGATGGTGTAGTACTAAATCAAGTAGACTTACGCAAATCAGGAGCAGCACAAAGGTACGCTGGGTTTTATGACCAATATGGGTATACTAGTCATAAAAACAGCTAACAGCATTTATTGATAGACTTACATAGCCACATATTGCCTGGCATCGACGATGGTGCCAGGTCTTTAGACATTGCCTTGGAGATGGCACAGCAAGCTATAGATGGCGGTGTTCGCCATATGGTTTGTACACCACATATCCACAAGGGCTACTTTGACAATACGTTTAAGTCTATCGAACATACTTTCCTAGAATTTAAAAAAGAAATAAACCGCGCGTCTATTCCTCTTTCTCTTTCTTTTGCCGCAGAAGTGCGCGTCAACGAGCTAATTCCTATTTGGTACAAACAAAAGGAACTGCCTTTTTTGGGCGAATATAACGGCAAGCATATCCTGCTACTAGAAATGCCACATAGTCACATACCGCAAGGCTTGGAAGTACTTATAAAATGGCTTTTGAAAAATAACGTACAGCCACTTATTGCGCACCCAGAGCGGAATCGCGAGCTGTTAGCCGAGCAGCACAAATTCAGTTGGCTGCAGCGTCAAGGCTGTATGTTTCAAGTTACCGCAGGTGCGTTAACAGGCCGCTTTGGCGACAAGGTAGAAGACTTTGCATTAGCTATGATGCGAAACAAAGCATTTCATGTAGTGGCGTCAGACGCCCATGACCTTGTACGCCGCCCTAACGATATGAGCGCCGCCTACGAAGTTGTATCGACATTCAGTGATGAGTTCGCACAAGAAGTTTTTGTAACGCGACCTGGTGCGATAGTGTCGTTTGAACAAAAAAATGAACCAATCAATGACTAGCCGTTCACTTAATATCTTCAAAGATAACAGCCTAATACTGAAGTGGACAATGGTGCTACTTGCTGGCTTCTGTTTTTTGTGGAGCTTCCAGCTTTTCATTGCGGGTAACGCGTATTACAGTGTGAAAAACGATATTGAGGGGTGGCAACTAAGCCCTGACATGGCTTCAATAAACAGAATTGACAGGGGCCTCGGTAAAATTGGAAACGCTATAGAGTATTTCCCAGATAACGCTTTGTATTATCAAATACAAGGGCAGCTATTCGAGTGGAAAGCCGTTGTTGAAAAGAGAAATGAAGAGTCGAGCGATGCTGAATTAGGCTTAAAGAGCCATAGTGATAACTTAAACAATGCGGCACAAAGCTATGAAAAAAGCCTGTTATTAAGGCCTACTTGGAGCGGCAGTTGGATTGGCTTGGCATCGGTAAAGCTGCTGCGTGATGAGTTAGATGATGAGTTTTATCATTATCTAAAAAACGCGAGGCAAGCCGGCCCACAAGATGCCATAGTGCACAAGTTTATTGTGGAATTCGGCTTAGAAATGTTTAGTGCAAGGTCTATTCACTACGTAAAAATTAAAGAGCAATTGAAACAGCATTTGAATTTAGGCCTTCAAAACCCGCTAAGCAGAGATTTTGTATTAAAGGCAATACAAAAGCACAATGCGAGTGAAACCGTTTGTAGATGGTTGCGCGATGCCAGTTACCCAGTTCGAAAACGCATTCCTAACTGTATAACATATAATTAGCTAGCCTTTTCCGTTTAGCCAATCCCACAAGCCTAAAGAAAACCCTTCGAAAAGGTTTATACCCAGCCAGCTCTTTAAAATATACAGTAGCACTAGGCCTAACACTAAAGATACGCATAAGAATAAAGCAATAAGCCCAGCCATGACCAGTTTGCCTATACGGCTTTCGGTACGCGATAGGTCGCGCTTATCTCGGCCTGCCAATAAAACAAAGTAATATCGGCTTTGTAGTAAACCTATAGTGCCTCTTACATCAACTTTATGGCTACCCCATCGCCGACCGGCCAGGGCTGTGTTTAAGTGAAACAGTTGGTCGTCAGTAAAAGAATCGGCAACATTTTTAGGCATACGTTCCAGCATATGTTGAACGTTTGGCTCTTCTTTTATCGGTCGCTTTATCTTTAATACCACACAAATCCCCTTGTGTTATAAAACCAATGCTGGTTATTTATCTTGTCTTCCCATAGGTATATCGCGGCTTAACGCACCTAGCGCTAACAGTATAATAAATATAGCGGTATTTGCTGGTGCTTGTAGAGGAAAGTCTACTGTACTGTGTAATGCCATCCCTATAACCGCCATAACAGTTGCAAAGGCTGTTCCTCTTGGCAGTGGATGTCTTCGGTGTCGTATTGCGCTTAAGGCGCTTTTCGCGCACAGCAATACAAGCACGGCTATAATGGCTGCGCCTACTATGCCAAACTCAATAACAAACTGAAGGTATTCATTGTGAGCATGATCGTAAAAGTGCTGAATAGATTCACTTTGTACCTGAGGGTATACCGTATAAAAGGTGCCTCCGCCTGTACCGATAATTCCATATTGAGAAAGAAGGGGCAGGGCATCAGTTACAACTTCATCTCTGCTTTCTTGGGTTAAGTTTGTTTGTTCTAAGCGTTGCTGTACCTGCTTAAGTCCAAAAAGGCTACTAACAATAAGAATGTCGATTACCAGCATACTGATAAATAGCACTACATAGCTTTTTTGACGGGGTTTAAAGTAAATTAAGCCTAGTGTGGCGGTAATAGTCATAGCTATGAAAAAGGCGCTGTTACCCATTCTAGAGCGCGACATAACTAACGCGATAACCATAATGATAATACCAATACGAAACAGCACTTTATTGCTTAACCAAAAACGCACTATTCTACGTAAACGCTCTCTAGGGCTAGAACCGCTTCGAACACGCAAGCTAGCTATCATGTAACCAATGGCAGCGCTTAAACATAGCAAAAGAAAGTTAGCGTAGTGGTTCTTATACACAAAACTTCCCGTGGCAATATGCGAAACAGGTAACTTAAACACCAAGCTATACTGCAGACCAGACAATACTTCTAACGAACCATATATAGCCTGAAACACGCCGGCAGCACTTATCACAATCAATATATATCTAAGTCGCTTGCCTGTATTAACCAATGTCAGCGTTATAAAAAATAAGAAGCAATAGGCGAGGGACTTAAAAAATATTACGTCGCTTTGGCCCACATCGAAGCTAAGAGGTAGCCATTGCGAGCTTATACTTTCCATGCCCTGAACATTTTCATTAAGTAAAAAATTAACGCGTTCGGGGCGTAAAGCTTCAACCAAAGAAAAGGGCAGAGGGACTATATTGATAAGCTGCCAGGTTAAAAATACTAACCATACAATTACCAGCAGTTTGTATTGTGTGTATAGCTTTGTAAGTAGAGATTTGTGCGTAAGTAATAAGATGCCGCCAAGAAAGAAAACTGACATTTGCATTAGTGCCCACGCCCACGGGCGATTGGCACCTAGTGATAAAGGCAACCAAAACAAGGTAAACAAAAGAAAACCGAAAAGAAACTTTTCGGTTTTCTGGGTATTAGAAATAGGCACTTACAACGTACTAGCGCGAAATTTAAATGTAATGGACTTTAGTTCGCTGAAATAGTGGTGTCGCCGCCGCCAGCGCCAGCAGCTCCCGTACCTACACCTAGCGGAGAGAACGTATTTCCAGCCGCGCCTGCAGCAGTTGCAGTTAGGGTACTAGGGTCTACACCCGCATTAATAACTGCTAATAGCGCGTCTTCTTCGCTAATAACCTGCATCTGAAGGGCAATGTTATAAATCTCGTTAGCATCTTCTGGGAACATCAAAATAGCAATAGTAACAACCTGCGAAGCCTGTTCTGGCAGTGCTGTAAAACCTGCTATGGCAAGTTCAAAGCCGGTGGCGTTATCATTCAAAAGGCCCACCAATGATTCGAAAGCATTCTGATTTTCGCCTAAATAAGCCATAGCTGATGCATCAAAAAATAGTGCTTCATCAAGCACGGTCTGGCTTACTTCACTAGCTGCTTGCTCAACCGCGGAACCTTCTTCAATCTCAGTAACCAAAAGGTTTCTAACTTGTAGGCCTGGTACGCTACCTTCTTGTGCAAAAGAAACTGTCGAAAAAGCGATTAAAGCGCTTAAGAGCACAGATAAAAAAACGTTGCTACGCATAACTTATCCTTAGATTAAAAACGTCGGGTTAGCTTCTTGCTAACGCCATATGGCCATATTGTACAACAAGTGAACGTACAAGATCTCGCTTTTGTTGTACATCTATTCACTTATGCTCATTTTACGCGTGTATTAATACTGCCACAGCGAAGGTTTCGCAAAATAGAAACCTTGCTGATATGAAACATCTAACTTTGATAAAGCGACACATTCCGCTTCATTCTCAACAAGTTCAGCAATAATATTAATACTTAACCCACGAGCGATACTCAATAAACTACTTACAAACAGCTGACTGTCTTTGTCTGAGTGAATATCTTTCGTAAGTTTGCCGGAAATTTTTACAAAATGAGGCTGAATAGCCCTCAATCCAACTAATGATGCAAGATTGTCACCAAAATGTTCAATAGTTATCTTGCAGCCTAAATTAACCAGCGACTTGCAAAATGATACCGCATCGTTTTTATGATGTATTAACGCAGAATCTTCTAATTCGAAGATCAAATAAGTGCATAGCGCTTCATTTTGGTTCAGCAAACCTAATAACCACTGTCTAAACGAAGCATTAGCTAGCGACGCGTTCGCAATGTTAATGGCAACATTACGTTTATCTTTTGCTAGCTTATTAAGCACTAGGCTTACCACCAACTTATCTACCTCAGGAATTAAGTTCAAACGCTCTGACGCCGGAATTAATTGAGCCATTGGTATAGGGTTGCCAGTATCTCTGTCTTTAAATCGCGCAAACGCTTCATAATAAGCGGGCGAGTTTTGTTCAACGTTCATCACAGGCTGAATAAGTATATCGGCGTACTGCTGGTGCAAAATTTGGTTTAACCGTTCTTTCCACGCCGTATTGCTGTGAATGTGAGAAAGCTCAGACGCAAATTGCCAGCCATTGGGTTGCTTTGTGGCTGCCATAAGCGCGCTATCAGCGTTTTCCATAATTTCAGAAAAAGATTGCTGGTCATTGAATTGCGCTGCACCTATCCATACTGCCTTACTGCCATCTTTAAGCGGGTTGTAGTGAGACAAGGTGGTATTAAGTACCTGAAGGTGCGCTTCACATTCTTGCTTTGTCATAGCCTCTGTAACTAACACAAAATCAGCGCCCGATATCCTAAACAAAAATGATGTTTCTTGAATACTAGATGAGAAGTTTTTAAGCTCTTCGGCCACACCAGTAACATACTTATCACCATCTTGTGCGCCTAATGTCATGTTAATAGCGTTTAGTTGTGCAAGACGTATTAAAATTACGTAGCCTTCATCCGAGGTGGCAGTTTTACTTAGTAGCGCGTTCATATGACGGGTGAAAGCGTTTCTATTTTGCACACCGGTAAGACTGTCTTCAAAAGCTTGAATTCTGAACTGCTCGGCCTTTTGGGTTAATTCTTTAAACATTACCTCAACAGACGAAGAAAGTCTGTTTACCGCCTGAGTTATAAAAGAAAGTTCTTTCGTGAAAGGTTTGTAGTTAATGTGGGAAAACTTTTGATTTTGAATATCTTCAATTTTGTTTACCACGATGCGAAGGGGTTTTGTAATGGCAGTGATGATAAACAGCAGGGCAATATAGGCGAACACGAAGGCTGCAAAAAACATAAACGCGCTTTGTTTAACGCTTTCCCACAAGGTTTCATTGGCAAGCCCTGGGTGACTTTGAACCGCAAGCTCACCCGCCATCGTCCAACCATTATTCAATTCAGTTTTCTCTACCGGTGGTGTAACTTCCACAATGTTAGTAAACCAGTCTGGCACTGAATCAATGGTATTAGGGTTGCGCCTTTCAATTAGTAAATTCCCTTCCATATCGGTAATGGTTATATATTGGTAAAACCCTCTATCGAAAATAGCATTGACCATGGTTTCGGCTACCGCTATACCGTTGTCTTCACTCAAGTATGGGGTAATAGATAGCCCCAGCGAAGTCGCGGTATCTTGCGCGTGGGTAGCAAGCTGCTCGTTTACATACTCTCTGGTTAACTTAACGTTAATTATGAAAGAACCAGCAAAAACCAGTATCAAAAAAACGAGTAAGCTTGTACTTAGTTGGGTAGATAGTCTCATTATTCTTCTTTATCTCCGTACATAACGCGGTCTAGCCGCTCTACCATATCGTCCCACATCTTCATCGGGCCGCTTCCCCTCAGCTTACGGCCCGTTCCCATAGCTTTTGCAGCCCACAAGCCATTACCATTAAAGCTATAAATGGGTGACAAATCTCTTCTTTTATTAGCAGGCAATATACGCCTATTTATATTATCCAAAACAAGTGGAATAGAGGTTGGGGTTTCATAATACGCCAAAACCATATGGGGTTGGCGTAATTCTAAGGCGGTTACATACATTAATCGCAACTGTTGTTCAGGAACGCCAAGTTCAATTAAAGAGAAGTATTTGGCAATAGTGTAGTCTTCACAGTCGCCAGCACCGGTAGAAATGAACTCAATTGGCGTTGCCCAATAGTCTTTTTGTTGCCAGTGAACAAGGTCGTCTACAAAATCAAAACGGTTAAAAAAGCGGTTTATCTGATAAAGCTTTTCATCTAAGTCTTCGCTCTGTAACTCAGTAACTAATTGTCGCCATTTAGCAACGTCTTCGCTAGCTTCAGTTCCATAAATTGAGCCTATACGGTCATAAACTTGCGGTGTGAAAACGGTTTTTTGTTGGGCGATTGGCGATGTAACCGCAAGTAAAGTAAGACCTACAACAACAGCCGAGCGAACAGCGGTTAGCATGCTGCGCACAGTTGAATGGGTAAGAAAAGGAAAGCAAAAACGTTTCTTTTGGTGCAAACCGTGGGTACTTTGTGCAATAGATTAAGGCAAGTGTAAAAAATCTTTCACTACCATGCGATAGCATAGCTTGCCTACCAATAAGACAATGATGGCAAACTTATTAAGAACTTGAAAGGCATTTTGGAAGCCATAAAGTTTTTTTGTTCGTTATTGATCTTTTTGGCACATTTTATGTTTAACCTATCTTCGAATAGAATTTTAAACATATAAGTACAGGGTGTGGGTTATGAACTTGCACACCTTCTGGTATCATTACCAAGCTTTGTAGTAAATTTACAACGAAAAGGAACTTTCATGGAGTACTCAGCGCGTCCAGCGGTGTTTATCATTAATTCACTTGAAGGCGGTGGCGCTGAACGAGTAATGGTTAAACTGTTAACCATAATGCAATCTTATTTCGTTGCTAAAAACATTCCTGTACATCTGATTCTGCTAGACGATTTGCCCGAATCTCAAGTTTGCCCCCAGTACGTTAATAAAATAGTGCTTAATTCCCAAGGCAGTTTAGTTTCAGGTTATCAAAAGCTTAAGCCTGTTTTAGCAGAACTAAACCCAGAATATTGCTTTAGCTTTTTAACGCGAAGTAACTTCTTGAACGTTACGTTAGCCAAGCGCTTAAAGTTTAAAGCTATAATAAGCGAGCGCGTTAATACAACAAGCCATCTTTCTGGCGGCCTAAAGGATAGTGTAAGCCGTTTGTTAGTTCGTTTGCTATACAATAAAGCCGACAGCGTAGTAGCTGTATCTGAAGGTGTAAGAGCTGACCTTATCGATAACTATTCAGTATCAAGAGATAAGGTATCGGTATTGTACAACCCCTACGATATCGACCAGCTTCAGGCCCAGGCTTCAGAAAGTGTGTCGGACCTACCAACTAAACCTTACATTATTGGAGTAGGGCGCTTAGTTAAGAATAAAAACTTCTCTCTGCTTATTGATGCTTACGCCAAAGCAAACATAGCAGAAAGCTTGGTGATTTTGGGCGTAGGCGATGAAGAAGCAAACCTTAAAGCGCAAGCTAAAGAACTAGGAATTTATAGCAAGGTTCAGTTTCTTGGCTTTAAAGCAAACCCATACCCTTATTTAAGTAATGCCGAATACTTTGTAAGTACGTCGAATGCTGAAGGGTTTCCTAACGCCATTGTTGAAGCTATGTGTTTAGAAAAAGCAGTAATAGCAACAAACTGTGAGTCGGGCCCTGCGGAAATTATTGCCGAACAATATCCTTACAGAGTAACTGGCGCTAGTGAGGAAAAAAACGGTATTCTGTGTGAGTTAAATAACGCTGAAGGTGTTGCAAGCGCGTTAAGCTCATTCAGTGATGAAACTGTTCGGGTATCTTACGCTGCTAAGAGCAAAAGCTGTGCAAAGCAATTTTCTTACAATGCCTTTCAAGAAAAAGTAATAGCCATTATTGAAAAGGTTTGTAAATAAACATGTTCGAAGGGTTAAAGGTAGTTGTTGGCCTAATAAGCTTCATTATGGTGTATCGCACCATAACGGGGAACTGCAATAAATATTTAGCGTTTGCTATTTGCGCTATATGGCTAAGATTCTTTTTGTCAGCGTTTCATAGTATTACTTACCCTTCTTTGGTAGCGGGTTTTTCGATTAATGCGCTTTCAAGTATATCGGTTGCAGGGCTTGGGCTTTTCTTTCTGCCGTTTGCAGTATTTACCTTACGTAAACTACTTCCTTTCTACTTTCTGTTTCTTGCCATTGCAATAAGTGGCTTTGTCAACATGTTGATTCCAGGCACTATAAACGTCTTAGTTAAATGGTGTTATTTCTTGGTGTTAACTGGGGCTATATTTTTATCTGTAAGGGCTCAAGGTCACAGTGTTACTTTCAAAAAGCTATTAGTGTGCTTTTTTATGCCTGTAGCAATGCAAGTGCTGTCTATAGTGCTTGGGGAAGTGAAAGCTACAGAGAATGACGGCTCGGCTAGCTATATTGGCGGGTACAACCACGAAGCAGCTTTCTCTATGATAATAGTTAGCTTCATCTTTGTACTTGGGTTAACAGAAAGACATGCTATTAGGTTTCGAACTACACTTTTTACGGTAGCAGTCTTTCTTCTTATACTCGTTAATTACAGAACCGCAGTGTTAACAATTTTACCCATCGCTGCAATATTCTATTACTCGTTAGTAGAACAGCGTTTAAAGCCATCTCAAAAAGCCCCTGTTTTAACAGTGGTTTCTATGTTTCTGATTTTTGTTTTCGTTGCACTTTCTTTTACGATGAGGGAAAGGTTTGCCGACGTTGGAACGTTAGCATCGAACTTAGACCTAATATTTAAAGCACCTGCTTATTTTACTGAAGCTGAGAAAGACATAATGTCTTCAAGAGTATATTTGTGGAGCCAATATATAGATGCGCTGACAAATTCAGACTTGCTTCAACAATTGCTTGGTTATGGACCAGAGGCGTGGAATGGTGTTTTTAAGCATTACGCACATAACACTTATGTTTCTTACTTTTATGAATACGGATACATAGGGCTGTTCTCGTTTCTTTTCCTATGCTCGTATTCTTTGATTATTACCGCTGGTGTAAAAGACAAACGCTTGTCAAAAATCTTACCACTATCTTTAATTGGCTTTTTAACAATGAATTTAGCAACAATGCCACTATGGAATATAGAAGGACTAATATTCTTCGCAATTTTGATAGGCGTTTCTTTAGGTAATACTGCCCCAGCAAAAGCGCGGTATAGTTTTAGAAACCAGTTAGCACTATTAACTACAACGGATTAGTTTTATGAAGATTTGCGCAATAGGTCTACGCGGTATTCCAGATGTTATGGGAGGGATAGAGTCTCATTGCCAACAGCTTTACCCTAAAATGGTAAGGCAAGGCGCAGATGTTACGGTTCTGGCGCGCTCGCCGTACGTAAGTCAGAAGCGATATGAATATGAAGGTGTAGAAGTTATTAGTGTTTGGGCGCTAAGGCACAAATTGCTAGAAACCTTCTTGCATACCTTTATTGCTATTATTTATGCCAGACTTTTTGTAAAACCAGATATTGTGCATTTGCATGCTATAGGACCGGCACTATTTACGCCATTAGCACGGTTACTTGGTATGAAGGTTATGGTTACTCACCATGGGGCAGACTACGACAGGCAAAAGTGGAGTCCATTCGCTAAAAAGGTACTAAAGTTTGGTGAAAAGATGGGGATCACCTACGGAAATAGAGTATTAGTAGTAGGGCGAAGCTTAAGTGAATTGCTTAAACATAGCTTTCCTAAACATTCAGATAAAATTAGCTTTGTTCCCAATGGTATGTTGCCTACACTTACAGGAAAGATAACGCCCGACTATCTACCAAAAGATTTAGGTATCAGCGCGGATAGTTATATTTTAACTGTTGGTAGGCTAGTTCCCGAAAAGGGTTTTCACGACCTTGTAGAAGCTTATAAACAATCTAACGTTTCACCAAAATTAGTAATTGTTGGTGATGCAGATCATGAAGATGACTATTCGAAAAGTTTAAAACGTTCTGCAAGTGCAAGCATTATATTTGCCGGAAGGCGCTCGGGAGACGAGTTGAAAGCATTGTATCAGCATGCTTCAGTTTTTGTTTTACCATCGTATCATGAAGGTCTTCCAATTGTAGCATTAGAGGCGATAAGTGCTGGTAGTAAAGTGTTACTGAGCGATATTTCACCCAATATTGATATAGAAGCACCTGCCGATAGCTATTTTCAAGTGGGGAACGTTGAAGAGCTTTCTGTAAAATTATCTACCTTATCGAGTCTAAACCTAAGTCTTGATAGAGAGGAATTTTTAAATAAGTATGACTGGGAAAGTATAGCCACAACAACCTTCGGTCATGCTAAAAATTTGGTATCATAGCTTGAGCTAATATGTTTATTCCATGATGTTAGAAGGGAATCTATTTGGACATTTCAGTTGTAATCACTACGTGTAATCGACCGGCTTTCTTAAAAGAAGCATTAATTGGTATATCAAAGCAAATATTGAAGCCAAAAGAAGTCATTATCGTCAATGACTGCTCTGATATTTCATACGAATGTGTTTTAGATGCTATTAACAAAGTAAATGCGAAACACATTCTCTTGAAAGAGAGAAGTGGCGCTAACAGAGCCAGAAATATCGGTATCGAAGAATGTTCTGGCGAAATTATAGCTTTTTTAGATGATGATGACATTTGGCTACCAGAATATTTGAATGAAATTTCGGCTCAATACCAAAGCGGAGCCGATGCGGTAGTTGCTGGATTTAAGCAACTGGGAAAAGAAAATGTTGTTGTTATTAACAGTGATGTAGAAGTAACGAAAACATCATTGTTACGTGGGAATACATATTGTGGAATGTCTGGGTTTAGTTGCCGCAAGGAAGTTTTAGAAAAGCTGCAATTCGACGAAACCCTACCCAACGGACAAGATTGGGATATGTTTGTGAGGTTATTCACGAAAGGAATGGATTTTAGGAACATTCCAGAGGCATTGTTTTTATATCGCTTTCAAAATGAAGATGGAATTGGAGCTAAAGTGCGTAAATTAGCCCCTGAAGATATTTACCCTAGGCTAGCTTCAGCATACAAGCACAAGGAATTTTTAGGCGATTACTGGTTTAAAAAGCGTGTTAGTGAGCAAATACTCTTTTCGTTAAAACATAAGGAAGATAAAAAGGGGTGGATTTCTCTATCAATAAAGCTTGTCGGTTTCAAAGCTACGGTAGACTTTTTCTTTAGAGCTTTGCGTAGAAAAGTAATGAAAAAACCTATGGCGATATAGTGTATTTAGTTGGAATAAAAGCGAAGGAAATAACTAAGTTGGGATTAGCGTAATGAAGCAGGAAAGTATGCAAAAAGCTTTTATGTATCCACCAAGAAGTCAAAATGAGTTTCTAGACTTAAATAAAAAAGCACTCCATAAGTTAGGTTACGATGTTCAGCCTACAGATTTAACTTTTATTAGATATTTATTATCCCGCCCTAAGAAAGCCATTGTGATTTTGAACTGGGTTGAAGATAGAGTATATGGCAGGTCATATAAAACTACTGTTCAGTATTTTTTTAAAATGGTTTTATTAGTCATCTTTTCAAAAATATGTGCGAAAAAAGTGATTTGGATAAAGCATAACTTTAGGCCCCATAATAGCAGAGGAAGCACTAAGCGCTTCGATTTTTTATGCAAGTTATATTCATTGCTAAACATTCCTCCAATATCACTAGAGAGTTACTTTTCTTCTCCGTCTCTTATTCATCCGTTGTATAAATCTAACAATGAACTTATTGAGGACGAAGAAGAAACAGAGCAGGAAAATACGATAGATGTGTTGTTTTTTGGTGGGATAAAGCCTTATAAAAATTTGGATAAAGTTCTTCTCGACTGGCCTTCGTCACTTTCCTTGAAAATAGCGGGGAAGTGCTCTGATTTATCTTACACTCGGAAGTTAGAAAAGATAATTAAAGAACGAGGCCTAAACGTTGATTGGGATAATCGCTTTCTTTCAAGTGATGAGTTGAATGAAATGTTGAAGGCATCAAAGTTTGTCCTATTACCTCATTCGGATAACACTATGATAAGTTCAGGGTCTTTTTATCATGCTATTGGTGAAGGGTGTAACGTTCTAGTGAATTCAAGTCAGTTTGGAAGAGTCAAAAGTGAGCAGCATTCATTTGTTCATCTAGTAGATATTGGGAAAATTTCAAAGGATTTGCTGCAAACTATTTTTGTATCTAAAAGAGAAGTTCGCAAAGAGGTGTTAGCTTGTTACGGTGAAAACCGAGTAGTCGAAGCTTGGAATACGGTTATAAATAATGCCTAGAGTATTGGACGAAAATAGAATGAATTCAGATAACAGTGCTTCCCTATATCCCCCACAAGTAAGCGTTTTAATTCCAGTTTATAACGATATTGATAGAGTGGGCCTTTGTATAGAAAAGCTAAGTGCCATGGCTTTTCCTAAAGATGAATATGAGGTGATTATTATTGATAATGGTTCATCTGACGGTACCTATGAATTTCTTCAAAAATTAGTTTCTGAATTAGATGATAAAGCGTTTCGCCTTATTCAATGCCTAACACCTGGATCTTATGCAGCCCGAAACGAAGGGTTAAAATTGGCTAGCGGCGAATTTGTGGCATTTACAGATTCCGATTGTCTAGTGTCTGAAAATTGGCTTCATAGCCTACTTGATTGTTGGAAAGCGCAAAGTGGAAGGACTGTGGTCGCAGGAAAAGTATCGTTTTTCTCAGATAGCGCAAAAAATACTGAACAATGTGCTCTAGACTTTGAAAACATGTTTTCTATGAAACAAGATCAGAACGCTAAAAACGGCAAGTGCATAACTGCAAATTTGTTTTGTACAAAGCAATTACTTGAAACACACGGCGGGTTTAACGAAAAGTTAAAATCTGGCGGGGACGTTGAGTTTAGTCAGCGAGTAGTAAGCTCCGGTGGCAAAATTGTATATTCAGAAAAAGCCGAAGTTTTTCACCCATCGCGCAATAAAGAAGAGTTGTTAATCAAACGAAAGCGTGTAGTAGGAGGGACTTGGGACGCAGAACTTTCAAAGGCTAGCATAGGACGTAAACTACGATTTTGTGTTGGTTTAGTTAAAATGTTTTTAGGGCGAACAAAGAAGACTTTTATGAATGCTAGTTTTCCTTTCAAACGTAAGGTAAGTCTTACTTGGCTACTTTTTTTAATCTTTCTCACCAGCATGAGCGAGTTCCTCCAGCTTCAATTAGGAAAAGAAGCAAATAGAACTTAATTAATAGTTTCGTAAACCCCCTTCCAGTTAAATTATTGAGAAATAAATGTCGCTTAAGAAAAAAGCTACAAAAGGTAGCATTTGGACGTCTTTAACAAGAACAGGGATCAACGTCGTTGATTTTCTTGTATATGCCTATCTGGCACGAGTTCTAACTTTAGAAGAATTCGGTTTGGCTGGTTTCTGTTTTCTGTTCATTGAATTCGCCAATACGCTTGTAAATGCGGGGGTTAATCAGAATCTAGTTCAAAGAGACAAGTGGGAAGACAGATACGCTGCCAGCACAATGACGTTCGTTGCTGGTATGGGAATGATAGTTGTATTAGGAATTCTGGGTATAGGTGCGCCTATTGCTTATTACTCTTATTCAGAATTAGCTGCTTGGGTTGTTGCCAGCCTCGCCCCAATTACCCTAGTCACAAGCTTACAGGTTGTGGTAAGTGGTAAACTACTTCGCGAATTTAAAAACAAACAAATGGGCGTAGCAAAGTTCTGTGCAACCCTAATCTCTGCTGTGACGATTATAGTATTGGCCGAAAATGGTTATGGGCTTTGGGCGCTAATTATCGGAAAATTGGTTAACGCAATAGTCCAATATTTTCTTCTGCTTTATGTAGCTAAATTCAAACCTTATTTTCACTTTAACAAAAGTGACAATAAGGAGTTAATCAGCTTTTGCCTGCCCCTTTTCGGAATGACAATAATGAACTTTCTTCATCGCAAGGCGAGTAATATGTTTACAGGTATTGTATTAGGCCCTGCAAGTTTTGCGCTTTTAGCGGCAGCCCATAAAGGAGAATTAGTTGTAAGCCAAGTTACGATGAGCTCTATTAATACAATGGTTGTTCCTAGCTTTTCTAGAGTTAAAGAACAAGACAAGCTGGGTAGCCTATACACAAAAATGGTCGCTGTAACAGCGATTATTGTATTACCTATATTTATGGGGTTAGCCGCAATTGCCGATCCATTCGTTACCGTGGCCTTCGGAGATAAATTTGCTCCCAGTGCCGAATATATGACGATTTCTATATTTGGTATGATTCCAGGAGTAGTTGCGTGGTTCTTACCAAATCTGCTGATTGCTAATGGTAAAACAAAAGATGCCTTTAATTTAACTCTACTTAACATAGTAAGTAGCGTAATCGTCGCTGGTGCGACTATATGGTTCGGCATCAAGATTATGCTTATAAGTATAGTGATTAGTGCGTTTATTCTATTGCCCATCCGTCTCTATATTGTGCGTAGGCATATTCCTATAGACGTAGTTGCTTTATCTAAAGAGGTATTTCCACCTGTAAGTGCATCACTGCTTATGTTCATAATTCTTATGGAAGTAAAGAGTTATTTAAACAATTTCTTCCCGAATGATCTCTTCGTGCTATTGGGTCTAGTTGCCGCGGGGGGAGTACTCTTTCCGATGATAATGCTTACGCTATTCAATCGTTACACAATGTCATACTCAAGTGAACTAAAATTTATGCTCTCTAAAGACCGGAAAAAGGTGTCGTAATATTTTACAGTTCAATAAACTGTCTTTTTAAGTTGTTGAAATTATAGGTTATTATATTTGGCATGGTTTTTGTATTGATTTGTTTAGTTAAGTTAGTCCCCTAATTCAAATTTTATAGTGCAAATATTTTTGAGGTCAAAATGAAAAATATGCTAGTAAAAGCCGGAGCAGCTTTATTAATGCTTTGTAGCAGCGTTGGTGCAAGCGCTTCGATAATCACTCTTAATGGCTCTGAAGAAGTTCAAGCTCTAGAATTGACAGAGACTTTTGAGTCTTTTTACAATTTTACAGATTGGAGTGCTAACACAGGTTTTGAACAAGCAAACGAACTTGTTGCTTTCTTCGCCTTAGACAATTCTGACGCTTTGGGCCTCTACATGATATTTGGTGGTCCAGGTGGTGATGCTGGTAGCATCGTTTTCGATATCAATGGTAACGATGGCGAGGTGATATTTGTTGACGATCCGGGTAACAGAGACCCAGTAGTTTCTACAGCAACGGGTACTAACGTAACTTTTTCGTATGCTGCTGACAAAACAGATGGCTTGGTTTATTCAAATTTTTCGAGTGACTTTTGGGGTTTAGATATTATCTTTGATTCGTTCTCTGGAATCGACGGCTTCACATTTTTAACTTTTGATGATAACGGACAAAGCAGTATCGCTCTTTCAGGAACTAGCTTAGACGATATTTCTATTTTGTCCGTGCCTGGGTCAAACGTGGTTAGTGCGAACGCACCTTCTACAGTGATGATCTTCGCATTAGCAATAATCGGTTTAGCTGGTATTCGTCGCAAAGCTTAATCTATTGTCATAAACAATACCAAAGCCAATCAGAAACGATTGGCTTTTTTTATGTTTGCAACATCATACAGGACTAAACCACCTAGATAAGTGTTACTAAATAGATACTTTTCACACAATTGGATAGATCTCACATTTCCTCTTTCTCCATAAAATTAGGGGGGATTACTGAAGTGGCTCATAGAATTCTTTCTGGCGCCATATTTGCTTAGGTAGTGTAAATTTTTCAGTAGGAAACGTTATGAATGACATAGGTGGGAAGGCGCCCTTGTTCGTAGTAGGGACACCAAGATCTGGTTCAACATTACTCACGTCTTTTTTAGCTTCACACCCGAACATTTATTCTGGCGCAGAAACGCAATTTTTCAATAAAATTGGATTGAACAGTTCTAGCTTAAGTGAGGCGTTGAAGTCTGAAAATTGGCCCCACCAAGCCGCACTACTTATGAAGAATAGGTTGACGCTTTCAGATCAGAGTGTGTTAGAACTTTACGGAAAAAATACTAGTGACATCGAAGCCGCACTGTCAAAGAAAGAGCCTTCTCTAAAAGCCATGTTAGAATCTATCGTAGAGCGGAAAAGCACTAGTTCGCAAAGTAGGTGGCTTGAGAAAACACCCAATCATTTAAAACATCTCAAAGAAATAAGAAATGAGTTTCCTTCAGCGAAGATTATACTGATACATAGAGATCTTCGTGATAGCTCTGTTTCGATACCTAAACTCCCCTGGGCTTCAAACTCTGTTATTGATAATGCAGCTCTTATTTCGTCATGGTTTATACAAATCGATAATGAATTTAACAGCCCCAATTTTTTAACTGTTAGTTACGAAAAATTAGTGACTGAAAGTGAAACAACATTGAAAAAAGTGTTCGAATTTATTGGAGAAGAATTTGATAGAGCGGTTCTATCGAGAAGTAATGCTACCGATATAACTTCGGAAGGTGAGCCTTGGAAAAAAGACATATTTGGTAAAATAGATACTTCTAGCGTTGGGCGTTGGAAAAAGTCCATGCCATCAAACCTATTAAAACAGGTTGAAGAAATAACTGGTGATGTGCTGATAAAGCTAGGTTATGAGGCTACAAGCCAATTAGATTTCGAATGTATACAAATTAAAAAACTTCGCGGTCAAAAATTAGATACCCTCGACGATTATATTGACCTATTAAATAGCAACAACTTGGCACTAACATATTCTAAGCAAACCCGATCTCTAATTCTCGTAGAGCGAAATAGAATTATTAGAGCGTTTGCAGCTGCAATCAAGCTGAGGCTTTTGGACAAAAAGAGCATTTATTTTTTAGGTGAAAGTTCCTTTATATTAAAGATGATAGGAAGATATCTAACGTAAACTATTAAGTGGGTTATGACACCTTTTCACTGTGTACAGTATTGCTACGTTGCTAACCCACTTTATATTCTTACAAAACACAGAACTGTTTATTCTTGAGATTCCGTAATTTTTATCGTGTGAAAAACTGCTTTATCTCTATTGCGCCAGCTCTCAATATCATCATTATCTAGTACTAGTATCAAATAGTTCACTTTACCTTTCACATATTGCCCAATAGGAAAAGTTATAGCACTAGATTTGGGTGCAAAGGAGTCTTCACCTCTAATCCCCCAAGCCTGTTTGCCATAAAATTTAACCACTCTAGAGCTATTTAACTTAGTATCTGTCTCAAATCCAATACCAACTACCTCTGGGTTACCTTCTACTTCAAGCTCCAATTCTAATACAGAGTCTTCGGTTAGTACGTAGCTAATAGGAAACATCTGCCAGTTGTTACCGGTTAAAATGACTGTATTGTCGTCAGTAATTGTTGTAGTTCCGTAGCGATACTGTTTAGGAAAACCCGTGTACTCAATCTCGCTCGCTTTAAATTCCCACACTGTTGGTGGCTGCACTACGACTGCTTGTAACGCTACTTCCGTAGAAAAGTTAGGTATTTTAAATTCTTCGGGTACATATAGAGTAGGTTCAGACGTGCTTTGCAGTGACTCTATGTAAGCAAAATCATCGGAGTAGGGGTGTTCAACAACGTTATCTAAATTAAATTCGTATCTTGCGTCACCAGAGTTCTCATTAAAACAAAGGTCGTTAGTGCTTGTACTGCCTACATATTTTTCTTTATCAAAAATACAGTAGCCAACTGAATAGCCCGTATTCTTAGTCAATATAATATTGTTCTGGGTGGTAACCCAAAATGTCGTGTCATTATTTACTTTTGATGCAGCTATGCCGTTACGCTCTACATCAATGACATTTTCGAATATGAATGTTCTACCAGCTGGTTTAGAAATTAACCCGCCAGCTTTTATTGCAGTCCACTCTTTGCCTGTTTCATCACCTAAATTATGTATGTAGTTGTGAAATATATAGCTAGGTCCCAAAGTATTCGGCGCTATGCTAATACCAGCATAGCCTTGCTCCATTTCGTTATCGTATACCAACACATTTTGTTGGCCGCCATCTATTTCTATTAAGTCATCATTTGCATAGGCTAGGTAGTTGCCGTAGATTGCCGAGTTCTTAACGAAGCCACCACGTCTTTCGAAGTTTTTTCTGCCCTCAATAACATCATTGAACCTATGCTCTGGCGCGCCGTAAAAGCGATTATTTCGAACAATGAATTCGCCCCTGTAGGCATCACTGTCGTGGTATGCCCAAACTTGAAGCGCATTTGCACCTTTAGGGTGACCAACTGCCCAGCTATTCGCACCTAAGTTAGGGCTATGGACTTCACACTCTTCAATAACAGCAATACCACTTCGCTCTAGGTAAATACCTGAATCGTAATTGATAGGTGAATTATTAGTCGTACTTGAATAGGCTACACCGTTTCTAATATCTACGGCCTCTCTACCATACTCCGATACGTTGCATCCTTTAATCCAGATATGGTGTGCTTTCTTTGCAAATATACCGTAACGTTGCCCGCCCTTAACTGTAAGGTTTTCTAGCATAACATACGAGTTGTTACCAATATTCACAGCAGCAAGTACATCGTTGCCAGCTTCAATAACGGGGCCGTCGCCTATAATTTTTGCATAGCCATCTTCGCTGCCTTCTATATTTAGCGCTTCTAAGTCCAATTGACCGCCAGAGTAAATTTCAGAAAGGTAATAAATTTTATTTGGGTCGATAGGGGGCGTATTTGGTTTCGTGGTTGTTTGAAAGGAATGTTCAACGATATCGCCATAAGCATTCGTGACTGTCACTTCAATATGGTATGTAGTGTCTGCTTCTAGGTACACTATGCTTCCAGCGAACGACCCGTAAATGGGCTCCCAAGATAAATCTAGCCCTTCACGCCAATAAGTATCATCTTCGGTTCTAAATTTAACGGCGGCAGTACTTTCTTCATCCTGGCCGTAAATAACTAACCCTATCGAGTTAATGAGTGGTGTAGCAGTATCTTCAAAGCCAGAAGCCGAAGCTGCAAAAACTATCGAAGGGTCTAAGCCCGCTGTAATAGCCGACTCATAAATATCGTTCTTACTTAAGCCCGAGTACGTTGAAATTGTTTTCATCCACTTTGCTGTATCGATTGGATACAAAGCAAAAAGCGCAGAGGCTTGGTTAGAGGTTAAATTGGCGAACAGCGTTTTCTTTGCTTCTTCACTAAGTGATGGCTTACGTGATAACACTTTTTGCTTATACAGTTGAGCTATTTCGTCGTCGTACTTTTCAACAACGGTTGATAGGTTTTTCGGGCCTTTGTAATTAGCTAGTAATGAGTTCACGGTATTATTATCACTAATATTCGCGTGAACATAGTTATACAAAATATCACCGGGTTGGCCGCCCTTTGTATACTCTTTATTATTCTTGTTCACAGTGGCACAAGAAAGCATTAGAAACGACAGTAAACCAATAAAAGTGAAGCGAAAAATAGATGGCTTTGAGTTAGCAGAGTGCATGGTATATCCCTATAGATAGAAAAGCATTAAAAGAAAGCTAGGGCTGTATTGAAAGGGTAGTGCTAACGTTGGTACGTAGCAAGGCGGTGGCCAGGATCTTTACAATTTTAGTTTGCTTCTGCTGGTAAAACAGCCCGCTTTATTGTGGTTCTTTGAAGTTTTAGAAAAAACGGAATCTAAATTGCTTAATCTAAATATTTGAAAATGGACTATTAATAATAGCTTGTTACTAACTCACCTATTTCAAGAATAATCTTTAAAGACAATTTGGTATACTTAACAAGGTTACCGGACAAAGCAATTGCTTCTATGCACTAAAATGGACATTTTATGAAGAAAAAAGTAGCCGTTATTCACCCTGAGGCAGGGTTTTCATCAAGCGGCGGATCTCAACTCAGTGCGTATGAAATGGCGGAACACCTAGCCACATTTTTTGACGTAAAGCTTTTAAGTTCATCTAAATGTAGTGAACACAGTGTAGTTATTCCCTGTATTCCCAGAGGGAAAGTGAAAAAAGCCCAGCGCAATAAAACCATTGACTGGTTGCTAACGCGCTTTGTTTCTAACCCATCTTTGCTTATCGAGTCGCTAACTAGCTTCTTAACTTACACGCCATATCTAATGTTTAAGCGGTGCGATGTCATCTACCCCAATAACGATTATGGTGGCTTGGCAGTAGCAGCGGTAATTAGAAAGCTATTTAAAACGCCCATTCTTTATACCGAAAGGGCAGGGATGGTATCGAACGGTAAAGTATTACGTCGCAATTTAAAATTTAAGCCCGACTGCTTGGTTGTGTTTAACCAAGAAACCAAAGAGTATGTTCATTCTATAGCACCAGAACAACGGGTTGAGATTATCCCTAACGGTGTAAACTTAGCTAAATTTAGCCCGCAGGGCGAAAAATATGAGCATGGTTTACAGGGCAAAGTGTTATTAACTGTTGGTGCGTTAAATAGGCAAAATCACAAGCGTATACATTTAGCGATTGAGGCAGTAAGCCAGTTAACCGATGTGTCGTTACTTATTTGTGGTGACGGCCCGGATGTACAGTACTTTAATGACCTTTGTACACAAAAGTTAGGTGCGCAACGTTTTAAAATCGTTAAAGTCGACTTCGCTGATATTCCTAATGTTTATCGTTCAGTTGATGCATTTACATTGCCATCTGAAGACGAGCCTTTTGGGCGAGTATATCTAGAAGCGATGGCTAGCGGGTTACCTGTTGTAGCTACCGATGACTCCATGCGCAGAACACTAATAGGTAAAGCCGGGGTGGTTTGTGACGTTGAAAATACTGAAGAATACGCTTCTGCCATAGCCACTACACTATCAACCGACTGGGCCAATGCGCCAATAGAGCAAGCGGCTGATTTTAGTTGGGAGAGTGTGGCCGAGCGCTATGCGGACGTAATTAACACATTAAGCTTACAAAATTAATTTTTCGTGAGTGAAAGTTCCGCTATTGAGAAGCGGACAAAATTTTTGAGGGTTAGGCAGTTTTATGACGCAGTATATTCGAGGGATAGATGGGCTTAGAGCATTCGCTGTCCTTATGGTGATAGTCTTTCACCTAGATGCCACTTGGCTGCCAGGCGGCTTTAGTGGTGTAGATGTATTTTTTGTTATTTCTGGATATGTAGTGACCCTTTCACTTCTCAGTAGACCTCCAAAAAAACTTAATGAATTTTTGTGGGACTTCTACAAGCGTCGGTTTGTTCGTATTTATCCCGCATTATTGTTTCTTTTGATAACCACATCAATAATAGTGACATTCTTTCTGCCAAAATTTTTTGTCAGTAGAGACATTGACCTTACAGCGACATTCGCATTTTTTGGTTTAAGTAACTTTTTTCTAGCTTTTAATGGTTCATCCTATTTTTCACCGTCCACAGACTTTAATCCATTTGTTCATACATGGAGTCTTGGCGTAGAGGAACAATTTTATCTCATTTTTCCGTTAGTTCTTTTCAGTTACCTTTTAAGGCGCAGCAAACTTTTAATTCTTCTACTTTTCTCCGCCTCACTTTTGTATTCGATTTATATAAGTAACTCGAATGCGAGTATGTCTTACTATTTGCTGCCGAGCCGCTTTTGGGAATTATCTGCAGGTTGTATTCTAAGTTTTATCCATTTTGAGAGTAGGAAAAACACCCTGGTTAAAAAGAATGTGCTCAACAACTTTTTAGTAGGCGGTATTCTCGTTTTATTAGGTGCATTTTTTTCAGATAAGTCACACTTCCCTTTCCCTTGGGCGCTTTTGTCTGTAAGTGGTACTTTGATCCTCATAAATGCAATTGTCTTACGAGAGAAAGGTTTAGGACATTGCATACTTTCTTCAATACCACTAGTCCACATTGGCAAGTTATCTTATTCAATGTACCTATGGCATTGGCCAGTTTTCGTTTTTTACCGCTGGACCGTTGGCCTTGACAGTCTATTTGAAATCCTTACTGCATTGGCCCTTACATATTTATTGAGCCTGTTTTCTTATGAGGTCATTGAAAAGCGAACTTCTAAGGTTCATTTCATAAGGGCAATGAAAGCAAAACACACTGTAATGGCTAGCTGTCTAACTATTTGTATTATGGCTGCTATAACTTTCAAAGGATTGTCGCTTCAGCCAACGTTGAGTGTCAGCAATACAGCAGATAAAAATATATGGTCACCCTATACACGCCACGAAAGTATTTCTAGCCACGCTCAAGATTTTAAACCGCAGAGTAAACCAACTATATACGTAATTGGAGATTCTCACGCAGGAGCTTACGGTAAGCTTCTAAAGAACTTTTCTGAGGAAACAAAATACAAAGTAGTATTAAGCTCTGAGGGTGGATGTGGGGTTACAAATTTAAAAGAGCCGATATTATCGAATGATGGCCCCTGTGCAGAGAAAATGAAGAGGTGGCTGGACGAGTTGGAAAATTTAATTCAACCACATGATATTATTTTCTTTGCAACTCTTAAATCCTATCGGTTTGTTAATCAAAATGCGATGAGTCCTGCAGATCTTCAGAGTTCATTAGAACAGCAATATACAACTAAAAAAACGCAATTAAGAGAGCAAGCGTTCAATGAGTCTTTAGTTGTATTAGAGCAAATATCTCGGTTGACTAAGAATATAGTTTTAGATAGTGCTAAGCCTGTATTTAACTATGTAGCGTTTAGATGCGCTGACTGGTATACAGTCAACAACCCCATTTGTAGTTTTGGTGGAAAAATTTCAAGGCCATTTTTTGAAGAATATAGAAAAAGTACAATGAATAGCCTCGTTAAGATAAAGGAAAATTTTCCACACATCGTTATTTGGGACCCTATCGATGATTTGTGTACTGTTGAATCATGTGACGTATATAAAGATGGCAAGCCTCTTTTCTTTGATGCCGACCATTTATCTGGTTACGGTAATGAAGTTCTTAAACTTTCATTCAGTAATATGATTTTTCAAAACTTCTACAGTAGTGAATATGCAGCGAAATCAATTGCTGGTAATTAGGTCTTGCGGTTTGAAGGAACTGAACACTAATTGCTGGATAAAACTTTTTAGACATGTCATTTTCAATAGTAGGGCACAACTTTGAGAGATAACAGAATCGATTTGATTCGTGGTTTTGCAATGGTAACTATTTGCGTAAATCACATAACTTGGATGTTGGGTAAAGTAGAAAGTGTTGGTCAAAAAATACCAACACTGACCCATTATGGGTACTCTTCAGCGGCTGAAATATTCTTTTTTATGTCAGGCTATATGGTTGGGATGGTTTATTTAAACAAGCCTGATATGCGAGCTAAACTATTGGGCAGAGCGTTTCACCTTTATAGGATAAATATTGCATTATTTCTGCTACTAGCCGCTTTGAGCTTCGTTTCGCCAAATATGCAGTTTTTGCAGCTGACTGGTTTGGACCATTTATCGAATAACTTCCCTCTAGCCCTAGTTCAATACTTGCTCTTTTTCTACTGTCCAATGTTTACAGACCTTCTACTCACCTATGTAATTCTGTTAACCGTCTCAGTTCCTTTCAGTAAACTTCTTAAAATGAATGCTATGGCATTTATTGTAGTGATTACTGGGCTTTACATCTTTTCGCAATATTTTCCTACGTTGAAACTAAGCAACGTAGCTACATTTGATGGAAAGTGGAGCTTTAATCTTTTCTCTTATCAATTTTTATTCATGCTGGGGGTCTTTGCTGGACACCAAAAATTAATTAACCAAATATTTGAAAAAGTAGATAAAAACACTGTACTCTGGAGTGCGTTATCAATGGCATCCCTAGTTGGGTTCTACGCTATAAAACGCTATGATTTGCTTGGGTTAAAAGGACAGTTGTGGCTCGCTAAGGAGTCTTTAGGACCTATTAGGATTTTACATTTTTTTGTCGTTATAACTGCACTGATGAGTATGTTGTCGCTATTTAAAAAGGTGTTAAACATATGGCCCCTTACAGTTCTTGCCTTGATCGGAAGACAATCGTTGACTGCTTTTTGCGTAAGTGTTGTGTCCTGCTACATCGCACTTGCTATATGGACTACAAACTCCAGATCCCAAGTACTTTATTTTACACTTGCTCTACTTGCTGTTGCTGCAATAGCACTGTGCTCGTATTTAGTTGAATTGAAAAAGAAAAGCGGTAGAAAGTGGCATAGTTTACTTATTAGGACAAAGGAAGCTTTATAAAAGAGGGCGGGCGAAAGCCAGCCCAATGAATTACTTATTCATAAAAAGCTTTCTTTTGATTCTATCCTTACCTAAAACTACCTTTAAAGTTGCAAAGACACCCGCCTCTCGCACAGATAAACTAATCCAATCTAGCTTGTTATTTTTTTTACCAATCTGACTTAGAATTTGATTGGCAACACGGTCGTTATAAGCTTCTTTGCCTAATAGCGCTTCATGTTTTTTAAATGCCTTAAGCCTTGGGAAGACTTTTTCTAAGGGCATATTGGCTACTTCGGTAGAAATGCTAACGTGACCTCTGCGATAGAAATAAATATCTTTAGGTATGTTTCTGAAAATAGCATCTTCTAACGTAATACGAACAAAGAAGTCCCAATCTTGGCTGTTCTTTAGTTCTTCATCAAACATCAGCTTTTTAGCTAATGATGCTTTGCACGTAACACCACTCATTCCGCAGAATTTATTACCTTTTTTGATTACATCAGTGGTGATAACTTCAGTTTCGTTAATGTGAATTTTATCGGGTGTTTCAAGAAATCGATAGCCACAGGTCACAGCATCTGCTTGTTGATGCGCTGCAATGTGCTGTTCTAGATAATCATTGTCCCATACATCGTCGTCATCTAAAAACGCAATAATATCTGATGTTGACTTAGTTATACCTAAGTTACGTGCTGCGTTAGCACCTGATGCTACTGGAACTTTAACGTAAGTAAATTGTTCACTTGGAAAGAGAGATAATACTTCTTCATAGCTTACTGACGAGCCATCATCAATAACGAACACTTCTTTTGGCATAACAGTTTGTTTTAATACTGCAGCGAGTGACTCCTTTAAGTAGTCAGGGCGATTGTGTGTCGTGATTATAACGGAAACTGATGGTAGCACTTGTACTTCCATATTTTTAATATCCTTTTGCCGAACTAAAACTATTTACCGGGAAGCAATATAAATGCCGTTGCCTAACATATCGCGCTGTAGTGTACTATTTTAGCTCTTCTAGAAAAACATTGAAGTGGTATTTTAAAGCCTTGAAAACAAGTACGGGCAAATATCGCCTTCAGTATAAAGTTAATAGCTAATTTCTGTTCGTTTATTTTTTAAAATTTCCAGCGGCCCTTTATCTGCGATAACTTTTGCAGGTATGCCACCGACAGTACAGTTACTGACAAAGGATTTATTAACTACGGCTTTAACACTGATAGCCACATTATCTCCATTATTTCTAATTAGCTTTCTTTTATTTTAAGCATTATTTTTTCGTCAATCTTATTAAATGAACAAGATCACTGAGTGTTAAACCTATTCTTGGTTAGCAATTTTTTAGTTTGGCGTTCAACAAGCGCAATTACTCTTCTATAATAAAAAAATACTATTTAGATAAGAGTTCGCCTTAATTGAGTACCATGGCCGCATATGGTTATTGTCACGGTAATAGAAGCCACGCTTTTCATCTCTTGTTTTGCACTCATTGTTTTGACAGAGATAGTCAATAGGGTCAATGATGTTTATGTCATCAATATTTCTTAGCTTACTTAGAGCTTCTTCATGCTCTGAATAATTTATACGGACTTTTGTTTCTGTAATACTATCAGGTAGCTTGTTACGGACTGCGAAAACGGGATCGAACTCTATGCCTTTAGGCTCGCCCGTTAATAGGAAAATGTCACGCACTTTACTTTTCAAAACAAGTAAAAAATTATCGTACTCTTTTATCCGGATAAGTTTTTCGCTGTCTCTCTGGGAATTTGAGGTTGGTAGATAAGAGTTAAAACTGTAAAACGATGTCAGTACTTTTTCAAACTTGACTTTATCGAGTAACGTTTTGTAGTTTTGAAGGTTACTGCATCCCCACTTAGGGTTTTTCATTGAAGGCGTAACAAAGCAGCCGCTCTGTGTCAGAAAATAAACATTGTATTTGTTTTTTAAACTTTTGACATAAGGGTAAAGTTGTTCAATATGACTTGCTCCCATAACCAACAAATTTTTATCTGAACTACCTTTTATGAACCTTATTTCTAAACCTTCTATATCCATATGAGGTTTAGGATAACTCCAGTCGTCTTTAGCTTCTAAAGCAGATTTAACTAACAATTGATCACTTTGTGACAAACGGTGCAAAAACCCGTTAGTATAAAAAATGGCTATGCCACTTAGAGCAATTACAATTGCGAATGGTAAAGGGCGTAAAAGCACTTTAAATTTGTTCAAGTGGTAATCTTTTAGCGTTTTAGATTCGATATAAGTAAAACTCAAAGCACCGAGTAAAACGGATAGTGGTATACCCACTGCCCACCAATACGGACCCAGCTCGAAATAATACCCAGCTACAACTATGGGCCAATGCCATAAATAAATAGAATAAGACCATTTCCCAAGTGAATGGGTAATGCTGTTGCTTACAAGTTTAGAGTTATTACTAGCAACTAAAACCATGCACGCTCCAACTATTGGCAATAGCGAAGCATATCCCGGCCAAGGTGTAGACGAAGAGAATAAGAAGAAAGAACTTATTATTAGAACGAGGCCGGTTAATTGTAATGGATGTCTAAAACTATCTTTAATGTTAAAAGGGTAGAGAAACACTAACCCCCCAGCCAACATTTGCCAGGCTCTAGTCGGTAGCAAAAAGTATGCTGCGCTGCTCGACTTAACGGTAACGAAAACAGAAAACAAGAAAGCTAGAATAGTTCCGCAAAGTATAGTGAGCTTCAACTGTCGAAGCGAAAGAACTTTAGTTAAGAAAACTAAAAACAAAGGGTAGATGAGATAAAACTGCCACTCTACAGAAAGGCTCCAAGTATGTAATAGCCATTTTTCATTTGATGAAGGGTTGAAATAGTTAGATTCCGACCAATAAACCATGTTTGATACGAAAGATAAACTTGCTGCCGCGTGTTTGCCTAAGTTCAAATAGTCTATCGGAGGAATGAAAAATAAACCGAACACCAAGAGAGCAAAGCAGAGAACAGACAAGGCTGGTATGATTCTTCTTACTCTAGCATTGTAAAATGATAGGATTGAGAAATTTTCTTTTTCCAAGCCTTTTACAACAATCATTGTCATAAGAAAGCCTGAAATAACAAAAAAGACATCTACACCTGCAAAGCCGCCAGGCAACCAACTGTGATTGAAGTGAAAAACGACTACTGAAGCTACTGCGATGGCTCGCAGTGCATTGATATCTTCCCTGAATTTCATTTTAACTGTTTCTTGTGCTGTTCAATACCGTTAAAGCTAGGTACGTAAGGTGCTTTCGAATCACAATATTATCTTATAAGAAACTTTTTTAGTCGAGCATTTTAGATAGCATTATGGTTAGCATCTTCTAGCAGAATGGAGTATCAAAATCGTCTTGACAGTAAAGAATCAAATTAAAAAGTTTTGCCTATATACTTTTCTCCATAAGAGAAAGCCGACAAACAAATAAAAGCTAAAGTTCATTGTTGGCAAACTTACCTTAACCGTTTCCACACTAGTTAGAGTAAATCTAACGGTAGAATCTACAGGATAAGTAACCCCAGCATTCACATCATCAATCCTTTCAACAAGTCTAAGTAAGCCGCCACCGGCTTGGGTATCTGTAGTTAGGTCGTTATCGAACCATGAAACTGGCGAAGTGAAATCAGGCACTTCGTCTCGTAATAAGGTGTTTTCATCAAATTGCAGAAAATCATTGACCAAGTCACGAAAGCCGAAGCTTAAATCTAGTATTCTGTCTAAACTACCATCCGAAAAAAGGGTAGTTTTTCTAGCGTAATCTTTAAGCGATATACCATCGCCGATGTGACCATCGTCATAAGTTGGCCCATCGTACATTTCTAACACTTCTTCGGGGTAATATTCATCATATTCTTCTATGTAAACCCCTTCGTTGTTTAGTTTAAAGAACATATCACCGAAACTAATGTTAGATGTTAGTGCAGGGCGGTCGTTATCATGTACAGACCACCAGTAATAGCCTGTTTCAAGTCTGCCTCGGATGGGCGCTGAAGTGTCTAACGTGAAAGAACCCGTTACCTGTTCTCCCAGTAAATCAAACGGCTCGAAAAACTCCTGCGCTGAGTTTTCTACTTCTGATATAAACCCGTTGAAGTTATAAGTTACAATTGCACTGTTTACCGAAAAGCTTGCGAAGATGAAAGCAATACTACTTAGCAGTTGACGATAGGAGGTATTCATAAAGCAGCCTAAATAATTGCTCAAAAAATATACTTTAGTCTACTGGCGAATACGTTGCTAGAACTTCTTTGTTATATCGCACGTGTTTCAAATAAAGTTATAAGTTCTACCGTCGCCAGTTCAAAACTCACAAAATTTCGCCATTATCAGCTATATAGGGTAGCGGTAATGTCTGTCACTCGTGTAAACTACCGCTTTTATTTCAGGCAAGCCTTAGCGCACAGAATAATTCTTCCTATGCTTTGGCCATGCAGTCATCATGTAAATTGAGGAAAACATGGAGCTTGACGCTATTATCAATCAGGCACAAAGCCAGATTGACGCTGCACAAGATGCAGCCACATTAGACCAAGTTAGGGTCGAATTCATGGGTAAGAAAGGTAAACTTACCGACTTACTTAAAGGGCTTGGAAAGTTATCGAACGAAGAACGTCCTGCCGCGGGCCAAAAGATTAACCAAGCTAAGCAGGTTATTCAGCAAGCTATCTCTGCAAAAGGTGAGTTTTTACGCACAGAAGAGCTAAACAAAAAGCTAGCCGAAGAAGCCATTGATGTCACTTTGCCTGGTCGCACTGAAAAGCCAGGTAACTTGCATCCGGTTAGCCGCACGATTGCGCGTATTGAATCTTTCTTTGGCGAGCTTGGCTTTTCAGTTAAGACTGGCCCTGAAATTGAAGATGGTTTCCACAACTTCGACGCGCTGAACATTCCTGCGAATCACCCAGCGCGTGCCGACCACGATACCTTTTATTTCAACCCAGACATGATGCTTCGTACGCAAACCTCTGGTGTTCAAATTCGTACTATGGAAGCGGAAAAGCCGCCATTGCGCATTATCTCGCCAGGGCGCGTGTATCGTAACGACTACGATCAAACTCACACGCCAATGTTCCACCAGGTGGAAGGTTTGATGGTTGATAAGAACGTTAGCTTTACCGACCTTAAAGGTATTTTGCACGACTTCTTACATCACTTCTTTGAAGAGTCGCTAGAAATTCGCTTCCGTCCGTCTTACTTCCCGTTTACTGAGCCTTCAGCTGAAGTAGACGTTATGGGTAAAAACGGTCAGTGGCTTGAAGTATTGGGCTGCGGCATGGTGCACCCAAATGTACTTAAAGCTGTGGGTATCGACCCAGAAGAGTACACAGGTTTTGCCTTTGGTATGGGCGTAGAGCGCTTAACTATGCTTCGTTACGGTGTTAACGATTTGCGCGCGTTCTTTGAAAACGATCTTCGTTTCCTTAAGCAGTTCAACTAAGGCAGAGAGTACACATGAAATTCAGTGAAAAATGGTTAAGAGAGTGGGTTAACCCGTCGCTGTCGGCACATGAGCTGTCTGAACAGTTGAGCATGGCTGGCCTAGAAGTAGACGGTGTTGAGCCAGTAGCAGGCGATTTTAAAGGCGTGCTAGTAGGTGAAGTAGTTGAGTGCGGTCAGCACCCGAACGCCGATAAACTGCGCGTAACTAAAATTAACATAGGTGGCGATGAGCTACTAGATATCGTTTGTGGTGCGCCTAACTGTCGTCAGGGCATAAAAGTAGCGGTAGCGGTTGTTGGCGCTGTATTACCTGGCGACTTTAAAATTAAAAAAGCGAAGCTTCGCGGCGAGCCGTCATTCGGCATGCTTTGTAGTTTCTCTGAGCTAGGTATTAGCGACGACCACGACGGTATTATCGAGCTTCCAGCCGATGCACCTATTGGCGAAGACATTCGCGATTACCTTGGTCTTGATGACAACGCTATTGAAGTAGACCTAACACCAAACCGCGCAGACTGTTTGGGTATTCGCGGTATTGCCCGTGAAGTTGGCGTACTTAATAACCTTGACGTGTGCGAGCCTGAAGTAGCTGCGGTAGACGCAACTATTGAAGATAAATTATCAATTACGTTAAGCGCGGATGACGCATGCCCACGTTATTTAGGCCGTGTGGTTAAAGGCGTAAACGTAAAAGCAGCATCGCCACTGTGGTTAGTTGAAAAGCTACGTCGTTGCGGTATTCGCAGCATCGACCCCATTGTAGATGTGACTAACTTTGTATTGCTAGAGCTTGGCCAGCCAATGCACGCGTTTAACCTTGCCAGCATTGAAGGCAACATTAACGTGCGTATGGCGAACGAAGGTGAAGCCCTTACGCTACTTGACGAAACCGAAGCTAAGCTGCAAAGCAATACTTTGGTTATTGCTGACGACAACAAAGCGCTAGCAATGGCAGGTATTTTCGGCGGCCTACACTCTGGTGTAACCACTGAAACACAAGATATCTTGCTTGAAAGTGCGTTCTTTGGCCGTGATGCGATTATGGGCCGTGCCCGTCAGTACGGTTTGCATACCGATGCGTCGCACCGTTACGAGCGTGGTGTAGACCCACAGCTTCAGCGTAAAGCCATGGAGCGCGCTACTGCACTAGTACTAGAAATTTGTGGTGGTGAAGCTGGCCCTGTTGTTGAAGCAGTCGCTGAAGACAAGCTACCTAAGCAAGCTACGGTTACGCTTCGTCGTGAACGTTTGTCTCGCGTATTAGGCATTAGCATTGACGATGCAAAAGTAACGGAAATGCTAAACCGCCTTGGTTTAGACGTAACGCAAACTGAAGCCGGCTGGGAAGCAGTTGCGCCAAGCTATCGTTTCGATATTTCAATTGAAGAAGATTTGATTGAAGAAATTGCGCGCGTATACGGCTACAACAACATTCCAAACGTGGCACCAAAAGCGACGTTGGCAATGCTACCTTCGCAAGAAGCTAAGCTTCCGCTAAACACAATGAAGTCGTTGCTACTTAGTCGCGGCTACAATGAAGCGATTACTTACTCGTTTGTAGATCCTAAAATTCAAAACGCATTATTCCCAGACGTGAAAGGCATGGTGTTACCACACCCAATCTCTTCTGATATGTCGGTAATGCGCGTAAGTTTATGGCCGGGTTTGCTAGGTGCTACTGCTTATAATCAGAAGCGTCAGCAACAACGTGTTCGCATGTTTGAAACCGGATTACGCTTTATTCCTCAACAAGATGCGCCAAATGGTGTATTGCAACAACAAGTAATTGGTGGTGTAGTAGCAGGGCGTCGTAATGAAGAACATTGGGACTTGGGCGACAGCCCGGTTGATTTCTTTGATGCGAAAGCAGACGTTGAGGCGTTGTTGGCACTTACGGGTAAAACCGGTGAGTTCCAGTTCGTTACAGGGCAGCATAGTGCGTTACACCCTGGTATGACGGCAAAAATTTTGCTTAATGATGAAGAAGTTGGCTATATTGGTGCTATACACCCGCAGTTTACTAAATTGCTTGGTGTTAACGGCCGCGTATTTGTGTTCGAACTAGTGGTAGATGCCATTACCGATCGTAAATTACCGTCAGCCGTACCAGTATCGCGCTTCCCATCGAATCGCCGTGATATTGCTATTACGGTTAAAGATGAAGTGCGTGTAGGGAATGTTCTTTCTTACATAGAAAATATTGGCGTAAATCAACTAGTTGCTCTAAACTTGTTCGATGAGTACAAAGGCAAGGGAATTGAGCCTGGCTATAAGAGCCTTGCTTTGTCACTTCATTTACAAGATCCGGATAAAACCTTAGAAGAAGCTGAGATTCAGCAAGCTGTAGATACTGTGGTTAAAGGTCTGGAATCTGAGTTTGGGGCCGCGTTAAGAGAGTAAACTATGGCATTGACCAAAGCCGAGATGGCTGAACACCTATTCGAGAAACTAGGCATTAACAAGCGTGATGCGAAGGATCTGGTAGAGCTTTTTTTCGAAGAGATTAAAGGCGCTCTGGAATCTGGTGAGCAAGTAAAACTGTCGGGTTTTGGTAACTTTGACTTGCGTGATAAAAACGAACGTCCTGGCCGTAATCCTAAAACCGGTGAAGACATTCCGATTAAAGCGCGCCGCGTGGTTACATTCCGCCCGGGTCAAAAACTAAAAAGCCGAGTTGAAAACTCAGAGCCTGTCGACCAATAATCTTTAGGTCGTTACAATACTGAAAAAGAGCGGGGCCTCTCGCTCTTTTTGTATTGCCTCTTTTTTTTTGCAGTGCATTCGCACTGATTTCTATATGCATGTCTTTGGAGGAAAGTGTGAAAAAAGCACTTGTCGTTCTTGCTATTATTATTGCCGCTACCTTTTCATGGTTTGCCTATTTGTCGCTAGATGCAGATAAACGAGATCTGGACGCAGCACAAGTTCCACTCATTACGGTGATGGAAATTCTTCACGCCAGCGATTTGCAGCAAGGCGTAAAGCAAGCTGTTAAAAATGGGAATGTTGAAGCTGTAGATTCGTGGATGGCAGAAGCCCGCGAAGTAGGGCAGGCTGCTAATTTAGCGTCAGAAGATATGGATTACCTCAATTCAGAGACCGCCAAAGACTACGTAATTTTTAATGCCAAACGACAGCTGTATAACGAAGCCTTTGAAGCGCGCTATTACGCGCTAGAAGATGTAGAAGCGCTTAAAGAACAGTATCCTGAAGCTAAAGATCTATTCCCTCGCACTGATGCGCTGATTAAAAAGCGCGATGACATTATTCAGCAGATTGCCGTAGCTATTTCGGGCAACGAACAGCCTGATGAAGCAGCGCTTGAAGAAGCACGCAAGCAATGGTTAGCGCAGGCGGCCAATTAGGCAATGTCTAAGGCTATAACTTAGGCTATTGCTCGCACTGCACTTACACACTCACCTGAAACCCATACCACAGCCCAGCTTCATACCCCTTCCTACTTTTCATACCATAAACTGATTGAAAGCTTAATTTGAAAATGTACGCAGTTTGGCGTACATTTTACGTGCATGCGGAGTGCTAGGTGGGTTACAAGGAAATAAAGCGGCAGGTCATTGACTGTCTAAATTGAGGATACGTGTCCCATGAGCAGAGAAACGATATTGATGTTAAAAATCTATTGGCAATTGGGCAAGTGTCGCTTGAGGAAGTTGCCGAAATTATAGGTCGAAGTCGTGGAAGCGATTATTCTTCCAGCCCTCATCATTTTGATAGCAGCATTACAGTACACGTAATTAAGACAAGACTAGCCGGCCATAATTGGTATGTTAAATGGTATTTCGTAGAGCCAAATAGCGTTTTTATTAGCGTCCATCGTTGAGGAAAAGATATGAAAATTTTCAAAGTAGGCGAGTCGCAGAAAGCGGCATGCAGCAATTGCCATTCATTTGAAAATGCGACATTTCAACTTAGAGATGTTCCTTTCAGTGATGGTACGGGTGTAGTTAAAAAGGTTTTGGTGGGGGTATGTGATAAGTGTGAAAACGTGACTGTATTACCTCATCAATCAACACCTGCGGTTAAACGTCAATATGAAGCAAAGCGAAAGCCAGTGGAAGGGCGTTTACCAGCGCATTTAATCGATATTCTAAATTTAGCGACAATGGAAATTGGTGCAACTACAGACTTTGTTCCAAGCATGATGAAGTACTACATTCACTCATTGTCTGAAGATGAAAAATCAGCAAAAAAGATAGCGAGTTACCTTCAAAGTGACTTGGCAAAAGGTAGATCAGAAAAGCGCCTGTCGCTAAAAGGGCGTAAGATTTTCGAAGACATAGAGCACCTTAAATCACTCTCGCACATAGAAAATACTACTGATTTACTTAAAGGTATTATCCTTAAGATAAACGACGATGTGCTAATTAAAAAAAGGCTTAAACCAATCGAAAACCTTAAGAATATAATGGCGGCAGTCGCATAACCAAAAGCTGCATTGCGAGTTTTTACTAATTTAGCTAACGATATATTGGATTGCGCTAAGTTAACTTACCGAAATATCTGCAAATTTAGCGCTTGTCAGCAAAGCCAAATCCGCCGGAGAAAGGGCCACTTCTAACCCTCGCTTTCCTGCGCTTACGTGCATAGTAGCAAGGCTTTCGGCGCTTTTGTGAATTACGCTGGCTAACCGCTTTTTCTGGCCCAACGGGCTTACTCCACCTAATACGTAGCCTGTGGCAACCATTACCGCGTTTGCCTGAGCCATTTCTACCTTTTTTACACCTAAGGCTTTTGCCATTTTCTTTTCGCTTAGCTTGGTATTAACGGGTACTACAGCAACAGCCAGTTTATTGTTGTCTGTACTAACCACTAAGGTTTTAAATACGGTATCGGCGTTAAGGTTTAGCTTTTCAACCGCCTCTAGCCCATAGGATGCCGCGCTTGCATCGTGGTCATACTTTAGTACCTTATGCGCTATACGCTTTTTGGTAAGTAGTGTGATTGCAGGTGTCATTCAACCTCTTTTTTATAGAATGTTCGACTGTGAATAGGTTCGCCGGGTAGCAGGGGCGTGGCCGCATGGGTGGCATAGTCGTTAAAGCCTGCTGTAAAAAAATCTGACAGCGGGTGTCCGCTCTGACCACCAGGTAAGGTGAGAATGGCATCTTCCAAATGACCAGGGCTTACAAAAAACCGCTCCGATGCACCAAAGCTAGGCGCTTGAACTGCAGGCATGTAGGTATCGCCGAAGCCTTCTACTTGCTGCATATTTAACATGCTTCCTACTAAGGGAATTTGACTAGCGAAAGGGTGCTCTACTGATAAAGCATTGACCTTACCCCAGGCTAAGGTTTCCATGTCAGCTTCTACCGGAGAATACTTATCTAGTAATTTGTGTTTAGCGCGTCTGTAAGCGTCTACCAATAACTCGTCGAAACTTTCAGTGTCGGCAGGTAACCACGAGTCTGGCTGGCTATGAATAAGCTGCCAGGTGGCAGGCTCTATACCTCTAAGCAAAGTACGGCTGTTTACACCTTGTTGATCTAAGTGTGAAAGTATGCCACCAAACAGTGTTTGTATTACCTCGCGCCTAAAGTGCTTAACTAGGGTGTAGCCAACCGAGTCTTCACACGCGCATTCTTTCCACGCGTTTAAATAAGCAAGGTCTGGTTTGAACTCAATATCTTGCATATTAAGCAGGCCGTACAAAAGGTGCTGCCATGGAATTAAAAAGCGGGCGTGATTATCTAGCTGAATAGCGTAAAAGTCGGTTTCACTGAAGGTGTCTTTTTCAAAGAGTCTGTCTCTTATTTGTTGCCCGCGGGCACCTAGGGCATAGCCACCGTCGCCCCAAATTTTAAAGTCGTCAGCTGAAATTACTCTGGCATTGGCTGTCCATATTCTTCCCATTTCAGGGTTCAACAACATAGGCAGTTTTGCAGCACGCTCAGGTACCGTCGCGTCTTGCTGTTTTATAGCGGTGAACGACGCCGTTTGCCTATCCATAACCGCGCCGCCTGGAAGCCACGCGGCATTGCCGGTTTCATCTACAATAACTAAGTTCTGTGTTGGAATGGCAATGCGCTTGCCTATATTAATAGCTTTTTGAACGTCCTTCGCGGCGCCGAAATTTATGATACCCAAATTAGCAGCAAATGGATGGTGTGCTACCCAGTTCAGCGCGTAACGGTTGCCGTTAAGTTCTTTTACAGGGCCGTACTCGCTTACTTCAAATGTGAATTCATGCTCACCGTCGGGTAGGGGTATACGCTCTGTTACCGTGTTAGTGGGCGTTGTATTATCTAGCGCTATCCAATCTACGTTGTCTAAGTTTGCGTTAGTGAACCCCCACGCAATATGACCGTTGGTACCCACCACTATTCCAGGTATGCCTGGTAAGGAAACACCCGTTACTTGCACATTGCTACCCGACTCTTGGTAGTTAAGCTGGGCGCGATACCAAATAATAGGTACCCGCAAGCCTAAGTGCATGTCGTTCGCTAAAAGGCCTGCACCTGTTGCTGTGTGACTTCCTGTAACCGCCCAATTGTTACTGCCAATATCAGGTAACTCTGTGCCGTTGTATTGGGCACGAGCAATAGCTGTGTTGTTGTTTTTACTATTGCTTGTAGTTTTCGCGGTTAAAGTAGTCGAGGTTGAAGTAGCAGAGACAGAAGCACCTGAGCCTTGTCCTGTGCTTTGTTCGCTGCTCTTTTGAGTGCTGGGCTCCGCGCTTTGTTCGCTTTCACTGTTCTGCTGATTGGTAAGGGTATGAAGGGAAGCAGGGTAGTCTGGTATTTCAGCTTCAAGTAACGGGATTTCGCTGGCGTCTAACGCTGCTTGATAATTACTTGGCTGGGTAATAAAGCTATATATATCATTTCCGAAAGTTGAAAGCAGTGCCTCTCTTGCTAAATCTAGTTCTACCTGGGTGCCTTGTAAGTCTAAATACATACTGTAAATAACGAGAATGCTGTCGGTGGGCCGCCATTGTTTTATGTCAACGCCTGCTGCGAGGTACTCAAACGGCGGCAAGGTGTATTCATCTAGTGCGTCATTTACTCCATGAGCGTAGCGTACTAACAACTCTTGCTGTGTTGGAGGCAGGCTTTTGAAAACGGCTTTTGAGCGTTTTTCAAATTGGTGAAAGCGGGCTTTCTTATCAATGTCTAGAGCTACATCGCCCACCCATTGCGACAAACTCCCCGAAGCGGCGCGACGTTGTAAATCCATTTGAAAAAAACGGTCTTGTGCGTGAGCAAAGCCTAAAGCATAGGCAGCATCGAAAATATCATCGGCGTTAACGACGGCATGACCTAAGCCGTCGCGGCTTAACTCGGTGGGGGCGTTTACGTGATAGGTAGCACTATTGCCATCAAGCGCGGGTAAGCTTAGCCGAAGCGATATATAAAGCCCCAAAGCCACCATTAGAAGCAGTGTTAAAACACTTAAAACCAACCACTTGAACCAATTTATCACGTGTAAAATTCCTTGTTTTTCTCTATCCTAACCACAGAACTAGCAAAATTGAAGTGATGTTTTATGACACATACAAAGGCGGTGCTGTGGGACCATTAATGTTGGATTGTCAGGCTGAAGAACTTGCGCCTGAAGAAAAGGAAAAGTTAGCCCATCCAGTGGTAGGGGGCGTAATTTTATTTAGCCGTAATTATCATGATAAGCGCCAGCTTTCTGCGCTTGTTCAAGATATAAGACGCTATGCCAAACGCCCCGTACTGATAGCAGTTGATCACGAAGGCGGCCGCGTTCAGCGCTTCCGTGAAGGTTTCACTGCAATACCTGCTATGGGAAATATTTTAAAGCAGTCAGAACATCAGGATGAAAGTGCAGCGTATGCTAAGGCGTGTGGACTTGTGTTGGCACATGAGCTTAAAACCCTAGATCTCGATTTTAGTTTTGCGCCTGTGCTTGATATTAACGGTGTATCTAAGGTTATTGGCGATAGAGCATTTGCTGATAATGCAAAAGAGGTGATACGCCTTGCTACCCACCTTATACAAGGGTTGAAAACCGTCAATATGCCCGCTATTGGAAAGCATTTTCCTGGGCATGGCAGTGTTGCCCCCGACTCACATATCGCATTACCGGTAGATGAGCGTGATTTCGATGCTATACGAAGTACTGATATGGTGGTGTTTGAACGCTTAGTTGAGCGCGCTATGCTTGATGGCGTTATGCCTGCCCATGTTATTTATAACCAGGTGTGCGATAAGCCAGCAGGGTTTTCACCGAAATGGCTACAAGATGTGCTTAAGCGTGACTTGGGCTTTAGTGGCGCTGTATTTTCTGACGATTTATCCATGCATGGCGCGAGCGTTGCCGGAAGCTATGTGGAGCGCGCTGAAGCTGCGCTAGATGCTGGCTGCGACATGGTCCTTGCTTGCAATAATCCAAAAGGGGCAGAGAGCATTCTGGATGGATTAGAAGCACGTTTTTCTAACTTAAGTGAGGGCGATTCACAGAAGCAAGAGCGGGTTATGGCGCTTTACGGGCGGGTTATGCCTGCAGGGCTGAATGATAAGTACGACAGTGCCGTTGAGTTAGTACAGCAATTAAGTGAACGGTAGGTTTTTTTAATCCTACCGTTTTTTGCTTGTTTATTTTATTTGCTTAGATTTTGCCAGTTTGGGCGCTGGCTACGTAACTGAATCTATAACTAGTTTCGCCGCCGGCTAATTGATAGCGGCCCTTTATACCGCGGTTTCCTTTATACCTGCTTCTACATTCATAAAGCGCGCAAAGGTGAAAAGGAAGTCGCTTAAGCGGTTTAAATATGCATGTACTACTTCGGGTACGTCGTAATGTTTAGAAAGGCTGATAACTGCCCGTTCAGCACGGCGGCATACAGCACGACATACATGGGCCTGCGCAGCAGCCTTACAGCCGCCGGGCAGTACAAATGAGGTATTGGGCGGCATTTTACTTGTAATGGTGTCTATCAGGCTTTCTAAGCTCTCAACGTCGGCTTGCTTCAATGTAGAGCTTGCAGAGATGGCAAAACCAGCTTGGAACAGGTTACGCTGAATATCGTGCAGCATAGGCTGATGTTCGTCAGCAACATGAGCGGCTAGCAAACCAATATGGCTATTAAGTTCGTCCATGTCACCGTAGCTTTGAACTACCAAATCGTCTTTATCAACACGTACGGCTTTGTCGGCATAAATCTGCGTGCTGCCTTTATCGCCAGTGCGAGTGTAAATTTTCATAAAAACCTTATTCTCTCAACTCAATTATTGTATTGCTTTTACACGCTAGCCATTAAATGCTGCAAAACTAGCAACTAGCAACTAGCAACTAGCAACTAGCAACTAGCAACTAGCAACTAGCAACTAGCAACTAGCAACTAGCAACTAGCAACTAGCAACTAGCAACTAGCAACTAGCAACTAGCAACTAGCAAAGCTAGACGCGCCAATGCTGTAGCGGGCGCAAAAAAAGCTACTCGCTAATGTTAGGGCGGTTGTAACGACGCACCTGAACCACAAACCCAAAAAGCGGGTGGTCGAAATAGTGCAGCTGAGTACTGATCACCCGTCGTTGTTCGGCTAACGGAATTGACACCAATTTGTATTCGGTTGGTGTTGCTTGGTCAGCTGATGCGGCGTTACTTTCTTCACTACTAAAGTAACTTAACGGCACTGGCTGGCGGTAGAACATCTCACCATCTACGTGAAGATACGGCACGCGGTTGATGTGTTTAAGAAATACTTTTATTGTGCCGTCAATTTCCCAAATAGGTGTTCTAAGTGATGGGTCTAGTGCGTTGTCGTCACCTTGCTCCACAATTATGGCGGTATCTAGCGCTTTAAACGCTTCATACTTTATCGCTTGTGGGTTCGATAGCCGGCGTTCGATATCAGCAAAAATATCTGAAGTGGTGGCTATTTCGGTTACGCTTTGAGTGGTTGCACTCTTTGCGCTTAACGAAAACTCGTTGGCGGCTGCGCTGTCTGTAAGAGGGGATGCAGCCTGACTGGTGCCAAGCGAGTTTGCATTACTCTCGTCACTATTTAAATTTGCGGTTGCGTCATAGCCAAATTCTGTCTCAGTGTTGGCAGACCCAACAAGTGCTGTGTGGCTTTCTTGCTCTAGCATGTCGCCATTTAAATCGAACTGCTGCGCATAGTTTTGACCCCCGTAGAGTCGAACATCAAAAGCATTGTTTTTGCCGAACATAACGGGTTGACGCCAGGTAGCATGAAATAAGCGTTCTAACTGTCGGTTCGAGCGAATTTGGCGCGAGATAGATGATAGCGCTTGTTGCTCACTGGTAAGCAGGTGAGCTTTTGAGGCTAGTGGCCAGTCGTGCCCTTCAACCACTATGGGTAGGCTTGCAGGGGCGGGCATTCTGTTGTCTGGCTTGTTGACCTTCCAAACAATAGCCGGCTTCAGTGCAGACTTAATTGCCCCCGATTTATCTGAAATAGCGCTTGTCATTGCCTCGTTGTTAACGTCGCTCTCTGTCGAGGCTACAACGTTTAGTACAGTGGTAATTTCTGCGCTAAGCCAAGGCTTTGCTTCTTCGCAATATTTAAACTTGGGAACAGTAACGGGCGTAGTTTGTTTTACCCCAAAAAACGATGTCCAGTAGCTAGCGATAGTTGTTGCATCTGGTGCGTTACCTGCAACTTCTTCATTTACATAGCCAAGGTTTTCGGTATAACCCGTTGATGAATAAGCCAGGTTACCTTGGTTTGAAGTATACGCGTCGTTTGCTTGCTTATTAGCATTTGCAGCGTGGCCAGTGGTGTTGTTATAGGCACTGCCAGCGTCGTTAGTGTTCGAGCTTGATGGCACATCAGTGTACGAATTTGCGCTTTGCTCGCTTTCTTGGGTTGATAGCGACAAAAAGTCCACATCTTTTGACGGAATATCAAATAGGGTTTCGTTTGGCCATTTTATTGTAGAGGCTTTACCGCAAACGGCTAAGCCCTGTTTTAAATAGCTGATATCGGGTGCAATTACATCGCTGATGATGTCTGCCTGAGCGCGAGGGGCGTTTAAGTTGTCGGCTAGCGAAAACTGCTCTTCTAACTCAGTCAGTGCCACGTTGCGCTTAAACGCAATCACTTCCACATCGAACCACCAGTTATCGTTGGCGTAAGCTGTGGTTGAAATTGTTGTTAAAAATACGGCGCTTATTGATGCGACTAACGGGCACCAGCGAGATAACTTCATGTTATCGCGACTCCTTTGCAAAATCGGCAATAATATCGCTAATAAACGCGATGCGTTCTTTAGCTGTTTCGGTCTTTTTCACCAAACGCAGTTTTTGGCTACCTTCAAATTTGAAAGTATTAGGTTTGGTTTGCACCAAGCTGATAATAAAGCCTGGGTCGACCTTAGTGTTTTCTTTAAACTCTATGGTACCGCCTTGCGCCGACAAGTCTACTTTTAGAATGCCTAACTCTTGGGCTTTTAGTTTAATTTCAGCTACTTCTATCAAGTTTTTAGCAGGCTCTGGTAAAAGACCGAAACGGTCAATGCACTCTACCTGGAATTCGTCAATATCGTCTTGGTTAGTACAGCTTGCCAAACGTTTGTATAGCGATAGGCGGGTGTTAACGTCGGCAATATAATCTTCAGGCAATAGGGCAGGTATACGCAGTTCTACCTCAGTGTGCCCTGATGTTGCATCGTCTAGTGATGGCTCACGACCATCTTTAAGGGCATTAACCGCTTTATCGAGCATATCCATATACAGGCTAAATCCAATGCTGGCGATTTGCCCTGATTGGTCGTCACCTAAAAGCTCACCCGCACCACGAATTTCCAAATCGTGGGTAGCAAGGGCGAAACCTGCACCTAAATCTTCAAGTTGAGATATGGCTTCTAAGCGCTTCACTGCATCTTTGGTCATGCGCTTTGGATGCGGTGTTAACAGGTAAGCGTAGGCTTGGTGGTGTGAACGCCCCACGCGGCCACGAAGCTGGTGCAGTTGCGCTAAGCCTAAATGATCGGCTCTGTCCATAATAATGGTGTTTGCGCTTGGTACGTCGATACCGGTTTCAATGATAGTGGTACATACGAGCACGTTGTAGCGCTGGTGGTAGAAGTCGCTCATTACGCCTTCTAGTTCGCGCTCGCGCATTTGACCGTGCCCCATTGCAATACGTGCTTCGGGAACAATTTCGGCAATCTCTTCCACCGTTCGCGCAATGCTTTCTACTTCATTGTGAAGGAAGTAAACCTGACCACCACGTAATATTTCACGCATGATGGCTTCGCGAATAACAGCTTTATTGCGCTGCTGCACAAAGGTTTTAATTGATAAACGACGGGCCGGCGCTGTAGCAATAATAGATAAGTCGCGCATGCCAGATAACGCCATATTCAGCGTACGAGGAATAGGCGTAGCGGTAAGGGTTAGAATATCAACATCGGCACGTAAAGATTTTAGCTTCTCTTTTTGACGCACGCCAAAGCGGTGTTCTTCGTCGATGATCACAAGGCCTAAGTCTTTGTACTTAATATCGCTAGATAGCAACTTATGTGTGCCTACCACGATATCGACCTTACCTTCACCAATACGCTCCACCACAGACTTTTGCGCTTTACCGCTTACAAATCGGCTCATTACTTCAATTTCAAACGGCCAAGCAGCGAAGCGGTCTTTGAAGTTCTCAAAGTGCTGCTGCGCAAGCAGGGTAGTAGGCACTAATATAGCTACCTGTTTACCTGCATTTGCTGCAAGGAATGCCGCGCGCATGGCAACTTCAGTTTTACCGAAGCCTACGTCGCCACATACCAATCGGTCCATGGCCGATGGGCTTCCCATATCGTGCATAACGGCAGCGATGGCTTGTGCTTGGTCTGGCGTTTCTTCAAAGGGGAAGCTGTCTGAGAATGCTTGGTAGTCGTCCCAGTTTATATTGTAAGAGAAGCCTGGTTTAGCAGCGCGGCGGGCGTATACATCTAATAGTTCTGCGGCAACGTCACGTACTTTTTCAGCGGCTTTTTGTTTGGCTTTCGTCCAGGCGTCAGAACCTAGTGCACTTACTGGTGCGCTATCGGCATCTCCGCCAGTGTAGCGAGAAATTAAGTGAAGTGATGCGACAGGCACATAAAGTTTAGATTGCTTGGCGTACTCAATACACAAGTATTCGGTTGCTACACCGCCTGCATCTAGTGTTTGTAGCCCTAGATAACGGCCAACGCCGTGATCTAAATGCACTACAGGTTGACCAATAGAAAGTTCGGCCAAGTTGCGAATAATAGCACTTTCATCGGTGGCGGTGCGCTTATCGCGTAAACGGCGCTGGCTTACTTTTTGGCCTAATAATTCCGTTTCCGTAATAAATAACAGTTCACCTTCCTGGGTTTGCCAGCGAAAACTGTTATCAACCATACCCACCGTGATACCAATAGTATCGTGGCTTGCGATGAAGTCGCTAAAGCTATCAACAATTTTGGGTTTTATGCCTGCTTTGGCAAGCACAGTAATCAAACCCTCTCGGCGACCTTGGGTTTCAGCACAAAACAGTACTTTAGCCCCGTTGTCAGTGGCGTGATTTACGGTTTTAATAAGTCGTTCAGCAGGTACTTTTTTCTGCGAGTTAATCGCAATGTCATCAAGTTTTTCGCACTGAAGGTTGGTAGAACCATGTTTTTCTTCAAGTACCTTGCTGGAAAGTGACGCACGAGGCCACTGTTTAATAGCACCGAATAGCTCGTTAATGGGCAAAAACAGTTCATCTGGCGCAAGTAGAGGACGGGCTAAGTTATAGCGATACTGCTCGTAACGTTCTTGCACGTCGGCCCAGAAGAACTCGCTGGCGTCTTGCACGTCGCCGTGAAGTAACAGCAGGCTTTTCGGGTGTAGGTAGTCGAACAAAGTCGCGGTCTGTTTGAAAAATAAGGGCAAGTAATATTCCACACCACTTGGCATGGTGCCTTTACTTACTTGCGAAAAGACGCTTTCAGAGGCGTTGTTGGCGTCGAATTTTTCTAAAAATTGCTGGCGAAAAAGGGTTATCGCTTCTTTATCTGTTGGGAACTCACGAGCCGGTAGTAAGCGAATTTTATTTACCGCTTCGCCAGAGCGCTGGGTTTCTGTATCGAAATAGCGAATAGAGTCGATTTCATCGTCGAATAAGTCTATTCGAAACGGCTGGTCGCTACCCATTGGGAACAGGTCGATAATGCTGCCGCGTACCGAGAATTCGCTATGGCTCATCACCTGGCTTACGTGAAGATAGCCAGCTTGCTCTAGGTTGCGCCTGAATTGGTCTCTGTCTAATGTATCGCCTTTATTTAGCATTAGTAGATACTTTGCTAGATAGTCGGTAGGCGCAAGGCGCTGCATTAGCGTGTTAACAGGAACAATAAAAACGCCTTCGACTTGTTGGGTAAAGCGAAACAGAGTTTCTAATCTTTGCGAAACAATATCTTGGTGAGGCGAAAAGGAATCGTATGGCAATGTTTCCCAATCTGGAAACAGGGTAATGGGCGTATTTTTTTGATTATCGTTTAGAAAAAATGCTATTTCTTTTTCAAGCTTCATTGCCGATGGCGTATCGGCGGTGATTAATACAATAGGGCCTTTGTATTGGTTTAGCGTTTGGCTAATACATAGCGCGGCGCTGCTACCTTGAAGCTGGCCCCAGTGTTTGTGATCTTGTGATGAGGCTTCTTTTTTAGGCGCAGGTAATGGAAGCGATAATAAAGTGGCTGTCATGACGTCCTGTTTTTTAAGTGCAAGATAAGTTTTACGGCTTATATACTGTTGTTAGGGGCTATTCAGATCCCGCCTTTTTTTCTTTCGCCCGTTTTCTTAGTTGCTGTGTTTGAATATGCAAACTAGCGCGAACTAAAAGCTCTTGGTCTTGCTCTCGAATGGTATTAAAAATAAAGGCGATATGGTAACTATCTTCAACTTGCTCGCAAGTAATTACTTCACCAAAACAAAAAATTGCTGCAGCTTCGGCATCAAGAAAAAGCTTTAGTTCTGCTCTAGTACCTACGTCTAGCGAATCGGATGATTCGATAATTACGCCACCACCACCAAGCTTTACGGTTTTGAAACGGTATTCGGGCTCATCTTGTTGATGCAATACAAAAGACATCATCAGGTCAATTTTTCGCGACTGATGATTCAAGTATTCGGCCAAGGTTTCAGCGTGATCACCCAAGTTTCTTAAAGGGCGAATTGCTTGAGCTTCTAACGCGGACATTTCGCTGGCAATCCGAAATGCATAGGGCATCGAGTCTTCAAGATTTTCCTCATCAGGGACTTTTTCGTCTTCACCTAACGGGCGCACATTCGCATTTATGCTGTGCGCAATAGAAAAATACTCATCGAATTGGGCTTTTTTTTGTTCTAGGCTAAGTTCGCTCACATCATTCCTCTGCCACTATTTCTTGTGCCGCTAGTAACTTATAAGTAGTATACCGACCACGTAGTATACCCACTTTACTATTTTGGGGTTAACCCGTCATCTCGCCTTTGGGCTACTTATCTGAATTATTTATTCATTAAGCATAGCTAAATGTGAGGCAGATTACCGTATTACTGAAAAGCAAGGCGCTATGTTTTATCCTCTTTCTGCATTCATTGCTTATCGTTATGCCAAGTCTAACAAAGCAAGCCAAACCAGTTTTGTCTCATTTATCAATCGATTTTCAGTGGCCGGCATCGCGCTAGGCTTGATGGCGCTTATTATCGTAGTATCCGTTATGAACGGCCTAGAAGGGCAGTTAAAACAGCGCATACTAGGCATAGTCCCGCATATCGAAATTACAAAGACACCCATTGCAAGCAACAGCCTAAGCAAGACACCCAACCAAAAACAAGTTACAGAGACACCCACGCCAAACGAACAAAAGTCGGGCAACCTAAGCAAGACACCCACGTTAAAGATGCAAAACAGCCTTAGCAAGACACCCACGCAAAAAGAAGTTACAAAGACACCCACCCAAAATGAAATTAGCATGACACCCATCGAAGGCGTGGTTGCCAGTATGGATTACAGAGAAGCTGAAGCCGTAGTGCAGTCGCGCTCAGATTTACGTGGCGTGCAGGTTCACGGTGTTCAGCCAGATGTGATGCTTGAACACACCTTAGTTGCAAACCACATGGAGCAAGGCCGATTCAGTGACCTTACTAAAGGTAGTTTCGCCGCTATTATTGGGCGTTCGTTGGCTATAAAGCTTGAAGCGCGTGTGGGCGACAGGCTTCGAGTTATGGTTGCAGGGGCCAGTGTTTATACTCCGTTTGGGAGAATGCCAAGTCAGAGACTTGTGACTGTAGTGGGTGTCTTCGATATGGGCTCGCAAATGGATGACAAGGTGATGTACATGAACCTTGATGATGTGAATCGCTTAATGAGAGACCCCAAAGGCAGTAAACAATCATTGCGTCTCTTTCTGGATGATGCGTTCAACTACCAAGCGGTGGTTAATGAGTTAACAGATAGGGTGGGTGTCTCTGTAAATAATATTAGAACGTGGCGGGAGCGCCAAGGGCCGCTGTTTGATGCTGTAAAAATGGAAAAGAACATGATGACACTCATGTTGCTTCTTATTATTGCTGTCGCTGCATTTAACATAGTGTCTGCACTGGTAATGGTGGTCACCGAAAAGCAGGGCGATATTGCGGTACTTCAAACTCAAGGCATGTTGCCCAGTACGGTAATGTGGATTTTTGTATTGAATGGCTTATTTAATGGCATAAAAGGAGCAGGTTTTGGGCTTATCTTGGGTGTCTTTATAACCCTTCAGCTAAATAATATTCTGGAAACAATAGGTTCACCGTTAGCGCTAGCGGCTGACGGAAGAGGGCTGCCCATTGAAATGGACGTAGTGCAAATTATCAGCATTACTTTGCTGTCGTTATTGTTATGCGTTTTAGCCAGCGTTTATCCTGCGCGCAAAGCGATGAAAATTGCACCATCTCAGGCCCTTCAAAACGAATAAATAGTTGAATTTACCGTGCAAAAGAGCGTGAAATTCACTATACTCGCGGTCTTTTAAAATTTGCTCAGTGAGACGTCATGAACAAGAATTTTATCACCTCGCAATCGCTTCTACAGGATTCCTTTCGCTTAGCGGCAAAGGTGTATGAAGACGGCTTCCGCCCTGACTTTATTATTGGTATTTGGCGTGGTGGTGCTCCAATTGGTATCGCAGTTCAAGAATTCTTTGAATTTAAAGATACGTCAACCGACCATATCGCGGTACGTACTTCGTCTTACTATGGAATCAATAAACAGTCGAAAGAAATCCGTGTGCACGGGTTACACTACTTGGTTGAAAATGCCAACGCTGACGACAAGTTATTGATTGTTGATGATGTTTTTGATTCTGGCCGAAGTGTTGACGCGCTTATCAAGCAAATTAACAAGCTTATGCGCTTGAACATGCCAAAAGACATTCGCATTGCGTGCCCTTGGTATAAGCCTCAAAACAACACTACTGATATCGTGCCAGATTACTACGTAAACGAAAGTGATGAATGGCTAGTGTTTCCTCACGAAATCGCAGGTCTATCTGAAGAAGAGATCCGCGAAGGAAAGGGCGAGTTAGCTGACGTTATGGACATCTTATTCCAAAAATAACAGCTATATAGCTTTTGTAGCGATTACGAATCGCTGTCGAACGTATCTAAACCGCACGATTGTGCGGTTTTTTTATTGGCTAAATTCGTTGGAAACGAGAGCGTAAACGTAGTGCCCACGTTAACCTCGCTATCTACGGCAATAGTGCCGCCCATGGCCTCAACGATAGAAAAAGAAATATAAAGACCTAATCCAGTTCCCTTACCTGTAGGCTTTGTGGTGTAAAACGGCTCGAAAAGTTTCTGCAATGCGTGTTTTTCAATACCACAGCCTGTGTCTTTAATGGTGATAACAGTGTGCTTATCTTCTTCAAAGGAAGAGATGGTTAGCTTGTCTCCATCATCCATCGCTTGCGCAGCATTGACAAAAAGGTTCACCAACACCTGATTCAACTTTCCGGTTTTACCTTTAATTAGCGGGACTTCGGTCAAGCGCTGGTGTATTTTGATGCGGTGCTTTAATTCGCTATTAACTAACCTTAAGGCATGCGCAATACAGTCATTTACATTAATAGTTTCGTCATCAGGAATGTCGGCGTCATGAGAAAAAGAACGAAGGCTGGTGATTATGTCAGTGACTCTGTTTAAACCTTCTTCGGACTCCCCACAAATATCCGCAATTTCATCACTTAGTGAATCAATCTTATTGCGCGATTGCCACAGTATTGCTTTTTGCGCTATTTCTAACCTTTCTTTATCGCTAGCACTTGATGCCAACTGCAGCACTATGTCCTGCATCTGAGATAAAGCGGGCAATACGTTTCTTAAAAAGTGAATGTTACTATTGATAAACGCTATCGGATTATTTATTTCGTGGGCTACACCTGCTGCTAATAACCCTAAAGAAGCCATTTTTTCAGAATCGATAAGGCTTTTTTCAACTTTGGCTTTTTCTTCTTTCAGCCTTACGGTTTCCAGCGTCATTAATTTGGCCTGCATCCCCATCGCCATTTGCTCGGTAAAGGTGCGGTATCTATTGGCCATATCTACGTATTCTTGGGTGTAGTAACCCAGAGATTGATGGCAAAACACGATAACGGCCTGCTGCTGATGTACTTTAAACGGGCAATAGAGTACCGATGTGACTGGAGTTTCAAATAATGGCAGGTGTTGTTGCCAAGTAGGCTGTTGTTGAACATTAAACAATGCAACGGGTTCACTTTTGACCGCCCTTGAAAGGGTGTCGTCTATCTCCCAAACCGTATTGAGTAAAGCGTCATGCGTACTATTGATACATTTCATTTTTCCCGCGCTTTCATTCTCTAGCACAAAGCATACTTCGTAGTTGTAAAGCCCCTTAAAGACGCTAAACATCTTTTTGTAAAGGTCTGCTTCATCCTCAGCGGTAAGCAGTACTCGCGTGCCCTCTAGCAAGGCATCGCTTTCTTTTTTATGAGCCTCAGCTTGTTGTTTCAAGCGGTAAACAAGGGCTAGATCTTCTAAAACGTTTTCGTAATCTTTATTCATTGAGAAAACACTACCGCTGATATCATAAGGTTACCGTGCCTATTCTTGCCGTCTAAAAAGCGCCCTTGTTCGCCAAACGTAAATGGGCCACAAATAGGTAACGAAGGAAACGTTTTTTGTAATGAGTTCAACATAGCATTTATCTCATCGCCAACCATTAACCGGCATCCGGCGCAATAAATCATCAATACGCCAACGGGCGTTTTGTTTTCCGGAAGCAGCATGATTGCATTATTGATAACACGCTCTGCACGAGAGGTGAGGCTTGTAATATTTCCTTCCATTAAAACCAACTCTTCGCCTTCTTGTACTTCGGAAAAAACATTCAGAGTACCATCTTCGTCTACCGAGTCGGGATGACAGAGAAGATAGTTAACCGCACCATTGTCCAACGCAACTGGCTTGCCCAACGGGGCTGATGAAGTAAGTCCTAATATTTGCCCGCCGTTGAGCTGGTCCGCAATTAGGCCATTAGTCGCATTATTGTAGATAGTGCTGGCTTTACCATTATCGAGTTGTTGAAGTTGTCGGCCTTGAGCTGTAGTGGCTTTAAATACCGTCTCAGTTGGTTTGTAACCAGAGCTATAGCTTAAGCCCAAAGGTGTTGAGGGGTACAAGACGGCTACGGCAACGGTTTGAGGCCCCGAGGACGTTTCTGTTGCTGTGCACCAATTGCCTGAAACAGTATTATCTGCCATTGAGCCCCCGAAGATAGGGACCTTTGTTCCTACGACGCTGGCAAAACCTTCGAGTATTCTCTCTTCATTGCCAGGGGGGAGCGAGCACCAGATAAGGGCTGGACTTTCGTATGGCCTCTCTGCGTTTGCTAATGCTTTCTGCAAAGATGTTGCTCCCGCTTTAAATGGGCTGCAATCAGTTATATCTGCGCTGCCTACACCGAAGGCCCCATTCTCATCGTTAATGCAGAACAAAGCTAAGTCACAAGTGGGCGAGGCTATGTTGTTATCGCAAAGCAACGCGCCTAAGCAAGAACTAGAGATAAAAAATGGTAGCGCTGTATCGTTAATGGTCGATGCAAGCGTTTCAAGAGGTAAGTCGGTGTTACCGTAACCAATGAGTAATGAAGGCCTTGTATCGGACAAAATATTTTCCAGTTGCGATGTTACGCTCGCAGTACTGCCGCATTGTAAGGCGAATGTTTGAATATTCATCTAGCTCTACCACTCAACTTCACACTGTAATGATAGATTGAAATCAAGAAAAGCTTATTAACTTTTAGTTTAATAAGTTAAATAAGTGAAGTGACGAAAGAAGGTAAAAAGATCAGTTGTCGAGATAGAACTTGTCGTGGAAGGTGTACACCCACGTTGGCTGGTAAATAACGAGTAGGGTGATCGCCATTCCGTTCAAAAGCGCTTCTGGAAACACCAATAGCGGAATGAGTAAAATATAGTTATCGAAAACGATGTCCCATGTGTATATACCTTCATAAAAGTAAAAGGCACCCAATGATAATGTTTTCAAAGCAATTGACAGTGCGGCAGGAAAAAAGGCACACACAAAAATATATACAAACAGCTGTCTGGGTATACGGTGGAAAGACAGCATGTAGAAAAGGTAAGTTGTTCCAATTGGTAAAATAGTTCCAAGCAGACCATTAACACCGAAGTTTTCCCACGTGCCGTAACCTATCAGGTTTGCCCCCAGAAGCGCGATAAAAGAGGCAATAATTGCATTTCTAAAGCCCAACATGAGGGTGAGTACAGAAAGGCCTAGAAAATGAACATCTAAGCCTTCAAATATCCCTGCTTTAAACAACCAAAGCACAAATAGAGAGGCAGCAGTGCCGAACATAAGGTGTTGCTGCTGTTTATTGCGAGCAAAGTGAGTAAAGTCGATGTGCTTAGCCGCGCCTAACAAAAACACGCCATAGATTAGCAATGCCAACAACTGTAATGAACTCACTGGTACTCCTTATATGGGGCTACTTTATACGCTAACGGCCAACTACTTTTTGTATTCAGCCCAAATTGGAGCGTGGTCGGACGGCTTTTCAATGCCTCTTAATTCATAATCAATACCAGCATCGTGCAGACGTGAATGCAGAGTTTTTGTAGCCAGTATCAGGTCAATACGAAGGCCGCGGTTGTCATTAAAACCTTTTGAGCGATAATCAAACCACGAAAACTTGTCATTAGCCTCAGGGTTGAGAGTTCTAAAGCTGTCCTCAAAACCCCAATCGATAAGTGTGTTCAACCATTCACGCTCTTCCGGTAAAAAGCTACACTTGCCTGTCCTCAACCAGCGCTTTTTGTTTTCTTCACCAATGCCAATGTCTAAATCTGTATGAGAGATGTTCACATCGCCCATCACAATGACGTTTTCATCAGGGGTGTGATTCTCGTTTAAATACGTCATTAAATCTTTATAAAACTTGCGCTTAGCAGGGTATTTCGTTTCGTGTTTTTCGTTTTCACCTTGAGGAAAATAGCCGTTAAGGATAGTGACAGGTTCGCCAGCTTCATCAGTGGTTTTCAAGATGATCATTCTACGCTGGGCATCTTCCTCGTCGCTAGGGAAACCCATAGAAACAGAAAGGGCTTCTTTCCTTGCTAAAAACGCTACGCCGTAGTGACTTTTTTGCCCGTGAAAATAAACGTGGTAGCCCATGGCTTCCACTGCTTCTACTGGAAACTGCTCGTTGTGAACTTTAATTTCTTGCAAACCAATAATGTCTGGTTGGTGAGCGTCAATAACCGCTTGTAGTTGGTGCAAGCGGGCGCGTATGCCGTTTATATTAAATGAGATTACTTTCATATTTATATTTTTGTTGTTTCGAGGTTACGTTGATTCTATCAGAAACTCAGCAAGCGCTTAACGAAGAACTACCGATATATTAATGCATTCAGTCGATTGGCTGGATTAAGTTTATTTATAGCTAGGAAGCTTGATCGTCGCCAGGTGATGGCGGGGAATGTGATTAAGGCGAATTACCGCGGGATTTCTGCCTATGGCGGAAATCGCCTTTGTTCTTAACAGCGCTATGCTAGCTAATCTCAACCGCCTGACTAGTGTTGTTGTGTATTTCAGCATCAGCTAATGAAATCAAATATTCAAACCATGCATTCGCATCTTTAACTGTATCCGCAACAAAGCTTTCATTTTCTAAATCGAGTTCAGGGAGTAGCCTATCGACTTCTTGTTTGAATGACACCCATGCTTTCGCACATCCAGCCATTGCTTGGTAATAGTTTGTAGGAATATCGCGCTCCATGGCATTTAGCCTACGAACAATGATATTCGCTCCCATCGATGACCCTAGCCATACGTATATAGCTGAAATAGCTTGGCTGGTGGGCGAGCTGCTGTATGGCATAGATGGTTTGTTGTGGTGGGTGTCTTTGTAAGCCTGGTCTGTGTATGTACCTGTAGCGTGGGTGTCTTCGGTAAGTGAATCTCTGGTAAGCGCAATAATGTCTCGATTTAGCGCATCTTGAATTACGCCACTGTTTATCATCGAAGCAACTGCTGCAAGATCAGGAACTTTGAATTCCGCTTGTTGCACAGCGTTTGCTGTGGCTTGGTGGAACTTACTCATGATCTTTAAAATAGCGAGGTATGCCTTTTCATCAAACAAACTGTCTTTGTGATAGATAGAAAATGGGAAGGTGTTTTCCAAAATATCGTGGTTTGCATGGGTGTCTTGTTTAAGAGCAGTGAAAAGGTTGCGCATGGTTTAAGTATCTTGGCGTTGTTGCTTTGTAGTCATTGTCGGTGGGCTTTACTTTAGCATGGGTGTCTCTGTAACTGGTAGTGAATTGAAGGAAAGCTAGATAATTTAAAATGAGCGAGATTGCTTGCAGCTTTTAGCATGGGTGTCTTTGTAAGAAAGGTTTTGGTGACTATTGCATTGCGCCTTTTGCTGGTGCGGGTATACTTGCCCCAAATTTTGAGATAGGTGAATAAACGTGTTTCCAGAAACAATTGCAGACAAGTTGAGCGATGCGGTCATTGAGCAAGCGATGAAGCTAAGCGCTGAAGAGCGACAAGAGCTTTTTGTTAGCTATGTAGCGAAAGCAAAAGAAATATGGATGATACAGGGCAGTGAAGGCTTTGTAATGTTCGAAGGCGGCGAGAGCGTTCAATTACCCGTATTCCCACATCGCGACTTGGCGCAAAAGTTCGTAGACATAAATGAAATAGAAGGCCAATGCGTAAGTGTTGAATTGTCTGAATTTACAGAAACTTGGTTACCTGGTCTTACAAAAAATGGTGTGGAACTGGTTATGTTTCCAACAACAAGTGACGTTGAAAACTTAGTTATGACCGCAGAAGATTTAGCTGCCGAACTAAACGGCAATTAAACTGGGCTTATAGCAGATGAATTCGGATGAAACTTTGCTTCCTTTAGCTTCATCGCTTGCCGCTTCGAAAGGGTGGGATGATTTCACTCGCACACTTATGTTAGCGGGTAAATCTTTAACGCCACTCCCTCTAGATGAACGCACATCAGACACAGCAGTTGAAGGGTGTGAGAGCCCTGTGTGGATGGCATATTTAAAGGAGCAAGGCAGCATAATGGCGTACTCGCCAAGTAAGGTAATTCGGGGAGTACTTGCTGTATTACTTGAAAAAGCCAATACCTTGTCCGAAGCACAGCGTGAAAATTTTGACTTCGAAAGTTACTTGTCTCGATGCCAGTTAGAGCGATATCTAAGTCAGTCGCGAGGCAACGGAATAAAGTCAGTGATAGCAAAGTTGAAGGGCGTATAGGCGCTTTCCTCTCGCCCCTCTACTTGTTCTTTGCTTCAATCCACTGGCTCATATATTTACTTGCCGCAAGCGTTTGATGCCACAACAAACTTTGCATAAACAGCGCATCTCTATGTTTGTTCAGCCCTTGTTTTAACTCACTTATTCTTTCAATAAGCGGCACCTCTGGCTGCTGCCGTTTAAATTCGCTTAGCAGACTAGCCGTGTGTTTATTGGCTAAACTCCATACCTTCTCATCTTCATGCAGTGCTACGGCCCTTTCGACGTATTCCTTAATAACGGCCGCATTAGAAGTATCAGCATCGCATAGAGCACCAGGCCATTGTGCAAACTGCAAATTTTCACCCTCGTTTTCTACTTTTGCGCTAATGTCGCTGTTTACATCAAGGCTATCTTCAGCAATACCTTCTGCGCCAATCCAAGTCGTGATACTAGGCGTGCCGCAGCGCATCGCATCAAGCAATTTTCCTTTTATCCCCGCGCCGAATCGTAAGGGAGCAATAAGGGCTCTAGCATTCATCATTACAGATTCAACATCGTTCGCCCAGCCTTTCACTAGAAAGCCTTGTTTTTCGTTGTAAAGTTGCGTTGCTTTCTTAGGTGGGTAAGCGCCGTAAATATGCAATTCAGCATGGGGTAAGGCTTTTTTTATAGAAGGCCACAGATGCTGCTTTAACTGCAAAACCGCATCCCAATTCGGCGCATGGCGAAAGTTACCAATATGGATAAAATGCGAGCGCTGCTCAAAAGGTGGGGGAGAAATAATAGAACGGCCAACTACAAGAGGATGATACTGAAGTTGCGCTGAAGGTACACCGTAGTGTTCAGTCAATAAGGCCATTTCTTTTTTTGAGATAATCAAGGTTAGATCGCTTCGAATAATTGAAGCAATTTCTCTTTGGGCCAGTTCGCTATGTAAATGTGCTAGGCTTGCGTCGCCATGCTTTTTTACAGCTTCATGTCTTGCTTGGCGAAGGCTGTGTAAATCTTCGGTATTAAGTACTCTAAGTGCATTCGGGCAAACATCTTTTACTCGCCAGGAAAACTGTTCTTCAGTCATGTAGCGATCAAAAATAACCACGTCTGGGGCAATCTCTGCAATAAGAGCATTAAATGAACTGCAGTTTAGCGCCACGGGCTGAACGTTTACCCCCATTGTTAAAAGATCGGCTTTGTGCTCGCTATCGGTGGCAGCTGTTAAAAATGTCACGTTGAAGTTAGCGGCTAAGCAACGCTCGATAATAGAGAGCATATTCTGCCCCGCTGCTGAGGAATTTGGCTCGGGCCACACATAGCCGACTACAACAACATTTAACATGGTATGGGTTACAACTCTTATTTAAAAATGTGCCTGAACTGCACGGTTATTTTGCGGCAAATGCTATCACAAAACTACTCACGTCATTAATTAAAGGGGCTCTGCCTTAGAAATTCTAATTCTTATAGGTAATTACCCTAAGTTTTTCTTTGAAAAAGAATTTTAGGTTTGTAAAAACAAGCGGCCCGTTATAATACGCGACGTTCCGGCATGTTCGAGGAACTACAGAGGTGTCTTGTAGTCTAGGGTATTACCAAAATTGATAATGCTCAGGGTTGGAAAAACAGCCTATACTTATATAGGAACATCAATTAATAATTACTCTTCTAAGAGTTTTTTAACTTTCTGATTAATAAAGAAATCATACTTTTTTACTAGGTGATGTTAATTGACCTCTTTAGTTTTAACGCCTATACCTTAATGAAGCTCATGGCGAATGGAGGTGCCTTGAACACAACAATGTCAAAGATTGCATTGAAGAGAGTGCACGAATGAATTTAGATGAATTAGTTTCGAAAGCGGAAGACCTCTTTGTTTTACCAGACTCGGTAACGAGACTTAAAGCTTGTATGGATGATGAAGCTTCAAGCATTGACGATATTGGCGATATCATTGCTTTCGACCCGTCCTTGGCTACCCAGCTACTCAGAGTGGCAAACTCAGCACTCTATCGTTTTCCCAATAAAATTGACACGATAACACGTGCTATCCAGGTTGTGGGGACCCGCTCGACCTACGACTTAGCATTGGCCTATGGTGTAAGTCAGGCATTTAGTGAAGTAAATGGACAAGCAATAGACTTAGACAAGTTCTGGGAACAAAGCGTTTCTTGCGGGTTATTAGCCAAGTATTTTGCCGATATGCGTAATATCAGAGAGCCCGAAAGACTTTTCGTTTCTGGGCTACTTCACAATATTGGAGAGCTAGTTACCGTTTCGCTTTTGCCTGAGTCGGCAACCCGCTGTCAGGCATTTAATGCACGGGTAAGTCCCGCAGAGCTTCAATTTGGCGTATTAGGGTTTACTTACGCAGACTTGTCGGCAAGACTGATCGAAAAATGGGATATCCCTAGTTCAATTTACTCGCCAATTGCCACTATTCATAAAGGCGAAGACGTGGAGACAAATGTAGAAGATAAAATCCTACAGCTCTCTTACGTGCTGGCGCTAGATAACGTAAATCCAGAAATTTATCCAAGCTATCACAACTTAAAACCTGAAATGCACGAGGCGTTATCGCTTAATCGCGACGATTTGGAAGACGCGCTAGATATAACTAACCTCCAATGTATTTCGGTTATTTCCTTGTTTAATCCTAACGCGTTTATGCTCTATTAAAGCTACACGCCTTTATTCATAGCTAATGCCGTAGCGGTTAATCAAAAACCGCTACGGTTTGTCTGCTAATTGCTATGACTTCGTTATCTTTATCCCAAATTGTCGCTTCCGTATGACCGTAACCGTCAGCTGCCTGCCTAGTATGGGCTTTATAGCCGAACCAATCAGTTGGGCTTACCGGCTTATGCGGGTGGATAAATTCTAAATTCCAGCTAACCGTGCTAGCCGGTGCCGGCAATTTCATCATTTGCAATAGCGTAGGCGGCCAGGCATCAATCATGGTAATAATGTGCGCATCAGTTATCGCCGCAGGTGCTTGTTTAAAACGCATGAAACCGTGGTAGTGGCTTGTTTTTCTGCGCGTAAAAGGGATGCCGCCATCTTCAATGGCTAAGTCAAAGTAACGTAAAAACTTTGGCGTAACCTTAGGTATTTGTGGGATAAATTTCGCCTTATTAGGCAAAGGCATATCATGTTTTTCGGTATTCTCTACCTTAATACCAGATTCTCTAGCAACCCCAAAGCAAGCTTGGGAAAAAACGCAGCTTTTGCCGTCTTGAATGGCATGCGCAGTATATTGGGATACATTTTTTCCCGTTCTCAATAGGGTAACTTCGATAGAAAAGGGGGCTTCGAGGGATAAAGGGCCAACAAAGTTAGTAGTAAAAGAGCGTAATACGCGATTATCAGTTACCTGCTGCTTCACAGCGGTATATAGCATGCCGGCAGAGATGCCGCCAAACGCCGTTCGTCCTTGACCCCAGGTTTTCGGAATGACTAGCCCGTCAACTTTCCAGGTATTTTCCGATGTTTGTGATAATTGGGGAATATTGAGCAATTCATCTACTGTCATATTGGCTTGTCTGGTCTGATGAGTTAAGTGGGTGTCATCGTACATTAAGCGCTGTGGAACGAAAAGCCTGAGTTAGAAATTTTCGTTATGTTAACAAATAAGTAACAATTAGTTGTTTATTTTTTTACCAGATGCGTAGACTGGGTTATCGTCACTCAAAAGGACTGTTATGGCCCATACGCACGTTGAAGGTATTCCCGCTAACCAAGCTGGAACATCTAGAAGTTACCGCAATTACGTTCTGTTCATATTAACCTTAGTGTATGCCTTTAACTTTATAGATAGGCAAATTATCGGAATATTATCGCCCTTTATCAAAGCCGATCTGGGGTTAGATGACGCCCAGTTGGGATGGCTTAAAGGCATCTACTTTGCGCTACTTTATACCGTAATGGGTATCCCAATTGCGTGGCTTGCAGACCGTTATAGCCGAGTAAATATCATCGCAATATCATTAACGCTCTGGAGTGGCTTTACTGCAGCATCTGGCCTGGCAGCTAACTATATGCAACTTGCTATTGCTCGCATTGGTGTAGGTATTGGAGAGGCTGGGGGCAGCCCACCATCGCACAGTATTATTTCTGACCTTTTCCCTAAAGAAAAACGCGCTGGAGCTCTGGCCATTTATTCTTTAGGCATTCCATTTGGTGTAATGCTGGCGTTTTTTGCATCAGCATTCTTTCTACAAGGCGGATCAGCTGACTGGCGTACGGTAATGTACAGCGTGGGTATACCAGGAGTAATACTGGCTATTCTGCTGAAGTTGACGGTAAAAGAGCCCGCTAGAACAGTTTCTACGCCAAGTGCAGATGACGCGAATAAGCCAAGTGTTAAATCTTCACTGAAAATGCTGCTAAAAATACCTACGTGGTGGGGAATGGCGTTAGGTATTTCATTTGGATCGTTCGGCAACTATGCAATATCGACATGGGTCATTGATTACTACGTGCGAGCATTTGCAGGGCTAGATATTACACAACTTCTTATTGTGTTTGGCATCATCAACGGTACTGCATACGCATTGGGCGTGTGGTTAGGTGGCTATATAGCTGACAGATGGGGCAAGCACAATAAGAAAGCTTATGCATTGTTGCCAGCTATCGCGCTTATTATCGGTGTACCTGCCTTCTATGCATCTTTACAAGTTCAAGATTTGTGGTTGTCGGTTGGGCTTATGGCGCTGCTGTTATTTACAAGTGGCTCTTACTTAGGACCTAGTTTTGCAATGGCACAAACCCTTGCGCCAATAAACGTAAGGGCGATGTCGACGGCACTCTTCTTCTTTGTTTTAAATATAATCGCATTAGGCGGTGGACCTACACTTACCGGCATTATAAGCCAAGCGCTGGTGCCGTCCTTAGGCGAGACTGAAGCGCTAAGGCAAGCTTTGATTTACCTAGTAGTTCCTTACGCCATTTCAATTGCAGTGTTCTTATGGACAAGCACTAAAATTGTAAAAGACTGGGAAATGGCAGAAGCTAGGGGCTTGTAGTATTATCGACCTTTCATGGTAAGGGGCTGATTATAGGCCCCTTTATTGTTTGAATGTGAAGGAGTGTATAGGTGTCCTCGTCAGAGTTGAGTTTTCATTTTGCCCATGCGAACGGGTTTCCTGCAGGAAGCTATAACGCAATGTTTTCGGCGTTACCCAGCCACTTTAACCGTTTGCACGTTGAGCGATTCGGGCACGACCCTCAGCTTCCCGTAAATGGCAACTGGCGCAATCAGGTTCACGAACTCATTAAACATATTAAGAAAGAAAACAAAGATCCGCGCGGTGTTTACGGTATAGGGCATTCGTTTGGAGCCGTAATTACCTACATGGCGGCGTGTGAGGCGCCTGAGCTATTTAGGGGCGTTATTTTATTCGACCCACCGCTAGTAGTTGGCCCACTGAGTTACTTCTTTAAGTTTGCGAAACATACACCTTTAATTAATAAACTAACGCCTGCAAAACTTGCGCAAACGCGTAATACACGTTGGCCAAGCAATACTGATATGGTTGCGTACTTTCATGGCAAAGCACTGTTTAGAGATATGGATAAACGATGCGTACGTGACTACGTGAAGTCTGTTACAGAGAGTAAGGGAGACAATATCTCACTAACATTTCGGGCTGACGTGGAAGCTGATTTATTTCGCAACGTGCCTCATAACCTCGGGAAATACAAAGGAAAGCTAAAGTGCCCTGCAGTATTGGCGACGGGTAGCAGCAGCAATGTATGTAAGCCCGAAATGTACTCGCGACTGATGAAGCATAATGCAATTGAACATGCGGTATTAGATGGGGGGCATATGTTCCCGTTAGAGCATCCTGAAGCAGTAGCGAGCTTCATTGAGCAAACCCTTACAAGGTGGAACAATGAGGCGGATTGAACGGCAGGGTTGGCTTGTTGAACAAATAGATTTGGCTAAGTAATTTTAAGGCTAGCTGGCTTGAGATTGGTTTTGGCGTGCAACGCCAAAACCAATCTTGTAGGCTTTTAAAACCTTTATTAATTCTGTTTGTTCGAGGCGCTTAACCCACCCACTGGCTGTCCAAGCATTTCACGTGTTACAAGTACCACACCTTTTTCTGATACACGGAAGCCTCGTGCTTTATCCTGTTCGTGATCGTAACCAATGGTCGTTCCTTCCGGTACAACGCAGCCGCGATCAATAATCACCTTTTTCAACTTACAATGGCGTTTAATTTCAACGTCTGGAAGGATGACGGCATCTTCAATAAGACCGTATGAATGCACCCTTACGTTAGAAAAACAAATTGAAGAACGAAGGGTAGAGCCAGAGATTATACAGCCACCGGATACAACAGAGTTAATAGCTTCACCTCGTCTGTCGTGGTCTTCCCATACAAACTTAGCTGGCGGTAGTTGTTCTTGGTAAGTCCAAATAGGCCATTTTCTATCGTATAGATTAAGCTGAGGTACAGGTGCAACCATCTCCATGTTGGCTTCCCAAAATGAATCGATAGTACCTACGTCACGCCAATAAGCGTTGTCACCGCCACTTTGTTCAAATGGGTAGGCATATACTGGATGATCAGCGATTATCGATGGAATAATGTCTTTACCAAAATCACGCTGAGAACCCATATTTTCAGAGTCTACTCGCAGTTGTTCAAACAAAAACTCGGTGTCGAATACATAGTTGCCCATAGAGGCTAGGCAGCGCGTGGGGTCGTTCGGAAGCGGGGTAGGGTTGGCAGGTTTTTCTTCAAAACCATTGATACGGTAGTTTTCATCTACGGACATTACACCAAAAGCACCTGCTGCTTCTTCTAGAGGCACTGACATACATGACACGGTCATTTTCGCACCAGACTCTTTGTGCTTAGCGAGCAAATCACCATAGTCCATACGATAGATATGGTCACCTGATAGGATCATAACGTATTTGGGCAGCTCATCACGAATGATGTCGATATTTTGAAAAACAGCATCGGCGGTGCCTTCATACCAACTGTCGGAAAACCGTTGAGACGCGGGAAGAATTTCAACTGATTCGCCAAGTTCTTTCTTGAAGTGCCCCCATCCTCTGACCAAGTGGCGTATTAAGGAGTGAGACTTGTACTGAGTGACGACGCCAATTCTTCGAATGCCTGAGTTAACACAATTTGATAGGGGAAAGTCGATGATTCTAAATTTACCGCCGAAATAAAGCGCCGGTTTGGCTCGCCAAGTAGTGAGCTCGTGTAGTCTTGAACCTTTCCCCCCAGCTAAAATAAGCGCATATGTATCGCGGGTAAGGTTACTGATGTAACGAGAACTTTGATCTGCCATTTCCTAAAAACTCCTGTAAAAAAGCGACAACTGTGTATCAATAGAAATATAAAAAGAAAACGAGGTGTTGCGATTGATTGCGCTATGCATGAAAGGCCTGACAGAACAGGCTTTACTGATAACCTAAACCCATATTACACAAGATAATTTATAATAACAGCGTGATTTTCTTGCTTTGTGATGAAATGGTTAAATTTTTAAATATTTTGTTGCTTGACGATGGTTCTAAGCAAGACACCCATCGTAAAATTCATACTTATAAAGCATAGTTGAGGTATTCACTATCACAAGGTGAAAGACGGGGGGTTTAGCAAGACACCCATCGTAAGATTCATACTCATAAAGCATAGTTGAGGTATCCACTATCACAAGGTGAAAGACGGGGTAGGAGAGTGTTAGAAGGAGCTAGAAAGACACCCATCTAAAACTACGAATATCTACATATTTAATGAGTCATCCAACTAAAATTACGAACACATAAAAGGTACCTGTACGCCGAAGCGCCTTTAACTTCGTTAAAAATAGCTGGTTGGGTGTCTATATAACGGCTATTTCGGAAAAGCGTTTAATACGACTTAAAGTGACAATTGTTAATTAGATGTTATATTTGAATAGCTGTTTTTTTATGGAGTCTCAGATGGGAGCATTGAAGAAAGTTTTAGTGGTGGTTGGTGTTGTAATTCTATTGTTTGTAATTACAAGCTTTTTTATTCCAAATGAGTACAGTGTGGAAAGGAAAGTTAGCATAGACGCCGAACCTTCTGAGATATACCCGTATGTCGTTGATCTAAAAGAATGGCAGAAGTGGGGAGTGTGGTTTAAACGCGATCCAAACATGAAGCTTGATTATTCTGGTCCAGATAGGGCTATTGGGATGCGTTCGGAATGGATAAGTGAAACGGAAGGGAATGGCGAGATGGAAATCACGCAATTAGAACACAACAAACGAGTTCTCTATCGTTTATATTTTCCTGATTTCGACATGGGCTCATCGGGTGTGGTCGAAATAAAATCTACAGTCGACGGTTCTATAGTAACCTGGAGGGATGAAGGTTCTGTCGACAATAATCCAGTAAACAAATACTTCGCGTTGATGATGGATAGTATGATTGGCCCAGATTTCGAAATGGGCCTTGAAAACCTTAAGGTGCTGGTCGAAAACAACAGTTGATATGCCCAACGTTTTGATCTGAAAATATAAAAGTGCCGTAAACATCAGATTGGTTTACGGTACGTGGCATCGTCCATGAAAGAAAAAAATCTCCTTATTGCCGGCCTTTCACTTAATAAGTTAGCCGACCTTTTAATATCAGCTAAGACCACCTTGACGGCGGTACTTCTAAGCGTTGGTGCCCCACTTTGGATGGTGGGGTGGTTAGTTCCTATCAGAGAATCAGGGGCGCTTCTTCCCCAAGTTCTTATCAGCGTCTATCTTCGAAAACACACGCAACGGCATATCGTTTGGCGCATTGGTATGGCAATACAGGCATTTGCTGTAGTCGGTATGCTATTTTCGGTCATATTCTTTTCTAGCTTCACAGCAGGCGCTTTGCTCCTAGCCTCTCTTATATTTCTAAGTTTAGGTCGTTCGGCGTGCTCGTTAACTGTGAAAGATATGGAAGCAGATGTCGCTGAAAAAGGAAAACGCGGCAATCTGATAGGGACGGCCTCTACTATTTCTGGGGTGGTTACGCTCGTAATTTCAATACCTTTGGTTATTTTAAATGACAACCTTTCTTCAAACGTACTTCTGCTAATTTTAGGTGGAAGTTTACTCTCCTTTGTTTTGACCTTGGTATGTGTGTGGCCCATCAAGACAAGTGTGGACACCGGTAGCGACGAAGAGAAAACGTTTAGTATCAACTTTGATTCTACTGTTTATAAATTTATTCTGGTAAGGGGGCTTTTCGTGCATTCGGCGCTCGTTGCTCCCTATTTCATGATCGAAAAAAATGGTAACGCGCAAGAGTTGCTACCAATTTATATAGGTGCTGAGGCTGCGGCTGCGCTTTTATCTTCGATTATTTGGGGTAGGCTTGCTGATAAAAGTGCAAAATTAACGCTACGGTTATCTGGTTTGCTGGCACTGTGTTCATGTGGAGGGCTTCTTTACTTGCAGTCCACCTCTGTTGTCACATCGGCATTTCTATTCTTTTTGCTTTCAATTGCTCATACAGGAGTACGGACGGGGAGAAAAACATATAGTTTAGACGTTAAAGATGGGCATGAGCGAACTGAATTAGTCGGTTTTTCTAACACTGCGATAGGAGTAATTTTATTAGCATTTGGTGCTCTCTACGCTGCGCTAACCCCTGTTTTACCATTTTCAGTAGTTTATATTATGGCATTAGTACTTTTGGTGGCAGTTGTTATGACTGTAATTCTACCTTCTGAGAAGTAGATTTAAGGTCGAAGCAGAGCGATGCTGCTTTCTGTTTGGCCATTCGCTTTCTATGAGTACGTTCTTTGAATTTCTGCATGGATGCTGTGTCTCCAGCAGCAAAAGAAAAAGTGCTCTCAAAATTATTGATGACTTTGAGCCAATGAGGTTTGCCGAGGCCGATTAGCTTTATGTCGTCATCACTTTCGTGTGTTGCGGTTTCTTTATTATTATCAGTGAGTAACTTAATAGAGTCATCGAGAAGCTCACAATAGTTATTGAGGGTGAAATTTAAGCAGCGGTGGTTCTTACTTAACCTTTGACTTTTAAAAGGCATTAGCCCTTTAATCGGTTTGTTATTCAATGCGTTTGAAGCTAGCCTGGTATGTATACTAGTGTGATACGAGTTCTGTATGTTTGTTGCAGCCTTTGCACGAATTGGGTTTAAATCGACATAAGCCATACAGGAAAGTAGAGCCTTTTCAGTCAATAAAGCCTGTGAACGAAAGCGCCCCTCCCAAAATCTGCCGGTACAGTTATCCTCTTCGTTAGCTTTTCTTGCAATAAACTCATTTAAGTTCCTCATAAACCAACTGATATCAAAGAGACGTTTTCTATAAACTTCAGCTGTAGCTTTAACTGCATCTAATTCACTATCTCTAAGTAATTCGCCCTTCATATATTTTTGAGTGAGGAGGGTGCCTTTGTGCATTTTATGCCACTGCTGTAAGACAGTTTCTGTCGGCCACGAAAGCGCAGCGCTTTTATTTACGCATAGAACAACATGAACGTGGTTGCTCATTACCGCATAAGCACAAATATCTATAGAGAAAATTTTACTTAAGAATAGAAGCCTTTTCTCTACCCATGATTTTCTATGTTCATAACTAACGTTATTGTTTCGATCGTATCCACACAGATAACTGCGCCTTACACAGCGAGATATGCAGTGATAGTAAGGAGTGTCTTGAAGGCTAATGAGAGATTTTCTGCTTTGCGCCACTTTTTTCATCCAGCAAGGTCATATTACTTGAGCAGACCTTACCATCGGAGGCGCTGCTCTGTGACCTGAACAAAAGAGTGGTTTTTATCGTCACACGTCGATAACGGGGGATAGCTTACAAAGACACCCATCCTAAAGGGGCTGCAGCTACTAGAGACATCCATTCTTCAGAGCTTGGTATAGAACGAAAGCTTGTGGAGACACCCATCTTAAAAATATTCTAAATATTTAGGGTGGGTGTCTTCATAAAACGGATACATGAATTCATGGCCCGTAAATAAAAGCTATTTACCCAAAAGCGCGTTGGCTGATTTCGATACAGGCGAGCGACCCAATACGTCAGAAATATACGATGAGGCTACAAGCAGCTTATTCATGTTCACTCCTGTGGAAATGTCCATGCCATTCAACATATACAGGACATCTTCAGTTGCGACGTTACCGCTGGCCCCTTTGGCATAAGGGCAACCTCCTAGTCCTGCAACAGCCGAATCTATGGTAGAAACACCATATCCTAGAGCCGTATATAAATTAACTAATGCCTGCCCATAAGTATCATGAAAGTGAGCTGCAATTTTGCTGACATCGATCTCTTTTAGTACATCATCAAGCATTACACTAGTCGCTTTTGGAGTGCCCACCCCAATAGTATCGCCTAGTGAAACCTCGTAACATCCCATATCAATCAGCTCTTTACTGACCTGTGTTACAGCTTTAGGTAAGATATCACCTTCATAGGGACAGCCCATTACGCACGAGACATAACCTCTGACTTTTATATTATTGTGATTGGCTAGTTCAAACAGCGCTTCGAAACGCTTTAAGCTTTCGCTTATTGAGCAGTTGATATTCTTTTGTGAAAAAGACTCAGATGCTGCACCAAATACTGCAACCTCTTTCACTCCCGATTCTATAGCCGCTTCTAGCCCCTTAAGGTTGGGGGTCAACGCAGAATAACGAATATTCGCCTTCGAATTTAGCGCTTTAATAACCTCACCTGAATTCGCCATTTGAGGCACCCATTTGGGCGAAACAAAGCTACCAGCCTCAATGCGGTTTAGGCCAGTTTCTGATAGAAGCTTTATAAGCTCTACCTTTTGCTCAACCCTTAAAGTCTGCTTTTCATTTTGAAGGCCGTCTCGAGGGCCCACTTCGACAATGCTTACTTCTTTAGGAAACGTCACATTAAACCTCGGCAGCTTCTTTGTTCGAAAATGCCAATAGCGTGGCCCCGCCATCAACTAGTTCACCAGGTTTGAAGAAGAACTCTTCTACTGAGCCGTCGTGTGGGGCAATGATACTATGCTCCATCTTCATCGCTTCCATGACTAAAATTGGATCACCTTTCTTAACCTGCTGATCTTTTTCAACTAAATGCGCAACTATTGTTCCATTCATAGGAGCACTTAAATTGGCATCATCACCATCACTGTTATGATCACCTAACGAGGGTGAAACTACACTAAATTTAGCATGGGTGTCTTTGTTAAAAAGAGTAAAAACGCCATTATTTTCTGAAAACGAAAACGTCGATTTGTATCCATTGATTGTCGCTTTCAGCGTGTTTTCTATGATTTTTCCTTTTACTTCGAAGCTTTCGTTAGCTACCGTTAGCTCCCAGATAGGCTGACTCCCGTGTAGTAGATGTTTCACATCAACGCGGACCTCTTCTTGGCCGCAAATCAACGTAAGGGTTTCTTGGTGATTTCCATTAGGCCGCCACGCACCTGCAGTGGACCATACTTCAGGTGTGCGATTACTCAAGGTAATTTTTCTATTTAATAGGGAAAGTAACGCCATCGCTGGAATATTAGAATGGGTGTCTTCGCTAGCTATATGGTTAAACAACGAATCGTTATGCTTTTCAACAAATGTAGTTGTCAACTCAGCAGCACCGAATGCCGGGTGGGTAGCGACGCGCTTTAGGAAGTCAATATTTGTGCTTACACCGTCAATATAGTAATCGCCCAACGCACTAATTAGGCGCTTAAGGGCTATCTCACGGTTCTCTCCCCAAACTACAAGCTTGGCAATCATAGGGTCATAGAAAACGCTTACCTCATCGCCTTCCACAACGCCAGTATCAACACGGACTACGTCATTTTCTTGTGGTGTGCGTAACAGGCACAGCGTGCCGGTGGAAGGTAGAAACTCGTTGTTCGGATTTTCAGCATAAATACGTGCTTCGAATGCGTGTCCTGTTAGAGTAAGTTCCTTTTGTTGCTTAGGTAGGGGCTTACCTTCAGCAATAGTTAATTGCCAGTGAACCAAATCTTCCCGGGTAATCATTTCTGTAACAGGGTGTTCTACCTGCAAGCGCGTATTCATTTCCATAAAGTAAAATGAATCGTCTTCATCAAGTAAGAACTCTACAGTTCCTGCACCTACGTAATTAATTGCTTTCGCCGCCAGTATCGCCGCTTCGCCCATTTTTTCTCTCACTGACTGAGACATATTAGGCGCTGGCGCTTCTTCAATAATTTTTTGGTGACGGCGTTGCACCGAACAATCACGCTCGAAAAGATATACACCGTTACCATGGGTGTCACAGAAGACTTGTATTTCAACATGGCGAGGGCGGGTTAGGTACTTTTCAACCAGCATATGATCGTCACCAAAGCTGGCCATAGATTCACGTTTAGCGGCGTTTAAAGCCTGAGAAAATTCTTTCTCGCTCCACACTTGGCGCATGCCTTTACCGCCGCCACCAGCTGCGGCTTTTAAAAGCACGGGATAGCCCATCTCATCGGCAGCGCCTTTCAACACTGCTTCACTTTGTTCGTCGCCATGATAGCCTGGAACCAATGGAACGCCTGCTTTTTCCATGATGTGCTTCGCGGCAGATTTGGAACCCATCGCTTCTATTGCAGATGCGGGGGGACCTACAAAGATAATATTGTTTTCTGCACACAGATTTGCAAATTCGGCATTTTCAGAGAGAAAGCCATAACCTGGATGGATTGCATCTACACCAAGTTCTTTCGACTTCTCAATAATGAGTTCACCACGTAAGTAACTTTCTTTTGACGGAGATGGCCCTAAATAAACTGCTTCGTCAGCCATTTGTACATGAAGCGCATTCTCATCAGCATCTGAATAAACAGCTACGGTTTTGATGCCCTGTGCGTTGGCTGTCTTTATAACGCGGCAGGCTATTTCGCCACGGTTTGCGATTAGTAATTTATTTATCATTTTGTACCTCCACCCATGACGCACTGCGCTTTTCTAAAAAGGCTGACAAACCTTCTTGACCTTCATCAGAAGTCCTAACTTGTGCAATAAGCTTGCTCGTTTTTGTGAGAAGGGCATCGTTAATCTCTTGCGTAGACACCCATTGCACCAAGTCTTTTGCTTTCGCCACTGCTTGAGGGCCGTTTTTCAGTATGTTTGATACAATGTCATCTATAGTGCTATCTAGCTCATCTTCGGTAACTGATTCGCTTAATAAACCTAGTCGTCGTGCTCTACGCGCAGAAAACACTTCAGCGGTCTGGAAGTATCGTCGGCACACTCGTGCGCCCATTGCTTCAACAACGTAAGGGCTGATAGTCGCTGGGATAAGGCCTATTTTAACTTCGCTTAAGCAAAATTTGCTGAGCTTGCTTCCAATAGCAATATCGCAACAGGCAATTAAACCAACTGCGCCTCCAAAAGCTGCACCTTGTACTCTCGCTATTGTGGGCTTTGGCATTTTATAAAGCGTCTGCAGCATGGTTGCTAATCCAAGAGCGTCACTTTCATTTTGCGCTTCGGTATAACTGGCCATTTTCTTCATCCAGTTAAGATCGGCGCCTGCGCTAAAACTTTTACCTTCCGCTCTTAAAATAAGCGCACGCACGTTTTCGTCTTCGCCCGCTTTTTTAAACACACGAGTCAGCTCGATTATCATTTCATCGTTGAAAGCATTGTGTTTTTCAGCTCTGTTTAAAGTAACAGTGGCAATATTTCTATCATCTACGCTGTAAATAACTGATTGTTCCATAACCCGAACTCCTACATTCTAAATATGCCAAATTGGGTGTCTTCGATAGGCTTGTTGAGAGTCGTTGACAGCGATAGCCCAAGCACTAATCGCGTATCCGCCGGGTCAATAACGCCATCGTCCCAAAGCCTTGCAGATGCATAGTATGGATGTCCTTGCTTTTCGTAGGTATCAACAACGGGTTGTTTGAATGCTTTCTCTTCTTCTGCGCTCCAAGATTCGCCAGAACGCTCTTTTTGGTCGCGTTTTACCTGTGCGAGAACACCTGCTGCTTGCTCACCGCCCATCACAGAGATGCGAGCATTTGGCCACATGAAAAGAAAGCGTGGGTCATAGGCTCTGCCGCACATGCCGTAGTTACCTGCACCAAAACTTCCGCCGATAAGCACAGTGAGTTTTGGTACATTCGCGCACGCTACAGCGGTTACCATTTTGGCACCGTGTTTTGCGATCCCGCCATGTTCGTATTGCTTACCAACCATAAATCCGGTGATGTTTTGCAAAAACACGAGGGGTATTTTTCGCATTGCGCAAAGCTCGACGAAATGAGCACCTTTGAGCGCACTTTCACCGAAAAGTATGCCGTTGTTCGCAACAATGCCGACAGGAAAACCGAATATGCGTGCAAATCCACAAACAAGAGTAGTGCCATAAAGGGGTTTGAATTCATCGAAATCTGAATCATCAACGATTCGAGCAATAATTTCCCTCACGTCATAAGTCTGACGACTATCGGCAGGCACGATGCCATATATCTCTTTTGTGTCGTAGCGTGGAGGTTTCACCGCAGCAACGTCTAAGTCTTGAGGTTTCTTTCGGTTTAACCTTGATATAGCATTTCGGGCTAGAGAAAGTGCATGATGGTCATTGTTGGCTAACTGATCAGCAACCCCCGAAATACGAGTGTGGACGTCTCCGCCACCAAGTTCTTCTGCAGTTACCACTTCACCTGTTGCTGCTTTAACAAGAGGTGGCCCACCTAAGAAAATAGTCGCCTGCTCTTTAACGATAATACTTTCATCAGCCATAGCAGGAACATAAGCGCCACCTGCTGTACAGGAGCCCATAACTACCGCAATTTGTGGGATATTCTTTGCAGACATATTCGCCTGATTGAAGAATATGCGGCCGAAGTGATCTCTGTCGGGGAATACATCATCTTGGCGCGGTAAGTTAGCACCACCTGAATCCACAAGATAAATACAAGGTAAGTTATTTTGCTCTGCGATGGTTTGAGCTCGAAGGTGCTTTTTAACGGTTAGAGGGTAGTAAGTCCCGCCTTTGACAGTGGCATCATTAGCTACAATCATGCACTCGATGCCAGCAACAATACCGATACCGGCAACAACCCCTGCACAGGGCACATAGTCTTCATATACTTCCCAGGCTGCTAACTGGCCTATTTCGAGAAATGGAGTATCCGGATCGATGAGGGCGTTTATTCTGTCACGTGGTAGTAGTTTCCCTCGCGAAATGTGGCGTTCGGCTGCTTTTTCTCCACCACCTTGACAAATTTGTTCTATTTTTTCGACTAAATCATTTACCTGAGCCTGCATGTGCTCGGCGTTTGCGATAAATGTTTCGGACTTCGTATTTATACTTGAGCGAAGAACGGGCATAACCCCTCCTTGTGTTAGGCGTATGCGACGGCTGTCGCATTAACCACTAGTTAGCAATATGATTAGCGAGACACCCATGCTAAGTACTTTCGCTGCGGTGGGTGTCTTTGTAATTCATTGGCCTATAAATAAAGTTCAGCTTTCGTGAATGTACCTAATAAGATTTAGGGTGGGTGTCTTGCTAATTTCTATAAAGCAAAGAGCGTTTAATCTTTCTTTGTTCAATAGAATTTGCCTTCCACCCGTAAAACCGATCTACTTAGATTCGTTGAAAAGCTCGCGGCCGATAAGCATGCGGCGGATTTCCGATGTACCTGCACCTATTTCATAAAGCTTGGCGTCACGTAATAGGCGGCCAGTAGGATATTCATTGATATAGCCATTACCCCCTAGTAACTGAATAGCGTCTAATGCCATTTTTGTGGCCAGTTCTGCTGAGTAGAGAATCGCGCCAGCCGCATCTTTGCGTGTTGTTTCACCGCGATCGCAAGACTGTGCAACGGTGTATACATAGGCTCGAGCCGCATTCATCTGTGTATACATATCAGCGACTTTGCCCTGTACCAGTTGGAATTGACCGATTGACTGACCAAACTGCTGGCGGTCGTGAATATAAGGAACAACAATATCCATGCACGATTGCATAATGCCGAGTGGGCCGCCGGATAAAACAAGACGCTCGTAATCTAAGCCGCTCATTAGTACACGAACGCCTTCGCCTTCTTTGCCAAGAATATTTTCGGCTGGTACTTCACAATCTTCGAACACTAACTCGCAAGTGTTAGACGAGCGCATGCCAAGTTTGTCGAGCTTTTGCGCGCGACTAAAGCCCGGAAAGTCACGCTCCACAATAAATGCTGTGATACCTTTTGGGCCGGCATCAGGGTTGGTTTTTGCATAGATAACAAAAGTATGTGCATCAGGGCCATTCGTTATCCACATTTTATTACCGTTGAGAATGTACTTGTCGCCGCGCTTTTCAGCTTTTAATTTCATGCTAACGACGTCAGAACCTGCGTTAGGTTCACTCATTGCTAACGCACCGATGTGTTCACCGCTTACTAGCTTAGGAAGGTACCTTTCACGCTGAGCGTCGTTACCATTTTTAAAAATTTGATTAACGCATAGGTTTGAATGTGCGCCGTAGCTCAATCCGATACCACCTGATGCGCGGCTAACCTCTTCCATCGCAATAGTGTGGGCGAGATAGCCCATGTCAGAGCCACCGTATTGCTCTGAAACAGTTACACCCAATAAACCCATATCGCCTAGCTTAGTCCACAGTTGATTTGGGAATTGGTTATCTGCGTCTGCTTGCTCAGCCAGAGGGGCAATCTCATTTTGTGCAAATTGGTAGACCTGGTCACGTAACATCTCGATGTCTTCACCAAGTCCAAAATTCAAAGTAGGGTAGGAGGTGTTCATGCGATATTTCCTCGTTTTAATTCTGCGAGTTCTTCACGGCAGCGTGCTTCAACATCATCCAGTTCTGTCATTAGCATCTGAATATCTTCTAATTGTTGTTTAAGCACTGCTCTTTTTTGCTCAGTCATTTCAAGCATGGCCTCTAGCTGAATGGCCGAGTTGGGGTTAGTGTCGTACATGTCGAACAGTGTTTTGACTTCAGCGAGGGAAAAACCTAAGCGTTTTCCGCGCAAGATAAGCTTTAAGCGCACTCTGTCCTTGTTTAAATAAACGCGATTCTGGCCAGTTCTGGACGGCGACATTAGCCCTTGCTCTTCATAAAAACGAATTGAACGAGGAGTGATGTCAAACTCTCGCGCGAGTTCACCTATTGCATATGTTGTTTCGTCTTCGTACTTGCTCATTACACGTACCTTGTTTTTAGCGCTGTTTAACACCCTTATCTTTGCGTGGGTGTCTTTGTAATTAATTTTTCTGTAGTAGGTTGGGTGTCTTCGCAATCGCACTATTGTTTTAAAGCAGCATCTTTTTCATACCACTATATTAAAACGTAGTGTTTGGTTGACACATACCTGGTACAGGTTTACGTTAACGTTAATTACATTTTACGTTAAGGTAAAGTAACATTTTGCTAACGTCAATTTTTCATGGTGAAGGCAAAGCATAGCCGCTATTAGAGGTGTTTACTTTTGTATACATCTATGCGGCCTTCTTCACTTAACTCTATAATTTAAATGAATTTTAAGGGCACGGTTATGAGTAAAGATTCAGTAGTTATTGTCGCGGCTAAACGCACACCAATGGGTGGTTTTAACGGTTATTTGTCTTCGCTTACTGCGACCAAACTTGGAGAAGTTGCGATTAAAGCAGCCTGTGAAGGTATGGATGTCTCTGCAATTGATGAAGTCATTATGGGGTGTGTATTACCCGCAGGCCTTGGCCAATCACCTGCACGACAAGCATCACTGGGGGCGGGGCTTCCGTTAAGCGCCGGTGTTACAACCATTAATAAAGTATGTGGCTCGGGCTTAAAAGCGGTAATGATGGCGCATGACCTAATCAAAGCGGGTAGTGCAACATCAGTTGTAGCGGGTGGAATGGAAAGCATGAGTAATGCGCCCTACATGCTGCCTAAAGCAAGAACGGGTTATCGCATGGGACATGGCAAAGTGCTAGATCACATGATGCTCGATGGGCTAGAAAATGCTTATGATGGCAAAGCAATGGGATGTTTTGCGCAAGATACGGCCGATGAAGAAAACATATCTCGCGGAGAAATGGATGAATTTGCACTAAGCTCGCTTTCAAAAGCACATGAAGCAATAAATAGCGGTACATTCGTTGATGAAATAGTGCCGGTAACAATCTCGTCTAGAAAGGGCGACACCGTGGTTGATACCGATGAAGGCCCGGGTTCAGCACGTCCTGAAAAAATACCAACTTTACGACCTGCTTTTAAAAAAGACGGTACGGTCACTGCGGCAAACTCAAGCTCAATCTCCGATGGTGCTGCAGCACTGGTTGTTATGAGTGAGAGTAAAGCGAAAGAGCTTGGTTTAGCGCCACTGGCACGTGTAGTTGCTCACGCTACAAATTCTATTGAACCTGAAAACTTTACTGTGGCACCTGTTGGAGCAATGGAAAAGGTGTTGGATAAAGCGGGCTGGACAAAAGAAGAAGTTGATTTGTTTGAGATTAACGAAGCTTTTGCAATGGTGACTATGCTGGCAGTCAAGAAACTTGGGCTTGATGAAAATAAAGTGAACGTGAAAGGTGGTGCATGTGCATTGGGCCACCCAATCGGTGCATCAGGCGCACGTATTTTGGTAACTCTGCTGCACGCGCTTAAGCAACGTCGCGGGAAAAAAGGTATTGCTTCCTTATGTATTGGTGGTGGTGAAGGCGTAGCACTGGCTGTTGAAATGATCTAATCAAAGACCGGCGATAAGATGTTAAAAAATTAATCATAGAGTGCCACCATTTACTTGGTACTCTATGATTTAATTGAAATAAAAACTATCAATATGAAATCTTATATCAAAGCTATCTCTCCAATCACATTAGCTGTATTAGCGTCGCTATTGCCGGCCGTAAATACTGATGCGACTCCACTTCTGAATGAGCTGGGTGTAACTAACAATGACACCCACGCAAGTGAACGAAATTTAGTATCTGGTGGCGCTTCGAGTGCTCCTTCTAATGACACCCATGCTAATGACCCGAACTTATCTTCGAACAACGTTTCGAATGACACCCACGCAAATATTGATGTAAATGCCCATTCGCATGAAATACCTCGTGTAACTAACAATGACACCCACGCAAGTGACCGTGTAACTTACGATAACACCCACGCAAGTGAACGAAGTTTAGTATCTAGTGGCGCTTCGAGTGCTCCTTCTAATGACACCCATGCAAACTCGAAGTTGCATGCAGGCCCGCAAGAGTTAACTTTTACGTTGGGTGTCACCCAAACAACGCCGAATTACAAAGACACCCATGCTAATGACGCGAACTTATCCCCGATAAACGCTTTGGATGACACCCATCCAAATATTGATGTAAACGCCCATTCGCATGAAATACCTCGCACACTGACCCAAGTGCCATATTCTGCGTTGGGTGTCTTGCCAACATCAGAGCATGACAGCCAATTCAGCTATGGGGATGACCCGCTACAGACTGTGTATGTATGGCATGGCCGCGGTGGGGATGAAAATGAGTTTGCTGGGTACGCCGTCATCTTCGTTCATGGCGGGTGTTGGCTTAATGCATACGGCTATGACCATGCTAAAGGGTTTTATCATGCCTTGGCAGAGCTTGGGATGGGTGTCTATGCAATGGAGTATCGGCGCGTAGGCGATGTAGGCGGTGGTTGGCCTGGTAGTTTGGAAGATGTTACAAGTGCTGTGAAGGCATCGATTGAGAATATTGAAGCTACAGGCGTTAGTGGCAACATATATTTGGTAGGGCACTCTGCTGGCGGGCATCTTGGCTTACTTGCCGCACAGCAACTATCGAGTAGCGAAGTAAGTAAAAGTATTAAAAAAGTAATAGGCCTTGCCGCTATAACGAATGTGCAAAGTTATGCACTTGGCGAAAATAATTGTCAGACAGCCACGCAGCAGTTTATGGGGGGAATGCCCACTGAAAACAAACGTGAATATCAAACGGCTACGCCTGATGCAGCGGCAATCAAGCCTCCGGTAATATTATTGCAAGGCAACGAAGATAGTATTGTACCCGAACACCACGCTACAATGCCCGGTGCAAAAAAAAGAATAATAACGAACAGTGGTCATTTTGATTGGCTACATCCAGAATCAACGTCCTTTGATGCTTTACTTGAGGTTATGAGCCAACATGATGAATAAGGTTTTTTCTGCTGAGCAGCTTGACGAAAAAGATCCGCTTTTTAGCAAGGCGGGCGAATTCTCGTTGCCAAACAATACTATCTATCTTGACGGTAACTCTCTTGGCCCCTTACCCAAGAAAGCGGAAGAGCGCGCCGGTGAGGTGGTAAAAAATCAGTGGGGTGAGGGCCTAATCACAAGCTGGAACAAGCATCAGTGGATTTCACTACCTCAGCAGGTGGGTGACAAAATTGGTACAATTATTGGCGCCAAGCAACGCCAAGTAATATGCTGCGACTCGATATCAATTAATTTGTTTAAGGTGCTTAGTGCTGCCTTAAAAATGCACCCTGAAAGAAAAGTCATCGCCACAACAAGGAACAATTTCCCCACCGATATTTATATGGTTCAAGGTTTGCTCGATTTACTGGGCGCTGAATACAGTATTCGGTACGTGGATGAAAACAGTGTTGGTGCCCAGCTTGACGAAGATATCGCAGTGCTGATGTTGACTCAGGTAAACTTCAGAAGTGGTTTGAAGCTTGATATGAAGGGTATTACTGAGCAAGCGCATAATAAAGGAATACTTACGCTGTGGGATTTGGCACACAGCGCGGGCGCGTTTCCTGTAGCCCTAGATGAATGCAATGTAGATTTCGCCGTGGGTTGTACCTATAAATATTTGAATGGCGGTCCAGGTGCACCTGCATTTATTTATGTTGCTCGACGACATCAGGACGCTTATAAACAGCCTCTATCAGGTTGGATGGGCCATAGCTCGCCATTTTCATTTTCTCCCGACTACACCCCTGATACTTCAATCAAACAGAACTTGTGTGGTACGCCAGGCATTATTGGCATGAGCATTTTAGATGCTGCCCTTGATGTGTTTGAAGACGTTTCGATTAAAGCCATTGATGAAAAATCTAAAAAGCTTCAAGCCTATTTTATCGCTGAAGCTAAAAGAGCAGGGTTATTAGACGAGCTTAAGGTGGTAAGCCCGTCGCTAGATAATCGAGGTAGCCAAATTGCGTTTGCCCACGATGATGCTTATGCCATTTGCCAAGCGTGGATAGCTGAAGGTGTCATTGCTGATTTTCGTGCTCCAAATATACTTCGTGTTGGCTTTGCGCCGCTGTATTTAAGTTTTGCCGATGTTGAAAAAGCGGTAACGGCTTTGGCTGCTATCATTAGTGAAAAGCGCTATGATCGGGAAGAGTTCAAGCAACAGCAGCGTGTCACATAACTAAATAATGACTAAATAATGACTAAATAATCGAATTTATTGCATTTTTTGCATTTAACCTTAATACTTCGCGGTTGACTTGTTATTGATGTAATTATTCTTTTGGGTGTGCAGTTGAGAAAAATAAGAAAAGGCCTGCTTTGCACAGTGTTGTTTGTAGGATCCGCTTTTAGCGCGTTTTTGCAAGCTGCACCTGAGCAACCATTAGCATCTCAAAATTCAATTGAAGTAACCTATTGTATCGACCCCAATTGGGCGCCTTATGAAGCGATAAGAAATGGCATCCATGTGGGTATCTCAGCCCAGTATATGCAGCTTATTGCTGAGCTAAGCGAGCTTAAGTTCAAGCTTGTTTCTACACAGAGTTGGCAGGAAAGCCTAGAGTTCGTTCAACAAGGTAAGTGCCAAGTCATTCCTATGATGAACACGTCTGATTATCGCAAGCAGTTTTTAGATTTTAGTGTGCCTTATTTTGAGGCGCCAAATGTCTTGGTGGCCCGCACGGGAACGCCTATGCTGCAGGGCTATTCAGGAATCGGAAATCGTACGGTAGGTATTGTGCAGGGTTACCGCCAAGTCGAGTATATTTCTCGTCATTACCCGGGATTACGTCTAAAACTCATCCCATCTGAGGAGGAAGGCCTTAAGCAACTCGCAAACGGTGAATTTGACGTAATGGTAGGTTCATTAATGAGTGTGAATATGCACATTAATAACCTTGAACTCGAAGATTTGCACATTGTCGGTTACGCCGAACCCTTTGACTCTCTCGCATTTGGCGTTAATAAGTCGTTCAGTCATTTAGTCAATAAACTTAATCTCGCAATAGAGCGCATTCCAGAGACAAAGAAAGTAGAAATTTACAAACAATGGAACAACGTGCAAATCCGTTACAGCCGCAACTATGCTGTGATGATATTAAGTTCAGCAATTGTATTGTTGGGCTTGTTGTGGCTAATTTCGAGAAACCGTCATGTGGGCGGCTACAAGCGTATAATTCAACAAAAAAATGAAGAGATAAGTGCGCTTCAAGCCACGTTGTTAGAGAAAAACAAAACATTAGGTTTTCTTTCAGCTTACGATGCGATCACCGGTCTTTATAACCGTAACCACATGATACAGCGGGCTGAAGAAGAGATATCACGCTTCCATCGGTTTCATACTACCGCTACATTAATCGCCATTGATTTAACGCCTGTTGATGAAGATCTATTTTCTCACGACCCTTCTATTCGAGAAGACATGTTGAAGACCGCAGCTCAGAACTGCCTTAATACTGTAAGAGACGTTGATATTGTTTCAAGGTTTAATGGTGAGCAGTTCGTCGTGCTTTGTCCACAGACCCATTTAGACTCAGCAAAAACGCTTGCAGATAGGCTGTTGGAGTGCATGGATACCCACTATCTTTTGAATGATAAATACAAAATTGCGATTGGTATGGCTGAATTGCGAGACTCAGAAGAGTTCCCAGATTGGCTTGAACGCACTATAAAAGCGCTTTATCAGTCTAAGCGGCAGGGCTACGGTAATGTGACCATTGCTCAGTAAAAGTGGATTACTCTACGGCTAAATAGAAAGGTAGAGGTGCGAAGCCTAAAAAGCCGGCTTCGCTAGCCTAAACATCATCTAAATAATTGGCTCGTAATGCCATTGGTGCGAGTCGTAGTGAATTTGGGCGCGGTCGTATTCCCTCTCAGAACGCCAATTTCTGTTATTTAATTTGGCTGAAACACCTGGGTAGAGTCTTTTATTGGCAATAAGTTTAATATCTGTTTGATAGTTTTCTTTTGCGGCTTTTACGTCGTTAACTTTGTTCTCTAACCATTCAAGAAGCGCGCTTTCGTTGTTAAAAAGCTCGAGCGCTTCCGCTGCCTTGCGCTGTAGCTCTCTAGGAATCTTTTTACCTTGTATAAGGTCGATTTTTTCTTTGTGCTTTAGGTTATTTTCGCGAATTTGCCTTAATAACTCATCAAGGGAATCTTTGCGCTCTAGCAGCTGATTAAAACCAGGGCTAAAATCAACTTTTAACGTACTTCCAGAAACAGCGCCGAGTGTTCCTGCTTCAACCCTATCTTGACTAATAATGTCACAAGCAAACAAATTGCCCATGGGTTTATCAATTTGCCCCACAATTACCGCACCACCGCAGCGCAGACGACTGTAAGCAAGCTGTCTACCAACAGTTATATTCCCAGCGCACTGAATATCGATGCCTTGACCATGCTGAACGTGAATGCTTCCCGCGGCAACGAGTTTGCATTGGTAGTCACCTTGCTTATCGTTCACCTTGCCCATAGCACCTTCGGTGATAATAATGTCGCCGCCCGACTCAATGTAAGCCGACTCTACGAAACCGTTGATAGTAACGTCACCGGCCGCTTTAATTTGCATTTTCTCGGTGACATCGCCATTAACTAATACAGCACCTTCATAATTTACATGCCCTGACCCAACGTTAACGCCATTACAAATAAAGGTATCATCTATATTCATAACTTGGTCACGGTATTTAGGCATCCCTGAAATGGATGACATTAATAGGTTTGCGTCGCTATCAGACACCACCGTTCCTGTTCCCATTTTAAAGTCTACCCATTCACCAGGAGTGGCTGATATTGTGTTTCCTTTCACGTCAAAGCCAGAACGACCTTTTGTAGGTGGGGTACGGCGCAGAACAGGCGTGTTTATTTTCACGCATATCACTTCGCCTAAGTTGCGCATGTCAACTCGTTCACCTTCGTTCGTTTGCGGTCTTAGTATTCGTTCAAGTGCGTTCGGAACAAGGGGAATAAATTTGGAGTTTTTGCCATTTCGAGCAGGAAGCCCTTTAGCTATGGTTTCCTCTAGTACAGTGCCAGGCGCCGCATTTCTTGCGGCTTTTAGCATGGCGTCTATTTTTTTAGTGCTAACACCTCGAATCACTCTATTTTTGACCGCTAATGATTTAACTGTCGCAAGGGATGGGAGTTTACCGCCATAGGGGGTAGTGAGGACCAAATTCGCAATCATGCCGTCTTCAGGCACCCGAAATTCAACTTCGGCGTTTTTGCGCTCACCAATGCGTTCTTGAACCACAGTACCATCACCTGTTTTAAAGTAATGGTTGGCCGTTTCACAGGCTGATTTCAACGCTTTTTCTGACACATACAGACGTTTGGTTTCGCCACTTTCCAACTGCTGTCTAACATCACGGATATTCACTTCTGATGTAAATTCAGAAGGATCGAGCATAATGTTTATATAGGTTCTTGATTTGTCGAAGCTTATTGTAACGCCATTCATGACTACTTATTCCCTTACGCGCGTGTATTGTTATTATCGGCGGAAGTCATCAATTCCTTGACTACGTTTTATCCTTTACCGCCTTTGTTCAACTATCATTAATTTATGATGTTATAAAACCTCCGTCAAAGGTTTTTAGCATACTGATACAGGGCGCGCAGTATGGCCTGCTTGTCAGGGTTGTCACTGTGCTCGTGGGCTAACGCCTCAAGCCTCATCATATAGTTTTCTAATGTAATTGAGCCGTCAAACGCGGGATCTGTTAGCCGAGCCTGACGGTGATACTGCCACTTCGTCATCTCATCAGCGGTAAGTGTATTAGGGTAGTTGCGCGCACGATAACGAAACAACTGTTTGCGCAAGCCTTCATGCTGGGTTTCATCGCTTAAGGTGGCAAGGTCGTCAGGGGCTGCATCAATAACACGCTCGCACCAACGTCTATCTTCGTCATTTAAGAAACCACCGCTGTACAGGGCATGGTCTACGTCATGCTCTGTACTGTCGCGTTCTTCGTCATACACATCCACAAGCTTAGCAGCAAGATCCTTGGTGTTTGCGAGTGTTTTATAATTGTCTAGGCAGCGCTCTCTATCAAGACCTAATCTAGCGGCATTTTCCTCAGTCATCGCTTTGGCTGTGGTAATAAAAGGAGAGCGATTAATGTGGATAAGTTTAAGACCAGGTCGTTCTTTAGTATCTGAATACGTATCCGCTGGCGCGTAAAGTGCCTGTCTTATCTCTTCGGCTGTGTCGTTTAACACGCTGTCTATATCATGGGATAAATCTATCGCTATAAACGCATTAGAATTGGTTGGGTGTTTAGCAATCGGCATTACCCACGTGCAACATCCCTGAGAGGCCGGTAATTTAGAGGATATATGCAAGAGTACCGATGGTTTGCTTAAGTCAATTTGCTGCATAACCGTATGTTTATTGCGAAGCGACAATGCATACTCAAATAAACGAGGCTGCTTTTCTTTTATAAGCTTTGCCAAAGCAATGGTTGCGTAGACATCGCTTAGCGCATCGTGTGCATTTTCGTGGCCAATGTTATTAGCTGCAGTGAGCGATTCTAATTTGAAGCTAGGCGTACCATCTTCTCGTTCTGGCCAATTGATTCCTTCCGGTCTAAGCGCATAACACGCTCTTGCTAAATCAATAATATCCCAGCGGCTATTCCCGTTTCTCCATTCCCGAGAATAGGGATCGTAAAAATTGCGGTAAAACAGATAGCGCGACACTTCATCGTCAAAGCGAATGCTGTTAAATCCTACACTGCAGGTGTTTGGTGTAGACATCTCTTGGTAAATTCGCGCTGCAAAATCCGCTTCGTTTGACCCATCTCTTATGGTTTGCTGTGGCGTAATGCCAGTAACCAAACATGCCTCTGGGTGAGGTAGATAATCATTAGCAATGGCGCTCATAATGTTGATGGGCTTTCCAACAACATTTAAATCCATATCTGTTCTGACTGCGGCAAATTGGCAGGGAAGATCTTTTTGTGGGCTGGTGCCAAATGTTTCAAAATCGTGCCACAAAAATGTAGGTGCGTGCATAACCACCATTGCTTATTAGTAAAACCTTGCACGCAGTGTACACCGCGACAATTTTAATACCAAATGCTGTTGGTTTTGTGCCCAATAATTAAGACATTCGAAATGCTATAGTGGCGTTGTAACTAACGGTTTTGTCGTTTGTTTTTATATAAGATTTTTAGACTATAAACTTGCGCAACAAAACATCTCTGACTAGCTTTAGGTTATTACAAGTTATACGGAAATTATTGGCTTGTCGGTCCTACCATCTAAACCTGCGTTTAACGAAGCTAAAAGTACTTTTATATTGGCTGTTGTGCTTGCTACCTTGCTGATTGTGTTGGTTGTTAGTTTGTTTGAAAGCAACATAAAAGCGACGGCGGAAAGTCAGGCCTATCAGGCTTTAGAGAAAAGCGCCTTAAGCGTGGAAAATGTCGCCGAAACGCAGCTAATTAAATATCTCAACGCCCTTAACTTTTTGCACCAAACGCCGCCCATAAGCGGAATAGTTAGAGCCACGCAGAACAATAAGTTAGATCCTAAAGATGGCACTACGCTTGACCAGTGGAAGCATCGCTTAGAAACTATATTTGTTGCTTTTATCGAAAATAACACAGAAATCGATCAGTTGAGGGTCATTAAGGCAGACGAAGAGGGGAAAGAATTCTTAAGGGTCGAGCGCAAAGGTGGGAGTGTTTTAATAGCCAGCAGTACTGATCTACAGGCGAAAGCAACACGAAATTATTTCATTGAAAGCGTTAAAAGTAATAAAGGTCAATTTTACATTTCCGATATCAACTTGAATCGGGAATATGGGAAACTAGAATACCCCTACAAGAGCGTCATTCGGCTTTCTTTACCCATCTTCAGTGAAAGTGGCGAGCGCTACGGATTTCTAATCATGAACGTCAACGCACAATATCTGCTTTCTCAGATGACCAAAACTTTAACTAGCAACCAGTCGCTCTACGTTACTGACCGAGATGGATATTTTGTAGTACATCCCGATAGCCAAAAATCTTTTTCAAAAGACTTAAACCCTTCTGTAACATGGCAAAGCGAATTCTCAGTATCTCAATTCAACGGTCGGAACAAGATTACGCCTAGAAATGAAAATCAGAGCGTACATTACGCTGTTTCTAGGGCGTTCACACTAGGTGCCAAAGAACAGGGCACAGGCTTTTACCTACACATACTTCTACCGCAAACCCAAGTGAGTGCGTTGATAAACGAAAAACGTCTGAGCGTTTACAGCGTGATTAGCGTCATCTCGATTATCTTTGTAAGCATTCTGCTTTTTGTATATCGCAGTAATAAAAAGAATATTGAATTAGCCAAAGTGCGCGGTGAATCAGTCGCTATTGTCGATATTTCAAAAGATACCATTTTTAGTGTGGACTCCACCGGAATTGTCAAAAGCTGGAACAAAGCGGCGGAGTCACTTTTTGGGATCCCTTCCCAAATAATCATCAATCATCATTATTCGTCTTTTGCGCCATTATCACTGCTGGGGCTAGAGGATGTGCTCGTTGAAGGTGGTAAGCAAGTCACCTTTACCAAGCCTTATGTAGATGATGATAAAAAAGAGCATTCGCTGTTGATTACCGCGTCAACAATATGGGGAGAGCATTCACAGTTTTCTGGTGTTGCCGTAGTAATTAGAGACGTTACAGAGGAACAAAAAGCAAAAGACGCTATTGAACGAGTTAACTTAAAGCTTGAAGAAAAAGTGGTAAGCAGAACAAAAGAGTTGGTAGAGGCCACGCAAGAAGCGCGTAAAGCAAGCAAGGTAAAGAGTTCGTTTATTTCTAATATTAGTCATGAAATGCGCACCCCCCTCAATGGGGTAGTTGGTTCTTTAGCTTTATTAAAACGCCAACCGCTTAACGAAAAGGCAGAGCAGTTAGTTTCCATGATGGAAATCAGCTGTAATAACTTAAACGTGCTTATAAACGATGTACTAGACCTTTCAAAGATAGAGGCGGGCAAGCTGGATATTAACCAGCAAAATTTCGAACTACTCTCTCTTATTGAGTCTATTGCTAAAGTGTTCGCTATAAAGGCGGCAGGTAAAGGGCTAGAGTTACTGGTTGATACCTCAGAGATACCATCGATAGAAGTTAACTCAGATCCTCACAGAATTAACCAAGTATTAAGTAATCTACTAAACAATGCGATAAAGTTTACTAAAACAGGGCACGTCAAATTAAAACTGTTTTTAAGCGAACCGGTGTCCGACGTTCAAAAGTTACATTTTAGTGTTGAAGATACAGGTGTTGGTATATCAAAAGAAAATCAGCCCAAGCTTTTTTCTGCCTTCACGCAGGCTGACGCCTCTGTGGCAACAAAATACGGCGGTACAGGACTGGGATTATCTATCTGCAAGCAGTTGTGCCAATTATTAGGTGGGGACATTACCTTCGAGTCGGAATTAGGAAAGGGAAGTAAGTTTTCGTTTTACATTTCACTTCCCGATACTAGATCGGGCAAGTCAGCAGATTCCGACCAAATTAATGAAGACGAGAAGGCACTTCTTAGTAAGGTTAACGTTGGCGTTTCATCTGCTTATTTACCGCTGCAAGCGCACATATGTAAACTTGCTGAGTATGTAGGGGCTACTCCACAAGTCTTAAATGGCCCTGCTAGCGCTATTCAATGGAAAGATTACGACGTTCTTTTACTTGATGAATCCAGCACATTAATTGGTGAAATTGACAGAGAGTGGGAACGAAGTGAAAAAGGCGGAAAGGCTAGCACAATGCCCGTTGTCTATATTCTGCAAAAGCTAGAAGGGGCACCCTATGAGTTTACGCATTTAACGCCCTTGTATTTACCCAAACCCCTTTTCCGCTCTACGTTTGAAACGGTAAAGCAAGGTGTAGATGCTGTTAAATACAGTGGTTTGATTAAAAAAGTCACTACTGAAGACAGCCATAGTAGTACACCAGAAGTCGAAAATAAGGCAGAAGAGCAAGTTAAATCACATTTTTCAATTGAAAATACGCATCTGCTTATCGTTGACGACAACATGATAAACAGGGAAGTGGCTAAGGGCGTTCTAGAGTGCTTACCTTGTAAATTATATACCTGCGCAGACGGCGAAGAAGTGGTTGCTTTTCTGCGTAAATGCGATGAGAAAGGTCGTCGAATTCACAGTATCTTAATGGATTGCCAAATGCCTAAAATGAATGGTTACGAGGCAACCCGTGCTATTCGAGAGGGAAAAGCTGGTGCAATGCATGCCGATGTTCCCATTATAGCGATGACGGCAAACGCTATGCTAGGCGAAAAAGAAAAGTGCCTAGAAGCAGGTATGGACGACTTTGCTACTAAACCGATTATTGCAGATGTGCTTATTCCTAAAGTCAGGCAGTGGTTGGTAAATCAAGTTACCAAATTAGCAGGTACCGCGCTTGAAATTTCAGAAGTTGGTACTCAAAGCGCTGAGGGCACCAACACTTCTCTTTCAGAACCTGTAAATAAAACGAGTAATAGTGCGTCGGCGCCTCCCTTAGTAGACAGCCTGCTTGGTGCTATTGATAGAGACCTTGGACAAAGTGCTGAGTCTATGAACGTTACAAACGAATCACAGGAAAGCACTGATGCTCCTGTTCGTTCTGAGCCTAGTGACGAATTAGGTACGCCGGAAAGTATTTCTAACGAGCAAACGGATACAATAAGTAATGACTGTTGGGAAAAAGAGGATGCTATAGCTCGCATTATGGGAGATAAAGCGTTGTTCTCGCGGGTTTGTGAGCTTTATTCTCAAAGCGCACCAGAAAAATTTAAACTTTTAGAAAGGGCCGCTGAAGAACAAGACTTTTCACAGGTACAAGTCCTTTCTCTTAAACTCAAAGGGATGTCTGCAGATATAGGTGCCGTTCAATTGCAAAAAGATTTTGAAACACTTTGGGAGTTATCAAAGGTAGCCGATTGGGTGAAAGTAAAGGCGTTGCTTCCATCTATCGGCGACGATCTCAATACATTCTTAGAACTTCTTGAAGTAGCCTAGATTATCATCTTTTAGTGTGTCATCTTAATTCGCTATAAATACGATAATCACATCGCTCGTTTGTGTTGGTTTCATCTGCCACGAAAACAAGCGGTGTTTTATAACTTTTTAAGGAGTGAACCGTTTGAACCTTTCTCGCATTTTTCGCCAGTCCAATAAAGTTCGACATACGCTATGTGTAATCAGCGCTTTAGCAGCTTCGCTAGCGATTGTTAGTACTAACGCATCAGCGGCTGATGCTCACCAAGAAAGTACACAGGTTGCCATCGCCATTCACGGCGGAGCTGGCACTATTTTAAAGTCTTCGATGACGGCTGAAAAAGAGGCCGCTTATAAAAAGGTATTAACCCAAGCAGTAAAGCACGGTTATGCCTTGCTGCAAGACGGCGCAAAAGGTGAAGTGGCGGTGGTTGAAACCATTAAAATTCTTGAAAGCTCACCTTTGTTCAACGCTGGCATTGGTGCCGTGTATACCTTTGACGGAGAGCATGAACTCGACGCGTCTATCATGCATGGCGGAAGTAAAAACGCAGGTGCTGTTGCAGGTGTTAAGACAATCAGAAGTCCAATAGAGGCGGCACTACTTGTAATGAACGAATCCCCCCATGTCATGCTTTCTGGCACAGGCGCCGAACAATACGCAAAACAAAACGGTCTTGAGCAAGTGGATAACTCGGTTTTTGATACTGAGTTTCGCAAGCAGGCTTTAGATAAAGCGAAAGCCCGTATGGAACAAGCTTCAAATGGGTATGGTACACAGCAGGGTAACGAGCGCTTTGGAACCGTAGGCGCGGTGGTATTAGATGGCGAGGGCAACATTGTCGCCGGAACATCAACGGGTGGAATGACGGCGAAACGATTTGGGCGCATCGGCGACTCCCCCGTTATTGGTGCAGGTACCTATGCCGATAATGCAAGCTGCGCCGTATCGGCTACCGGACATGGCGAATACTTTATCCGATACAATGTAGCAGCAGATATTTGTGCGCGAATGAGGTATCAAGGGTTAACACTAAACGACGCAGCTAATACCGTGGTTAATGATGTACTCGTAAAGGCTGGTGGTGATGGTGGCGTAATAGCCATCGACGGGAAAGGCAATATCGCGATGCCTTTTAATTCAGCGGGTATGTACCGTGCGAGCATCGACATAAATGGCGAAGTAACCGTGGCTATTTATAAAGACTAAATACCAGAAAATGGTTGTTATTTTAATGTTAATTTTGCTGGCTTGTCTCCTATGAAACGTCTAATCTTTAAGTGTGAGGGAAAATTGCTTTCACAAGTGGTTAATAATAATTGAAGTGCCGTAACGCCCAATAAGTCGCAGTATCGGTCACATTAGGCGCCACGGCTGGAGAATCGAAAATGGAATCGTTGCAAGTCAGTGATTATATGAATACTCACCCAGTCAAACTTAATGTCGATATGCCAGTAGCGCAGGCTGTTGAAGTGCTATTGGCCAGTGGGCAAAGTGGTGGGCCTGTGCTCGATGTAAAGGGAAAAGTGGTGGGCTTTTTATCGGAGCAGGATTGTATCGCTCAAATGATTGCTTCTAGCTACTATCGCGAGCAAATTTGTAGGGTAGGGGAAATCATGAAAACGCCGGTGGTTTCAGTTAAGCCTTACATGTCAGTGATAGAGTTAGCGCAATTACTGCTTAAGGAGAAGCCGCGGGTTTACCCGGTAGTAGATGATGATGGTGTGCTTCTAGGCTCAATTAACCGAACGGCCGTGCTTCGCGCTATTGACGTTCAATTAAATGATGGGTATCAGCGAGCGGGTTAGTTGATTTTAAAGCGCTGGAACTTATTATTGCGCTGCTTTATAACGGTTGCTGCAAATTCACTTTTGTTAGAAAAGCAGTGTATTGTAAAAAGAGGCGTTAACGTGCTTAACGCCTTTTTTTGATTTCTGTATTTACGAATCTTATTTGTTATATAACTACGCAAATCTAATGGTTTCTTTTAACCAGTTTTCTTATTGAATATTTTAGCGATGTGCCAGTCACTAACTTGAAGTTTTGTGTTTGGCTTGGCATAACGTTTCGGCCATCTTGTACTACCCAAAGTCCCTCAGAGAACGTTCCTCCAAGATTAGCATTGGTTACATCAAGCCCGTCTGTTTCCGATGCGCCGTCTATTCTTTTCATCTTGTTTGCAACGATCTGAATGAGACCAATAAGTTTAAGTGCGCTAGGTTTGTTGTTGTGAATTTGATAGATAGCGTAACTGTCATTGCCTTGACTTGAGGCAATAAGATAGGTTTGGCTGTCCATTTCGAAAAGTGCCAGCCCTTCAACATCTGCTTCTACAGGCGCGGCTATTTCAACTATAAAGCGAGGCTCTTCATTGTTTTTGCTTACATTCAAGGCCCAGATCCCAGCACCTTCTTCCCCCAGGTAGGCAGTGTTTGTCTTGGTATTTACCACACACCCTTCAGGTTGAGAAGGTAGCGAAAAAGACTGTGTTAAGCGCCCATTGATGGTTTTGGCTGTATCAAAAGATAGGTGATATCGTTCAAAGCGTCCGCTGGTATCGTTTGCAAATACTTGAGCTTTGCCATCTGAAACAAACATACACAGGCCATAGATATCACCAAGCGTAGTGCTAATATCACCAAGGTGAGCCATGTCTCCAAGTTTATCAATCTCAAATACTGACAAACTGTTGTTTGAACGGTTTGATGCTACTGCTATGTCAATCGTCGGCGCATCGCTTTTGCGAGCTTGGCTTTGTTCGACAAATACATTGTACCCCACGTCAACGTTATTCACTCTGCCAACAGGTAAGCTTTGCAAAAGCTTACCTGATAGGTCGTAGCTATTGAGTGCCCCTTTTTTGTCGGTACCGAGAACGCGACTTTGTTGCGGTGCGAGTGAATTAACCCAAATGGCAGGGTCGTCAGCGGCATCACCATAATTTTCTACCGAGTCAGTTTCTATTTCAGGCTTAACACTGACTGTCCCGTATTTACTTTTCGACGTTACCGCTGCTGTGCTGCTACCTTTTGTAATGGTGCTTTTGGTGTGGGTGTCTTTGGTAGTGTCTCCGGTACTAGCTTCTGCCTGGCCAGAATCGCACTGACTATTCAGTAATGCGTGGCTTAATGCTGGTGATAGTTCCGTGTGAAAAAAGTCCCCTGATTGGTCATCATCAACAATAAGAGAAATGCTTCTTGCACTGCTATCTAGCGATAAATGAACGTATTCGGGCTGAATAAAGGTAGCTTTACCGTCTGCATTATCTACTTCAAATGCTGGGTTGCCATCTCCTGCATCATAAACAAGCGAGACAAACTGCGTCAGGCAAGGGGTTTGTAACCATACACCACTAGCATCTGGGCTAACCCAAGCAGAGACACCCACGCTATCTCGCGTCGATATTGAGGGTAGAGCCCTTACAGAGACACCCACGTTATCTTGTATTGAGATTGGGGGCATTGGGGGGAGGGTGGCTACACCTTCAACAGCAACATCTCGCTCATGGAAGATTAGATCTTTCGCTAGCCCACTTTCAATATTGGTATCTAGCTGCCATACGCCGGCATATTCGTCGGCTAGATATAAGGTTTCAGTATGGGTATTCAGGGCGCAGCTTTTAATGCCCGGCCCTATCGCAAAGTCACGAAGCGACAAAAAACTTCCGTTATGAACTTCATACTGATTTAGTGTGCCAGTAGCATCAATGTTGATGACTTGTAGTTCACCATTAGCCGATGTTGCAGCGCAAATAGCTTCAGAGCCCTTGGTTGGTTGGCTTATTTGTTGACGAATTTCAAGGGCCTCTGGAGCGATGCGATACACTTCAATGTGTTGAGTGTCGTTGTTAAACATTACCAAAGACACCCATTGCTTCGTTTTATGCAATACAACTTCAGCATTTACTAGGCTGTAATTTCCCGCAATGAATTTTTCCTTTCCCGCCGAATTGCTTAACGAGACACCCTTGTATTCATTCACGTTGATATAGATAACGTGGGTGTCTTCGTTAGTGTTTTTAGGTTGGGTGTCTTTGCTGTTGTTTACATGGGTGTCATCGTAAGCATCCTTGCTCTTGTTTGCATGGGTGTCTGCGTAAGCAAACTGCTGGGTATTAGCATGGGTGTCTTTACTAATGTTGCTTTTGTAGGGAAGTGTGACACTAAAACCGCTTTCGAGTTTTGTAAGCGGTAATACTATTTCTTGGGCATCGGTTTTTTTTGACTGTTGGTTATCATCCGTAGATTTATTCGCTGTGGTGCTAGTTGCAGTGTTAGCGGCTGCGCAACTAAATAACGCTAAACATGCGCTTGAAATCGCCGCTGCTCTACCTAAAGCCATAAAAGAGTGTTGAGTGTGACGCTTTTGGGTCATTGTTGTTATTGTCCTGAAACTTTCTGAGTGTAAGCACATGCTTAGCCGAAGGAGTAAAGCATGGCCTGGAAGAACTAAATGGGGAGGTCACAAACAAATGGACCTTCCCCTTACTATTAGACTGGCTATCGATAAACGTACTTAGTTAAGCTGCCAAGTAAAGCCAAGCTCAAAGGTGCGCCCGTACTCTTCATACTGTGCATTTTGGCTGCGCGTATCAAAATAGTTGTAGAAGGGTTCGTCACCCAAGTTGATGCCATTGAAATAGACCTGCATGCTATTGTTAATGTAGTAGCGTGCCATGAAATCAACCTGAATGTGGTCGTCTTCGAATCTCAACATGTCGCCATCAATTTCTTCGAAATTGTCACTCTTATAGGTGGTAGCTAAACGCACGCTGAAGTCATTGGCTTCGTATCCAATGGTTAAGTTGCCAATGCGGTCTGACTGGTTCGGTAATTGAGTTTCAAATTTCTCGCCGTCTAAGAAAGTTGTCGCTTCTGAGTTGGTAAAGGTAGCGTTGGCAGAAACAATAAAGCCGTTATTGAAAGCTTTTACCCAAGAAAGTTCTAAGCCGGTCAAATCAGCAGAATCACCATTTATTGGCTGTATGACCTCTTCAAAACCTTCCCAGCCGGTGGTGCCAGCTACGTCAGCGTACACAACAAAGTTGTCGATATTCTTGTAGAACAGCCCAGCTGACATTACACCAATATCGCCTGGATAGTATTCAATCGATAAGTCGAGGTTTTGTGCTTCATACGGCTGAAGCTTAGGGTTGCCAACTTCGGCTGCGCGTTCAGTGACAAATACGCCATCGTCTTCTTCTGTTTTGCTCTCAATGATTTGGAATGCCGCTACGTCTTCAAACTTAGGTCTTGAAATAGTTTGCGTGTAAGCGGCGCGAAGCTGGAGTTTTTCTGAAAATGTATACCTAGCGTTCACGCTGGGTAACCAATGGTCATAGTCGCGCTCCGCATTCCATGGTGTATTAACCACTTCTTCAACGTCGGTTTCTTCGTTTTCTACTAGCTCTACTCGCATACCTGATGTAGAAAAGTCAGTGCGCTCATAGCGAACACCCGCAACTAGGTGGAGTTTATCAATGTCTACGCTACCCATGACATAGGCGGCAAAAATATCCTCTTCATTAATATAAGTGGCGCCGCGAGACTCCACTTCAGAATTTAGACTGTCTAATTCTAGGCTACTGCGGTTGTCGTTAAAGTAACTGCGCATTTCACTGCGATTAAGCCCTGGCCCAAAGTCATCGAGTGAATAATCTGGACTTACAGCGCCAAACTGAGAAGCATCTAACTCGTCAAAATCACCGTCGAAAATCGCTATGCTGCTGTCTCGGTCTTTTTCTCGGCTACGATATTTAGAGCCCATTTTTAATTCGCCAATATAACCACCAAGATTAAGAGGGCGTGCTACATCAAATTTAATACTGGTTTCAGTGTCTTTGGTATAGTTGTCTTCAAAGCTTATCTCATCTACCTCGTAGGTTGATAAGTCCATGGCATCAGCGTTCTGTGAAACAGTAGGGCGCATTGTATTTAGGTCGGCGTCAATACTGTCATTTTCAGTTTTAAAAACGTAATACAGGGCATCAGGTTCATCTTCATCAGATTTCGCATAGCCAAGTTGCCAGTTAGCTGTCCAGGTTTTTAATTGATGTTCACCACCTAAGGCCACGGTGAATATACTTTGGCTCTCAAAACGGTCTTTACTTTCTCTTTCTATTTCCGAATCTTCGCCGTCGAACGTAAATATGTTGCCCTGGCGAAATTCATCGTCAGAAAACTCGCTGTAGAGTGTGCGAAGAAAATACTGGTTGTTAAAGTCTGGGCGAAAATCAATATTTAATGCACTACCTAAACGTTCGCGGGTGATGGTGTAATGACGCTGCTCAAGTTCATCTTCACCGTTACTTTCCACGTTGTCTGAACCAAAGTCTCTGTCAAAATACGAGATAGCGCCAGCCACTCCCCATTCTGGTGACAGTTTTTTAGTGAAAGTGCCAGAAAGCTTAGGGCTGGTTTCATCACGCAAATCGTTTTGACTTGCCTGTACCGTCACGCTTGCGGTATCACGCGCTTTATCAAAGGCGCTCACGCTTTTAACGGCTACCGAGCCACCAATAGCGTCGCCATCCATATCCGGGGTTACAGATTTAGAAACTTCCAAGGTTTGAATAAGCTCAGATGGAATTACGTCTAGTGCTACTGAACGTACGCCTGACTCCGGTGAAGGGATATTTAAACCGTTGATAGTCACGTTATTCAGGTTAGGGTCGATACCTCGTATTCCAACGAAACGGCCTTCACCTTGATCTCGCTCGATAGATAAACCGGGTAAGCGTTGCAAAGACTCTGCAGCATTCTGATCTGGAAACTGACCAATGGCATCAGCTGAAACAATGGAAGAAATGCGGTCTGATGCTCTTTGCTGATTAATTGCACTAGCTTGTCCGCTTCGTTGTCCGCGTACCAGTATTTCGTCAATTGTATCGCCGTTTCCAAGCTCAACGGCCGCGCGGGCAATGCCGTTATCAGTCACCTGGATATCTTGTGTGACGGTTTGTTCACCTAGGTAAGAAACCTCTAGTGTGTAAGTACCCTCGGGAATAGATGGAAAGCGAAACGTACCGTCTCTGCCTGCTTCGGTGCTAAGCCCTAATTCGACAATCTTTATTTGTGCGCCGGCATAGCTGCGTGCCTTTGCGGCGTCTTTTACAGAACCGATTATTACGCCATCAGCAGCTGAAACAGGAGAAGCAATGGTGAGACCCAATGCTGTTATACAAGCAAGGGTAAGAGATGAGTACGCGGTTTTAATTTTCATTTATTTTCCAAACAATTAAGCAGTCAAAAGATGTGATAAGCAAGTGGGTAAGTACACTAAAAAGTCTGCGTGACAGTTATATGACGATGTGATGGAAGGGGAGTCTCGATAAACGAAATCGAGACAAAATTTTAGTTTGTTGAGCTAAAATGACCCTGAATTAACCTTCTGAATTAACTTGTTTTATTTTCGCTGTTTATCGTTATCTGCGCACTTTGCCATCAAGGTGTCACATTGATGAGCCAAACTGACCCTCGACAGTTTCAGCAGAATTGGGCAAGACTCTCGTTTTATTTTTAACGCTTTCGCACATAGACATGGTGCGTGAGGTAATTCACCACGAGATATTCTCAAAGAGAGCATTATGTTTACCTTTTCAAACGCAACACAATTTAGACACCACAAGCTTTGGCTGGTATTTACTGCGGGCATAGTGACGCTGGCGGTTTGCTTGGCTTCTATGTTCGGTGATGTCAAAGAAAGCGCTGTAATATCAAACCTAGATATTTTGGGGGAGGGCAGTATCGCTTTTTTAACCTTGGCATGGATGCTTGCTGCCCTTGCCAGTCGTCCTCCTGGAACAGTAACTAGCCTTTTGACGATAGGGCTAGGTTTATTTTTGTTTTCCGTCAGCTTGGACTTTTTAGATGAGTTTTTTCACTACCCCGAAGAGGCTTACTGGATAAGTATGATTGAGTCTTATCCAGCAGCCGTGGGGATGGTGGTGATGACTGCGGCGCTTTATCAATGGCACTTAGAGCAGCGCGCCTTAAATTTGCAATTGCGGCGTAGGGAGTGGGATTTTCGCGATCACGACGCCATCGACCCTATAACACAACTTTACAGAGCAGAGTATTGGAAAGAACAGATTCACAAGCAACAGCGCTCAGGTAAATCAGCCGTTCTAGCCATCATTGATATTAATAATTTCTCTTTGTTTAACCAGAAGCATGGGTACACGGAAGGCGATAGATATCTGCATGACATTGCGCAATTAATAATTATGAATTTACGGCAACAAGATTTAGCTTGTCGTTATGCTGGTGATCGTTTTGCCATTCTAATGCCGGATATTTCGCCCATGCAGGCTGATATTATTCTCAATGATATTAAAGCTAGTATCCAACACCTTGCTTTTAGGCACAGCCAAAATGCGAATGCGATTTACACCACTGCACGTAGCACTCAAGTAACTTTGCTGCCCAACCAGCGACTAGCAACGGTGATTAATAACATGCTCTTGGAACTTGAACGGCCACATGATAGCGCAGCCTAATAAAGGCGTTTTGTGCAAAGTAAAAAAGACGCCTACGGTAAGTAATTTATGGATTTAACACTACCATTAGAAGCACTGCGTGCAGCTGAGGGCAGAGATGCTCACATTGCAGAGGCTGAGCATAACCACCCCCAAAACTCATGTGCTATGGGTGTCTTTGCAACAGGAAATGCTGATGACCTTGGTATGGGTGTCTCTGTAAAAGGAGGTGTCGATGAGATTAGCATGGGTGTCTTTGCTAGTGCTAGTGCTAGTGTGGTGATGTCTGTTCAAGACAAAGCGATTCGTGGGTATTGGTTGGTGCGGGCTGCATTAAATGTGGCGCTATCTAGAGGGGCCAATAAAAATAAGGTGCTGCGAGGCACCGGTATTTTTGATGATGCCTTACAAAGTGATTCGCTACTAAGCATAAAACAGTATTCATTGCTGTTAGGGAATGTGCATGCTCAAACAAAAGGTAGCGATGTTAGCTTTATGCTCGGTGGTGCTTTAGCTTCACAGTGGCAGCACAGTCCTTTGCATGTGTTAGCAGCATGCGAAAATGTCGAAGCACTACTTTTTCACCTCACTCACCATCATATATTCAGGTGGTGTAGCTTACCGCTATGTCAATTTCAGCGTTTTGAAAACGCAAATAACATAGTATTGGTACCGCAGTTAACTGGAGGTAGCAGCAAGCTATCTTTATTCACTATTGAAATGGCATTCGCAAGTATCGTTTCACTGTTAAGAAATGTTACTAATAAGCGAATACGTCTGTCTTTTACTTTTACGGGTAGTCGGCCGAAAAACATCGCTGATTATGAAACCCACCTTGGTCTTAAGTTATCGTTTAACAGTCCCTTTAATAGTATTTGTATTGAAAAAGACGCATTGCTTCAGCCCCTAAACCTGATAAGTAAAGCGGCAGATGTTTGTGAACCACGGGTCCCATCAAGCTATTTAGTAGATAACAGTTTATTACGAAGCAGTGGCACTTCATCAAAAGCAGCGTCTCTGACTACGCTGCAACCATGTCTGTCTTTGCCAGATTTTGTCAGACATTACATCTTCGCATTTAGCGCAGAAAGTGCAAATACTGGGTTACCCGAATTATCACAAAAGTTGGACGTTAGCGTGGCTACCTTGAAGCGAAAATTGAAGGAGTTTGGCGTTAGCTTTCGCACGTTGTCTGAAGAAGTCCAGCGTAATCATGCGGTAATGCTTTTGTCAGTAAATAAAGTTAGCAACGAAGTTGCTGCAAATGCAATGGGCATTAACGACCTAACTAATTTTCGCCGTACCGTAAAACGGCTTACCGGCAAAACTCCCAGCGAACTGCGTGACTCCCAGTGAACTGCAAGACTAGCCCAAAGCTTAAAAACTAAAATAGTAGCTGTAACCATTCAGAAGGGTTAGCTGTTGAGAGGTAAACTTCTTTTCAACGCACTTAAAACCTTTTATCCTTTGCTGCTTTAGCTTCGCACCGCCAAAGACCATGAAGATATGGTCTTGTTGAAGCTTGTTTTACGCATTCGCACCCTTAAGGTGGCTGTTCAGCGTAGCCTTTAAACTGTTGCTGTTACGCAATAAAACCCAAAAGAGAGTTTTCTGTGCACGAAAATAACGACATTGCACCAAATTCTATTATTCCAAACCCACTAGGTTTAACGCCTATTTTGCTTTTTGTGATCCTTGTTGTGGTAACAGGCATCACCACAAATGACATTACCGCAATGCCTATTCTGGTGGCGTTTTTCATTAGTGCCGGGTATGGCTTATGTTTGAACCCCAAAGGCAGGAAAGTTAGCTTTTCCGAAAAGGTGCAAACTTTTTGTAAAGGCGGTGGCGACAAGAACATTATTCTCTTAGTGCTGATATTCCTGCTGGCAGGTGCGTTTTACGCGGTGACCATCGATATTGGTGCACGAGACGCCACGGTCAACATGGCGCTGCAATTTGTGCCTTCTGCACTGATATTGCCGGGCCTGTTTTTAATTTGCTGCTTCATATCATTTTCCATGGGCACGTCAATGGGCACTATTACCGCACTTTCGCCAATCGGAGCCGGTCTTGCCACAAGCTTAGGGCTGCCGGTGGAAATGGCGCTGGGTATTGTCGTGGGGGGCGCTATGTTTGGTGACAACCTTTCGTTTGTTTCAGATACCACCATTGCCGCAACACGAACGCAGGGCGTACAGCTAAAGGACAAATTCAAAGCAAACTTAATGGTTGCTGTGCCAGCATGCATCGTCACTATGGCGTTACTGCTTATGGTTGATGTTGATACTTCAGGAATTGTAGAAGGCGGCAGCTATGATTTTTGGCGCATAGTGCCTTACTTATGCATTATTGCATTTGCGCTAACTGGGTTTAACGTTATCAGCGTACTTGCAGTGGGTATAGCCAGCGCCTGCGTGGTGGGTTTGGTTCAAGGTAGCTTTACGCCACTTTCGATGATGCAGAGCATTCAAAAAGGGATGGGCTGGATGCAGGATTTAGCCATGATTGCCATAACCATAGGCGGCATTGTGGCGCTTATGCACGCAAATGGCGGTATAACATGGTTGATTGAGCGTTTAACTCGCAAAGTTACGTCTAAAAAAGGCGCGGAGTTTAGTATTGCTGGTTTAGTCAGCTTTTTAGATATTACAACGGCCAACAATACTATTGCCATTGTTACCGCAGGCCCTATTGCGAAAGATTTAAACGAAAAATATGGCGTAGACCCACGCCGTACTGCGTCATTACTAGATATCTTTTCGTGTAGCTTCCAGGGCTTGGTCCCCTATGGAGCACAGCTTTTAAGCGCAGCAGCCGTAGTGGGCATTTCGCCATTGGCTATTACACCTTATTGCTGGTACCCCATGCTTATATTCGTATTTGGAGTAGCGGCCATTTGGTTTGGTTTTCCTCGTTTTACAACCCCGCAGGACGATGAATTAACCCAAAGCACTTAAATTCTCGTAACGCTAAACACACTGGCTTTTTAGGGCGGTATCTTCTAGGATCACCGCCCGAATTTTATTGATGATTAGAAACTCGCTTTAGGATGTCACTTTGTCTTCACCACTTGCAATAAAACCTCTTTACAACAAACTTGATGATTGTTTAAGCGCAGATAAATTTCGTTTGAAGCGCAGGATCACGCAGCTTGCGCAAAAAGCTAATGACGCATCTGGCGGTAAAGAAAATGGAAAAAAAGAAGAGACAAATAATTCAGTAAGCGAAGAAAATCTAAAAAAGCAGTTTGAAAAACTAGAAAGCGACATCAATACATCAATAGAAAAGCGTAATTGGCGTAAAGACAACCTACCCAAAGTTGAATACCCACCGCTGCCGGTTAGCGATAAAAAAGAAGACATCAAAGAAGCGATTGCGAATAACCAAGTGGTTATCGTTGCGGGTGAAACCGGCTCGGGTAAAACCACACAGCTACCTAAAATATGTTTAGAACTAGGTCGGGGTGTGAATGGCATGATTGCTCATACCCAGCCAAGACGATTAGCAGCAAGAAGCGTGGCCACGCGTATCGCTGAAGAGCTAAACACGCCACTTGGCGAAAAGGTAGGTTTTAAGATTCGCTTTAGCGATCAGGTGAGCGAGCGAAGCTACGTTAAACTTATGACCGACGGTATGCTGCTTGCTGAAATGCAGCAAGACCGTTTCTTAAATCAGTACGATACTATCATCATCGATGAAGCTCACGAACGAAGCCTTAATATTGATTTCTTGTTGGGCTATTTGCGTCAGCTTTTAGACAAGCGCCCTGATTTAAAACTCATCATTACCTCTGCCACAATCGACCCAGAGCGATTCTCAAAGCATTTTGATAATGCGCCTATTATCGAAGTGAGCGGACGTACTTATCCGGTAGAAATCCGTTACCACGCGCCAGAAGACAATGATGACGATATTGATCAAAGCGATGCCATCGTAAATGCTGTCGACGAGCTAATGCGTGAAGCACCGGGCGATATTCTGGTTTTTCTAAGTGGTGAACGCGAGATACGCGACACCCAAGATGCCCTAAGCAAACAGCATTATCGCAATACTGAAATTGTACCGCTTTATGCTAGGCTATCGGCGGCAGAGCAAAACCGCATTTTTCAGTCTCACAGCGGTAGACGCATTGTGCTAGCCACAAACGTTGCCGAGACCTCGTTAACCGTACCCGGTATCAAATACGTAATAGACCCGGGGTTTGCCCGTATTTCACGCTATAGCGCTAGAAGTAAAGTGCAGCGACTGCCTATTGAACCAATATCACAAGCCTCAGCGAATCAGCGGGCAGGGCGATGCGGCCGTGTGTCTGATGGTATTTGTATTCGCCTATACAGCGAAGACGACTATTTAGGGCGCCCAGAATTTACTGACCCAGAGATACTTCGCACTAACTTAGCGTCGGTTATTTTACAAATGCTTGCGTTAGGGTTAGGCGACATCGCTGCTTTTCCGTTTGTTCAGCCACCGGATAACCGCAACATCAACGACGGTTTTCGCTTACTTGAAGAAATCCAAGCTATCGCGAAAGGCAAAGATAACCGGAAAACCAAGCAAAGCGGCAAGATGCAGCTTACTCCGTTAGGTCGTCAAGTAGCACGTTTGCCTATCGACCCTCGCTATGCTCGTATGGTGATTGAAGCCGAGCGCACTAATGCGCTAAGCGAAGTCATGGTGATTGCGGCAGGACTTTCTATTCAGGACCCACGAGAGCGACCTCAGGAAAAACGCCAGCAAGCAGACGAGAAGCACAGTGAATATCACGACAAAGATTCAGATTTCATAAGCCTTTACAACTTGTGGGTGGCGTTTAGAGAGCAGCAAAACGCATTAAGCCAAAACCAGCTACGCAAATGGTGTAAGCAGAATTTCATCAACTATTTGCGTATGCGCGAGTGGCAAGACATTGTAAGCCAGCTCAAAAAGTCTATTGCTGAACTGGGCTTCGGTATTTCAAATCAAGAAGCCGACTATCAGGCCATTCACCAAGCTATCGCCAGCGGTTTGTTATCACACATGGGCTTTAAAGATAAAGACCGTGAGTATATGGGGTCACGCAATTCACGCTTTTTAATTTTCCCAGGCTCAGGGTTATCAAAGTCTCAGCCAAAATGGGTAATGGCAGCCGAGCTGGTAGAAACGTCTAAACTTTTTGCCCGTATGGTGGCAAAAATAGACCCCGCGTGGGTAGAGCCTTTAGCTGAACACGTTGTGCAAAGAAGCTATTCAGAGCCCCATTGGTCTAAAAAGCGCGGCGCGGTTATTGCGTTTGAAAAGGTTACTCTGTTCGGGCTGCCTATTGTGATGAAGCGCGCAAAGGTTTATAGCCTAATCGACCCGCCAATTTGCCATGAATTGTTTATTCGCGAAGCGTTAGTAGAAGGTAACACCAAGCTCAACTACAGCTTTTTACAGGAAAATCAGGCACTGCTTGAACAAGCGGATGAATTTGAGCAAAAGACTCGACGTCGCGATTTGATAGTCGATGATGAAGAACTGGTAAGCTTTTACGCTAAACGTATTCCGGTTGAAGCAAATAATGATGCAGCGTTTAAAAAGTGGTTTAGACAGCACGGAAGCAACGACAGTTTAACGTTTAAAGAAGAAGACGTATATCGTCAGCAGCCTGGGCAGTCGGTAGCGAACGTGTTCCCTGATGTATGGCGCCAGGGCAATATTACGCTGCCGCTACGCTATAACTTCGAGCCCAACGCTGAAGATGACGGTGTAACGGTAGTGATCCCCCTACCAGTGCTTAACCAAGTGGACGATGTAGGTTTTGATTGGTTAGTACCTGGGCTAAGGCACGACCTCATTGTCGGCTTAATTAAAACCTTACCTAAACGTTTGCGACGCAATTTTGTGCCTGCGCCTAACTTTGCCGATGCCTGCCTTGCTGATATCAGTGAAACAGACAAAAACAATCGCCCTGTGCCTTTGCTGGAAGCGGTTAGTGATAAGCTTCGTAAAATGACTGGCGTTGTTATTGAAAGCGAAGAATGGAATCTAGCTCAGCTTGATAAGCATTTAAAAATGCACTTTGCGGTAGTGAAGGACAACGGTGATGATATTGCCAAAGGTGATGACCTACATGCGCTTAAGCAACAGTGCTCAGGACAGGTTAAGCAAACCTTTGAAAAAGCCGTGACACCAGAATTAGAGCGCAACAATATTGAACAGTGGGATTTTGAAAGCCTACCGGAAACCTTCGTGCAAAAGGTAGGCGGTTTTGAAGTACAGGCGTTCCCAGCTTTAGTGCAAAAAGGCGATAAGGTGGATATCGCGTTAATAGAAGAGGCCGATAAAGCGCAGGCGTTACATAAGCAGGGTGTTAATGTATTGATTAAAAACGCCATGCCGTCGCCGCTTAACTATTTGCAAAGTAAACTACCCAATAAAGCTAAACTGGGCCTGTATTTCAATCCATTCGGGCAAGTTAAAGCGCTGATAGATGATTGCATTTTTGCCGGTATCGACGCCATCGTCAGTGATTACAGTAAATCGAACGACACTGACATTCGAAATAAAGCTGATTTTGTGGCCTGTTTAGAGATTGCTCGAGCCAATATCAATGACAGAGTGTTAGAAATCGCCAAGCAGGTAGAGCAGGGGCTTACCCTTGCTCATCAATGCCAAAAGCAGATGAAAGGCAACGTACCGCTAACTATGATTAACGCGTTAGGTGACTGTAAAGCACATCTTGCGTCATTGGTGTTCCCTGGCTTTGTCTCTCAAATTGGCGAAAGTAGGCTGGACGATTGGAACCGGTATATTAAAGGCTTGGCCCGTCGTCTTGAGAAACTACCCATTGACCCCAACAAAGACAGAATGCATCAGGTAACGGTAGAAAAGTCGATTAAAGAATGGGAAAAAGCGTGCAGTAAATACCCCAAAGGTAAAGTGCCTCAAGCTCTTGATGATGTGCGCTGGATGATAGAAGAGTTGCGTGTTTCTCTGTTTGCACAGCAGCTTGGTACGGCATACCCCATATCAGCCAAGCGTATAACCCTCTATTTAGCAGACTTCTAATGAAGTTATCGATATGATAATGTGTAACGCCTAGCTTACTAAGCGCTAAGCGCTTCTACATAGGCTGGTTAATTATATTAAAGCCCCACAGTACAGCGTATTGTGGGGCTTAATTATTTGTATCTAATAAGCATACATATATGCTGTTTTATCGATAGTAAAAGATAAGCGTTGACTCAATGAGGTAAGACCAATACGACATTTGCAATATTGTTGAATAAAAAATAGACAGTTCGATTGACAAGTTATCGCCATCAACCTATAACAACATTTGTAGTCGTCAGCGTAATGCTAAAAATCAGGAGAAGTAGACATGTTGGGATACGACGATAAGCGAAATTTTTTCAGGATGATGGTAAATTCGCCGTGTCAGTTGCAAATTACTGACGATGAGTCGAGCCGCACCATGCAGGCAATGTGCAAAGATATAAGCGCCACAGGAATGTCGTTAGAAGTTGACGAGCCCTCAATTGAAGTGGGAACACAGGTGAGTGTTGCTATAGAATCGTCTAGCTCGCAAATCCCTTCTTTGGCAGCGTTAGCTACGGTCGTACGCTGTGAACCAGAATCTGATTCAAGCTGTATTATAGGCGTTGAAATTTCTCAAATGAAATAGATTTATCTCAGATAAAAAGGCGAAATTAACTTCGCCTTTTCTTAAGCATACAAGCGTCATACAACGTCGTTGTATGGGTCGTATTACCTTAAAAACGGCTTTTTTCCCACGTTTTAATAGTTGCTCGCCTAATTTATTTACTTCAAGCTTGGATTATTCGTTCTAGTCTGTCTCTTATCATTTATTAAACCGAATAAGCGGTTCAGTTTTTTCGATTTTAATCTTTTCTCTTAATTGATAATAATTCTCATTAATGCGAAAGCAAACAGATTTAACTTTTGAGAGAGCGATTATTATGAAAAAGACAATTACCTTTGCCGTTATGCACTTTTCAGTAGCCTTTACTGTAGCCTACCTACTTACGGGTAGCTTGGTAGTAGGCGGTGCGGTAGCATTAGTTGAGCCAGCAATTAATACTGTGGCCTTCTATTTCCACGAAATGGTGTGGAAAAAGTTAGAGGACAAAGAGGCGGTTACTGAAGGGCAAACAAGTGAGTCTTCACAGCAACTATCGAATAGCTTTTCAGATAGTGGTGGCTTTTCAAATAATGCTGCAACCTTCGCTTCTTAAGATATAAGGTTTATTGCTTGCTTTAAGGCGATTTGCATAACCTATCGTTAATTCAATAAGTGAAATCAGCGCCCCAGTCTTTATAAGAACGAGGGCGCTTTTTTATTTCTAATCGTCGGTGACTTCGCAGACTAAACCTTTCAGGTAATAGCCTTCGGGGTAGCTACCAATGATAGGGTGGTCAGACGCTTGATTTAGCCTTGCAATGATTTTTATAGTGCGGCCCGCATCAAGGGCAGCGTCGGCAACGACTTTTTGAAATAAATCGGCAGGCATAAGACCTGAACAGCTGAAAGTCAGCAGTAATCCGCCAGATTTAACTGTATGAATGCCGTACATATTAATGTCTTTATAGCCACGAGCAGCGCGGTTTAGTGTAGCTTTGCTGTCAACAAATTTTGGTGGGTCGAGTATAACCATATCGAACTGTTTGCCCTGCTCGTGATACTCCCTAAGCGCTTTGAATACATCTTTGTTGACGAAATGCGCTTTGTCCTCACCTAATCCATTAATGGCCACATGATGTTTAGCCAAATCTAACGCTGGTTGAGATACATCTACGTTAGTCACTGACTTAGCGCCGCCTGAAAGGGCATAGCAAGAGAATGTGCCTGTGTAGCTGAAACAGTTTAGTACGTCAGCATCTTTCGCGTAGTGTGCAGCGGCGGCACGGCTATCGCGCTGGTCGAGATAAAAACCGGTTTTATGACCATGTTCTATATCAACAACGATACTAATGCCGTTTTCTTTTACTGTAACCTGCATGGGTGGCTCGCCGTGAAGCACGCCTGTTACAGGCTCTAGCCCCTCTTTTTTGCGTACATCAACGTCACTGCGCTCATAGACGTGAACATCAGGCATTAGCTTGGTGATTGCCCATACTATCTTATCTCGGTGCTTTTCACCGCCAGCGCTAAGAAGCTGCACCACAGCAACGTTGTCGTAGAGATCAATCGTAATACCGGGAAGACCATCGCTTTCAGACGCTATCCAACGAAACGCATTTGTTTTGGTTGGGTCGAACAAGCGCTTACGCAGTGTTAGCGCAGTTTCTAAACGGCGCAAGAAAAAGCCGTTATCAATGCTTTCATCTTTTTTAAACGTCCACATGCGAACGCGAATTTTAGAATTTGGAGAATAAGCGCCTCGCCCTAACCAATCGCCTTCAGAATCGAAAACATCTACCGTATCGCCAACCCGTGCACGGCCTTTTAACTCAGCCACGGCGCTCTCGAAAACCCAAGGGTGTTTACGGCGAAGTGATTTATCTCTGGACGGTTGTAATATGACCTGTGCTGACATGTAGGCTCTCGTGGTAATTTAAACAATATATATTTGATGTAAGCCATATTAGATGCTTACGGTAATGGCCGCGATTATACGCATTTTCAGAGGTTCTGTGTTGAATATTATCTATGCCGACTGGTATAAACTTAGAAGAAACCCAAACTGATTGATGCTGAAGTACGTAGACAAATTACGATTAAAATTTTAAGACTAGGATTGGATGCAAAGTATGCGCTATGTGGATTTTGAAAAGGGATGCGGCCCAAGCGAACTGACTGTTAAGGAATGTGTCGGAATATCGCTAACATCGGGAAAAGTAAAAGTAGAGGTAAAAGCATTCGGTGTAAATCGAGCAGATACCTTGCAGCGTCAAGGTAACTATCCACCTCCGCCAGGGGAAAGTGAAATCCTCGGGTTAGAGGTAGCAGGCGTTGTAACAGAAGTTGCCAGTGATGTTAGTACCTTTAAAGAAGGTGACGAAGTATTTGGTTTGGTCGCAGGTGGTGGCTATGCCACAGAAGTCATTGTTAATCCTGCTCACTTAATGATTATCCCTAAGGGCATGCCATTTTTTGAAGCGGCAGGTCTTGCCGAAGTTTTTCTTACCGCATTTCAGTGTTTACGCACCATAGCTCACATTAAACCCGCTGAAAGAGCCTTAATACATGGGGGCGCAAGTGGTGTGGGGATGGCCGCCACTCAGCTATGTCGATATTGGGGTGTTCATAGTGCAGTAACAGCGTCAAGCCAAGACAAGCTGAACCTTTGTGAGAACAATGGCGCCGAGCATCTAATTAACTACAAACGGCAGCAGTTTGATGACGTTTTAAAAAAAGTATGGCCTGAAGGCGTTGATATGGTACTTGATATGGTCGGTGGCGATTACCTTAACCGAAATCTTAAAGTGCTGAAGCAAGACGGCAAAGTGGTTTACCTGGCCATGCTAGCAGGGCGGTATGCTGATAACCTTGATATGGCTTTGCTTTTAGGAAAGAGAGCCTCGATTATTGGGACAACACTGAGAAATCGAAGCGACGACTATAAAGCAGACTTGATACGTGATTTCTCTCACGTATGTTTGCCCGCTTTTGAAAATAAAGAGCTAAATGTAAATATCGATACTCACTATAGTATTGATGATATCGATAAGCCTCATGCGCGATTGGAAAACAACGACACGCAGGGCAAGTTGGTCATTTCATGGTAAAAGCGCGTGGTAAAAAGCTCAGGGTAAAGCTTATGTTTAAAGCTAGTGGTAAACGTCCTTAGTAAAAGCTATGGGTGAGAGCTTGTAATAATGGCTCTCACTAAAGAGGCTTTGCTAGGGTATTTTACTTTCCAACAAAGCCTTCATCTGGCTTTGTTGGGTTTGCTTCTGCAGCACCGCGTGCAAGGTCATCACAACGCTCGTTTTCTGGGTGCCCTGAATGGCCTTTCACCCAATGCCAGTTTATTTTGTGCTTTTTCACCGCTTCATCTAGCCGTTGCCACAAATCTGCGTTTTTAACCGGCTTTTTATCAGTAGTGCGCCAACCGTTTTTACGCCAATTATGGATCCACTGATTAATACCATTTTTTACATACTGACTGTCGGTAGTTAACTCAACATTGCACGGCTCGTTTAAGCTATTGAGCGCTTCAATCGGGGCAAGCAGTTCCATACGATTATTCGTGGTGTGGGCAAAGCCATCGCTCAACTCTTTTCTATGCTGTTTATAAATTAGTACAGCACCGTACCCGCCCGGGCCAGGGTTACCTAGACACGAGCCGTCGGTATAAATGTGAATGGTCTTTTGAGCCACAGCGTTTCCTTTAGTTTAACTCGCTTAATTTATCTTGTGTTTTCCCTTAGCGGATTGCAAAGGGGTTGATATACTATCAAAAAATGAAAGTGTAATTATAGTAGAGGTTCCATGCGCCAAATTGTTCTCGATACTGAAACCACAGGTATTGACCCCAAAGAAGGCCACCGCATTATCGAAATAGGGTGTGTTGAAGTTGTTAACCGCCGTTTGACGGGGAATCACTTTCACGTTTACATCAACCCGGGCCGCCATATTGAACAAGAAGCAATTGAAGTTCACGGCATAACCAATGAATTTCTTGCCGACAAGCCTACGTTTTCTCAAGTTGCCCAAGAGTTTGTGAGCTTTATCAAAGGGGCGCAACTTGTTATTCACAACGCTCCCTTCGACGTGGGCTTCATGGATCACGAGTTTGGAATGGAAGCCTCAACAAAAGGCGTTATCACCAGCCAGATATGTGATGTACTTGATACGCTGACCCTTGCTCGCCAAATGCACCCGGGGCAGAAAAACAACCTCGATGCATTGTGTAAACGCTACGGTATAGACAACAGCCACCGTACGCTTCACGGAGCTTTGCTGGATGCTGAAATTCTTGCCGATGTCTATTTATTAATGACCGGTGGGCAGACCAAGCTTAAGTTGGCATCGAGCTCGGGCAATGACACAGACTCAACCGCTATTCGCAGGGTTAAGCGTGGCGCAAATAAATTAAAGGTTATTAAAGCTACCGCCGATGAAGTAACACAGCACGAGGCTCGCTTAGACATTGTAGAAAAAGCGGGTGGAAAATGCTTGTGGCGTCCTCAGCCTGAAGAGGTGTCTTAGCCAAAAATATGTAAATAGAAGTAAAACAACCAAACAGTGCAGGAGCAGCGTAGCGTGAGAGTGTGGTTTTATTGGGTAATTATTTTATCGCTTTTTATACACTTAAGCGCTGGCGCTCAGTCGCAAGAAGACGAGCGCGATGCCGCTAGGCAGCTCGCAGATAGTGCAATTCAAAGCCCTCAGTCAAATAATCAAGATGTTGATACCTCGCCGCTTACTAAGTTAGGCGACAGCTATACAAACTCAATAAAGCTTCTACAAAACCGATTTCGAGTAGATTACAACGTCGAAGAAATCACTATGGTCTTTTTCAGAGAGTATGGCTCTGCACCGGTTGTACTTGTGAGACCTGATGGCTCTAAACTGTTTCAGGGGCGAGTGGACGAAGACAAAGTAGAGTGGTTCGATGCCGACACCTTCGACATGATAACCATTAAAAATCCTGTCCCAGGGCCTTGGCAAGCTGTGGGCCAAGTACTGCCAGAAAGCCGCGTGATGGTTATATCAAATATAGAGTTACACGCCGACCCTTTACCTGATGTCTTATTTGCCGGTGAAATTCTAAAATCTACGGCCTACCTTACGAATAATGGCAAGCCAATTGACAACAAGCAGTTCAGGGATGTAGTCGAGCTTGATATTGAATTTAAGAGCACAAACAACCCTAACTTCGGAAACTTTGGTACAGGCGATCAGGACGTTGCTACGTTTCAAGACGATGGCCGGGGAATGGACGAGCGCCCTGGTGATGGTGTCTTTACTGGTCAATTTAATTTAAAAATAGCGGCGGGGGAGTGGAAGCCGGTTTTTCGCGTTATCACCCCTATGTATACCCGTGAGCAAGAAAGCCAACCTATTGTCTTACATAACAACCCCGTTTCTATTGACGTAGAAATGAATGGCGGCGGTGACGGCTACCATAAGATCATAATTGATGTTGATAGGGATCTAGTGGATATCGAATCCTTGCTTGTGGACGGAAAGGTAAAGTTCCCTAATGCAGACATGCAGAACTTTTCTTTGACCGAAGGGGGCAGTGAGCCTCGCGAGCATTTAATTGTAGCCTATGAAGAAGGCATCTTTAGAGTAAAGATTACGGCATATGGAACAACAATGAATGGCAGGGATTTTATTTTAGATGTGCCTGAATTTAGTTTTGTTGCTGAGGGGCCGCAAGAGCCTGAAGTTGAAGACCCATTAATAGATGGAAAAGACCCGATTGTCGATGGAAGTGCACCATTAGTTGCGACACCTGAGCTAAATCCTGCCGCTATGACGCAAAATGAAGAATTTTCGCTAGATGGGCAAGAAGAAATGGATAATGGAACTTTGACCATTATCTTGATAGCAGTTAATGGGTCAATTGTACTTATCGGAGTTATTGCTGCGGCGGTTATCATTTTTATGCGTAAAAAGCGTACGTCTCCCAAACCGTCGTCTTCACCGGCAAAGCAACCTACAGCTACGACTGATGCCGAACTTTCTATGGAAGAAAAGCCGAAAGGTTTGAAAAAGTTATTCGGGATGTTTAAAAAAGGAAGCAAACCGGAAAAATCCTAATGTTTGTTTTATCACAGTTGTGATTATGCGATGTTAAATTGTTCACTTTGAATTTTATTTCGACATAATGTCTATTTAACAGGCAAACAAACCGCAGATGACAATTTTATTAATAAAAAGCGTTGACTCCACATGGGGGAATACGTATTATCTGCGCCGCAGTCAGGGGACAGGGCAACAACAGCCAAGTCAACTCACTGATAACATTGAAGATGTGGAGCGGTAGTTCAGTTGGTTAGAATACCGGCCTGTCACGCCGGGGGTCGCGGGTTCGAGTCCCGTCCGCTCCGCCACTCTTTCAATGGTATAACTAAAAGGTTTTCGGAGCGGTAGTTCAGTTGGTTAGAATACCGGCCTGTCACGCCGGGGGTCGCGGGTTCGAGTCCCGTCCGCTCCGCCATTTAGTTATACAGTGCAATCTCGATTATGTGGAGCGGTAGTTCAGTTGGTTAGAATACCGGCCTGTCACGCCGGGGGTCGCGGGTTCGAGTCCCGTCCGCTCCGCCATTAATCGAATAATGCACGCTTTTCATTATTGCGGAGCGGTAGTTCAGTTGGTTAGAATACCGGCCTGTCACGCCGGGGGTCGCGGGTTCGAGTCCCGTCCGCTCCGCCATTAATGATAAAGAGTCATATCAAATTTTCATTTAAGCTAGTTTCTCTCCCCCCCAAAAAAAATAAAAAAAAACAAAGCTCTAATTCTTATTAGCATCCTCTTTAGTTATTTTTACCCGCAAAAGCACTTTTCGCACCTCGCATAATAGCCGTTATTAAAACGCGCCAGACAAATTTCATATCTGTATTTCCTTAGTTTTTAAACCTTTCATTTTTATTTTCAAGAGCCACACATTAAGCATTAAAACTATCTAACAAACAGTAACATGTGCCCTAAAGTCGTAGTGTGTTTTTTTGAATCTGTACTACAGTTAGGACGTTAGAGTTTTACAACAACGGAAATTATGAATAAAAGCGATCAAAAACGGTATTTTTTGGCTGATAATTTAAAAGCGATTGGCGTCTCTTTGTTGAGCGTGGCATTGGTTACATTTGTTCTTGCCATAATTATGTTTGTGTTTGTTAGAGAACAAGAAGAGAGCCGTGCTAAAGAGATTTTAGATAACGTCCGCATTGTCTTTAGAGATGCAGAAATTACCCTCGATTATCTCAACGCACTGCCTTATCAGTCTTGTGAACTCGAAAACTTGGCAGAAATGCGCAAAACTCTTTTTCGCTCCCGTTTTGTAAAAGAAATTGGTTTCTATGAAAACGGCGAATTGTTGTGTAGTACCTATCTGGGTATTCTTGAAGAGCCCATACAAGAAGCAACCCCAGATTTTTACACCCAGCTTGGGGATGCATTCTGGATAAACACACCCCTGCAGTTATTTGACAAACAGGCAACAGGCACCATTGTTAAACGTGGTCGCTATAATGCTGTGCTTGATATGGATAGCGTTATTGGCTACAGCTTTACTCAAGATTGGCAGCTTTTTTACAATGGCGATCATTTTTATCATATGGCGGGCAACCCAGGGCTTGTAGATACCACGCTTAGCCAAGATGATATGGAAGCACGTACAGGGTATTTCTCATTGCAATTCATTTTGTGCGATGAGCGCTACAATAACACCTGTTTAAAAGTTAAATCTGACCACGGAAGGGTATTAGATTTACACACGGGCAAGATTGTCTTGTTTGTTTTCGCTATGCTGTTGACGGCCGCGCTCACGCACATGCTGGTGTTTAATTATTTACGTCGCCGTCGTTCTCTCGAGTCCAGAGTTAGCAAAGGGTTAAAAGAGCATAAGTTTTATAGTCTTTATCAGCCATTTGTTGATTTGGAAACGGGCAAAGTCATCGGTTGTGAAGTGCTTAGTCGCTTTGAAGACGAGTTTGGGCCTATTTATCCTGACGAGTTTATTCCGCAAGTTAAAGAGCAAGAAATGACCTGGGAATTTACTATCGATATGATTACGACTGCGATGAAGGAGCTTAATGAAAACCCTGATATTCCAAATGGGTTTAAAGTATCCTTCAACTTATTTCCCTTCGACTTTACAAGAGAAGACTGTTTAGACTTAGATTTTGCTTTGGAAATGAATGTTAAAAACTTCAAGTTAGTACTGGAAATTACTGAAGACGAACAGATAGCAACTCATAGTGCGGTTAAGCATATTAAATCGTTAAAAAGTAAAGGGTTCTTATTTGCTATTGATGACTTCGGCGTTGGGTATTCTAACCTAAGCCAGCTAAAAACCTTGAACTGTGACTATCTCAAAATTGATCGAAGCTTTGTTATGGATATGGAAGACAACAGTATTCGCTCTTCGCTTATTCCACATATTGTTAGTATTGCCGAAGGGCTTAACGTCGACTTGATCGCAGAAGGCGTCGAAAATACCGAACAGTGTAATGAACTGAAGGGGTTAACTATCGGGTTTGGTCAAGGGTGGTTGTTTGGCAAGCCTCAGTCTGCCGATGCGCTAGCTAAAAGCGTCCAAGACACACAATAACGCGTTTTAGCACTGTTATTTTTCAGTTGGTGTTGGTAGTGTTTAGCGCTACCATTCACCGTCTGGAAACTATAGAAGAACAGTCGCATGCAGGACGTGCTAAATTGCAGCAATATAAATAAAACTTATCAAGATGGCATTAACGCCACCCCCGTATTACACGATGTTTCTCTTTCTATAAAAGCTGGTGAACACGTAGCCATTTTAGGCAGTTCTGGCTCGGGTAAAAGTACGCTTCTACATATACTCGGGGGATTAGATAAACCCTCCAGCGGCGACGTCGAATTTAATGGCAAATCTCTTGGCAAACTATCTGGTAATGCGCTAGCTAAACTTCGCAATGACGAAATGGGGTTTATTTACCAGTTTCATCACCTGCTTGGTGAGTTCACGGCCTTAGAGAACGTTGCGATGCCGCTTAGAATAAGAGGGCTATCCACAAAAGCGGCCCATACTAAAGCCCAAGCTATGTTAGAAGAAGTAGGGCTCTCCCATCGATTAGATCATTTACCTTCAACTATGTCGGGAGGCGAGCGACAGCGTGTGGCAATAGCCCGTGCGTTGGTTACCGAACCTTCTGTGGTGCTTGCCGATGAACCTACAGGGAATTTGGATGATTCTACGGGACAACAAATCTATAAGCTTTTAAAAAGCTTAAGCGAGAAAAAGGGGACAGCTTTTGTCGTGGTTACCCACGACATTACTCTTGCTGCGAAAATGGATAGGGTACTTAAGATTAAAGACGGCCGGTTAGCTAGCGAAGCATTGCCTGTGGAGGGTCAAGATGCTCGCCCTTGAATTGGCCAAGAGATTTAGAAAAACACGTTCCGAACAGCGCTTTATTTCGTTTATATCAATGTCGTCGACTATTGGTATTGGGCTGGGGTGTTTTGTTCTTATCGTGCTGTTAAGTGTTATGAACGGTTTTGAAAGAGAGTTAACGAGTCGCATTTTAAGCGTGGTTCCACACGGTGAGCTATACAGTAAAAGCGAAAGTGGAATAGAAAATTTAGATGCTCAGCTTTACCGTTTTTCACAAGACAGCCGTATTGCATCAGTAACCCCTTACACGGGGTTAACAGGAATGCTGCAGTCAAAAGGCGAGTTAAAGGCTATTAGCGTTACCGGTATCCCGGTAAATCAGGTTGGTGATAAATACGCTGAAAGAGTAGCTAGTCAAGATTGGCTAAACTTTTCCAAGCAATCTAATGGATTACTTGTTGGTAAAGGTATTATGTCTTCGATGGCGTTAAACGTAGGTGACACGGTTCAACTATTGATACCTCAAACCACCCATGATCTAACTTTTAAGGCGCCACGTTCTATTACGCTGACTATCGCAGGCGTGCTATCTGTTGGTGGAGAGTTAGACAATCAGCTTGGGTTAATGCATTTAGCAACTGCGTCGGAAGCTATTGGTATTACCTCTAAAGCCCAAGGGATTCAGTTTACCCTTAACGATCCTTTTTCAGCATACGATACCATGCGAGATATTGGCTATAGCTACCCTCAAGCTGTTTATATGTCTGACTGGACACGTACTCAAGGGCATTTATATAACGACATTCAGCTAGTGAGGTCCGTTGTTTATATAGCGCTTACGTTAGTGATTGCCGTAGCTTGCTTTAATATAGTGTCATCATTAGTTATGGCGGTAAGGGACAAACAGGCTGCTATTGCGATATTAAAAACAATGGGAGCTACTGACCGTCTAATCCGCAATACTTTCGTACTTCAGGGCGTTATTAACGGGTTTATCGGCATAACCGTTGGCGTTGCGCTTGCTTTACTAGTAGCACCAAATTTGTCAGATATTGTCCGCTTTATTGAAACTTTGTTAGGTGTAGAAATTCTCTCTGGCGATATCTATTTTATTGATTTTCTACCTTCAAGCTTACATTGGGAGGATGTGGTAGTAACAATTGTTGTAGCCATGTTTTTAAGTGTCGGGGCTACGTTATATCCAGCGCAAAAAGCTGCGAAAGTGTCGCCATCTTCTGCGCTTCACTAGCTAATTACAAAATTAACTATTACGGGGCGATGATTGTTAATTTAAGCATCACCGACCAGTAACCCTCGGCAACCTCGTTGTTTTAGCAACATAGGTGAAGCGTAAGAAAGGTACAAATGTTGGCCTGATATATTCTAGACTAATGTTCACAGGGCTAATAACACGACTTTAACCAATAAAAAGGCCAGCAAATTATGCTGGCCTTGTTCGTATTTAACGGCTGTTCTTGTACGACACTCACATGATGTGCAAAGCGCACTCAGGAGATTTGAACACTATACTATTTGTTCTTTTCGAAGTGCTCGAAATCCACATCTTCTTGTTTCAAACCTGCTCTAGGGTCGTTGTAAACACTCTCGTCCAACGCGCCTTCGCTCTTAGCAACAACGCATGACACCATACAGTCACCAGTAATATTTACCGCAGTACGGGTCATATCGAGCAGTCTGTCTACGCCGATAATAAGTGCAATACCCTCAACGGGTAAGTTTACCTGCTGTAAAACCATCGCTAGCATAATAAGGCCAACGCCGGGTACACCAGCGGTTCCGATAGAAGCAAGCGTGGCGGTTAACACTACCATCATATAGTCGCCAAGGCTCAAGTCGACAGCGTAAACTTGTGCGATAAACACCGTCGCCACACCCTGCATGATGGCGGTACCGTCCATGTTAATTGTTGCGCCTAAAGGCAGGGTGAATGATGAAACTGAATTACCTACGCCAAGTTTGTTTTTTGCTGTTTCCATGGTAACAGGCAACGTTGCACTGCTACTTGACGTACTAAAAGCAAAAAGGGCTGCGTCACGCATTTTTTTCAACAGAATGAACGGGTTTAAGCCTGCCAAAACTTTAAGTAAAACAGAGTAAGTAACTAGGCCGTGAAGGATTAGAACGCCAAATACTAAAAAGAAATACTTCGCCAAACTCAATATGGTTTCGCCGCCAATGGTTGAGAAGAGCTTCGCCATTAGTACGTAAACACCGTATGGCGCTAGGTTCATGATGATTGTCACTAAGCGCATGATTACTGTATTGATATCTTCAAAGATAGCAGTAAGACGTTTGCCCGCATCACCTGTCATCGCCATTGCTATACCGAACAGTACAGCAAAAACGATGATTTGAAGCATGTTGCCTTGTGCCATAGAGTTTATGGGGTTGCTAGGGAACATATTTACAATAACGTCTGAGAGGCTAGGCGCTTCCTTTGCTTGGAACGAGGTTTCCGTGGTTAAATTAAGTCCGTCACCGGGAGAAACCACCAAAGCTATACTCATGGCTAGTGTTATGGCGATTGCGGTTGTGACAACATATAACCCTACCGATTTTGCACCCAGTCTTCCCAACTTACTCGGGTCTGATAAGGTACTAGTTCCACAAATAAGAGAAACAAAAACGAGGGGAACCACCAGCATCTTTAAGCTAGCAATAAATATTTGGCCGAGAGTTGAAAATATACCTTCAACAAGAATGTTATACGTTGAGAGCTCAAAACCGAATATCGAAAAAGTAAAATCTCCGCTATCATCAAACAATAATTGGAGAAAGACACCAGTCAAGATACCGGCAGCCATGCCGATAAATATGCGGGCGGTTAAACTATACTTATGTGCAGATGAAGACATTAATGTTTCCTGTGCATTGTTATATTTTTAATCTTTCGTAGTGTGCCAGATTCAGTTGATTTTTAAACATAAAAAACGACGCAATTGTCAATAAAAGAGGTTCAGGAACGAATTATGTCGACATTAGCGAGAGCGCTAAGCCTAATTAGCGCAATATTTATGCTAACAGCATGTGGTGGAGGCGGTTCTGCAGTCTCTCGGGATAACACGGATAATGGAAGCGGAGACGACGGTACTACCACACCTACCTATTCGATAGCTTTAACATTAGAAAATGAAAGTGGGACAAGCGACAACAACTTATCAGAAAACAATAGCTTGTTTGCAGTAGCAACGGTGACAGATGACGAAGGAAACCCGTACTCAGATGCACTGTTAACTTTCACGTTGAGCAACGAGGAACTTGCAGAGTTTGGCAACGACACCGGTACTGCGCGCACCAATTCAAGCGGTGTTGCCAGAATCCGCTTGAACGCCAGTACGGCTTCGGGTGATGGTGAAATCACCGCGGCATTAAGCAGTGGCGAAACAGGGACGACAACGTTCTCTGCCACAGCGGTAAGTGCCACAGAACCTACTACTATTAGTGTTGCATTATCGCTTCAAAATGAAAGTGGAGAGGCCGATAATAACCTTTCATCTAGCAATGCCTTAACAGCAGTGGCAACAGTAACTAATTCATTGGGTGAGCCTCAGGCCGATCTACTGCTTACCTTTTCATTAAGTAATGATGAGCTTGCTACCTTCTCAAACGATACGGCGACGGCATTAACAAATGCCGAAGGTGTTGCGACAATAGGCATGTCGGTTGGAAGCGCCTCTGGCGACGGCGAAGTAACGGCGACTCTACCTACTGGTGAGACAGACTCTACGACCTTTAGTTCTGAAGGTAGTACCACGGTAAGTGAAGAGCCTGCGTCTCTTGAGCTTTTCGCTGACAGTATCCAACTGGCATCAAGCGGTAGTGATGAAGTTGATCTCATAGCTTTGGTTAAAAATGAACAGAGTGTGTTAATGGAAGGGGTCGAAGTGAGCTTTTCGGCACAGACAGGCGATGGCGTTGAACTTCAGTTAACACAGCCTGAAACCCTTGCCGATGGTACAGCCCGTGCAGTATTGACATCACAAAATGATAAATCAAACCGCACTATCACCGTTACAGCAGAAGCGGGCAGTCTTACTGAAACTGTTGATATCACCATTATTGGGACAGAAGTGACTATTAATGGAGCATCGTCGGTCATTTTAAATGATACCGTTGAATACACGATTCGTCTTCAAGACTCCGATGGCCAGTCTATCAATAACGAGGATGTTGTTTTGAGCGCCACTAGCGGTACCCTTAGTAGCACTATAGTGAATACAGGAACCAACGGTCAGGCGACGGTGTCATATACTGCAACGTCATCAGGGGAAGATACTATCACGGCATCTGCCTTAAATGCTGAAACAAGCTTTACAGTGCAGGTTCAGCAAGATGAATTTAATTTTGTTAACCTGCCAAAAGAGGAGGTGCCGCTGGGGCAAGCGCAAACTATTACTGTTCAGTGGCGCCAAGACAACGAGCCAGTAGTGGGTCAAGAGGTTACCTTCAGTGCCTCGCGCGGCGAAATTGCTGGAGAGCCAATAGTCGTTACTGATGCTGATGGCCAAGCGAGTATTGAAATTAGTGCAGACAACGCAGGCATCTCATCTATTAGCGCATCAGCAAGTGATGCTAATGGTAACGCATTAGTGTCTGCATTGACGCAAATTGAGTTTATAGCAACTACACCGGCTACCCTTATCGCCGATGCTTCCCCTGATATCCTGGGACCAGACGGACAAACGAGCACCATTAGTGCCGTTGTGCGTGACGTCGACGGTAACTTAGTGAAAAACAGCGTGGTTAATTTCTCCGTATCTGATGTCTCTACTGGTTTTGTATCACCGTCTCAGGCAACGACAGATAGCAAAGGTATAGCGACCACTGTATTTACCTCAGGTTCTGTTACCTCTGAAGACGATGTCGTTATAACCGCCACCGTAGCGGACGATGAAACAGTCTATGACGAGATAATGCTGACAGTAGGTGCTAGGGCATTCGACATTGTTATCGGCACGGGTAATGTCATCGAAACACCTACTACTACTTCTTACCTTAAACGTTTCGCAATCTTTGTTTCGGATTCAGTGGGGCGCCCAGTTAGTGGCGTAAATTTAACGGCATCGATCACCCCTGTTAAATTTGGTGATACTAGCGGACGTGGCGTTTATCTTAGAGGTGAGTGGGAATATAATACGGTTAATTCGATTTGGGAGACCGTTAATGTTACCGCCTGTGACAATGAAGATAAAAACTCCAACGGTATTTTAGAAGCAGTCGAAGACCTCAATAACGATGAACAATTAACACCGGGTATAGTGGGTACTGTAACGCTTACCAACGATGGTGTTACTGATGAAAATGGATATGCAGAACTAGAATATCGTTACCCCGAAAGTTACGCAGTATGGTATTTCGCAGAAGTAACGGTATTTGGGCAGTCAACCGGAAGTGAATCGCAAGCATCCATGAAGTATCGACTAGAAATACTGTCAGATGATATTACTGACGAGGGGATAACTCCTCCGGAAAATCCATTCGGGGTTGGAATATGCCCTGAGGATGAGGATTCTTTAGCAGATTAACCAGTTATAAGCATTAAGGCCTGATATTTATCAGGCCTTATTTTAGTATCTATGCTGGTAATACTTTATTAGTCAGTACTCCCTAATTGGTTTGCTAAAGACCGTCTCTTTAACTACCCCTGCTGGAACGGATAAACCGAACCAATCTTCAGAATCTGCGTAAGCTCATCTAGAGCAGTGCGCGACTCAATCAGTAGCTGAGGATCGCGCAAGTCATCTTCGCTTAGTTCATCGCGATAATGCTTATCGACCCACGCGTTTAAGCGCGTAAACTGTGTATCGTTGATTAAGGTGTTTTGATTTACTGCTTCAAGCTCTTGGTCGTTCATAGCAACACGCAGGCGTAAGCAAGCAGGGCCGCCGCCATTGCGCATACTTTGTTTAACATCGAAATAGTTAACCGACTTAATTGGCGTACCTAGTGTAACTAGCTTGTCTAAATAACGTTTAACCGCTTCGTTTTCCTGACATTCAGTTGGCGCGATAATGGTCATGTCGCCACTAGGAAGCGTTATAATTTGCGTGTTAAACAAGTAGGTTCTAACCGCATCCTGAACAGACACTTCCGAGGTTGGAACTTCAATAAAGTGAAGTGGTTCGCTGCCAAATTTTGCTTGCAGCTCTTTAAAGCCCGCTTCTTTTTTATAAAACGCTTGCTCGTGGAAAAACAACACGTTTTGGTTACCTACGGCAATCACGTCGTTGTGAAATACACCTTGGTCGATAACATCAGGGTTTTGTTGCATGTAAACCACACCATCGTCGTCTAAGCCATGCAAACGCGCTACGGCTTGGCACGCTTCCAGTGTTTGGCGAGCCGGGTATTTGGTTGGAGCAGGTTTGCTGGTATCAAATGCATGGCGACCATAAACAAACAGCTCCACACCAGCCTGCCCGTAATTGCTGCAAAGCCGCGTATGGTTTGCTGCACCTTCGTCACCAAAATGCTCGTTATCTGGCAGGTGTTGGTGATGGGCGAAGTGTTTTTCATTGGCGAATGTGCCGCGCAAAATATTGCCTGTTACCTGAGGCTCTAATGAGCGATGAAACTTGTTTGTTAGGTTTGCAGGGGTAAAGTGCACGCGACCGTCGGCAGTATCGGCGCTAGGAGACACAGTGGCGGCATTTGCAGTCCACATGCTACTAGCAGAGCAACACGCTAGGAAAATCTCGCGAGACTGCTTTGCAGCGCTTTCTAGCACACGAGCATCAGAGCCGGTAAAACCTAACCGACGGAGTGCAGCGATATCAGGGCGTTCTTGCGGCGCTAACACACCTTGAACCATTCCCATATCGGCCAACGCTTTTGCTTTTGCAAGACCCTGCTTTGCAGCCTGCTTAGGGCTGCTTTTTGCATTCGCATTGTTCAGGGAAGCGACATTGCCAAACGATAAGCCGGCATAGTTATGTGTAGGTCCAACAAGACCATCAAAGTTAACTTCAAACTGCTTCATACTTTCCCTCATTCTTGTAGTTTTTGCTGTTGACCCCATATGCTACATTCTTACAGACACTGTTATTAAATTGATTGCAGTGGTAGCGCTTTCGCTTTGTACAGGGGCAAACGCAGCACTTCTTTAAACCTGAGCGCGTCGTTAGGTCAGGTTGGAATGGCTGGCATTATACGGCTTTTAAGACCGATGCCAATCGCGCTGCTTATTTAATGTACAGTTTTTGTGCGCGTTTAGAGCGGTGGGAAGAATAAGTATGAAGAAGATCTTGTTTTCCATTCACTTTGTAGATATATGTTAAAAAAGAGCGAGTACCCTATATATAGTGTCGGGCTGCTCCAATTTTCAGAATTTGACGTAAATAGTCATTAAAAATCAATAGGTTTAGTTCAATTATATGGCAAAATCACTGGTCATAGTCGAGTCACCAGCCAAAGCAAAAACGATAAATAAATATCTTGGCAAAGATTTTATCGTAAAAAGTTCGGTTGGCCATGTGCGAGATCTTCCAACGAAGGCGTTAGGCAAAGTAGAGCCTAAAAAACCGGCTAAAGAACTCAAAACTTTAGGCGAAGAAGAGCGTCAAGAATATCTTCGTCGTCACGAATACTTAAAACTTGTAGACAGAATGGGGGTTGATCCAGAAAAAGACTGGAAGGCTCACTATCAAGTGCTGCAGGGCAAAGAAAAGGTAGTCAACGAACTTAAAAAGCTCGCAAAAGACGCCGACACTATCTATCTCGCAACGGATTTGGACCGTGAGGGAGAGGCGATTGCGTGGCACTTACAAGAACTGTTAGGCAAAAAAGATAAGACGTATCAGCGGGTAGTCTTCAACGAAATTACTAAAAATGCGATTCAAGACGCGTTTTCAGCCCCGGGTGAGCTAAATATTTCTCGTGTTAATGCACAGCAAGCACGCCGTTTCCTAGACCGAGTTGTAGGCTTCATGGTGTCGCCACTGCTATGGAAAAAGATTGCGCGCGGACTTTCAGCAGGGCGTGTTCAATCGGTAGCGGTTAGGCTTGTTGTCGAGCGAGAGCGCGAAATTAAAGCCTTCGTACCAGAAGAGTTCTGGGACGTTCACGCAGATTTGACCAGCCAGCAAAAAGCGGCGCTTCGCATGTTGGTTGCCAAGCATCAGGGCAGTGCGTTTAAGCCGAAAAACAAAGCGGAAACAGATAAAGCACTTGCTGACCTTGAAGGTGCGAACTATACGGTGGAAAGCCGTGAGTCGAAGCCAACGCAGAGTCGTCCTTCTGCGCCATTTATTACCTCTACGCTGCAACAAGCAGCGAGTACGCGTTTGGGTTTCGGTGTTAAGAAAACCATGATGATGGCCCAGCGTCTTTATGAAGCGGGTTACATCACCTATATGCGTACTGACTCGACCAATTTGAGTCAAGAAGCAGTAGAAAGTGCGCGCGCATATATCTCAGACAATTTCGGTGGCAAATACCTACCAGATTCGCCAAATCGCTATGGAAGTAAAGAAGGTGCGCAAGAAGCGCACGAAGCGATTCGACCTTCAAATGTGAATGTTAGTGCGGCGAGCTTAGGTGATATGGAGCGCGATGCACAGCGCCTTTATGAGCTTATTTGGCGCCAGTTTTTAGCGTGTCAAATGACACCGGCTAAGTACGATGCAACTACAATTAAAGTGGCAGCAGGGGACTACGAACTTACAGCAAAAGGTCGTGTACTTAAGTTTGACGGTTGGACGCGCGTGCAGCCACAACTTCGCAAAAAAGGCGATGAAGAGCTTATGTTGCCTGATGTGCAAAAAGGCGATGTGCTTGACTTAAAAGCCCTTGATCCTAAGCAGCACTTCACTAAGCCTGTGGCGCGATTTAATGAAGCGTCTCTGGTAAAAGAGCTAGAAAAACGCGGCATTGGTCGTCCTTCAACCTATGCTAGCATCATTTCAACCATACAAGACCGCGGCTATGTGCGTTTAGAAAATAAACGTTTTTACGCCGAGAAAATGGGTGAGATAGTAAACGATCGCCTGATGGAAAACTTCGACGATCTAATGAGCTATGACTTCACGGCTAACATGGAGCAACATCTAGATGATATTGCTGAAGGCAATAAAGATTGGAAAGATGTTCTTAATGAGTTCTACAGTGGCTTCTATGGAAAACTGCTAAACGCCGAAAAAGACCCTGAAGAAGGCGGTATGCGCTTAAATCAGGCAATACCTGCGGGTATTGAATGCGACAAGTGCGGCCGCGAAATGAATGTAAGAACCGCTTCAACCGGTGTATTCTTGGGATGTTCAGGTTATAACTTACCGCCTAAAGAGCGCTGCACCAACACCATGAACCTAACGCCTGGTGACGAAGTGGTGAAGGTGGATGACGAAGAAGAGCTTGAAACAGAAGCGCTTCGCTCTAAAAAGCGTTGTCCTAAGTGCGGCACTGCCATGGACAGCTACTTGGTAGACGAGACCCGTAAGCTTCACGTCTGTGGTAATACACCTACCTGTGATGGCACCTTGGTTGAGGCGGGCACATTTAAAATTAAAGGCTACGATGGTCCTATTATCGAATGCGATAAATGTGGCAGCGATATGGAGCTTAAGAACGGTCGCTTTGGTAAATACTTCGGCTGTACCAATGAAGAATGTAAAAATACCCGTAAGCTGCTAAGAAACGGGGAAGCCGCACCACCGAAAGAAGACCCGGTCGATCTGCCGGAACTTCCATGTGAAAAGTCAGACGCGCACTTCATGCTACGCGATGGGGCGTCGGGCATCTTCTTGGCAGCGCATAATTTCCCTAAATCTCGTGAGACTCGTGCGCCGAAAGTGGAAGAACTTGCCCGCTTTAGAGATAGAATTTCGCCGAAATTCTATTATCTTGCTGATGCGCCAAAAACAGACCCTGATGGTAATTCTGCGATAGTTCGCTACAGTAGAAAGACCAAACAGCAGTATGTGATGTCCGAAAATGAAAACGGAAAAGCTACGGGTTGGTCGGCATGGTACGACAACGGTAAATGGCAGGAGCAAGCAGCGAAAAAGCCTGCGGCCAAGTCAAAAGCCAAGAAAAAGTAATTCAAAGCTAATATAATACTTTGAAGCCTAAACAATAAGCCCGATTTTATTCGGGCTTATTACGTTTTAAGAAACCCAATGAAGACTTGCAACACGCTTCATGCAAGGTTTATTACTATATTAATAGAGAGTGAGTTATGGCCTCTTTACAGGATCAACTTTTAAAAGCCGGACTGGCTGACAAAGCAACTGCAAAACAAGCGCGCGCTGACAAACGTAAAAAGCAGAAACAGAAAAATAAGCAAAAACAGCCAGTGGTAGATGAGGCTACGTTAGCGGCTCAAAAAGCGGCGGAAGAGAAAAAAGCTCGCTCTCGTGAGCTAAACCAATTGCAGCAGGAAGAACGAGAAAAACGTTCAATTGCGGCTCAAGTAAGGCAGCTTATTAACGTTAATAAACAGCCTCGTAAGGGTGAAACGTTACTTAATTTTACTCACGATAACGTGGTAAAACGCATGTATGTGAGTGAAGAAATGCACAAGCAAGTGACAAAAGGTCGTTTGACTGTGGTATTGCTTGACGATGCTTACGAACTGGTTCCAACGCCTGTGGCTGACAAGATTGCTCAGCGTGATGAATCTTCAATTATATATCGCGCTGATCTAGATAAAAGTGGCAGCGACGGAAAAGACGAGGATGAAGACGACTGGTATGCCGACTACGAAATTCCAGACGATTTAACCTGGTAAACTTTTCAAACTCACCACCTTGAGGCTTTAAAAAATGCTCGGTGGTGAGTAAATGCTTTCAACTATAGCTGTATTTATTCACGTTTTATCAACCTTCTCCTAATACCCGTACTCTATTTGCATGTTCTGATTGCAATTGAACTTCAAAGTCCCTTCATAGCTATCGCTTGCGCTACCCTAAGGTACTGTATTTATTACGACTTTTTAGAATTTGTTCTCTTTAGAAAATCTTATCTCGGCCGTTAAGAACAAAATAGTTAAGGAGAGGTGTTACCTCTGCTTTCTAGTCTATAGTTATTAAAACGCATAAGTATCGTTACCCCAAATGATTTGCGTTAGATTTTGCGTTAGATGTTGTTTATTAATTTAGGAGGGAAGCCATGAACGGTTTACCGAAGTTGGTTCTAGGTGTCGTAATATCATTGTGCATGTCACTACCTGTAAATGCTGGGCTATTCAACATCTCTATCAATAATCTTGGAGGGTTAACACCCACACAATCTAGCGCATTTGATGATGCAATTGCGTATTGGGAATCATATTTAATAGGTGTTCAAAGCTCTTTTGACCATAGTATTGTTATAGAGGCGAGTGGAGCGCCAATTGATGGTACAGGCGGGGTGCTGGGTAGTGCCGGGCCTTCTAGTATTACTCAGCTTTCCGACAGTACTTATATTTATGCGAATAAAGGTCGCATGCGCTTTGATACGGCAGATCTAAATAATATGGAAACTAACGGTACACTTTTCGATGTTATCGTGCACGAAATGGCTCATGTTATCGGGTTTGGCACTTTGTGGACGACTGATTTTTTTATCGCAGGGAGCCAGTCTAATTACGTTAATGGCACAGGGCGCTATACCGGAGAATACGCTTTGGAAATTTACCGCCGTGAGTTTGTCGAAGACGCCACCTTTATTCCTGTTGAACTTGGCGGAGGCGCAGGTACTGCCAATAGTCATTGGGACGAGCCTTGGCCTGGTGGTTCATCTGACTTAATGACTGGCTATTTAGGGCCCTATCCAATTACGTTAAGCGATACCACTGTCGCATCGTTTGCTGATATTGGTTATTTGACAACTGTAACTCATGCGGTTGATGGGGCTGCTACTGTATGGCTATTTATACTTTCATTCGGGTTAGTACTAAGAAAAAAGCCTCTACGAACTAGTGCGCGCCTTCTGCAAACTGTGTAACCTAGCCAAGGCTTAGCTTTCTATTGTTAAGCAGTGTTTTGAATTTTTAGAATAAATAATGAGGAAAAGCTTGATAAGAGAGAAACATAAAGTGGATAAAGTGAATAAAACTCTTATCGGACTCGTGTTAGCGGGTGGTCAATCGCGCAGAATGGGACAAGATAAAGCCCTTATGCGTTATCAGGGAAGCACGCTTATAGAGCATGCGTCATCGCTATTGAAGGCTGCAGGGTGTGATAAGGTACTGATCAGCCGTAACGCGCCAAAATTTTTAAATGATAAAATTGCCGATGCAGGTCCACTGGGTGGTGTACATGCGGCGCTGGATGTTTTATGTAGTTCAAATGAGGGCAATGACAGCCCTATTGAATTGCTTGTTCTTCCCGTGGATATGCCCCAGATGACGCCTCAGCTTTTAAAAACGTTAGTAACAGCAGGGCGAGAAGCCCAGCGGTCGGTTTATGTGCAAAAACGCTTTTTGCCTTTTTACTTATCTGTTAAGCACAATACTAACGCCATGCTAACTCACTACTTGGTCGAACAAAACAAGCGACGTGTAGTAGGATTCTTAGAAAGCCTAGAAGCCATTGCTCTTGAAGAAGCTAATCTGATGCGCCCCAAAAGGGTAAATGGCGAGCAAGGAAAACAGCGCGAAAAAATAACCCGTATGGATGAGGCACAATGGCTTAATGTTAATACGCCAGGTGATTGGCCTGATGACAAATAACGCCGAACACCACGCATTAGTTTTAGATGGAACGCCTGAAACTCAATATTTTATTCTTGCTGAAGAGGTCGCATTAAGCATTAGTTACAACGGTATCAACTATGCAGTAATGCTTGTTACGCCCAAAGACATTGAAGACTTTATAGTTGGCTTTAGTTTAAGTAACGACATTATTGAACACCCCCGCCAGCTCTATAACATTGAATTGACGCACCATAGTGAACACATTAATGCTGAAGTCGAAATTGCCAATCAAGCGTTTTGGAAGTTAAAAGAAAATAAACGGCGATTGGCGGGTGCATCGGGCTGTGGGCTTTGTGGTGTCGAAGCGCTGGATAATGCTTTGCCTCAACTCCAACCTGTAGAACCATTGCCTTTACCAGAAGCGAGCTGGTTTGAAGGGTTGCGAGACCTAATTTCGCAAGCGCAAGCATTAGCGCAGCAAAGTGGGGCAGTGCACGGCGCGCTCTATATTGATGCCAAGCGCAATGTACTGGCGTGTCGTGAAGATATAGGAAGGCATAACGCTTTTGATAAGTTAATTGGGGCAATTGCGGCTAATAAACTTTATCAGAAGAATTGCCTGGTAGTGCTAACCAGTCGCTGCAGCTTAGAACTAGTACAAAAAGCGATAAGAGCAAAATTACCTTTGCTTGTAACCCTTTCAGCACCAACGGCTTTATCCGTTAAGTGGGCTAAGCGCTATGGTGTTACCCTTATTCACGTGCCTAAATATGACTCACCGAGAGCGTACTCACCACAAATTTAAAGGGGTGCGAGGCTAAATATTATAGAACATTTAAAAGGCCCCGTGGTCGGGGCCAAATTCGATATGCTTAAACTGCAGAAACTGCAATTCGTCCATCCGATTCGGACTTTGAAAGTTTGATCGCAATAAATTTTGACGTTGGTGTGAAGGTTCCATCGCCATAACTTTCTAATGGTACCAGTGGGTTCGTTTCTGGGTAGTAGGCCGCGGCTTGACCCTTTGGAATGTCGTAAGCCACTAACATAAATTGTTTTATTTGGCGTATTTTGCCGTCGTTCCACATAGAGGTAATATCGACTTTATCGCCGTCTTTAAAACCCAGTTTTTCGATATCACTTTCGTTAGCAAAAAGGACATCACGGGCGCCAAACACGTTTCTATAACGGTCATCCATACCATAGATAGTGGTGTTGTATTGGTCGTGAGAGCGTAGCGTTTGCAAAATCAGGTCGGGCTTTTCCCCTTGAGTAACTAGGTCCGCATTTAACAGCGAATTTGGCAGCGAGTTAACGGCAAATTCAGCCTTGCCTGAAGGTGTTAACCAGTTCCGTTCGCTAGCTGCGTTACCTAGGTGAAAGCCACCTGGCTGTGCAAGTTTGGTATTAAAGTCTTTAAAACCGTCTATTGTATCGGCAATAAGTTCACGAATATTATCGTAGTCGCTAATTAAGGCATCCCAGTCTACCGGTGTGTTGCCCAGCGTCGCTTTTGCGATACCCGCGATTATGGCTGGCTCTGAGCGAAGTTCGGGCGAGCTCGGCGGTAGTTGACCATAGGAGATATGAACCATAGAAAACGTATCTTCAACGGTTACACCTTGTTGTCCGTTTGCCTGCACGTCCACTTCAGTTCTACCTAGGCAAGGTAAAATAAGTGCATCCTTGCCTGTGGTCAGGTGAGAGCGGTTAAGTTTGGTAGCGATATGTACCGTTAGATCGCATTTTGATAACGCAGCGTGAGTACGCGGTGTATCCGGTGTTGCCTGCGCAAAATTACCGCCTAAGCCGATAAATACTTTAGCCTCGCCGCGCTCCATAGCTTGAATCGCTTGAATAGTATTGTGACCCTGTTCTCGGGGTACTGCGAAGTTAAACTTGCGTTCCAATGCATCGAGTAAGGTTTTAGGCGGAGCTTCATTAATACCCACCGTCCTATCACCTTGGACATTACTATGTCCTCTAACGGGTGAAAGGCCGGCACCTGGCTTGCCAACGTTTCCTCGCAATAGCTGTACATTTACAATTTCTTGAACCGTAGCAACAGAGTGTTTGTGCTGTGTAATTCCCATAGCCCAGCACATGATTACCCGTTCGCCGCGCTTGTACATAGTTGCCGCGTGGCGGATGTCGTCTTTCGATAAACCGCTTTGTGCTTCAATATGATCCCAACTTGTATTGTCGACTATAGCTAAATAGTCGTCCATGCCGTTGGTATGCGTATTGATAAAATCGTGGTCAAACACAGGAGGAGCGTTATCCGCCTTTGCTTCTTGCTCCCAGGTTAGTAACCATTTCGCAATACCGCGCATTACTGCCATATCGCCGCCAAGGGCAGGCCTGAAGTATGCGGTATTGGTTGGCGTTGAGCCATTAGTTAGCATTTCTATGGGGTGTTGAGGATGCTGAAACTTTTCAAGCCCGCGCTCTTTTAGCGGGTTTAAGCAAATTACTTGAGCGCCTCTACGTACAGCGTCGCGCAGTGGCTCTAACATGCGCGGGTGGTTAGTGCCCGGGTTTTGCCCGATAACAAATATAGTATCCGCTTTTTCAAAATCGTTGAACGTAACCGTGCCTTTACCTACACCAATGGTAGGCTTCATGCCTTGTCCCGAGGCTTCGTGACACATATTCGAGCAATCGGGAAAATTATTAGTACCAAACGCGCGTACAAAAAGTTGATACAGGTAAGCGGCTTCGTTACTTGCCCGCCCTGAGGTATAAAATTCGGCTTGATGTGGTGAGCTTAGAGCATTCAAATGCTTGGCGATAAGTGCGAACGCGTTGTCCCATGAAACGGGTTCGTAGAAGTCAGTTTTAGCGTTGTAGCGCATAGGATGGGTAAGTCTGCCTTGTGACTCGAGCCAGTAGTCTGTGTGCTTTTTGAGTGAACTCACAGAATGATTTGAGAAAAATGCAGGGTCAGCATGTCGACCAGTAGACTCCCAATTCACTGCTTTAGCTCCGTTCTCGCAAAACTTAACTAGTCCGCCTTCTGGAGATTCTCCCCATGCGCAGCCCGGGCAGTCAAAACCCTTATCTTGATTGGTTTTAAGCATCGCCCGTAAATTTTTTAGCGGCTTCTCGCTTTGGATCCAGCTTTGGGTTACGCTTTTCAGAGCGCCCCATCCGCCAGCGGGTTTGTCGTAAGTTTTGATGTTGCGCTTATCACTCATATTCTGCCCCTGTGCCCGCGCGGGTGTTTGCTCATGTATACAAGACCTAATAGCAAATCACCTTAACTATTTTTAAATGGTGTTCCAATTAATTACGCCGACTAAATTATAGGGTTCATCAATTAACCGCTTATTTCCAGTCGCCAGTCTGAAGTGCATAGGGAGACATGTCCGTTATTTCATGAGAATAGGGGTATATTCCCACAATGTGTGTAACCGACATTACCGATAAGGACACAAAACGCTCCGCGCCTTTAAACACAGCCCCTTTAAACACAGAAGCATTAGATTCAATAGGTTCGACCTTAGCTTTTGCTTTTACGAAAAAAAGGTCACCTGTCTCATTGTCCCAAAAACACAAACCTACGCGTGGGTCTAGTAGGATATTGCCCAAAGTATTAAAGAACTTATTTCCGCTAAAATCAGGGAAGGTTATTGTATTTCCTTTCACGTTAACAAAGCCTGCTTTGCCCCCTCTGTGAGATACGTCCAAGCCTTCGTTTGCTTCTTGTCCCAGGGAACTATGCCGTGAAGCAATAAAAAATGTCTCAGCACTTTCTATTATTGTGCGAGCCCTGGTGTCGATTACGTTTGTTGTGGTAGTGGTCATATTAACGTTGTAAGGCGCGTTACTCTCTGACTGCACACCTATGGCAAGACGTCGCCTTTTTGTCGTGTTTCGTTTATGAATATACTGAGGGCAGTTACCGAAACTTTGATCTACCAATATCGTAAGGTTGCCGTTATTCGCGTGGTTTATCGTACCGTTTAGTCGATTTCTTCGCCTTGTCGCATATTCAATGCCGACTATGCCCACTTTGCTTCCTGCCATCACATCTAAGTTCAGTGTGTTTTGTATCATGTTTAAAACTTCATCGGGCAGGTGTAACCTCAATTGAGTGGGCGAGGGACTTTCTATGAAATCTCCTTCTCCCCACACAGGAACGGCTACAGGGTAGCCTTCGTCATTTACCAAGGCTAAAACGGTGAACGGGCTAGAAGTAAAGAAAAGCCTATGCTGCTCTGGCATGTAGCTACGGATGAATCCCTTGGTTCGCTCGCCTATTTCCTTATCAATACCGAGTTTCTTTTGCAGAGCAATTTCACCATGGTGAAACGCAGGGTTTATTGACGATAGCCTTGGTAGTGACATAGCAACCTCCTAATTTCGAGCTGGAGCAATATCAGATGATGGCATTGGAACAAAGCCGTTTAAGCTCTCGATAGCCTTTAGCCATTCAGTTATGCGAGGGTGCTTTTCCAGCGATATGCCACCTTCAGGGGCGTGAGCCATGTAAGAATACATAGCGATATCTGCGGCGGTGACGTGATGACCTACTAGAAAAACACTTTTCGAAATTGATAGATGCGCTTCCATGTTTTCAAGTAATGTAGCGCTGGTGGCAAGTACAGTGGGAACATGAACTGTTGCGCCAAACACGTATTCTAATCGCGCGGCAGCGGGCCCTTTAGCAAGTTCACCTGCTGAAACCGAGAGCCAACGTTGAATAAGCGCTTTTTCTTTGGCACTTTTTCCTAACCAATAATCGCTGTCTGCATATGCGTTGATCAAATAAACCAAGATGGCATTAGAGTCAGCCAAAGTGATATCGCCGTCCGTTATCACGGGGACTTGTTTGAAAACGTTAAGTACACTAAAACGCTCACTTTTGTGCTCGCCACTGGCCATGTCAGGTTCAACGGTTATAAAAGGAATGGCGTTGAGCGCCATAAATAGCGACACTTTATGACAGTGGCCAGACTTAGGGTTTTGAATCAAAGTAATAGGTTGTTGGGGCTTAACTTTATTTATTTGGTGCGTCATGGGATATTTCTCACAATAGGCATAGTTAGATTAATGTCGTCACTGAACTTGTTTATAGTTCAAGCTCCGACAGTGAAGGAAAGTCATCGGGGCGTCGGTCACCATTCCAGGTAAATTTTCTATCATCCTCAGCAATAGGATGTTCGTTAATACTGGCTATACGCTTTTCCATTAGCCCTTCCGGGTTAAACTGCCAATTTTCGTTGCCGTAAGCTCTGAACCATTGTCTAGAATCGTTTTTGTACTCATAGGCAAAGCGCACCGCAATGCGGTTTGAGCCATATGTCCATAGCTCTTTTACCAGTTTATAATTGAGCTCTTTGTTCCACTTTCGCGTTAAAAAACTTACTATTTGAGCTCGCCCTTCAATGAACTCTGCGCGGTTACGCCAGCTACAGTCAAAGGTATAAGCACCCGCAACTTTTACCGGGTCTTTACTGTTCCAAGCGTCTTCAGCAAGGCGCACTTTTTGCGCTGCGGTTTCAAGTGAAAATGGTGGTGTTGGCGCTCTCATAAATGTCTCCTCGTGTTATCGGTCTGTGGTTTATCAATATTGTTTGAATTGAAAGTGCGAATTAGCTTATGGAAATACTAATGCTTTCTTTTTGTTTAATAATTGGCTATTTTTAAAATTCATAATTTCAAACAGTGAAATAATATGGATAAGCTTTTGTGCATGAGAGTGTTTGTCGAGGCGGCTAAATCGGGTAGCTTTGTAGGGGCTGCAGATGCATTGTCAATGTCAGCGCCTGCAGTTACTCGCTGTATTGCACATTTGGAATCTCAGTTAAATACAAGGCTTTTTCATCGCACAACACGGCAAATAAAGCTGAGCGAAGTGGGAGAGCATTACTTAAGTCATGCCTCACGTATTTTGACCGACATTGAACAAAGTGAAGCTGCGGTATCTGGCTTAGATCTCGCGCCACGAGGTGAACTCAATATAACTGCGCCTATATTATTCGGAGAGCGTTACATAACGCCGATTATTTCTCAGTTCCTGAAGGATTACCCTAATATTTCAATTAACGGTCATTTTCACGATGATGTCGTGAATTTGATTGATAATAATATTGATGTAGCAATTCGAATTGGTAAGCCGAAAGATTCATCGCTTTATGGTGTTACTGTTGGGTATGTAAGGCGCGTAACCTGCGCAGCACCTGCTTACTTAGAAAGCAGCGGGCCCATCAAGAAACCGGAAGATTTAAAACAGCATAGCATTTTGTTTCCTACGAGATTCAACGAACCTGTCGTATGGACCTACCACAAAGGCGGCAAAGCTATACCCATTAAGCTTACACCTCGCTTCCAGTCTAACCAAAATAGAGCGGCAATTAATGCAGCAAAAGATGGCGTAGGTATTGTACGGCTTATGTCTTACCAGGTTGCTGATGCGCTTAAAAATGGTGAATTGGTTAGCTTGTTAGAAGATGTGGAAGATAACAAGTTGCCTATTCAAGTGGTGAGTGTTGAAGGACGAAAAAACCTCACCAAAATTAAAACCTTCATCGACTATGTAAAGGCCGGATTAGCAAACAATGAATATATTAACCCTAAGTGAGCATTCAAAAAGTTAGGGGAATTGCGATAGGGGATGTTGCTTATCATTACAAAATAAAACTGTTGTGCTAATCCAAAACAATTCTGTTTAATGTGAGCTTGATACGCTTTGTGAGTAAATAGCAATGGGTTACACTACGGCAGGTCATAGCTTTAGTCATTTACTATCGCGCTTTTAACACCACAAGTTAATGTGCGCCATAAAAACGTTAATAATAGAAATTCATCGGGGTAACATGGTTTCTTGGCAATCACTTACATTTAATGAACTTACAAACCATCAACTTTTCGACCTGCTTAAGCTGCGAGTCGATGTCTTTGTTGTTGAACAAAACTGCCCCTATCCGGAATTAGATGAAAAAGACCGCCATTCGCAAACCCATCACTTAATGGGTTTTGAAAATAATCAACTTGTGGCATGTGCACGATTACTTGGTAAAGGGGTTAGTTATCCATCGGTAAGCATAGGCCGTGTGGCGACCAGTGAAGCCTTTCGAGGGAAAGGAGCGGGTAAAGCCCTTATGTGTGAAGCCATTAAGCACTGTGAGTCGCTGTGGCCGGGGTGTGATATTGAAATTGGTGCGCAAGAGTATTTAAAACGCTTTTATGAAAGTTTTGGTTTTGAAGCCACATCAACGATGTACTTGGAAGATGACATTCCTCACATAGATATGAAAAGACTAGGCACAGCAAAAGCTTAGCTCTATAACTAGCTCAAAAAATCGGTTGGCATAACCTTATAGCTTTGGAACAGACGTATAGCCAAAGTATTAAGCAATATTATTCACCCATGCCAACCGATAAGCGGTGCTTTTAAGTGCACCTAGAATTCATCAATCAAGACCCGAATGCTTACTTCGCCTTCGGTAATTGAGATACCAGCTCATCTAGCCCGCTCACTACAGTGTCAGGCGATAGCGCTAAAGGATAGAGTACTTTGCCCGGTCGAGCGATAAACGCAGCTTGCCAGCCGGCCTGTTTAGCCCCAGCAATGTCCCAGCCGTGAGCCGCAACTAACATAGCGTCTTCTGCTGCTATGCCCATTTTTTCAATAGCCCATTCATAAGTGCGTGTATCTGGCTTGTACAAGTTAATATCTTCAACGCTAAGTCTTTCATCGAAATAAGAAAGTAGGTCTGCATTTTTAAACTGTGTATACACGCCTTTATTAGAGGAATTGGTAAGGCTCACCAGTTTATAGCCCTTGTCTTTTAACGCCTGCAAGCCATCACGTACGTCTGGGTGTGGGGGAAGGCTTCGCAAAGGCGTGACAATTGCCGTTTTAGCCTGCTCTTTAGTTAATTCAATACCTTCAATTTCAGCGACCATCAATAGTGAGGCAACGCCAATCTCTCCAAAGGTATGGAAGCGACCAGTGGTTGAGTCGACCAGCGAGTGATGCAGCATGGTAGAGAACCAAAGCGGTAACAAATCGTCTCGCCCTCCTAATGCTTCACCCACCGAGCTGCGCATGGCGGTAAGGTCAAGAAGGGTCTCGTTTACATCAAAAAAGATAACTTTGGGCGCGCGCAGTTCTTTCTTTTCAACCTGCATTGCATCGGTATCTCCTGTTTGCGCAAAAACAGGTGATGACAGCAGACCTAGGCCTAAAGCGGTTGTACAGCATATCCGTGATAGTAATGATGAAGGTGAACGAGCCATGATTATCCTTAATTAAGATTTGAACGAGTGTTCAAAATAGGATGAATAGGGTCTTAATGCAATAGTTGATGAGACGAAATGACTATTTTCTGGTGGTTAATCGATACCCATTCCCGCGCAAGGTTTCAATAAATATGGCATCACTGCTATGAAGCTTTTGACGTAGCCTACTGATGTACACGTCAACCACATTGGTCAGCGGGTCACTGTGGCTTCGCCATACTCGACTTAATATGCGCTCTCGAGAGAGGACTTTTTCAGTATTTTCCGCAAAATAATAGAGCATGTCGTATTCTAGTTTAGTGAGTGTAATTTCTTCTCCTGACAGTGTTGCAATGCGAGATTCATCATCGATGTTTAACGGTCCGACGGTTAAGCCTGATTGAGTAACAGGTGTGTTGGTCACTCTTCGGCTCAAGGCCGTTATACGCGCTAGCAGTTCGTCAAAGTCAAAAGGCTTACATAGATAATCGTCTGCGCCTTGTTTTAAACCATTCACGCGCTCCCGTACCTCATCTACAGCTGTAAGTAGCAAAACCATAGGAGCATGAGGGAGAGATTTAATGGCGGGCAACAGTTCTACGCTATCTTCGTCGCCAAACATGCGATCAAGTACGATGATGGCAGGGGACTCGTGTCGAATGCGCGTGACTAAATTGTGCAATGCCGACTCTTCAACACATTCAAAACCTTCCGCGCTTAAGCCTCGCGATAAAAATCGTAGTAAGGGAGCTTCGTCATCAGCAATAAGAATCTTCATTGTTGGTATAATCCTAAATCGTCTATGTCATTCAGCGCTTGTTGTATCTGATTGACTTGCTTGGCTTTCTATCAAAGGAAGTGTCAAGTTAAACTGAGAGCCTTTACCTAATGTAGAGTGTGCAGTTAGTGCGCCGTGGTGGGCTTCCGCAATGGCTTTTGCGATAGACAAACCTAACCCCATTCCATTGCCTTTGCGTTTTAACCTAACAAAGCGTTCAAACACGTGCTGCAAATCACTTGAAGAAATGCCTTCACCGCAATCAATGACTGATACATTGATATTCTGGTCTTCGCTTTCAACACGCAGCGAAATGGGTGTATCTGGATAGGAGTATTTGTGCGCGTTCTCAATAAGAATGGTTAGTGCCTGCGAAATTCTGTCACTGTCGATAAGCACTTGCGCTTTTTCTTTAGCAAGCCATTTAATATCTAGGTTTCTGGGCTTTGTAAGTTTTTGCCACGATGGCATGTTTTGAGTAAGCAGGCTGTGTAAGTCCGATTTTACCAAATCCACCGTAAATTCGTGCATCTCGGCCCGCGCCAGTAGCAGTAAGTCATCCACTAATTTACTTAAGTTAACCGCTTGCTCTAGTATGGTCTCCAGCGTTTCTTTGTAAATCTCATTGCTCGCTGCTGCTTGTCTGAGGGTTACCTGCGCTTCGCCGCGTATAATAGTTAGCGGCGTACGCAATTCGTGGCTAACATCGGCCATAAACTGACGACGCTTTGCGTCTTGCTTAGTTAGCTTGTCATTTGCTTCTTTTAGCGCGCGAGTACGGCTCTCCACTTCAAACTCTAAATGCTTGCGATGGGCATCTGCCTGATCTTCATGCTCCTGTAGTCGCGCAATCATAGAGTTAAGCGCTTTCACCAAGTCAGTAAATTCGCTGTCTAGGGTTTCAGGCAAGCGATAGTGATAATTTCCTGATGCGATAGCATCAGTACCAGTACGAATGACTGTAAGGGGTGAATAAAGGGCATTGAATAGCCAGTAGCAACCCAGCAAAATGAAGGGGCAGGTGATAAGGCCCAAACTAATCGTAAACCATACAATGCTGGTGTTAAGTGTTTCGATGCTAGCGTTAATACGCGATACCACACCTGTTTGTCTATTTACAGCAGAGTTAATGGCTTCTCTAAACTGATTGTCGATGGTGACTTCTAATAATGTTTGAAGGCGCTGCTGCTGGTTGAGTGGGGTGCTATCGTTAGAAAGCGCAATAGCCCTAAATTCTGCCACTATGCTTTGAATGAGTGCTTCGAGTTCATCAGTGTCCTCTACGCTGCCAAGCGTTGCTTCAACTCCTAAGGCTTCACGCTGCGCGAGTTCTAGCGATGTTATCCGATTTAATGCGTTTTCTATTTGCTGTTGCTTGTTTCTAACTTTGGCTTGGTTCGCATTTTTTCCAAATATAAGCTCGTCTGTCAGCTGTTTAAAAAGCCTGTAGGAAACACTCGATAGCTGTTGATGCTCTGACAGTAACGACTGGGCAAGCTGTGCCTGGGTTAGATTAGTACGGGTTAAATGTGCCGAGATTGCGGCACTTGCCAAGGCTATTAACAAGATAAATGTAGATAACAACCCAAAAAGATAAAGTTTGCGTTTGTACATGGCAACGACATTGTATTTGTTTGCCACTATATACGCTTAATATAATGTATTGGTGCAGTTTTATTGGTTTTAAAGGCGGCTGGCAGGCGTGTGAACTTTATAAGGCGGCTAAGGCGATATCAGTTTGGTACTTAAGCTCAGCATCTATTTTCCAGTGCTCTGGGCTCCAACCTGATAAGAACCGATAAAAGTCAGCGCAGGCAAAAGGGTACAGCTTTTTCCATTCGGTAATAACGTGCTCAATATCACTGCTTTTGAAGTAAAAAGGGGGAGCATGATTTGACGAGCGAGCTTGTAGTGCGTCTTCTAGTGCAAGGAAATACGTATTAAGTAAAGCGTCCCGATGGGCAATATGGGTCTCAGTGGGTAATGCACTTCCCAAAAAGTAAGCCACATCTTTTATGCCGACACCAAAACCTACATACTGAAAGTCGACGGCGGCACAGGCGGAAAAATCTTCAGTAAAACAAAAGTTAGCCACTTTAGCATCGCCATGTACTAACGTTTGATAGTTAGCACTATCTAAAGTTCTAGCAATGGCCAAGGCGTTTTGTTTTAACAGACCCTCTGGCATGGCTTGAAACTCATCTTCACGTGTAGCTAAGTGCCAATAAGTACCCTCGCTCCACAACTGTATATTTCGGTTTTCAAATTCACTTCTTACATTAAGAAAGCGCGCGTGAAAGTGAGCTAACCATTTTAGAACGGTTTCGCATTGTACTGAAGTAAGTGAAGAGGCTGTGCGTGAGTAGCCAGTGTGCGCTAAATCTTCCATAACCAGAAGGGAGGCTTCGCCCTGCTGGCTGTGTGCTATGTATCTAGCTGTTGGAAAGCAGGCATCAGTTTGCTTTTGAACTCGGCTATAAAAACAGTTCTCTACCGCAAAAGATTGGCATTTTCGGTTGTGGCTTGCCTCGCCGTTCCAACCTTTGGGGTGTGAAAGGGTGTTTGGCGGTGTGGCGCATTTTACTACAACCTTAGTAACTGGTTGGTAGTTGGCTTTGGGTAGGGTAGTTGAGCTATTTTGTACGTGCTGGATTTCATCTCTACAAGTAGCGCTAACATTGTTATTGGCTTTTGCGGTGCCGTCACTAGAATAGCTTAGTGTGGCACGAAAACACGCACCATAGCCACTCCAAAGAGGCTGGATTAGTTGCGTATTTAATACCCTGGCATTACACACTTGGCTTAACCAATCTATATATTGCTGGTCTACCGTGTCTGACATTTCATTCTCAATTCGAACTAAATTTCAAAAGTACACTAACAAACAAAAAAGCCGCTCGAAAGCGGCTTTTATTCATGGGCTAGTCAACCACTAGCAACTGAGATTTATTCAGCCGCTGCTGGCGCTTCAGCAACGTCACTTACTGCTTGAGGAAGTGTTGTAGTTGCTGATGCTCGCGAGTTGGCGTACGACATGGCCGCAGTTTTTCCTGATACTATTAGTGCAGGACGTGCATCGTCAGCTTTTGCAGTAAGCACAACATCAACAAACGTGTCGTTCACTTGCGCTGGCAATGCCATAGGATGAGATGCGCCACGCTTACCCTTACCGCTAGCTGCTAGGCTATTTAAAGCGGGTGCTGCCTTTACAGTACGTTGCTCTTTAGCCGTCGTATCAGCTGCTTTTGCTTCTTGCGCTGGTGCTTCCGGTTTTGATGGCGCATCTGCCAAGTTAATTTCAACTTGTTCTGGAGATGCTGCTTCACCTTTAGCTTCTGACACTGCGCTTGAAGTCTCAGTATCAGCAGTCTCATCCGTAGCTTCAGTGTCTGCTGCAGACGTGGTGTCTTCAGATGCACTTGCTTGCTCAGTACTTTGAGCTTCTTTGGGCTGCTCGGCTTCAGTGGTAGCGTTTTCTTCTGCTGAAGTTTCTTCAGTAGTAGAAGGTTTATCTTCTGAAGGCTCTTCACCCGCTGAAGCTTTATCACTCGCTGAAGCTTTATCATCCGCTGAAGCTTTATCACCCGCTGAAGCTTTATCACCCGCTGAAGCTTTATCACCCGCTGAAGGCTCTGCATCAAACTGAAGTTCGTCCTGAACGGCTTCAACATCAAGCTTGGCTTTTTCTTGCTTGCCTTGGTTAGAAACAGGCTGTTCGTCAGCTGGCGCTAGTTGACCAGGCTCCTGTGCTTGCGTTTCTTCAACAACAGGGGCGTCAGCTTTAGCTGTCGCTTCAACTTCAGCCTCTGGAGCTTGCGGTGAAAGCTCGCCAGGTTGCTTAGCTTGAGTGTCTGCATCGTCAACTTGCTGCGCTTCTTTCTTACGACGTTGACCTGCAGCACGAACATGGCGAGGTGAACGGCGCGAACGACCACGACCTTCACGTTTTTGACCTTGTTCTTCACTATTGGCTTCACTGCTCGCATCAGTAGTCGCTTCAACAGCTTCATTAGCTACAGAAGTTTGACTATCACTCTTCGTCGCCTCCGATTGAGCCACTACTGGTTTAGCGTCTACAGGCTTTTCAGCTACTTGTTGTTCCGCTTGCGGCGCTGGTTTGTTAGCGTCCTGCTTTGACTCAACATTATTTTCAGCTGGCGCCTGCGTTTTTTCTACTTTAGATGACTTAGGTTTTGCATCAGCTTTTGGCTTCTGCTGTACCTGTGCTTCTTTCGGCGCAGGGGCTGTTTGAGCGTCATTTTGTTCTGTAGTATTTACGGCAGTGTCATCTTTTTTCACACGAACGCTACGGCGCTTGTCACGACGTTTTCTGCGTTCAGCCACTTCACGCTTCTTCTGCGCTTGGTTTTCTTGCTGTTCGCCATCTTGCTTCTCGTGCTTAGGCTTTTGCTGTTCATCGCGAGGCTGTTGCGCTTTACGCGGCTTACGGCCTTTGTTATTGCGTTTTTCGTCTTGGTCCTGACGCTGATCTTTTCGCTGGTCTTGATTCTGATCTCTTCGCTGATCGCCGCGAGCTTTGCGATTATCTTTCTGCTCGCCATCACGGTTTTGATCTTTATCTTGGTCTCGGCCTCTAGACTGGCTGCCACGACGGTTGTTTTTATTACGCGGCTTGCGACGACGGTCGTCGTTATTGCGAGTGCGGTTGTTTCTATTTTGGTTACCAGACTTTGCTTTCTTGTCTTTATTGGTTTCTTCTTCGCTTTCGCTACCAAATAAGTCACTAATCCATTTGCCGAAACGTGCGAACAACGAAGGCACATCGTCAGCTTTCTTCGCTGGCTCTTCTTTCGGCGCCACAACAGGTGCAGCCGTTGGCGCAACAAGGCCTTTAAGCGCTGGTTCTTCGCGTTTAACTGGTGCCGTAGTCGTCGTTTCTGTTTCAGCTTCTACTGCAGGCATTAACTCTACGTTGTAGCTTGAGTCAGACACAACGTCATCCGGACGTCTACGCAACACCTGGTAATGAGGTGTATCCAAGTTTGCATTAGGAATAAGCAATAAATCTACGCCGTGACGCTTTTCAAGAAGCTGAATTGACTTACGCTTTTCGTTAAGTAGATAGGTCGCAACTGGAACAGGCAACTGTGCCTCAATTTGCCCTGTATTTTCTTTGATGCTTTCTTCTTCCAAAATACGAAGAATAGACAATGCTAAAGATTCGGTTCCGCGAATAGTGCCGTGACCAGAGCAGCGTGGACACACATGGTGCGCTGATTCACCTAGAGAAGGGCGTAAACGCTGGCGAGACATTTCTAAAAGACCAAAGCGAGAAATGCGACCAAGTTGTACACGGGCTCTGTCGCTTCTTACCGCGTCTTTCATGCGGTTTTCAACTTCACGTTGGTGACGTACTGGTGTCATGTCGATGAAGTCAATAACTACCAAACCACCTAAATCGCGAAGACGCAACTGACGAGCAATTTCGTCTGCCGCTTCTAAGTTAGTATTAAGCGCAGTCTCTTCAATATCACCGCCCTTAGTTGCGCGGGCAGAGTTGATATCAATAGATGTTAGTGCTTCAGTAGGGTCGATAACAATTGAGCCGCCAGATGGTAAACGCACTTCGCGTTGGAACGCAGACTCAATTTGGCTTTCGATTTGATAGTGGCTGAATAGTGGTACTTCACCACGATAAAGCTTTACACGATTTGCAAAGTCAGGGCGCACTAGCTGAATGTGCTGTAGCGCTTGCTCATAAATGCTGGTTTTATCGATAAGGATTTCGCCGATATCGCGACGTAGATAGTCACGAATAGCGCGCACAATAACGTTACTTTCTTGGTGAATTAAGAAAGGAGCTTCGCGCTCTTCAGCTACCTCTGAAATCGCTTCCCAGTGTTTAAGCAGAACTTTTAAATCCCACTCTAATTCTTCGAACGACTTACCTACACCGGCAGTACGCACAATTAGGCCCATACCTTCAGGAAGGTCTAATTTACTTAGTGATTCTTTAAGCTCAGTACGCTCGTCGCCTTCAATACGACGAGAGATGCCGCCAGCGCGTGGATTATTCGGCATAAGCACCAAATAGCTACCCGCAAGCGATAGGAATGTAGTTAAAGCCGCGCCTTTTTGGCCGCGCTCTTCTTTGTCGATTTGAATAATAACTTCTTGGCCTTCCTTAATCACATCTTTGATGTTTGGACGGCCTTCGAATTTGTAACCTTTAGGGAAATAAGTGCGGGCAATTTCTTTTAGAGGGAGGAAACCGTGACGCTCTGCGCCGTAGTCGACAAAAGCAGCTTCTAAGCTTGGTTCAACGCGGGTAATTTTACCCTTGTAGATGTTCGCTTTTTTCTGCTCGTGCCCTGGGCTTTCAATATCTAAATCGTACAACCGTTGCCCATCAACAAGGGCAACGCGCAACTCTTCTTGCTGAGTTGCATTAATTAACATTCTTTTCATTGTATCTAACTCTGTTTTAGTACAGCCGTTAAGACACAAAATTAAAGTGACATGTGCAAACCCTCACCGCGCAACCTCACGGCTGGACGGGGACCTTGTTGTTGCGTCGCATTATCCCTGGTGGTTGGCCATGTTAGCACCTTTTTTAGCGCTTAATTTTAACTGTTTTCACTTGTGTCTTATTTTCAGACAAAATCGCAAGCGAATTGCAATGGCCACACTGCTTTAAGGATGTCGGGAGCGACTAGCCCTTATTACTGTATTCTTTTTTACGAGCATTTTTATATGCTCGCTAGTCATTTAATTCTGTTAGTTAACGGCAAACTTATTTTATGTTCGCAAGCAATGGCGGTTGCTTTATCACGGCAGTGTAGTCGTTGCCTCTCTAGCTTGGTTGGTCTGAAAAATATTTTTTCATTGCGGATGCTACCAACGCGAACGCCATACTTTTTCGTTTTACAAGTGTGAGTAGCATCGTCGTTCTTTATAGATTGCTATCTCGTTCTCGTTTGTTGTTTTTATAACGCTGAGTTTCACGTTTCTGAAAGGGCGTTTTTTTACCACTTACTATCAAAAACTAAATTGTGAATATTACCGTTCAAAAAACGTCGTTAATTATCGCACCAAAACTGCAAATTTAGCAAGGAAAGCAAGTGAATAAATTGTGTATATCTCAATAAGTAGGCTGTGTACTGAGCACAGACGAATGACAAAAAATTGCCTTTGGTTAAAATTGCGACGATAAATGCTTTTTTCAAATATTTATCACTTTCAATTAGCCCAGAGAAATACCAATGAGGTATACTCTGGGCATGAAAGAAGAAGCCCCCAAAAAAGTACGTTTTGTAACGGTTGAAGCCGATTTGGCTGGTCAACGTATCGATAACTTTTTGCGTACGCAGTTAAAAGGCGTGCCTAAAAGTATGATCTATCGCATTTTACGCAAAGGTGAAGTGCGGGTGAATAAAGGTCGTGTTAAGCCTGAATACAAGTTACAAGCCGACGATTTAATCAGAATTCCACCGGTTCGCGTGTCGGAAGGTGCACCTGCGCCATCACCTAAGCTCGATAAAATTGCAGCGCTTGAGTCGCACATTCTTTTCGAAGACGATCGTATACTTGTTATCAACAAGCCATCGGGAATGGCAGTTCACGGAGGAAGTGGCTTGAGTTTTGGTTTAATCGAAGGCTTAAGAGCCTTGCGTCCCGATGCCAAATTTATGGAATTGGTACACCGATTAGACCGTGACACGTCGGGCTGCATTTTAATCGCTAAGAAGCGTTCTGCCCTTCGACACATGCACGAGCAACTTCGCACGGGTAAAATGGACAAGCGTTATAATGCGCTGGTTGCAGGCGAATGGCCTAAAAGCCGATTTAAAGTAAAAGTACCACTTCGTAAGAATGTACTCCAATCGGGCGAGCGCATGGTAAGTGTAAGTGATGATGGTAAGCCGTCTGAAACGCGCTATCGCATATTAGAAGAGTACGCAGGAGCTACCCTAGTTGAGGCATCGCCTATTACAGGCAGAACTCACCAAATTCGCGTTCACTGCTTACATGCGGGTCATCCCATTGCTTGTGACCCTAAGTACGGAGATGCAGATTTTGACGCGGCAATGCGCCAGAAAGGGCTGAATAGACTTTTCCTTCACGCTCGCAGTATTTCACTTATACATCCTGCGACAGAAGAGCGGGTGACTTTTACTGCACCCTTGGACGACACTCTCTCAAATACACTTAAAGCGCTGTAATTTATGCATTCAAAGAACCAGGCTGTGGAAACACAGCCTTTCACTTCGTTAGATGAAAAACTACCTAAGTACAAACTTGTTATCTTTGATTGGGATGGCACGCTCATGGATTCGGCGGCAAAAATTGTTAGCTGCATGCAGCTTGCCGCAAAGCAGTGTGATATGCCTGTTCCTACCTACGATGAAGTAGGCCACATTATTGGCATAAGTTTAAAGCCCGCCATCAAGCAACTTTTTAAAATTGAAGAAGATGAATTAGCTGAACGTTTAGTCGCTGCATATAAAGAAGCGTTTGTTACTCGAGATATAACACCGTGCCCATTATTTAACGGCGTGGAACAGTTACTCGCTAATTTGAAAAAAGCAGGATGTACACTGGCCGTGGCGACGGGAAAAGCGCGCCGCGGACTTGACCGAGCTTGGTTACAAACTGAAACGGGCAGGTTTTTCAGTGCGTCACGCACCGCCGACGAGGCAGAATCAAAGCCTTCGCCCGACATGCTGCTGCAGTTACTTGATGAACTGGGCTTTGAAATCGAAGATGCAGTGATGATTGGCGACACAACCTACGACATGCAAATGGCGAAAACGATTGGTATGGATAGAATAGGGGTGTCATACGGTGTGCATGCGCAGGTTCATTTAGAAGCGTTGTTACCTGTGGCACTTGTGCACTCTATAAGTGAACTAGAAACAGCGCTACTTAAATAGCGCTGTTTTTATAGAACTACTTTGATAGTGCTGCTCTTACAGAATTAGTGGCTTACTGTGCAGCCATTGCTAATAAATCCACATCGAAGTGTACGCCCAGTAATTCATTTAGCAGCATTATCGGAAGACCTATTAAACTGTTAGGGTCACGGCTTTGTATTTTATCGAACAGTAATACGCCCAAACCTTCGCTTTTAAAACTGCCGGCGCAATCAAGTGGTTGCTCTTTATCTACATAGGCGCGAATGGCAGCTTCACTGTTATGGCGAAAGAAAACGCGTGTTTCATCTACCTGTGTTATCGTTTTATTGGAGCTAGGCTGATAAAGGCAAAGTGCAGTATAAAATGACACTTGCTTACCTTGGCATGCCAGTAGCTGGTTTACTGCATTTTCGACCGTACCTGGTTTGCCGAGTAGCTGCGGGCCCGCATCGGTTTGTACCAAAGCCACTTGGTCGCTACCAATAATAATGGTGTCGCTATTTACTCTTTCTAATTCAGCGGCAACCTTGTGCGCCTTTTGTTCGGCCAAACGTAAACTCAATGCCGTAGGACTTTCGTTTGCAAAGGGCGTTTCGTCAATATCTGGTGCGTGGGTGTCTACCTGAATACCAATGTTGGCAAGTAACATTTTTCGGTATTGGGATGATGAGGCGAGAACAAGGGAGGCCACAATTACTCCTTTTATAAAATCAACATGTTGCGTACTTTCAGTTAATAGCGCAATGTTACATTATCACAGCGTGCGACATACAGTGTTTTATTATAGGTTAAAACGCAATTTTGCTTTGACAGGAAGGGGTTGACCCTATATCATGCGCGCCCTATGCAGAAAGTGAAACTCCCTCATTCGGTTGAACCGACTAAAAGTGCCATGAAACGTTCCGATTACCGGGGCGTGATTGCGTCTAAAGATATGGAACGATTGAGTGAAGCAGTTGTCCGATGCAATGACTATGTGGACGCAGAAGTACAGTTCGAAAAAGACGCGCAGGGTCTTACTGTCTTTCACGGCCATCTAGCCACGCAGGTAACACTTATCTGTCAAAGGTGTAATGGTGAACTCGATTATCCCGTGGAAGCGGAATTCTGTTTTACTCCAGTGCAGGGAGAAGAACAGGAAAGCGATGACATCATTCCCGAGGCTTACGAACCGGTAGAGGTCAACGACCACGGAGAAGTTAATCTGCTTCAAATTTTTGAAGACGAGCTACTGTTATCTTTGCCAATTGTGCCCCTTCATGCAGAGTCGGAGTGTACAGTGAAGCAAGACGATATGTCGTTTGGAAAGATTGAACCGGAACAAGAGCGACAAAACCCTTTCGCGGTTTTGAAAGAACTTAAGCGAGACCAGGAGTAAGTTATGGCAGTACAACAAAATCGTAAAACGCGTTCTAAGCGCGGTATGCGTCGCTCACACGATGCATTGACAGGCGCGACTTTGTCTGTCGATTCAACGTCGGGCGAAACTCACCGTCGTCACCACGTGACCGCTGACGGTTATTACAAAGGCAAGAAAGTAATCGGCGCGTAATACGGCGACTACATTTTGTCTAAACTAACCATCGCGTTAGATATCATGGGGGGCGATCATGGTCCCCCTGTTATCCTTCCCGCAGCCGTAAAGGCTATTCAACTTCACCCAGACGTGCACTTCACGCTATGCGGTGATGAAGATACCATCAAAGCAGGTATACAGCCCCTTACCAACACTGAACGCAACCGCGTTACTATTGTGCATTGCTCACAAGTGGTTGAGATGGGCGAAGCGCCAACGTCAGCGCTACGAAACAAAAAAGATTCTTCTATGCGTCGCGTTATTGAACTTGTCGAAAGTGGCGAGGCAAACGCGTGCGTAAGCGCAGGTAATACCGGTGCACTGCTTACCTTATCATTCTATTTGCTTAAAACCTTATCAGGTATTGATAGGCCCGCACTCATTAATATGATGCCTACAACAGGGCACCATAACGTATTTCTTTTAGATTTAGGCGCTAACGTGAACTGTACGCCTGAAATTCTTTTCCAGTACGGTGTTATGGGTTCAGTGCTTGCACAAGAAGTCGCGGGCATAGCATCGCCACGGGTTGCCTTATTGAACGTTGGCGAAGAAGATATTAAAGGTAACGCTCAGGTAAAATCTGCCGACCAGCTTTTTAAAGACGCGCCAGGCATAAACTATATTGGCTACGTTGAAGGTGACGACATTTTCACCGATCATGCCGATGTGGTGGTTACAGACGGTTTTACCGGAAACGTGGCGCTTAAATCGAGCGAAGGGCTGGCTAAGTTAGTGATAAACGAAGTAAAACGCCAGTCTCAGAAAAACTTTTATACCCGATTATTAGCAAAAATTGCCTTCCCATTACTGAAATCTATCTATAACAGCGTGAACCCCGACCAGTATAACGGTGCGAGTCTGATAGGATTGCGCGGCATTGTTATCAAGAGTCACGGAAATGCACAAAAAGACGCCTTTTATTACGCCATCGTGCAAGCAATGAAAGAAGCAAAAATGCATTTGCCTGAAAAGATAAAGACAAAGATAGAAACGGTATTGTTGGAGCAGCTTTGAGCAAATATTCACGCTTTATAGGAACAGGTAGCTATTATCCCAGCGACGTGCGTACAAACGCAGATTTAGAGCAAATGGTGGACACCAGTGACGAATGGATCACTGACCGTACCGGGATAAAAGAGCGACGCATTATTGGAGCAGATGAAACCGCTGCTACCATGGGGGCAGAAGCCAGTAAAAAAGCCATCGAAATGGCTGGCATTGACCCGAAATCTATCGACATGATTGTGTGCGCTACCACGAGTGGTCGCTATGCGCTTCCAAGCACAGCATGTGAAATTCAACGCATTCTTGATTTAGACGGTATTCCAGCATTTGACGTGGCTGCTGCATGCGCAGGCTATTGTTATGCGTTAAGCGTAGCCGACCAGTACATCAAATCGGGAATGGCTAAACGCATTCTTGTGATCGGAACCGACTGCCTAAGCCGTCTAATAGACCCAGAAGACAGAACTATGGTCATTCTGTTTGGTGATGCAGCAGGTGCGACCATTATAGAAGCCAGTGATGAACCTGGTATTTTATCTACACATATTCATGCCGCAGGTTCATACGGCGACTTGTTGTACGTAGGTAATCCAACCCGTGGTGATGAGCAGTCAGTTCACGAAAACTGGGGTGTAATGCGCGGTAACGAAGTCTTTAAAGTTGCGGTAACCAAGCTTTCAGAAGTGGTTGAACAAACACTTGCTGCGAACGGTATGCAAAAATCTGATCTTGACTGGTTAGTACCTCACCAAGCAAACTTTAGAATTATTAAAGCGACAGCTAAAAAGCTAAATATGTCTCTTGATCAAGTTGTGCTTACGTTAGAGCAGTATGGCAATACCTCTGCTGCTACCGTGCCAACAGCGCTTGATACCGCTATCAGAGACGGCCGCATTCAACGCGGACAGCATTTATTACTAGAAGCATTCGGAGGCGGATTTGCTTGGGCGTCAGCGCTTGTTCGCTATTAGCCCTTCTGAGATTTGCCCTGTTATAGGGCATTCCAACTTCGACGTTTTCTCGTTTCTAGTAAATTAAAAATAATAAGGAATCGACATGACAAAGACAGCCTGTGTATTTCCAGGACAAGGTTCTCAAAGCGTAGGTATGCTAAAGGAACTTGCTGAAACTTCTCCGATTATCGAAGCAACGTTTAAAGAAGCCTCTGACGCGCTCGGCTACGACCTGTGGGATTTAGTCCAAAATGATACAGACGGTAAACTTAACGAAACCCATATTACGCAGCCAGCGTTGCTTGCTGCTAGCGTAGCAATTTGGCGTGTTATTCGCGAGCAGGGCATCGATGTAGATTACCTAGCGGGTCACAGCCTTGGTGAGTACTCAGCATTAGTATGTGGCGGCGCCATGGATTTTGCTGATGCTATCAAGCTTGTGGAAGCCCGTGGTAAATATATGCAAGAAGCTGTACCAGCAGGTGCAGGTGCCATGTATGCCATTATCGGATTAGACGATGCCGCCATTGCTGATATTTGTCAGCAAACTGCTATTGCTACAGGCGATGTGGTTGCACCAGTTAACTTTAACTCTCCAGGCCAAGTGGTTATTGCAGGGGAAAAGAACGCCGCCGAGCAAGCTGCTAATGCGTGTAAAGAAGCGGGCGCTAAGCGCGCACTTCCTCTTGCGGTGAGCGTTCCTTCACACTGTGAGTTAATGCGTCCTGCAGCAGACAAGTTAGAAGACGCGTTATCGTCATTGAACGTTAATGAGCCTGCAATCAATATCGTGAATAATGTTGATGTCACTATTGAAACCCAAGGTGATGCAATCAAGAACGCGTTAGTGAGACAGCTTTATTGCCCCGTTCAATGGACGCGTACTGTTGAATACTTGGCGGCAGCGGGTGTTGAGCGCGTTATTGAAGTAGGTCCTGGTAAAGTACTTACCGGATTGAACAAACGTATCGACAAGAGCCTAGAATCTCTTGCAGTTAATACACCTGATGGTGTTGAAGCATTAAAACAATAAGGAAACGCAATGAGTCAATTAGACGGTAAAATTGCGCTTGTTACCGGCGCAAGCCGAGGTATAGGCAAAGCGATTGCCACGCAGCTTGCTCAGCAAGGTGCTACGGTTATCGGTACTGCAACTAGTGAAAACGGTGCGCAAACAATCAGCGACTATCTTTCTGAGTTTGGCGGCAAGGGCTTTGCGCTAAATGTCACCGACAAAGAAAGCGTTGATACAACATTAAAAGCAATTAACGAAGCTTTTGGTAGCATTGATATCTTGGTCAATAATGCAGGTATTACACGTGATAATCTGCTAATGCGCATGAAAGATGACGAGTGGCAGGATATTATCGACACTAACTTAACCTCTATTTTTACAATGTCAAAAGCGGTACTTCGCGGTATGATGAAGAAGCGTTGTGGTCGCATTGTAAATATCGGTTCTGTAGTGGGTAGTGTGGGCAATGCTGGCCAAGCAAACTATGCTGCAGCGAAAGCAGGGGTTATTGGTTTTTCTAAATCGATGGCTCGTGAAGTAGCTTCTCGTGGTATTACAATCAACGTTGTGGCACCTGGTTTTATCGATACCGATATGACAAAAGCACTGACCGATGACCAAAAAGAAGCCATTTTCAAAGACATTCCGGCGAACCGCTTAGGTGCGCCTGATGAAATTGCAGCCACTGTTGCCTTTTTAGTGAGCGATGGTGCAGCCTATATTACAGGCGAAACCATCCACGTAAATGGTGGTATGTATATGGGGTAAATTCGCAAAAATTGCGAATTTTCCCTAGTTTGGGGTGGTATTTACCCGAACTTGGATGTAAAAATAGTATTTTACGAATTTCGAATGTCGCTGGTTTGACCAGAAAATTTGTTTAAACTGGTGCTTGCAAGGATGCACCTTGCAAAATAAACTAGCGGCACTTTTATTATCTAGTGACGTTTAAGGGAAACCTAGAATTATGAGTAACATTGAAGAACGCGTTAAGAAAATCATCGTTGAACAACTTGGCGTGAAAGAAGAAGAAGTAAAAGCAGAAGCTTCATTCGTTGACGATTTAGGCGCTGATTCACTTGACACTGTTGAGCTAGTGATGGCTTTGGAAGAAGAATTCGACACTGAAATTCCTGACGAAGAAGCAGAAAAAATTACTACTGTTCAGTCTGCAATTGACTACATCAACGCTAACAAAGACGCTTAAGTCTTAAGTAGCGACAAAGCGGCTCTTCTTACAGAGCCGTTTTTGTATCTCCTACCTTAGTTCCAAAGCGAGGGCTTTTTGTGACAAAACGTCGCGTAGTGGTTACTGGTCTTGGAATGCTTTCACCATTAGGTCTTAATAGCGAAGACACATGGCGCAAACTGCTCGCGGGCGAAAGCGGCATTGGTGAAATCACCCATTTCGATTGTAGTAACTATTCAACCCGTTTCGCAGGTCAAATTAACGATTTTGATCCGCAGGAATACATTGAAAAGAAAGAAACCAAGAAGATGGACCGCTTTATCCAATTGGGTATTGCAGCAGGCAAACAAGCTTTGGTCGATTCTGGTTTAACTGTTTCACAAGATAATGCGCATCGCGTAGGTGTGGCTATTGGTTCAGGTATTGGTGGTTTAGAGCAAATTGAACAAAACCATTTAAAACTGACAAATAGTGGACCTAAACGCGTATCGCCGTTCTTTGTACCTTCAACTATAACCAACATGATTTCAGGCTTTTTGTCTATCATGGAAGGGTTGAAAGGACCGAATTTAAACGTTGTGACTGCGTGTACGACAGGCGTTCACAACATAGGTATTGCCGCAAGAACCATTGCTTATGGTGATGCTGACGCCATGTTGGCCGGTGGCGCCGAAGCGTCTATCACGCCGTTAGGGATGGCAGGCTTTGCCGCAGCTCGTGCGTTGTCGTCTCGTAATGACGATCCACAGGCAGCAAGCCGCCCATGGGATAAAGACCGTGATGGTTTTGTCATGGGTGAGGGCGCTGGCGTGGTAATGCTGGAAGAATACGAAGCTGCTAAGGCTCGTGGCGCTACTATCTATGCTGAGCTCGTTGGTTTTGGCATGAGCGGTGATGCATACCATATGACTTCACCACCTGAAGATGGTGAAGGTGCTGCCGCGTCTATGCAAAACGCAATAAACGATGCCAAGATGGACGCAAGCGACATCGGCTATGTTAATGCCCATGGTACGTCTACGCCTGCAGGTGACATCGCTGAAGTGGCTGCGGTAAAACGTGTATTTAACGACCACGCTCACAAATTACTTGTTAGCTCTACCAAGTCAATGACAGGTCACTTACTGGGTGCTGCCGGTTCGGTTGAGGCAATTTTCACTATTTTGGCACTACGTGACAAAATGGCGCCGCCAACCATTAACTTGGATGAACCAGGTGAAGGCTGCGACTTAGACTTTGTTGCACACAAAGCCAAAGCATTCAATGAAGACTACGCGCTGTGTAACTCATTCGGGTTTGGCGGTACGAACGGCTCATTGATATTTAAGCGTATCTAATATAGCGTAACTAATATAGCGTAAGCATCACTGATTAAGTGAACTTCACGTAAAGTCAAAAGGCAGCTTCGGCTGCCTTTTGTTGTTTATATGAACAAATGTAACATCGAAGATTGTTCATGTCTGGCTTTCTTTATTGGGGAGTCAAACAATTGGTCACAGCTATAAGTTGTTTGACCAATGCAAGTTGGTATACTTCCCTCAAAGATAGTAACGGCGAACAAGAGTAGGCAGTGATAATTATTCCCAGCGCTACGCCTATTTCATCAAGTGATAGGGCGTTTAATTACGGAGATGGTGTGTTTACCACCTTAATGGTCAACGAACACAAAGTAGAATTACTGCCTTACCATTTATCACGTTTAGAGCACGATACCGCTGCCATCAAACTGGATATCGATATTGATACTCTCGAAGCCGCAATCGCTGAACAGGTTGAAGAAATAAAGAAAGCCTCAGAAGGGAACGCATCGACAAAGTATGTGTTAAAAGTTCACGTTTCTGGTGGTCAAGCGGGTAGAGGCTACGCGCGTAGTGAAGACAGTGAACCATTAATAAGATTTAGTCAGCACGCGTACCCGAGTCATTACGATAGTCTTGCTGATGACGGGGTTACGGCTATATGTGCTCAAACCAGGCTAGCTATCCAGCCACTGCTTGCTGGCGTTAAGCATATGAATAGGCTCGAGCAAGTACTTGTAAAACATGAAGTAGATGAAGCTGGAGCTCACGACGCTATCGTTTGCGACACCCAGGATAGCATTATAGAGGCTAGTGCAGGTAATCTGTTTTTTTATCTTGATGACGAATGGTATACCCCCTCTCTAAAGGGTAGCGGGGTAAATGGTGTTGTAAGGCAGTGTCTTATTGATTCGCTGTTAAACGATAACAGTGTACTTCACGTTGGGAATTACGACCTTTCTTTTTTACGAAAAGCCAGCGCAGTGGTAATTACCAATGCGTTGATGGGAGTAATGCCGGTGAAACAAGTAAGAATGACTGATTTTTCTGTGGTTAATTTTGACGTTAAAAGCGATGCAGTTGCTTGCCTAAAGGCACGTCTTACTAGTGCAATGAAAAGTGGGCAGTAAAAAGTGCACAGTGAAAAGCTGGCAGTAAAAAGTGCACGGTAAAAAAGCGAGTGATAATAAGTAAAGGTAGCCAGCGAAACTAGCTAGCGCTCAAATTGACATTATAGATGCATACAAAAGGGCGAATGCATTCTTAAGTGATTTGAAGAATTAGTCGTAGAACGAAGTAGAATGGAAAATAAAACAATGTACAAAAGGGAAGCCCAAGTATGAAGCGGGCTGTTATTACTTTACTGTCCCTTATTATGGTTGCAGTGATTGGTGCTGCATGTGGCGTTATGTACGTGTCTGGAAAGGTCACTTCTGAATTAACGCTAGAAAATGAAACTTTATTTACCATAAAAAGCGGTAGTAATGCTTATCGCACGGTGAAGTTTTTGCGCGAAGCAGAAATAACTGATGTGCCACCGTTTGTGGCAAAAGTGTGGCTTAAATTTTTTGCAGGCAGCACGTCGGTTAAATCGGGTACATACATGTTACGCCCTGGTCAGTCATTAGTGGATGTATTTACGCTTTTTACTCAAGGTGACGAGCATTTCTTTGCAGTAAGCTTAGTTGAAGGGCTAACCCTCTCTCAATGGATTGAAACTCTTAAGCAAAATCCCAATCTTGTTTTCGATTTAGACGACGACAAATTAGGACAGTTAACCCAAGGTAACGGTGTTGATTGGTGCTGCGAACAGGTATCTCAGACCGAAGGGGTGTATTTGGCTGATACTTACTTTTTTACTAAAGGTACAACAGCCAGTGAATTATTGAAGCGTGCTCACCATGCGCTTATTGAGTTTGTCTCTCTTGAGTGGGAAAAACGGGAAACGGATCTTCCATTAACTACACCTTATGAAGCACTTATTTTGGCGAGTATAATCGAAAAAGAAACGGCAGTACCTGAAGAACGGGACATGATTTCCGGGGTTTTTGTTAATAGACTCAACAAAAACATGCGCCTTCAAACCGACCCGACGGTGATTTATGGTATTGGCCCCACATTCGACGGAAATATTACGCGTAAACACCTTCGAACGGCTACGCCTTATAACACTTACGTTATTAAGGGGTTACCGCCAACGCCAATATCCATGGCTGGCAAGGCGGCGATTCATGCGGCGTTACACCCGCTATCCACAGATGCTTTATATTTTGTAGCGAAAGGTGACGGAAGCCATCAATTCTCTACCTCGCTAGCTGAACACAATGCAGCTGTGCGAAAATACCAGTTAAAACGATAACCCTGCTGTTACAGCTACATAGTGCGTAGCAGTTACCTAGCCAGTAGGTTATAGCTAAATGAAAACAGAGTTTGAAAAGTAATGCGCGGAAAATTTATTGTAGTTGAAGGCCTTGAAGGGGCAGGAAAAAGCTCTGTAATAGGGCTAATTGTTCAAGCATTAAAAGATGCTGGAAAGCGCGTTGAGCAGACTCGTGAACCAGGTGGTACACCTATGGCGGAAGCCATACGAGAATGTGTAAAGCACGACTGGGATGAAGCCGTTAGTGAAGAAACTGAGCTGCTTCTTATGTACGCCGCTCGCGTGCAACTGCTTACTAATAAAATATTTCCATCACTCGACGCAGGAGCATGGGTAGTAGGAGATAGACACGATTTATCCTCACAAGCCTATCAAGGAGGGGGGCGAGGTGTAAGTGAAGCAACCATGTCCGCCATTAGCAATATTGCACTAAAAGGGTTTAAGCCAGATTTAACCCTATACCTAGACGTTGAGCCAGCGGTAGGGCTAGAGCGGGCTCGCGGACGTGGCGAACTTGACCGCATTGAGCAAGCCGGGCTCGCCTTTTTCGAGCGTACCCGTGCTAAATACTTGGCGTTAGCCGAGCAAGATGAATCGATAGTAGTAATTAGCGCAATGCAGCCTATGGAAAAGGTTCACCAAGATGTTATTGCCACTATCACCGATTATGTGGCCAGCAATGAATACACTGGTACTGTAAGTGAAAGTAGCCGCTCAGTGCAAAACGATAGCCAGCAGGAGAGAGGGTAATGCAAATGCTGCCCTGGTTCGTTGCAACTTTTTCGACTTTGCTTAACCGATATATGGCTAAAAAACTGCACCATGGTCTACTGCTGACAGGGCCAAAGGGCATCGGTAAAAATCAACTCGCAGTGGGCTTAAGCTACGCGTTATTGTGCAAGCAACCTGGCACCGATGGACCGTGCGAACAATGTCAAAGCTGTCACCTAAGACTGGCGGGTAATCACCCAGACTTTCATGTTTTAGAAAGTGAAAAGCAGCTTGGCGTTGACAAAATTCGCGAAGGCATTGCCAAGCTCTCTGGTACTGCGCAAATGGGGGGAAACAAAGTGTTGCTGATCCCCCGAGCCGACACCATGACAGAGGCGGCGGCTAATGCGCTATTGAAAACCTTAGAAGAGCCCACAGATAATACTTTCTTACTGCTGATTACTGACAGTATCAACAAGATCATGCCAACCATATTGAGCCGGTGTGAACGACAGATACTTGCGCTTCCGTCTGTACCAGAAAGTTTGAACTACCTTAAGGCTAAAGGCGTAGAAGATGCTAGCGAAGCATTACTGGCGGCCTATGGTTATGCACCACTTCGCGTGGAAGAAGCGCTATCTGGTGACGAAGATATTAGTTATCGCAATTTCAGTGATGGTATACAAGCGCTTTTAGCAGGTGATGCCAACACGCAGGTGCAAGCACTTGCAAATAAGTGGCAGAGCAATGCGCAGCAAATCGCATTGTGGTGCCAACAAATGGCCCATGACGAATACATAAAACGTCAACAGGCCGTCGACTTTGAACGCTATATAGCGTGTGTAGAGGCAGTAAAAACGCTTGAACATGCTGGGGTGAATAAGTCGATGGTACTCTTTGGGTTGTTAAAACAGTTTCAACGTTAACAGACAAAAAAGGTTTGAGTTCCTTTTGTCTGAAAGCAATTTATTAATACAGGTGTAGTTTGTTCGTAGATTCTCATTGTCACTTAGACCGACTGAAGCAAGGGCCAGAAGAGCTGGCTGAAACGTTAAATTTTGCTAGAACACGAGGTGTAGAGCACTTTCTTTGCGTGTGCGTATCGGTCGGCGATTACGACAGCATGTTAGACGCAGTTAGCCAGTTTGATGACGTTTCAGTATCTTGTGGTGTGCACCCGCTGCATCAAGACGAAGCGTGTAGTTATGAGGAACTTCTAGAAAAGGCGCAGCGTGAAGAAGTCGTCGCGATAGGAGAAACAGGGCTGGACTATTTTTACAGCCCGGAAAGCAAAGATATTCAGCTTACCTCTTTTGTAGATCACATTAAAGTTGCTAACGAAACCAGAAAGCCACTTATTATTCACACGCGGGATGCGAGAGAAGACACCATTAACTTGCTCCGTGAACACAAAGCTGCGCATACCAAAGGCGTTTTACATTGTTTTACTGAGTCATTAGAGATGGCACAGGCCGCTATAGAAATGGACTTCTACATCTCTATTTCTGGCATTGTGACTTTCAACTCTGCTGATGAACTACGCAACGTGGTGAAAGCTATACCTTTAGAGCGGTTGTTAATTGAGACTGACTCTCCCTGGCTTGCACCTGTACCTCATCGCGGTAAGCAAAACCAACCAGGCTATGTAGTAGAAGTAGCTGAGTTTATCGCAGAACTCAAAGGTGTATCGGTAAAAGAGCTTGCCGATATCACTACGCGCAACTTTTACACATTGTTTTCTTTAGCTGATAAGAAAGCAGCGTAACAAAAAAGCAGTTGGCTTACATGAGGAGGTGGGTATGCCCCAATGGCGACAGGGATTGACAAAAAGTCTACACCAAACCCGCAGTATGCCCGAAAGTCGATATTTTCAGTTAGCCACGGTCGATGGCAGCGGTACTCCGTTTTGCCGAACTGTAGTATTTAGAGGGATGACCGACGAAAATCAGCTAGTTGTTATCTCTGATACCCGAACAGAAAAGTACAGCCAGCTAGAGCAAAACGCTCAAGCACAGGTATGTTGGTATTTTTCTAAAAGCAGAGAGCAATACCGTTTCTCTTGCCTCGCTACAATAATCACTGCGAGTCAGGATGTTGACTTAGTTGAACAGCACTGGAATAAGTTGTCGGACGCGGGGAAAAAGCAATTTCTATGGGGCGTGCCGGGTACGCCTCGTAATGATGGCACAGCGCTTCAAATAGAAGGCGATTTCGATGAAGTGCCGCCTCATTTCTGTGTGATATTACTGGCTATTGAGAGCGTAGATTACCTAAATTTAAGAGGCAACCCACAAAGCCGAGAATGGCATCAAAAAGACGCCAATGGTAACTGGGTGAGCCAAGCTCTAATCCCCTAAGATGCTTTTGCATAATAGTATCCCTCCCGCTGTAGTGATCACACAAAACAGGGGAGGGGATTTAAGTGCTATAAAACTTGCGAGATAGGCGTGTCGCCTTTAAACAGGTAAGTAATCGTATTCTCACTCCCTTCTTTTGCAACACTCTCAACAATAGCTGTTGCCACATCCTCTCTAGGGATTACCGCATCATCTTTATTGCTTGGCATGTCAGTGCGCACTAAATGAGTACCTGGTTCATTCTGTAAAGTACCCGGGCGTAAAATAATATGATGCAAACCACTGTTAATTAAGTGCTCGTCAGCCATATGCTTGGCAACTAAGTAAGGCTTAATTGCTGAATCTACGCTATCAGGGTCGCCTGCGCCGATGGAACTTACCATAATGAATTTAGATGTACCTGCCGCTTTAGCATAATTTACCGCGTTCCGTGCGGCCCATAGGTCAATCATAAGGGTTTTGTCAGCGCCTGTATTGCCCCCTGAGCCAGCGGTGAATACCGCCACATCAATTCCTTCAAAGTGCGAAGAAAAATCCTTCTCGAGATCTTGCTCTACAACACTAAGATTATCATTTTGTATGTCAGATAGTTTGTCAGGACTTCTCACCGGTGCTAAAACCTTATGTCCCGCATCTAAAAGTTTGACGGTAGCTTGTTTGCCAATTTGTCCTGAAGCGCCAATCACTAATACATTAGCCATAATGCTATACTCCTTGTAATTGAAAAATATTTATCGATACAAGGTTGCATAGTAAGCAATCGCAAAATGCGATCATTAACTGCGATGGAATGCCATGCTAAAGAGGTTGGCTGCATAAATTGGTAAGTGAGGGCAATTACCGTTATGAGTCAGATGTAAGGTGTTGAGCCGACGCAAGGCTACCGCTATTTCACAACGGCGTTTCGACCAGACTCTTTACCTACGTAGAGTTTTTTATCTACAGCGTGAATACAGGCATCTACACTGTCATAGTCTTTTATATCTGCGACACCGCATGTGATGGTAACACTGACCGAATGCGGCGGTGCCTCGACAACTTGTTCCGCTACACTTTTACGTAACTTTTCAGCGACCCAATACGCCTCTTGTATATTTAGTGAAGGCAACAATATCAAAAACTCTTCTCCACCCCAGCGAGCAATAACATCACTTTCCCGTAGGTTATTCTCCAGGGTGTTAGCTATTTTAACCAAAACGGCATCGCCTACGTGGTGGCCATACTCGTCGTTAATTTTTTTAAAAAAGTCGATATCAACGATTAGTAATGAAAAAGCTCGGTTGTGCCGTTTAAATTCGTGCCATTGTGCTTTGGCTCGTTCGGTAAAATAGCGTCTGTTTTTAAGCCCAGTTAACGAGTCTTGAGAAGATAAAAGCGTCAACTTCTCAACCATGGCTTCAAGATCTCGCGTTTTTTCTTCTACTTTCAGTGAGAGCTCTGCTGAACGTGCTTTTAGAGCCGAAATTCTCAGCCAAACTACCGAAGTAATGAACAATAAGATAGAGAGTAACAGTACACCACGCCAAACAGGCTTATCCCACCATGGCGGTATGACAATAATTTCGAGTTGGGCCTCATCGCTGCTCCAGACGTTTTCTTGGTTTATCGCTTTTACTGTAAAACGGTAGTGTCCGGGCTCTAAATTCGTATAGGTCGCCACTCGTGCTTTGTAATCGGTAAATCGCCAGCTATTTTCGAAATCTACCAGCTTGTAAGCGTAGCGCAGTTCATTGGCATTCATGTAATCAGTTGCTGCAAACTCAATGGAAAGGGCAATATTATTATGGGTAAGTTCTATCTTTTCCCCTAAATTGAGGCGCTGTTGAACGCTAGTGCCATTGTTCTGATCTCGATTTACTGTTTCTACTTTAGTAAGGTGTACGTCAGGAGACCATTTAACGTTGGTAACGTCAGAGGGGTTAAACTGAGTGAGCCCTTCAGCGCCGCCAAAAAGAATAGTGTTATTTTCCGTAGTGGCTACAGAGCCAATGTAGTACCCAGTAGAGAGGGCACCATTCTCTGCGCCATAGTAATAAAGTGTATCGAGATCGGGCGCTAAATAAGAAATGCCTACTATTGTTGAAATCCACAAGCCATATTCATCATCTTCGACAATGGCACCAATTGAAACCTTACTCAGTCTACTCTCTGGCTTTATTTGGTTAACGTTGATAGAAGATAAATCATCGTTATTTTTTGTGACAAAAAATAAGCCATCCGCTTGTGTTCCTACCCAATAGCCACCGCGTTTCGAACGCGAAATCCACGTCACCACTGTGCTGTCTGTCATTTTGTCTGTGTAGTCACTAATGCTCGTCAGCTCACCAGTAAGTTTATTAGCAAAGTGTAAGCCTGTAACCGTGCTCAGCCATGCACTTTCGTTATTTTCAAAAAGGATGCGAGTAGTGAGGGAGAGGGGCCACTGCTTGATAACACGCCCCTCAGACGGGCGATAAACAAATACACCGTCGCTATAACCCCCGAACCAGATATCACCCTGAGCATCCATGTTTACGCTGTAGCCAGATTTACCCTGTAACGCCACAATTTCAAGCTGTTTTGTTTCATTATTTAATTTTGCCAGCCCACTGCGTGTGGAAACCCAGAGCGTATCGCTATGTTTATCGTAATAAACACTCGTTAGTTTATCGCTTGCACTATCGTCGGTTGTTCGAGCGCTATCTGACGTAAATGGCCCCTGGTAAGCTTTATTGACGGTATCGTAAATCCATAGCCCTTTTTCGTTGGTTAGCCATACTTTATTACCCTTGTATTCGGTCATCGAGCCTACAATACGGCCATTTCCCACTTCGGTAGTGTAAAAGTTGCTTAGCTCAGGGTTGCTTATCGCAAAGCCGTCGTCTTTGGTTCCGACGACCACTAGGCCGGAGTTTGTTTGATATAGACTTGAAACGCGCTCGTCTCCTGAATCTTTGTCACTTATAGGAAAGCGTAACACTGTGTATGGGCTATGCGCTGTTAAAAGGTTTAAGCCTCGTTCAGTTGCTACCCAAACGTCACCATTGCGTTGAAGTAAAATATCCGTAACCGAGTTATCCGACAGTCCCTGTGCTTCACTGGTACACTGTTTGGTAATGACCTCAGGTTCTGCATTGGGGTTAAACAAGCAAATACCATAAGTAGAAGTCCCTAACCAAAATCTTGAACGCTCGGCAGCGACAAGGCGAGTGAAGTTCACACCCTTGTAAGCAACTAATTCTAGCGAGCCTTTAAAAGGGTCGAGCTTATAGAGACCTGAAGTAGAGGTTACATAAAGCGTATTGCCAATGAGCTCTACATCGGTAAGTGTACTCGTGGTATCAGGAAGATAGCTGACTAACTCTATGCTGTCGGTTTTCTCGTGGTATCGATACAAATTTCGTTCAGATATTATCCACAGCATGCCGTCATAGGTGGTTTTCAGCCTATTGATAATCTGCTTGTCGAATGACGAAGAAACGGGAAGGGCGTAATGAATAAATTTTTCAGTGTCGACATTCAAGCGACTCAAGCCACTAAACGTACCAACCCAAATAAACTGACCGTCTAAGCTTGCTTCTAATTGCAGAACACTAAGTGTTTGAAGGCCTGAAGATTCATCATTGCCCCACATTCCAAAATTTCTAAAGGTATAACCATCAAATTTATCTATACCTGACTGGGATGCTAACCACAAAAAACCGTATTTATCTTCTGCGACGTCAGAAACGGTGACGTGGGTAATGCCGCTTTCCATGTCGAATGTATTAAAAGCGGGGGCCCCAATTTGAGCGTGTGCAGAAAGGTTCCAGCTAACCAATAAAGCGAGGATAAAGAAGAGGCAGGCTGAAGGGCGGCGCATATCATTGCAACATTAAGGATTGTTCATAGGTGTAAGTTACGCTAATGCCGAGGACTTTCAATAGAACAAAAGTTTAAATCGTACAAAAAAGCCCCATTTTAACGGGGCTTAATTACTTAGAAATGTTAGCAATAGTGCTGCGATTTAATTTTTATAGAAGCATTACCAACCGCACTGGCGTGTTGCGTTTTGCTCATCCAGCCAGTTTTTGAGTGGTGCAAAGTAATCGGCAATGGTGCTGGCATCCATTTGGGGTGAGCCTGTTAGTGCCTCTAGGGCATGCTGCCAAGGTTGGCTCATTCCCATTTCTAACATCTCGTTAAGCGCTTTACCTGCTTCTTCACTGCCGTAAATAGAGCAGCGGTTCAACGGGCCTTCATCACCGGCAATATCACACAGTGCTTTGTGGAATTGGAACTGAAGAATATGTGCAAGGAAGTAGCGCGTATAAGGTACATTAGCTGGAACATGATATTTTGCTCCAGGGTCGAAGGCATCAGCACTGCGTTCAACAGGCGCCATTACACCCTGATACTTTTCTCTTAATTCCCACCAAAGCTGATTATATTGTTCAGGTGTAACCTCACCAGACATGACCTTCCAACGCCATTGGTCAACCATCAAACCAAAAGGAATAAAGGCAATTTTATCAAGCGCTACCTGCATCAGCATACCGATATCATTTGATTCGTCAGGGATTTCATCTATCAAATCAATTTGCTTAAGGTACTTAGGCGTAATTGACAGGGCTATTGTATCGCCAATGGCTTCATGAAAACCGTCGTTTGCTGAGCCACGGTAAAGCAGAGGCTGATCTTTATAGGCACGTTGATAATAGTTATGGCCCAATTCATGGTGAATGACGTTAAATTCTTCACCAGTCTTTTGAATACACATTTTTATGCGAAGATCGTCTTTGTCATCCAAATCCCATGCGGAAGCGTGACACTGCACGTCACGACCTTCAGGCTTTTGAAACATTGAACGTTCCCAAAAAGTCTCTGGCAGTTCTTCAAAGCCAAGTGAAGAAAAGAATGACTCAGCCTGCTTAACCATGGCTACTTCGTCATACCCTTGTGCGGCGAGTGCACTCGTTACGTCAGGAACCTTCATTTCTTGTTGAGGCTTAACGATGTCGTAGATGTTTCCCCATGACTGCGCCCACATGTTACCCAAAAGATGGGCCGGAATAGGCTGGTCTTGCGGTACTACATCTTCACCGTAATGCTCACCAAGTTTAGCACGGACATGGCAATGAAGAGATTCGTAGAAAGGCTCAACCTGTGTCCACAAACGGTCCAATTCTTTTGGGAAGTCGTCTGCTGGCATGTCATATTTACCACGCCATAGTGCACTCACATTTTCAAACCCAAGTTCCGCCGCACCTTCGTTAGCAAGAGATACTTGTTCAGCATAAAGCGGTGCCATGGGTTTAGAAACTTCGCGCCAGCCCGTCCAATACTCCAGCAGTTTATCAGCGTCGCGCAGCGTGGCCATTTCTGCACTCATTTCAACTAAGCTCTTACAGTTACCTTCATCGCTGCAGTATTCACCCGACCCATACATGGCGCTAAGTTCTGACCCTATTTTGGCTAAACGCTCTGCCTTTTGAGTATCTGCCGGTGGAGGCATAGTTAAGCTGTTTTTGAGCAAATCAAGTTGTCTGCGGGTATTTGCATCAACGTCTACGTCATTAAATTTAGCCGCTTCTTTTGCTAACTTTGCCACTTTTGTTGATAGCACTTCACTAAAATAGGCGCTAACCGCAGCGGTATCAAAATTGATATTGGTAGCATAGCTCCACTGTGCATGAGCAGCCGGCACCTGCATTTTCGCAATATCATCCTGCGCTTGCTGTAAGAATTGTTTCGCGTCTTGCGCAGTAAGTTCGGGTTTAGTTTCTGTCTGAGTAGTACTCTCGCCACATCCCATAAGCGATACGCTTACCAATGCGGCTATTAGAGTACGTTTATGATTAAGCATACTTTGTCCTTTAATTATTGTGTTTTTAAAGTGAATCGACGTTCACATAGACATGGGGTAGCATTGTGTATCGCTATGCAGCTTTTGTAAAACAAATTTAAGTTGCTCACATGCACGGAAGCCAGTAATGGCAAGCAAAAAGAGTACTAAGAAGTGCTCTTGGAAAGAAATCGATAAGCTTTTAAACTCAAACGGTTTCCAATGAAGTGAATAACCTAATGAAGTACGAAAATGATGATTTTGAAGTTACTAACCCAGCTTTAGAAAGGCTATTTATTTATGGCAGCCTTGCACCCGATTGTCCAAACCACCATATTGTTTCTCACATTAGAGGCCGGTGGTTACCTGGCACAGTAAAAGGCCATCTTGTTGAACAAGGGTGGGGCGCAGCAATGGGTTTTCCAGGTATTATCATCTCCGACTCTTCAGTGCCCAAACAGCTAGTAAAAGGAATGGTGCTTGAATCTGGCCAACTCGGCGACAATTGGCCCATGCTAGATGATTTTGAAGGTGAGCAATATGAAAGAGTAATTGTTCCAGTTAAGCTAGACTGCGGCGAAACAATAGACGCTTATATTTATCAAATAAAACCAACTAACTAATAAGGAAAAATTTATGTCAACGGAAGAACCGGTTTATTGGGGGCTTAACGCCCGTAGCTATTGCACACTTATACACGTGTCTCAATTATCTAGCTTTGTCATACCTGGCTTAGGCATTGTTTTGCCAATTGTGCTTTGGATAGCGCATAAAGATCAAAATGAAGATATTAATCAGCACGGTCGAGTAACAGCTAATTGGTTGCTGAGCCTGCTCGTTTATTCGGTTATTTGTTTTATTCTTACTTTTATCATTATCGGCGCCCTAGGGTTTGTCGTACTTGGTTTGATGAACATCATTTTCGCGATAATAGCAGCGGTAAAAGCTAATAAAGGCGAGCTGTGGGTTTATCCACTAAGCTTTCAGTTTATTAAACGCTAGCAATAACGGTGAGTTGTCTGTAATTTAAACAATTAATAGGCTGAACATCTAATTATTCATCAAGGAAGAGAAGCACAATGCAAAATCAAACAGATAATAAAATTTCTGGCGCTGGTACTGTTTATTGGTCTGCGGTACTGAGCTGTACCTTATTTATCTTTGGTGGGTTTGCGATTGTGTTCTCTTTGCTGTCACTATTTTGGGCTCGCAACGCTAAGAAAAGCCTATCCCTTCCTTACGAGCAATATGCAAACTCATCGACGCTTACTAAAGGGAAAATTATTGCTTACATAGGTTTAGTATTAAACGTTGCTATTTTAGGTGTCACAATTTGGACTCTGACTACCATTGGCTGGGACGCATGGTCTGATGAATTCGTTCGCAGGTGGAATGAAGGGCTCGAGAAGCATAGCCGTTAATGACTAGTTATTGAAGTTTATTGCTTGCCGTTGAAGCTACCGCTAGGTAAAGCGTCGTGGACTAGATATTGACCTTTCTTTTTGGCGGAAGTTGGCAACGGCAAAATATCACTACGTTTAAAGGTGTTTAGCGCTAGCGATTTGCTTTGGCGAATTTTCTTATAACTCTGAGAAGCGTTCGTTACCTTAAGAGCTGATATTGAAGGCGTCGTTTCTTGTGCGATGCTGAAATTTGAAGCGCTTATTACGACAAGTAGCCCCAAAGTAGAAGAAATGTTTTTAGTTAGGTTTTTCATCACATTTTCTCTTTCACACTAAGAAAAGATCTTGGAGGCGGTTGCACTCGCCTCCTTAATCGACTTTGTTTGTTCCCCTTCATTACATCTGAAGTAGAGAAAAACCTAAAGGCACTGTGTTATACCAAGGTATAGTTTCTTATACTCAGGGCTAAGACATTGATTAGCTATTTTGTTATCACCATGCGGTTACACCGCCGTCTACGGCTATTGTTTGCCCATTCATATAGCTATTGCCTGGTGACAACATTAGCATCATTGTGTTTACGATTTCTTGCGGCTCGCCCAAACGTTTCATTGGGCTGCCCATGCCAAGCTGTTCCCTTGCCTCCGGGGTATTGTAACCATCCACGTTTAAAATATTAGTTGGGCTATAAAAGGGGCATATGGCATTAACGCGAACATTTTTACGGCCATATTCCACAGCTGCTGTACGGGTTATTCCCGACACTGCGTGTTTTGCCGCAGCGTAGGCACCGCCTTTAGGCGCGCCGCCTAACCCCGCTAGTGAGCTAACATTGAGAACGTGGCCCTGCTTTTGTGCGAGCATTACCGGAATTTGAAATTTCATTCCAAACATCACCCCCTTCACGTTTACAGCAAACTGTGAATCTATAATCTCTTCAGTCATCTGGTGCACAGGCGCTGGATTGTGTGCAATGCCAGCATTATTTACGGCGATATCTAGTCTACCGAAGGTTTCCATAGCTTTTTCAACTAATGCTTTATTGAGTGATTCACTTGCTATGTTGCCTGCTAGCACCACCACATCTGTGAGCGCTTTTACATCGTTCTGTGTTTCTTCAAGGGCGGTTTGGTTAATATCAGAAAGTACTAGTTTCGCGCCTCTGTTAGCAAGTCCTAAAGATAATAAACGGCCAAAACCGCTGCCCGCACCTGTAATCAATACAACTTGCCCGGTAAAGTCGAGTAGAGCGTCCATGGTAAACTCCTAGTGTCTAATGTTTATGGAAGTTAAGTCTGTTTATAGTTTGTCGTTGAAACTATTTAAGCTGTGTTTGTTTAATAAACTGAATAAGTAGATTAGCTAGCTCTTCGCCTTTATCTTCTTGAATAAAGTGCCCGGCGTTTTTCACTGTGGTATGGGGCATGCCTTTACAGCCCGGCACCAGCTTTTGAAATATCTTATCGCCACCTTTAGTAACGGGGTCACTATCACCAAAAGCGGTAACAAAAGGTTTCTCGTAGTGCTTAAGTTTTTCCCAAGCATCTCTGTTCGCCTGCGCCTCTGCATTGTCTGAGCTTGTAGGAACAAGTAGGGGGAACATGCGCGCTCCAGCCTTATAACTCTCATCAGGGAAAGGGGCATCGTAGGCAGCAAGTGTCGCTGGGTTTAATTCGGTTGTCGTTGCATTTTGTATAATACTTGAGGTTGGGAAAACCGGTACGTCTTGCGAAAAGCGGCGCCATTTGATAAAGGCCTCGCTCGGTGAGTGGTCACCGGTCGGGAGTCCGCTGTTAGACACCATTACGCCGGAAAAGCGTTCTGGCATATCAGCAACGAGTCGCAGCCCTAACAGTCCCCCCCAATCTTGGCAAAATAAGGTCACCGGGCCTTTGGTGACCTGTGTAAACCAGTCTTTTGTCCATATCACATGGCGTGCGTAGGAATAGTCTTCTTTTCTTACGGGCTTGTCAGAACGTCCAAAACCAATTAAATCCGGTGCTATCACATTAAACCCTGCGTCAGCTAGCAGTGGCATCATTTTACGATAAAGATAGGCCCATGTAGGTTCGCCATGCATTAACAGAATTGTATGTCCATCTTGAGGGCCGCACTGATAGTACGCCATCGAAATCACACTACTGATAGTATCAGTAACTTCTGCAATCTTAGGGGGGTAAGGAAAATCATTAATATTGTCAAAAGCACTTTCTGGCGTTTTACGAACCTGCATAGATAAACATCCCTTGTAAATTAAATGTAATTATCGATCTGTCGCTGTTAACAAAAGCATTGGGAAGTGAAGCTGTCAATTAAAGCTTAAGTAAGCTATGTCAAGGGCTTCACGGGAAGGTGAGCTTATAAAAGGGGTAGCGGTCATTATTAAAAATTATGATAAATGTCTATAACACCAATAAACTTGGATGATTAACAACACTGCAATAACATCCAGTTAACGTGATAAACAGGACATGGTGATGACTGAGATGGAAAATAAAGCCGTAGAATATGCAGTACAACAAAGCGTTGCTACACTGACAATGCAGAGCGCGCCGGTAAATGCACTATCCCGTGCTATTAGAGTAGGGCTAATCGAAGGTATAGATAGCGCACTTAATGACGACAGTGTCAGTGCAATTGTTATTACTTCTTCTCTCCCTATTTTTTCGGGTGGCGCTGATATCAGTGAATTCTCTGGCGGCGATCTATCTCCCATGTTGCCTGAAGTGTTAGACAAAATAGAGAATGCATCTAAACCGGTAATCGCTGTGCTTCCAGGGCCAGCGTTTGGTGGTGGTCTTGAGGTGGCACTGGCGTGTCACCACCGTATTACTTTTGCCGACAACAAGGTCGGTCTGCCAGAAGTTAACCTTGGCATTCTTCCCGGTGCCGGTGGTACACAGCGTTTGCCACGCCTAGCTGACGCGCAAACCTCACTGCAAATGATTGTCACAGGTAAACCAACTTCTGTCGTTAAATTACCCGGTGTATTCGACAAGATTTCTGATAAGCCTGAGCATTTACTTGAAGATACCAAAGCGTATTTACAAGGCTTAACACCTGATAAAGCCATAAAGCGTACCAGTGACATTACGTTGACTATGTCAGATGAGACGCAAGCGGTGTTCGATGCAGTTACCGCACAAACTAAAAAAGCGGCTCGCGGCTTCTTCGCGCCATTAAAATGTATTGAAGCTGTACGCGGCGCATACACCCTAGCGTTTGAAGACGGTCTTAAAAATGAAGGCAAGTTGTTCATGGAATGTATGAACACGCCACAGGCGCGAGCTCAACAGCATTTCTTCTTCGCTGAGCGTGCAGCTGGTCACGTAAGTGATTTTGATAAAAACACCCCAGAGCGCAGCATTGAAAAAGTCGCCATTATCGGTGCTGGCACTATGGGCGGTGGCATTGCTATGAACTTTGCCAACGCGGGTATTCCAGTCACTATGCTAGAGCTTAAAGAAGAAGCACTAGAGAAAGGTCTGGCCCTTATCCGTAAGAATTACGAAAATTCAGCCAAAAAAGGTAAGTTGACCCAAGAACAAGTAGAAAGTCGAATGGCGCTTCTTTCTGGTACAACGTCTTACGACGATCTAGCTGATGTTGACCTGGTAATCGAAGCCGTTTTTGAAAAGATGGAAGTAAAGAAAACGGTATTCTCAACCCTTGATAAAGTGTGCAAGCCAGGGGCTATACTCGCCTCTAACACATCTACTCTCGATATTGACGAAATCGCGACAGCCACCTCTCGCCCTGAAGATGTCATTGGGCTTCACTTCTTCTCGCCAGCCAATGTAATGAAGCTACTCGAAGTGGTTAAAGCTGAGAAGACGTCTGCTGAAGTTATTAAAACTTGTATGAAGATGGCTAAGAAAATCAGGAAGGTTGCTGTTTTAGTAGGTGTATGCTTCGGATTTGTAGGCAATCGTATGATTGAACCATACGGCCGGGAAGCGAACCGATTATTACTTGAAGGGGCAACGCCTGAGCAAGTCGACCGCGTGCTTACCGAGTTTGGCATGCCAATGGGCCCGTTCACCATGGGAGATATGGCAGGCTTAGATATTGGTTATTATGTGCGCCAGTCTCGCCAAGAGCACATTTCTCACGACCCTGCGTATGGCGCTGTAGCAGATCGCCTCGTTGAAATGGGGCGCAACGGTCTAAAAACGGGTCGTGGTGCCTACAACTATGAGCCCGGCAGTCGGGTACCCATCCCAGACCCTGAGGTATTGGACATTGCTAAGCACGAAGCTGAACGTTTAGGCGTGGTCCAGCGCTCAGATATTAGCGATGAAGAAATTCTAGTTCGTGTTATGTATTCATTAATAAACGAAGGTGCCGCCATCTTGGAAGAGGGTATAGCGGCTAAATCTAGTGATATTGACGTGATTTATGTTTACGGCTATGGCTTCCCAGTATATCGCGGTGGTCCTATGCAGTATGCAGACGAAGTAGGGCTTGGCACTATTTTAGATAAGCTAACGACTTATCGCGACCAACTTGGTGAGTACGGAAAAATGTGGCTTGAGCCGAGTGACTTACTTGTTAAGTTGGCGCAGGAAGGCGGCACGTTTAAAAGTTACCAACCTAAGTAGGCATAGGTAACAAGTCGGCGGCGCAAACATTGAGTGTTTACGCCGTCGAAGAAAATTTTAAGTAAAGCAAAGCGCCTGCTCTAAGAGCCGATTCTAAGAACTGATTCTGAGAAATTGGTCTTAGATAAAAAGCGCTAGCGAAATTCAGGCTGAACATTCAGCCCAACTGAAAGGAACAATACAATGCGCGATGCAGTTATTGTAAGTACAGCACGTACGCCAATAGGCCGCGCCTATAAAGGTGCGCTAAACAATTTACCAGCCCCTTCATTAGGTGGTCATGCCATTCAAAATGCCGTAGAACGCGCAGGTATCGACCCTGCCAGCGTAGACGATGTAGTGATGGGCGCGGCACTTACTCAGGGCAGCGGCGGCATGAATATAGGTCGCTTAGCTGGTCTTGCTGGTGGATTGCCCGTGACGGTAGCTGGCATGACGCTAGACCGACAATGTAGCTCTGGTATGTATGCAATTGCTACTGCTGCGAACTCAATTCGTACTGGCGACACCAATATTATGGTTGCAGGTGGCCTAGACTCAATTTCACTTGTGCAAAATAAGAACATGAATATGTTCCGCGCCGTAGACCCTGCACTTGTTGCCAAACACAAAGACATTTACATGCCTATGTTGCAAACCGCTGAAGTAGTGGGTAAGCGCTACAACATCAGCAGAGATGTACAAGATGAGTACGGTTATCAAAGTCAAATGCGCACCGCGGCAGCCCAAGAAGCAGGTAAATTTGACGACGAAATTGTTCCTATCACTGCAGTTCAAGCGGTATTCAATAAAGAAACAGGCGAAACCTCTGAGCGAGAAGTGACCTTGTCAAAAGACGAAGGCAATCGCCCAGAAACAACGTTAGAAGGGCTTAAATCGCTAAACCCTGTTATTGAAGGCGGTTGTATTACTGCAGGTAACGCAAGTCAGCTCTCTGATGGCGCAAGCGCAACAGTAATTATGGATGAACAGTCGGCAGCAAAAGGCAATGCCCAGCCTCTTGGTATTTATAGAGGCATTGCCGTGGCAGGCTGTGAGCCAGATGAAATGGGAATTGGCCCAGTATTCGCCATTCCTAAGCTATTAAAGCAGCATGGATTAACCATGGACGATATCGGTCTATGGGAGCTTAACGAAGCGTTTGCAGTACAGGTTCTGTATTGTCGCGATAAGTTAGGCATTCCAGACGAATTATTAAATGTTAACGGTGGTGCCATTTCTATTGGTCACCCGTACGGCATGAGCGGTGCTCGCATGGTGGGTCACGCACTCATCGAAGGTAAACGACGCGGTGCGAAATATGTTGTTTGCACCATGTGTATCGGTGGCGGCATGGGCGCCGCTGGTCTATTTGAAGTTATATAGGTATTGGGTATGGAAGGTTATAAAGCTCCACAACGTGACGCCATGTTTGTAACGCATGAGTTGCTAGATTATCAAAATCACTATCAAAAGCTGGGTTTCGATGAAGCGTCTGAAGACTTAGTGTCTGCAATTTTTGCTGAAGCAGCCAAGTTTTCTGAAAACACCCTTGCACCAATTAATGCATCAGGCGATGAAGAAGGGTGTAAGTGGGTTGACGGTGAAGTAACAACGCCAAAAGGGTTTAAAGAAGCTTACCAGACCTACGTTGAGGGTGGTTGGCCAAGTATGTCTCACCCAGAAGAGTTCGGTGGTCAAGCGCTACCTTATTCGTTGTCTTCTATTATCGCTGAGTGGTTCTCTGGTGCTAACCACTCGTGGGCTATGTACCCAGGCCTAAGTCAGGGCTGTATGGAAACGCTAAAAGCTCACGGCACAGAACTTCAGCAAAAAATGTTTCTTGAAAAACTGGTTAGCGGTGAGTGGACAGGCACAATGTGCCTAACTGAAGCACACTGTGGCTCAGACTTAGGTATGCTTAAATGCCGTGCCGAACCTCAAGAAGATGGCAGCTACAGCTTAACAGGCACGAAAATCTTTATCTCTGCCGGTGAGCACGATATGTCTGAGAATATCGTACACATTGTGTTGGCGCGCTTACCTGATGCGCCAGAGGGTACAAAAGGTATTTCGCTGTTTGTTGTACCAAAATTTAACGTATCTGAAGATGGTGAAAAGCAAGACCGAAACGCGGTAGCCTGTGGCAGTATTGAACATAAGATGGGTATTAAAGCTAGTGCTACCTGTGTTATCAACTTTGATGGTGCTAAGGGCTTCTTAATTGGCCCACCTAACCGTGGCCTAAACTGCATGTTCACCTTCATGAATACCGCGCGTATTGGTACTGGACTAGAAGGTCTTGCTGCATCTGAAGCTTCTTTCCAAGGTGCATTGCGCTACGCGAAAGACCGCATTCAGTTTCGCTCATTAACGGGGCGTAAAAACCCTGATGGCCCTGCTGACCCAATAATTGTGCACCCTGATGTGCGCCGTATGCTACTAACACAAAAAGCGTTTGCTGAAGGCAACCGAGCGTTAGCGGCGTACTGCATGCAAATGGTTGATGTCACGCTCTACGGCGATGATGCAGCAGAAAAGCAGGTCGCAGAAGCTAAACTTGCTTTCTTAACGCCTATTGTTAAAGCGTTTTTGACCGAAACGGCTCAAGAAGCAACTAGCTATGGCATGCAGGTTTACGGCGGTCATGGCTTTATTAAAGAATGGGGTATGGAGCAGCTGGCGCGGGATACACGCATTTGCACCATGTACGAAGGGACCACTGGTATTCAAGCAGTAGACCTGCTGGGACGTAAAGTGATGGGGTCTAACGGTGAGCTGCTTAATGTATTTGTACAAGAAGTACGCGACTACTGTAACTCACTTCGCGACAACGCGCAGTTTAGCGCTTGGACGAATGCTCTGAACTCTCACCTTGATGAGTGGCAACAAATTACCATGGATATTGGTAAAGCTGCGGCGTCAAACCCTGATGAGATTGGTGCAGCATCTGTTGACTACCTAATGTACTCGGGCTACGTAACCGTGGCTTACTTCTGGCTTAAAATGGCGGTGAAAGCGCAAGAGCAACTTGATGCGGGTAGTACAGAAACTGAGTTCTACAAAAGCAAGATCCTAACAACAGGGTTCTATTTTGACCGCTTGTTGACACGCACTCGCTCACTGGTTTCTGCAATGCAGTCAGGCGCTGACAACCTAATGTCTATGCCAGAGAGTATGTTTGCCATAGAGTAACCACATAAAGTTGAAAAAAGTGCGCTAATATAAAACGTACTAAAGGCCGAGAAAATAACGTAGCCGGCAAAATGATCGAACCATTAATCATTGGCTATGTTCTTTCACTCGGCCTTTTTGTTTTTTAAAGTAACTTAGAGAAAGAGAGCACATTGGTTTTCTCTCAATACTCAAAGGTTGATCATTGCCCAACGCTATTATTATGGGGAGAGCAGGATGATGCGTTTGATATAAGTGTGTGAGATAGAAATGAACACCATGTACCGCTCATTACAACGTGGTTTAGTTCCAGCGCGTCGCATTGGTTACACGGGGCAAAGCCTGAATGGTTACAAAAAGAAGTGATCGCTTTTATAGAGGCTTAGAAAGGGGTGAGGCCCCTAAAAGGGGCCTCCAGTGCGGCGTCCTGCCGCTACCATGTTGAACTGCTGTATCACATGGTGTGATTAATTTGTTGTATTAAATTCTGCCGTCAAGTTCAGCTGAAATAGGTGAGCTTTGTAGACCTTGCTCTGCAATCCAAGCTTGTAGCGTTTTGCCGTCTGACTCTGGCTGAGCTAAGTCTTTACTCGGCATTTTCTTTACAAGCAGAGTACCTACTTCAACTGCATTGTTTGTGATCGCTGTGCGAATAAGGCTTTGACCATTGCATGAAATACCCGAGTAGTAGTCGCGAAGTTTAAGTTTGTAGTCTGACTGAACGCTACGCATTTTTTTACGAAGTTCACCCTTGTCATCTGCCTGAACAATAGTACAGATGTTCGCAAGTGCTTCGTTGATGTCATTAGCCTGAGCTGCGTTAGAAAAAGCTAAAGTAGATGCCGTAATTACTAGAGAAGTTTTAACGATTTTCAACATGGTTAAATTCCTTCGTTTGTTGTTATTAAGATTATGTTTGTTCGTTGAGATGTATTAAACCTGAATCTAAGTTGCTGAAAAACATATTGTAAAATAACAGGGTATACCAAAGTATACCTTTCAAATATACGCTTGCTCCTTCGCTACTTATCTCGGTCGACGTTTTTGCTACCAAAGCATTCGCAATAAACATCAAAGAATAAGCTTTGGAGTAAAAAGCAATAAAAAAGGCCCCGTAGCAGTGGGGCCTTAAGCGCAGCATGTGCTGCTACCATGTTGAATTGGTTCACATGGCGTTGTGAAAATGGTATCTAAATTCTGTCGTTAAGCTCCGCCGAAATTGGCGAGCTTTGTAAGCCTTGTTCTGCAATCCACGCTTGTAAGGTTTTACCGTCAGACTCTGGCTGCGTTAGGTCTTTGCTAGGCATCTTTTTCACAAGCAATGTGCCTACTTCCACAGCGTTACTAGTAAGTGCTGTTCGGATAAGGCTTTGTCCACCGCAAGAAACACCTGCGTAATAATCGCGTAGTTTCAATTTGAAGTCAGACTGAACGCGACGCATTTTTTTACGCAGTTCGCTCTTATCGTCAGCTTGTACAATAGTACAGATATTTGCCAAAGCCTCGTTTACATCGTCAGCATGAGCTGTGTTAGAAAAAGCTAGAGTAGAGGCTGCAATTACTAGAGAGGTTTTAACGATTTTCAACATGGTTAAATTCCTTCGTTTGTTTTATTAATCGGTTGGTTTGTTCGGGATTAATTAAAAGACAACCAAAGCGTTTAAAAAATACTCACTGAAATAACTAAGTATGTCGGCAAATACCTTATACTAAAGGTGTAAGTGGGTAGGGGAGCGCTATAGCCTTTAGTATTAAAGGCGTTGGCGAGATAGAGGGATTTTGAGTATCAATTGTTAAAGCACAAAATAAAGTGCAAAAAAACAGCGTTTGATGCCGTTTTTTGCATTTTAACTATGTCGAAAAGCGAATTAGCGTACAGTTAGTCTTAGTAGGTTGGCACTAATAGTACATCAAATTTGTTTGTTTACTCGGTGAGAGGTAGTGTTAAATTTCGAGTAATGCTGATGCTGTTCGCTCCGTTGTGATAAGGCCATTTAAAAATTTAGAGCGAAGTGCGCCCCTAATAGCTTTAAATTTACTATCGCCCGCCGCCACGCCAATAACAGGCTTTTCTGGCGTAGCTTTCAATTTAAAGCTCGTCACTCTTTCATTAATATCGCATTTTATGAGTGCACCTTCTTCATTAAAGACCCAACTTATTATTTCGCCACATGCGCCAGAGTCAGACAATACGCCTAATTCGTCATCGCCGATAAAGCCGTCTTTGTAAAGCGGTGACACGCTACCTAAATTTCCGATACCGACGAAACTAATATCCGCCTGCTCAGCAAGCGCGTGAATGCGTGAAATATGCTGTTGTTGCTGCCACACTTCGCGTTCTGACTTACTTGAGGCTATAACTGGTGTGGGCATGGGGTAATGCTGCGCTTTTACTCTATCTGCAACGTGAACGGCAACATCATATCGTGTTGCTTCGCCGTTATCTGCAATATTACCTACTAACGACACTATTTTATGCTGGGGACAATGAAGAATAGATAGTTCATCTGCACATGCTCGAAGAACGCGCCCTGTGCCAAAAGCAATAGTTTGTGGCGTATCAAATTTAAGGGCTCGCTCTATGGCGGCAGCGCCTGCTTGGCCGAGTCCCTGTGTGGAATTAGGATCGTCGTCGACGTTGGGTACCACTTCGCAAAATGACAGCCCGAACTTTTCTTTAATGCCTTGCGCCAACTCCATGCATCTGGCTATGGGATGTTCCAAACGCACCTTCACCAAGCCTTCTGACATAGATAACGCCACAAGGCGCTGAGCGCTCTGGCGTGACGTGTTAAGGGTTTTTGCAATTTCATCTTGTGTTTTGCCCCCAACGTAATACATCCATCCTGCTCTTGCGGCTTCGTCTAGTTTGTTAAGTTCGTTTTGTGCTTTCTTACTCATTTATTTTTCTCGCGTCGAAAATGTCAGGGAGAAGAGAATGAATTTCGTCCCATGAATTGAGAGATTTGCTGTCATTTGGAATATCAGCTTTTATATCGTTATGTAAATGTGCACCACCGGTAAAATGAAGGCAGGACATCTTGGCGGCTACTGCTGCGGCTAAACCGGGCTGAGAGTCTTCAATAACTAAGCAGTTTTCAGGTTTTATACCCATCGTTGCCGCAGCATGTAAAAACAAATCTGGTGCTGGTTTACCTTTCTCTACCATAGAGCGCGTGAAAATACGTCCCTCAAAATAAGAGAAAAGGCCGGTGCTTTTTAACGCTTTAGTCGTTCTTTCGGGAGAACTGCTTGTGGCAACACAATAGGGAATGTGGCGGGCATCAAGGTTTGTTAATACGTTCTTGATGCCTGGTGTCCTTCGCAATGAGTGCTCAAACTTTTCATAGAGCAGAGCGTGAAAGTCCTCTTTAACCACGTCAGTTAACTCAAAGCAAAAGTCCGTTTTTAGTATCTTCTCTACGTGTTCTACGCTTTTACCAAGAAAGTGAGTGATAAAGAACTGCTTCGATAAAGAAATGTTATAGTCCGCTAGAATTTCCTGCCAAGCTTCCATAGACAGCACTTCGCTATCAATGAGTACACCGTCACAATCAAAGATCACTAACTTTACGGTGGTTGTTTGCAAAGGTTACTTTTCCTCATATTAAAAACACCAGTTATACGAAGACTCCACTACCAAAAGGAAAAGAACATACCATCAAGTTGGTAATGACATAATAAAACGGCGTGTACAATTGCCTAAGTGTAAAGTAATTGGTGCTTTGCTTTCTACCTTTTAAAACACTTTAGTAAAGAGCATATCGAAAGCGTATCTTTAATATCCAATTTATTAACAATTGCTGCTTAGCCAATATCCCGTAAGTTCAAAGGATTAGCGTCTTAATAGCGCTATATTGGCGAAAAAATAGCAAATAATATTGTGTTAAATTTGTACTCACATCGCACTTTGTTTTGTTAATAGGTATTTACAATTCCACTTCCATGTGCAAATATCTACCGAAATGAGATATGTCCCATATAGTGAGCGAATGCTCAAAAGTGATTTTTAATAAGGGACGGCCACCTACAACAAGAGATTTGAAGATGAAGTCAACGTCGAGCGATATTGATATTTCACAGGTAAGCGATGAGCAACTTCCTGTCGCTAAACATAAATTAAAGGGATGGAAGCATTTCATGGGCTTGTATGCCGGTGAACATGTTGCCGCAACAGAATTTGTTTTCGGTGCAACGTTTGTCGCCCTAGGCGCCACCATGACCGACATTTTGTTAGGCTTACTTATTGGTAACCTACTGGCGGTTTTAAGCTGGACACTTATCACTACACCTATAGCTGTTGAAACCCGTCTAAGCTTGTACTCCTATCTTCAGAAGATCGCGGGCGATTCGATGACAAAGCTCTATAACTGGGCGAATGTGATCATATTCACTGTAATATCTGCTGCGATGATCACAGTATCGGCAACGGCTGTGCGCTTTGCATTAAATATTCCTGCGCAGTTGAATTGGTATCCGACTAACTTAGCCTTTGTTGCTGTAGTGCTAGCAGTAGGGGTTATCGTTGTGTTTGTAGCCATGTACGGGTTTAACGCCGTATCTGACTTCTCCCGTATTTGTGCACCTTGGCTGTTCACTATGTTCATCTGTGGTCCACTTATTCTTATGCCTGCACTAGCAGAATCTGTAATAGGGCAAACGTTTCTAACATCGTGGAACGACTTTATGCACATTGGCAGTACGTCGGTGTGGACGGGGTTAACACAAAGCGGTGAGCCAGGGATTGGTTTATTAGAAGTTATTGGCTTCTCTTGGGCAGCGAATACCATTACGCATTTTGGTCTTATTGATATGGCGCTACTTCGATTTGCAAAGCGTAAGCGCTACGGCCTTTGCACATCAGCAGGTATGTTGTTCGGTCATTATATCGCATGGATTTCAGCGGGTATTATGGGCGCTGGAACCGCGGTTATCGTTCAAAAATCTATTGTTGAACTCGACCCTGGCGATGTTGCTTTCCACGCGCTAGGTCTATCAGGTCTTGTTATTGTTATCGTTGCAGGTTGGACTACCGCAAATGCTAACCTTTATCGTGCCGGGCTTGCTGCACAAGCTATTTTCAAAGATAAGTCACGTACCAAAACCACTGCCGTTGTTGGTATGGTCACGGTGGCCATTGCTTGCTTCCCATTTGTATTTACCAAGTTACTACCGCTGCTAACTTATGCTGGGCTACTTGTTGTTCCAGTGGGTGCAATAGTATTCGCTGAGCATATGATTTTCCCTCGAATTGGGTATACACGCTACTGGGCACATTATCAAAGTCTTACTCATAGCACGCCAGCTGTTGCAAGCTGGGGCTTAGGACTTGTGTTCGGCTTTGGTTTAAATGCTTTAGATGTAATTTCATTCTATTACCTGTTTATACCAACCTGGTTCTTTACTATTGCGGTATATACTGCGCTTGCAGCCAAGTACGGCGCAAAACAGTCATACCCAGAGCAGGAAGCGCAAGTAGAGGCTTTCGATGCACGCGTTGAAGCGCATCAACAACAAGAAGCTGCGTTAGAAAACGACCACGTTGAAGATATTAGCGCTGTAACCAAGCTATTGCGCCTTACTTCTGTAGCTAGCCTACTTGTGTCCATCGCGCTAGCAATTAAAACTTTTTCTCTTAGTGACACGCTTGCCGTGTACGAATCGAACCGAGATCTATTTTTCAATATTGGGTTCGCGTGCACCGTTATCTATTTCGTTACTGCGTATTGGGCGATGCGTCGCCAAAAAGCGCTTCAAAGCTAATAAGGTTTTTATGCAATCTCAAACGTCTATTTTATTAAACAAAGCTAATTTACCGTCGTTGCCGGCAGGTATTCAGCGCCCAGCCTACGATGTGGAGAATGTTCAAACAGGTATCGTTCACATTGGGGTAGGCGGCTTTCATCGTGCACATGAAGCTATGTACGTAGACAGGCTGATGGCAAAAACCGGCGATTTGTCTTGGGGCATTTGTGGCGTGGGTCTTCGCGAGAACGACCGCGCAATGAAAAAAGTGTTCGATGAGCAAGATAACTTGTACACCTTAGTTGAAAAACATAATGACGGCTCACGCGTTGCGTCAGTTATAGGTGCAATGACAGGGTTTATGATGGCAACGGATAACCCTCAAGCTGTCATTGATAAAATGTCTGAGCCTGAAGTGCGCATTGTTTCTTTAACTATCACAGAAGGTGGTTATAACTTTGATGCGTCTACAGGGGAGTTTATTACCACTAACCCAGACGTTATACATGACATTGAAAACCCCAAAAATCCAAAACTAGTGTTTGGTTATTTGGTTGCTGCTATTAAAAAGCGTAAAGAAAACAATGTTCAGCCATTTACTGTTATGTCGTGCGACAACATTCAGCACAACGGTCATGTGCTGAAAAAAATGTTGCTAGCTTACATCGAACTATTCGACCAAGCGTTAGCCCAATGGGTTAACGAGAATGTTAGCTTCCCTAACTCTATGGTGGACAGAATTACGCCTGCTACGACAAACGAAGATATTGTTTCGTTAAAAGCGCAGGGTATTGAAGATAGCTGGCCGGTAGTATGTGAGCCTTTCGATCAGTGGGTAATTGAAGATGATTTTTGCAACACTAAGCCACAGTTTGACGAAGTGGGCGCACAGTTCGTTAGCGATGTAGCCCCTTATGAAAAGTTGAAGCTACGCATGCTAAACGCCGGGCATTCAGTACTAGGACTAGTGGGTTCAGTTGCCGGTCTTGATACTATCCATGAGAGTGTAGAAGCTGCGCAGTTAAAGCAGCTATTGTCTATCTTTATGGAAAAAGAGGTGATGCCAACCCTAGACCAGGTTGAAGGCATTGATGTATTTGATTATCGCGACACGTTAATCTCTCGCTTTTCAAATCCGTTTATCAAGGATACCTTGGCACGTATTTGCTTAGAAAGTTCAGCCAAACTGCCAGTATTCTTGTTGCCTACGGTACGCGACAACGTAGTAGCTGGTCGCGATGTAAGTATTAGTGCCTTCGTCGTTGCGTGTTGGTCGTATTATTCTGATAAACACACGTCTCAAGACGGAAAGCCGCTAGAAATCAACGATGTATTGTCTGATACACTTCATCAAGCTGCCCAGCAAAACGACACGGACAGGTTAAGCTTCTTGAAGGTAGAAGAAGTATTTGGTGAGCTTGCCCAGCAAGAAAAATTTGCTGATGTATATAAGGCATTCCTTGAGCGAATTTATCAAAATGAGCCTGTACTTTCGATAAGCGAAGCAATTTCTGAAGAAAAACTAGCGGTGGCTAAGGCCAGTTAAGTATTAGTTACTCGTAAATAAACAAAGGGAGAGTAAATATTAACTCTCCTTTTTTTAAGATTAAAAAGAAAAAAGCGACCCGGAGGTCGCTTCTTAAAGTGCAGATTTCTCTGCAACCATGTTGAACTGGTTCACATGGCGTGAAATTGTCTTACAGTCGCTCTTGAAGCACCGCTGCGATTGGGCTGTCTTGCAAGCCGTTCTCCGCAACCCAAGCTTGTAAGGTTTTGCCGTCTGCTTCGGGGGCTTTTAAGTCGCTTTTCGGCATCTTTTTAACCAACAATTCTCCGGCTTCCACAGCATTATTAAGCATCGCAGTACGGATAAGGCTGTTACCACTGCAGCTAACACCCGAATAGTAATCTTTTAGTTTCATTCGATAGTCAGACTGAACGGCGCGCATCTTCTTTCTTAATTCGCCTTTATCGTCCGCCTGCACAATGGTGCATATATTTGCTAATGCCTCGCTAACGTCAGCGTGTGCTACTGATGACACACCGAAAGTACCAGCGATAACAAGAGAAGCTTTAACTATTTTCAACATGGCTAATTCCTCAAGTAAATTTAATAGTTGTTTTCGTTGGGATGATTAAACGATAAAGCTGAATTAAGAAAAATACATTAGCTAATACTTTTGTATATATCTTTATATCAAAAGGGGGCGAAAGTTTTATTTATTAGCCCTAAGCTAGCGCGAATTACCACGACAAAAGCATCTGGGTAGTCGTTAGCCTAAATATGGACAAATTTGATAAGATTTATTTTATACCATTATGTTACGCCTATTGAGCGCAGGATTAGCCGGCTTGTACACAGGCGGCTAATTCATCATCCCAGTCAGTATTAACGTTAGCAGCAATAATTTCAATTTTACTTTCAGCACACTCACTTAGCTCACTTTCAACTAAGTCGCCGTCTGCAAGGTTATAGCTAAATATGCCTGTGCTTGTGATCATTACCGCTTTTAAGCGTTCTACTTCTTGCTTATTTATCCAGGCTAATAGGGCATCTCTATCGAATTCTATGGAGGGGGAAAAGCGCCATCCCACAGCTTTAAAACCTTCCCCTTCATTTTCGATTTTTAAAAAGCCTGAATCGGGAAAAGGTCGTTCGTTAATTGAAGGTGTAGGCTCGCTATTGTGGTGATGGTGGGCATGTGCATTCATTTCTACAAGCGCATCCGATTTTCCCTGTAATACAGTAAAAGGTATTTCTCCATGTTCGCATAGTACGATTGGTATGTTCTGCTTGCCTCTATTAACCGCATAGTGCGTTAAGTTTTCTTCTTCATTTTGCCCGTACAAATCGCATTTATTTCCTACAATGACATCGGCAATATCAATTTGCTGATTAAACGTGGCATGCGTGGTATAGCGAGGATCTGTTAGCTTTCTTGCATCAACTAACGTGATAGTACGTTGAATATCCAGCACGTCTTGATAGTGTTCAGCGCTTAAGGTTTGCATAACTTCTACAGGGTGTCCTAACCCAGTAGGTTCAATCAGTAAACGGTCGGGTTTAGACTGGGCGAGCAATTGATTTAATGCTATTTGCATAGGTAAGCCTGCAGCGCAGCACATGCAGCCGCCGGGCACCTCTTTAATAAATACTTTCTGCGCATTTTCTGTGATGGAAGTAGACTTTCCAGTTTGCGTACCTTGCACAAGCGCACCATCAATACCTATCTCGCCAAACTCGTTAATTAGAATGGCCCAACGCTCGTTTGAAGGTTTTTGCTTTAACAAGTGTAGTAGAGCGGATGTTTTTCCCACACCTAGAAAGCCTGTGATGATGTTGGTAGGTACTGCTTTAATCATATCTATAGTTGCTCTTACTATGCGACAAGTTACTAAGAAGTAAAGCTGTAGGCTATCACAACGATAGGCTTAGCCCTAAGATACGCAATGAATTTGGTATATTATTGCGGCTAAGGGCTGCGCTTGCCCAGTTTTCTATGCGCTAAGTCGAGCTCCTGTTTTTGCCCCCGCGCCAAATGAAAAACCTAATGAAGTACTTGTGACTGGTTTTTCCTGCCGCAATCATGTAGCGCGTTTTGAAGGAAGAAAGGCGCGACTTACTATAGAAGTGGTAAATGAATTAATCTAACAACAAAACGCCCCGCATACTCTTATGGTAGCAGGGCGTTTTTTCCGTGTCAGAAATATATACTTTTATTGAGGCTTGAAGTTACTTGCCACTTCCATAATTTGCTCACGCATCCACATATGTGCATAGTCGTGGTCTGCACTGACGTGCCAATACAAGTAGTATTCTACCGGTGGCAGGTCAAAAGGAAGTTCGTAAATAGCTAAATCATAGTGCTTCGCCAAATGAAACGGTAAGCAGGCGATTAAATCAGTTTTTACGATAGTACTAGGCACGGTCAAGAAGTGCTGCCCACGCATAACCTCTTTTCTTCGTTTGCCCATCTTGTCGAGAGCAACATCAATAGGACCCGCACCAGATTTGCGCTGAGATACGTTAATATGCCCCAAACGCAAAAATGTATCTAAATCCAAACCGTTTTTAAGAGCAGGGTGGTTTTTGCGAGCAAGTACCACAAATCGGTCTTGCGCTATTTTCTCTTTACACAGATGTGGATCAGTAAACGTAGATGCATCGGCGAAGAAATCTAGCGTACCTGCCGCCATTGCTGAAACTACTTGGCTTCGAGGAATCTCATAATTCGTTAGGGCAATATTAGGCGCTAAATTCTGTAAACGAGACACTAGGCGAGGCATGATACTGGCCTCTAACAAATCTCGACTGGCAAAATTAAAAGACTTCTCGGCAGTGAGTGGGTCAAACGTGTGGCTTTCCTGGACGCTCTTGCGTAACAATGCAAGCGCCTGCCGGGCTGGTACAATAATGTTCTGTGCTACGGGTGTAGGGGTCATACTGTGACCTGTGCGCACGAAAAGTGGGTCGTTCAACATTTCTCTTAATCTGGCTAACGAGTTACTAACCGCTGGTTGGGTGATACACAAGACATCAGCAGCCTTGGTTAAACTACCAGCCGTATAAATAGCGTCGAATACGGCAAACAGGTTTAAATCAATTCTATTGAGATTCATAACTAGTCCTTTACGGGCGACTACCCTAATAAAAAAGCCAAAAAATGAAGAACCACTGTTGTTTTCACAGCGAAAAACGAGCAACTATAGAGACTGTTGCTACATAGCATCTACGAATAATTTACGTTAGTGTAACAAGAATATTTATAAATACCTATTATTAAAAGTTAATTGAAACATTCAACTGAATAATAGTAGTTTCGTCGTTAATAAACGGAGATTGGACTTAGATATGAAGACGCTTTTAGATTTATCGGTTGGGGATGTGCTTGAACAAGCTGATTTTTTAACTGTAACTCAAGACATGATTAATCAATTTGCTGATGCCACTGGCGATCATCAGTGGATTCATCTAGACACAACTCGCTGTGAAAAAGAGAGTCCATTTAAAACAACTATTGCACACGGTTTTTTGAGTGCCAGTCTTATGCCCAAAGCTTTTGGTGAGGTACTTGCTCCAAGTGACAACATTGCCTCAATGATAAACTATGGCATAGATAAACTTCGATTCCTTGAGCCGGTCAAATGCGATGACGCGTTAAAGTACCAATTTAAACTTGTTGATGTAAGCGATAAGCCTCAAGGTAAGCTTTTTAAGGTAGAGGCTAGCTGCATTTTGAAGTCGAGCGGGAACCCAGCACTAGTAGGAAGCTTTTTAATGTTGGCGGTCATTAAACCACAATAGTAACTGAACTATGGCGTAGGTTTACATAAGCTTGATTTTACGCAGTCTGCGCTCGTATACGGCGTTCAGTTAACAAACCAAAGTTTGTTTATTACGAATAAAGGTCAGATGGAAAAAAGGTCAGAAAAGGCAACCCCTTATCTGACCTTATCAACTAGCACAACTATCGTCTTAATTTGACGCTTCTTGTGCACCTTCTTCAACTGCTTCGCCTGCACTTTGAATATCTTCACCAGCGCCTTCGATAGTCGCGCAACCGCCCAAGCTTCCAATACTCGCTGCAAAAATAAGTGCTAAAAACGTATGTTTACGTGTTGTTGAATTTAACATTTCCATTTTGTTTCTCCTTAGGGTTTACTCATCATCGGCTTGACTTGAATTATCAGCCGCTTTTTCGTCACCGTTTGTTTGTGACGATGAATTATTATCAGATGAACTCCTCTCATCGCGCTGCTTAAGCATAGCATTGAGCTTATCGCCACCTTTTGCATTAAAATCTAATGTTCTGATAGGGAACGGGATTAGAATGTCGTTGTCTTCTAGCACGGTCTTGACTGTGTTAATGGCATCGTGACGCACAACCATGAACCCAGGTTCTCCGGGATAGCGGATCCAAAACCACAATAGTAAATTGATACTCGAGTCACCGAATGATTCTGCATAAACGGCGGTCTCGTCCTTTTTAATTACATAGTCTTTATCATTCATCGCATCGGTGATAACTTGCGCGGCTTTTTCAATATCGTCAGCGTATGAAATGCCAACCGGAACCTCTATCCTCCGGTAGCCTAGATAGGAGTAGTTGGTCAAAATATTGCGAAATAGGATCTTGTTTGGGATAACTTCAAGTTGGCCATAAAAGGTTTCAACAAGCGTATTGCGTAGGTTTATTTCTTTGACGTTTCCAAAGACCCCTTCAGCCTCAATCACATCACCAATATCGAAAGGCTTTCTGATGCCCATTGCTACACCGGCAATGAAGTTTTCCGTCATATCTTGAAACGCAAAACCAATGGCTAGGCCAACGATACCCGCACCAGCAAGAAGAGATGTTACCGTGCCTTTTAGGCCGACAAAATCTAGGGCGATAAATATACCGGCGACAAGAACTAGGGCTTTAATAATAGACGTAAGAAGACCGGCTATCTGACGAGACTCAAAGGTCCGTCGCATCAACTTGCCTGCAACATTTCCTACCATTTTGGCGATAAGACCAAAAACAATCGCAATGACAAATGCAACAACAATGTTTGGTAGTAAGGTGATTGCGCCCTCCATCCAGCCTTCAAGCTTTTCACTTAGAAGCTTGTATACTTCATCTATCTTAGGGAACTCCATAGACTCCATTACCTTTTTCGATTGATGCCACAAAAAGGTTCAAAAATTGTTCCGCTTTCATAACTATGGTAAGCCTCTGAATTTGCACTATTTATTAGTTTTCTGGTTTTCCCTTTAAAACCCTGTAGTGAATAAATTACGCAGTTAGAGCAAGTTCTTCTCACTATATTTTCATCCCCGCTGTCACGTGATTTTTGCTTGTTAGCCTTAAGTATATCTGGTCTGACCATGTGTAAAATTAATGTAAACATATTATTCACAATAAATTTACAAAGCTAAAATTCGGGCATAGTATCAGTGATGTAGGTCAACATTCTGTAGGCCTCTAACAATAACAAACACGAAATCGAACAGCCTGTTGCTAGCGGAAAGTGTGGGTAGTAGTGCCGGTAGTGATAAGCCCAGATTTGGAATCACACTATGAAATTTAAAACGCGTAAGACAGCAGTATCCGCAATGGTCGGCACTGCGTTATTTTGCTCTCCCTATATCGCATCAGCCCAAGAATCTGACGTCGAATCCGAGCAAGAAGCTAAGAAAGACGTAGAACTAATCCTTGTTACCGGAAGCTTTGTTCGCAGAAGCGAAAACTTTGAATCTCCATCACCGCTCGCTGTTGTTGGCAGTGTTGCAATAGACGCCATTGGTGCCAAAAATATCGCCGATATCACTCAGACGTTGACCATCAACACTGGTGCAGAGAACAACCCAGACGCTTTCACCCAAAATGCCACCGCAGGCACCTCTAACATCAACCTTCGCGGTTTAGGTGTAGCATCTACTTTGGTACTGCTTAATAACAAGCGCCAAGTTGTTACCGCTCAGCCTACAAACGAAGGGCTCAACTTTGTAGACACAAGCTCGCTTGTACCTATGATTGCCATTGACAGAATGGAAGTAGTTAAAGATGGCGCATCTGCTTTGTACGGTTCAGATGCTGTTGCAGGCGTGGTTAACTTTATTACTAAGCGTAACTATGACGGTGCCATGGTGACTGCTGACTACCAAGACGGTGCGCACGGCGACAATAAAGAATATATTTTGCAAGGTTTGTGGGGGGCAACGGGCGATAACGGGAGCGTATTAGCGGCAATCAGTTACACAAATCGTTCACCACTGTTTTTAAGCGACCGACGCTTGAGCCGACCACAAGATGATACAAGTGCATTGGGTAATCCTGGCTCTTTCTTTTTAAATATTCCTGGTGCAGGCCCTCTACCTATTATTGACCCTTACGGATGTGAAGAATTTGGCGGCGCACCAAACCTGCTTGCGCCTAGTGGCACCATCCCAGGGTTAGAGGTTGGTTTTTGTGGTTTTGACTTTGGTAAGTTTTATTCTTATGTAGCGGATGAAAGCAGAACTAACGCCTACGTTCGCGCTGACTATGTATTTGATAACGACATTACGTGGACAGCTGAATTCAGTACCGCTAGAAACCGTGCTGAACGGGGTGGGGCACCGAGCTTCCCTATATTAACGTCGCCTATCGTTCCAGACTATCATCCGCAAAACCCATTTGGTCAGCCAGTGGCGTTTTTTGGGCGAGCTGAAGGCAATGGTTTTCCTGGTGATTCAGCCAACACTGAATCGGATACTTTGCGCTTTAGTACTAGCTTGCAGGGCGTAACAGATACTGGTTTCTGGGAGGTCAGCTACACCCGTGCAGTGAACGATTTTGTATTTAGAGTACCCGATGTGCTCAATACTGAGTTTCAACTTGCACTATACGGACTAGGTGGGTCAAATTGTGACCCAATTGCTGGCTCGCCGGGAGTGGGTGACTGTGAATTCTTCAATCCGTTTGCGAGTTCATATACGAGTGCTCCGAATTCTGACTATGTAGTGAGTTCATTTACCGGAACAGAGGTTATTGATTCGAAAGCAGATCTTGAAGTATTCGAAGCGTTTACCTCGTTTGATGTGTTCGAAATGGGCGGCGGCTTTGCAGCATTAGCCCTAGGCGTCCAATACCGTGAAAATCAGCTTAGCCAAGACTACGATGACTTGGCTAATCAAGACAGCTTTACCTTTGTAATCGGCAACCCCGATATTGACGGTAGTCAAGACGTATGGGCAGCCTTTGGTGAGCTTGCGTTGCCTATCAATGATGAATTAGATGTGCAATTAGCAGTGCGTTATGAAGATTACGGCGGCTCTATTGGCAGCACAGTCGACCCTAAACTGGCTATATCATGGCGCGCCACTGATGAGTTTTCATTACGGGGTTCAATATCCACGTCGTTCAGAGCGCCAACGGTATTCCTAGCGCAGGGGGGCGCTACATCTTTGCAGCAGCTTATCGACCCTGTGCAAGGTGCAACTGCTTTCGTGGCAGTTAGAACATCAGGTAATGAAGATTTAAAACCAGAAGAGTCGACTGCTTACAATATTGGTTTCTCTTATGAGCCTTTCAGAGACCTTTCTGTTGAGGTTGATTATTGGAACTTTGAGTTTGAAGACCTGATCATTCAGGAAAATGCGCAAGCTGTGCTAAATGAAGATCCGACCAATACAGAGAGAGTAATTCGCGCGGGTGACCCGCTAACAGGGCCTGTACTTCAAGTAAATAACACCTACGTTAATGCAAGTTCGCTAGAAACGTCAGGTCTCGATTTCGTTACAAGTTATAAAATTGAAACGGATTTTGGTAACTTTACGCCAACGTTAAATGCAACTTACATTACTAAATACGATTTGATGGACCCTCAGGCTGGTAACATTGATGGCGCTGGACGTCGTAATTTCAATAACATAGGTGTGTCTTCACCTGAGTTGCGTGCTAACTTAGGTTTAGCATGGCAGAGCGATATTCATGCTGCCAATATCTTTCTACGTTATATTTCGTCTTATGATGACGATCAAAACTGTGCAGACGGGACGGCTAACGTAGGTGGTTGCTCAAATGGCTTTTATGAAGTTGATAGCCACCTAACGGTTGATGCCCAATACAATATTGATTTGGGCGGGTTGTACGATACCGAGCAAAGCTATGTATTAACTTTAGGTGCCATTAACTTGTTCGATGAAGAGCCGCCTCAATTATTTACCAACAGCGGTTTTGACTCTAAGGTTCATGATCCAAGAGGGCGCCAAATTTATGCTCGCTTAGCAATTGAGTTTTAATTAATAAAATAACACAGTGAAAACCTGCCTTTATTGTTAATGGTTAAAGGCAGGTTCTTTTGTAAACCATTGTCTCCACTACGCCCTCCCTTTTTCGTCTACGATATTTTCCATTTATAAACCGATTGATTACATTATGACGCACCTACGGCATAGGGTTACCTATGAACAACGTGAAGCGAAGGAGAGAAGAATGGCGACTAAGCTGTCAGAGAAAGAAATCACTGCAAAGTTAGATGTGTTGAACGAACTGGTATCAGATGACACACCTTGGGAACAAAGTGGAGATACAATTAAGAAGACGTTCAAGTTTAAAAGTTTTATACGTGCATTTGGGTGGATGTCGCAAATCGCGATTTGGGCGGAAAAACTAAAACATCACCCCGAATGGTTCAACGTATATAACAAAGTGGAAGTGACATTGACTACTCATGATGCTGATGGACTAACGGAACTCGATTTTTCACTTGCAGAAAAAATGGAAAAATTTAGATAGTTAGGGGAGTCATCTGGTTAAAATGGGCTTGTTTCGGCGGCGATTTGTATTAACTTTGCACATGTTGGTCAATTAAACCGCTAACAGTCAGAAAAATGAAATATTTCTCGGCTTGGCTCTTGTGTTGAATAAGTCTCTATGTATAATACGCCCCACGTTGAAGCGAGGCATGAAACGCAGCGGTTACAACGTTAATTTTCTGGCGCGGGATGGAGCAGTCTGGTAGCTCGTCGGGCTCATAACCCGAAGGTCGTAGGTTCAAATCCTGCTCCCGCAACCACAGAAAATAACCAGAATTTCAAAGCGCTGCAAATGCAGGCTTTACCGTACAGTCGCGGGATGGAGCAGTCTGGTAGCTCGTCGGGCTCATAACCCGAAGGTCGTAGGTTCAAATCCTGCTCCCGCAACCAAATTTGTAAAATCAGAACTAAATAATATTGCTTAAGCAATATTTACCGTACAGTCGCGGGATGGAGCAGTCTGGTAGCTCGTCGGGCTCATAACCCGAAGGTCGTAGGTTCAAATCCTGCTCCCGCAACCACTTTAAAAACCCAGCTTTTGCTGGGTTTTTTCTTTTCTGATTGCGCAATCCGTAAATATCTTCTCGATTTAACTAGCGGACATTAAGGTCGTTTTTAAGAAATAATTGCCGCACATGCTAGTCTAGTATGCTAAGTTAAACTCATGCCACCATTGAACAATTAAACTTACAGGTAGTTTGGCCGCGCCATGATTGCTCGCTTTTTCACGTACGAAGGACACGCCACATTAATTGAAGGCGCTTATCATTTCCCCCTTGTTGCTCTGTCTTTATTAGTCGCTGTTTTCGCTTCATTTATGGCGTTTAACGTTGCAGGGCAAGCAGCTGTCACTCAAGACAAATTAAGACGAAATACTTTATTAATTACCGGTAGCATAGCGCTAGGGGGCGGTATTTGGTCAATGCATTTTCTAGGCATGACCGCCTTTGATTTGTGTTTACCTGTCAATTACGACCCCTTGATAACTGCACTTTCTGCTATTCCTGGTGTGGCTGCTGCTTGGGTAGCTCTGAACCTTTTGATTAAAACCCGTATTAGCGTTACCGAGGTAGTCTTAGGTGGCGTGTTGATGGGAGCTGGGATAGGCACCATGCATTATAGTGGTATGGCCGCAATGGAAATGGCGCCGCTTCTTCGCTATGACCTTAGTGTATTCGCTCTTTCCATCGTCGTTGCTGTTTGTTTGGCAATGCTATCGCTATGGATAAAGTTTGGTATTACTGCCGCGGCTAAAAGCAGAAAAATGCTGGGTAAGCATGCATTACTTGCGAGTATTGTTATGGGGCTGGCCATTGCGGGTATGCACTATACTGGCATGGCTGCGGCAAGATTTGTTTTACCACCGGGTATGGAAACGTCCGGCCAGTCGTCAAATATCGCCGTCTATCTAGCTATTTCTATTGCTATCGTAACACTAGTGCTAATTACCATGGTGTTGGGAATTAGCCTTTTATTTAAATACCGCGATGTGATGTTGCGCGCGATAGAAAGTGAACGAATTCAAAGCGCGATTACTGATACTGCCGTCGACGCTATTCTCACCGTGGATGATAAGGGCATCATTAAAACCGCTAACCCCGCTGTAGAGCAGATTTATGGTTACACGCAGCAAGAAATAGTGGGTATGCACGCTGCTGAAATTATCCCCCATGAAAGACGATATTTGTATGGCGACGACTTTTTTAGCCAGCGCGTTGTACCAACTGAACAAATAATTGGTACCGGGAGAGAAGTAGAAGTTCTGAGGAAAGGTGGTGAGCGAATACCAGTGCGCTTGGGCGTAGGCTATACAAAAATAGACGGTAAGCCAGTATTTGTTTCCTTTGCTTCCGACCTTAGAAAACGCAAAGAAATCGAAGATGCGTTGCGTGAAAGTGAGGCTAAGTTTAGAAGTTTAATTTCGAATATCCCGGGTATGGCCTATCGATGCTTAAATATGCCAGGCTGGCCTATGGTTTTTGTAAGTGACGCTGTGTTTGACATTACTGGTTATTCACCCAGCGATTTCGTATTACCCGATCCAAAACGTTCGTTTACCGACCTTTACCATCCAGATGATATTGAGCGGCTTTCTAATGTTAGTACTGAACACAATGCCTTTTCTTATGAATATCGCATTATAGCTAAATCAGGTGAAGTAAAGTGGGTAACAGAGCATGGCACTCATGTAAAAGACAATGATGGCAATATCCTATATGTCGATGGTTTTATATCAGACATAACCCAAAGGCGGGTTATGGAGGATGAGTTAAAAGCTGCGAAAGACAAAGCTGAACACGCAGCTGCAGCACGTACTGCATTTCTTGCCAATATGAGTCACGAAATTCGTACACCTATGAACGCGATCATTGGTTTTAGCGACTTGATGTTAGGGGAGTCATTGCGTGAAGAACAGAAATCCCATCTCACCACGATAAACCGTTCAGCCCGTTCACTACTGCACCTTCTTAACGACATACTGGATAGCGCAAAGTTAGATAAGGGGAAGCTTGACTTAGATTACCGCGACTTTCTTATTCGAGAAGAATTAGATTTGGTTGTTTCTACATTTTGGTTAGAAGCTAAGCGTAAAAAGGTGGGGCTAGTCCTAAATGTGGATTCTTCGGTGGCAACTGGTTACAGAGGTGTGCCAGAGCGCATGCGTCAAGTGCTCAATAACCTTATCGGTAATGCCGTTAAATTCACTCATGAAGGTGAAGTGTCGATTAACGTAAGAGGTGACGATAAGTTTGTCTATTTTAGCGTGTCAGATACCGGCATTGGTATGACGCAAGAACAAGTGGATCGCGTTTTCGACCCGTTCTCGCAAGCGGACGCGTCGATGAGCAGAAAATATGGCGGAACTGGCCTGGGAACCACAATTTCTAAACAGCTTGTTGAACTTATGGGCGGAAACATCTGTGTTACCAGTGAAAAAGGCAAAGGAAGCACCTTTACCTTTAGGTTGCCGCTAGAAGCGGTTGAAGTCAGTGACTATACACCTGACACTTTAGAATCGACTTCAACCCAACTTCAATCAACGTTAAATGTATTAGTGGTTGATGATGTACAACAAAATGTAGAGCTTTTGTCATTGCTCCTCACGCGAGCAGGGCATCAGGTAGATACTGCTACTGATGGTGTCCAAGCGTTAGAAAAAATGGAGTTGGCTTCATTTGATGTCGTTCTAATGGACTTGCAAATGCCCAACTTAGACGGATTAGAGGCCGCAAAGCAACGACGTAAATTTGAGCGAGAACACCAGCTACCCCCAACACCTATTATTGCGTTGACTGCAAGTGTTTTAGTGCAGGATAAGCATGCGGCGCAACAAGCCGGCATGGAAGGGTTTGCTAACAAGCCTGTGGATTTTGGTTTACTTATGGAAGAAGTTGCGCGGGTGCTGAAACTCGATACTGTTGTTGCCGCAGACACGCCGATAGAAAATGACTCAAAATCAGCGTTTAAAGCCGATAAAGCTACCTTAGATTTGAAGAAAGCGGTTGGTCTGTGGGGAAGCGTTGAGACGATATTGCAAGAAGTGGACAAATTCACTTCAACAAGTAGAGAAAAGGTCGACGAGTTGATGAACGCAGCTATTAGAGAAGACTATAAAGCGGTAGCATCGCTTTCTCATGGCTTAAAAGGAACGTCGGGTAACCTATGTTTAACTACCTTCTTCCGTATCACTAAAGAGATAGAGGCGCAGGCGCTGAAATCAATTATTGATATTGAACAAGTCAATCAGCTCCGCGACGCTCTAGAGAAGATAGAACTGATGCTAAGTGAATCGCCCTTATATGCAGAAAATGCAATCAATGAAAGTATAGACAATGCTTTGCTCCTCAGTCACCTGAAAGCTATGCTCAATAGTGTAGAGCAAAATATGGTGGATGAAGAGGAACTGTCATTTTTAAAAGAAATAGGGTGCTCCAATCATAGTGAGCAAATCGGTCAAATTCTCTTAGATATAGATGACTTTGAGTTTGAATTGGCGCACGAGCACATTTCTTCATTAATACAAGAGTTAAAGTAGCTCAGAGACACGGCATGTTAGAGATTGAAATTGAAAAACCTACTTTATTAGTTGTTGATGATGAGCCTGTAAATTTACGGGTTTTGAAGCAACTTTTAGCATCGGACTACCAGCTTGTTTTTGCAAGAAATGGTGAAGAAGCGTTAAAGCTTACTGAGGCTAGACAGCCAAGTTTAATATTACTCGATGTCATGATGCCTGGGCTTACGGGGTTTGAAGTCTGTCGTCAACTTAAGCAGCAGTCGAGTACCAAGCATATCCCCGTTATCTTTGTCACGGCGTTAAACGATGAGCATGAAGAAACTGAGGGCTTCGAAGCTGGTGCCGTGGATTACATTACTAAACCCATATCACCGGCAATCGTCAAAGCACGGGTGAAAACCCATTTGAGTTTAGTACAGGCTGATGAGCTTTTAGATAGCCGATTACAGGTCGTTCAACGGTTAGGAAGAGCTGCAGAGTACAAGGATAATGAAACAGGCATGCATGTTATGCGCATGAGTCATTATGCTAAAGAGTTGGCGTTAGCTTATGGCATGACAGAAAAACAAGCAGAAACCTTGCTACATGCCGCACCTATGCACGACATTGGTAAAATTGGTATTGCTGATAGCATCATGCTTAAGCCTGGTAAGCTTACCGATGAAGAATTTGCCACCATGAAGCAACATCCAGAAATTGGCGCAGAGATCATCGGTGATTGCGGCGATTCTTTACTGCTCAAAGTGGCAAAGTCTGTTTCATTAACCCACCATGAGAAATGGGATGGAACGGGTTACCCTAACGGACTTGCCGGAGAGGATATTCCTATTGAGGGACGCATTTGTGCTATTGCTGATGTGTTTGATGCACTTACCAGTAAACGGCCTTATAAAGACGCATGGAGTATCGAAAAAACTGTCGAATTTATGGAGAGCCAGAAAGGGAAGCATTTCGAACCAAAACTGGTCGAATTAATGATAGAAATTATGCCTAAAATACTCGACATAAAAGCCAAGTTTAAAGATGAGGACTAACCGCTAAGTCTTTTCGCTGTTGCTTAATGCGCCGCCTATACGTATAATGTGCGCATTAAGTGATGAGAGCGGGCTCCCTCATTAAAGGAAAGTAACGCACTTATCATTAGCAAGCTATCACCTATCGGTGGTTTTACCCATAAGTTTGCAACTGCCTACATTGGCAGGTATGGGTTCAGAATTTTAATAAAAGCCCCGCTAGTCCGGGGCTTTTTGTTGTATTAAAACCTGGAGTCAGCCTCGCTGAGCCGGGTGATGACAGGTGGGCTTTAGGCCCTTTTTTCGTTTTTGGAGGTTTGCATTGGCAAAACTTGAAGAGAAACTAACCGAAATGCTAGAGCCAGGCGTAGAAGCACTGGGCTTTGAACTGGTTGGTATCGAGTTTGTACGAGCGGGGAAGCATTCAATTCTTCGCGTTTTTATTGATCATGAGAACGGTATTACCGTAGATGATTGTGCAGATGTAAGTCATCAGGTTAGCGCAATTTTGGACGTTGAAGATCCAATTAGCACTGAATATAACCTTGAAGTGTCATCACCAGGTATGGACCGACCGCTTTTCAAAGAAAAGCATTATATCGAAGCTGTAGGTGAAGTGGTTCAGGTTCGATTGTCTATGCCAATGGACGACCGACGTAATTTTAAAGGCAAAGTACTTACGTGTGAAAACGGCATTGTAAGTATTGAAGTGGATGGCCAGCAGTTCCAGTTAGCTGTGGCGAATATCGAAAAAGGTAACGTTGTTCCCACGTTCGATTAACGGAACAGCTCTGCTTTCATCGACGAAAGCATAAGAGAGGCGAAAATGAATAAAGAAATTTTGTTAGTGGCGGAAGCCGTTTCAAATGAAAAACAAGTGCCTAGAGAGAAGATTTTTGAAGCGCTAGAGTATGCAATCGCTAGTGCAACCAAAAAGAAAAACGAAGGCGAAATCGAAGTTCGTGTAAGTATCGACAGAACGTCTGGTGACTTTGACACATTCCGTCGCTGGTTGGTTATCCCAGATGATCAAGAGCAAGAAAATCCATTTGCTGAAATTACGTTTTCTGCGGCGCAAATCGACGAACCAGAGATACAACTTGGCGATTATGTGGAAGAACAGATTGAATCTATCAAATTCGACCGCATAACTACGCAAACCGCTAAGCAAGTCATCGTACAAAAAGTACGCGAAGCTGAGCGTCAGCAAATGATTGCTGAGTACGAAGACAAAGTGGGTGAACTGGTTACGGGTACGGTTAAGAAAGTAAACCGCGACAATATCATTATTGATTTGGGTAATAACGCAGAAGGCGTTATCTACCGCGATGATATGCTTCCTCGTGAAACTTTCCGTCCAGGTGACCGTGTACGTGGTCTTCTTTACGTTATCCGTCCGGAAGCACGCGGTGCACAGCTATTTATTAGCCGTACTCACCCAGACATGCTGGTTGAACTATTCCGCTTGGAAGTGCCTGAAATTGCAGAAGAGACGCTAGAAATCAAATCTGCGGCTCGCGATCCAGGTTCACGTGCAAAGATTGCCGTTAAAACTAACGACAAGCGCTTAGACCCAGTAGGCGCGTGTGTGGGTATGCGTGGTTCGCGCGTACAAGCTGTATCGGGCGAACTTGGCGGTGAACGTGTTGATATCGTGCTTTGGGACGAGAACCCAGCGCAATTCGTTATCAATGCAATGGCTCCCGCTGAAGTTGCGTCAATTGTTGTTGACGAAGACAGCAACAGCATGGACGTAGCGGTTGAAGCGGACAACTTAGCTCAGGCAATTGGCCGTAGTGGCCAAAACGTTCGCCTAGCTAGCCAGCTTACAGGCTGGGAACTTAACGTGATGACGGTTGAAGATCTCAACAAGAAGCACGAAGAAGAAAACGCGAAGGTACTTGATCTATTTACTGCTGGTTTGGACATTGACGAAGAGTTTGCGTCTGTCTTGGTAGATGAAGGCTTTACAACACTAGAAGAAGTGGCATACGTGCCAGCTAGCGAGCTTCTAGCGGTTGAAGGGTTAGATGAAGAAATGGTTGAAGAGCTGCGCAACAGAGCGCGTGCTTTCTTAACCACGCGTGCACTAGCGAATGAAGAATCGCTTGAAGGTGCAGAGCCTACAGAAGCCTTATTAAATCTTGAAGGTATGAGTAAACACGTGGCTTATGTGTTGGCCAGCCGCGGTGTTACTGACCTAGAAGAATTAGCAGAACAAGGTACCGATGATATCAGTGATATCGATGAACTAGACGAAGAGAAAGCTGGTGAGTTAATCATGGCGGCTCGTAATATCGTATGGTTCAGTGAAGAAGAGTAAGGTCAACAGGGGGAAAATTACGTAATGGCAGATGTATCTATTGAAAAGCTCGCCAGCGACATTGGTACGACCGTTGACCGATTGGTTGGCCAGTTTAAAGACGCGGGTATCTCTAAGAGTGCCGGCGATCAGGTAAACGAAGACGAGAAACAGAAACTATTGGATCATTTAAGTAAGCAACACGGTAGCGCAGCTGAACCAACGCGCATGACACTTAAGCGTAAGACAACTAGCACATTAAGTGTTGGTAAGTCTAAAGAAGTGAAAGTGGAAGTACGCAAGAAGCGCACATACGTTAAGCGCAGCGACATTGAAGAACAGCAGCGTCAAGCGGAAGAAGAAGCGAAGCGTCTTGAAGAAGAAGCACGTCTGAAGCGCGAAGCAGAAGAGAAAGCAGCTGCTGAAGCGAAGAAAGCCGCTGAAGAAAAAGCGCGTAAAGCAGAAGAAGCTAAGAAAGCTGCTGATGAAGAGCGTGCACGTCGTGCGGAACAAGCTAAGAAAGAAGCTGAAGCCCGTAAAGCAGACGAGCCTGAACTAACTGAAGCTGAAAAAGCAGAAGCAGAAGCAGCGCGTCAGGAAGAAGAGCGTCTTCGCAAAGCACAGGAAGAAGAAGCGCAGAAGAAACTTGAAGAAGACGCGAAGAAGGCGGCTGACGAAGCGCGTAAACTTGCTGAAGAAAACGAGCGTCGCTGGAAAGAAGAAGAAGAGCGTCGTAAGAAAGCAGAAGCTGAAGAAGTTCACTTGCACTCTAACCGCTACGCTCAAGAAGCAGAAGACGAAGAAGACATGCAAGTTGAGCGTTCTTCACGTCGTCGTCGCAAGTCTAAGAAAAACGCGGGTGAGCACCTTAAGCAAGGCTTTAACAAGCCAGCAGCGCCAGTAGAGCGCGTTGTTAAGCTTGGTGCAACTATCACAGTTGGTGAGCTGGCAAGTAAACTTGCTATTAAGTCTAACGAAGTTATCAAAACGATGATGAAGATGGGCGAGATGGCTACTATCAACCAAGTGCTAGACCAGGACACTGCGGTACTAGTTATCGAAGAGATGGGTCATAAGTACGAGCTTGTAAATGACAATGCGCTTGAAGATGAGTTGCTAGCAGACAGCACAGATGGCGAGAAATCGACACGTGCTCCTGTTGTTACCATCATGGGTCACGTTGACCACGGTAAAACATCACTGCTTGACTACATTCGCCGTGCGAAAGTTGCAGACGGTGAAGCGGGTGGTATTACCCAGCATATTGGTGCTTACAAAGTACAAACAGATAACGGTGAAATCACCTTCCTAGATACCCCTGGACACGCCGCGTTTACTGCAATGCGTGCTCGTGGTGCTACGGCGACGGATATCGTTATTCTTGTTGTTGCTGCAGATGACGGCGTAATGCCGCAAACGAAAGAAGCTGTACAGCACGCCCGTGCTGCGGGTGTACCTCTTATCGTTGCAGTGAACAAAATGGATAAAGAAACAGCTGATCCAGACCGCGTTAAAACTGAGCTATCTCAACTAGAAGTTATCTCAGAAGAGTGGGGCGGTGAGCACCAGTTCTGTAACGTTTCTGCGAAAACGGGTATGGGCGTCGATGAACTTCTTGATGCTATCGTTCTTCAGGCAGAACTACTTGACCTTAAAGCAGTAGCTGAAGGCTCTGGTCGCGGTATTGTTATCGAATCTCGTCTTGATAAAGGCCGTGGTCCGGTAGCGTCAGTACTCGTTCAGGAAGGTCAACTACTTGCTGGTGACATTCTACTTTGTGGTGAAGAGTACGGCCGTGTTCGAGCAATGCGCGACGAAAACGGCAAAGAGATTAAGGTTGCAGGACCTTCAACGCCGGTAGAAGTACTTGGCCTTTCAGGTGTTCCAGTAGCTGGTGAAGATGCCGCAGTTGTTAAAGACGAACGTAAAGCTCGTGAAGTAGCAGCGAAGCGCCATCAGAAGAAACGCGAACTTAAACTTGCTCGTCAGCAAAAAGCGAAACTTGAAAACATGTTTGCGAACATGGAATCAGGTGACGTTAGCGAACTTAACATCGTACTTAAGGCTGACGTACAGGGCTCGGTAGAAGCGATTTCTGAGTCACTGGTTAAGCTTTCTACTTCTGAAGTTAAAGTTAATATTGTAGGTAGTGGTGTAGGTGGAATCACCGAAACTGACGCGACCCTTGCGGCTGCATCAGGCGCTATCGTACTAGGCTTTAACGTTCGTGCCGATGCAACAGCACGTCGCGTACTAGAGGCTGAAGAAATTGACCTACGTTACTACAGCGTTATCTACCACCTAATTGACGAAGTGAAAGCGGCCATGAGCGGTATGCTTGCACCAGAGTTCAAGCAGGAAATCATTGGTCTTGCCGAAGTACGTGACGTATTTAAGTCACCGAAATTGGGCGCAATTGCAGGCTGTATGGTTACAGAAGGTAATGTTAAGCGTAGCAACCCAATCCGTGTACTTCGCGAAAACGTAGTAATTTACGAAGGCGAATTAGAATCACTACGTCGCTTTAAAGACGACGTACAAGAAGTACGTAACGGTATGGAATGTGGTATCGGCGTTAAGAACTATAACGATGTGAAAGTAGGCGACCAAATTGAGGTCTTCGAAATCGTTGAGGTTAAACGCGAAATTTAATTGCCTTAGTTAATTCGGCATGTGAAAAACGGGGGCCGAGTGCTCCCGTTTTTGTCTGTATAAAGTAAACAGACTCAAGCATGCCCTACGTTAAATAAGGAAAGGAGAGTACAATGGCTCGTGAATTTTCACGTACCGACAGAGTCGCTCAGCAAGTTCATAAAGAAGTAGCGAGCATTCTGCAAAATGAATACAAACACCGTGTAGGCGATATGCCTTTAATTACGGTTTCTGATGTAGATGTATCGCGCGACCTAGCTCACGCGAAAATCTTTGTGACTATTTACAACAGCACTGAAGAAGAAGGCAAAGCCCAAATCAAGCAGCTAGCTGAATACAAAAAGTTTATTCGCAGTATTCTTGCCAAACGTATTCGCATGCGTTCAGTACCTGATCTTCACTTCTTTGAAGATAAATCGATTGTTGAAGGGATGCGCATTTCTAATCTTGTGTCACAGACCATCGCTAAAGATGAGTCGAAGCGCGATGAAGACGATTCACAAGAGCAGGAGTAGATGGCAAGACGTCGTAAGGGCCGTGACATCAACGGCATAGTATTGCTCGATAAACCACTGGGTGGCTCATCAAACCAACTATTACAGAAAGTACGCTGGCTGTATAAGGCGGCCAAAGCGGGCCACACTGGCGCGCTTGACCCGCTAGCTAGCGGTATGCTGCCGCTGTGTTTAGGTGAAGCTACCAAGTTCTCACAGTTTCTTTTGGATGCGGAAAAGACCTACGAGGTTACGGCACAACTTGGCGTGCGCACAACCACGTCTGACGCCGACGGTGAAGTGGTAGAAGAGAAGCCCGTTGAAGTCACTGAAGAGCAAGTACGTAAAGCGTGTTTAGCTTTTTTAGGTAAAAGTAAACAGATTCCGTCTATGTTCTCTGCGCTGAAACACCAAGGTAAGCCACTTTATCACTATGCCCGTCAAGGCATAGAGATTGAGCGTGAACCACGTGATATTGAAGTGTATGAACTGGACGTACTGCGAATCGAACTGCCTTATGTCGATATGCGCATCAAGTGCAGTAAAGGTACTTATATTCGCTCTATTGTGGATGACTTAGGTCAGAACCTGGGGTGTGGTGCTTATGTGACCCGCTTACATCGCACCGAAGTTGCTGACTATCCTACCGATAAAATGGTGTCGCTGGATAAGTTAATTGAAATTCAGGAGTCGCTAGAAGACGGTGACTTCAAAGCCCTTGATGACTTGCTTATTCCTATGGATACAGCGGTAAGTCGTCTACCGTTTGTGACAATTAACGACGCCGAAAGAAATCGTTTTGACAATGGCCAATCGGTTAAAGGCATGTGCAGTGAAGCACTTTGTGAAGGGACATCCTACCGGGTCTACAACGGCGTTGATACTAATGGTATTTTCCTTGGCGTTGGGGAAGGAGTGCTTGACCCAAAAGACCAAGGCATACCTAAACTAGAAGTATTTGTTAACCCTAAGCGCCGGGTTGTTTATCCATAAACGTAGCGCCTGTAAATAAAGATGGTTTATGGCTTGCTAAGTGTGTAAACGTCATTATAATACTGCGCTCATTCCGCTTTGCTGAATTAGTGATCGGCGAAGCATAAATTTTAGGAGAATGATATGTCACTAACTAAAGCAGAAACCGCGAAAATCATTGCTGAGTACGGCGTAAAAGAAGGCGACACTGGTTCACCAGAAGTTCAAGTAGCTTTGCTTACTCACAACATCAACAAGCTTCAAGGTCACTTTGCTGATCATAAGAAAGATCACCACTCTCGTCGTGGTCTTCTACGCATGGTTAGCCAACGTCGTAAGCTTCTAGACTACCTTAAAGGCAAGAACGCTGAGCGTTACCTTGACCTAATCAAGCGTCTAGGTCTACGTCGATAAGACTAGGTTTCAAGAAAAGCGCCCATTGGGCGCTTTTTTTTCATCCGTTTTTTACTTAAGAGATACTCTCCTTCGAACTAGGCTAATCTGCAATTTCAACTTTCCTTTGAATGTTGCTTCTTATCTTCATACATCCTTTCATCGGCAATATGAATAAGTTCTTCTAACGTCTTTCCCTCCGATGGATAACTTGCATGCCCAATACTTACCCCTATGTTGAATGTCCCTTGAGTGGTAGTGATAGGCTGAGTCAGTGTTTTAAATAGCCGCATCGTTATCCGCTGTATGTCGTATTCTTTACTAAGTTCAGTGACGACGACAATAAACTCATCACCACCGACACGCGCAGCAATGTCGTATGAGCGGCATAAAGCTTTTAGTCTTTGTGCAAGCTCTACAAGTACCTCATCACCAAGGGCATGACCATATTCATCGTTGATTGGTTTGAAACGGTTTAGATCGAGATAAAATAGGGTACAAAATTTTGCGTTCCTTTCTAGCCTGGGAAGTTCATTGCGCATATAAGTAGATAGCGCCAATCTATTGGCAAGCCCCGTTAAGGTGTCGCTATTAGCAAGCTTTTTAATTTTTTGCTCGGCTTCTATTTGCTCAGTAATATCAACGTTAATACCGAACATCTTACTACCTTCAACGCGGCCGTATGCTTTGACGTGACGATACTGCTCATTTAAGGTTTTAATTCTATACGTTGCTTCGAAAGAGGATTTTTCTAATACCGCCTTCTCAATTTTTTTCTTTACGCCATCGATATCACTAGTATGGACGGTGTCTTCCCAATCACTAAAAAGGCCACTAAAACGATTTTGGGATATATTGTAAATTTTGTGCATCCACTCGTCCCAAATAAGAAGGTTAGCTCGGATGTCCCATTCCCATACTCCAATACGAGCAGCGTCCGCAGCCATAGACATTCTGCGATTAAGCGTCTTAAGTTCGTACTGGGTTTCACGCCATTTAGTTACATCTTCAGAAAGGGATAAAATAAACTGTGCGTCACCGTAACTATCACCTATGACTATTTTTTTTGTGTGCAAGTAGTGCACTTTGCCGCCAATATTAAGTCTGTATTCATGCGCGTTTTGCTTCTTGGAACTTAACAGTAATTGCTTATCATCACTAACAAACGCCTTAGCTTCTTTTTCTTCAAATATATCAAAATCTGACAGCCCAATTAACGATGCTTTATCAATTCCCAATAGCTCACTTCCCGCATCGTTAACATGCGTAATAGAAAGCGTCTTAGCGTTTTTTACTAGCAACATATTGGGCAGGGCGTCAAACACGGTTTGCGCGAAGACTTCTTGGTTTTTTACATCCGATAGGTCTTTGATTGTACACATATAAGCGACATGGTTTCCCGGCAACTGTTTAACTTTCAGAGAAAGAGGAAACACTTTGCCATTTTTTCTTATGCCGTCCAACGTAAATGGGGCGCTATGCGCAACGCTGTTATTTGCCCCTTTCTTTAAACTAACAATTAGTGATTCAGTGGTATGTTCAGAAGGGCTAATAAGTTCTCTTATATGCACCGACTGCGTGGTAAGGGTAAAGTCACTCAAGCCGAACATGTTTAACGCCACAGGATTTGCAAACTCGACCAAGCCCGAATTATCGAAGGTGATAACGCCATCTTGTACGGTGTTTAATACGGCGTTGTATCGCTCAAGTAATAAAGTTCGTGTGCGAAGTTCAATAAATACCAAGATAGCGAATGCGAATAACATGACCATTAGCATGACTAGATAAACTAGATTCTTGGTTTCAGGCTCTTGCAGTATTTTAGTCTCTGGAAGGGCGTAGACGTGCATAGACAGCATTCCGGTATAGTGCATGCCGGAAATAGCGGACCCCATGATGATTGCTGGTACTATTTGCTTTGTAATGCGAAGCTGCGCTGTAGTCACATACTCATGGGTTTTTAATGCAATGCCGGCCAATCCCACAGCAACCACAATCGAAAGGGAGAAATACCAGCTATCGTAAGCCATTGCGGCGTCCATCTGCGCCGCCATCATGCCGATGTAGTGCATACTGCCTATGCCGACCCCCATATAAATACTGCGAAGCCATAGCGCGTTTGCCTTGTAAGGCAATTTGCCCATAACAACAATGCTTGCGAGGATAGCAGAGTAATAAAAGGGTCGTAAGAGACCACAAGCGGAAGTTGATAAGCAAGCATGCCAACAAAGTGCATGGACCAAATTCCAAAGCCCAAAAAGCATGCTGATGCCAGTGACCAATAAGTCCGCTCGTTTTGCATCTCCGTTTGCGCCATCTTAGCGGCAAGCACGAAAGAAATTAGTGATGCTGATATGGCAATAAGAACGGAAACCAGTACGAAAAATACATCGTAGGTAGCTAGAATTTCAGTATTAGGAGGAAAATCTGCTACTGAAAAAAAATGATAATGTCCGTGTTTCAAGGCGTAATAAAGCTAAATTAGATACTACTATTAAATGTAGTAGTTCCACCTATTTACGCAACTCTACTTTCTCTGCTGTCTTGGTTGATGAACGAACGGCGTTTTGCATCGTCTTTAATTCTTGAGCTGTTAAGTTTCGCCATTGACCTGGTTTTAGTGACCCGAGTTCTAAATGCATAATGCGTGTGCGTTTAAGTTTAGTCACCTCATAGCCTAAGAATTCACACATTCTGCGTATTTGGCGATTAAGCCCCTGGGTAAGAATAATAGTAAACTTGTTTTTGCCGGTCGGTTTAACAACACATGGCTTTGTCACTGTACCTAAGATGGGCACGCCGCGCGCCATACGCTTCACAAACCGTTCACTAATAGGCTGGTTAACCGTTACTTCATACTCTTTGTCGTGCGCATTTTCAGCGCGCAATATTTTATTTACGATATCACCATCGCTGGTGAGTATGATGAGCCCTTCAGAAGGCTTATCAAGCCTACCTACGGGAAATATACGTGCTTTATGACTGATAGCGTCAATAATATTGCCTTTAACATGGCGCTCGGTAGTACAGGTTATGCCTATAGGTTTGTTATATACAATATAGACCCTATCTGATTTGTCCTTCGCTACCGCACCTACCACCTTGCCATCAACTTTAACAATATCGCCGGCACCAATTTTAGTGCCAAGTTCTGGTGGTTTGTTATTTACCGTAACGCGCTTTTGCTCAATGAGTTTATCCGCTTCTCGGCGTGAACATAGGCCTGTGTCACTAATATATTTATTTAAACGTTTAGGCGCTTGGTCACTCATTGCGCAGTATGTCCTTTCTTATTTCGTCGAAGGCGGTAATGGTATCACGACAAAAAAGAAAGGGGCGATTAACCCCTTTCTTTTTTCTGTATTTATCTGGCGTAGCCATATATTGCTGTTCGTTTTGAAAACAACAAGCCAGCCGGTGGTAGATAATTTAACTGCCAGCAGGTGAGGGAGGTGAACCCGCACCACCACTCGCACTGCCACTTGATACTACTTTTGTGGCGATGTCGCGGATCTCGTTTTCTAAACTGGTAATGCGTCCAGATAACGTTGTGTTGCGCTGCTCCAATACTGATAGTTTATCGGTAAGATTACGCACACGTTGCTGGGCGCTTTGTTTATCGCTTGTGGCTTGTTCTAGTTGAACATTTACAGCAAGTAGTTCATCGGCTAGTGATGCCAATTGATTTTTAACAGAACCGATTGCAGCAGCTTGGCTTTTTACGTCGTCAGAAACGGCGCTGACATTTTTATTCAATGCAGTTTGAACATTGCCAACACGATCACCAAGGTCAGCGATTTCTTTTTGATTACGACGCCATGCCGAAGCCCAAAGTTTGTCCATTTGCTCCCAAAGTTCATTGGTTTTATTAGACAACTCAGTAACTTTGACTTGTAAAGCAACCGTAGATTCACCAATTTCCTCGCCTGTCGCAGAAAGCTTGCTTTCTAGCTGCATAATGCGCTTTTCAGCTTGCTCAGCCACAGCCTTTTGTTGCTCAAGCATAGTGTACAAGTAGTAACAACCACCACACGCCGCTAAGGCGATCAAGGCAACTAAAACAACCCAGACTCCGTTTCCGCTACCACTATTTGAAGGCTGACGGTTGGCTGAAGGGGAAGGTGAGGGCGTGGTCGCCTTTGTTGGGGCCGCTTGCCTATTAGTCTGATAATCTCGACGGTCTTCTTCATCCAATCTAATGGTTGGAAACTCATCGTTTTTCGAATTATTTGCCATAGTAAATTAATAATCTCTTTATGTAGCGCTCTCTATCTGACGTTAAAACGTTTTATCTAAACGAGAGCCCATTATTCTTTGCGCGCAGTTTCATGTTATCGCTAAATCGAAGGAAATTCTATGGCTTATGTAGAATGCTAACTTTCCATAAGACAAAGAAGCTGGAATTTGTATAAACCCAGCATTTTTCAATGGCATAAACCTGATTAGTTTTTATCGCCAATCCATTCGACGCGATAAAGGTCGCGGCGTCGGTCCAAGTAATTTCGCACCGAGCCCTCATTTTGCAGCTTAGTGAGTTTGTCGAGGTCTAAATCCACGATAAGCGTCATCTCTGTATTTGGTGTCGTTTCAGACACAATAGCATCGTGAGGAAACGCGAAATCACTGGGTGAAAACACCGCGGTTTGACCATACTGAATATCCACGTTATCAACCTTAGGCAGATTACCGACGCTACCAGCAATAGCTACATAACATTCATTTTCGATAGCCCTTGCTTGTGCACAGCGGCGAACGCGTAAATAACCATTTTTCGTGTCTGTCCAAAACGGCACAAATAAAATCTGCATCTCTTGGTCGGAAAGAATGCGCGCCAGTTCTGGAAATTCCACGTCGTAACAAATTAGCACGCCGATTTTCCCGAAATCGGTATCAAAAGTCTTAAGACTATTTCCGCCCTTCATAATCCAGTCCTCTTTCTCGTGAGGTGTTGGATGAAGTTTGTATTGGCTTTCAATCGTTCCGTCTCGCTTGCATATGTAGCTTACGTTATACAGCTGTTCCTCTTCCACGACAGGCATTGAACCCGCGATAATTGTAATATTGTACGAAACAGCTAAATGAGATACGGCAGTTAAAATTTCATCGGTATAAGTAGCTAAATGCCAAATAGCGTCAATTGATGAATCCGATGGGCTAAGACCCATAAGCGGCGCATTGAAAAACTCTGGGAATAAGGCCACATCGCATGAGTAGTCAGATAGCGCGTCAACAAAGTACTCAACTTGCTGAAGCAGTTCTTCTACATTGTTGAAATAGCGCATTTGCCACTGAATGCATCCTATGCGCGCACTCGATTTTCTGCTGGCGATTAACGAAGGCGTGCCCGGTTCGTAGTAAATGTTGTGCCATTGAAGTAATGTGGCATAACCCTTTGATGCTTCATCTTCTGGGAGGTATGCGGTCATTACTTGCTTTACTTCAAAGCCGTTTGATAGTTGAAACGTTAAAATCGGGTCGTAAATATCCTTTAGTTTTACTTGCTCGATGTACTCATAAGGCGACAATTCATTCGCATAGTTTCTATAATTGGGTATGCGCCCCCCAGCCATGATTGATTTTAAATTTAAGTTTCTACATAGCTCTTTTCGCGCTTCGTATAACCGTCTACCTAAACGAAGACCGCGGTATTCTGGGCAAACAATAACTTCTACGCCGTAAAGCACATCACCATTTGGATCGTGAGTCGTAAGATAGGCATCGCCGGTTATTTCATCGTAACTATGCTTATCACCAAACTGGTCGTAATCAACAATGACTGAAATGGCGAAGGCAACCACTTTGCCTTTATCTTCAATACATATTTGTCCTTCAGGAAACGTGGTGACTTGTGCTTTGTAGTTAGAGTAAGGCCAGGCGCCGCCAACGTTTGCGTATACCTTGTCCATCAACCCTTTTACATCGTTATAGTCGTCCAGTCTTAAGTTTCTTAAGTCTAGATGGTGTTCCGTTTCTTCTATTTGTGTTTGGTCTTGACTCATGGGTTACTCTTTTTGCTAATGCTTTTGATAAATACTTCTGATAAATACTTCTGATACGTACAGCGTTTATGTTTCTACTTAAATGCCTTGTAATGGTTTTTTCAACTGTTAAATGTAGTCCTCGTGTTCTTACCGTAAAGGCGAAGATAACAAGTAAAAAGGGGCTTGGTTTCAAGCAACACCATTAAAATACATACCTTGGCTTACTAATTAATCTTATTTGTTAGAATTTCTCTTTAGTGATTGTTTTAGTTTCTGTCTAGCGGAGCTAGCTCACGCACTGATTAAATACTAATTAAAGAATAGTTCGCAAAAAAACTAGCAAGAAACGTGCGAATTCTTTAGCCGTCAAAGCGATAAATAATTTTTCTTTTATCGATAAAAAAATAGCGCGAAAAATGTGTGGTCATGCAATTGCCACAACGCTCAACGCCGCGTATAAGTTCGCTACTTTTTTACGCCCTTAACCCCCTAATAACTACACAATTAGTTAACTGCCTACAGGTAAAAAGACTTAGATGAATAGAGAACAACTTGCGTCGTATCAACCTCTACATGTTTTCGATGAAGCCATATTTGAAAAAATCGTAGATGACTTAGTCACTTCAGGCTTTTCTATTCAGGAGAATGGGTTACCCGATTTCATTACACAAGCACTGTTAACCTGTCAGCGTTCAATCTCCGAAGCTGAATATAAAAAAGCGGGTATTGGTCGCGCAAAGAATTATCAGAAAGCTGAAAAAGTGAGAGGTGACGAGATTTGCTGGATTACCGGTTCCTCTGAGGAAGGCGCCCTGTGGTTGTCTTGGTGTGAAGCCATGCAGCATTATATAAACCGTTCGCTTTTTGTGGGGCTCTTTTCTTTTGAGAGTCATTTTGCTTGCTATGAACCAGGTAAATTTTACAAGCGCCATGTAGATGCGTTTAAAGGTCAGGGCAACAGGGTACTATCGCTTGTAGCCTATCTCAACGATAGCTGGGAAGAGGCAGATGGCGGAGAATTAGTGCTGTATTTTGATGAAAATGATCAAATAGGAACAAAAGTCTTACCGGCAAAAGGAACATTTGTAGTATTTCTTAGCGAAGCTTTTCCCCACGAAGTTTTGCCTTCGGTAAGAACGCGCCATTCTGTTGCAGGATGGTTTAGAGTAAACGGTACTGTTAATGACAGTATCGACCCTCCGCGCTAGTATCCAAAAACTCATACTTATGTATAATATGAATTTGCTATATATCTGTTGTGATAAAACCGTACTTGAAATTCGAGTAGTCCGTGAAGCTTAGTGGTAAGTAAACAGGCTTTGTATTTGATGGTTACTTCACAACGATAGCATAGTGTTGTCCACAATAGGCCGTCTTGACGCTATTGTGTCGCTTAGGGAAAAGATGTAAGAAGTGATTGGTTAATGCTGGAAAAAATACCTGCCCCCACCCCAAGAGAAGAGCTGCATGTGCTGGTTATCGATAACCAGGGGCTAGTTCACGATGTTGTTGCTTCAGCATTACACGAAATAGGGATTAAAAACGTTAGTAGTGCATTCAACGCGTTCCATGCCAAGAGATTATGCGAGGCAAGGCAGTATGACTTTGTATTACTAGCGTTTAACGTAAGTCACGATAAAGATGGCTTTCATCTTTTTGAAGAACTTAAGCACCTCAACCACATTAACGATACGACAACGGTCATTTTCCTTAGTGCCGAAACATCACCTGAACTTGTTAACTGTATTGTAGAACTGCAGCCGGATGATTTCTGGGTTAAACCGTTACAGCGCAATAAGATCGAAGCGCGCTTAGAATACCTAATACAAGTTCGCTTGAAACTGCATAAAATGCTGCATTGCATGCATGCTGGCGACTATTCAACGGCGATGTATTATGCTGAGCGACAACTAAAAGATCCCTCGCTTTCAGAGTACCACACCAGAATAAAACGCCTTATTGGTGATTGTCTTCTGCAGTTACGGGACTATGAAACGGCAGAAAATTACTTTAGAACGCTACTACAGAGTATGGACCATGCCTGGGTTCATATTGGTCTCACGCGTTCCTTATTGCGACAAGATGAACTAGAAGAAGCACAGTTACTGGTTGATGATCTACTCCAGCGGCCCGATACTCGGTTTTTAACCTTCGATTTGCTCGCACAATACTTCATTGAAAAAGAGCAGTTTGATATTGCTTACGAGCAAATGAAAGAGGCAAGCCGGCTTGCGCCCCGTAATATCGAGCGAAACAAGCGCTTGTGGGACCTAGCCAGGCTCAATCATGATAAAGCTGGCCAGCTTTCTGCCGTGCAGAATATGGCAAAGTTTGCTAAAAATTCTATTCATGACTCCCCTCAACTTACACTCAATGTTATTCGCTCTACCATTGATTTGGCTACAAGCTTAGGAAACACTGAAGGTGACAAGTACCTTAAACGCGCCGAAAGTGAGCTTGAAGAGCTTAGGCAGCAGAAAGGCATGCAGAGTCAGCTTGCTGAGCAAATGGATGTGGTTAAATCCCGAGTACTATGTCTTAGAGACGAGAAACGTGAGGCTGAAAAGTTAATGAAGGATCGCTCAGCGTCTACTGATGGACTGTCAATGGAAGATAGTTTAGATAAAATGAAAGCCTTCCATGAGTTAGGCATGCGTGAACACTGTGTCAGCATTTTAGATAAACTGAGAAAGCAAATAGAAGGTGATACTTTTACCTCACAAGTGGTTAATGAGTATTTGAATCAAGAGTCTATTGAGCGTACGGAAATTCAGTTTACTACTAAAGAGCTTAAGCAGATGGCGGCTGTAAACTACAAAGAAAATCGCCTTATTCCCGCTTATAACAATTTAAGACAGGCCTTGACCTTGTCACCCAAAGACAAACAGATCGCGTTAAGCTTGCTTAAAGTCATTACTCAAATGCATCTAGATAGTGGACTAAGTGAAGAACAAATACATTCGGCGCAGCGTGCTGCCAAATTGCTTTGTTCTGAAGAGTTATCGGCGACCCAAGCGGAAAAAAGGGATCAGTATATCGCGCGAATTGGCATTGAAGTGGATGATACCAATGCGGCTGATTTAGTCGGCGTGGTTGTCGCTAAAGCGTAGTTTGGAATGTTGTCTTTTTTAAAGCTTGCGAAGCTATTATAAAGGGCTAGATAAAAGTTTAAACGCCGCTAATCATGTACACACAACGGCAAAATGAAAACCTAAAAAAAAGCTGCTTTGAATTTCAAGGCAGCTTTTTTAATTTAAGAAGGATTTAATCCTTTCTTCTGTTATTTTTTAGCAACAGTAGCACGACGGCGAAAGCCAATTGCTGCGGCTAACAGAGCAAGAATTCCTCCCATTGAGCCACCTGAGCTGTCGTCATCGTCTTCTTCATCGTCAACTACATCCGCTTGCAGATCGAAAGTTGCAACAAACGGGTCATGGTCTGAACTTCTGAATGGACCCACATCAGTGAACGCGTAGCCGTCTTCATCAGCATAATAACGAAGCGCTTGGTCGTACTGTAGCTGGTAGGCTTCAACTGAGTTGATATTCCAGTGTGCACCATCAATAGCGTCTTCAAGCATGGCTTCACTTGCTAAAACATGGTCCAAACTACCTACTTGTTCGGTACCGTAGAACCAATATGAGAAGCCTTCTGCGTCGAACTCTTCAGCTAAATTGTGATAGCCAAAGCTAGATTCAACTTCCACAGATGCACCGTCATCCATACCTGTATTTACTGCAGTGGTAATAGTGTAACCGCGATCTTCAGGTGTATAGTCGGTAAGTACAGCCACAGGATCTTCAGCACTGTACGCGTTTAAGTCGCCTAAGATTATCTTACGCTCAGGCAGATTTTCATCGCTCAAAGCATTACCTAATGTAATGGCTGCCGATACGCGAAACGCGTTACAGCTACCCTGAATTGTAGTAATTTCAGACGGCGCTTCGGCAATGTCTTCAGCGCACTGCGAACCCTTAGACTTAAAGTGGTTCACTGAAACTAGGAACGACTTGCCACTTTCTGTGTGAACAAAAGATTGAAGAAGGCTAGGGCGCATTTGTGCAAGACTATCTTCATCAATTTGTTGTACTGGCATATCAACAATAATAGCGTCGCCCTCTGGCGTTACTACAGAAGCCTTGTATAAAAGGCCTACAGTGATAGCATCTGTGCCAATTTCGCTACTATCGCTTGTAGCAACAAATGAATATTGCTCAGTTTCACCTAGTTCTGCGTTAATAGCATCAACTAGAGCCTGTATCGCGCTGTCTTCACCGAAACCATCATTTTCGATTTCCATTAACCCAACAACGTCAGCGTTTAAGTTAACAATGGCTTCTACAATACGACCTTGCTGCAGTTCAAATGCCACAGCATCGTCCGCACCGCGATTTTCATCATAATCGAAGGTTACATCGCCGTTAGCGTCCACCTCACCGTTGAAGTAGTTAAGCACGTTGAAAGTAGCAATTGATAAGTTGCCTTCTGTAACAACAGGGTTTGCTTCACGTGTTGAAGTGACTTCAATAATGTCGCTAGGGTTAATTCTGTAAGTACCAAAGCTGTAGTTTAGTGGACCTGCAGCAGAAACCGAATCACCAATGCGAATAGCATTAGCGTAGCTGAAAGTAGGGAAGAAACTCAGTGCATCTGGGTACTGAGAACTGCTGTTATCTTCAATAGTAAGCAGGCTTGTTTCGCTTGCTTCAACAGCGGCTGTGTAAGCATCTGACAATGGCGCTGCCACATCACTTGGTTGGCGTTTAATCGAGTCACTAACAACGATTTCGCCGAAGCGCCAAAGGTTGTTTGTGCTTGTTACTGTCGCATCAGTCACGCTAACGACCATACCTTCAACCGATTCAAGGTCAAGTTCGTACGGCATAGCGATCTCTACTGCCGCAACAGCATCTGCGGTGCCGCAATCAAGTGCAGCAACATCGCTATCCATGGCAAGGGTTGTCATGCCGTAGTTTTCTTCCACTTCACCATAAAGACGAACGATATTACCGGTGGCAATATCAACACTGCCGTCTACGAACAAACCTTCAGAGGTTGCATCGTCAGCGTCGTAATCAGACGCCTCTTCCTGTACAAAGAAGCCGTCAGCGCGGGTGCCAGTAACTATAGCTTCGATAATAACGCTATTGCCTACTTCAGAAGAACTGCTTTCGCTGCCTTGAATAGCACTGATAAGTGTTGCGTCTGCGCCACAAATGCCGAGCTCAACAGCAGGTTCTTCTGGTACGTCTACAACGTCGTCACCGCCACCTTCGGTGGTGAATGTACCGGCCGGAAAGGGAGTCGCCGCATCTGTGTTTGTAGTTGAACCGTCAAGTGCGTCGACGCCACTGTAAGTCCAGTTAGATGCTTCAAAACTGCCGCCATTAGCCGATTGACCAGACGAACGGTATGCCCAACCATCTAAGTATTCCCATGCGGTGCCGGTGCCGTCGGTGTTAATATCACCAAACGTATCGATAACGCTACCATCTTTGAAAAGCTCAATAGCATCGTCACCATTAATTCCTAACTCCGATGTATCGTAGTCTGGTGCAGAACCGAAAAACGCGGTAAATCCATCAATTTCTGATGCTACGTAGATATAAGTGCCAGCACTTGCAGACGTGCCAGCTGGGAAAGTGAATTCCTCTCCATCTGTACCACCGCCGTTGTTCGCTGCACCAATACCATAGGTAGATAAGTCTGCAATATCGTTGACCACGAAAAGTTCTACAGCTTTTGGAACACCGCCACTTAGTGGCCCGTCAATAACACCACTTATAACTAAATCGTTGGCTTGAATAGCGGTAGAAGAAAGTGCAGAGATTATTCCTGCAGATAGTAAAGTTAATGATGTTCTCACGTCATTTTCCCTTTGTAGTTTCATTATTTTTTAAATCACAGGTACTAGTATTTTTGTTGTAAAGTCTGCTTGAGCAGAGCACCCTGTGACGAGCAATTTTCGTATTGCTTGTTCTACCGTAGGGAAGTTTATGATTAATAGAAATAACTTAATCTTATTCAAGCTGTTTTTAAAATAACTTAATTAAAACAACAGTATAGGAAGTATGAGTAAACTTACTTAAACTGTTAAATCGCTTTTGTAGCCTTACCTAACCATTAAATAACGCTATAGACATTTTATGAGCGCGTATTACTTTTTTATTACAGCCAGCATTGTTTTAGTTTGATTCGAGGTGACGGGAAAATAAAGCGTGATCATCAACGACTTGATCTGCATAAAGATTTGCTATTTTCACAAGCAAATCTCTTGATTGAGAAAAGGCATTTGAGGCTGATTGGGCAAACCGCGTGCTTCTTCTATCTCCACGACAATGAGCCAGTGCCAAGCTATAACCGCATAATTGTGCAAAATATTCAAAGCCCCCGTTAAGGGCCTTCTTGCCCATTGCAATATCTTGAGGGTCCACACCCACTTTAGCGTGATGTCTTGAGCGAATCAGATAATTAGCGTCTTTGAATTTTACCTCATCAAGAACAAGGTCAGGCTTTCTTTGCATTCGTCGTTGGCAACGTGCGGTGAGGTGGGCAGCGTTCAGACGGTTGACAGGGTTAACGGTAGGGAAGTAATGAAGAGGTGCAGCATTACGCTGTTGTTTAACTTCTACAATATGGCAATGCGCAAAACTCTTTTCATTGTGTGGTTTAGACGGCCCGACTAAAAAGTAATAGCGCGCCATATTTACGGAGCCGGTTCCTGCGTTCAGGCGTTTAACAATATCTACGATAGAATCGTCCATGTAAGGAGCAAACGCTTCGTGTAATGTTTTATATTCCCCCTCGCTTAGGGTTTCGAATTTATCACTGTTGGGTTTAAAGCCCAGCCTCGTGCCGTTAAAACTCACCGCTTTGGCAAGCGCACTTTTAATTATAAACTCCTCGCCGCCCGCACTACGGGCTTTTGCCTTTTTATAAAGCTTTGTTAGCTTACTTGGCACAGCATTAGGGCAATAGTCTATTGCCTCGTTCATCACCTTAGCATTATTTACTACACGGTCGCAGGTTTCCACATAGTGCTTAATAAAAGCGTGTTGCGCGTTAATAACTTGCTGATGAGTGACTACGGGTTTAGTGGTATCTATGCCTTCCCCTGAATATCTACCTTCCACTATACCGCTACAGTGCAGTTGAGCAAGACGCAATGAGGTGAGGTAGCGAAGTATGTCCCAGTGTGCTTTGCCTACGCATGCATCATCAAAATCATTGGGAGAAAAGATTACTGTATCTCCGTGAGAGCCTTCTTCGGTAAGGAAACCAAAATTGGAAGTATGACAGTCGCCCATCACGCTGGTTAGTGGTATAGAATCACACTCTTTGGGGAAATTAATCAGACCCGCTTTGATATCTGCGTAGAATAATTGAGCGCTGCCTCGATAAAATACAAACGGGCTGGTAGCCATTTTTATATGTTTTGGCAAGCTTCGCGAAGGTTTGTAATTATCAATACGCTCTATTTCTTCTGAAATAAGGTGAATTCGGGTATTTGTCATATGTTCCTCACGCTGCTTGTACTAAGGCTATAAACAGGATTGTATCGCGTGCCGATTGGCTAATTGATTTTATTTTCATCGTTCAATTCAATAACCTGATTAAGCGATTCATATTTACCAATTAGTTTTTTTAAGTGATGCGCGCTATTCTTTTCACCAGTTTCGAGAGACATGGATTTCGCAACAAGTGAATATCTTCACAAAACTGCAAAACCATGTCGACAAAATAAACGTAAAGTTTGTATCCGTATGCATTAAGCATCCGGAAAATTTAAACCAAATGGAGAATTAAACATGGCATTGATTAATACTGCTATCAAACCTTTTAAAGCGACTGCATTTAAAGACGGCGAATTCGTAGACGTAAGCAGCGAAGACATCAAAGGTAAATGGGCAGTTTTCGTATTTTACCCAGCTGACTTCACATTTGTTTGTCCAACTGAGCTTGGCGACATCGCTGATAAGTACGAAGAGCTTCAGTCTCGTGGCGTAGAAGTATTCTCAGTATCTACTGACACACACTTCACGCACAAAGCATGGCACGATTCTTCAGACACGATCAACAAGATCAAGTTTGCAATGATTGGCGACCCTACTGGCGAAATCACGCGTAACTTCGATTGTATGCGCGAAACTATGGGTCTTGCTGACCGTGCAACATTCGTTGTTGACCCAGAAGGTATCGTACAAGCAATGGAAATCACTTCTGAAGGTATTGGCCGTGACGCAGACGACCTAGTACGTAAAGTTAAAGCTGCTCAATACGTAGCAAACAACCCAGGTGAAGTTTGCCCAGCGAAATGGAAAGAAGGTGAAGAAACACTTGCTCCTTCTCTTGACCTAGTAGGCAAAATCTAAGCAGCACCGCTTAATTCCTAGCACAGCAGGATAAACTGTAAGTTAAAGTGTTAGGACGATAGTTTGTAGGGAGTGGGTCTCCACTCCCTGATGTTAATTTCCAATTTCCGCTTATGTTGTTGACCTATCAAAGGGTTGGCGGGGATCGGCGTGTCGAAAATAAGGCAGAATAACCGTGTTAACTAAAGAAATTTTACAAGCATTGAAATCATATGCTGAGTCAATGCAAAAAAACGTAACCTTTGTCGTACAGACCGGTGAACATAGCAAGCGCGAAGAGCTTGTGAAGTTTCTGTCCGACATTGCTTCAGTAAGCGAAAAACTAAACGTAGAAGAACGTGAAACTAATGGTGAACTACGCAGCGCTATCAGCTTTTTATTAGAAGCTGACGGTGAAGATACTGGAATTCGTTTTTCAGGTATTCCGGGTGGCCATGAGTTTAACTCACTTGTACTTGCTATGCTGCACGCAGCAGGCACTGAACTTAAGCTAGATGATAGTGTTCAAACATTGGTTAAAGCCGTTAAAGAACCACTTAACTTTGAAGTATTTATCAGCTTAAGCTGTCACAACTGCCCAGAGGTCGTACAGGCACTTAATCAATTCGCTTTGATTAACCCTAACATCAAGACCGAAATGATCGACGGTGGGCTATATCAAAATCTAATTCAAGAGCGCGACATTCAAGGTGTACCTAGCGTTTACCTTAATGGCGAGCTATTCGCGAACGGTAAAGTTGATGGTTCAGTACTTATCAATAAACTTATCGAGCGCGACCCTAGCCTTAAAGAGGCAAATAAAGGCGACGCGTTGCCGCTTCAAGACGTTACTGTTATTGGCGGCGGCCCAGCGGGTGTTGCGTCTGCAATTTACAGTGCACGTAAAGGCCTTAAAGTAGCCATTGTTGCTGAAACTTTTGGTGGTCAGGTTAAAGACACTATGGGTATAGAAAATTTAATCTCTGTACCCAAAACGACAGGGCCTGAACTTGTAGGCAACCTAATGGAGCACGTTCGCGATTACGACATTACGCTTAAAGAGCACGTACGCGTCGATAGCATTGAAAAAGGTAATATTAAAACTATTACGCTTTCTTCAGGCGAGCAAATTCGCACCCGTACGGTTATTGTCGCAACCGGCGCACGTTGGAGAGAACTGGGTGTCCCCGGTGAAAGAGAGAACGTAGGTAACGGCGTAGCATATTGCCCGCACTGCGATGGTCCTTTCTTTAAAGGTAAAGATGTTGCAGTTATTGGTGGTGGTAACTCTGGTATTGAAGCGGCACTAGATTTGGCAGGTATCGTAAAATCAGTAACGGTATTTGAATTTATGCCGGAACTTAAAGCGGACCAGGTACTTATCGACCAAGCTGAAAAGCGCGACAACATTACCATTATTAAAAATGCGGCTACACGTCAAATCACGGCCGAGAATGGCAAAGTGAACGCGATTGAATACCAAGACCGTTCAACTAATGAAGTTCATACACGCGAACTCGCCGGTGTATTTGTTCAAATTGGCCTTGTACCGAACAGCCAGTTTATGAAGGACACGGTAGAGATGACGCAGTATGGTGAAATCATTGTTGATACTAAATGTCATACTTCTGAGCCTGGTATCTTTGCTGCGGGTGACGTAACAACAGTGCCTTATAAGCAAATCGTTATTTCGATGGGCGAGGGGGCTAAAGCGTCACTAGCCGCCTTTGAATACCTGCTTAGCCATGAAGTGGTTGAAACTGAAGACGAGAGCGAAGCTGCTTAATACGTTTAGTATCTAGCGCTTAACTCAAATATGTAAAAAAGCCGAACTAACTCAGTTAGTTCGGCTTTTTTGTGTGCGCTAACTTTACCTTATATCAAAGGGTGTTTTGCGATTTTCATTTTTGACCATTTGCATTCAATATTGGTAATAAAAATGGTTATCATTTGTATGATATTTTGTTAAATTATACCAAAGTACAAGTTAGCCACTCAGCACTCGTTATTTTCAGATTGGTGAGAGGGCGAGACATAACAAAATAATTAGAAGACAGCACTCGACATGAACAAAAAATTACTTAGTTTAGCGGTAACAGCTGTATTGGTGTCTTATGCCAATGCCCAGGAAGGCGACATTAACGCTGCACATGCTTTGCAGGAAAGTGGCAACGAGGCATCAACGACAGAGCAAATTGCGGTTGAAAAGATAGAGGTACTCGGCACGCGCTCCCCCTTTGGTGCGACTAAGTCTAATACGCCCATCGTTGAACTCGCCCGTACAATTTCCATTGAAACGGCATTAGACTTAAAGCAAAAAGGCGTTTTAAATCTATCCCAATCAGCGACTTATATGGCGGGCGTTACCGGTGAATCTTACGGATACGCCACCCGGGTTGATTCAATATCTTCTAGAGGGTTAAGTATTCCTCGCTATCGCGACTCTATTCAAGAGTTGTTCGGCAGCTACAATTCAACGCGCGCTGAAATTTACACAATGGAACAGGTTGAACTACTTAAAGGGCCAGCTTCTGTGCTTTATGGACAAGGCTCACCTGGCGGCATCATGAACTATGTGTCAAAGACACCCACGTTAGGTAAGGGAAGTGAAGTTGTATTGTCTTACGGAAGTTTCGACCGGGCGCAAATTGGCTTAGATGTAAACGGTAGCCTATCTGAGGATGATAAGTGGGTAGGGCGCTTTGTCGGTATTTATAGAAATGCCGACTCTCAGGTTGATTATGTCAGTGATGACACGCAAGTGCTTATGCCTTCACTTTCTTTTATGCCGTCAGATGATACAACGCTCACCTTAATTGGCTTATTTCAGGATACCGATAGCGATACGGCGGCACAGTTTATTCCTGTTGAAGGCACACTATTACCTTTGGCAGATGGTACCTATCTGCCAGATCAAGACGTTTACGCAGGCGAGCCAGGGTTTAATAAATTCGATACTACGTCAAATCAGGTTACCTTACTTGGCGAGCATTTAATTGACGATACCACATCACTTTCATTTACCGCCTTATGGCGAGATGGCGAGGCAGACTATCACCAGGCCTGGCCTACTTTTACCGGTGGTACTCGCTACCTAAACGCCTTTGTAGGAGCACCTGTTGCGCCCACTGATACCTTTGTTCCAAGAACCTTTTACCAGGCGGACAACACGTTTAATCAACACGCTTTTGATATTCGAGTAAACAAGCGCTTTGCAACGGGTTCTTTTGAGCACGAATTATTAGCGGGTGTGCAATACCAAAATGTTAAAACAGACGCTAACTCAGCTTATTACGCTGGTGGAGGGGTATTACAAGGTGACTTTAGATACATTCTAGATTTAGCCAACCCTGTGTATACAGGTGCGCCAGAGCAAGCAGTTTTTGATTCAATTTATAACGATGCGCCGGAACAAACTGTTACAGATACAGGGCTGTATTTATCAGACCAGGTTACTTATAAAAACTGGCGGATGACGTTGGGGCTACGTCACGACCGCGTTGACAACGATACCGGCGTGACAGAACAAGATGATACGCAAACCTCTTACTCGGCTGGCGTGTTATACCGCTTCGATAACGGCATCTCTCCCTACCTTAGCTATGCTGAGTCATTCGAAACTGTGGTGGGACTGGATAACGACAACAATCAGCTTAAGCCTGAAGAAGGTCGACAATACGAGGCCGGTATTAAGTATGAATTATCTGCTATTCCGGGTTTTATAACGCTGGCGTATTACGATATTGAAGTGTCTAACCTTCCTAATCCAAATGGTTTACCAGATGAAGCCGCGCAGCAGCAGGGCGTCACGTCCATCGAAGGTGTAGAGCTGGAAGGGCGTTTAGACTTTGGCGAAGTAACCGCGCAATTTGCTGCGTCTGTTATGGATGCAGAAGACCCTAACGGTTTCTCGTTATCAGCACAGCCAGACAGCAATGCGTCGCTTTGGATTAATTACTCTCCCCTTGAGCTTGAGGCGTTAACCATAGGAGCAGGTGTTCGCTATGTCGGCGAATCGGTCTCTGAAAATGGCACAATTCGTTATGAAACACCTAGCTATACATTGGGCGATTTAATGGTGGCGTACGAGCTATCGAGTAACGTGAATTTGCAGCTGAATGTTAGAAACGTTACGGACAAGAAATACCTAACGTCGTGTTTGTTCAGAGGGGATTGTTTCCCAGGTGTACGTAGAACAGTGAACGCGTCGCTTACCTATTCGTTTTAAGGAATGATCATGCTTACAGTTGCAGCAGGTGGCTTAACACTCGCGGCCTTAGGGGTTGTTTATAAAAGTTGGCGTGAGCAAGCCTCAATTTATCTTTATTTAGGCTTAGTCGTATGGCTAGCGTCAGCAGTGTGTTGGTCTAAAGCGCAGGGTTGGGAGTTTGGCGTGTTATATGCGTTGTGTATTCCTGCAATGCTAGTCTGGCCATTCATCGCATTAAATCAAACGTTTTTGCCACAGCCCAAAAACGTACCTCAGCCGAGAAGCTTTGACTTCGCACGAGGTACAGTATTGACAAATGTTGCAAACTATTTCGTGGTACTGGTTGTTCTCTTGGTTGTTAGCGTTCTAATAACGCTAGGCGTATGCGCGCTGCTTCCGTTTTCCATCGCAGGCCAGTTGGCTACGGGTACAGTTCTACTGCCAGTGTTGTGGGGGCTTTTCGTTTATCACTATCTTGCCACCTCTCACAAATTTAAAGTCATTGGTGCTTACGCAGCATTGTCTGCGGCTTGTGTACCAATACTTATCTTCTTACCCATGTAGGTGAATATCAATGGATAAAGTTACAAAACAAAATGCATTAAATGCACATACTTGGGTTGGTGTGTTTTTGAGTGTACTGCTTTTTTTAGTATGCCTTTCAGGTACGATTGCCGTATTCCATCTAGAATTTGAAAGATGGGAACAGCCTCATATTGAAGAGATGGAAAATGTTTCTCCACAGGCGATTGAAAAGGCGATGGATAGCTTCCTAGCCGAACATACCGAAGAGTCTCACCACCTCTTTGTTGTATTTCCTACATCCGATATTCCACGGTTGGTGGTTGAAAACGACCACGTAGCGTATTTTGCTGATAGCGAAGGTAACCTGCTGGAAGAAGAAAGCGTGTCTTTTACGCAAATGCTGGTGGACTTACATTTATACTTAAATTTGCCGCATAGCTGGGGAATGATTTTAGTCAGTGCCCTAGGCGCCATTATTTGTACCTTAGTTATTACAGGGATTATTGCCCATAAACGAATTGGGAAAGATGCGTTCAAACTGAGAAGAGGCGGTAATGGTCAGCAGGCCCAGATAGACTTGCACAATCGCTTTGGCCTGTGGGCTGCGCCGTTTCATTTAATTATAGGGATTACGGGTGCCTATTTCGGCATGGCGGGCATTATTTTAGTAGTCGTTGCTTCACTCAACTATGGCGGCGACAGGGATGCAGTTGTTGATCAAATATTCACACCGGACCCCGTATTAACACCCCAAGAAGGTAAACCCGCTATTGGAAAAGCCTTCGCGCAAATGGAAACGCTTGCGCCTGAAAAGTCGCCGATATTCTTAACCGTACATGAAGTCGGTGAGCCAGATCAATTTATTGAAATTTATGCCAAAGCACCAAACCGCATGATTTACGCTGAAGGCTATCGTTTCGATACTGCCGGAAACTATATCGGTGATGCTGGCTACGAAGATGGAGAATGGGGCAAGCAGCTTGTATGGGCCATGTATCGACTGCATTTTGGTGATTTTGCTGGCTTAACCAGCAAGTGGTTCTATTTAGTGTTAGGTATTATGCTAACCATGCTTTGTGTTTCTGGTATGGAAATTTGGCTGTCTAAAAAAGCCCACCCACCTTTAGCGAGCAGGCTTTGGTACGCCATAGTCTGGGGCAGTGTTAGCGCTCTGGCCTTAACCGCAGCCGTTGATATGTTTTTTGCCGGTTCTCTTATCGCCGTATTTTGGTGCCTAATGTTATTCAATACGGCTGTGACCGTGGCAGTAAAGTCGCTGACAAAGCCAGTGTGGTTGATGATATCTGGGTTAAGTGTACTTGTACTTTTAGCCACTTATACTGCCGTACATCAAGGTGCTGCGCTTTCTATTGCATCACTTCAGCTAAATATTCCAATGGCTGTGTACGTGATCTGGAGCTTATACCGCGCTACTGTGCTATTTAAACGTGCGGAAAACGTTCGCGGCTATTATGTTGGCGGTGGCCTTAGCGAGGTAAATCGAGGCGACAGAAATAAAGAAGACACAAATGAAGAAGCTCAAGCAACGAGTGTTAACGCATAAACCTTAAAGTAATTATCAAGGGGCGAAAGTACAGCTAACTCGCCCCTTGATGTATTCACCCTAGTTACGCTTTTTTCTTTTCCACGTCCCGCCGTACATGTAGCCATCCTTTGTTTTCGCAAGCTGTTGGCAAGGCTTACACACTATGCGCCATTCGTCTGTCTCACTTTGGCGAATACGAAATTGCGTGTCAGCTTCCACACCGCAATTCTCACATGGCTTTGATGGTTTTAACCTGCTTTTCTTTCCCATGTTGAAGCGTTCTTTCCTAATTTTATCCGCAAGGCTGTTTTTGTTGTTTTCTCAGGTCAGTTGCAGAGTATCAAGTATCAATCTAAATTAATTTGGCGACAGCGACTGCAAACGCAGACCCTTTTTCTACTGCGCGCCCCCACAGCCTCATTGGTAAAGATGGTTGCTGTGTCATCATTGCTAACGCTTCGTCTCTATGGTACTGCTCTTCTTCCTGACAGTGTTTAAACCTTTCTATCACGTTCGATGGCGGGATAGATAATGCCGACATGTTTTTACATTGCTCGTCGTAATGCAAGTCAACAAATTCCTCTACACAATAAATGGTATAAAAAAACCAGTTTTTACCCAAAAGTCGTGGCAGAAAACCGGTTATAAATCCCGCGGCTATCCATAGTGGCAGTATGAAGCTACCCCTAAACAGCGGCATTTCACTTTCAAAAATAGCAAGGTGCGCACGCTCTGTTTCAAGGTGCTCTCTTATAAAGCGTTCTGAGTCGTCTTTGCTTTTGCTAATGCGAAATAGGCTAGAGATAAATTCAGCAACCATGGCCCCTCGGTATATCCAGACGGCACCTGTTTCACCAGCATGACTTGCTCGTAGTTCCTTATCTACCTGCTTAGTATATTTAGCCCCCAGTAGCTTTGTATAAAATGGCATGACGTACTCCAACAGCGTTTTACTAAAAACGCGCGAAATGCTTATATGGATGCCGCCTTACGTATTTGTAATGCGCGTACTAATACGCGAATTTAGCCTAACTTTTTGAAGCGCTTAAAGCTTTGGTGAATAGTGTTCTATTTAAAAATGAAAGCAGTGTAGGTCAACTGCGCTTGCTAAGGTAGGTAAAAGTATAAAAGGAGTGAGTGAATGAAAATGCTATGGGGTTCTCTTATTTTAGCTCTTGCCTATTTACTGTTATGGCCGGTACCTATCGATCCCGTCAGTTGGCAAGCACCGAAAAACGGTGGCTTTACAAACGCGTTTACAGAAAATTCGCGGTTGGCAGAGCTTTCGTACATTGACATAGAAGGAGAAGAGGGACCGGAGGATTTTGCGATAAACAAAGCGGGAACCATTGCCACCGCGACGCACTCTGGAGCAGTATTGTTGATGAAACAGGGGCAAACGTCATTTACATCATGGATAAATACCAATGGCCGCCCACTTGGTCTTGAATACGATAACAAAGGAAATTTACTAATCGCTGATGCCCATCGAGGGTTACTAATTGCAAACGCAAAAGGCGAACTAAAAACGCTGGTCAATCAGGTAGAGAATACCCCCGTGGTATACGTCGATGATGTTGATATAGCTAAAAATGGAAAGGTTTATTTTACCGACGCGACCATCAAGTTTGCCGCAAAAGACCACGGCGGAACGCTTTCGGCAAGCCTGCTAGAAATTCTAGAGCACAAAGGGAATGGCAGACTAATCGAATACGATTCATTAACTGCTTCGAGCAAAGTATTGATAGACGGTTTAGTTTTCGCAAATGGCGTAACAATGAGTCATGACCAAGACTCTGTGTTAGTTAACGAGACAGGAAAATACCGGGTTTTACGCTACTGGTTAAAGGGGCCTAAACAGGGAAGCGTGGATGTGGTGATAGATAACTTACCCGGTTTTCCTGACAACATAAGTCAGGCTGCCGGTGGCGGCTATTATCTAGGCCTAGCTTCACCCCGTTCAGCGCCAGTGGATGGGTTATCAGACAAACCCTTTGTTCGTAAAATAATTCAACGTTTACCACAGTTTCTGAGACCACAGGGTGAACCATACGGGCACCTTTTAAAAATTAGCGACAGTGGGAAGGTACTTAAATCTCTTCAAGACCCAAGCGGCGCTTACCCTTTTGTAACTGGCGCTATAGAAACAGAATATGGTTTGTTTATTAGTAGCCTGATAGCGCCTACCGTGGGTGTTCTTCCCCATAATAAAACGCGTTCGTTAACGGACGTGACTGATATGGAGGGCGACGCTTACAGTGGAAATTAATAGTGGCAACAACTAGTGGCGAAATATAGTGCTGATAATACGACTAGTACGTAGAAATAAATAAAATTTAGTTACATTTAATCAATGTTTAAACTTTTGTTACCTAGTTATTCTTACAATCCTATAGCACTATAAATTATGCTAACGTAAGACATAGTCTTATCGAGCGCATAAAAGCCGGTGAACTTTAAAATTCGGCACCTATACATAAAGGATATATAGTTAATCATGAAAGCGTATACGTATTCTTCAGTTGCACTTGCAGTCACGATTTCACTTCTCACAGGATGTGGGGGAGGTGGCGGTTCATCCAGTAACACGCCAGTAGCAACAACACCTACTACTCCCGTTACGTCTGAACCCGAGTGGGAAGCCGGTGTCTATGAGCCGCAATCTGACTTCATCGCCAAATGTGAAACGCCAAGAACTGGTATCGACCCTTTTACGGGAAATGCTTATCCAGATACCCAAGGTACCGCAATGGATGAAAAGCTCTGGCTGCGTTCCTGGACCAATGACACCTATTTATGGTACGACGAAGTAGACGATAACGACCCAGAAAACTTTTCAGTATTGGCATACTTTAACCAGTTAAAAACCAATGAATTAACGCCAAGCGGCACGCCAAAAGATAATTTTCATTTTTCACAAGACACTGCTGAATACAACGAGCTATCTCAATCTGGCATATCGTCAGGTTTTGGTTTTGATTGGGAATTTGGTTCAAATACAGTGCCAAGGGAGCTAACAGTGCGGTTCACAGAGCCTGGTTCACCTGCTGCTGTAGCGAATGTGCCGCGAGGCGCTAAGGTTGTGAGTATTAACGGCGTTGATTTCGTTAATGACAATACCCAACAAGGTGTAAACGCTTTAAACGATGGACTGTTTCCTGATGAAGCGGGAACTACTACGAGCTTTGAGTTTGAGCTGATTGACGGTACGACTATGTCTGTAGATATAACTTCTGCTGATGTAAGCATAACGCCGGTGCAAAACGTTAAGGTGTTCGATACCGAAAACGGTAAAACAGGTTACTTCCAGTTCAATACCTTTATTACTACTGCGCAAGAAGGGCTGATAGACGCGTTCGATACATTTGTTGAGCAGAATGTAACCGAATTAGTTATGGATTTACGTTACAACGGTGGGGGGCGTTTGGCGTTAGCTTCACAGCTTTCTTATATGGTAGCGGGCCCAAATCAAACGAACAATGCTACGTTTGAAACCTTAAGATTTAACGACAAGAACCCAACGACCGACCCCATTACTGGTGAGACCATTCGTCCTACGCCTTTTTACAGTAATGTTATCGATTACAACGCCGGACGGCTTACCGATACTCTACTGCCGAGCCTTTCACTGACTCGTGTTTACGTAATTTCGACAGATGCAACCTGTTCAGCGAGCGAAGCGGTAATGAACGCGCTTCGCGGCATAGATGTAGAGGTGGTACAAATTGGCTCTACAACGTGCGGTAAACCTTATGGCTTCTATCCAACAGACAACTGTGGTGAAACTTACTTCACTATTCAGTTCCAAGGGGTCAATAATAAAGGCTTTGGTGATTATGCCGATGGCTTTATGCCAACCAATACCCCGAACTTTGATTTTGAACTGCCAGGATGTGAAGTTGAAGATGATTTTACTGCTAGTTTAGGCGACCCGAATGAAGGTATGTTGTCTGCAGCACTAGAATTTGCAGCTACGGGCGCATGCCCCGAAGTGGTATCAGGCAATGGCGTGGCTGATGTAAATGCACTGCGCAGTAATCAAAGCGCGCTAGTAGGTGAAAAGCTTATTCCTATCGACACACCCGAAACGCGCAGGGAAAACTTTATTTTACATAACAAGATTAATCAGCCCGTTATCAAGGAACAAGAATGATGGCTCTATTCGGTAGAGGCAAAGCTAAAAGCACCGGGCTGCCAGCTGCAGCCCTCGCTATAGCGCTATCATCGGCAATCGGTTGTGCTGCAAGCAAGGAGACTGAGTTGCATAAAGCAATCACTAACAGCACGAGTGCAAGCCAAAAGCAAACTATTGAAAATACCATCAGCAACTGGTTTGGCGGTATACCCATCACTGTTGCTGATAATGTGTTTAGCAAAGCGTCAAACATTACAATTGAACGAAAAGCGAAGATAGATAGCAGGGGGTTACCCATTGATGGAAGGCATAATAACCCTGTGTACAGCTATACGCTATTAAGTGATGGCGAGCAGTGCTTTCTGCAAAATGATCAAACTGGTGAGCTTGCTAAACTTGAAAATGTTAAGTGCTACCCAAATCACGACTGAATGTAAGCGTATAGCTTGGGTACATAAAGGTTGGATACATAAATAGCTAGCTGTAATACCGCAGTGCTATTGCTAAAAGTCACAAAAAAAGCCCGATGTTGAAAAGCATCGGGCTTTTTTATTTTTAGCGTTTGTTATCTTAACGTTTATGCATGCTTGGCTGTTTTTGAGAGCGGCCACGATTGTTTCCGCCGCCATTATTCGCCTTAGATGCTTTACCGGAATTTCGATTGGCGGTATTTCCGTTGGCTTGATCTTGCCTATTACCGCTACCTTGCTTATTGCCGTTTGTATTACGACGGTTTTTATTTACAGCGCTACCGTCTCGGCTTTTGCCTTTTCCGTTTTTACCCTGAAACGTGGGTGGAAGCCCAGTATGCTTAGTAAGCGCACGTTCACCGCGACGGCCTTTTTGTACTTTCTGGCGTTTTTCGTCAGCGGTCTCTGGCGGCACAAGGTGCTGAGGACCGCGGCCAATTAAGTCTTCGCGCCCCATACGCTTAAGCGCTTCACGAATTTGAGCGAAGTTCTTCGGGTCGTGATAACGCAGCATGGCCTTATGTAGTCTACGGTGAATCTCACCTTTAGCAGAAGGTACTTCTTCACTTTCTTTAGTAACTTTACGAAGGGAATTCACTTCGGTGTGGTACATAGTTGTAGCCGTTGCCATTGGCGACGGATAAAAGTTTTGTACCTGATCAAGCTTAAACTTATTTTCTTTTAGCCAAATCGCAAGGCTTAACATGTCTTCGTCGGTGGTACCCGGGTGCGATGCGATAAAGTAAGGAATAAGGTACTGCTTTTTACCCGCTTCCTGTGAGTATTTATCAAACAGTTCTTTAAAGCGGTAATAGCTGCCCATACCCGGCTTCATCATCTTTGAAAGCGGGCCCTCTTCTGTGTGTTCTGGTGCTATTTTCAAATAGCCGCCTACGTGGTGAAGGGCTAGCTCTTTCACGTATTCTGGGTCTTCTACCGCTAAGTCATAACGCACGCCTGAAGCAATCAAAATCTTTTTAATTCCAGGCAATTCGCGAGCACGCCGGTATAAGTCGATGGTGGGCTTATGGTCCGTATCCATATGTGCACATATGCTTGGGTACACGCAAGAAGGGCGACGACAAGTCGCTTCTGCCTTCGGGCTCTTACAACGAAGGCGATACATGTTCGCCGTCGGACCGCCTAAGTCTGAAATTACGCCAGTAAAGCCAGGTACCGTATCGCGTATTTGTTCAATTTCACGAATAATCGAATCTTCAGAGCGACTTTGAATGATACGGCCTTCGTGTTCGGTAATAGAACAGAAGGTACAGCCGCCATAGCATCCGCGCATAATGTTAATGCTGAAGCGGATCATATCGTACGCAGGAATTTTTGCATCGCCATACACAGGGTGAGGCACACGCTGATATGGAAGATCAAATACCGCATCCATCTCTTCTGTTTCAAGAGGCATGGCGGGTGGGTTAATCCAAATGTGTCTGTCGCCGTGACGCTGCATAAGTGCACGGGCGCAACCTGGATTGGTCTCTTGGTGCAAAATACGCGATGTATGCGCGTATAATACCTTGTTGTCTTTTACTGTTTCGTACGCTGGCAGCTTAACGTACACCTTCTCCCAAGGCTTACGCTTTTCTTTCTCTTTTTGTGCAGGTTGAATTACGATAGGCGCAGCCTCTGGCGCTTCACTGCTTTTCGCGTCTTTATCTTGTGAATCGCACTCGGGCTCCATTTGATAGGGGCTTGGAATGGCGTCAATTTTACCGGGTCTATCAAGAGAGGTAGAGTCAACACCTTGCCATTCTGGTAAGGCTTCTTTAACGATGATTGCGGTACCGCGAATGTCGCGTAAATCGGCAATATCTTCACCTGCCGCTAAGCGGTGGGTTACTTCAACAAGGGGGCGCTCGGCGTTACCGAAAAACAGCATGTCGGCTTTAGAGTCGAACAGTACAGAGCGGCGCACTTTTTCGCTCCAGTAATCGTAGTGCGCAATACGACGCAAGCTGGCTTCAATACCGCCCGCAATCACAGGTACACCTTTAAAGGCTTCGCGGCAGCGCTGTGCATATACGGTTACGGCACGGTCAGGACGCTTACCGCCTACATTGCCTGGCGTATAGGCATCGTCGTGACGAAGCTTTTTGTCAGACGTATAGCGGTTGATCATGGAGTCCATGTTTCCGGCTGTTACGCCAAAATACAGGTTGGGCTTACCCAACTTCATAAAGTCGTCTTTACTCTTCCAATCTGGCTGAGAAATAATGCCAACGCGAAAGCCATGGGCTTCCAGAACACGACCAATAACTGCCATACCGAAACTAGGGTGATCGACATACGCATCGCCGGTTACCAAAATAACGTCACAGCTGTCCCAGCCAAGGGCATCCATTTCCTCTTTTGACATAGGAAGAAAAGGCGCAGTACCCAGGCAGTGTGGCCAATATTTAGGGTAAGAAAACAGACCGCGGTCGGCCTTAATGGTGGCTTGCATAGTAATCACATCTAGAAAAATCAGGGAATTGCTGAACTCAAAATAGGGATAAGCTCAGATTAAGTGCGTAATTATAGCAGTCTTAGCCAAGCTAAGGTATAGCACTGTCATTAAATAAAAGCGCTTTGTATACTGGTGTTAGTTAAAAAGATAATAGCGCACGTAAAGCGTATGTTTATTTATATACGCTTTGGTAAGTGTGCAAACATTGAGAGAATGAATAAGAACATGGCGTATTGGCTATTTAAAACAGAACCTGATGCATTTTCTATCGAAGACTTGGCAAACCGTCCTGATCAAACTGAGCCTTGGGATGGCGTTAGAAATTACCAAGCCCGCAACTTTTTACGGGACGGCGTCAAACTAGGCGACAAGATTTTTATTTACCACTCCAGCTGCAAACTAGTCGGTATTGCAGGCGTTGCAGAAGTGGTGAAAGAAGGTTATCCAGACACTACACAGTTTAACCCAGAGTCAAAATACTACGATCCTAAATCAAGCCAAGAAAACCCGCGTTGGTATCGTGTGGATGTAAAGTTTGTAGAAAAGTTTTCCAGCGTACTTCCACTTTCTGTCATTAAAAGTATGGAAGGTATTACTGAACTACCTTTAGTTAAAAAAGGCGGAAGGTTATCAATAATGCCGGTACAAGAGGGCGAATGGCAGCAACTGTATGATGCTGCCAAAGGTTAAAAAGCCCAGTATTAGCGCCATGAGGTGTGCCGTAGCAAGGGCAACTGCTATCACTATCTAGTGCCGTCGCCCCAACAAATGTTGACTACTTGCCTAACGCAAATTTGGTGTCTGCGTCGCGCAATAAGAAAAGTGCGAAGCACGCACCCCACATAGGCCATGCGGCAAAGAACAGCAGGTGATTAAAGGCGTCTAGATATTGCGGGAAAGACGAAAGGGTAGAGCCGCCGTGAAGAATAAAAATAAGGCCGTAGGTGTATTTTTTCGCAAGGCCCGCTAAAAATGCTAGCACCAATGCAAGCTGCAATGCACCCATAATGTACACGGCCATTTCAGGTACGCCGCCTATGCCGTAAAATTTTTCGAAAATCGCCATGCCGTGGGCAGGGTTGACAAACTTATCTAGGGTCCAAACGAACATAACGATAAAAATAGTTACGCGAAGAGAAAGTAACGACCACTCAAGTCGCTTTTGAATATCTGTGTTGTTTTGCATACATGCTCCAAAAGTATAATAGTGCAAGCATACTAGAACGATCGTTCAAAATAAAAATTTCATTTAATTTTGTGTTTTTTAATATTTTTTCGAAAATTAAATGTACTGAAATTTTTTGTGACACGTATCGGTCTAGTCGAATAATAAATAAAAATACGGAATCGTTAATGAAAAGAATAATCGGCCTAGCCGTTAGCACACTCGCGCTTGCCATCAGTCAGTCGTTAGCTGCCCAGCAAGCATCAGATATTGAAGTAGTCGAAGTAACAGGCAGTCAACAGAGCTTAAACACGCTAAACCCAGGCGACAATACGTTAAAAGGGTTATTTGGTAGCGGTTTAAGTGCAGCAGAAACCCCTCGTGCAGTAACGTCATTGTCGGCAGAAGCGATAGAAGCGCTTAACATTAATGATTTACACGATATCGTAAAGGCAGCCCCTAATGCCTATGCTTCAAGCGGCTTCGGTACACCCAGCTTGCCAAGTATTCGGGGGCAGTTAGGCGAACTTTTTCAAGACGGCGTGCGTCGTCAGGCTGGTAATAATGGTTTTGGGTTACCATTGTCTTTTAATAGCGTTGAACAAATTGACGTTGTGAAAGGGCCTTCTCCCGTACTGTTTGGTAGTACGCAGCGTAATGGTGGCTTTGTTAACCTTCAAACCAAGGTCGCGCCTACCACAGAAAGCAAGGGTAAAGTTACCCTTCGCGCCGGGCGTTGGGATCAGTATTCAGCCCAAGTAGATTACGGCACAGCAATAGAAGAAGGTAAAAGCGGCATTCGCTTTAGTGCTGAGTACCTAGATCACGGCAGCTTCTATGATTTTGCTGAGCGCGATAGTACAAACCTATTTGTTGCATATCGCTATACACCGAGCGACGCACTCACTTGGGATATCAGCGCTGAATATTACAACACAGACTATCCAGACAATGCGGGTATAAATCGCCCTACGCAAGACCTTATCGACAATGGTATTTATATTACTGGGCAAGGCACTCAGCCTAATGGCAGTTCAGTTCCGGGCGCTGGAGCCATTATTTCACCTACCGGTGAAGTGGTTATTCCTCGCAACCGCGTATTCACTAATCCTGATGACATTAACGGTGCAGAAACCACGGTTATTCGAAGCAGCTTTGAATATAAGGTTGCTGACAACATTGCGCTTCGCAACATTACCTACTATCAATACCTTGAACGGGAAGAAATTGCGCAAAATAGTTTTGTTGAGATCATTGATGGCGCTGACACGTTTGAAAACCGTACCGAGCTAGATTACAAATGGAACGACAGCCAAACCATGACCGTAGGGTTAGCGCTTCGTTACAATGACGTGCTGGGCTATAGCCAATTTACCACTGAGGCCGACAATCCGATTGATTTAACCGGGCCTATCTCAAACCGCGTTATTCCCCTTACCGACGCGCAAAAAGTGCGTTTGGTTGAGCTGCGTCCAGGCGTATATGTTTCACCAGGAGCGCAATACGACTTAGATGGTGATGGTAACGGCGATTTTAACTTGTCAGACACCACTGACTCCACATCGTGGCAAACTGGGTTGGCGCTACAGCAACGCTCTACATGGACAGACAAGTTCTCAACCATTGCCGGCGTTAGAGTAGATTATTACGATGTTGAAGCCCGCGACCCTTTAGCGCCTAAGGGAGTAACTGCAGCGTCTGATACCTATAGCGATACATTAACAAGCTATCAGTTAAGCGCGGTTTACAAACTCACCGGTGACATAAACGTATATGCTGCGTTTTCCGAAAACGATGCTACATCAAACAGCATGGCGGGGGGCACAGTGTTAGGCGCAGATAATGAAATTAACCCGCTTAACTTTGCCACCGAAAATACCCTGTACGAAGTGGGTGTAAAATATGCGCCAAACAGCAGCTGGTACGCAGAGGCCGCTGTGTTTGACCAAACCCGAAGCTTACGTAACCGTGACGGCAGTAACAGTGGTGTGAAAACACAAGGTTTCGAACTACAAATGTTCTATCAAGCGGACGATGTTTGGATTAATGCCGCGTATAGCTACTTAGACGCGCGTTTTGATGGTTCAGCGGCGTTTCAAGGTACAGCGCAGGTTATTGATGCGTTTGATAATAGCCGCCCTGATATTATTGAAGGTACAGGAGTAGGTTCGCCATCGTTTGCTGCGTTCCCTGCATCGAACAGCCGAGTGCAAGGTATTCCTCCACAAATAGCATCCATTAATGCTGGCTGGCAGGTGACTGATAATGTTCAGCTTGGTGCGAGTGCTTTATACACCAAGTCTTTCCCGTTAGACTTTTTACAAACCGTGCATATTCGCGACCAGTACACTATAGACTTAAATGCTGATTACCAAGTGAGCGATGATCTTCGTTTACGCTTAGATGTTATTAACGTTACTGATGAAGAAAATTGGCAGCCGCTTTTTGAAGGTGGATATTTTGGCGCGACTCTGGTTATGCCAAACGTGCCTCGTCACGCTCAAGTTACCATGCAATACGCGTTTTAAGCGCTAAGGATTTTTATGTTTAAGAAAATAGCGCTTTTAGGGGTTATTGCCGCCGCTATATTTAGCTTTTTCTATTTTGATTTGAATAGCTATCTAACCCTTCAGGGGATGAAGGACTCACTTGATACGTTTCAAGCGCAAATAGAACAAAACCCTGTATTAAGCATTGGGGTGTTCTTCGCTATTTATGTGGCGGTTACCGCACTGTCGCTCCCAGGTGCGGCAATTTTGACCCTAGCTGCAGGCGCACTGTTTGGGCTGGCGCAGGGCTTAATTATTGTTTCGTTCGCATCGAGCATGGGCGCTACGTTAGCTTTTTTAGTCGCGCGCTTCATCCTAAGAGATACCGTACGCAACAAGTTTAAAGAAAAGCTTAAAAAAATTGATGAGGGCGTGGAAAAGCAAGGTGCGTTTTACTTGTTTACTCTGCGCCTAGTGCCAGTATTTCCGTTTTTCCTAATCAACCTGTTAATGGGGCTGACATCACTTAAAACTTGGACATTTTACTGGGTAAGCCAGATAGGCATGCTTGCCGGCACCGCGGTATATGTTAATGCGGGTACGCAACTGGCGCAAATAGACAGTTTGTCTGGCATTGTCTCACCTGGGCTTATCTTTTCATTTGTACTTTTAGGCATATTCCCTTGGATAGCTAAAGCTATCGTAGCAGTGGTCAATCGCCGTCGCGTCTACAAAGGCTATAACAAACCAAAGAAATTTGACCGTAATTTAGTGGTTATTGGAGCGGGTGCAGGTGGTTTGGTTACCAGCTATATTGCTGCTGCGGTGAAAGCAAAGGTGACGCTGGTAGAAGCAGGAGAAATGGGGGGCGATTGCCTTAACTATGGCTGCGTGCCTAGTAAAGCCATTATAAAAACGGCCAAAGTAGCTAACCAAATGCGCTATGCCGATAACTATGGTTTAGAGCCAGTAACACCAGCGATGTCGTTTAAAAAAGTGATGGCCCGTGTGCATGAAGTCATTGCGGCAATTGCACCTAATGACAGCGTAGAGCGTTACACCAGTTTAGGTGTTGATGTTGTAAAAGGCTATGCGAAAATTATCGACCCTTGGACGGTGGAAATCAAAAAGAACGATGGCGGCACCCAAACACTAACCACAAAAAATATTGTGGTTGCTACAGGTGCTGCGCCCTTTGTTCCGGACCTACCTGGTATCGAACAAAGCGGTTATGTCACTTCTGACACCTTATGGTCTAAATTTGCAGACCTTGAAGAATCGCCAAAGCGCTTAATTGTGTTGGGTGGTGGGCCTATTGGCTGTGAACTGGCGCAGGCATTTTCTCGCCTTGCCAGTGAGGTTACGCAAGTTGAACGTGCGCCACGTTTAATGGGTAAGGAAGATGCTGACGTAGCTGAATATTCTGAATCTGTACTTCGTGAAAGCGGAGTGAATGTTTTGACATCTCATGACGCACTACGCTTTGAGACGAAAGACGGTGAAAAAGTATTAGTGGTTGCTAAAGAAGGTGTTGAGTCTACTATCGCCTATGACGAAGTGATTGTGGCTGTTGGTCGAAAAGCGCGCCTTAATGGGTTTGGTCTTGAAGATTTGGGAATTCAGTTCGATAGAACCATAGAAACCGATGAATACTTGCAAACCCTTTTGCCAAACATCTTTGCAGCAGGTGATGTGGTAGGCCCTTATCAGTTTACCCACGTAGCCTCGCATCAGGCATGGTATGCGGCGGTTAACGCACTTTTCGGCACATTTAAGAAGTTTAAAGTGGATTATCGCGTTATTCCTTGGACAACCTTTATCGACCCGGAAGTGGCGAGGGTAGGGCTGAGTGAACGAGACGCTGCCGAGCAAGACATTGACGTTGAAGTAACGCGATACGAATTTGCAGAGTTAGATCGTGCTGTTGCGGAAAGTGCCAGAAAAGGGTTTATAAAAGTACTTACGCCGCCGGGTAAAGACAAAATATTGGGTGTAACCATTGTCTCTGAGCACGCTGGTGATTTGCTGTCTGAATTTGTTATTGCCATGAAACACGACTTAGGTCTTAACAAAATTCTTGGCACTATTCACGCTTACCCTACGTGGGCAGAAGGTGCGAAATACGCAGCGGGGAACTGGAAGCGCGCTAATGCTCCTGAAAAACTTTTAAGCTACGTTGAGAAATTCCACACATGGCGCAGAGGGTGATAGAGGTGAAAACTACTCTAACGACTTTTATGTGTAAAATCGCCCGTTTATCACGTGGTAGAGCAGTGGTACGTGGTATTGCAGTAGGCAGCATAGCGCTGCTTGCTGCAAGCGCAAGTTTCTATGCTAACGCTGAAGATGGCCTACATAGCACGTTTGATGATTTGTTAGGTAAGTACGTCACGCCAATTTCTAACGGCGCAAGTACACAGGTTAATTACGACGGCTTTAAAAAAGAGCGGAATACGCTTAACGAGTATTTAGCGCGCTTATCTAAGGTTGAGCAAAGAACATTCGACTCATGGGGTAAAGATAAACAGCTCGCTTTTCTTATTAATGCTTACAACGCCTATACCATTGAGCTTATTCTAACTGAGTACCCAGCTATTGACTCTATCCGAGATTTAGGAAGTTTCTTTTCTTCGCCTTGGAAAAAAGAGATAGCCCCGCTGCTTGGTGAAACTCGCACATTAGATGAAATTGAACACGAACTTATTCGCGGTACAAACCAAACCAAAAAAACCTATAACGAGCCTCGCATTCATTTTGCGGTGAATTGCGCAAGCGTAGGCTGCCCAGCGCTTCGTGAAGAAGCATACACAGCAGACAAACTAGATTCGCAGTTAGAGGCACAAACTAAGCGGTTTTTGGCTGACACCTCTCGCAACAAAATGAGCGATAACACACTCTATCTATCAAAAATATTTGATTGGTACAGTGAGGATTTTGAAGGTGAAAACGGCGAGTGGCGAGATACGTCGACGCTCAATGAGTTTATCTTGCTGTACAAAGACGCGATGCAATTAACTGAAGCGCAAGTGACTGCGTTAAAAAATGGCACTGCGGATATCGAATATCTAAACTATGACTGGGCGCTTAATGCGGCACAGTAGCGCTAACGCTAACGCTAGCACTTTGAATGCTTCCCAAATGAATTCAGAGTGGCAAGCTGCGGGACAGTTAATTACAAATAGACTCTTGTTTACTCCCATGCAGGTACTTTTTTTTACCTGTATGGTCATTTTTTCGGTATTTGTTGTAGCCCAGCCTGCGTTGGGCCAAACCAGCGATGAAGCAGCCAGCGAAAAACCGCCTCTTGTTCGATTTCATGCCTGGGGGGGGAGCGCCCAGGTCAATGGCTACCTTCAGTGGGTAGCCGAGCAAGTTAAAACACGTTTTAACATAGAACTTCAACATGTGAAGCTGGCCGACACTAGTGATGCGGTTTCTCGGGTACTTGCTGAAAAGGCGGCAGGAAACCACAAAAACGGGAGTGTTGACCTTATATGGATAAACGGCGAAAACTTCGCTGCGATGAAAAAGCACGATTTGCTAAGTAGTTCGTGGGTAGGAGAAGTTGACAACTTTAGCCTAACTAACCCAGATCAAAACCCCGCTGTAACAACAGACTTTGGTGAGCCTACTTTAGGAATGGAGGCGCCTTGGGGCAAAGCATCTATGGTTTTTTACTACCGTAGCGCACATTTAAATACGCTAGGGCTTATGGCGCCGAAAACCATTGAAGAGCTTCTACGATTTAGCCAAAAATCCCCAGGTAGATTTACCTACCCAGTACCGAGCGATTATTTAGGTATTAGTTTTATTAAGTATGCAGCGCTTGCACTTAATAAAGATAAGCGAAGTCTTTTTTATCAGCCAGCGAATGATAAATCCCTCAATGCGGTTTTACCTAGTTTGTGGACGTATCTTGATGCGCTGCATCCTACCATGTGGCAACAGGGTAAGCACATGTTACGTCGAGCCTCCCAATTACAACGTTTGGTGGGTACAGGTGAGCTTTCAATGGCCTTCTCTTTTACCGCTTCAGAAATTCCTTCGGCGGTAACTCGTTTCGATTTACCTGACGATGTTCGTACCTATGTTATGCAAGACGGCAGCCTGGCGAATGTCCATTTTGTGGGCCTTACTTATAACTCAAAAAACAAAGCGGCGGCCAAAACGGTGGTTAACTTTCTACTTTCACCGCAGGCGCAAGCTAAAAAACAGGCAGTAGAGGTGTGGGGAGACGACACAGTGCTTGATATTGAAAGCCTTTCAGCGCCAAACCAAGCACTGTTTGTTGAAAGTAACACTCACCCATCAGCGTTAGATAAATCGCAAGCTACTATACTGCTGGCCGAGCCTCATTCAAGCTGGACCGATGCGCTGCGAGAGGCATGGTACGAACGCTATGGAGCGCGTTATTGATGTTCGCTCAATTTACGCAAGTTGCACGCTGGTGCTTATTACTTTTACTGTGCATTCCTGTTTTGGCTGGGTTGGTTGGCGTAGCGTTTCCGGCTTTAGGCTATTTTCCTGCCATAGGCGCAAACAGCTTTTCACTAGACGTTTTTAGAACGCTACTTGCTCTTGATGATATTTGGCAAATGGTGTGGCTTTCACTTTTTACTGGGGTGGGGTCTACATTACTGGCGATGGCTGGTGCGTTTTTATTATTAGCTTCGTTTTATCAATCGAATTGGCTTAACAAAATTCAAGGTTTATTAAGTCCGTTTCTTGTTTTTCCTCACGCTGCTGCAGCCATTGCTTTGCTATTTGTATTCAGCCCGTCAGGCATATTTGCTCGAATAACCGCGCTAGGAACAAATACGGTTATTCCCGGTAGCGGCGAGGCGCTTTTTCCATACGACTCTGGGGGGCTAAGCGTACTACTGGCATTAAGTTTAAAAGAACTGCCGTTCATTCTTTTAATGGCGTTAAGCGTGATGTCGCAGCCATTAGTGAAAAGTAAACTTTCTGGCTATATCAAAGTGGGCACGGCGCTTGGCTATTCCCCCGTGGCAACCTTTTTTAAGCTTGTAATGCCCACTGTCTTCACACAAATCCGATTACCTATATTAGCAGTCTTAGTCTTTGCCACCTCTAACGTGGAAATTCCGCTTATATTAGGAGGGAATAACCCCAGCACTTTGGCCGTAGCCATTATGCATTGGTTTAATCATATCGATTTATCTATGCGCCTATTGGCAAGCAGTGCAGCCGTGCTTCAGGTTGCCGTTAGTGGTTTGGCGTTACTGCTGTTATTAGGTGTTGAGCGTATAGTGATATATGCGGGAAGAAAAAGGCTTGTGAAAGGGAACAGGCGCTTTTTTGATCGCCTTGTGCAATGCGCCGCTTATAGCATTGTAGCGCTATACATTGCGCTGATTGGCGCGGTGGTTTATTCGGTACTTATGTACTCAATCGCTAAGCAGTGGTACTACCCTGATTTATTGCCAGAAGGTGCCACGCTATTGCATTGGCGAACAGCACTTGAAACGCTTGCAACGCCACTTTCTAACAGTTTATTACTGGGCATATTGGTAAGCACCTCAGCATTGGGGTTAGTACTATTCACACTTGAAAGTGAGCTGCTTAAACCTGCAGGTATAAATGCTAACAGGGCGTTTTCTATCTCGTTGTTTTTACCACTATTGGTCCCTGGTGTGGCTTTTTTATATGGACTGGTTTGGTTCCAGCAGCTCGTGCTGCAAGACGCTGTTTGGTTTCATACCTACATCGCCCATATGGTTTATGTCGTGCCCTACGTGTTTTTGTCTATGGCGGTAGCCTATCGCAAATTCGATATACGATACGCAATGGTTGCACAAAGCCTAGGCAAAACGCCCTGGCAAGTGTTCTACCATATTAAATTACCATCCCTGTTTTCAGCCATTATGGTGGCGTGGGCGCTGGGGCTTGCTATAAGCTTCAGCCAGTACTTACCTACACTATTGGCCTCGGGGGGCACCATTGCCACTATCACAACAGAAGCCGTGGCTTCAGTGTCGGGAAGCAGTACGCGCTTAACGGCGGTATTCGTTATTATCCAAGCGATTATGCCTTTAGTTGGCTTTGTGATGGCGTGGTATCTACCTGCCGCGTTAGTAAAACCAAGCAACAAGTTACGTACATCAGAGAAAAAGAGTAGAGCAGTATTACATGGCGCTTAGTTTAGAAAACCTAGTGGTTTCTCATGCACAAAACACACTATTTAAAGTGAATGTATGTGTGAAAGACGGAGAAATTTTAACGGTAATGGGGCCAAGTGGGGCTGGAAAGTCTACTTTGCTGCAGGCAATTACCGGCCAACTTCATGGGCCGTTTAGTTTTAGCGGTATCATTAAAATTAACGGTGTTGTAGTAAACGATAAAGCGGCTCATTTACGTAAAGTAGGCGTTATGTTTCAAGACGCCTTATTATTTGAGCACATGACGGTTGCAGAAAATATTGCCTTTGCCATGCCTAAAGACAGTCACACAAATCGAAAGGCTAAAATGGAGGCTATTGAAGAAATGCTTAGCGCTGTCGACTTAACAGGCATAGGGGAGCGCGCAGTCACTTCATTATCAGGTGGGCAGCAATCCCGTGTTTCTCTACTAAGAACGCTCGCTTCGCAACCTGACGTCGTATTGTTAGATGAGCCATTTAGTAAGCTAGATTTTGCCCTTCGTGAGCAAATTCGAAGCTGGACCTTTAAGCAGCTTAAAGCGCGAAATATTCCCGCAGTACTTGTAACACACGATAAAGAGGACGCCTTTGCTGCTGGCGGTCAAATAATAGAGTTATCATCATGCTAGATGCGAAAATCACCCCTTTTATTAAACCGCTATTAAAACCTTTGATCACGGCACTGAATGCAAGAGGCATCACTCCGAATCAAGTTACCGTAGCAGGCTTTGTTTTAGGTATTCTTGCCGTCCCCTTTATTATTCTTAACTGGTGGGGAATGGCACTTAGCTGCATTATACTTAACAGAGTATTTGACGGTATTGACGGTGAGTTAGCACGCTATCAACAAAGTAGCAGCAGTGCAGGTGGGTTTCTTGATATATGCCTAGACTTTTTGTTTTATGCATCTATTCCCTTGGCATTTGGTATTTCAGATCCCAACAATTGGGGAATACCAGCAATGGTGCTACTTGCCACGTTTATCGGTACGGGCAGTAGCTTTTTGGCTTTTGCCATTGCAGCTGAAAAATTTAAAATCGACAGACCACAGTTTGCTAATAAGAGCTTTTATTATATGCAGGGGTTAACAGAAGGAACAGAAACAATCATTGTGTTCCTTGGTTTTTGCATTTGGCCCCAGCATTTCGCGGTACTTGCTTATATTTTTTCCGCTGCTTGCGCGGTAACGGTTGTCACTCGAATTGCGGGTGGGTTCAGCACCTTAAATAAAGTAGAAGTAGAACAAAGACAATGTTCGCAAAATGATGAGGTATAAAGAGTTACAACTGATAAGGGGAAGGCTAAAAACTGCGCCTTCTCTGTGCACAAAGCGTAATTAGTCGTTAAGAAGTAAACATGAAATTGAATCGAAAAGAGAACTGTAGTGGATAATGCGTCTATTATTCGCCTAAGTGTATTTCTTGGTATCTTTGCCTTTATGGCGATACTGGAAGCCTTGTTTCCAGCGCGTAATGCTGTGCTAAATAGAAAAACACGCTGGGTAGGTAACCTTTCCATGGTGGTGTTAGGGGCACTAGTATCTAGAGTTTTACTTCCAGCAACATTAGTTGGCGTATCGATATGGGCTCAGCAAGAGGGCGTTGGGCTGTTTAACCTAGTAACAGCTAAAACAGACAGCACTTTGCCGTCCACTGAGCAAATGAATAATGCCCAATACGGCAACGCTCTATTTGTCGGTATAGTGGTAGTAAGCGTACTGCTGCTGGATATGCTTATTTACTGGCAGCATCGATTGTTTCACACGGTGCCTTTTTTATGGCGTTTCCACAAAATGCATCACGCCGACAGCCACGTCGATACCACTACAGGGCTTAGGTTTCACCCCGTTGAAATTGCTATTAGTCTAGGCGTTAAAGCTTTGGCAGTAGCGATACTAGGCATACCAGTCATTGCTATTGTTATTTTTGAAGTAGCGCTCAACGGGTTTGCGCTGTTCAACCACGCAAACATTCGAATAGCGCAAGAGTGGGATGACAGAATTGGATGGGTGCTTATTACCCAACGCTTGCACCGTATACATCATAGCCAAGCTAAAACAGAATCAAATTCTAACTATGGTTTCAGCGTATCTTGGTGGGACAGGCTTTTTAAAAGCTTTACCCCTAGAGCGAAGCAAAGCGATGAAACACTTTCCATAGGCCAACAGGATGTACCTGCGATAAAAGAGAACGCTTCAATTCGCGCCTTGCTATTGCAGCCTTTTAAAAGCAACTAGTTAGCAAAGGAAAAGGCTGCTTATTAGCGTGTCAAAATAACGTGTTCTGTCAGCTACACATAGAGCTTAGCCACAGCCAAGTCGCAAAGCTAGCCTGCCAAGTTTGCCTTCAATGGTTTGCTCACTTTCATCGGGTAAAACTGGCATAATATCTAACCCGGTTCTTGCTTCTACTTCATCAATGGTGACTTGTGTTGTGCAGTAATCATCACGGCGAGAGGCGTTTTGCTGCATGATAAACGCGGACGCTTCCACTAAACCGTTAACTTCACTTACGACCACTTTAAAGTAACCGCTAGGGATACTATGCAGTTCATCGGCACCGGGTAAAGCTGCGAAAAATGTTTCGTAAAGTGGGCCTGAAACCACATACACATCTTGCCCTGTTCTCACTAAACTACGTACAGCATTCTCTAATTTAACCCATGGTCCTTGGTTTAAATCAGAGTCTTGGGGTGTAATGTTTGAAAGATAATTGAGTTCCCGCCAGTTTGGTGAGTTGCTAAAAGAGGCAAGCGGGACTTGATGTCCTCTATCTGTGCCTATCTCTCGCCACGCTCCCTTATAATCGTTAGGCTCAAGCGTGCTTTCATCTTGAAGTTCGGGATCCGCCTTCCAGTTTCTGCTTCGCGAGGGGCCGTCGATGGTGTCGGGCGTTACGTGATACGCCACCCAATTGGCAAATTTGGTCTGCGGGTTGTTGTTTAAAGTGTAAATAGAGCGAGTGATAGTTTGCCCGCCTAAGCCAATAGGGCAGCTAAATACACAGTTTTCAGCAAAAGTAGCAAACGAAAATAACGCAAGAGATACTGCTAACATTCTCTTCATATAGTTTTACAGCCTATTTCTTCGTAGGTAATGACTTGTCACAAAATAACTGTACCAAAGTACAGGCTTTTAAACGAAGAATAGTACGTAAATATCAAACTAAAAAAAAGAATGGCAGTAAAAAACGCTTGAGAAGAGCGTCTTTATCTTTCTAAACGACAGTATTTGGGGTTGGCATATTAGTTTTTGAGAAAAGCGAGCAAAAGACAGTTAGGGTATATTAAATTACGCTGAGCGCTTTCATCACTAAATACCCAGTACCTAGCTGCATTAAAATGCCAATAGACAAAAACACACCATCCCGGTTAGTCATACCTAAAGCAGTAATACAAAGGGCGAAAGCAGGAAGGGCTACGGCAAAAGGAAGTGCTTCTAACGGGATCATGCAAAGTGCCGCAAGCGCACAATATCCAGCGATAATATTCTTTACCGGTGTATCTGATAAAAATGTGAGACGGGGTTTAAGTAGCTTTTCGAACTTTTTAGCGTAAGGCTTAGCTGTGTCTATGGCGCTTTCAAGTTTATTTGAACTCACTTCTTTTCGTTTAAGTGCCTTTGGTAGCCAAGGGCTTTTCTTACCTAAAGCCGCCTGAATACAAATAAAAAACAACGTCAAACCACATAAGGTAGGTACGCCTGGTATCGCTCCGGTAGGAAGTAGAGCAATAAGAGCGGGTACTAAGAGAAGCGGACCAAATCCACGGTCTTCAAAGCGATCGACAATTTCACCTAGTGACGTCTTTTCGCTTTCCTCATCATACATTTCATCTAAAAGTTCTACGATAGAGTCGCTCATAATTAACGTTAGATCCTGTTGGGTAGCACTCGTCAGTTGGTACGGATAATTCTTAAATAAGTTTAATAATCAAATTGAAAGAAATTTGACCTTAATAGGTGCTCCATAGCTTTACTGTTGTTGAAGTACTGCTACTTTTAAAGAGAGCACCCTACCGAGAAAAACGTTGAATAAAAAAGAAGTTATATCCATTTTTCGCCAAATGCCATCCAGCATATTGTTTAAATGTGCTGGTAGCCCAGATATTTATGCGAGTGAATATTTCGAAAAATGTTTTGGAATAATTGACTTAGAAACATCAGAAAGAAGTTTATTTACGTTCTTTGACCAGAATTCGAAAGAAGAAGTAGCAGTAGGAGATGACCCTTTCTCTCTTATCGAATCTGGCTTGGAGGTCAACGGTTACTTTCGACTTCAAACAAGTTCTAGAACCATGAATTGTTTCGTTGATGGAAATGTTGTTACTACCACTACCGATGATTGGATTGTTCTTTATATAAAAACTGATATCACAGGGCTGTTAGACCTTAGCCAAAAAGAATCTAAAATTAATCAGCACATTACGTTCAACCAGCTGCTTACTAACTTCTCTTCAAAATTAATCAATGCCAACGTTAATGAGCTAGATAGTATTATTGATCAGGCGCTAGCCGCATTTGGTGCGTTTTGCGATGTAGATAGGTGTTACTTATTTGAATTTAACGATGACGGCGTATTGATGTCAAATACCCATGAATGGGTGGCTGCGGGAGTTATTCCCTACATAAATAAGCTACAAAACATTCCAATTGATACGATGCCTTTTTTTATGAGCCATATCACTAACGGGCTGTTTAAGGTCGATGACGTTTCAGCGCTCCCAGAATCAGCGTCTTTGGAAAAGACGAGTTTTGAAGAACAACGAATTTTCTCGCTTCTTTGTGTTCGCATTATGGTCGACGGCACAATGTATGGCTTTATCGGGTGCGATATCATTGGCGCGCCTTACTCATGGAAAGCGTTCGATATTGAATACTTACGTCGTATAGGTGAAATGCTTGGCAATACGCTTCAAAACTTGCATAACCGAAAAGCGTTACAAAAAATGCAGATAGAGCTGCTTGACGCGAATAAGCAGTTAGAGCGCTTAGCTAATATCGACGGACTTACGGGGCTTGCGAATAGGCGCTTATTTGATGCAACGATAAAATCCGATATGGAGCGTTCTAAACAGAATGATATTCCCATTAGTTTATTGTTAATTGATGTGGATTATTTTAAACAATATAACGACTACTACGGGCACGTAGCTGGCGACAACGTACTTAAGAGAGTGGCTGAAACGCTTTCTAATAGTTGTTTGGGTAACGACGACTTAGTAGCAAGATACGGTGGGGAAGAGTTCGCTATTATCCTGCCAAACACCGATAGTAATGCCTTAGAGTGTATCGCCGCTAGAATTCTACGCAATGTATCACAGCTGTCGATAGCTCATGAAAAATCAAAAATTAAAGACATCCTTACGGTCAGTATTGGTATGGCTTGTTTTAATAGTCGTCAATCAACAAAACACAATAGTGTAGAAAAAGCACACTATAATACTACCTCATTCATCGAAGACGTTGATTCTGCGCTTTATCGCGCCAAAAATTCTGGTAGGAATTGCGCAACGTTTTAATTGCAACGTTGCGCATATATTAAAGTCTGGAGGCTTTAAATAAAGCTAACTAAACTTATGAAGCTTGGTACTTTAACCCAAGATAATCTAACCCAAGATAATCTAACCAAAAATACGTTAACCTATGATACTTGCAATACTAACTTACCAACGTGGTTTTTCTTTTCAAAGTCTATTTGTGCCTGCTTAATATCTGTTAAGGGGTAGGTGTTAGATACCAGAGGTTTAATGTTACCCTTTTCGATGTGGTTAACTAAGTTTTCAAACACGCCTTCATTCAATATGGTGCAGCCTAGTAAGGTTAGATCTTTTAAGTACAGGGTTCGCACATCTAAATTAACGTTAGGGCCAGCTATTGCACCAGACGTAGCGTAGCGTCCAAAAGGTTTTAAAATTTCAAGTAATTCGGGCCAGCGGGGTCCAGCTACAAGGTCAACGACAACATCAAACGGTGCTTTTTTAGCATACTTAGCCCAATCGTCATCACGTAAAATGGTTTCATCAGCGCCTAAATCCTGCAATGTTGCTTTCTTTTCTTCACTGGTTACTGCCACCACGTAAGCGCCGCGGGCTTTTGCAAGTTGAACTGCTGCAGAGCCAACACCACCCGATGCACCTGTAATGAAAACACGCTCGTTAGCTTGAACATTAGCGCGGTACAAAAGATTCTCGGCTGTCGAATATGAACAAGGAAAAGATGCGAGTTCAACGTCAGACATAGCTGTATTTACGGCGTGTGCGTGACGGGCGGCCACTTTGGTATATTGAGCGAAACCACCGTTACACTCCGAACCATAGTACCAAGGAGATTCAAGCTCTTTGCTATCGGCTTCAATCAGGCACGGCTCTATGATTACTCTTTCACCAATACGATTTGGATCTACACTTTTTCCTACAGCAACAATATAACCACAAACATCAGCCCCTTGAATTAGAGGTAAATTTAAAGCGTTACCTCCCCAACTGGCGTCTTCTGCATCATTGTCACCTTTTGAATACCAGCCTTTTCGTGTATTCAGGTCCGTATTGTTAACACCCGCTGCGCGCACTTCTATAAGCACATCATTGTCTGTTAGCGCGGGCATGGGAATATTGTCATTAAAGGTAAGTGCATCGAGGTCGCCGTGCTTTGTTAACTGTACGCCATACATTTTGCTGGGTAAGGTTCTCATAATGTCCACCTAGGATGTAAATTGAAATAAGTAAATGTTAAGAATGAAGCCAATAAAAAGGTGCTAATCAAGCAGTGTATTTAACGTAGATTTCGCTGCAGTGAGCGCTTTATCCCCAAGAGTAGGCCATGCTGATGACATACCTTCATGCAGCAAAAACACGCTATTAGATAGTACTTCGTCTTGTAGCTTTTCATTTAGCCACAACCAAACCGCTTGCTTATGTTCATTAACGGCCGCTTCAATTTGCTGGTTGTCAGGGTAACTCGCCAACGCTTGGAGCGACATACAGCCTCGCGGGGCAAAGCTACTAAGCCATAGCGCTAAACGTTCAAATATGTGGTGAAGTGCCTCTTTTCGAGAAGAAGGGCAGTGTTCCTCTAAAAATGAAATATAGCGGCTGTGCCTATAGTTAAGCGCACCTATAATCATATATTCTTTTGACGGGAAGTACTTGTATAGGGTTTTAAGCGTTGTACCTGTGTAGTCTTTTAGTTTTGCCACATTAGGTTCTGCGAAACCATAGAGTGCAAAGGCCTTTTCTAATTTTGAGGCTAGTTCAATTTGTTTGGGCGTCATTACCTTTACCTCTTTTAAAAATTATCTAATGATTCTGTAAGCGGCCCTAGCAGTTGCTCGGGTATAGCGCTTGATTCCATACATGATAAAGTAGAGCAATCATTCTACTTTCTATGGTAGAATGATTGTTCTACATTGTCAATGTGCGCGTTTAAACTACATAAACGTTTACGCTAACGTTGCAGATATTAGTCACTTCTTTGTTTGTGATTATTTTTAATCACATTTTAAAGTGTGATTGTTTTTGAATTTGATGGATAGGCGTGTCATAGTGATAACAAGTCAAAGCGTTTCTTGTAATGAAAAAAGATCACGGCGGCGCAAAGTGAACACGAACAAAAACAACGCAATAAATAATAAACTAAAGAGCTGTGCTGGCGTGCTGACCGGCGATATCACAGACTCCCAGTCTTATACAGACGAAGACTTCAGAGATATCCTCACTGCGCTAAAACAGCACTTATCGAGTTACGCTAAGCAGTATGACGGTCATTTTGACATTTATCGCGGCGACGCATTTCAGCTGGCGGTGAACCAACCCCAGTACAGTATGCACATTGCATTAGGTTTACGTTTAGCGCTAAAAGCACGCATGCCAAGCGTTGATGTAAGAATAAGCGTAGCAGTGGGTGAAGCACATTTTCGTCCTAAAGAAGTGAAAACAGGCACGGGGGAAGCCTTTGTTTTATCAGGGCGCGGACTTGATTCGATTAAACCCAATTACCTTGCTTTTTCCAGCAGCAATACCGAGCTAGAAAACAAAACTCAGTTACTTACACGCTTTGCGGATACTCATGCAAGCGGCTTAACGCAAACCCAATCAGAAACCTTACTGACCTACCTTGAAGCCTCGGACAAAAGTCATGACAATATAGCGGTATTACTTAATAAAAATAGAAGCAATGTGAGTCGAATTCTTAACGCGAGTAATTACAAGCTTGTTGCTGAATACCTTGAATATATGAAGTACGCCATAACTGGAGCGTTAAATGATAGCTGAAACATCAAAAGGCGCTATCGTTAACGCCGTTCCTGATTTTGCACAGCCTGAACTGTTGGTGGGGTTACTACTTGCACACTTGCTTGCCGACTTTTATTTTCAACCTTATTCATGGGTAAAGCAAAGAAACGAGCGACACGCGCTGGCGTTACCTTTGTATTTACATGCACTACTACATGGTGCACTTGCTTTTATCGCATTAGTGCTTTTATCCGGCAACGGCAGCATGGCTACAATAGGCATCGCAACGCTTATAATAGCGGTTTCTCATTTTAAAATTGACGTGATTAAGTCTTATTGCTCCCAAAGTACTACCGCGTTTGTCATCGATCAACTTGCTCACGTGGCTGTGATCTTGGGCGTGTTTTTATATGCCACAAACCAATGGCACAGCGCACTAGCGCTACTGAAGATACTAGGTGCACAACATTTAGCGGTGCTTCTTGCCTATTTAGCCGTGCTTAAACCCAGCTCAATTATTATAAAGCAACTGCTGTCCCCTTGGAGCAGTGAAGTTTTAACTAACAAACCCCCATCAGCCCATCCTAATGATCCGCCTACGATAACCACTGAAGCACAACAAACCTTGTCGATGGCAGGGCAGCGTATTGGCTACTTAGAACGTGTACTCATGTTAACTTTTGTATTGTTAAATCAGTTTTCCGCTATAGGGTTTCTTATTGCAGCTAAATCTATTTTCCGTTTCGGTGATTTAACTAAGCACCAGGATAGAAAACTTACCGAGTATGTACTGCTCGGCACTTTTACTAGCGTGGCGATAACATTGGCAATTGGCCTGGCGTGCTCGGCGGTGTTAGGGCACCTACCTAATAAATCTTAGTAATCCCTGATTATCCTTGCAAAATAAATTAAAAGCGCTTAGCTATAACGTCATCCAGCTGCAGTGCAAAAGGCCGTTCAACTTAAATCAACTTTGTTTAATTATTAAAAAGCAATTGTGTATAAAACGTAAAAATGTGCAGAATTTAAGTATTTTTTGAGAAAAATTGAACTAATGGCTATTTTTATATTGATTTAACTGTGCGCTCATCCTAATATTCGCCGCCTTATCAAAAGCGATAACTATTATCATTTAGATTTAGGCGAAAAATGAACCACACTTCACACAAAAAAAGTAAAGTTGCTAATGCAATTCTTCTCTCTCTTTTATCTGTAACGTCTACAGTCACTGCCACGTCGGCACTGGCGCAAGACAACGATGTTGAGACACCCGTAGATTCTCAAGTACAAAGTGCGGAAGAAAACTTAGACGTCATTACCGTTTACGGTCGCCACAATCGACTTATTCTGGAGTCGGGTACGGCCACTAAATCAAATATGAGCCTAATGGAAACGCCAGCGGCTATCGTGGTTGTTGACGGTACTTTGTTAAGAGAGCAGGGTGTAGATACGCTGCAAGAGAGTATTCGCAACATCAGTGGTCTAAGCCAAGATGGAAACAATTACGGTGTAGGTGATAATTTAGCGATTCGCGGCCTTGGTGTTAACTACACCTTTGACGGTATTTATGCTGGTGCAGATTTGGGCAACAGTTATAACCCAACACGTTCAATGACTAATATTGAAAGTATTGAAGTGCTCAAAGGCCCTGCAACCGGTCTATATGGCATGGGTGAAGCGGGCGGTATTATCAACCTTATTGAGAAGAAGCCGCAGTTTCAAGAAGCCTATGAAGTTAAAGCCTCAGTAGGCAGTTGGGATAGCTATTCAATAATGGCTGACGCAACAGGCGCGATTAACAAGGACCTTGCTTATCGCGTAGTAGCAAACCGTGAGCAGTCTGACGGTTATCGTGGACTTAGCGATGAGCGAAGCGAGCTTTACACATCACTTAAATATGTTGCATCAAGCGATAACCAGTTCCTATTGTCTGCTGCTTATATTGATGATGCTGTACAAATTGATTCGGTAGGTCATCCCGATCGACTAATCGACCTAACCATGTTCGATACTGACGCAGGTAGCTTAACTGGCGCTGACTTGGTTAACGATACTGCAGAATCAGGTGGTTTACAGCTTACCGACGCTCAGCGCGACGAATTAGCTGCTTCGCTAGTTTCTACTGATGGGGTTCAGCCTTTTGACTTGGGTGATACTAGCCTTATATCACCAATTTCTCGCCCGAATGAAGGTGAAGAGTTCCGCGTGAAGCTTCGTCAAGACTTGGTCATTAGCGACGATTGGTCTTTAACTCAGCAACTACAATACCGTACCTACGAAACAGAGTATATTCGTCAAACCAGCGCGTTTAACTATGTTTACGTGGACAGAAACGGAACGACTAACCTAGAGCCGCGAGCGCCGCTTGTTATTGACGATGTATTGTACCCATATGCAGCACGTCGACAGGAATACCGTAAAGTTGAAGCACAAGAAAGTGTGTGGCAATACTTTATCGACCTTACAAATACTTGGTCGCTAGGCGATATTCGTGGTGAGCACCTATTTAGTGCTAACTATGAAAATATGGACATAGAATACACGCAATGGTCTATTTGGGACGCAGACGACACACGAAGCGATGCTGTGCCTTACATCTTAGATATTCGTAACCCAAATTGGCCCACCGGCACGTTTGAAGACTATAACCCAGCGCTTCGTAGCAAGTACGACAAAGAGGTATCTAGCTGGGGCGTTAGCTTCCAAGAAGTTCTGTATCTAAATGATAACTTTACTGCACGTATTGGTGGTGCATACGGTGGCGTAAAGCAAACCTATCAGAACCAATTTAGCGATGGTAACCCAGAGTACGATGCAAATGATGATGGTTTCACCTACAACCTAGGCTTAACATACATGTATAGCGACAGCCTAAGTACTTTCATTAACCACTCAAAAGGTCGCACTGCGTACAGCACACTAGGTTCTCTATCAGAAGAAAACAACCGACCTGACTCTGAATCAGAGTCGTGGGATTTAGGCGTACGTTTTACCGCGCTAAATGAACAGGTCATTGGCTCGGTGGTAGTATTTGATACGGCGCGTACAAACCTTCAGTACACCAACCCACTGTATGAAGATAATATTGAAGATCCGTCTTACAACATTGATGTACCAGAGTTCTATTACGACGAGCAAGACCGCACTACGGGTGTTGAAGTAGATATTAACTTCGATATTAATGAGCAGTGGTCGCTTAATGCAAACGGTACTTATCAAGAGCCGCGTACTGAACCTGGCGCATATGCATCGAGCACTGATGAAGAACAGACAAAGGGAATTGCTGAAAAGTTCGCAAGTACTTGGTTAACCTATAGCCATAGCTTTGAAGCGCTACCTGCGCCGGTTAAGTTCAGCGTTGGTGTAACCTATGAAGACGAGCGTACCATCTCAGCATCGGCATTTGGCGTAGACTACGCATTCGTAGACTCATACACAGTATGGGATGCGGCAGTTAGTTATGTATCGGACGACTGGGACGTACAGCTCAACCTACGTAACCTAGACAACAAAGACTACTACAGCAGTGCTATGTACCTAGGTGGTTTACCAGGCGAAGAGCGTAATGCGAAACTTTCTGTGGCGTATCGCTTCTAAAAAAGAGTAAGCACATTGAATAACAACGTAGACGTTGCGCTGCGTAGCATAGCCGCCATTCTAGGCGGCTATGCCGTTTCTGCGCTAATAAGCTTTTACTTCGCTTATATATTTTTCCACATGTTTAAGCAGCAAGAGGGAGTGGCAATACTAAGTGGCAGTATGGCAAGCTACTTCGTATTTTTTGCTGTATTTATCGCAAGCTTTGCTATCAAGCACACGAAGAAGTGGTGCGCGTCTTTAATTGCTTTTATTAGCATACTCGCCGCGGCGCTTCCGTTAGTTTCACCTTTAAGCGCCCCATTATGAAAGCTACATTCAGAAAGAGTATGATTTGGTTGCACACCTATTTAGGTGTGATACTCGGCTGGTTGCTTTTCGCCATATTTTTCACTGGCACGTTAAGCTATTTTACACCGGAAATAACGCGCTACCTGATGCCTGAACGAGGAAGCATTTCTCAAAGTCAGCAATCGATGCTCGCCCACTCTTTTACTTATTTAAATGAACATGCAGGTGAAGCTGAGCAGTGGCGGATAGCCTTGCCTTCAGAGCGTTCTGCACTTTGGAGTGTGCAATGGCGTGAGGGTAAGCAAAGACAAACCGTGACCTTCAACGATCAACTCGCTGCAAGAGAAAATGAAACAGAAACAAAAGGCGGCTTGTTTTTTAGAAATTTTCACTACACGTTGCAACTTCGAGGCTATGGTGGGCGATACATTGCCGGCATTGCTGCAATGGCAATGTTGCTCGCTATTTTTACCGGTATTTATACACACCGCAGGTTTTTTAAAGACTTCTTCACGCTTCGCCCGCAAAAGCTAAAAAAGTGGACCACCGACTTTCATGCCTTAGCCGGTATTCTCACTATTCCATTTTGTATTATGATCTGCCTAAGCGGCATTTTCATCTACGCGATTATGTATTTGCCCTATACCGCTAACGCTAATTTCGAGCGGGGAGAACGAGGCGTAAACAGCCAGATTATTCCTTCACTGCCGAGCCTGCAGCTAGGTGAAAAAGTTATTGGTAGCGAGCACTTGTTAAACCTGCCGTCCTCAAAGTCGCTCCCTACGCTTAATTTTGCCCCTATACAAGAAAAAATTGCTAATCAGTGGCGCGAGCACAACCCAATAGCAAGAATTACCGTTGAAGGCGTAGGGTATAAAAATAGCCGAATGATTGTAGAGCGTAGCAAGGCCACAACAGTATCAAACCGTGCAGATCGTTTAGTTTTTGAAACCTATACAGGTGAATCTCTTAAAGGTTACGATGATGAAACGGTTCCAGCTCAAATACGACGTATTCTATACGGACTCCATCAGGCAAACTTTGCCCCTATTGGCATGCGATGGTTGCTATTTGGGTTAGGTATTTTAGGCTGCGCGCTTATTGCCACTGGCAATATCATTTGGGTCACTCAGCGTAAAAAAAGCGCTAAGCAAAACCCGTTCACTTTAGCGCTTGTGGAAAAAGGTAATGTGGCCGCTGTTGCTGGCTTAATATTGGCTAGCGTTTCGTTTTTTATTGCTAACAAGTTGATAGCGCACGATGTTGCAGGCCGCGCCCAATTAGAAGTAAACACATTTTTTACTGTGTGGGCATTAAGTGCTGTTCATGCATTTTGGCGTGCAAAAGCTGCTGTTGCTTGGAAAGAACAGTTCGCGCTAGCTAGTGGGCTTTGTTTTGCCACCGTTGCTATAGAACTCGTGTTATTTAGAGACCGAATAGCAAACAGTATCGAATATTTAGATAGCGTCTATTTAAGCTTTATTCCCGCTTTTTTGGCTTCAGGTATTATTTTGTATTGGGCTACAAAGAAGATAGGTTTACGTATTGCCAGTGCGGAAATAGCCTCAAAAGGTACAAAAGCTAGCACTTGTGTGAAAAAGGAGCAGGAATGATAACACTAGTTTTTATACTACAACTGTTAGGCTTCTTATGCTTAATGTTAGCAATGAGCAAACACGCGAAGCAGGCAGGTAATAGTAGGGTATTAACGAAGGTGTTACGTCTATTACCCTCGCCACCCTTTACCAAGTTAATAGGCTGGTTGCTACTCACTGCATCTTTGTGTTTAGCGTTAACGCGTATTGAAATTATCAGTATCGCAATAGTGTGGTGGTGCTGCACATTAAGTGCAGCCCTCCTAATTATTGCCGTGTACTTCAGTTCTTTACTTGATACTTAGATGAGCTTCTAACATAAACGATAGCGTCAGCATCACTTACGTTGCGGACTTTGTGTGTTGCTGGTGTGGATGATTCAATATAGCTTCCCGCATCAAGAGCTAGTGCTTCAGCGTTGCTATCTTGCTTATAGTTTAGGCTGCCCTTTATCACTACGGCCTTAAATTCATCACCGTTAGATGTTATTGAACCTTCAAAGCCGCTTGGCAGTTTAACTAAAGTACCGTAAACACTATTGGTATCGCCCCATAGATAAGTGGCGGATACGCCGTCAGCCGCAATGTTGACCAAGTCACTCTTTTGCAGCCATACCATGTTATCGATATGCAAATTAACGGGGCGTTCTCCATTGTCGAAATGTTCTTTTGACGGTTTAACTAAATACGGACCCTCGTCAATTTCTAGGTAAATCAGGTTGGTTTTGTCGTTTGCTGCTGTAGTGTGATCTTCACCGGCAGGCTGAGTCCAAAACGAACCCGTTGGCATCCACATTTTAGCGGCACTTGGGTCGTCATTGTGCATTTCACCTTCAATAACAATACCGCGATAGGTAATGTTGTGGATGTGTGGTGGCGATTCAAAGCCCTTATTAAAACGAACTAGCATACCTGTGGCTGTGTCTTTTGTTCTATCACCCCATAGGTCGGCTGCGCCTGGGCTTTTGTCACCGCGTGCAGGGTTTAAGTAACCCCATTTAACATCTTCTGCACTTACTACCTTTGTTTCAGCATAGGCACTGGGTAAAAAAGCAGCACAAGCGCCTACAACTAGCGACGCCATGGTTAGTTTTCGCCACGCGATATGTTTCATATAAAGCTCCTGTTTATCCTTGCTACTAATGTCATTAACGAATGAATGACAGTTTATTCGTTGGTTAACGGATAATAAACGACCAAAATCGATAAGAACTTTCCCGAAAACGTGGATAATGAAAGTGATCCATTTGCTTTTCCTTTATATGCTTTAAAGGGCGTATGTGGACTAAACCTGTGAGGGAAAAATGAAAACCGAAGACCTTTCTGTGTTTGTGAAAGTCGCTGAAGTCAATTCGATAACGGCAGCGGCTAAGAAGCTTGATATCAGTTCATCCGCTGCAAGCATGGCCATTAAACGTTTAGAAGAGCAGCTTGGCGTAGCGCTTTTTGTGAGAAGTACACGCAAAATTAGGCTGTCCCATGAAGGGGAACAATACTTACCTATGGCTCAACAGGCGCTAAATACACTCCAGCAAGGTTTATCTCTCATTACGGAGGAAAGGCAAAGTATTAATGGTGAGCTTCGCATGGCAATGTCATCGGAGATGGGACGGAATCTAATGCGCGAACTGCTTAATAAAGTACAAGGTAAAAACCCCGAACTCTCGTTGCGACTACATGTAAGCGATAGCCGAGTAGATTTTTATCGCGACGGTGTTGATGTTGCTCTTCGTGCAATGACTAAAGAAGCAGTAAAAGAGTCACAAATGTATGGTTTTAAAGTGTGCAATATTCCACATGTTATTTGTGCATCGCCCGCATACATTGAAAAGTACGGTGAACCACTAACAACAAACGACCTGATTCAGCATAATGCCTTACTTTATAAACTTTACGATCAAACTCATAACACATGGGAATTGGTGAAAGAGAACGAAAAAATTAAGGTAAAAGTGCGCAGCAATCGCGCCGTTAATGACGGAGACATTGTTAGACGATGGTGCATTGACGGTATGGGTATTGCCAAGAAGTCAGCCATTGACGTGGCTGAAGATTTATTGAGCGGTAAATTAAAGCGGGTGTTGCATCAGTTTCAGGTGCCATTAACTGAAATGTGGATAATGTTACCCAGCCGACATCTGATCACCCCAGCAGTAAGATTAGTTAGAGATGAATTGAAATTGGCCATTGAGGAACGTCGACACAAGCTTATAGAAAAAGGCTTACTTAATGAAAATGAATGGCCAGCTTTAAATGATATTGCAGACCTGTAAAACCAGGGCGCAATGGATATTGTTGATGCTAAGTGGTTAAAATATAGGCGTTTTGCGTAATTTCTAGATTGAATTTATAGTCTAGATATTTTCTAATAGTCTCAGCAAAGGAATGCGAGACAAAAAGTTCGAACATGTACAGTGCAGGGTAGCACTGGCACTGCATCACTTCCTCTACATTCCTTTGTTTTCATAAAAAAGCTTCAGTACAAAATAATTGGCTAGAAGCACAAGTAGAGAATAAACATGAAAGCAAAACTATTAGTTCCATCATTAGTCGCCGCCGCGCTTATCAGTGCTTGTGGAAGCACACCTCCCACCCCTGAACAACAAGCTATGGCTAATCAAATGCAAAAAGCGTTTTTAGCTAAGCTGCAGGGTATGCCAATTCAAGCTCCTGCGCAGCAACAAGCAGCACCAGTGGCTCAGCCAGTAGTCGTACTAAGCTCGGCCGAACTTTCTGAACAAAAGCAGAAAGTAGATGCTACGGGCGGCCCTGCTATTTTTTACCGCAAAAAAGATGGCATCATGATAGATGGTCAGATGTTTAACGACTTCGAAGGGCAGGTTGCGAACTTTGGTGGAAATAGGTTTACCGGCGAATTCACCTATGCAGTAGAGAATTTTGACGGGTCTTTTACGCTTAAGTATCACAAAGCCCACTCTGAGGAAGCGCCTATAAAAATAGGTACTGTGTGGAAGCGTGGCGGCCAGTTTGAAGTGCGAACGGTGACAGGGAAAAAAGCGACAGGCAATAGCGTTATACCTACGTCAGATGGTTTTATTGTAGGGCGTCCTGGCTCAGCTTTCCGTTATTTTATTGATGGGGATAGTGTTAAAAATATCACTCTGCTAGATAACTACCACATTGCCGAGCATCAAAAAGGCGACGCTGCATCTACCGGTTTTATTCTTCTAGAAAAAGACCCTCGTAACGAAAACGATAAAGTAGGTGGTTTGTTTGACTCATTTAAAGAGTTGGGCAATACCTTCGGACTAAATAAGTTCGACGACTATGTACTCGTAAGTATCGATGGCAATACTACTGTACCTATGGACGTAGGGTTAGGCGGCAAAGAAATCGCAGAGCACTCTAACTGCAGACGCCAAAATGCAGCTATCAATAAGTGTGAAAATGTTGATTTTAAAGAGTCTCTTTACACTAAGTTAGGTTTGCCAAACTACAGCCACTATTATTGGTCAATCAACTGGGTTCAAACTCAGTCTGGTCCAATGGCAATTTACAGAACGTCGACCAAAGTTAAGATCGTAGATATCAACAACAAGCAAGTTCACACCGTGTTTTCGCGTACGCTTGGCGTTAACGACTTTGTTGTAATTGAAAATGCTGACGGAACAACGGGTATCAGAGCGCGCCTAGGCTTTAGTAAAGAAGAAGTAAAAGATATTGAGTCGTTTATCAAAAACAACACAACCGATATCGAACCTATGCAAACGCTTCAACCTTCATAGGGTTAGCGTGAATAAGCTTTAAAAGCGATTAAGAGGCTTACTACCTGTAAGCCTCCATTTTATAGCCTGTAATTTTGCAATTAACAGAATATTGCATTTCTGAAAGCTTTTTAGGCAATAGTCGAGGATAGCTTCGACAACTATTACTCAGGTACGGATAGTATCTACAGGCTTTATCGCATCAAGGGCGCTATCTCACTGCTTTTAAGCGGTTTATGGTGCAAATAACCTTGGACAGAGTCACAGCCCATTTCTGCAAGGGCCAGCTGCTGCTCTTTAGTTTCTACGCACTCGCCTAGAGTGGTCAACTCTAAGCTCTTTGCAAGCATTATAATGGTGTTAACAATACCGTCGTTAGAGCTTGATTTCCCTAATTGAGAAACGAAACTGCCATCAATTTTAAGCTTGTTGATGGGAAGTGTGCCTATGTAACTAAGGCAAGAGTAGCCAGTACCAAAGTCATCGATGGAAATGTTGAGGCCAATTTTTTTCAGCTTTTTAAGCGACGTTAGTGCAAAGTCTGTAGAACTAATAAAGGTGTTTTCAGTTAGCTCAACTTCCAGTAGATGTGGTGGGACCTGATACTTACTTAATACTTCTTTGATTTGCTCTGCACAGTCTAGCTGTATCAAAAAGCTTGCAGGCAAATTGACTGCTACTGGCACTAAATTTAGCCCTTCATCTAGCCACTTTCGAATTTGCTGGCATACATTTGAAAGTACCCAGGAAGTAAGAGGGTTAATTAAGCCTGCTTCCTCAGCAACTGGGATAAACTGAGACGGCGGTATATCAGTGCCTTCGTCATTCCAGCGTATCAGCGACTCTAGACCGATAATTTTATCGCTGCGTATACAGACCTGAGGCTGATACACTAGTGAGAATGCCCCCTCAAGCTTAATAGCTTGCCGAATTCTACTTTCCAAAGATAGGCGTACCAAAGACTCTTCAAGCATTTCAATATTAAAAAAACTATAGTGCCCAGGGCCTTTCTCTTTAGCGTGATACATGCTGGTATCGGCGTGCTTTAATATTTCTATTCCCGTTTCTAGATTTTTTTGATGGAGTGCAATGCCAATGCTGGTTGAAATGTGAAGCTGGTTGCTACCTATCGCCATAGGCTGGCTAAGACTTTCGATAATTTCAGAAGATAAAGCAACAAGTTCATCATGTTCGGCAACACCCTCTAGCATTATTACAAATTCATCACCACCCCAGCGACAAACACAATCTTCTTCGGTAACTATTGCCGTTAGCTTTTTGGCTACAATAATTAGGACTTCGTCGCCAATATCATGGCCTAGCGTGTCGTTAATCAGTTTAAATCTATCTAGGTCGAGAAATAAAATAGAAAGGGCAGTGTTTTGAAAATTAGCTTTGTTTACGGCTTCGTCTAACTTTTCTACAAACAAATGTCTGTTTGGAAGCTGGGTAAGGGCATCGTAGTTCGCTTTTTGATACAGCTGCCTAGTGCGCAGTTCTACTACTCGCTCTAATTCTGTGTTCTGGGCTTTTAGCTGAGCCTGGTGACTTTCAACCGTGGCTAGTATGTGGTTAACGCCTTCAAAAAGTTCTCCGAGTTCATCATCTCTTTTGTCTGGTAGACGTTTAGAGTACTCACGTTTGCTTCCTACAAACTTAACAAGTGAAATAAGCTGTTGAATGGGTTTTGATAGAAAACTCTGAAGCCGCCAGTGAAAGAGGTAAGTAAACAGCATGCTGACTATGAGCACGCCTAATACGACATACATAGCATGCTGCTGTTGTTCCTCCAGCGAAGTGGTGCTTGCAGTAAGTATGAGATAACCAATAACTTCATCGTTGAATTCTATTGGCTTCAGGTAATGGATAAGGTGTTTACCGAAAGTTGCGCCTTCTTTAACTGTTGAAGGAGATATATCTTCCTCAAAGTCACCCATTGTGTAACTTGCAATGACCGTATAGGCGTCGTCATAAACTTTTGCACTCTTTATTGCGGGGAGTTTAGACGCGGCATCAAGCAATTCTTGTGTGGTGTCGACATCGCTAAATAGAACTGATGTACTTGCTGCAGACGCAAGAAGGGTAGATTGGTTGTCTAGTACATCTACCAAATTACTTTTGTAATCGGCGACGAAGTTGTTGTAAAGCAAACCCGCTACCAAACACAACGAGAAGAAATTAACGACTAGGACAGCTAGAAGTTGTTTGGTAAAGAACGAGGAACGTCGAAACATCATTTAATCCTCGCCACTTGTAAGAGCTTAGCGCTAATCTTAATGTTTAATTCGTCCGCACGTGCTACGTCGATCTCAAACCTGAGTTTTTGGTTTTCAGTATAAAAGCGGAAAACGGGCGCAACGCCTATCATTTCATTGTTTTCAGTGATCAAAACACTGTTGCGTAATTGGCTGTCGGCTAACTCATCACTTGCCGATAAATAAGTCATATGACAGTAGCCTGCATCTTTACTATCAGATACTACAAGGCTTATTTTGTCTTTGTCTCGGCTTTTTACTAACGCATCGAAAAACGACAAAAGCTCATCATTTTTGTGTATACAAAAAACGATAGGGACAGACTCATTGCTCTGCCACGTAATAAACTTGGTGAAGTTGTACATGTAAGCGGCTTTAAGCTTATCAATTTTAGGTAGCTCGGCAAACGCCTGAGAACAGAGTAAGCAATATACAACTGTTATCCATGCTATCTTGACGGCGTAAGCGTTTGGTAGTTTTATCACACAGTTTACTTAAAATAGAGTCGACAATTGAAAGCCAAATCGCCACAATTCTTTAGGTTGAGGGCCATTTAGATTTTGGTATACCGGCTTACTGCCACTAAGTTGCAGTTGCAGCCAATCCGTAGCGAAGTAATTTACGCCCCCGAACAATCTCACTTTGCTCCCGCCATATAATTCTGGGTTAGTTATACCCGCAGGGTAGGGAAAATCACCATCCACCGTTATTTCTTCGTCTCGTCCGTGTATTGAATCGGCATAGCTAAGTTCTGCCCCCGCAAATAGGGTCGTTTCTTGTGAAATAACAAAATTGTATTTGCCGTTAAGTTCATAGTTATTGCCTAAACGATAGTTTCTATCGTTATCACCGGTGCGAACTCTTGCTGAAAACATAATAGAAAACGGATAACGCCCCTTATTTTGATAGCCTATTTCGAAAGGGAAATCATAGGTGCCAGAGCCGAGTTGCATAGTATAGGGGAGTTGTTGGTCACCCGCAGCGCGCGGCGTGTCTCCCTCTTCGTCTATCGACCCTGTGGGCAAGCTAATTCCGCCACTTAACCAAATGCTGTAGTTTTCATTTGATGCAAATTCATAATGGCCAGTAACGACAACATCACCTAAACCTTCAGATGAAATCAAAAACTCGTCATACCCGGGCACTACACTAATATGATCAGTTTCTTGCCGAATAAGTGGTATCTGAACACCAATTTTGACGTCGCTTCTAATTTGATAGCCTATTTGTACAACTTTAACGTATTGATTAATAACGGTGGGGACAACCGGGAAGTTTTCCTCGGTTCGGCTTTCTTCCCCCGGGCTGAATAAAACCTCATCCAGTGAGATATCACTATCATCAATCATGTAACCGTCAAACTCGGCGGCTTTAAACTGCAAGGATAGCGACCACTTTCTTTGTTCAACGCTATCAATATTGTCATTGACATTGACGTTGAGTAAATCTTGAAAGCTCATCTCAGCAAATTCTGAGGGCGTGCTTTGTGAGTAAGCGAAACCGCTGGAAAAGAAAAGAGCGCAGGGAACTAAATAGCGAAGCAACATGTAAAAAACCACTGAAAAAAAGATGACAGCTTAAGTATAGGTTATTATAGGGGAGTTGAGGAATCTTACTTATTAGTCTTTAGTATTCTTTATACTTTTAGTAATTTGATTAATAAAGAAAAATTACAGCTTAATTGGCAATAAAAAAGAGGCCAATTCAATATCGGCCCCTTCTTAATTTCTCTTAAAATTCTATATTTTTAACAATTAGAAACGATAGGCAGCCGTTAGCCTAAAACGCTGCGGTGCACCGGGTTCAACCCACACATCTGCGAAAGAGTTAGTATACAATTCTCTATCAAATAGGTTGTCTACTGCTACTTTAACCGATAGATTTTCGACAGGCTCTATCTCAGCAAACGCACGAACTGTAGTGTAGCCTGGTAAGTAGAAGTCGGTGGCAGTTTGACCTAAGCGTTCGTCTACATACAATATTCCAGAACCTATGCGCACTGGCATATCAGCTAAAATAAGATCTTTACTTAGTTGAATACTTAACTGGTTTTCTGGAACGTTAATTAGCGGGTCGCCAGACTCAATTGCGGCAACGAAGTTAGCATCTGCCGCATCATTTGTACTTTCTGCATCCACAAAGGTGTAAGACACCCATAGCGAAATATCATTTTCAAATTCGGCATTTATGTCTAGCTCTATACCGCGGCTTCGCGCTTCGCCTGCTGGTGTTAAGAAAAAGCCGTCTGATGCTTCTTCACTGTCATCAAACACCAGAATATTGCTTTGCTCGATATTAAATAGTGAAAGCGTGATATCGCCTCGCACGTTATCGAACATAGACGTTAAATCGGTTTTAAGGCCAATTTCAGCAGATTCTGATTCGTTCGGCTCGAAAGGGTTACCTGCAAAATCAGAACCCGTTAACTGACGGAAGCCTTCGCCGTAGGTGGCATAAACGCTGGTGCTGTCGTTAAACACATAAACGGCGCCCACTTGCGGCGAGAAACGGGTATCATCTTGCGACGTAGTGCTTACCGGGCTTGCTAATCGATTATCTATTTCTTGTTCAAACTTATCGAAACGACCGCCTAAACGAATTTGAAGGTTGTCGGTAAGGTTAATTTGGTCTTGAATGTAAACGCCCCAAGCTTTTTGTACTTCTAGACGGTTTAGATTGTCAGAAAGCTCAACATCGGGAAGGGGTGAATAATCGGGGTTGAATATATCGACCACAAGGTACTGATCTAAGTCTAAATCGTTAATGTCGGTATCGGCCGAGAAAAAGGGCGGGCGATAGCGCAGAATCACCTGATCGTTTTCAAATTTGTCGTAGTCAGCACCAATAATAACGCGATGGGTTAGTGAGCCTGTTTCAAATTCACCCGCAATTTCGCCTCGTAATACGAGATAATCAGTTTCAAAATTACGATAACGCTTAAAGCGCGATAACAATGCTTGATTAGGGTCGATAAATAGCGTTTGACGGCCGCCAAAATTGTTCTCTAATGCATTGCCTTCAAACGTGGTATCACGCAGACCTGCACCTAACAACAAGTTCCAATCATCAGCAAGCTTGTGAGAAACTTCAATTTGATGACCAACAACTTCGGTATCGATTGTGTCGCCATTCGGATCGCCAGTAAAGGTTTCAATGGGTTGATGGCCTAATTCGCCGTCAATAGCCACTACACCGCGATCAAAAGGAATCTTTTGTTCTGTGTATTCTAGTTCGTAAGTCACGGTAGTATCTGCCGACGCTTCCCAGGTTACCGATGGATAAAACCCAAAGCGCTCGGTTTCTACTGTATCGCGAAAACTTTCAGCGTCTTCATAAAAACCAACTAGGCGAACACCGACATTCTCAGACGCGCCTGCAACGGTTTGAACATCAGCCTCAACTCGCATTTGCTCCCAGCTCCCGTAAGTGGCTTTAACTTCACCACCTTCACGAAACTGAGGACGTTTAGTTACCAGGTTAATTGCGCCACCTGGTTCACCTCGTCCGAAAAGGGCAGCTTTCGGGCCTTTCAATACTTCAACATGATCGATACCAGATAGATCACGAGGGCCACCAAAACCACGACCTGCATTAAAGCCGTTTACCAGAAAGCCACTGGGTAAGTTTTCATCACCAGAAAAGCCACGAATTGCAAAGCTATTCCAAAGACCGCCAAAATTATTTTGACGTGCTACAGATGCCGACAGATCTAGTGCGTCATTCAAATTAATGGCACCAGCATCGCTAAGTAAGCCTAAGTCTATATCTTGAGCTGCTGCAGGTACCTCTTTGTATTCAAAAGCCCCTCGATACGCGCGGTGCATACCGTGCACGGTTATTTTTTCAACATCAGCTTCATTTTGGCTGTTATCGCTTTGTGCTAAAGCCGACGTGCTTAATAAAGCTGATATAGTGGCTGCAAGTGATGATTTAACCCAACTCGTTTTCATTCTTCTTTTCCTGTGCGGTTCTCGTGTGAGCTTTTAGTGTTTGGTGTAAATTGTGGTAGTGCCTCAAAGCTCTCCTGAGAAAATTCAGGGTCTTTGAAAAGGTGGTAATAATAGAATTTTCGTAGCGCCTTATGAAAAGCGCGTACATCATTTTCATAGCCCACCATCGCACTTACACTAGTATCTGCAGCGCTTGATAATAAACGTTGCGTAAGCAAGGAAGGAGAAAGCAAGGCTATGTAGCTTGCAATGGTGTCTTTTTGAAGCGTGGCAGCCTGGTAGCCCTTCAATAGCTCACTAGCCGTTTGGTCGCCCACTTGTTGAAATGCGTAGTACCATTTCCAATTAAATGAGCTGTCTCGTTCAGGGTCAAACTCTGTGTAGTCGGCCCACTGCGGGTGAGTGGCAATGAATGCACGCCATGTGTCTTCAACGGGCTTATCCCACGCACTATTTACCGCTTCACGTTGGGTAAGCACAATGTCGCCGCCTTCAGGTGTGTCAACCACCGCATTAATTACCGTGTGTGCAGTCACCGGCACAATAACAGTGGTAACAAGCCAAACGCCTAACATAATAGAAGCAAGGTGCGTTGCACTGAAATTTGCAAAACGTTTTGCTGCGCCAATCACAAGAACAATGGCACTCCATAACGCAATGTTACCTATTACTATTGCGCAAACGGTTAATATGGAGAGTAAAGATGCACCGTTGATTAACGCGAATACAACAAACGGAGTAAGCGTCACAAGTGCTAAAGGCACTAAGGTGACTAATACTCGTGATGTCCATATCGCATGGGCATTGCGTGCTGTTACATTGAGTAAATCGAAGCGGCGGGCTTCCCGTTCTTTTGCTTTTAAATCGTAAAGTAGCAATATAATAAATAATGGCAGCAATACGCTGGTCACAAAGGCAAAATCGAAACGCCCTAAAAACGCAAGCTCTGGGTTATCTGTATCGCTTTCATAAATTTGCCCTTCTAATGCAAGCATGCGTATACGGTGCTTCCAAGGAAATACATCTCTTTCGCCTACGGCTGCAAAAGCCAGTGGGGAAGGGGGCGCATAAGTCAGGTGAAACGCGTAATAAGCAACCATACCGAAGTTAGACTGGTGAGTGATAACGGCTTCACGCTCTACTTGGTCTTTTTCTAATAAACGTTCAATAGTGGCTTGTTGTTCCTGCATTTCTGCATGACCTGACCACAAAGACACTGCGCTTAGAAGAAATACGACTAATAACGTAAGTTTTATTTGGCGGTGACCAAAAACAAAATTAGCTTCACGCTTAAGATCGGTAAAACGCATCATGGGTTTAACCTCCTAACAGCCGCTTTTAAAAGCAAGGCGGTAATGCATACCCAAACAAACAGTTGTAGAAAATAGATAAGCGCGTTTGAAATGCGTGTGTTTGCTGCCTCTGGCTTAAAATTAAATTCCGAAAGCAATGCCCAATTGTCTGCACCCACAACAGCTTTATCCGCCGCTTCTTCGCTTGCGTTGCGGTTCATGTCGAGTTTGTAATCCAGCTTTTCAACATGCACTTTATTTAGCCCTTGCACGAATTCAAGGCGCAGAGCTTCTGCTTCTCGTAAAAAACGATGATGGGTTTCGAGGCTGGTACCCGCTAATATTGTAGAGATTGCGCGAACGGCAACGGTAGGCGATAGCCAACCAAACTGACGTGCAATATGGGCTTGTTCTAATTCTTCACCCATTCTGTTTTCGGCAAATTCATTAAGCACTTTTGCCTGTCTGCCTTCTGAGTACTGAGCAACAACACCGCGGAAATTAACAGGAAGGTCGTCTACGGAATCCACATTGTATTTTGCTAATAATTCTTCTTTTAGCTTTTTAAACGCAGGGTCGTTAACGTCGTGACCGTCGCCCAAACTTCTAAGCTTTTCTTCTACTTTAAAGTCCGCTTCAAGCTTGCCCATTGACGGGGCTGCATTCGTTGCGACGCTGCTCCCTAGGCGAGGAAGCAACACACACGCAGCCATCCAGATAACAATAAGTACGGTGAAGCTAACGCTACTTTTCTCAAATAACGCTGAACACGCAGTTACAACGGTAGCCCATAGCAAGAAGTAAACGGCGTAACTTAAGCAAAATAGCAGCACTACTAGCGGGCTTTCGCTTGAAAAAACAACATATAAGCAGGCCAGAAGCAAAGGGAGTAAGAACAACCCGCTAGCAGTAATTAGGGCTAAGAGTTTTCCTAACATTAGCTGCCAGCGCGTAGTACCTTGCGACAATAACAAAGTAAGTGTGCCGGCCTCGCGCTCTCGCGATACGCTGCCGTAACCAATGAGAATAATAAACAGTGGCGCGAGTACTAACGCAAGGAAGCTAGGGGTTAAGCTACTAAAACGCGTAAGCCCGGCCGATTGTCGCTGCTCTGCAAACATGGCGCTATTTTGTCGGTGCCCTTCTAGAAAAATAGCGTTGCCTGTGTAGGTGTCGACGCCAGGTTCAATCACGCTCAATGGAGTAGGGGCACGAAAGACATAGTGACCGTAATGCACCATGCGGTGAGGGTGCTTATCAGGCTGCGCTTTAAAGCGTTCTTCTGCTTCAGTTTGAAGGTGATCTCTAGCGTGCGCGGCCTCTTCAATGTGAAATGCATTTACAACTAGGGCTGCAAGGGTCAGTATGGCCCCTAACAACAGTACCGTTGCGGCGACTTTAGTGCGCAGCCAATAGCGCCACTGATCTGCACATATGGTTTTTGCTACACTAAATATCATGCTTTGCGCCCTGCAAATGCTGCGTGTACCGCTTCAGTATCAATAGGCGTATCGCCAACACGCTCGAAAGAGCCGGTTAGCTTACCGTTACTTAAAAGCACAATGCGGTGAGCGACCTGGCAAGCACCATACACGTCGTGGGTTACCATAAAAATGGTAGCGCCGCTGGCCGCAAGTTCAGAAACCAACGCATTAAACTCGTCAATAGCGGCAGGGTCTAAGCCTGAGGTAGGCTCATCTAAAAACAGCACTGGGGCATTACGCAACAAAGCAAGCGCAATTGCGGTTTTCTGACGCATACCTTTCGAGTAGTTTGATAACGCCTTATTCCATGAATCTTCTTGAAGAGCCACTTTGCGAAGTGCCGCAAAAATGTCTTCGTCTGATTTTTCTACACCAGCTACTGAGAGAAAGTAACTGATATTTTCCAAGCCAGAAAGGTGACCATAAAGGGTTACAGATTCAGGTAAATAAGCGACAGACTTTTGAACATCGTTAGGGTGAGTAGTGGCGTTGTGGCCCAGCACAGTAGCGCTACCACTGTTTGCTTTCATCAAACCTAAAAAGGTTTTAAGCGTAGTTGATTTACCGGCACCATTACCGCCTAAAAGCGCGAAAACTTCACCCTTACCAACATTGAAGTTTAGATTGTCTAAAAGCGTGCGGTTTTCAACGCGCACGGTAAGCGCATCTGCGCATATTACTGAATTTGTTTGCATTGTATAACGTGCTGTAACAGAAATTTGTGCGCAATGTTATATTATAACTAATTAGATGGAAATACGTTTTACTCTTAAGTGACAGTGGAATGACCAATCGAAAAGAAAAAGTAGTGCTTGAATAGAAAATTGCTGAAGATCTGAACGAAAAAGACTGGCCGATTGGTAGTGGTCTACCTTAATAGGCTAAGTTTCTCCTCTTTATAGATGATTTGCCATTTTTACCTAATTAAGTGAAATTATTAATTTGTTTTACCTGTCTTATAGCAACATCAATAAATGCTACTTACATATTTTAAAAAAAGAGAGCCATAATGGAATTTACTCATAAGCGCACCATACAAGCGACCGCATCACTATTACTGCTATTAGCAATAACACAGGCTGTTTTTACAGCGCTTTATAGCAGCGGAATTAGTTTTTCGAGGCAGTATGCCTGGGGATTTGAGGCCGTAATTTTTACCGTACTCGCTGCTTTTGCTAGTACCGCTATGGTGCAAGCAAAAAACGCGCAGCTAGGCTGGTCGGCAATTACTTTTAGCGCCGTTCTAAATATTGTGCAGGTAAGTATTGGCCTAACGTTATTTTCAACCTTCGGTCAGGTTGCTGGCGCAGTAGAAGGCGCTAAACCTTTGATTGGCGGTGTAGTATCTTTGTCTTTCATGATTTACTACGCAGCGAAATTGTTATTAGGATTAGCAGCCGTCGTTTTCGGCCTATTCTTCGTGGTAAAAGGCGGTAAAACGATTGGTGGTCTTACCGCTATAGTTGGCATGGTCGCTATGTTTGCTAATACCATACTAATCATATTTGGTCGTGATGGCTTTTTACCATCAGGTGTAGCTGGCGCTTCAGGTATGATTGCGACATTGTTGTTGGCTATCTGTTTGATCAGCTTAAACCGCAAAGCTAACTAGAGCTTAGTATCATCACTAGTGAGCAACCTAGTTAGATAAACTATGCAGTACGGCTTTTATTTGGGGGAAGACGACTAAGGTGATTGCGCCCCCATTCTATAACACCTTCAATGTCCTGGAAAACCTTATGTTTGAGTATGAGTTTGCGGTGGCTTTATCAGAGATTCGGCCGGAATACCCAAGCCCTCATGCAGTTTCCAGATCATTTTTAGCGTGAGTGAGCGTTTGCGATTGAGAATTTCATAGACTCGATTGCTTTTGCCAATCAAAGGCTCAAGGTCTTTTACTGTTAAACCTTTACGTTCCATTTCGAACTTTATGGCTTCAACGGGGTCAGGCAGTTCCATAGGGAAATGCTTAGCCTCATAAGATTCGATGAGCGTAACCATGACATCCAGCTTTTCACCTTCCGGGGTATTAGGGGCAGAAGTCATCAGACTTTCAATTTCTGTTAATGCCGCTCGGTAGTCGGCATCAGTTTTAATCGGTTTGATGTCCATGATTTTTCCTCTTGTTTCTACCTTTTGGGCAACTAAATAGTTTGAACGTCAATTTTGTCGTATTGCGAATGGGTACCGATGAATCGGATATAGACCACACGATAGGCATAGTTAATCCAAACGACCAAGCGGTACTTGTTACCCGCAATATTGAAAACTACTCGCCCATCTTTCAGGATACTGGCATTTCTAAAGTCCAGCTTTACATCTGCTGGTGCACTCCAATCGGCGCTTAACGCATGCCGGTACCAAGCGAGCGTTGGCTCTTTAGCGTCCATGTACTCTGGGTGTTCCTCCCAGAAAACTTTCAGTGTCGACAGGGCAATTATTCTCATAGATTTTATGCTAGTCCCATATTGGGACTTTTTCAACTAAAATATTTAGGAAGCCAACTATGTTTAAATATCATTAATAGATAACCAGAAGGGGACTACATAATAGGAGAGAGGTAAGCGAGGTGCCCCGGGAGAAGTTGAACGCGAAATTCTCTAAGTTATTGATTTTACGTTGTTGTAGACATAAAAAAAGACGTCATAGGACGTCTTAATTTATTGAATTGGTGGAGCTGGCGGGATTTGAACCCGCGTCCAGAAAATGTCTACCTTTGGTACTACATGCTTAGTTTGTCATTTATTTAACTGCTTGGAACTCCGACAAACAGGATTTCCTTGCAGCTGGCCTAATACTGTTTCGCGGTTCACCCTTAGACAAGGTTCCCTCGCTATCCTACTTGGATGACCTTCCGAATCCCCGCTAGCAGGAAGAGACTAGGGTGGAAGGGCCTATACCGGTTATTAAGCGGCTAGTGCGTAAGTTTCGTCGTTTGCGACTATTTAAATGCGGCTTTTTTAAGAGGCCAACCGCTCCTCTGCATGCACCTCCGGCTTCCTAGATCCTGTCGAATCCTAATCAGCCCCGAGTGTGATTTTCAATAATAGCACAAATGTTACGTCATTAAATGCTTTCTTTTAGAAAACGCTTTAAATTTTAAGGGTTTGGCTATAAAACAACCAAAAATAACACTTATGTTTTCAAAAGCTTACTATGCGAGCTAAGAAAACAAAGTTACCTTCATAACAGCAAGTCTATTATCGACTTAACTTTGATATGTGGCTAGCAACATTAGTTTTCAAGGGCCTGCTCTAATATAGGGATAAGAAAGCTTAAAAATAGCTTTCTGTTTCCGTTAAAAGGGCCTAACGTTTAATAATTTTTTAGAAAATTTTTAAGGAATAAGTACCTATGTAAGGATGCATTTAGCGGCAAGAACCATTAAAGTACGTCAGCATAATTAAAAGGCTTGTAGTGTAAATGTCTTCAGATTCCATATTGTATTCTCCTTATACCCTGCCGTGTGGCGTAACAGCGCGAAACCGTCTTGTTAAAGCCGCAATGGAAGAAAATATGTCGAGCATGGGAAACATTCCCGGTGAGTCTTTATATTCACTGTATCGATACTGGGCCCATGGTAATTTAGGCATGGTAATTACGGGTAACGTTATGGTTGATAAGGCAGCTATGACAGGGCCAGGTGGTGTTGCACTAGAAAAAGATACCGATATTGCGCCGTTTCATAAGTGGGCGAAGATCATTAAGTCGAATGGCGCATTAGCCATAATGCAAATTAATCACCCTGGTCGCCAAGTATTTAAAGCCATGCAGGGCAAAGCTATCGCGCCTTCTGCTGTCCCCTTAGATATGGGTAAACACTCTAAGCTATTTGCTCAGCCCCGAGAAATGACCTGCCAAGATATCCATGATGTATGCAAGCGCTTTGTCGAAACGGCTAAGCAAGCTGAAAAAGCTGGCTTCGACGGCGTTGAGATTCATGCTGCTCACGGCTACTTGCTTACGCAATTTTTATCTCCGCTTACTAATCAGCGCCAAGACGAGTGGGGCGGTTCTATTATTAACCGCGCCCGTTTATTAATAAATATCGTCAGCCAGGTTAGAGCGGTTTGCGCTAAAAACTTCATTGTTATGGTAAAGCTTAACTCTGCTGACTTTCAAAAGAACGGATTTTCTTTTGACGATGCTTGTGAAGTAGTAAATCGCTTAGAAGCCTTGGGTGTAGATGTGGTTGAACTGTCTGGTGGTAGTTATGAAGCGCCCGCCATGCAGGGCCAAACACGGGACGATACCACCCTTGCCAGAGAGGCATACTTTCTAGAATTTGCACAGGCCTTGGTGAGTAAAACCGATATTCCACTTATGACCACAGGCGGCATTAAAAGGGCCGAAGTGGCAGAAGAAGTGATAGAGCAAGGCTGTGCAATGGTAGGTTTAGCCAGTGCGCTTGCCATTACGCCCGACCTAGCTAAAAAGTGGCAGCAAGAATGGTCTTACTCAGGCATTATTCCACACTGCGCTTGGAAAGATAAATCGCTAGCGAGCCTTGCGAATATGGCGATGGTGCGACGACAGCTTAGGCGATTAGGAAATAATCTAACCACACTAAGAAACCCGTCACCGCTTTGGAGTCTTATTCTTGATATGCTGCATCGAAAGAAGATGACCAAACGAGACGTAGGCTAACGCCAATACCGTTTCGGTAAGGTTTTTTTACAAGGCTGCTTTATTAAAACTCAGCCGAAATCACGCTTCTTTTATAGCGCCACAAATAAAAACACAGCGTTAAACGCTGTGTTTCATCATTCTTTCTTTTTGGCGTTGCCAGTCTTTATCTTTCAAAGTGTCGCGCTTGTCGTGAGCGTGCTTACCTTTCGCTAGGTGAATTTCTAGTTTCACCCAACACTTTTTCCAATACATAGACGTTGCAACGATTGAATAACCTTGGCGGTCACGTGCGCCCATTAATCGATCTATCTCACGCTTTTTAAGCAACAGTTTGCGCGCGCGTTCAGGCGCAGCAATAACGTGGGTAGATGCCTGATTTAGCGGGCTGATTCTACAACCTACCAAATATGCTTCGGCATTTTGGATAATGATGTACGCGTCGGTAATGTTTACTTTACCGGCACGAATACTTTTAATTTCCCACCCTTGAAGCTCAAGCCCGGCTTCGAACTTGTCTTCTAGGAAATAGTCATGACGCGCCTTTTTGTTCTGCGCGATATTTCCTGAGGTGTTTTTGTTGGCTTTATTCTTTTTCATGCTGGCTATTATACTGATTGTTCAAAGGAATGTCTTTAGTTGTCATTGTTATCTTATATTGGGGCATTTGGTTCAAAACCGAATACAAGCGATACAAAATTTCTGTGATACAATGCGACTAAGAGTTTTAATTGTAGTGGGATCAATGCCAAGTATTCATAGAAGCGCGCTTGTAGCTCATAGCGCAGAAGCCATGTTTAACTTAGTCAACGATGTAGCTTCCTACCCTGAGTTTTTGCCAGGCTGTACCGATAGTAAAATCCTCGACACTTCAGCGCAAAGCATGAAAGCATCTTTGCTAGTTGCAAAAGCCGGCATCAAACAGTGGTTTACAACACACAACGTACTAGAGCCAGGTAAAAGTATTCAAATGCAGCTAGTAGACGGGCCGTTTCGTTCGTTAACCGGCGGCTGGACATTTTCAGCGCTCTCTGATGAAGCGTGTAAGATAGAGCTTAATCTTGAATTTGAATTCAGTAATAAGCTAGCAGAGATGGCATTCGGAAAAGTGTTTAACAGTTTGGCTACTAGTATGGTTTCAGCTTTCACCGACAGAGCGCGGAGTGTGTACGCATGAGTAATAAGCTCATCAATATTGAGGTTGCCTACGCATTGCCCACCAAGCAAACCATCATTGATGTTGCTATTCATGAAAATGCGACAGTAGAGGAGGCGATTAATGCGTCAAATGTGCTTGAGCAGTTTCCCGAAATTGACTTGAAAGCCACAAAAGTAGGTATTTGGAGTCGTGTTGTTAAATTGCGAGATACGCTTAACGACGGTGATCGGATAGAAATTTATCGCCCGCTGATAGCTGACCCTAAAGAGATTCGAAAACGTCGCGCTGAAAAAGCGAAAGAAGAGGGAAGGGCAGACAAAATTACTGGCGGAAAACTAAACCCGCTGAAAGCTAAGTCGTAGTTTCGTACAATTCGTTTTACCTTCATAGCAAATACAAAAATGGCCTTCATATTGAAGGCCATTTTTTTTTAGAGAAAACAGAAGCTATTAGCTTTTTTCTGAAATGCTGCCTAGTTCCAAGAAAGGCGAGGCATCGATATCTTCAGCATCCATCATGCTAGCAATACGCTGAACGGTAGCTACCATTTGGCTTTGCTCCCATTCTTTTAGCTGAGAAAAACGTTCAACAAAGTGCTCTTGAAGCGGACGCGGGGCGTCTACCACCGCTTCTTTTCCGCGTTCGGTTAAGAACACACCCACTTTTCGTTTGTCTTGCGTACTTCTAATGCGCGTAGCTAAGTCTCTAGACTCTAGTCTGTCCAAAATATTGGTGATAGTTGCAGGGCTTAAATTAATATTTTCTGCAATTTCGCGCACCATAATGCCGGGGCGCTCTTCAATATTTTGCATTACTAACAGTTGGGGGCCTGTCAAACCCACGTGTTTACTTAGCTGCTTGCTGCGTAGGTCTACAGCGCGAATAACGCGCCGTAGTGCCACTAATAGTTCTTCTTCTTTTCGCATGTTACTTCCAACAAATGCGTAACCACGTGGTTACTTAAGCAAATGAATAAAATGTTGGTGCTTATGGTAGTGATCGATTACGTCATTAATTACTGAAATTTTCGACCAACCCATAATGTCATAGTTCTGACCACCTTCACTCAGGTGAACCTCGGCGCGATAGTACGTTGCCTTTTTGTTTTCGTCCAGTGTTGGTGTGTCACTTGGACCAAATTCCGGCTGTTCTGTCGGCACTAGGTATACCGCGTAGATAAATTCGGGGTCGTTACCTAAATCAACGGTCAGGATAAGAGCTTCTTCATTATCTTCAATATTAATATTGAACTGCTGAGACTTAAACTCTTCACCAACTTCTGTTAGCGCAGGCATAACTACCTTGTTTACATATCGGCGAACAGCACTTTCATCCGGAAAGGTTACGATGTTTTCTAATCGGTCTTTCCAGTTTTTATCTGAATCGTTATGTAAAGGCGTACCAGCCATTACCTGCAGACTTTCTCGTTTGTAAGACTCAATCCTCAGTGCTTTTAACAAACCGGAAATAGCGATAAGCAGCACGATAGCAAAAGGCAGAGCAGCTGCAATTGTCATTGTTTGGAGTGCACCTAGTCCGCCAGCATAAAGAAGTATTGAACTTACAATACCTACACCAAGCGCCCAATACACGCGTTGCCACAACGGCGTATCGTTTTCACCGTGGGAACAAAGCATATCAACTACCATTGCGCCAGAATCACACGAGGTTACAAAGAATATAATTACCATAAGTACAGCAATAAAACTAAGAACTGAAGCAAATGGAAATTGCTCTAAGAATACAAACAACGCTACGGAGGTATCGTCGTTAACCATTTGTGCCAGTACGTCTTTTCCTTGCACCAAAACTTGGTCGATAGCACCGTTACCGAATATGGTCATCCAAAATAGTGTAAACGCAGAAGGGATAAGTAAAACGCCCATAACGAATTCGCGAATAGTTCGGCCGAACGAGATACGCGCTATAAATAGACCTACGAAAGGCGCCCATGCTAACCACCAGCCCCAATAGAAGATGGTCCAGCCACCAATCCAGTCTGTTTTTTCATAGGTGTACAGATTAAAAGTGTTTCGCACTATGTCAGACAAGTATGCGCCAGTGTTTTGCATAAAGGCCTGTAGTAAAAATACCGTTGGACCTAACGACAATACAATTAGCAGCAAAATAATAGCCAGCACCATGTTGGTTTCTGAAAGGCGACGAATACCTTTGTCTAGACCAGTTGTTACTGAAATAACCGCCAGGCCAACCACGCCTGCCATAATAGCAATTTGAACACCGGTATTCGAGGGCAAACCAAATAGATAGTTAAAGCCTGCATTAACTTGCGATGCGCCAAAACCGAGAGAGGTTGAAATGCCGAATACCGTTGAGGTTACTGCAAATATATCTACCACGTGTCCAGGCCAGCCATAAATACGGTCGCCGATAAGTGGGTAGAGTGCAGAACGAAGGGTTAAAGGTAAGTTTTGACGGTAGGCAAAATAACCGAGTATGAGTGCGACCACCGCGTAAATAGCCCACGCGTGTATACCCCAATGGAAGAAGGTCGTTTTCATTGCTTCGCGTACGGCGTCTATACTTTCTGCCTGTGCCGTGGGTGGAGACATAAAGTGCATTAATGGTTCAGCTACACCGAAAAACATTAACCCAATGCCCATACCTGCAGCAAACAGCATGCTGAGCCAAGTACCGAAACTAAACTCTGGTGTGGCGTGGTCAGGCCCTAATTTAATTTCGCCATAGCGAGACATGCCCAAATACACCACTGCTAGGACAATGATAGTAACGGTTAGAACGTAAAACCAACTGCCGTTTGAAACAATTACACTTTGCAATTTTTGGAAGACAGAGTCTGCAAGTTCGGGCGTACCCGCAGCGAAGATTAGTAAGCAGATGATTAACGCAGAAGACGTTATAAACACCGGCTTATTGAGTGGAGATTTCTTTTCGTTCTCAATCACGCAGTAATTTCCTTTCACCTTTTATTTCAACTTAGGTTATTACGGCGAAATATACAGCATGGAGCACTTTTAATAAATATCAGATGAAATAATTCGATTTATATGTATTTTAAAATTTCACTCAGTGCTTCGCGCTCGGGGGCTTCTAAATAACCTTCCAATATTAGACCTTCTGCTATTATTTACTACGTTTTGGTTAAATATCAATCGTTAGTGTAGTAATTAATTATAGTTGTTGTATTGTAATATATGATCTTTTTGATATGTGTATGAAGTAAACACAATCCGAAGAATAAAAACCAATTGAAGGAAACACACACAAATGCGAAAAACTCAGCTTAGCTGTGCCATCATCGCTGCATTGGCATCTACCTCTTTGGCTGCGCAAGAATCAGACGCGTCTGCTAAACTTGAAACCATTGAAGTTACCGCCACCAAAAGAAGTGAATCAATCCAAGATGTACCTGTTGCCGTCTCTGCTTTAGACGGTAAGGCGTTAGAGAACCTTGGTATTGATAACTTTCAAGACTACGTAGAATTCTTACCTAACGTAGTTTTCCAGGGTACAGGCCCTGGGCAAAACGAAATTTATATCCGCGGTGCCGCTACCACGCAATCAAGCATCACACTTTCATCGGTTCAGGCGCTTCAGCCTTCTGTTGCTTTTTATCTAGATGAAATGCCAGTTTCAATGGCAGGAAGAAACTTGGATATTTTCGCTACTGACGTAGAGCGTGTAGAAGTACTTCCTGGGCCGCAAGGTACGCTATTCGGTGCAAGTTCACAGGCAGGTACTGTTCGACTAATTACAAACAAGCCTGATCACTCGGGTTTTGCTGCAGGCTTTGATACCAGTATCTCCACCACCAAAGGCGGTGATATGAGTAACACGGTTGAAGCTTACTTTAACGTTACGCCAACTGATAATTTAGCCTTGCGCGTAGCGGCATATAACGATAGCCAAGGCGGTTGGATCGACAACATTGAAAACGATCCTGGCAATGGTGGCTACATTGGAAGTGCAGTGGTTATAGACCGTATATCTGCCAATGCACTTCAGGAGCAAGGTATTGACCCTGCTGACATGGATGCGCGTCGCGAAATCAATGGCTTCGCTCGCAGTGAAGCAGCTGTCGTTACGCCTAGAAACAGTGAACACGTTGAAGATAACTTTAACGATGCGGTTTACTCTGGCGCTCGTTTTGGCTTGTCATACATTATTGATGACAATTGGGATGTAGTGGTACAGCATACCGAGCAAACACTAGATACCGAAGGTGTATTTGCTTACGATCCAACGGTTGAAGGTGAAAGCTCAGCGATTCGCTTCCAAAGCGATGAAAACTCTGATGAGTTTGGTTTAACCACATGGACCTTAAATGGCCGTCTTGAAAAACTAGACGTGGTTTATACCGGTGGTTACCTAGACCGTGAAATAGACACGCTAACCGACTACACGGGTTATACAAACGGTGGTCTATTCTCGGCATATTACGTTTGTAGTTATACTGACCTTGATAGCCCAGACGATGCCCGTTGTCTTGACCCAACTAAGTACTACAAGGAAGACACTACGAGCACTCGTTTAACTCACGAGCTACGCTTTAGCACAACGATGGACACACCATGGCAACTAACCGCTGGCGTGTTTTATGACGAGCAAGAAGTGGCTTCGGTAGGGCAGTTCAAAATTGCAAGTACTGAGATATTCACTGACCTTGCAAAAACGCTTCAAGGTAATAAAGGCATTAACAGTGACGGTGGCCCTTTCTCACCTGAAATTAGCTTTGTAAACGATGTAACGCATACTATCGAGCAAATTGCAGTATTTGGGCAGCTAGGTTATGAAATTACTGACACAGTAACCGCTACCTTTGGTGCGCGCTGGTATCAAATTGACGACATTTACCGCGGCGCTACGTCAACTCGTGACGTAACAAGTCGTTTAGAAGCCTACGGTCAAGGAGTATTAGACCCAGCTGTTTACGATGGTCTTGGTCTTGACGGCCAGGGCGTTGTGGATGCTATTCAAGACGGTTCACTTGATATCAGCCTGTTAGGCGATGACGGCGTATTAACGGTAGATGACACTATCTTTAAATTCGGCCTAGACTGGAAAGTAAACGAAAACGTATTGTTATTCGCGAACTATTCAGAAGGTTTCCGCCCACCGGTAACTAATCGTTTAGGCGGTGACGCAGCAGCAAACAACACAGGCGCCTTTGCAGATTTCCGTGTACCGGTATATTCAACAACAGATACTTTGGACAACTACGAGATTGGTCTAAAAGGTGACTTCTTAGACGGTATATTGCGTGTTAATGCGACTGGTTATTACTCAGAAATTACTGATTTGCAAACGTCACGTTTTGACCCAGCTAATATTAGCTTCCTAGTATTTACCGACAACGTAGGTGATGCAGAAGTTAAAGGTATTGATGCCGACATTTCATGGCTTGCTACCGATAACCTAGTGATTAATGCAGCGTTTAGCGTGCTTGATACTGAGCTTGTACGCATCAACCCTGAGCTTGAAGGTATTGCCGCAGGTGTAGGTAGTGAACTGCCATATTCAGCTGACTTCTCGGGTAATATTAGCGCGCGCTATTTCTTCGAGTTGGAAGGTGGTAAAGAAGGTTTTGTTAACGCATCACTGACTTATACCGGCGACCGTCTTGCTGGCATGGTTATGAATGCCTACGCTATGGAAGACGCCACACGCCTAATCTACGGCACGGGCTCTGGTCTAAAAATTAAAGACGAGGGCGAGGTATTTAACGGTGCAACTTATCCAGGTGCTGACGGCGAAGTTATTCGTGGTGGCCGCTACATTCAAGAAAGTTATGTTATAGGTAATGTGTCTGTAGGTATGTCGTACGAGAGCTGGAAAGTTGAAGCATTCATCGATAATGTTTTCGACAAATCAGCGATTTTGAACATCGACACGCAACAGTACACGCCTAAAGTTGTGACAAACCGTCCACGTACCATCGGCTTGCGCTTCTCTTACGACTATTATTAATAGTTATCAGTGGATGATGTAACGTTAACCACGCAATAGCGTTATCAAACGGCAGACATAAGTCTGCCGTTCTCATTACTAAAGCTAAAAATTTCGGTAGTATCTGTATTTTGTAACCAAGGCGTAAAAGAAAATAGCAGTTGTGCTGAAACGCTCGTATTTATGTATTTAATTAGGCTCATAAAAGCGCGCTATATTTTGCAAATAGAATAATAAAGTAGGCTATGACACCAGAAGAATTTCAACAACAAGTACGCGCTGTAAAGCAGGCACTGCAGCGTGGACAGTTCTCAATTGCAATGGAAAGCATTCAAACGCTTTTTTCTGCATCGTTGAGCGATCAACAGAAGGCGGAAACACACTATTTAACAGCGGTTATTCAAAGGCTGTCTAAACAATATAACGAAGCGTTTAACCATATTGATGCGTTACTTGGCCTTAAGCCAGATTATGGTAGAGGATATCAAGAGTTAGCTTATTGCCATGAAGCCACCGGCAACCATCAAGCAGCGGCTAACGCATTTTTTAAAGCTACGCATTTTAACCCCGCGCTAATTAGCAGTTGGAAAAAGCTCCTTACCATCTATAAAAGCCATGACGACGTACCTGCAGTAACTATGGCGACCCAGCAAATCGAACATCTGCAGTCACTTCCTGCCCCCGTACTCGGTGCTTACGATTTAATGTATGAAAAGCAGTTTTCAGCAGCAGAGCAAGTATGCCGACAGTTTTTAACTAAGCATAAGCATCACCCAGAGGCAATGATGTTACTTGCTGAAATAGGCATGCAGCTTAAGGTATATAGCGATGCTGAATTTCTTTTAGAAAGCTGCGTTGAGCTTTATCCTGACAATGAGCGTGCCGCATTAGCCTATCAAAATGTTTTATCTAAACTAGGCAAATTCCCAGATGCGGTGAAGGTAGCGAGGGCGCGATTAGCGCTGAACCCAGAAAGCTTTGCTATTAAAACCAGCTTGGCCCATGCACTTGTTGGCGTCGGTCAGTTAGATGAAGCAATAAGCCTATACAAAGAAGTGCTGTCACAAAATGCTGATAGACCTAAAGTGTGGGTTGCATTGGGCCATGCGTTAAAAGCAAAAGGCGATACTACGGATGCCGTTAACGCCTATGAAAAAGCGGTTGAATACGCAAATGATTACGGCGACGCTTATTGGAGTTTAGCGAATACAAAAACCTACAAATTTAGCGACAACATGCTGTCGCAAATGTGCAAGCAAGTTGAAGCTAGCTCGATAAAGTTAGACGATAAAATTCACATCTGTTTTGCGTTAGGTAAAGGGTTTGAAGACAAAGGCCAGGCAGATAAAGCGTTTGCCTACTATGACCAAGGCAATAAACTTAAACAAAGTACGCTTCAATTTGATATTAGTAGAACAGAGAAGGCCTTAGACGCTCAGCAGCAGGCTTTCACGGCGAGTTCTTTCAATTCAAAACAGGGCTGCCAAGCTCCCGATCCTATTTTTATTGTGGGCTTGCCTCGCGCTGGTTCGACATTATTAGAGCAAATCCTCGCGTCACATTCGCAGGTAGACGGCACCATGGAGCTACACGATATATTAGGTATTGCTTCATCATTAAGTCATCAAAAAACACCTTATCCGCTTAACGTGAGCGAACTGGATAGTGCAAGCCTAGAAAAGCTTGGTGCCCGTTATATTGAGCAGACTAAAGCTTACCGACAGGGCGCGGCATTTTTCATTGATAAAATGCCTAATAACTTCATTCACATAGGCTTAATTAAAAAAATACTGCCTAACGCCAAAATTATTGATGCACGCAGACACCGAATGGACTGTTGTTTTAGTGGCTTTAAACAGTTGTTCGGTGAGGGGCAAGAGTTTAGCTATTCACTTGACGATATTGGCCGTTACTATAATGCTTATGAACAGCTTATGGATCATTGGCATAGTGTATTGCCTGGGGAAATTTTAACTGTACAGCACGAAGATGTTCTTGATGATTTGGAAGGGCAGGTTAAACGCATTTTAGATTTTTGTGGTTTAGACTTTGAAGATGCATGCTTAGCGTTTCACCAAACCAAACGGGTGATAAAGACCCCAAGCTCTGAGCAGGTTCGCCAACCTATATACAAAACTGGAATGGGGCAGTGGAAGCCTTTCGAAAACTATTTAGCTGAGCTTAAACAAGCACTAGGCAGAGACACGTCAAAGACAGATAATTAATGGATAGCCAAAAATGAAGAGTCATGGCTGTCTTTAAGCCATGACTCTTTTTTAATTAGTTAAAACGTATCAACCACTTTTTAAGGCTGATACGGTAGCGAAGATTGATGAAGGATAATGCGAATTTTTCCGTCTTCACATTGTTTGAAAACAAAGCTCTTGTTTACGAAAATATGGCTGTCGTCTTCGCCGATAAAGTGTACGTTACACTGAACAATGGCAAGTTCACCGTTTAAGATAAAGTCTTCTTTGCTATACCAAACTTTTACCCATGGCTTTAATTTAAACCCATTGTCGTTTGGATAGTCGCTATTACCGCCTACGAAATAAGATAAAGCGCCTTCTTTAGTTGGGCGAAATGTTTGAGAGCCAAAAGTAAGCGTAGGTTTAAAGAGTACTTTTCCATTATCGTAGTCGTAGTTATCTGACAGTACTTGTGAAGCGAATGCTTTTACATCGCCACCTTCAGCGTGCACTTTACCTACCGCTACTACATTGTCGCACCAAGTTTGTAGTGCGGTATGAACCATTTCTTCGGTGAACATGTTATTTCTCCTAAAATAATTTGCAATGTTATATTGTATCATTTGGTTTATTTACAATATCGATAATTTAATGAATTGTAACTGTTTATCCGTGATAGTCATTTTCTATCAGCAAGCGCTAAGACGTGTCGATTGCATAACTTCAACTTTTCCCATAAGAAAACCTGTTACCTATTAGACATTAAAAAATGTTAATCATTCTTAATCTAATCTTCTGTTTTCAACGTTACAACGTTATCTGGTGTCGAGTTTACAAGCTCTTACATCTGTAATGCTTAGACTTAATGTAGAAGGTTTAGTCATGAATGACGTTACACAGCTAATATTGATGTATTTCATCATACCGCTGTGGTTCACAGCAGGGATAGTCGACTGGTTTTGCCACCGCAGCAGTAATATTGCTGCTACCGCGGGGCCGAAGGAGTCCTTAATTCATCTATTGATGTTTCTAGAGGTAGGAATTCCTCTTTTTATGGTTCTCCTCTTTGAGGTGAATAGTTTAATTATTGCTGCAGGTATTCTGTTTTTCTTCTTACATGAATTAACAGCACTGTGGGACGTTAGCTATGCGGTATCGAAAAGAAGAGTGGGGCCTATTGAGCAACATGTGCACAGCTTTTTGGAAATGATACCGCTGCTGGCATTAATTTTGGTTATTGCCAGACATTGGCCTCATTTTATAGCGTTATTCGGACTAGGCGAAAGTCCTGCTGATTTTGGTCTGCGGTTTAAGCGAGAGCCCCTTCCAACTTGGTATTTATTATCAGTTATCGCCGTTGCTACCGTTCTAGAGTTTTTACCTTATGTAGAGGAGTTAATAAGAGGTATGAAAGCAAAAGAAGAAAGTTCAAAGGAAAAAACGACTGTGTCTTCAGATGAAGAAAATCAAAAAAATAGTGAGGCGGAGGTTTCACATCAAGATGCGGAAGCTGCGAGCCCCTATGCATCATCTGTTGCAGGTGAAGAAGACCCAGGTGTAGCGCTTGAAGAATTGGTAGAAAGCAACAAGAAGTGACGCTTCAATAGTAAATAATAAAAGGGCAAGCAAGACCGCAAATACTAGAGCTACTATCGCCTAGTTAGCCTAAACTTGACCAGAATCTAGGTAATGTGGTGCCTTGTCGCTTTACATAGTTAAAGGCACCACCGCGACATAAAAAGTGTTGTATAAAATACAGCGGGTAAATATGGCAGCTTCGTACAAAGTTACTGAATACTTAAAAGCCCGCTTAGTACTTACGACGTTTGAGCCCCGTCTCTGCCAATATTTTTGCTGAAATCTCTTCAATCGAGTACTTAGTGCTATTTAAAAACGGGATTTTTTCCTTTCTATACAAGTTTTCTACTTCTCGCAGTTCCATTCGACACTGTGGCAGCGATGCATATTTGCTGTTTGCACGGCGCTCTGAACGTATTTGATGGAGTCTATCCGCTGCAATCGTTAGCCCAAAAAGCTTATGTTTGAACCTGCGTAGGGCAGGGGGAAGCTTTAGCATGTCGCCCATGTCTTCCTCTGTAAAAGGGTAGTTTGCTGCTTTTATTCCGTATTGAAGCGCTAAATAAAGGCTTGTGGGGGTTTTACCCGAACGGGATACACCGGTAAGTATGATATCGGCTTCGTCGTAGTCTTTTAGGTTAGAACCATCATCATTGGCCAACGCGTAGTTCACGGCTTCAATTCTAATGTCGTAGGTAGTTTCATGAATACTATGCGTACGATGCTTTTCTGGTTTAGAAGGAACACCCAATACTTTTTCTAACGGCGCGACAAATTGATCCAGAAAATTATAGTTAATACCTACAGATTTAGAGATTATCTTGCGAATATCTACATTCACAATTGTATAAAAAACGAGCGGCCTTTCTCCGGTGTCTTGAAAACTTTCAGAAATTTGCTGCAAAACTTTGTGAGCTTGTTCCTCAGTTTCAACGAAAGGAATGGTGTTGTGGTTGAAAGAAACGGGGAACAGGGAAAGCAGGGCGTGGCCAAAGACCTCTGCAGTGATGGCTGTACCATCTGAAATATAAAAAGCTGTGCGCACAACATATCCTTAACATTGGTGTAATTTAATTACAAAAGTAATAAAGGGTTTACTTTCTGAATTTCCCCATTCTAAGATGATTTCGTCGAAAAGCTACACGGTTCTTGTGAATGACAACAAATTTCAAAGGTTTGCTGTCAAACGTAATGGACAGCGTTAACAGTGGTTTTCACCACATATCGACAACAATTTGATGAGTTTCAGGTGATAAAAAGCACAAACCTGAAATTAACCTCATACCCTACACATAAAAAAGCTGGAGGCTTGGGCTGTGCAAGAATACGTACTTTGGTATCAAGAACTGGGCATGCATGATGTGGGTCGCGTAGGCGGCAAAAATGCATCATTAGGCGAGATGATCTCAAACCTGGCGAACGCCGGTGTGCAGGTGCCGGGTGGTTTTGCTACCACCGCCGAAGCATTTAATGAGTTTCTAGAGCAAAGCGGCTTAGAAGCACGTATCCACGAAGTCTTAGACTCGCTAGACGTAGACGATGTGAATGCGCTTACCGAAGCAGGTAAAAACATTCGTCAGTGGATCATCGACACGCCATTTCAAGGCAAATTAGAAGAAGAAATCAAAACCGCATTCGTCACGCTACAGGGCGATGCAGGTGAAGAAGCATCATTCGCCGTGCGTTCATCGGCCACAGCTGAAGACATGCCTGACGCGTCTTTCGCAGGGCAACAAGAGACTTTCCTAAACGTTAAAGGCTATGAAGCCGTGCTTGTGGCAATCAAGCACGTGTTCGCATCGCTATTTAACGACCGCGCTATTTCTTATCGCGTTCACCAAGGTTACGACCATAAAGGTGTGGCGCTATCTGCTGGTATTCAGCGCATGGTGCGCAGTGATATCGCTTCATCAGGCGTTATGTTTACTATCGATACAGAATCTGGTTTTGAAGATGTTGTATTTATCACCAGTTCATTTGGTTTAGGCGAAATGGTTGTGCAGGGCGCGGTTAACCCTGATGAATTCTACGTTCACAAGCCAACACTTGATAAAGGCCTACCTGCTATTGTTCGTCGTAACCTTGGTAGTAAGCTAACCAAGATGGTGTATTCAGATGATGAAGCACACGGCAAACAAGTATCTATTGTTGATATTGATGCCGCTGACAGCAAAACCTTCTCGTTGACTGATGACGAAGTGATGGAGCTTGCTAAACAGGCGCAGATCATTGAAAAACACTACAAGCGTCCTATGGACATTGAATGGGCCAAAGATGGCGCAGATGGCAAGCTTTACATCGTACAGGCTCGCCCTGAAACGGTACGCAGCCGTGAAGACTCACAAAGCATTGAGCGCTTCCAGTTAAAAGGTCAAAGCAACATTGTTTGTGAAGGCCGTGCAATTGGTCACAAAATTGGTGCTGGTGTAGCCAAAGTACTTGATTCAATTGAAGAAATGGACAAAATCCAGGCGGGTGATGTTCTGGTAACTGACATGACAGACCCTGATTGGGAGCCTATCATGAAAAAGGCGTCTGCCATTGTTACCAACCGTGGCGGCCGGACTTGTCACGCTGCAATCATAGCTCGTGAATTAGGTATTCCAGCGGTAGTAGGTTGTGGTAACGCAACTGAAAGTATTAAAAATGGCGACAAGATTACTGTGTCTTGCGCTGAAGGTGACACCGGCTTCATTTATGGCGACGAACTAGAGTTCGACGTTGTGACCTCACGCATTGACGCAATGCCAGAGCTACCGCTTAAAGTGATGATGAACGTGGGTAACCCCGATCGCGCATTTGATTTTGCTCGCTTGCCAAACGCAGGTGTTGGTCTTGCGCGTCTTGAGTTCATTATTAACCGTATGATTGGTGTGCACCCTAAAGCGCTGCTTAATTTCGACAGCCAACCAGAAGAGTTGAAAGAAGAAATAAGCGACATGATCGCAGGTTACGAATCACCAACGGAATACTATATCGAGAAATTGGTAGAAGGTATTTCAACCATTGGCGCAGCCTTCTCACCCGAGAAAGTTATCGTTCGTATGTCAGATTTTAAATCGAACGAATACTTCAACTTAGTGGGCGGTTATCAATACGAGCCAGATGAAGAAAACCCAATGTTAGGTTTCCGTGGTGCAAGCCGCTACATCTCTGAAGACTTCCGCGATTGTTTTGCCCTTGAATGTGAAGCCATAAAGCGCGTTCGCAACAAAATGGGCTTGACCAATGTTGAGATCATGATCCCGTTTGTTCGTACATTAGAAGAAGGTCGTCAAGTTATCGAGCTTCTTGAAGAGCAGGGACTTAAGAAAGGTGAAAATGGCCTTCGCGTTATTATGATGTGTGAACTACCATCGAACGCATTGCTTGCTGATGAGTTCCTGGATATTTTCGATGGTTTCTCAATCGGCTCTAATGACTTAACGCAGCTAACGCTAGGACTAGATCGCGACAGCGGCCTTATTGCACACTTGTTTGACGAGCGTGACGAAGCGGTGAAAGCACTGCTTTCAATGGCAATCCAAGCTGCGAAGAAACGCGGTAAATACGTGGGTATTTGTGGTCAAGGCCCATCTGATCACGAAGATTTCGCTGCCTGGTTAGTAGAAGAGGGTATCGATTCGGTATCGCTTAACCCTGATACTGTCGTTGAGACATGGCTATACCTTGCTGAAAAGCATGGCTAAAATCCAGGTACAGTGTTCTACGTTTGCAAGGTGACTTGCCAATGTAGCGCTAGGTGGATACGAGTAAAAAGAGACCTTTTGGTCTCTTTTCTTGTTTAAGGAAATCCTTAAAACCTTGTGTCGTTTTTACTAAGATTTATGTCAGCGTTACATTCCTCAAAAAAACTATGGTTATTTCGTAAAAGTATGCGCTTTTGGTCATTGTTCACATGACTTTGTGTAACTAAAAATGTAATATTACAATATGACTTACACATTAAGATTTACATTAACAATTAACTTGGTTGAACTCTTATGGCACATAATGACAGCGCAGTTTCAGTAAAACAATCCGAAGAAAATGTTATGCAATCAGGCTCTGTAGTAGAACAGCTGGCGCAAGCCCAAAAGGAAATTAACGAACTTAAAATGCAGCTAATGTGGATGGAACGCAATTACGAGTAAACATTACCTACAATAAGGTGAGCATTTGCTGGTGTCATTTGAAAGTGGGCTTTGATTTGTGAAAGTTTACAGGTTCACTTTCATTTTAAGTTTTTTGCACAGCCTGTTATCAGCAATATCAGAACATTTTGTGAAGCAGTGCTAGTCGAATTTACGATTGGTCTGATATGCGCGGTATTTGCTTACACAAGTTATGGTATCTTTATCCACCTTTTTATTGCCTGCGTTGTTATATCGATAGCTTGTTTTTGCCTTAGTATTTACAACATTTACAGCCTCTTCTCTTACCCATAAATCGCTTTTTTCACGCTTTTATTGATACACACAGAAATTCGATATAAACGTATAAAAAAGGGTAAACACCCTATGTGTTTACCCTTTTTTATTAGATTGAACCACCCAAGCGCATTAAGCTTTTAGCTGGTCACCTATAGGTAACTGTCGAATACGTTTACCGCACGCAGCAAATATCGCGTTACACAGTGCTGGCGCATATACCGGCGTTGCTGGTTCGCCCACACCCGCTGGTGGCGCATCGCTTTCAATCACTTCTACGTCTACTTCTAGCGGTGAATCGCTCATACGCGGTACGCGGTAGTTGTGGAAGTTACTTTGTTGTACGCGACCTTTATCAAAGGTAATACCATCGCTTATCGCGGTGGTTAGTCCGAAAACTAGCCCGCCTTGTACTTGGTTTTTAACGGTGTCAGTGTTAACCACTGTACCTGCGTCAATCGCAGCCCAAGATTTAATGATACGTAGCTCTCCATTTTCAGTAACTTCAACTTCGACTACAGCGGCAACATAGGTTAGGAAACTACGGTGGGCAGCAATGCCTAAGCCGCGGCCCTTAGGCATTTCCCGTCCCCAATCAGACATGGAAGCTGCTTTTTCGATAACATGTCTGAGGCGGCCTATGTCTAAAGGGTACTCTTCTTTATCTGCACCATAGTTATCGTAGTCAGCGCCTTGTTCAGTAACATCTACAATGCGTGCAGGTCCTATGGTATCCAGTAAATAGTCTTTGGGATCGCGTCCAGCTTTATGCGCAGCCTCAGATATGAAAGACTGAATGGCAAAAGCATGGAAAATATTAGAAACAGATCGCATCCAGCCAACGCGCGCCATGGCTTTTGCGTTTCCTACCTCTAGCTTCAAATTAGGGGTGTTAATTGGGTTATCTGTAAAACCTAAGCGCAATTCGAAGCCCATAGGCGTTGTGGCGCCTTCTTGGAAAAGTGCCGCTATTGGAGAAAACGCAGTTCTATGTAGGTAAGCGTCTATTGCCCCATTTTCATCTAAACTTGCTTCAACGTGTTGAGCAGATACCGCGTGATAGAAACCGTGTTGAATGTCATCTTCGCGGGTCCACTGTACGCGTATTGGCAGCCCAGTCTTCATTGAAAGATAAGCTGCTTCGGCAGAGAAGTCTGGTTTAGATTTTCGGCCAAAACCACCACCTAACATAGTGACGTTGACTTCCACCTTTTCCTTAGGGATCCCTAATAACGCTGAAATCGTCGCCATATCTGCTTGCGGATTCTGCGTGGCGGCCCACACTTTAACCGCTCCGTCTTTAAAGTGTGCTGTGGCGCATGGGGGCTCCATAGGGGCTTGCGCTAGGTGGGGGATATAATAATCTGCAATAAGTTTATCCGACGACTGAGATAACACTGCAGCTGCATCACCTTTTTCTCTAACATGTGTTTGAGATGAGTTAACTGTAGAAAGCAACTCGGTCTTAAAAGCTTCAGAATTGTAGGCGCTATTTTCGCCGTCATCCCATTCTACCTTTAAGGCTTTGCGGGCTTGCCACGCTGCCCAAGTATTTTTGGCAATTATGGCAACTCCGCCTTTCGGTTGAAATTGCAATGCGCCACTAGGCGCCGGTATCTCTACTATATCTACTACGCCTGACATCGCTTTAGCAGCGTTACTGTCAACGCGCTTTACTCTGCCTCCCACAACAGGCGGGCGCATCACAACGGCAACCATAGTGTTAGGAATTCTTACGTCCGCTGCGAAAGTCGCTGAACCAGTCACAAGATCGTGTAAATCGATATGCGCCATTCCAGTGTTAATGTAGCGCCATTCTTCTCTGCTTTTGAGCGTAATTTCTTCTGAAGCGGGAGGAATGAAATTGATAGCGTCTTTTACTAGGTCTTTATACGATAATGTTTTACCCGAAGAGTGGGTCACAACATGCTGGTTTGCTGTACAAGAGTCTGCAGGCACACCCCACCGCTTGGCAGCGGCGTGCTGCATCATGTAGCGTACGCTTGCGCCCATTTCACGAAGTCGTTGCATGTTGTAGCGAATGCTTCTTGAACCGTCTGTGTTTTGGTCGCCGTACTTCGGGTCGCCTTTACCTTGTATAACGATAACCTTATCCCAAGCCGCTTCCATTTCGTCTGCCACAATTTGAGCAATTGCGGTCCGAATTTGCTGACCCATTTCACTACGGTGGCAGGTTACTTCTACCATGCCGTCGGGGCGCAGCGCCACGAATAAGTTTGCGCGCTTTGCGTTTTCTGCTGGTTTAGCTAAAACGCCAGCCATAGCGCGAGGAGCACTGCCCATAAAATAGGTACCTAGTACCAATGCACCTGCTGCAGTGGTCGACTTTAAAAAGCTGCGACGATTCATATCAAAATAGGTATTCTCACTCATGCTTCTTCTCCCGCTTTACTTGGGTCAAAGTAGCTAACACCCGCATTGCCGCCCATAGATTTCGATGCAGACTTTATAGCCTTGTGAATGCGAGGGTAGGTGCCGCAACGACAGATGTTGCCTGACATATTCTGAACAATCTCTTCGTCACTTGGTGTTGGATTAGTTGATAAAAGACTTGCTGCCTGCATTATTTGTCCGCATTGGCAGAATCCACATTGTGGTACTTTGTGTTCTATCCATGCTTTTTGAACGGGGTGGTCGCCATTTTCGCTGAGACCTTCAATAGTCGTAATCTTTTTGCCTTGTACTGCTGACACAGGCATTACGCAAGAGCGTTGTGCCACGCCGTCAATGTGAACAGTACACGCGCCACATTGCGCCATACCACAGCCAAACTTAGGTCCTGTAAGGTTTAATTCGTCACGAAGGTACCACAACACTGGTGTTGAAGGGTCACCAGAGAATTCGTGTTTGTTACCATTAACGGTAAACGTGATCATGGTCTTGTCTCCATAGGTAAGCGATAAATATGAACTACCCAAGCAGTAGTGCGTTATTTGAACACACTACAGAATTCATACTATACGGTTACATTGCCTGATGATACGAACTATCTAAGATGCTGAGCATGCAAAGATAAATGCCACTACTTTTATTATTAAAGGCTTCGCAATTGTTTATTCAAATTACGTTAACACGCATTGCATCTTTACGCATTTACATAAGATTAAATGTTAGGTGTCTGCGATAAAATAACGTAAGAACCGCGAAAGAAATTCTTATGCAGTAAAAGGAGTATAGTGTTGTGTGGGCGAGGCGTGTATATGAAGAGGGGAAAAGCTCCGGTAAGCGCTATCGAAGCTTTCGCATAAGAAGAAAACGGTCTATTTTGCGTGCGCTCATTGTCATTGTTCGCTGGCTATACTTAAGCCAGCCACGTGCTCTTGGCCAGTCGTAACTTAACAGTACTAAACCTGCTACGACAAAAAGGATAGAGCCAGGAAGTAGTGTCAAAACAATTCCGCCAACAAATAAAATTGCTCCCAGAGTAAGTCTTAGTATACGCATTTGCCTGCACTCGTCTTATAAGTTTGGTGTATTTACAGTGTCGCTCAACTCTAGCTTTTTGCCAATAACAAATATGTAAATGTTTGTGCCTGTCTAATATCGGGAGGAAGCCTGTTTGAATATTAGAAAATAATATTAAAGGGCTATTATTAAAGTGCAGGCACAAAGTATGCCTCGCACTATTGATGAATAAATAATCGTTTAAAAGCCCAAGTTTGATGATCGGGCTGATTGCGCTGGAAAGCGTGCTAGAAATACAGTACAAAGAGGCACAGACAAAGTAGTAATTAGCGCTATACCGATATGGTTCTTTGAAAGAAGTGCGGTGTACAACCGTAAACTATAACGCGTGTATTGCTTGGGAATTCACGCAACGAAGTTTTGCGCAATAAAAACAAATATAAGAAGAGACCAATTATGGCTGAACAACAAGAAAGACAACCTATCAGTGAAGAAGAACACGGGGATTGGGTAAGAGAGCAGTTTCAGAAAGCAAATAAGTTTCTAGCAGAAAATGGTATCTTGTTTGACACCGTTATCACTGAAGATAGCCGTTACTTAATGCCGTATCTAGCGGTGTGGAAGATTAAAGCAATGGACGGTAAGCTTTATTGGGTAATAAGCGGTGACTTACCTTCTGATTACACACCAGTAGATAATGCGAAAAATGCGAAAGAAGTATTGCGCCATTTTTCTATGCATTGGCAACTCAAAGCAGAAAATTTGATTAACGCTAAGGGTGCAGACGAAAGCCAAAAGGCGTTTGGAGCGCTTTTAGTGAATCGCGCTGAAAGCTTATTTGCGATGCAAAATACGCCAGATCTTTGGGTGTAACAAGCAAGGCGTTTAATCAGTTCATATCGCGTTAGATAACAAGCGTCTTAGTGAAGTTGGGTGACATCTGGCAGAGGAAATCGCTCTGCCGGACATTGAAGCCTTTGTCTGGGAACGCCCGCGTCCATAAACACGTTTCCGTCCGGTTTAAACCCAATAGATTGGTGATATGAGACGCTTTCCAAATTACAGATAACTTTGATTATGGGAAGGTTATTTTGTTTAGCCGCTGCTATTAAAGCGCCAAACAAAGCGCGGTAAACAGGAAGTGTTCTGTGACAGCGCTTAACGGCAATACGGCCAAGTTCACCTTTTTTCGTTAAGCGCCCCGTGGCAATGGGTTCGTTTTGGTCGTTGACTATCAGCACATGGCACGCCGAGCTATCGTGTTCGTCGAACTCGCTAGCTTCCGGTACTTGCCACTCTAAAACAAATACATGTTCCCTAAGTGCTTTAAGTCGATGTTTATCCTTTTCCCAATCGACGTTTTGTATAGTAAACGCCATATTTTCCTGTTAATCCTCGGCCCATTCCCAATAACCATTGTTAATAAGTGTAGTTAAGGTTTCTAAAAATGTAAAAGAAGGCGCATCTTGGCAGCATGTTGCGTTCAAAACGGCACCCGATGCTAGCACTTCAAACCATTCTTGGTCACTTTTCGCAAAAGTGAATTGACTGCCGTTTACATAAAGAGCGCGCGGTAAGCCACGCTTGCCATCACAAATTAACGCGCGAATGCCGGGCGCGGGAGCAAAGCTAATGCCTGCCGCGAATTCATTTGAAATTTGCTCTAAGGTGACTTCATCTTCGAGTGGGAATTCCGGAACCCCTTGTTCGCTCATGGCTTCTAGAAGGGAATACGTGAAATCTTCACTATTAATAGCGTCTATCAGTTGCTGTTTAAGCGCTGCAACATCGCTGGCGTTAACTAGTGCACTGCTTGATTGTATTGTTCTGCCAGCATCGGTAAAGCGGTAATTTCCAGCACCTTTATCCAGCATCATTGCCAGGCTTTCAGCCAATTGCAGATTGTCTGGTGCGCGATAGCCCACTGAGTAGGTCAGGCTGTCTTCAACTGTTGCGCCATCATGAGGCCAACCCGGCGGCACATAGACCACATCGCCAGGTTCACAAATAACATCTATGACAGGCTCAAAGCCTTCAATTTGTCTTAGTTTCGGGTGTGGGCACACTTCTTTGTAGTTTGCAGGTTTACCTACACGCCAGCGCCTTTTTCCTTTACCTTGAACAAGGAACACATCGTATTGGTCGATGTGAGCCCCAACACCTGCTCCATTTGTAGCGAAGCTTACCATCAGGTCGTCTAGTCGCCAGTTAGGAACAAAAGAAAAAGGTGCGAGAATTGGCGCAACGTCCGGTACATACTTATCTACGCCCTGAACAAGTAGTGTCCATTTACCCTTGCATGCCTTTTCAAAGTCGCTGATTGGCCCTTGTTCAACGTGCCAGTTTCCTTGGTCATTGCTTATGATTCGAGCGTCGACATCTGCCTCTTGTGCGAGCCCTGCCAAGTCGTTTTCATCTATAGGATCTGCAAAGTTTGGAAAAAAATTCTTTATTACCACAGGCTTTTGTTGCCAGTAGTGCTTTAAGAAAGTTTCGGCATTAAAGCCTGTACCTGTTTGTGCATCGATAAAGTACGTATTGTCGTTGGTGCTCATCGCATCTCTTTTTTGTAAGCCAAAATTAGTGGTGTTCCCTCGCGAAGCTTAGTGAAACTGATTACACAAAGCGCGGTTTACATATGAATAAAGCACAAGTTAGCGCAAAGCATAGATGAAAGCGTAAAAATAGAACTAAGGCGAGGTGATAGTGTAAAACCGGCATTATCAATTATTGAAAAGGGGATTGCTACCTTATTGTCTGAAAAGCTTAGCGAGAATATTGGTTGGTGTTGATGATAAACATAGGCTGTGTGTACAGAGCGTGCAAAAAGAAAAAAGTAAAAAGAAAAAGTAATATCAAGCAAAGATAAATGCTTGTTGCTCAAATTGTGTTTTTGCCCTTATGACTATCTAGCAAATGTAAGCATTCAGTAATGCCGCTTTGACTTTAATTTGAGTGTTGTAAAGTGCTCGTTGGCCCACCTGATTAGTTAAAATCCGAATTGAGTTTTGATTGCCGCTAATAGAAGCACAGTTATCAGGTTCACACGGTTTAACTGAATCTTTGGTTATTGGTAAGTCATTTTTAACGCTACCCGTGTGCAGCGCATGATAAGTTTTTTCACAAATCGCAATAGTGTTAGGGGCGGTAGCTTGCTCTAACATTGCTGCTTTGTTCACGGTTGTTCCCCAAATATCAAAGCCTGATGATACGCGAGAAGAGTAACCTGCCAGTAGAGCACCGGCGGCAATACCCGAGCGTAGCTGACAAGACGAAGACATTAATAAAGTGTGGCTGCTAACAAGGTCACGAGCCTTGATGGCAAACTCCATCGCGCAGTGAGCTACGTCTTGAAGTACCCGAAAAGGTTCATGTCGATAAGCGGCGTGGAGGCAAGATTTAGCAAAACTAGATTCACTGCAAAAACCCACGGCAATATACTGGTCGCCGTTGGTTTTAAGCGGTACAAGTGCTAGGTCATTTGCTGTTTCATCAAACTGGCTAAACAGTGTTTCCACAATACCAGTACACATTGTATCGCCGTATTGCTTTGCTAAACCTTGATAATTCGATAGGTCACAGAAAATTACAACGGCGCATTGCACTTCGTGTTTTACGCTTACACCCTTATTGGCATCGTTTTGTACTTGCTTAGCATTTTGTAACGCATTCGGGTGAAGGGGCTTTATAGTCGGCCCGCTTTGGTCACTAGGCGTGACACGGCCTTTATCGTCATTATTACGTAAGTCCATCTACATGCTCCCAATTACTATCCGTTTAACGATTAAATAAAAAGTAGGTATAAAAAAACGCGGTACTCTGACCGCGTTTTTAGTGTAGTGGAAAGCGTAGGGGCTTATAACTGATCTACCAGCCTGATTGCGTCGCCAATGTAAGTTGCCGGCGATAAAGCTTTCAGCTCGGCTTTAGCGGCATCTGGCATGTCTAAATTATCGATAAACTCGGCGATAACTTCAGCATTTACTTTCTTACCACGAGTTAACTCTTTAAGTTTCTCATAAGGCTTTTCAATACCGTAACGACGCATTACCGTTTGAATTGGCTCTGCTAATAGTTCCCAGTTATTGTCTAGCTCGTTAAGCAAGCTCTGCTCGTTAACTTCTAGCTTACTAATACCTTTTAACGTAGCTTGATACGCAATAACTGCATATCCCACACCTACGCCAAGGTTACGAAGAACCGTTGAATCAGTAAGGTCGCGTTGCCAGCGCGAGATTGGCAATTTGGCAGCAAGGTGGTCAAAGATAGCATTGGCTAAACCCAAGTTTCCTTCCGAATTTTCAAAATCGATAGGGTTAACTTTATGCGGCATAGTGGATGAGCCAATTTCGCCAGCAACAGTTTTTTGCTTAAAGTGACCTAGTGCAATGTAACCCCAAACGTCACGATCGAAATCGATAAGAATGGTGTTAAAGCGGGCAACAGCGTCGAACATTTCAGCGATATAATCGTGAGGTTCGATTTGCGTAGTGAACGGGTTCCAAGTAAGTCCAAGTGAGGTAACGAACTTTTCTGAAACGCCATGCCAGTCTACATCTTTATAGGCAGACAAGTGTGCATTGTAGTTGCCCACAGCACCGTTAATTTTGCCAAGCAGTTCAACACCTGCAATTTGACTGCGCTGACGCTTCAAGCGAATAGCCACGTTTGCCATCTCTTTACCCATAGTAGTAGGAGAGGCTGGCTGACCGTGGGTACGGGCCATCATAGGTACATTCTGATAACGCTTAGCAAGTTCTACTAGCGCTTCGATTAATTTGTCACAGTAAGGAAGAATAACAGTTTCGCGGGCTTCACGAAGCATTAGGCCGTGAGAAAGGTTGTTAATGTCTTCAGACGTACACGCAAAGTGAATGAACTCATTGACCGCAGAAAGCTCACTGTTGTCTGCTACTTTCTCTTTAAGGAAGTATTCAACGGCTTTTACGTCGTGATTTGTTGTGCGCTCAATTTCTTTGATACGCATCGCATCTTCAACGCTAAATTCAGCGACTATTTGATCTAATAGCGCGTTTGACGTGTCTGAGAAGGCAGGAACTTCTTCAATTTGTGGGTTAGTAGACAGCATTTGCAACCAACGTACTTCTACTTCTACACGGTATTTTAATAAGCCATATTCGCTGAAAATACTGCGTAATTCTACGCTTTTGCCAGCATATCGACCATCGACAGGGGAAATTGCAGTTAACTGACTCAGTTCCACCTTAAGCTCCTCACTAGTTTATTAATCGTAGTGCTTTAACAGCACTGTTAAGAATGTGTTTGCGTTTAAATAATATGTTTCTTCGTTTACCGCCCATCTGACGCCACATTACCGCTGCCCTTACGCCCGCAAGTAAAAGGGCACGCACTTTGTGTTGATTAGCAGGTTGGCTCAAATAATCTGGGTTGCCCGCCACCTGAATACGCGGAGCTAATGGACTGATGATATCGCTGTAAATACTTGCTAATGAGGACACAATTTGCGGGTTTTGAAAGTCAACGTGGGCAAGCTGGCGCTGAACGTGTGAAATGCGTTCGCCGAGCTCCTGCATAGCTTTAGGCTTTCTGGCTAGCTTTCTTTCAAGGCCTAAGATACTTGCGATATAGCGGGTTAGCTCTGTGTCTTTTGTTGCTTGCTTGTCAGATAATTGCGCAGCAAGGGTGGTGTAACCGGTTTTTAAGTTAGACAATTGCCCAAACACCTGTTGAGGAGTTTCAGGGTCGGTAACCAGTATGCTTGATAAACTTGCTTCGATGGCTTCGTTGTCAGCTGCGCCTCGTCTGGCTAGCTGCTGCACTAGCGCAGCAGCCTGACATACCCCAGCTAGGGCCAAATTATTCTCTATATCAGTATCTAGCATCAGCGAATGTAACTCTCAATAATACCGCCGCCAAGGCAGACTTCTTCACTGTAAAATACCGCCGACTGGCCCGGTGTTACCGCCTTTTGTGGTTCGTCAAACACAACTTCGATAGTGTCGTTTTCAGTTGGCGTAATAGTACAAGGGATATCCGCCTGACGATAACGCGTCTTAACCACCGCCCGCATAGGCTCAGTTAATGTTTTTCTGTCTACCCAATGTAGCTGCTTGGCAACCAAACCTTTTGAATAAAGGCGAGGGTGATCGGCACCTTGTCCTACAATAAGTACATTGCGGGCAACGTCTTTATCTACTACATACCAAGGGTCATCACCGTATTTAGCTAAACCGCCAATGTGAAGGCCTTTACGCTGACCTAGAGTGTGATACATCAAGCCTTCGTGTTGCCCAATTTCTTCACCTTCTGCGGTTTCGATAATGCCAGGCTGCGCTGGTAGGTAGCGGGCTAGGAAGTCTTTAAACTTGCGTTCGCCGATAAAGCAGATCCCTGTTGAATCTTTCTTATCGTGGGTAATCAGCCCTTGCTCTTCAGCAATTTTACGCACCAGTGGTTTTTCAATATCACCCACAGGGAAAAGGGTTTTAGCAACGTGCTCTTCACCTAGCGTATACAAGAAGTAACTTTGGTCCTTGTTGTTGTCGAGACCGCGCAACATCTGCCATTTGCCGTCTACTTCACGGCGGCGAACATAGTGTCCCGTGGCTATATAGTCTGCACCAAGGTCCTCTGCAGCGAACTCAAGAAACGCTTTAAACTTAATTTCTTTGTTGCACATAATATCTGGATTAGGCGTTCGGCCCGCTTTGTATTCTTCTAAAAAATACTCAAATACGTTATCCCAGTATTCTGCAGCAAAGTTGATGGTGTGCAGCTCTATGCCTAGCTTGTCAGCAACCGCTTGCGCATCTTTTAAATCTTCCGCAGCGGCGCAGTACTCATCGTTATCATCTTCTTCCCAGTTTTTCATGAAAAGACCTTCAACCTGGTATCCCTGCTGTTGAAGCAGGTAGGCTGAAACAGACGAATCGACACCGCCGGACATACCGACGATCACTTTTTTGCTGGCGTTAGATTCAATATCACTCACTACAGATTGCACACTCATTTGATTAATAAAAAAGAAGCCTTATTTGCTAATGGGGTCATGCATTAACATACTTATGAATTTGCCAATACAGTTACTTATTTGGTGGGCTATTCCACCAAGCTGCTATGTGAGCTTTAACGTAAGTTACCAAGAACAAATAGGCCTGTTTTCGAGGTCGCGGATTTTATCAGATTCCGATCGGTAATTCACATTTAATCCTTATCTGATTAAGTAATTAAATATGTACGTGGACATGCTCGGTTCTTAACGCATAAATGTTTCTATGCGTAAATAAGCACCACAAGGTGCAGCTATGCCTATCGGTTGATATATTTCCAGCCTCTTGATGCCACATTAGTGTGGTCGTCAAAGGTGAATTCAAGTATCGGATTTGCTTTTATCATCAAAAGCTCACGTACTTACCATTCTCAATGCCATCTATGGTCCAGCTGCCTACTCGATATCTTATAAGGCGAAGGGTAGGGAAACCTACGTGCGCTGTCATACGTCTTACTTGTCGGTTTCTGCCTTCTGTGATGGTAATTGACACCCAACTAGTTGGGATAGATTGTCTGAAACGCACAGGTGGGTTTCTTGGCCATACATCGGGCTCCTTCATCGCTTTTACTTTAGCTGGGCGAGTCATGCCGTCTTTTAATTCAACACCATCGCGTAGCGCCTGCATGGCTTTTTCGTCCATTACACCTTCAACCTGTACCCAATAGGTTTTGCTGGTCTTGGCCTTGGGGTTTGCCAGTTTGTGTTGAAGCTTACCATCATTAGTGAGTACTAAGAGGCCTTCAGAATCTCGGTCTAGGCGTCCCGCTGCGTAAACATCGGGAATATTAATGTAATCTTTTAGCGTCTCTCTACCGTCCGCGTCGGTAAATTGAGAAAGAACTTGAAAGGGCTTATTAAACAGCACCACTTTGGCGTTTGAAGACATGTTACTTCCGCTTGTTGATTGTCGAGATTTCGGTGGGGATTTTACTTCAAATCAAATTAACGCGCTTGAGAAAATTCAGCACAAATAGACGTTTCTGCACAGTAGTTTGTCGATAAATTCGGTGATCTTATGTGCTAAGACAATGGTATGACTTGTAACTCAAACTTTCGACCCTATACTAATGGTCGCTCCCATTTTTATAAGAGAGCGCATCTGCATAATTATTAGACAGTTTTAGCAGTGACAAGCGGGCTTGCTTGTACATTAGACCTTGCCGCTTTGCGTAACTATTAAGTTAAGCGCATAGCAACGAGGGGCTTATTGCTAACATAGGGAATTGAATAATATGCAGGGAAGAAAACAGCAAGTGACCTAATGCTCAATAAAAGCAAAAGGTGGAAAACATCAAATACGTTTCGCAATGACTGTGGGCGTAACATTAAACATGTTACGGGTTGTTGCGACCTAATGGACTAAAGACGACAGTACCCTGTCGAAAAAATTGAGGTATATAATGACCAAGTCTAAGATCATCTATACGAAGACTGATGAAGCGCCAATGCTGGCGACTTACTCACTTCTTCCAATCATCCAGAAGTTTGCAGCAGCTGCAGATATCGACGTTGAGCTAAGCGATATTTCATTAGCTGCGCGTGTATTGGCAAATTTCCCTGAGTATCTTTCTGAAGAACAAAAAGTGCCAGACGCGTTAGCTGAACTGGGTGAGATGACCCAAGACCCGAACGCTAACATCATCAAGCTTCCAAACATCAGTGCCTCAATTCCTCAGCTTCGTGCAACGATAAAAGAATTAAACGATAAAGGCTTCAACGTACCAGAGTTCCCTGATTCACCTAAAAATGCTGAAGAAGAAGAGATTCGTGAGCGCTACGGCAAGGTATTAGGTAGTGCGGTTAACCCGGTACTGCGTGAAGGTAACTCTGACCGTCGTGCGCCTACTGCTGTTAAAAATTATGCGCGCAAGCACCCGCATTCAATGGGTGAGTGGTCTCAAGCGTCTCGTTCACACGTAGCGCACATGCGCGGCGGTGATTTCTACTCTGGTGAGAAATCAGTGACAGTAGAAAAAGACGGTCACGTTAGCATTGAATTTACTGGCAAAGATGGTAGCAAGAAAACACTTAAGCCTCGCGTAGACTTGCTTGCTGGCGAAGTGATCGACGGCATGTTCATGAGCAAAAAGGCGCTTTGCGAGTTCTTCGAAGAGCAAATCGAAGATGCGAAGAACACTGGCGTTCTATTCTCACTACACGTAAAAGCGACCATGATGAAGGTGTCTCACCCAATCGTGTTCGGTCACTGTGTAAAAGTGTTCTATAAAGATTTATTCGACAAGTGGGGCGACCTGTTTGAAGAGCTTGGTGTTAATCCAAACAATGGCCTTGGTAGCGTTTACGACAAAATTGCGAGCCTACCTGAAAGTCAGCGTTCTGAAATTCAAAAAGATATCAACGCATGTTATGCAGACCGTCCGCCAATTGCGATGGTTAACTCTGACAAAGGTATCTCGAACCTACACGTACCAAGTGACGTAATTGTAGATGCGTCTATGCCTGCAATGATCCGTAACTCTGGGCAAATGTGGGGACCAGATGGAAAGGCGCACGACACTAAAGCGGTTATTCCTGAAAGTACTTACGCCACCATTTACCAAGAAGTTATTAACTTCTGTAAGACACATGGTGCATTCGATCCAACAACAATGGGTACGGTACCTAACGTTGGTCTAATGGCACAAAAAGCAGAAGAGTACGGTTCACACGATAAGACGTTTGAATTAGAAGCAGACGGTACTGTGTCAATTGTTGACCAAGACGGTAACGTTCTTATCTCTCACGATGTTGAAGAAGGCGATATCTGGCGTATGTGTCAGGTGAAAGATGCACCTATTCAAGATTGGGTTAAGCTAGCGGTGACTCGTTCACGTCAATCGGGTATGCCTGCAGTATTCTGGCTAGATGACGAGCGTGCTCACGATGCGCAACTTATCAAGAAAGTTGAAAAGTACCTTCAAGACCACGATACAAACGGTTTGGACATTCAAATTATGTCTCCTGTACGCGCTATTCGCTACAGCATGGAACGTGCGCTTCGCGGTTTAGACACTATTTCAGTAACAGGTAACGTACTTCGTGACTACCTAACTGACTTATTCCCAATTCTAGAACTGGGTACAAGCGCTAAGATGCTATCAATTGTTCCATTGATGGCAGGCGGCGGTCTTTATGAAACTGGTGCGGGTGGTAGTGCACCTAAGCACGTACAGCAGTTTGTTGAAGAAGGCCACTTGCGTTGGGACTCACTGGGTGAATTCCTTGCTCTAGCGGTATCGCTAGAAGATGTTGCGATTAAACACAGCAACACTAAAGCAAAAGTAATTGCTTCTGCCTTAGATAAAGCAACTGAGAAGCTACTGAACAACGGTAAGTCGCCACTTCGTAAAGCAGGTCAGCTTGATAACCGTGGTAGCCATGTTTACCTAGGTTTATACTGGGCTGAAGAAGTAGCAAACCAAACTGAAGATGCAGACCTAGCAGCGCAGTTTAAGCCAGTGTATGAAGAGTTATCTGCAAAAATTGATGACATCTTGGCTGAGATTGATGCAACTCAAGGTAGCGCGCAAGAAATTGGCGGTTACTACTACCCAGACGAAGACAAGCTTTTCGCAACAATGTCTCCTAGCCAGACTTTAAAAGCGATTCTTGGCGCATAGATTCTTGACCATAGCGTTTAGACGCGGCTGTATTATTGCATCCGCGTAAGCTTGCCTAGATAGCTGTTAGTGTTATCTAAATACCATTAGAAAGCCCGCTTATATATTTAAGCGGGCTTTTTTTATGCCGCTGACTAGTTAAGGCTGGTATTGAACGTAGGGTATAAGAAGTACGGTATAGCAAAGCGCAGAGTGAAAATACCAAATTAGCAGGATAAGGAAGTGCTAAGTCAGTAAAATTAAAAAGACGCTGAACGGCGAAATGAGAAAGGAATGCCGATTAAAAAGAAACATGAAAGTACGTAAATAGTAAAAACAGCGTCAGCTCGCGCAAACTGGTTTTAGAGATATCGTTAAATCTTAAAAATTTATAATTAAACAGAAAAGAGAGGTGTAGGTTCTAGGAACAAAAGGTCTGAGAATACTGTATTAGAAGATTTAAAGACGACGAAATACCTGACGCCCAATAGCGCCCATATCACGTTAACGTAGCAAAAACCTACAGCGAAAAAATCAAAAGCCCGACGCAAGGGTCAGGCTTTTTGAATTCTTTATTAACGCTCTGGTTCTTCTTTGAAGCCAATGTTCTCAGCGTGAAGACCTTTAGGGCCCTGCTGAACTTCGAACGTTACTTCCTGACCTGCTTTTAGCGAACGATAGCCTTCCATTTGAATCGTAGAGTAATGTGCGAAAATATCTTCACCACCATCCTCAGGCACGATAAATCCAAAACCCTTTGCGTTGTTAAACCATTTAACTTTGCCAACCGCCATACTTCGACTTCCTCTTAATCCTTGAACTCACGAGTATCTGCCCCCATTATAGATCCGGAGACACGGTGGAAAGAGTATTGACTGTAGAAACTTTAAAGTGACTGCTTTAGAGTGACAAACGTGCAATACTCAAAACCACAATACAAAATGTAGATTTTTTAACCATATTATGTCAAGGGCAAATGTGAATAAATTTATACAAAAGTTTGTACACATATGTGCCGGTATACCACTATTATTAAGTTATGAGTAAAGACAACGCTATTAGTATCGAAAAGGAAAAACAAAAAGACGCGCAGCGACAAAAGCCGCAGCCGCCTCCCATGTATAAAGTGTTGTTGAACAATGACGACTATACACCGATGGATTTTGTCATTGAGGTACTCAAAAAGTTTTTCAATATGGACGATGAGAAAGCCAACCAACTTATGCTGACCGTTCATTATCAAGGAAAAGCCGTGTGTGGCATTTTTACTGCTGAGATAGCAGAGACAAAAGTGATGCAGGTTAATCAGTACGCACGCAAGCATCAGCATCCGCTGATGTGCACGATGGAGCAAGCATAAGGTTTTTTGTAGAGGGCGAGCAATATGTTAAATAAAGAATTAGAACAAACGTTAAACGATGCGTTTGTATTTGCCAGAGAGCACCGTCACGAGTTTATGACGGTTGAGCACTTGTTGTTGGCATTGCTTGATAACTCAGCTGCTCGCGACGCGCTCAAGGCTTGTGGTGCCGATATTGAGGCAATCAAAAGCGAACTCCTATCGTTTGTTAAAGATACCACGCCACTTATCTTAGATGACCAGTTAAACGAACGGGAAACACAGCCGACGCTAGGCTTCCAGCGTGTGCTACAGCGTGCGGTATTTCACGTGCAGTCGTCAGGCAAAGACGAAGTAACTGGCGCCAATGTACTCGTTGCTATTTTCAGCGAACAAGAATCGCAAGCCGTTTATATCCTTAAAAAATCTGATGTTACTCGCTTAGACGTTGTGAATTTTATTAGTCACGGCGTTAGTAAGGCGGACGACGATGAGCCCGTTAACCCAGAAGCAGCTGAAGAAGGTGAATCAAGTGAAGAGGGCGGTTCTGCATTAAGCAAGTATGCTACTGATTTAAATCGTCACGCTAAAGATGGCAAAATTGACCCGCTCATCGGCCGCGATTCAGAAGTAGAACGCACAATTCAAATTCTGTGTCGTCGCCGCAAAAACAATCCGTTGCTTGTGGGTGAGGCAGGTGTAGGTAAAACTGCAATTGCGGAAGGCCTAGCTTATAGGATTGTAAACGAAGACGTGCCTGAAGTTATCGCAGAAAGTACAGTGTATTCACTTGATTTGGGCGGGCTGCTAGCTGGCACCAAATATCGTGGTGACTTTGAAAAACGTTTAAAAGCGATTTTAAAAGAGCTTGGCAAAGACAAACACGCAATTTTGTTCATTGATGAGATACATACCATCATTGGTGCAGGCGCGGCGTCAGGTGGCGTAATGGACGCGTCTAACTTGCTTAAGCCTAAACTATCTAGCGGTGAACTTCGCTGCATTGGTTCGACTACTTATCAAGAGTACCAGGGTATCTTTGAAAAAGATCGCGCACTTGCTCGTCGCTTCCAAAAAGTAGATGTGACTGAGCCAAGTGTGAGCGATACTACCAAGATACTACTTGGGCTTAAGAGTCGTTATGAAGAGCACCACAATGTGCGCTTTACACAAAAAGCGATTCAAGCGGCCGCTGAACTGTCAGCTAAATACATTAATGAGCGTCATCTTCCAGATAAAGCTATTGATGTTATGGACGAAGCCGGCGCGAGCCAGCGTCTGTTGCCACCGTCAAAACGCAAGAAAACAATCAATGTAGGCGATATTGAGCAAATTATTGCAAAAATGGCGCGTATTCCTGAGAAATCTGTATCGGCTTCTGACAAAGAAGTTCTTAAGAACTTAGGCCGAAACCTTAAGATGGTTGTGTTCGGTCAGGATAAAGCCATAGAGACGCTAAATGACGCTATTTTGTTATCGCGCTCAGGTTTAGGCAATGAAGCAAAACCTATTGGTAGTTTCTTGTTTGCTGGCCCTACCGGGGTGGGTAAAACAGAGGTAACACAACAATTGGCGAAAACCATGGGCGTAGAGCTAGTGCGTTTTGACATGTCTGAGTACATGGAACGCCATGCCGTTAGTCGCCTTATTGGTGCTCCTCCAGGTTACGTAGGTTTTGACCAAGGTGGTTTGTTAACAGACGCGGTAATTAAGAATCCGTACTCTGTTGTGCTTTTAGATGAGATTGAGAAAGCGCATAGCGATATATACAACATACTCCTTCAAGTCATGGATCACGGCACGCTGACTGATAACAACGGCCGTAAAGTAGACTTCAGAAATGTTGTGTTGGTAATGACTACCAACGCAGGTGTGCAGGAAACGGTGCGTAAGTCTATTGGCTTTAAACAGCAAGACCACAGCCACGATGCAATGTCTGAAATAAACAAGGTGTTTACCCCTGAGTTTAGAAACCGTCTCGATGGCATTATTTGGTTTAATCACCTTGATCCAGAGATTATTCTACAAGTGGTTGATAAATTCATTATCGAGCTTCAGGCACAGCTTGACGTTAAGGGTGTGTCGCTAGAGGTAACCAGTGCTGCGCGAGCTTACATGGCCGAGAAGGGCTATGACAAAGCGATGGGCGCACGTCCTATGGCTCGGGTTATTAAAGACGACCTTAAGAAGGAGCTTGCGAATGAATTGTTATTCGGTGAGCTATCTAAAGGCGGAAATGTGAAAGTAGATTGTGTTGATGACAAGCTTACCTTCGAATACTCAGGCGTTGATGCTAAGTCTGAAGAAGCAGAACCAAGCTAGAATAGCACATTAATACTGAGCAGTGACCTAGCGTAGCGTTAGGCAATACAACTGACGTTGTTTACCTAGCGCTACAGTTTCTTTTTGACACTGTAACCACTAGATACGAAAAAGCCCGATATTAATCGGGCTTTTTTTATGCGTTACCGCTTAAATGGCTCATTATCTTGCGCGATAAATGATACGACCTTTGGTCAAATCATAAGGAGTCATCTCAACAGTGACCTTATCGCCAGTAAGAATACGGATATAGTTCTTACGCATTTTACCAGAGATGTGTGCAGTCACTACGTGACCGTTTTCTAGTTCAACGCGGAACATAGTGTTAGGTAGTGTGTCCAACACAGTACCTTCCATTTCAATACAATCTTCTTTTGCCATGTAAAGCAGTTACCTCAGTAATTCAAAATTTTTGCCGCGCAGACCTTACCCAATCTTGGGTTCGGTGTAAAGCAATTAAGTGTCTATTTTACTATTTTTGCTAAATAGATGCCATTCATTGTCACTAAACTGCTCAAATGGCAAAAATTTATGTTTGTAAGACATTTTTTTACAGCCATCTACGTAGTACCCCAGATAGACGTATCGATGGCCTAAAACCTTCGCTTGCTCAATTTGCATCAATATCATCCAGGTGCCCAAAGAGGCTGAACTATAGTCGGGGTCAAAAAACGTGTAAAGCGCAGAAAGTGCCCCCATGTGTTCGTTGGCATCGACGATATCAGTGACGGCTACAGCAATAAGCTTGTCGCCATCATAGGCCTCTAAATAATGGGTTGTCATCCACTCACACAATACGAAATTATCAAACTGTGTTTTAGATGGCGGGTACATACTCCCATCTGCATGGCGCTCTGTAATATAGCGCTCATATAGGGGGTAGTAAGTCGATTTGGTTTTATCAACGAGCTTTACACTAAACCCTTTATTATTTTTAAGTAGTCGCTTCTGACTACGAGAAGGTGCGAAATCGTGGACCGGTATTCGCACAGATTTACACGCGTGGCAGGCAGGGCAGTGGGGGCGATAAATTTGCTCGCCGCTTCTACGAAAGCCCGCTTGTATTAATTGCGAATATCGCCACGCCTGAAAATCATTATTTTCGGCGTACACTAACAACTGCTCTTGCTCATCAGGCAAATAGCTACATGAAAATGATTGCGTTATACCAAACTTCACGGAGTAATCACTCTTGGCTTCCAACGATTAAGGTAGTCTTCAGACAGCCTACCGTCTTCAGTTAAAGTGTGGTTGTTATTTTCCAGTTTTTCAATAAAGTTTTCGCGAGGCAACACGGTAGCGCCCAGTGATGACAAGTGATCAGTGGGAAGCTGGCAATCGATAAACGCCATATTTTGAGATTTCATATGTTCGACCAAGGCCAACATGGCAAGCTTAGATGTATTGCTTTCAACGTGGAACATAGACTCGCCGCAATAAATTTTCCCAATTCCCACGCCATACAGCCCGCCAACTAGCGAATCTCCATTCCATACTTCTACCGAGTGCGCTAAACCCAAACCATTGAGCTGCCGATAGGCGTCAATCATGTCGTCGGTAATCCAGGTTTCGCTGTTCAATTCACCCGTATTAGGGTTCTTACGAGGTGTTGATGAACAAGCTTCTATCACACGGTCGAACGCATGATTTAAGGTTACTTGATACTTTTTCTTACGAGCGAGCTTCTTAAGGCTTTTCGAAGCAACAAAGTTGTCGAGTTCGATAATGGCTCTTGGGTCAGGTGACCACCACAACAAAGGTTCGTCGTCGCTAAACCAAGGGAATATTCCTTGCGAATAAGCTGAAAATAAACGGGCTGGGCTGAGATCGCCACCAAACGCTAACAGACCGTTGGGGTCTTCCAATGCGGTATCGACAGAAGGGAAGGGAGCGCCTTCTTCTATGTAGTGTAACGCTATCATAATTCAGCCAGAAAAAAGCCCCACAGAATTGTAGGGCTTAGGTATAGAGTATTAACCTTGCTCAGGCATGGTACCGTCTAGGTACTTTTCGGCGTCTAACGCAGCCATACAGCCAGTTCCAGCTGATGTAATAGCTTGACGATAAATGTGGTCGCTCACGTCACCCGCGGCAAATACACCTTCAACGCTAGTTTGAGTTGCGTTTCCGTTAGTTCCACTATTCACTACGATATAGCCATCTTTCATTTCTAGCTGGCCATCGAAGATATCAGTGTTTGGCTTGTGGCCGATAGCTACGAAAAGACCCATAACATCAATCTCTTCCGTCGCCTCACTGTTGGTATCTTTGATACGAACTTTGGTTACGCCCATCTCATCACCAAGCACTTCATCAAGGGTACGATTTAGGTGAAGGACCACGTTGCCATTCTCAGCTTTTTCGCGAAGACGCTTCTCTAGAATTTTTTCGCTTCTAAAGCTGTCTCTTCTATGGATAACGTGTACTTCTGAAGCAATGTTCGAAAGGTATAGCGCTTCTTCAACAGCCGTGTTACCACCACCGATAACCGCTACTTTTTGGTTGCGGTAGAAGAAACCATCACAGGTTGCACAGGCAGATACACCTTTACCCATAAAGGCTTGTTCTGACTCTAGGCCTAGGTATTTAGCAGAGGCACCTGTTGCAATAATTAATGCGTCACAGGTATACGTACCGCTGTCACCATAAAGAGTGAAAGGGCGCTTTGAAAAATCAGTTTTGTTGATATGATCGAAAATAATTTCGGTATCAAACTTTTCTGCATGCTTTTGCATACGAACCATGAGATCAGGACCTGTAAGTCCTTCTGGATCGCCCGGCCAGTTTTCTACTTCAGTGGTGGTAGTAAGCTGTCCGCCTTGTTGAATACCAGTTAACAATACAGGTTCAAGGTTTGCACGTGCAGCGTAAACCGCCGCTGAATAACCCGCAGGGCCTGAACCTAAGATAAGTAGACGGACGTGTCTGCTTTCTGCCATTTTCCTCTCCAAATAATTCACCCTTTATGGGTTACTTATAAAATTCTCTTAGAAAGCTAGGTAGGGGCGAAAATTCGTAAATCAAGCTCAATACCCAGTTACTTTTATTATAGTAATCTGCCAGCGCATTATCTGCAGGTCGTCAGTTAGTTGTGTTAACAAAAGTAACAACTAAGCCATACAAGACTATGTTCAGGCTAAAGCGCTATATGATGCCTTCAAGAGCTAAAAATGTCACTTAAAGATAGGCTCAATTTATACCTTTTAATTATTACGATGCTTTTAACTTTGTAGTACCTTTTAAGCATGACCGCTGAATTTATGTACCGAAGGCATCTAAAAAGTGAGCCAGAACGTAACTAGAGCACAGTGGGGGCGCAGAAGCGCTTTACAGCGGCTTCGACAAAACTTAATTACCCAAATCGTTATCTTATTTGATAAAATGTTTTGTGTCGCGTGTTCCGCATAGGAGGCGCCGCATTCAAAGTAAACAAAGAAAACGAGTAAAAATTACGCAACTAAATTGTAATAGATAAAAAGCAGTTTACAATTTAACTATACCTATCTGAGAACGAAGAGGTGAACCATGTCTCAATCAGTAATGACGATGTTGAAAAACGGTCAGCAGTACATGAAGACATGGCCTGTGAGAAAAGAGCTTTACGCTTTTTTCCCAGAATGCAGAGTAGTAGCAGCCACCAAGTTTGCTATTAAGACTATGCCGCCGGTTGCTATGTTGTCATGTGCGCTTTTATATCAAAACTTAGGTACAGACTATCTCCCCCAAACTATTACGATTGGTGCTTTTTTCTTGAGTTTACCTATGCAGGGTTTGCTATGGTTAGGGCATCGCTCAGATCAATATCTTCCACCACAGCTAAAAAGCTGGTATCAGGAAATTCATTCTAAAATGCGTACGCAGGGAGTGAATATCAGTAATGCTAAGTCAAAGCCTAAATATAAGGAGCTGGCTCAGCTACTTAAAACGGCCTTTAACGATCTAGATAACGCATTCACTAAACACTGGTTTAATTAAAAGCCACCTGTTGTTTCAAAACTCTCGTAGCCTACTAATAGTAGTCTAGCTACTAGGCAAACTTTTATTCTATAAATGGAGAGCGTTTAGGCGGCTCTTAGCAATGCCTGACATTTTCGACACTTATACTGTGCGCCTTTCAAAATATTATTGTGTCTGCGCGTAGATAACGCGTATGTGTCGCAGTCGCAAAAATATTGGAAGGTTTTTGTCACCCGTTTTACATCAAACTGATGGGTGGCTGCAGGTGTACGGTTAAAAACACTATGCATAACCGATTGCCATTCTCTGCCATGGGGTTGAACCTTTCCAAATAACGTCCATACCAGTAAATGACTTACTTCATGAGGTATCACGTCATTTATAAAGGCGTCGACATTTTCTTTGAAAAGAAGAGGGTGAAAGTTTAGGCGGTTTTGCTGCAAAAACGCCGTTCCGGCACTCCTACCTGAACGTCTAAACGTAATGGTCGGGCGTTCAAACTTACGGTTAAAGTAACGCTCTGCTTGTTCAAAACAATAAAAAACAGCGTCGGTAATTACGCGACGCTGTTCATTATTTAAATCATTTGAAGCGATGTTTCTGCCTCACTCTATGTCTTTGCGTAGTTAACGGTATCTAATGTTAAGTGTATTTATTATTAGCTACTCGACATCACAAGGTAAACAAAGCACGTAGGTTCCTTTAGGGTCGTTCAGCTTATTAACTAAACTAAACTCTTTAAGTACGCGCTTAAACTCGTTAACGAGTGACGAGTCGGCGTGAGCAAACTGCCACTTTCCTACGAACGTCATGGCTTGACCGAAAAATTCTTTCCAGAAAATTTCCTGTGCGGTTAACGTGCGCTGTACATAGAAGGTGTCATAGTTCTCAAGTTCTGCAATCTCTGCGGCGGCAGCGACAGCGTCATCGAGTGTTCCTAACTGGTCAACTAGACCTAGCTCAATTGCATCTTCACCAATCCATACGCGACCTTGTGCAACGCTATCCACTTCCTCGACTGACATACCACGAGCGTTAGACACTAGCGATAGGAAGTTACCGTATGTGTTTTCAACGTTACGCTGAAGAATTTGACCAAACTCTGGAGCAAGAGGGCGTACAGTTGAAAAACCAGCAAGTTCTGTTGAGCCTACACCGTCACTGTGAATGCCCAAATAATCAAGCGAGTTTTCGTATGTCATGAACATACCGAATACGCCGATAGAGCCTGTAATAGTGCTTGGGCTTGCAATAATCTTGTCGGTGCTTGCCGCTATCCAGTAACCACCAGATGCTGCGTAAGTGCTCATAGACGCAATAACAGGCTTACCTGCTTGTTGAAGCTGTAGAACTTCCTGGCGAATGATTTCAGAGGCAAAAGCACTGCCACCGGGTGAGTCGATTTGAAGGACAACGGCTTTAACGTTGTCATCTAAGCGCGCTTTTCTCAATAGACGAGCGGTACTGTCTCCGCCTATAGTGCCAGCTTTTTGATTGCCGTCTAAAATTGTACCTTTAGCAACGACGATAGCCACTTTATCCATGTCTGACTCAATGACAGGCATAGGAGGATTAACCACTTTCAGATAAGATTTAAACGTAGTGAGGTTTACACCCTGCTCGTTATCACCTTCGCCCACTAATTCGGTTAACTCTAGCCTTACTTCCTCGCGAGTTTTCAACGCATCAACCCAGTTGTTGTCAAGCGCATACTGGGCGAAGTCACCACCGGCCGCTTCAAATTTTGCTAATAGGCCTTGAAGTGTTTCATCGAAATTTGCTTCATCAATACCGCGAGCGGCTGCAACGTCAGCTTTATACTGTGCCCAATAGCCGTCTAACCATTGCTTTTCAGCTTCTTTAGCTTCCTCAGACATATCATTTCGCATAATCGGCTCAACGGCAGATTTATACGTTCCTACACGGAAGATATGGGTTGTTACTTTCAGCTTTTCCAACATGTCTTTGAAGTACATGCCGTAGCGACCGTAACCTTCAAACATTAATCCACCCATTGGGTTTAGGTAGATGTTGTCTGCGTGGGCTGCCAAGTAGTATTGGTCTTGCGAGAAGTAATCGCCAATGGCGTAAACGGGTTTTCCTGATTCTTTAAATGCATCGATAGCGTTCGCGACAGTGCGCAGTTTATCTAAACCGCCTCCGGTTAACCCGTGAAGGTCAAGTACTAGGGCTTTAATGCGTCGGTCTTTCTTGGCATTCTCTAAAACCTTCATAACATCGCGAACGAGTACTTCCGGGTTTTCGGGCTCGCTACCAAGCGATTCCTGCAAAAACTGTTCAAATGGGTCGATACTTTCCTTTTCAATAACTAGCTTACCGTTCAAGGTAAGATACAACGCGCTATCTTTATTTACTGATAACGGCTCATCGCCCTGACCGGCAATGGCGATAATCAACCCAACAAAAATAACAATGAATATCACATTAAAGAAAAGTTTGCGGGTGAAGTTAAGCATCGTCCACAAGCCAATAAACAAGGATTTAGTCCAATTTCCTTTGGCTGCCATTTTTATCACTACCTTTTTTGAATTAACTAATCAGAGCAAGATGAAACAGGTGTATCAAGCCCAATGTACTGCATCCTATTATGTTACCTAAATCGAGTAAGATCGCTAACTTAATTGTAATTTTTTGTAAGCGCTTTTGGTTTGTGTGACGGCAACGGAGAAATTTAGATTAAAAACAACGGTGGTTAGTGTAGGTCACGGGTTTGTTTCATCCTGCGCTAGCCATTTACTAATTAACTTAGCTATGCGCGCATGATCTTCCTCGCTCATTAGCATGAGGAGCTTTCCGTTACGCGCTTTGTAGTTTGTTTTTTCTTGGCCTTTTCGCATTATTCGAGAGAAGGGGGATGACTTATCTTTGCGAGGTGAAATTTTTTTCATAAAGCGCCGTTCTTATTTTCTAAGCACACCGGATAGGTAAAACAATGACACACCTCTATCAACAATTTGTTACACGGCTTCAATTAGCCGACGGTATCCCATTACTTCTATTGCGCCTATATTTAGCCCCTGTAATGATACAGGCAGGATGGAACAAAGCATCTAGTTTTGACAGTATAGTCGATTGGTTTGGAAACGATGATTACGGCCTTGGATTACCTATGCCACTGGTCATGGCATTTCTGGCTACAGCGGCTGAGTTAGTAGGTGGTATTTTGTTGTTGTTTGGCGCTTTAACGCGATTGGTTAGTATACCTCTTATGATAACAATGGTCGTCGCCATGGTAAGCGTGCATGCGGAAAATGGATGGCTAGCCATAGCGGACGCTTCGTCTTGGTTAGCAGATGGTACTATTTTATTGAACGAGAGCATTATGGCTGCACCGGAAAAGCTGTCGGCCGCTAAGTCGTTGCTTCAAGAGCACGGTCACTATGACTGGCTAACCTCAAGCGGCAACTTTGTTGTACTCAATAACGGTATCGAGTTCGCGGCCACCTATTTCGTTATGTTGTTAGTATTGTTCATTTATGGTGGCGGTCGTTTTTTCAGTGTGGACTACTATTTAGGAAAAATGTTTAGCCGCAAAATGGATTAGTTTTACGGTTATTTATACTCAAGACATTCACGTTAAAAGGCCGGAATTTTCTGGTCTTTTTTGTTTATCAGCCGTAGGATCTACCACATAGTACAGGTATGCTTTTTATCTCTGTCATACCATTTTAATTACGCGCTAGCATATGGGCCAACAACCATATGAGCCAACAACCATATGAGTGAAAAGTAGGGACGTAAATGGACGCATTAACATTATTACTTAATAGAAGTTCTCAGCCTCGGCTGGAAGCACCTGCGCCAAGTGGTGATGCCTTGGAAAATATCATGCAGGCAGCCCTTCGAGCGCCAGATCACGCGTGCTTAACGCCGTGGCGTTTCATTGTATGTACAGGTAAGGGTCTAGATAAACTGGGTGCCCTTTATGAGCAGTCAGCGATAAAAAATGAAAAGACGCAAAAGGAAATTGAGCGTGCAGTTCAACTCCCGAAGCGCGCGCCTATGATAATTGTTGCTATTGCAAAACACAAAGAACACGAAAAAGTGCCCCGTGTTGAGCAAATTGCTTCTGCAAGCTGTGGTGTTATGGCCATGCAAATGGCTGCAGTTGCACAGGGATTTAATGGAATGTGGCGTACTGGTGGCTATGCGCACTGTGAAACAGTGAGAAACGGGTTAGGTTTAAGCGAAGAGGATGAACTAGTGGGTTTCTTATATCTAGGAACGCCGGCGTTTGAACCCGCACCTAAGCCGCAAAGAAATAGTGATGACTACTTTGAATATTGGCAATAAGTGTTAGTTTTCTCGCTAAGTCATCACAGTAAACGATATCCATAGCGAGCTGTTGTCAATACGGGTCTGTTGTTGCTATTAACTAACAATAGACCCAACAACAGACCCAACAACAGATCTGACAGACGTTTTAAAACGATAGATTTACGTTGTAGCCCGCGAACTTTCTTATATTGATAACGCGGTCACCGTCTAGCATCCAATACTGACCTTTAACCCCCTGCAACACGCCGCTAAACGACGGGTCCTTATCAAGATTCAAAGATTTTATCTTAATTGGGTATTCTTCTACCGGGTAGTGAATATCGTGTATCGGCGTAGACACTTCTGAAACGGCTTGAAGACCTTTCTCTTTTTTAAGCGCCTCTAAATCATTTTCAATTTTGCTCATCAGCTCTGATTTAACCTGCTCTAAGTCGACCTCATCGGGCTTTCCTTTAAGCATAGTGCGCCAATTGGTTTTGTCGGCTATATGGTCTTTGCATAAGGTTTCAACTAGGCCACTTGTCAGCCTGTCAGGCACGCGCAACATAACAGTAGCCTGTGTTGCACCTTGGTCCATCCAGCGTGTAGATACGCCGTCTGTGACTTGACGGGTAATACCTACTTTTACGGTACCTGTATTTGCTAAGTAAACAAAGTGTTCGCTAAAGCAATGTTCTTCGCCCCATTGAGGCTCTCTACACGTACCCTCGTGGTAGTGGCACTTTTCTGGTTTAATAATACAACTGTCGCATTGAGCAAGTGAAATTAGGCAGGGGTAGCAATACCCTTGGTTAAAACTTTTCTTAGTTTTACGATTACAATGAACACAGTTAATCTCACCGGAAAAAGTAACGGACACCTCTTTACCGATAAGTTCGTTGATATCCAGTAATGCATCGCCAATAGGCAGTGTATAGTTAACCTTGTTATTTTCGTCAGCAGAGGTACGCATCTTTTTCAGCATACCTGAATAGTTTGTTGTCACTTTTTAAACCTTTACTCTTTGAAATCTTTCTTACTTGGCACTATTGCTACGTTTTAGATAAAGTTACGTCTTAAATAGGGCCTTCAGCGTTAACCTTTTATGTAAGCTTAGTCGCTTAATTCGCCACGCAGATTTTGCGTTAGCAACTTACAGACATCTTCAAAAGGAAGCCCTTTACTTAACAAATAGTGCAGTTTGGCAAGAGCGGCTTCAGGGGTCATATCACTACCTGACAAGACGCCCACTTCCTGCAAACCGTGTCCTGTGGCATAACCTCCCATGTTTACGCGTCCGCGCATACATTGGGTGCAATTTAAAACCGGTATCTCACGAGATTTAGCGTATTTAAGCTGTGCAATAAGCTCAGGGTTCTGGGGGGCATTCCCCACGCCGTAGCTAAGTAAGATTAGTGCATTTACAGGCTGCTGCAGGGTGTTTTTAATTACCTCTGGTGCTATGCCTGGGTATAAACTCACCATGCCGATAGGCTGTGCCGACACGTTAGATACGGTTAAGTTGTTTGTGGGCGCTTTTACGAGTTCTCCTGCCTTAAGGCGGATATTGATGCCAGCCTCCAATAGAGGAGGGAAGTTAGGCGAGTCGAATGCGCTAAATCCGTCTGCATCCACTTTACGGCTTCGGTTACCACGTAAAAGTCGGTTATTAAAGAAAAGCCCGACCTCAGCGATAGGAAAGTTCGCGGCTACAAATAACGCATTGAGTAGGTTAACTTGGCCGTCAGAACGAAGCTCAGCTAAAGGGATTTGTGACCCAGTCACTATTACTGGCTTAGACAAGTCCTCTAACATAAAGCTTAGCGCTGAGGCCGTGTAAGCCATTGTGTCAGTGCCATGCAATATAATGAAGCCGTCATACTTGTCGTAGTTATTGGCGATATCATCGGCAATACGCTGCCAATCCGTGGGATCCATATCTGAAGAATCAATGAGATTGTCGTATTCATGGAGCGTAAAAAGGGGCATCTCCGAACGATGAAACTCAGGCATATTTTTAAGCGTGTCTGACAGGAAGCCCGCGGCTGGAACGTAGCCTTGTTTAGATGGCTTCATACCAATTGTTCCGCCTGTATAGGCGATATAAATATGTTTGCGCATGAAAATGCTCTTACCCTTCAAAGCCCTTGAAAAAAAGGGACTGCGTATTTTGAGGGCATTCTAACAATACCTGTGGGTTTGTCACCCAGAAATAGGGGCAAAAAAAGCGGTGAAGACCACCGCTTTATGTCACATTTTTTATTTTACTTCCTTGCCCGCTGCCTGTTGGTCGGCGTGGTAGCTAGAGCGAACCATAGGGCCGCATGCTGCATGAGTGAAGCCGATCTCTTTAGCATAGTCACCTAAAGCATCGAACTCTTTCGGGTGAACATAACGTTTAACCGGGTAGTGGTGACGGCTTGGCTGAAGGTATTGACCTAAAGTAAGCATATCTACATCGTGTGCACGTAAGTCATCAAGTACACCTTGAATCTCTTCGTTTTCTTCACCCATTCCCATCATAAGACCTGACTTAGTCATAACATCTGGGTGCTGTGCTTTGAACTTTTTAAGTAAGTCCAGTGACCACTGATAGTTTGCACCTGGACGACACTCGCGGTATAAGCGCGGAATGGTTTCAAGGTTGTGGTTAAATACGTCGGGTACGCCGTTTTTGAAAATCTCAAGCGCACGGTCCATACGGCCACGGAAATCAGGGACTAACACTTCAATGGTTGTCGAAGGGCTGTGTTCGCGAATTGCGTTTATGCAGTCTACGAAATGTTGTGCTCCGCCATCGCGAAGGTCATCGCGGTCTACAGAAGTAATAACCACATAACGCAGATTCATTTCAGCGATGGTTTTGGCGAGTTTTTCAGGCTCTTCTGCACTTGGCGGAAGCGGCTTACCATGGGCTACGTCGCAGAATGGGCATCGACGGGTACAAATATCACCTAAAATCATGAAGGTGGCGGTACCGTGATTAAAACACTCTGCTAGGTTAGGGCAGCTTGCTTCTTCACACACAGAGTGAAGATTGTTTTTGCGCAGGGTTTTTTTAATGTGGTCAATTTTCTCGGTAGTGCGAGGAAGTTTGATTTTGATCCACTCAGGCTTGCGCAGCATTTCTTCCTTTTCTGTAGGAATAATGGTGACGGGTATGTGTTTTACTTTTTCATCATCGCGAAGTTTTACCCCCGCTTGAGGTCGTGCGTTACTCATCAAAACCTTCTTTATATGTTGGCTGTGCAAGGGAAAGCGCTTCTAGCAACAGGTGCGTTAATTCCTTACCAGCGGTTTCAAGTGTCTTTGGACCATTAAGGCGCGCGGTATCGATCATTTCCATACCGGCGTAACCACATGGGTTGATACGCTGAAACGGTGATAGGTCCATATTAACATTTAAAGCCAAACCGTGAAACGAGCAGCCATTACGTATTCTTAAACCTAGCGAACAGACTTTCTTCTCGTCGACGTATACCCCAGGCGCGTCGGGCTTTGGATAGGCCTTTACATCATACTTGGCAAGTAGTCCGACCACTGCTTCTTCCATTGCAGTGACTAAATGACGCACGCCTAGCTTGCGGCGCTTTATGTTAAGCATCAAATAAATGACTTGCTGGCCTGGACCATGGTAGGTAACTTGACCGCCACGGTCTACTTGAACCACGGGTATATCGCCAGGCATCAGTATGTGCTCAGCTTTACCCGCTTGCCCTTGAGTAAATACCGCATCGTGTTCCACAAGCCATATTTCATCAGTTGTATTCTGGTCGCGCTCATCAGTAAAGCGCTTCATCGCTTCAAAGATTGGCGCATAAGGCTGACGACCTAGTTGACGTACAATAACGCCATCTACGGTAGCCAATGTCGACTGCTCATTCACTTAAAGTACAACCCTAACAAGCTCTAATTTAGCTAACTCAGTGTAAATGGTTTCCATATGCTCTTTACTGGTAACACGCACGCTAACAGACACCGAGTGGTAAGTACCTTTACTGCTTGGTTTCACCGTAGGTGAATAGTCGCCAGGTGCATGCTGTTGAAGACATCCGACTACTTGTTCTGGTAGGTCTTCGTGGGCAACGCCCATTACTTTAAAGGTTTGGTTTGTTGGAAAATCTAGTAGTTCGTCGAAACGGGTATCCATGCGATATCCTTGGTACTTAAAATATCATATAAAAAAACGGCCAGATTGTAACAAATCTGGCCGCTTCACAACTAGCTTTTTAACGTTTTCAGTATGGTAACTTACTCGTCGTCAAAACCTAGCTGAAGCATAATGTAGTCTTTAGCGCGGTTAAAGAAGCTGCCTTCTTTTACTTCTTGAAGTGTTACCAAAGGGTAACTCGCTACATCTTCACCATCTAGCTGTAGGTAAAGTTTCCCAACAACTTGGCCTTTTGCAAGCGGTGCTTCTAGCTTGTCGTCAAGCTCAAAGTTAGCTTCTAAGTTTGCCGCCTGACCGCGCGGAATAGTAATGGGGGTAGATTGATTAATTCCAAGGTCTACGGTTTCTCTATCACCCATGTAGATACGGTGCGCTACAAAACTATGACCAGCTTCATATGGCGTTAGTGTTTCGTAAAAACGGAAGCCGTATTTAAGCAGCTTTTTGTTTTCAACTTTACGCGCACGTTCGCTGTCTGTACCCATAACCACTGAGATTAGGCGCATTCCACCTTGTTCCGCTGAAGTGATTAGGCTGTAACCCGCGTCAGACGTGTGGCCAGTCTTGATACCGTCAACGTTTAAGCTTTTATCCCATAATAGGCTGTTGCGGTTGTATTGCTTAATACCGTTGTAGGTAAATTCTTTTTCGCTGTAAATTTTGTACATTTCTGGTGTCTCAGCAATAAGCGCGCGAGACAACACAGCCATGTCACGTGGTGTAGTGTAGTGGTCTGGGTCGTGCAAGCCGTGTGCGTTTACCCAGTGAGAACTTGTCATACCAAGTGATGCTGAGTGAGCATTCATCATGCTAGCAAACGCAGATTCCGAGCCGGCTACGTGTTCGGCCATTGCAACACAGGCATCGTTCCCTGATTGCACCACGATACCGCGAAGTAAATCACTTACAGAAACCTGTGTTCCTACTTCGATGAACATTTTTGATGAATCTGGGAATTTCTTCGCCCATGCATTTTCAGAAATAGTGACTTCATCGTCCAGACTAATGTTGCCCGCTTGAAGCTCTTTACCAATGACATAAATCGTCATTATTTTGGTTAAGCTTGCTGGTGCAAGCTGCATATCTGCGTTTTTTGACGCAATAACGTTACCGGTTTCATAGTCGGTAAGTAAAAAACCTTCTGCAGCTACAGTGGGGGCTGGCGGTGTCACTACTGCAGCGTTAGCTGTGTGCAGTAATGTCCCCATCACCAAAAAGGCAAATGAAAGTAATGACGGTTTAGCGCGTTGAATTATTCTGAGCATGGTTCTAATTTCTTTGACCGTTTATCCGTGTGAGTTAAAGCTTACCCTGTTATTGCGATAACCGCGAAGCGAATACCTTAAAACATGGCTACCCAATTTTAGCTTTTGTCCAGTTCGTAACCGAACTCTGACTATTTACCCATATTTTCTTTGGGCAGTACGAGATCTTAACGAAAGGCTGCTTATAAGACTAGGTTTTATCAAAAAAGTTTAAGGGATAGTAGGGATAAGACGAAGAAACCGTGATATTGCCTGCTGAATGACACAAAGCTGCCACAATGTCGTTGATTTTATGAGCGGGAATAAGCTGGCAAGACAACAAGCTTATATTTTTATGCGGGGGCGCAACCTTCTATGGGTATGTATATCTCCGTACAAAAAAGCTGTGAGATTGAGTACTCGGTAACAGCTTATAGCGTTTGTGTAATTGCGTAAGCGTTAGGGTAACCGTTTTGCTTTAATTGCTCGAGCACCTCTGCCACAACAGCTTCGTCGTGAATAGGCCCAAGCTGGAGTTTATAAATGTTATCAGCTACCGGCAGGTGAGCGGGAATTTGATACAAGGCCGATAGTACGTTGGAAATGGACTTTGCTTTTTCAGCGTTTGAGAGCGCTGCAACTTGTATGTAGACAGCATCGGCAACGGTATTGCTGCTAGGTTTAGTTGCTGTTTTATCAGCTTTTGCTGGGTCAAGAGGGGGCTTAGGCGACGTACTGGCTATCTCTCGAGGAGGAGTTACAGCTATGCCTAAGTACTCATCGTAGGTCACCGTTGGGTTATTGCCTACCGTGACATTGTTTTGTTCGTCAAAATGAATAACTTCCAATTTAACTTTTGCAGTGCCTTTACTGTGATAGCCAAGTTTCACTGCGGCGGCGTATGATAAATCTATAATCCTATTATCATGAAAAGGACCGCGGTCGTTAACACGAACTATGGCTTGCTTGTTGTTTTCTAAATTAGTAACGCGTACATAAGAGGGAAGCGGCAATGTTTTATGAGCGGCGCTCATAGCAAACATGTTGTAGGTTTCACCGTTTGAGGTTAAATGACCATGAAACTTCTGGCCGTACCAACTTGCATAGCCTACCTCTTCATAGCCTTTACCGCTATTCATAGGCGTATAGTGTTTGCCCAATACTTTGTATGGCCTGCTGTTGAACATGCGATAGGCTTCGTATTTGGGGACCGCGTCTAATGTTTCAGGCTTTTTTGCAACATGTTTTGGTGCAGAATCTTGCTGTTGAGTGTATCGGCTAGACTGAGAAGGCGCGCTTTGACACCCAGCTAACAAGATGGCGGTAAATACAGCCGCGCTGCAACGCATAAAGTGTTTACGCGCAAATGCGTTTGGTAAGCTTGCTTGAAATGCGCTTACATTAACTAAATCAAGTACCGAAAAAAGGCGCTGAAACATACAAGTTATCTAGACATTAAACGTTTTTGAGTGGCAATGGCCATAAGAATGCCAAAACCTGCCATCAAAGTCACCATAGATGTTCCACCAAAACTCACTAAGGGTAAGGGGACGCCTACCACTGGGAGTAATCCTGAAACCATGCCCATGTTGACAAATACATAAACGAAAAAAGTAAGCGTGATACTACCGCCGAGTAGTTTCGCATAAGCATCTTGTGCGCGACTTGAGATAATAAGTCCGCGCATAATGATAAAAATATAAATTGCCATTAAGCACATGACACCCGTAAGACCAAATTCTTCGCTAAATACAGAAAAAATAAAGTCGGTATGGCGTTCTGGCAAAAACTCTAACTGAGATTGGGTACCCTGTAGCCAGCCTTTACCGTCAACCCCGCCTGAACCAATGGCAATTTTAGATTGAATAATGTGGTAGCCAGAACCGAGAGGGTCACTTTCTGGATTCAAGAAGGTAAGAACTCGTTGTTTCTGATAATCTTTCATTAAGAAAAACCACATAACAGGCGTAAAGGCACCAATAAGACCGCCGACGATAGAAATAAGTCGCCAACTCATTCCGGCCAGAAATATGGCAAAAATCCCCGAGCTTGCTATCAGCAGTGAAGTTCCTAAATCGGGTTGCTTAGCAATCAGGATGGTGGGCACAACCACCAGGCCAAAGCCAACAATGATATGCGTGGTGCGTGGCGGCATGGTGAATTTACTGATATACCACGCTACCATCATAGGTACGGCAAGCTTCATTAATTCAGAAGGCTGAAAACGAATAAAGCCTAGATCGAGCCAGCGCTGTGCGCCCTTACCCATGTCGCCAAACAGCAGTACGGCTATAAGCATTAATAGGCCAGCAGCATAGGCATAGGTTGAGAAAAACCTAAACACGCCTAAAGGGGCTTGGGCTAGAGCGAACATGACGATAAAACTAAATCCCAGCCTAATAAACTGGCGCTCCATTTGCTCCATATCCTGTCCAGACGCAGAATAGAGCGTAAATAGTCCAACACAACTTAGTACGAGCAGACCAACCAGTAGCCAGCCATCAATGTGAATTCGCTGAAGAAAGCTTATCTTATTAGGGTTTATCGTGGTTCGCTTCACTGGTTTGCCCCTAATTTATTCTCACTACTTGCTGTATTAACGTCGGCAGTTTCAAAAACACGGTCTCGAAAGTAAAAGTCCATGATTTGACGCGCAACAGGCGCCGCGTTCTTACTACCACCACCTACGTTTTCAAGTACCACAGTTACCGATATTTCTGGGTCATCAAAAGGTGCAAAACCTACGTACATGGCGTTGTCGCGAAGGCGCTCGTCTATTTTACTGGCGTCGTATTCTTCATTTTGTCCAACCGTAAAGAGCTGCGCTGTACCTGTTTTACCCGCTGAATCATATGGTGTATCTGCAAACGCATGGCGTGCTCCGCCTTCATCGCCACTTACCACATCGCGCATGGCGTTTAATACCACGTCTAAATTTTCACGGTTTTTAATCTCTATAGGCCGAAGCGACTTAAGTGGGATAAGGTCAACAGAGCTATCTGTATTCATATAGCCACGAATAATCTGAGGGATATAGCGTTCGCCGGCATTAATTAACGTGTTAACTGATGTGTTTAATTGCACAGGGGTAGTGGTCCAGTAACTTTGGCCTATACCGACAGGTATAGTGTCGCCAATGTACCAAGGCTGATTGAATCGTGCGCGCTTCCAACCTCGGCTTGGCATATTCGCGTCAGATTCTTCATAAAGATCGATACCGGTAAAATCTCCGAAGCCGAATTCATACATAGACTCACTAATTTTATCGATCCCTAATTTGTAGGCCAGTTCGTAGTAGTAGGTATCGCAAGATACTTCGATTGCTTTTGAGACATCTACTTTACCATGGCCCCATCGACGCCAGTCACGCCAAACATGGGATACATTAGGTAATTTGTAGCGACCTGTATCGTTAACCGTATAGTCTTTTGTAATAACGCCTTCCTCAAGACCAACAAAACCTAAATGAGGCTTGATGGTAGAAGCAGGAGGGTATTGACCTTGAGTAGCACGGTTAATAAGTGGCCGGTCTGGTGAATTCAACAGCGCAGAATAATTTTTACTGCTGATACCGTGCACGAATAAGTTCGGGTCGTAGCTGGGGTTAGAATATAGGGCGAGCACGCCGCCGGTTTTAACATCGGTTACGACTACTGCGCCGCGCATACCTTCTATTATTCGCTGAGCTTCTAACTGAAGCTCTAAATCTAAGTTAAGTACGATGTCTTTGCCCGGCGTTGGCGGTTCAACACTCAGCACACGAATGATACGACCCTGATTGTTTACTTCAACCTGCTGATAGCCGACTTTACCGTGCAGTAATTCTTCGTGGTATTTCTCAATACCTAATTTGCCAATGTCATGAGTTGCCGCATAATTATCTTCTTGTCCTGCTTCAACAAGCTTTTGCAAGTCACGTTTATTAATACGTGCCACATAACCGAGGGCGTGGGTGAGGGTTTCTTTGTACGGATAATGTCTAGCTAGACGGGCTTCAATTTGTACGCCCGGAAATTTGTGTTTGCTGGCAGAAAAAAGCGCGACTTCCTCTTCGCTTAATTGTGTGCGAAGGGCTACGGGTTTAAATCGACGGGTACCCTTAAGCGTTGACTGAAAGCGCTCTAACTCATCGCTTGTGATGTCCATTAATTCGGTTAGATCAGCAAGGGTCTGGTCAATATCATCGACCTGTTCGGGAATGACTTCTAAGCTAAAAACCGGGCGGTTTTCCGCTAAAAGTACACCATTTCGGTCGTAAATAAGACCGCGGTTTGGTGCTATGGGTAAAACTTTTATTCGATTACCGTTAGAGCGGGTTTGGTAATCTTCAAATTGGGTAACCTGTAAAGAATAAAGGTTGTTTAGCACAATGCCCAACATGGCTACAACGATAATAAAAGCGATAGTCGCGCGGCGAGCGAACAAATTCGCCTCAGCAGAATGATCGCGAATTGCTTGTCGTTTTCGAGGCATTGACTTCCTTTGCATTAGTGTAGCGATTTCTTATTCACGGTGGTACGGGTGATTTTGCGTGACCGACCATGCGCGGTATAGGCTTTCGGTGAGAATAATTCGAACAAGAGGGTGGGGGAGCGTAAGGGCTGATAAGGACCATTTCTGTTCCGACGCCGCGATACACTCGGGCGCCAATCCTTCAGGCCCGCCGATAAGAAGGCTTACATCGCGCCCGTCCATTTTCCAATTGTTGAGTTGTTTAGCCAGTGTAGGGGTGTCCCAAGGCTTGCCCGTTACTTCTAAGGTAACAACGCGGTTTCCTTTAGGAATAGCAGCCAGCATTTGCTCGCCCTCTTTCTCTAAAATGCGCTTTATATCGGCGTTCTTACCCCGTTTACCAGCGGGAATTTCAGTAAATGACACCGGCATATCGTTGGGAAATCGACGAATAAATTCTTCAACGCCTGTGTTAACCCAGCCTGGCATCTTTGTTCCGACCGCCACAATTTGTATACGCACTTAATGTACCCTTACCGCAGGAATTAGTTTTTCTCTTATACAATAAAGGCCATACGCTAATGAGGTATGGCCTTTATCGACCGTGTAGCTATGTATTTCTAACCGGCGTCTAAATTACTGCGCCCACAGTTTCTCTAACTGGTAGAAGTCACGGGTTTCGTCCTGCATAACGTGCAAGATAACATCACCAAAATCAACAAGAACCCATTCACCTGTTTCTTTACCTTCCACACTCCCAGGAGCATGACCGGCATTTTTTGCTTCAACCATTACGTTTTCAGCAATAGAAGATACGTGGCGTTTAGAGTTACCCGAACAAATGATCATGGTATCTGTAATCGTTGATTTGCCGCGAACGTCTAGTTCGATAACATCACGGCCTTTCATGTCGTCAATTTTGTCTTTAACAAACTGTTTGAGCTGTTGACTCTCCAAGAGCTTTCCTCACTTACTTAACTTTTATATAACTGATGTTCGTTTATGTAGGCTAATACGCTTTCTTCTAGCCAAGACTCGGCAGAAGTAGCCTTTAAAGCGTTTGGCGCATTCGCTTCGTAAGACGTGGCAGCATCTGCTAATACGTCACGAATTTCAGTAGATGAAACACTATACAGTGGCGTGTTGGTCAACACTACATGGCCTGTAGGCTTCGTGTGAATAACATTTTTATCGCTAGTCACATGACGATCTAACCAAGCTTGTATCGCAGGAGGAGGCGAAAATTCTTCGTCGTCTCTGCGCATAACCACTAAGTGACAGTAATCGAGCAGGTCTTCCCACTCGTACCATTTATCCAGATTATACAGTGAATCTGCGCCAATGAAAAAACAGATTGTATCATTGCTTTTTTCTCTCAACGCTCGCAGTGTTTTTACCGTGTAAGAGGGTGACGGAAGCGTCAGTTCAATTAACTCTGGAATAAGTCTGTCATTGTTTTGGGCACAAAGTTCAATCATTCTTACCCGGTGGGTTTCTGAAACGCCTACCGACTTATGGGGGGCTAATTTGCACGGCATTAGATAAACGCGCTCAATACCCACTTCATCAGCGGCCTTCAATGCAGCACCAATATGACCTTTATGTGGTGGGTTAAAAGTACCGCCTAGGATAGCTTTTACGTGTTGGTTTGATTGAGAAGAGCGTGATTGACTCACTAGTTTATTTACCTTGTCCGAACCTTGTCTATACCTTGTTCATACTTTATATGGCTTTTACGCTTGTAACAGCGGGATTTCACGGAGATCTATGCCCATGAACATCATGCAAAGGTGACACATTTCAACATAGGGCCGGGCAATTACATTTTGTTTAAATGCATGGTCAGCTCGCGTAAGTGCTTTTTGTATGTCTTCGAGCTGTGCAAGGCTCAAACGATTTAATGCACTTTGATAAAAGCCTTGCCTATTGCGCCATATACCAAACTTTTGCCACTGTATAGGCGTGCCGCTTTGCTGAGCTAGTTTTAGCTTCCATAGCTGCTCCCATTCACGCACAAGCGCCCAGATAATAATGTTTGGCTCTAGACCCTCGCTTTCTAATCGATAGAGCATTTTGATACAGCGAGTACTGTCACCGCTAAGCATTACGTCAACCAGTTGGAACACGTTAAAGCGCGATTGGTCCACCATAGCCTGCTCAATTTGCTCATCTGATATAGATTGCTGCGGATAGAGCAGCGCGAGCTTGTCAATTTCCTGCTTGGCGGCCAGCATGTTGCCTTCACAAAAATCGGCAATCATTTTGGCGCCTGACGCGGTCACGGAAAGCTGATGGGCGTTGAGCTGTTGATTCAACCACGCGTTTAGCTGCTTACCTTCCAACGGGTAGCAAAGTACCGATACGCCCAGTTCATCAAGAACCTTAAACCATTTGCCGCGCTGTACGTCTTTACCTATTTTTGGGCCGTGAACGAGCAACAGAATATCGGGGCTAAAAGACGCCGCGACTTCTTGCAGCATTTTGCTGCCTTCAGTGCCTGGCTTTCCTGTGGGTAGCTCTAATTCGATAAACTGTTGGCTAGAAAAAAGCGACATGCTTTGCGTAGCTTCAATTAACTGGTTCCAGTTAAAGCCTGTCTCAGCAACAAGCACAGTGCGCTCTTCAAAACCATTAGCCTTTGCTTTAGCGCGAATTTGCTCAATAACATCAAATTTTTGCTGTGGCTCGTCTCCAAAAACCAAATAGCATGGACGCAATGCCTTTGAAATATCTTGGCTAAATTGGTTTGGATAAATTTGCATGAAAAATTCTGATGTTATTTGATTTATAATGACGATACGTTAGGCGCAGCAACTGCCTGACTAGAAAGGCGTCTAATCATAATATCTGCTGCCTCGTTGCGCATTTCGCTTAACATTAGTTCAAGTTCACGAGACTTTGCCAACACTTGGTCCGGATCGTCTTGATAGTCACGTACCACTTCAAATTGGGCCATCACCGCTTCTTTACCGGGAAATTGGACACGATAACGAACTACGTAAATAAGCTCGTACTCAGCAACTTGTCCCGACGGATAAACAGATAGCAGCTGACGCTCTAATTTCTCTGGTAGCAAGTATATGCTTACGTGTTGATTAGAGCGGGTTGCTTTATCCACGTTAACACTGGATAAACCATAAACGTTAAGGCGTTTATCGAGCGCACGCGCAAGGGGCGCGTGTGCTCGAGCACTTTCAATGGCAACCGTGTTAATGTCGTCAGGTAGGCTAGGGCTGCTTCGCAAATGAAAACCACAGCCTGTAACCCAAACGGTAGCCAACACAGCGACTACAAATTGTAAGTGCTTTTTCATCACCATCTGACCTAGTTAGCTACAATATTGACAAGCTTGCCAGGAACAACAATCACTTTGCGAATGGTTTTACCTTCGATAAATTGCTGAACGTTAGGCTGCTCTTTCGCAGACGCTTCAATTGTCTCTTTGCTTGCATCAGCTGCGATGGTCATTTTCGCGCGAACCTTACCGTTAACCTGAACAATAATAAGTTTCTCGTCTTCAACCAATGCCGCTTTATCTGCCTGTGGCCATGGCGCTGAATCGATATCTTCACTGTGACCTAGTACTTTCCAAAGCTCGTGAGCGATGTGCGGGGTAATAGGGTTAAGTAGCAACAAGATTGACTCACAAGCTTCGCGCATAATAGCGATGTCTTGAGCGTTTTCTTGTGGCGCTTTTTGAAGGTGATTCAGTAGCTCCATTACTGCAGCAACCGCAGTATTGAAGGTTTGGCGACGACCCAAGTCATCAGACACTTTCTCAATCGTTTTGTGTACTTCACGGCGAAGTGCCTGCTGGTCTTTCGACAGTGACTTAACGTCAATAGCTTCTGGCGTGCCTTTTTCCACGTGCTCGGTAACAAGCTTCCAGATACGACGTAAGAAACGGTTTGCACCCTCTACGCCAGAATCAACCCACTCTAGGGTCTGCTCTGGTGGCGCTGCAAACATAGTAAATAGACGGACTGTATCGGCACCGTACAGGTCGATAACTTCTTGCGGGTCGATACCGTTATTCTTCGACTTAGACATTTTGGTCATGCCGCCATGAATAACTTCTTCGCCATCTGCTGTCAGCCACGCTTTAACAATGCGGCCTTTGTCGTCTTTCTCTGTGCTTACTTCGGTAGGCGAGAACCAGGTTTTCTTACCAGAGGCGTCTTCACGGTAGTAAGAGTCGGCTAATACCATGCCTTGGCACAATAGGCGCTTAAATGGCTCGTCAGTATTCACCAAGCCTTCGTCGCGTAGCAATTTGTGGAAGAAACGCGAGTAAAGTAAGTGCAAGATGGCGTGCTCGATACCACCGATATATTGATCTACTGGTAGCCAGTAGTTGGCTGAAGTTGGGTCAAGCATGGCATCGTTGTTGGTAGCACTTGCATAACGTGCGTAATACCAAGATGACTCCATAAAGGTATCAAAGGTGTCAGTTTCACGTAACGCAGCTTCACCATTGTATGTGGTCTTAGCCCACTCGGGGTCAGCTTTAATTGGCGAGGTTACGCCATTCATTTCTACGTCTTCCGGTAACACAACCGGTAGTTGGTCAGCAGGAACCGGAACCGATTCACCGTTTTCCAAGTTTAACATTGGAATAGGCGCGCCCCAGTAGCGCTGTCGGCTTACGCCCCAATCACGTAAACGGTAGTTTACTTTACGCTTACCGCAGCCTTTGTTTTCAAGCTCATCAGCGATACCGTTAAATGCCGCATCGAACTCAAGCCCGTCAAATTTTTCCGAATTAATTAAGCTGCCTTTTTCAGTAAATGCAGAAGCTGAAAGGTCGCATTTATCTTCATCGCCTGCATTTGGCTTAATAACTTGCTTAATAGGCAAATCGTACTTTGTGGCAAACTCCCAGTCGCGTTGGTCGTGACCTGGTACAGCCATAACTGCGCCTGAACCGTAGTCCATCAACACGAAGTTAGCGACCCAAATTGGAAGCTTTTCACCAGTTAAAGGGTGGATAACTTCAAAGCCAGTGGCGAAGCCTTTCTTCTCCATGGTTGCTAATTCAGCTTCAGCAACTTTGGTGTTTTTACATTCGTCGATAAAGGCCGCTAAATCTGAGTTCGATTTTGCTGCGAATTCGGCAAGAGGGTGCTGCGCAGCCACTGCAACGTAAGTAACGCCGTAGAAGGTATCCGGACGAGTGGTGTATACCGTTAAATCGGCAATATCATTAACCGCTGATGCTAGGTCAAACGTGATTTCCACACCTTCAGAGCGGCCAATCCAGTTTGCTTGCATGGCACGTACTTGATCCGGCCATTCTTCAAGCTGTTCTAAATCTTGTAAAAGCTCTTCAGCGTAGTCAGTAATTTTAATAAACCACTGTGGAATTTCTTTTTGTTCAACTAAGGCCCCTGAACGCCATCCGCGACCGTCAATTACCTGCTCGTTAGCCAGAACAGTTTGATCTACAGGGTCCCAGTTCACAGTAGAGTTTTTCTTGTAAACAAGACCTTTTTCGTAAAGGCGTGTGAAGAACCACTGTTCCCAGCGGTAGTAATCAGATTTACATGTTGTTACTTCGCGGTCCCAGTCGTAACCAAAACCCAACGAGCGAAGCTGATTTTTCATGTAATCAATGTTGGAGTATGTCCATTTCGCCGGCGCAGTGTTGTTGTTAATCGCTGCATTTTCCGCCGGTAGGCCGAAAGCATCCCAACCCATAGGCTGCAATACATTTTTACCCTGCATACGCTGGAAACGGCTAATTACGTCACCAATGGTGTAGTTGCGCACGTGACCCATGTGAAGTCGGCCACTAGGATATGGAAACATCGACAGGCAGTAGAATTTTTCTTTATCTACATCGTCGTTTGCTTTAAAAGATTGGTTATCTTCCCAGTATTGCTGAACACGCTGTTCAATGTCTTTCGGATTGTACTGATTATCGGCCATGAAACTTAGGCTTCCGCATTAAAAGTTAAAACGTTTATGGGGCGGCATAAGGCGAACGATCTACAAGAGAATTTGTAATCTCTCCTGTATTCTTGCCATTTAACCGCACGTGGGATCTTCCCACTTTACATACATATAGCCCAATAGAATAACCCAGCGCTAAGCCATGCCTCAATAGCTTAACACTGAACTAGGCAATATTTATTTCTGCTTGCATGAAAAGTGAGCATTAATGCAGCTATTTAGGCGCGTTAACGAAGATGATTTGCTTAAACTCTCGCGTAAAATTCACATAGCGATCTATTTCTGGTCATTTCTATTATCGTTTAGCGCTGTCTTTTTCAACTTCGTTAAATTGTTTATCGCTAAAGGCGGTTAATGCATTTAGCTGCTGCGCCTGAACTTTATCGACAACTTTAACCAAATTGGCAGCGTCCTCGTCAGATGCTCGTTGTCCATTGAAGTGAATATTGCCAGAGGCGTGATAGGTAAGGGTAACCTTTGTTTTAGGTGAAGGTTCGCGCTTTATATCATCGTTCGATAAGGCGTTTTCTTCTACGGTGCTGAATTCCCAAGTGAGCGCACCTGATACGCCCATTTCTTGAAGAGGTCCTAATCCGCCGGTCATCACTACCTTTTTATTAGGCTCAACATAGCTTATTTGCATGTGTGCCGCGCTTGCTGTTTGTGTAACTTCGCAAAAACAACCGCCGGCTTGTTTATCAATACTTAGCGTGCCCTTCCACCAAGTGTGATCTTTCGGCCACCACTTATCTACGTTTTGAATAAAGTGAGAATACACGGCTTCGATAGGGGCCGCACTTTCACTTTCGTTAGTTATAGAAAAACCAGAGTTATCTGCATAGTTTACGTCAGCGTGACTAGGTGAAGTGAATGTTAGGCTCAGTAGACCTGAAAGGAGCAGGGCTTGGCTTGCTTTCGTTATTATTGTCATCGTTTTAACCTTGCTTTTTATTATTCATGCTGGCTGCTTGGCGCGTAAAATTTTACTATTTATTACGTCATTGCGTTTACTGCTCATTAAAAGCTACACCTTGCTCCCCGAAGTATCAATATGAATAGAGGAGTTAAAGCCTGAGCAATATGCCTCAACGTGCCCATAAAGACACTGAGCTGGTTGTTTGTTGTGCAATTAACAACGTAAAGCTGCCTTATTAGAGTTAACCGTTTGACAGTGCTGTTAATTAGGGTTTCACTTAAGTAAAGAAACGAAAATAGAACAGGCATGTCTGTAGACACTAATATATATGCGTTAAATGTAGACGCGCTATCACCTACCATAAATCGCCGAGCGGTAAACAGTGCCTTAAAAGACGATGAAGCGCTAAACGCGACTTTTATTGGGCAAGAGCGTGCACGGGAAGCGCTCACTTTTGGATTAGGTATTAACACCAAAGGTTACAACCTTTACGTAATGGGTGAGCCTGCCACAGGGCGTTTCACTTTAGTAAAAGACTACATTGAACGCCAAGTCGCACAGCTTCGTGCACCCGACGATTGGTGTTATATCAACAACTTTGACGACGAACGCCAGCCAGTAGCGCTAAAATTCCCGCCAGGTGGCGGTAAGGCGTTTCAAAAAGATATGGCTGCACTTATCGATGATGTATTAGATTCACTGCCTATTGCATTTGATAACCCTGGTTATCAGCGCCGCCGTGCATCTATTTCCAGAGAGTTTGAACAAAAGTACGATGCAGCTATTGATGCTGTAGAGCGTTACGCACAAGCTAACGACGTTGCGCTTTATGAAGAGGGTGGCTCAATTACGTTTTCACCTATCATTAATGGCAAGCCAATAAGAGATACTGATTTTGCATCGCTTACAGACGAGCAGCGAGAAGGCTTTTACACGCTCATAGATGATTTAGAAAATAGACTGAGTGAAAGTCTGTTGAGTTTACCTACGTGGAAGCGCGAAAATTCAGAAAGGCTGCGTGAGCTTGATAAAAAGACCGCAGAGCATGTGATTAAGCCCCTTATCAAAGTGTTTGAGCACAAATACGCCTCTGAGCTTGGGGTTATGAAGTATCTAAAACAGCTTAAAACCGCTTTGGTTAACGCTATCTTAGTTATTCATAATGAAGAGCAAAAAGAGGAAAAGAGTGACGATTTCGATAAGAAGATATTTTTAGAAGAGCAGTTTCTTCCTAATGTATTGGTATCAAATAAATTAGACGATGCGGCACCTGTTATTTACGAGCCGAACCCTACCTACCAAAACCTGTTCGGTAAAATTGAATATACCAACATTCATGGTAGCGTATTTACCAATTACAGAATGATACAGTCAGGAGCACTGCACCGCGCAAATGGCGGCTACCTTTTACTGGATGTCGACCAACTAATCGAGCAGCCTTTTGTGTGGGATACCCTGAAACTTGCCATTAAGTCCCAGCGTTTGCGCATGGATTTACCGCAGCAAGACGTGGGTATGGTGAATAACATCACACTAAACCCACAGCCTATCGACTTAAATGTGAAAATCGTTTTGCTAGGCTCCCGCGATTTGTACTACACCCTGCAAGATTATGATGATGAGTTTGACGAGCTATTCAGAGTGTTAGTGGATTTTGATTTAGAAATCCCCGTTACTCGACAGGCGCTTTTCGACTTTGTGGGCAAGGTGCGAGCGCATCTTAATACATTAGGGCTTGAAGGTATAACGGCTAACGCCATGTGCAGGTTGGTTGAGTATTCGCTTAGAATGGCCGAACACAAAGAAAAGCTCTCAGCGCATTTTGCTGAAGTTATCGAGCTAGTTAATGAAGCTTACTATTTCTGCAAGAAGTCGAATGCCGACACGCTAGAGCTCGATCATTTAAAAACAGCATTAAGTGCCAAAAAACGTCGCACAGGCCGTGTTAGTCAAACGCTTTTAAACGATATTAAAGAAGGTCACGTGCTTATTGCTACTGAGGGCAAAGCGGTAGGAAAAGTAAACGGATTAACCGTATTGGATATTGGTGACACCGCATTTGGTACGCCTGCACGCATCACATCTACTGTGTTTGCTGGGGCAAGTGGCGTAGTTGATATCGAGCGTGAAGTAGAGCTTGGACAGCCCATACACTCTAAAGGGGTTATGTTACTTAACGGCTATTTAGGTAATAAATACGCTCAGCATTTCCCGTTAACGTTATCTGCCAACATCGCATTAGAGCAGTCATACGGTCATATAGACGGCGACAGCGCATCCCTTGGAGAACTGGTTGCGCTTATATCTGCTCTTACTGAAATCCCGTGCCTACAAACCTTGGCTATTACAGGTTCAATAAACCAATACGGTGAAGTGCAAGCGGTGGGCGGTGTGAACGAAAAGATAGAAGGCTTTTTCGACTTGTGTCAGCACCGCGGCCTAACCGGTACGCAGGGCGTTATTATCCCTAAATCGAATGCAATAAATTTGGTATTAGATGCCACCGTTATCGATGCCGTGAAAAAAGGGCTGTTTCATATTTACACCGTTGAAACCGTTGATGACGCGCTAACTATTCTAATGGAACAGGAAGCAGGCAAAATTAGCAGTAAAGGGCGTTACCCTAAAAATTCTATTAACTACCATGCTGTGAATCGTTTATACAATATCGCCCTTATTGTGAACGGTGGAGATGGCGAATAGCTTTAAGCGAGAGTAGTGAGCACAAGTCACGACTCAAAAAAAACCGCCTTCATTCGGGCGGTTTTTTGACTAAAGTGTTAGCGTAGTTATTTACTACTTTGGTGGCATGCGCAGCCCGCCGTCTAAGCGGATTGTCTCACCATTCAAGTAACTGTTGTTTGCCATATGAATAACCAGTTTTGCAAACTCTTCAGGTAGGCCAAGGCGCTTTGGAAACTGAACGTTAGCAGAAAGGGCGTCTTGCACCTTTTCTGGCATAGCAAGCAGCATTGGCGTGCCCATTACACCCGGCGCTATCGTATTAACGCGGATGCCTAGCGGCGCTAAATCTCGTGCCATTGGTAGAGTTAGACCAATAATGCCGCCTTTACTTGCGGCATAGGCAGTTTGGCCTATTTGACCCTCATAGCCAGCAACTGAAGCAGTATTTACAATAAGACCACGCTCGCCTTCTGCGTTAATTGGCGATTGCTTTGCCATCGTTGCAGCTACTAAGCGAGAAACATTAAAGCTTCCTACTAAGTTGATATCGATAGTTTTCTGAAAATCGCCAAGCGGGGCAGAGTTGCCTTCTTTATCAAGTAAACGTTTTGCAGGGGCGATACCTGCGCAGTTAACCACTAAAGAAATGGCCCCAAATCTTTCGGTTGTCGCATCTATAGCCGCTTGAACAGAAGCCTCATCACGAACATCGGTTTTGGTGAAAAGCGTGTTGTCCTTACCTAATTCTTCAACGCGTTGCGCGCCAAGTTCGTCATTTAGATCGAAAAGGCTGACGTTAGCACCCGCATCGCGTAGCGCGATAGCAGTTGCGTGACCAAGTCCTGAACAACCGCCAGTGACAACGGCGGTAAGATTATTTAGCGTCATAGTTTTCCCTTAAACCCTGTTTGTTCACTATTATTAACGTGATGTTAACGGGAAGTAAGAAGAAAAACTATGGTGCCGAAAGGGAACGGCACCTTTTATTCAGTTACTTTGCAGCTATTTTGGCAACTGAATTTTACAGTCTTCGCTTTGACGGTAGATAATTAGCGTGTGACCAATTACCTGAAGCTTAACTGAGTTGGTTTCACGTACAATGGCATCCATGATAAGCGCTTTTTCTTCGCGATCATCGGTTGGCACCTTAACTTTAATTAATTCATGGTGACTAAGTGCGTTGTCAATCTCCGCAACTACACCTTCTGTCAGGCCGTTCCCACCTAGCTGCACAACAGGTTTTAACGGGTGTGCAAGACCTTTTAGGAATTGTTTCTGTTTATTTGAAAGTTTCATCTAGTAATATTTCTTACAATTAATCTGTTAGTTTATGCTTGAAATAACGTATTCTAACGCCATCTTCTCTACAATCCTAATGACATTGTACTGGAATGACAAAAAAGAAACACTCCGCCAGCAGTAAACGCTGGTTACAAGAACACGTCAACGACCATTATGTGCAGAAAGCAAATAAGGAAGGTTGGCGCTCGCGAGCTATTTATAAACTGGAAGAAATCCAGAAAAAAGATAAGCTTATAAAGCCAGGAATGACACTTGTAGACCTTGGTGCTGCACCAGGAGGCTGGTCACAGTTAGCTGCACAGCTTGTTGGCGACAATGGTCAAGTTATCGCGTGCGATATTTTGCCAATGGACCCGATAGTCGGCGTAGACTTTTTACAAGGTGATTTCAGAGAGGACGCGGTTCTCGATGCACTATTGAACAGAATTGGTGGGAACACCGTAGATATTGTGTTGTCTGATATGGCACCGAACCTTGCAGGTAACGCTTCGGTTGATCAATCTCGCTCTATGTACCTTTGCGAATTAGCGCTAGATATGTGTCACCAAGTTTTAAAGCCTGGAGGTTCTTTTGTTATTAAGGTGTTCCAAGGTGAAGGTTTTGTTGAGTTCATGAACGCGCTTAAACAATCTTTCACAACCATAAAGACGCGTAAGCCTGACTCGTCCAGATCACGTTCTCGTGAGGTGTATTTGGTGGCTTGTGGGTATAAAGTGTAGTACGCTTTGGGTTAAGCGGTTTTCGTTGCGAGTTGTGCCGTTTATTCAATAAACAACTTGTTGAATATACAAGCAATTCGGGTTTATAGAGGTTAGTAGCATTGAGCGATATGGCAAAAAATTTAATCTTATGGTTAGTCATCGCCGTTGTTTTAATGTCGGTTTTTCAGAGCTTTTCACCGAGTGAATCGTCTCGTTCGCAAACTGACTACACAACGTTTTTGAGAGAAGCAGAACAGGGAAATATTCGTGAAGTTCGCATCAACAATAGTGGCGAAATTCGCGGTACAAAGCGTTCAGGCGAAACTTTCCAAACATTCGTACCTTACTTTGATGACAAGTTGGTATCTGACTTAGTCAAAAACGATGTAAGAGTTTACGGTGAACCACCGGAAGAGCAGTCTCTTCTAACGTCAATTTTCATTTCATGGTTCCCCATGTTATTGCTTATCGGTGTATGGATATTCTTCATGCGTCAAATGCAAGGTGGTGGCGGCCGTGGCGCTATGTCTTTCGGTAAAAGCAAAGCTCGCTTACTTGGTGAAGACCAAATTAAGACGACATTTGCTGACGTAGCAGGCTGTGATGAAGCTAAAGAAGACGTATCTGAGTTAGTTGACTTCCTTCGCGACCCGTCTAAGTTCCAGAAGCTTGGCGGTAAAATTCCGAAGGGCGTACTTATGGTAGGTCCTCCTGGTACGGGTAAAACTTTGCTTGCGAAAGCTATCGCGGGTGAAGCAAAAGTACCTTTCTTTACTATCTCGGGTTCTGATTTTGTTGAGATGTTCGTGGGTGTTGGTGCATCGCGTGTTCGTGATATGTTCGAACAAGCTAAGAAAGCAGCGCCTTGCATTATCTTCATTGACGAAATTGATGCGGTAGGCCGTCAACGTGGTGCAGGTTTAGGTGGTGGTCACGACGAGCGTGAACAAACACTTAACCAAATGCTTGTTGAAATGGACGGCTTTGAAGGTCATGAAGGTATCATCGTTATTGCGGCAACTAACCGCCCTGACGTACTAGACCCTGCGCTTCTTCGTCCTGGTCGTTTTGACCGTCAAGTAGTGGTTGGTCTTCCTGATATCCGCGGCCGTGAACAAATTCTTAAGGTTCACATTCGCAAAGTGCCAGTGGCTGATAACGTAGAACCGTCAGTTATTGCTCGCGGTACACCAGGTTTCTCAGGTGCTGACCTTGCTAACCTAGTAAACGAAGCTGCATTGTTCGCTGCTCGCGGCAACAAGCGCCTTGTTTCAATGGAAGAGTTTGAAAAAGCGAAAGACAAAATCATGATGGGCTCTGAGCGTAAGTCTATGGTGATGTCTGAGCCTGAAAAAGAAATGACAGCGTATCACGAAGCAGGTCACGCCATTGTTGGTCGCTTAGTGCCAGAGCACGATCCGGTTTATAAAGTATCGATCATTCCTCGCGGTCGCGCGTTGGGTGTGACCATGTACTTGCCAGAGCAAGACCGTGTAAGTCATTCTAAACAACACTTAGAAAGCATGATTTCTAGCTTGTTTGGTGGGCGTATTGCTGAAGCCATCATTTACGGCGACGACAAAGTAACAACGGGTGCGTCTAACGACATCGAGCGCGCAACTGAAATTGCTCGTAAGATGGTGACTCAGTGGGGCTTGTCGAGCAAAATGGGTCCAATGCTCTATGCTGAAGACGAAGGTGAAGTGTTCCTAGGTAAGTCTATGTCTAAGGCAACGAATATGTCTGACGACACAGCACGTGCTATTGATGCCGAAATCAAGTCATTGATCGACAGCAACTACGAACGCGCTCAAAAAATCCTTGAAGACAACATTGATATCTTACACTCAATGAAAGACGCACTGATGAAGTACGAAACTATTGATGCTAAGCAGATTGATGACCTGATGAACCGCACTGACGTTCGTCCTCCTGCAGACTGGGATGACAGCAAGCCGTCTGGTGGCGATAAGCCAAGCGGTGGTGCACCAGTTCGCGAAGGTGAAATTAAAAACGATGGTGTTGATAAACCATCTGTAGGCAAGCCGGGCGATATCCCAAGCTAAGCCGCTACACTAATTAAAAAACGCCAGTTCAGCTGGCGTTTTTTGTTAGAGCAGTTTGATTTTAATCTAATGCTTATCGCTATCTCTGTGGGTTAAAATCAGTTTGCTCTATAGCTTCATCTTTAAAGAACAATAATGCGAGTAATTCATGCAGTTTGGAAAGCACTTCGTCGATCTATCACAGTCTCATGTGATGGGCATATTAAATGTAACCCCTGACTCTTTCTCTGACGGTGGCAAGCACGCCAATGTGACACAAGCAGTTGAACATGCGCATTGCATGCTTGATGATGGCGCAACCTTCATTGACATTGGTGGTGAATCTACACGACCTGGCGCCCCTGATGTATCTTTGCAAGAAGAACTAGACCGCACAATACCTGTTATTGAAGCAGTCGCAAAAAATAGCGATGCTGTGATATCTATTGATACCAGTAAAGCAGAAGTAATGCGTGAAGCAGTCAACGCGGGTGCAGGGTTAATTAATGATGTACGTGCTTTACAAGAACCCGGCGCGCTAGAAGCCGCCGCGATCGCTGCCGTACCCGTATGCTTAATGCATATGAAGGGGCAACCGCGAACTATGCAAAATAACCCCGAATATAGCAATGTAATTGAGGAAGTAAGTCAGTTTTTAATAGCTCGCACAAAAGTGTGTGAGCAAGCTGGCATTGCGAAAGAGTCGATATTGTTCGACCCAGGTTACGGATTTGGTAAAACGCTAGAGCATAACTATGCCCTGGTTAAACATCTGCCTGATATTATGTCGTTGGGCTTTCCCGTCTTAGTTGGAATGTCACGCAAATCAATGATAGGCAATTTGCTTAATAGAAAAGTAGATGAGCGCTTGGCTGGAAGCGTAAGCCTCGCTACAATTGTCGCCCAAATGGGCGCACAGATTATTCGCGTTCACGACGTTAAAGAAACAGCGGACGCTGTCAATATCGTGAAAATGCTGAATACGATTAAATAAGGAATAATAATGACTCAGCGCAAATATTTTGGCACCGATGGTATACGTGGAAAAGTGGGTGAGAGCAATATCAACCCAGAGTTTGTGACCAAATTAGGATGGGCAGCGGGTAAAGTTCTAGCTGGCCGCGGCACAAATAAAGTACTTATCGGTAAAGACACACGTATATCTGGCTATATGCTAGAGTCCTCGCTAGAAGCTGGTCTATCAGCTGCAGGCATTAATATCGGCTTGCTAGGACCTATGCCCACACCGGCTATTGCGTATCTAACGAAAACATTCCGTTCTGAAGCGGGTATCGTAATCAGTGCCTCCCATAACCCTTTTTACGATAACGGCATCAAATTCTTCTCTGCTCAAGGCTTTAAGCTAGATGACGATATTGAGCTAGCTATTGAAGACATGTTAGAGCGCCCAATGACATGCGTAGCGTCTGACAAGTTAGGTAAAGCCACTCGAATTAATGACGCAGCAGGCCGCTACATTGAATTTTGTAAGGGTACATTCCCTTCTGAGCTATCGTTAACGGGCCTCAAAATAGTAGTGGATTGCGCGCATGGCGCTACATATCACATAGCGCCAAACGTTCTTCGTGAACTAGGCGCAACAGTAGTTGAACTAGGAACAGCGCCTGATGGCCTAAACATCAACGACGGCGTTGGCGCAACTTCAATGAATGCGATTGTAGAAAAGGTTAAAGAGACAGGCGCTGACCTTGGCTTTGCGTTAGATGGCGACGGCGATCGCATTATGATGGTAGACCACCTAGGAAACGTTTTAGACGGAGACCAGATTGTTTACATTATTGCCCGTGATGCGCTTAAAAATGGCAAGATGCAGGGCGGTGTAGTGGGCACTTTGATGAGTAACCTTGGTCTTGAAAACGCGCTTTCGAAGCTGGGTGTTCCATTTGTAAGAAGTAACGTAGGCGACAGATACGTGATGGAATTGCTGCAGCAGAAAGGCTGGTCTATTGGTGGTGAAAATTCAGGTCATGTTCTCAATCTAAATATGAGCTCTACGGGTGATGGTATTGTTGCCGGGCTTCAAGTGCTTGCTGCAATGTTGCGTTCTCATATGGATCTACACGACTTAGCGAGCGGTTTTGACATGTACCCGCAAACATTGGTTAACGTGCGTTACGCAAACCAAGAAGTGGATTACCTGTCACATCAAGATGTACAAAACGCTAAGAAAGAAGCGGAATCTGCATTAGGTAAGACGGGCAGGGTGTTACTGCGTAAAAGTGGTACTGAACCACTAATTCGAGTGATGGTAGAGTCGAACGACGATGCACAATCTCATAAATGGGCTGAGCATATTGCAGAAACTGTTCGTAATCTCGCCAATTAGTTGGCGTAGCAGGAAATTTTGCTTTTTGTGCTTGTATCTTTTCAATTAAATAGTTAATATCACGCCCGCTTTAAAGACAGGGCTAAGGTCTGCGTTGTGAGTGAAAATGTAAGAAAGCCATTCGTGGCTGGCAATTGGAAAATGAATGGAAATTTGGCATTAGTTGCTGAATTTAATCAGAAACTTGCTGATGTAAAAGCTGAATCGGAAATAGTGATTTGTGCTCCTTCTCTACTTTTACACGCATTTGAAACTCGTTCATTTGCTATCGGTACTCAAAACGTAAGTCATTTAGAAAATGGCGCACATACTGGTGAGTTATCAGTCCAAATGCTTAAAGAAGCAGGTTGTGAATACGCAATCGTTGGGCACTCTGAAAGACGCGAAGACCAAGGTGAGTCAAGCGAACTTGTAGCGCTGAAAGCTAAGCAGTGTGTCGCATCTGGCATAGTTCCTATCATTTGTGTGGGTGAACCCCTTGAAGTGAGAGAGGCTGACAACGTAGAGTCGTTTGTCGGTGAACAGCTAAACGCTCTTGTTAATGCAATGTCTGTTGATGAACTAAGCAAAACAGTTATAGCTTACGAGCCAATTTGGGCAATAGGTACAGGTAAAACTGCCAGCCCAGAACAAGCACAAGACGTTCACGAATTTATTCGTGGCTACTTTAATAAAGTAGACACAGAGCTGGCACAGGGCCTACGTATTTTATACGGCGGAAGTGTTAAGCCAGATAATGCCAACACCTTATTTGCGCAAAAAGACGTAGATGGCGGTTTGATTGGCGGGGCCAGTTTAAAGGCTGAAGATTTTATTTCAATTTGCCAAGCGGCAAACTGACGAGGTATTTATGATTTACGAAGTGCTATTAGTAGCATACCTAATTGTTGCACTTTTACTTATTGGATTTGTTTTAATTCAACAGGGTAAAGGCGCAGATATGGGCGCTTCATTTGGCTCAGGTGGTTCAAACACAGTATTTGGTTCGTCTGGTTCGGGCAACTTTATGACGCGTACCACTGGCATATTGGCAGGTTTGTTTTTCTTCATTAGCCTTACTTTAGGTGCGTTGACCGCCAACCGCGAAAGTGCTGAAGATGAATGGAACAACTTAGAAGTTCCAGCGGCTGTTGAAGAGCCGGTGCAGCTTCCGGCTGACCAGGATGTACCGGTTATTGATGATGCGGCGCAAAGCGACGTGCCAGCCGGTGAAGCAGACGCATCTGATGTGCCTGTAGCTGATGGTACTGATGTTCCTGTAGCTGATGGCTCTGAAGGTTCAAACTAAGCATATAAAAAGTTTCGCGGAAGTGGTGGAATTGGTAGACACGCCATCTTGAGGGGGTGGTGAGCATAGCTCGTGCGGGTTCAAGTCCCGCTTTCCGCACCAAATAGTAATAAAAGCCAGCGCTAAGCTGGCTTTTTGCTTTTCCTCGCTTTTTTCTTTAGTAGCCTAGCTTTAGCAAATATCGGTTAAGAGCGAAACATTTGTAACAAAGCGTTAAAATCTAAAATTTACAGGATGTTATACCTGTCCCTATTATTGTTATTCAGCTATTCTTAACGTCGATACCTATTTCGACTGCTTCAAAATTACAACAATCTTCACGGGGCATTATAGTGCAAAAGACACTAAGCCAGACTTTATTCCAAACCTTATTAATAGGGATTGTAATAGCATCACTTCTGATTATTGGCGCTGTTTGGCGCTCTGCAAACACACTTGTTGTTCAAAATATTGATCACGATATTCTATTAGCCGAAAAAGTTTTCGATAAAGTAGTCGCCGACAGGCAAGCCGTTATCAAAAGTGTATCGAAAGTCCTGGCGCGTTCCTTTGATTTCAGGCGCGCCGTTGGGACCGAGAATATTCCCTCTATTGAAGCTGCATTTACGAGTTATGCAGACCGCCTTAATACCAAAATCATTGCGTTAGTGAGCCTTGATCACAAGGTTGTTGCAACCCACACAGACTTATTCAAGGTTGGTCAGGACGTAGAGAGTAGTTTATCGCTTGTTGCAAAAGGTCGAGACAGCGGCTTCTTTGTTGTAAACGATAATTTAGTTGAGCTGAATCTTATTCGGGTAGAGATCCCGACACTCAGATACTACATGTTAATTGGTGTTGAATTTGACGATGATTTACTTGAACAGCTAAAGCAACTTGTTGATGCCGAAATTATCATTTCTAAGGCAGATTCCAACGAGATCATCAAGGCAACATTAGATAACGATGAAGCACAACGAATAATTGCATCACAACAAGATCCGTCTTGGGTGGATGTAACCTTTAAAGACGAATTAACTTACTTGGCGCGGCAGGTAAGTATAGGCTCTGAGCAAAATTTACCGGTTGCTATTACATTAGCTGTCGATACAACGTCTTATTTTAACGCGTTTACGCGTATTCAATTAACTATACTGGCATTCTGTCTACTAGCTGTTTTAGTAGCGCTCGGACTTTCCCTGTTTCTGGCTAGAAATGTGAGCGACTCTGTCTCTAAACTAGTTAAAGCCGTAAATAAAGTAGCATCGGGTAGTTATGGTTCAACCCTAGAATCACCGTCGAAACTAAAAGAAATTACAGAGCTTGCAGTTGCCGTAGACAGTATGCAAGAGAGTATTAAAAGTCGTGAAAAGCACATTCGCTACCAGGCTGAACACGATGTATTAACCGGCCTTTTTAATCGTAACTATGTTGAAGGCTATTTTGAGTCTGAACTTAAAGAGGGGCGAGCGGTTCAGGTTGTAGCTATTACCGTTATTGGGTTTAGAACCATAAATGACTTATATGGCTACTCGAATGGTGATAACACGCTTAAAGCACTTGCAATGCGCTTGCAGCGCTGGCCTGGCACGTCTGCACGGCTTGCTGGCGGCGAAATACTGTATATATCACACGAATCGTTAAACGACGATCAGCTAGAAACGCTTAAACATATTTTGGAACAGCCGGTTGAAAGTAACTTAATTGCCATCCCTGTTAAAGTTGCTATGGCAGTAATCGAGTGTCCTCAAGACGCCTCTTCTTCTGAAGAGCTATTTAGAAAGATGAATATAGTGACCGATGAGGCTATTCATAGTGATAGCTGGTGTGTACGGTATCGGACCGATTTAGAAGATAGGTATAATCGCAGGCTTGCTATAACAACGGAATTGAAGCGTTCGCTTGTGAGCCAGCAAGACGAACTGTCTATGGTTTACCAGCCCAAGGTTGATTTGCAAACGATGAAAGTTTGCAGCATGGAGGCGTTGATCCGCTGGAACAATAGCGCGCTTGGTTTTGTGCCGCCAGATGAATTCATCACTATTGCCGAGCAAGCAGGGTTGATAGAGCAAGTAACAACTTGGGTGATGCAGCAAACCATTACTGACTTATCTTACTTTAGGTCGAAGGGTTATCGGTTTACCGTTGCCATGAACCTGTCGACGCAAGACATTCAAAACAAAGTGCTACTCAGCAAGCTTGTGGCTCTGCTTACGAAAGAGGGGCTATCACCAGAATCGTTAGAGCTTGAAATAACCGAAAGTGATTTAGTTGCTGATGCATCACTTGCGATTGAAAACCTTAACGAATTAACTGCTAGAGGCTTTCACTTCGCGATTGACGATTTTGGTACTGGCTATTCGTCACTGGCCTATTTAAAGAACTTACCTGTTAAAACGATTAAAATAGACAAAAGCTTTATTCTTTCTCTGGCTAGCGATGAGAACGATCAACAAATTGTTCATACTGTGCTTAGTTTGGCGAATGTCTTTAATTTGAAAGTGGTTGCTGAGGGTGTAGAAGATTTAGCTTCCCTTGAAATTTTGAAGGAATGGGGCTGCGATATTGCGCAAGGTTATTACATTAGCCGCCCGCTAAATCGTTCAGATCTTGATGATTGGCTTCAAAATACGCCTTTCGGTGAATAGCTTTTTTATAAGGAAAAGTTTATTTTTTTAAGTATACGCAATGCAGTTTGCTCGGTATTTATATACACCAAGGTAACGTATGTACGTTCCAGTTACTCGGCATTGTTCATGCGACTTGGCATTGTTAATGCAAAAAATAACAACGAGACGTGTAAAAACGCTCTATAGGCCTAATTATATCGCTACGTGTGAGTATTTTGCCTACTGAGTTGTGAAATTACTTCAAAAACAAGGAATTTATTATGGACATCATTCGTATACTTTTATCAATTTTACTTCCACCGCTAGGCGTATTTTTACAAGTTGGCTTGGGTGCGCATTTTTGGATTAACATCCTACTGACCATCCTTGGTTATTTTCCCGGTGTTATCCACGCAATTTATATCATTGCCAAGAAGTAGGTGATGTCACTCGCTTTACTGCGCGAGTAACAATGTAATAAGTGTTGTAAAGCAGTAACGAAACAAACAAAAGCCAGCGTTTTAAGCTGGCTTTTTCATGTAACATTAACAAAAAAGAGAAGCGCCTAATGGCGCTTCAGTTATTTTAACTAAGCTGTCAGTTTTTCTTCATCGAGCTCTTGTTTCATTTCTTTTTTATATTCATCGGCTAGCTGAGTTTTCTGACGTTCATTTAGAACACTGCCCGCAACCTGAAAAAACTCCTGCTCTTCGTCGGCAAGGTGATGCTCTACTTTTTCTTGTAGATTCTTTAAATGACGTAGCCAGGCCGGTGAACTCATGTCAGTTTCGTCTAGTTTTTCAAGTAGCTCGTCAATTTCATGGTGTTCCGCGATACCGTGACGCGTTAAATCTACCGTCGAATCTTTCTCTAACAGGTGCGTATAAAAATGGCGCTCCTCTGCAATAGCATGACTTTCAAGCTGTGTTTTTAACTCTTCAAAGTATTCGCGACGTGCCGCAGTATTACCGCTGGTCTCAGCTAGGATCTTAAGCAGTAAACGTTGCTTTTCGTGATCTTGACGAAGTGCTTCAAAAATTTTCATGGGAAGTTCCTTTTGCAAATTTAAAAGTGAATGACACTTCTAGTAATGCGATTTTTATTCCATGAATCTTATGTATATAACTTTATGAATTTATTTATTTTATTAGTCTTGCTGATAAAAAGAAGGCCAGTTTTGTTAAAGGAAGAGAGCAAAATTTACACTGAGGTTGCCGATAAATTCACAGAGGCTTTACCCGTAAACTTATCGACAACTTTATTAAGAGGATGAGGTTATACGCCTTGCGCAACCATGGCATCAGCAAGTCGCCTGAACGCTGCAATGTTAGCGCCCTTCATGTAATTTACGTATTTGGAATCACCACTGTTTGCCTTTCCTTCATCTAGACAGCGTTGATGTATACTCTCCATAATAGAATAAAGTTGGTCATCTAGCGTACTAGCATCCCGTTGATTAAACATAGCGTTTTGGCTCATTTCTAAACCAGACAAAGCAACACCGCCCGCGTTTGATGCTTTGCCCGGAACATAAACGATTTTAGCGTCTAAAAAACGTGATTGTGCTTCGTTCGTACACGGCATATTCGCTCCTTCTAAAACCATTTGGCAACCATTATCCAGTAATGCTTTCGCGTCATCTTCAAGTAGCTCATTTTGAGTTGCACAAGGCAGGGCAACATCACACTTTAAATGCCATGGCTTTTTATCAGGTACCCACTTACCCATGCTTTCGTCAGCCATATCTGCAAGAATATTATTACGGTTAGCGTGATTCTCTATTGCCCATTTAAGTGCAGTATCAGTTAACCCATCTTCGTTATGTAAAAGCCCTCGGCTATTAGAAAGAGAAATGACCTTTCCGCCTTTTTCTACTGCTTTAAGCGCGCCATGGAGTGCTACATTGCCCGCGCCAGAGACTGCTATGGTCTGGCCTTCTATTTTTGAACCTTGGTGCTGGCAGACGGCTTCTAAAAAGTAGATTAAGCCAAAGCCTGTCGCTTCTGTGCGTACATAACTGCCGCCAAATTCAAGCCCTTTACCTGTTAATACACCTTCAAACTTATTGTTTAACCTGCGGTATTCGCCATAGAGATAACCTATTTCACGGCCCCCAACATTAATATCACCGGCTGGAACGTCCGTATTGGCGCCTATGTGGCGCTGTAGTTCACGCATAAATGCCTGGCAAAACAACATGATGTCTCGGTTTGAGCGACCTTTAGGGTTAAAGTCTGAACCGCCTTTACCGCCACCCATTGGAAGGCCGGTAAGTGCATTTTTGAAACATTGCTCGAATGCTAAAAACTTCAGCACCGATAAGTTAACGGTAGGGTGAAAACGCAGCCCGCCTTTATAAGGGCCCATTGCCGAATTGTGCTGCACACGCCACCCTTGATTAACTTCAATGTTTCCCTCGCTATTCATCCAAGAGACTGTGAAGTAAATAACTCGCTCTGGCATGCTGATACGTCTGACTATATCGAATGCTTTGTATTGTTCATTTGCATTGTATACAGGAACAATGTCTTCAAGTACTTCGTGTACCGCTTGAAGGTACTCTGTTTCATTAGAAAACTTGTCATTAAGGAAGCTAAAAATTTCTTCAAAATTACTTTTCTGAGCCATGTAACAATTAATCCTTATCTTCAAAGTTGGCAAGCACGGTGAGGCTTCTAGGGACGGTTTTTATAATAATTTTATCGCCTTCATAGATTTCACCATCAACTGCATAGGCAGTAGGCTTATCGAATGACAATGTTATTTGTGATGCGCGTTCATGGCGTATGGAGTCTGATTGCTTTTTAGATTCGGCTGGGCTTAAAACGAGTTCCGCTAGCGATGCAAACTGCCTGTCAGAGCTTGGCTGCGGTAATAACCAAGTGAGATCTAGCTTTCCGTCCGTTATATCCGGCTGCTCTGCGCCTTGTGCCAATGCTGTTGTCATAGGTGCAGCGTTGGCGATCACAAAGCTTGGCGTTTCCAATGTCTCTGCGGGTTTGTTATCTTTTGCTACTTCAAATGTCATATTTTCATTATTAGAAATAGCATTCCACAGCCCTTTTAAATAGGCGAACTGACCTCCCACGTTTTTTTCTTCTCTGTCAGCGGCCGAAATCATTTGTTCTTCAAAACCGACGGCTGCTACTAACAACATGACTTTATCGTTACAAGTTGCGGTATCAATCTTTAACGTGTCACCCTTTATAATGATGTCGCAGGCAGTGCTTATAGGCATAACTTTACTGATATACCCGTGCAGCACTTGGCTAAGCGCGTTAGCCGTTCCAAAAGGGATAATACCCATGGTGATGTCAGTATTAATTAGCGCTGACGCAACTTCGGTTAATGTACCGTCTCCGCCACAGGCAATGACAATATCCGCTTTTTCATCTTTGGCCTGTTGCGCTAATGCTTTTCCGTCTACTTCCGGTGTGGTTTCTTTTACCGTCACTTTAAACTTTTCATTAAGCCTAGAAAGTACTTCGCCTCGATACTGTTTCCACTTACCGCCGCCCGCTACTGGGTTAACAATTAACGTTAGTTCTTTTCGTAAAGATAAGAGCCCGCCATCTCTCACTTTTTGTAACGACGCTAATTGGCGTTTATTGAGCCTTGCTGTTTGGCGTATTTGATTAATCTGACGTAAGGCATCATCTACACTCAAACTAGGATTCTTTGCCAGAAGATAAGCCGCCACTACTAGCACCGAACGGCCTCGGCCAAGTGCGCAGTGAACAACCACATTTTTGTTATCAGATATCTGCTGATTGAGCCAGTTGATTGCAAGGACAAGTTGCTCAGCGGTGGGGCTTGTATGGTCTAAGACAGGAACGTTTAGGTACTTATAATCTTCCTGATACGCTGTCCAATCTAGACCGTCAAACTCTGCTGTAACATCAAGGATGGCATCGACATTATTTTCGTTAAGTAGGTCTACGTGTTGACTAGACATGCGGCATGCGAGAAAAAGATGGGGTTCGATTTTTTGCAGCGGAGGAACCTTGTCTGTTCTGCGTGCATATTCGTTATACAGCCCTGAGCCCAAAAGAAATGGAACAAAGATCCAACGAATATAGAAGGGGATTGAGCCATCTTCGCGTTTACGAAATAAACTTGGGTAGTTAAGCAAATAGGCACTGCTTACTGCAATAAGCGAAAAGGCTACCCATCCGAATGCAATTTTAAGCAATAGCACGGGTACAGTTACCGTTAGCACTAACGCCAACAATGCTCCGAGAATGTAGTACTTCACCATTTTCACGACTAACACATCCTTTGTAATTGGAAAAAGCAAATAGCTTAAGCGTTTATACTTACACTTATTTGATTTCGTTTACTTTTGAGATTTTTGATTTGAACTATCACAAGGCGGAAAGCGTATATTTTTGTATAGAACATATGAGCGTTCACAATGAATAAAACGGTAGTACTCAAGGTTGTCAATTTCGCGTGGTTTCAATCGATATGGTGGTTAGTAATCCTGTTTCAAAATAGCGCTGTACTTCCCGTACTGGGGCTACTTTTGATTTGGATTGTATTTTCCCCAAAACGAATCGAAGACATAAAGCTTATGAGTGCCGTTTTTCTGCTTGGTACTCTAGTTGACGCCTTACTGACGTTAAGTGGTCTATTTATTTTTAATCAGACAGAAGTGTTAGTGAGCTTTTGGCCAATTCCCATATGGCTTAGCCTTCTATGGGCCGCATTTGCGGGGACTGTCTACCACAGTTTAACCGCTTTTAATGGTCGAATGATTATCGCTGCAATTGCGGGGGCTGTCTTTGCGCCTCTTAGTTATATCGCAGGCGCTAAGTTTGGTGCCGTAGAGCTAGGTGCCAGCATGGTGCTCTCTTATATTTTCATCGCTTTGGTGTGGAGCGTAATTTTCCCGCTGTGTTTTTATTTATCCAATCGTTTTGAGGCAAAACAAGCCCAAGCGTAAATGCAAGGAGTGTATTGGCATGACGAAAAACGTATTAGTAACTGGTGGCAATAGAGGTATCGGCCTGGAAATAGTGAAGGGAATGCTGTCTAAAGGCTACAAAGTATTGATGGGATGTCGAGATGAAGAGTCAGGTCTTGAAGCCAAAAAGGAAATAGTAGGTGGGGATATACATGTTATTGAACTGCCTCTTGATAATGAAACAGCCATTGTAGACGCGTTTGTGCGTGCTGAAGCCGTGTATGGCCCCATCGATATTCTGATAAATAACGCGGGGATATTAGACGACACCGATTGGAAAGAAGTAAATTCTGAAAGTTTGGCGAAATCTATGCAGGTTAATGTAAGTGCGCCCCTAACGCTTATGCAGCAAACCTTACCGCAAATGATTGAACGAGGATTTGGTCGCATTATTAACGTAAGTTCCAGTTACGGTAGCTTTGCCGAAGGTTTAAAAGGGCCTTTATGCTACGCAGTAACGAAAGCCGCTATTAATGCCCTTACCGTAAAAATGGCTGCAGAGGTCGATAAAGCTGCTGATGGCAAAAAGATTGATGTCACGGTAAACAGCATGACCCCTGGCTGGGTACATACCCGAATGGGCGGCAGCGACGCGCCCAAGACACCGGAAGAAGGTGCAGATACCGCGATTTGGCTTGCAACTCAGGAAGAGGGCGGCCCTCACGGTCAATTCTTAAAAGACAGAGAGCCTATCGAATGGTAGCCCATGAACACGTGAACATAGTCTGGGCCACCATCAATACAATTCGACAATGGGCCCTTATTAAGCTGGGCCAATATAAAGTCTGGCTACATACAGGTGGGCTACGTTTTCACCTTATTCTGTAGCCTAAGCGCCAATAACGGCTAAAGTGAGAATCGCTCTCTTAAAAAGCGAGCGATTCCATCTTCATCGTGATGCCCAATAACAGAAGTGGCGGCATCTTTGATATAAGGTTTTGCGTTTGATGGCGCATAAGCTTCGTCAGCAAGTTTAAACATACTCAAGTCGTTGTCACTATCACCAAAAACAATAACATTGCTTGCATCTAATTGACCGCGTAATAACTCTACTGCGCTGCCTTTGTTGGCAAGATTGTGGTGAACGTCCATCCAACGATATTCATCGCCTTCAATGGCAGGGCCGGAATAGGCAATCAACTCGTCATGCATGTTTAGTTGTTTGTACATATCATAAACCAGCGCTGCATCGCCAATCATACTGATATTCGTAATGTGAGCATCCGCCGGTAAGGTTTCGATGGAGTCAAGCCGCGCTTTCGTTCGCGAAAAGTATTTGTCGATTAAATCGAATTCCACTTGATGTTTTGGCGCTGAATGATAAATCACGTGCTCGTGGTTAGGGCTATCCATATTAACCGTGTTAATGAAAGGCGTAATATTGTTTTTAACCGCATGTTCAATAATAAGGTTAACTTCACTAGGGGCGAGCAGGTTTTCCAGGGTTAAGGCATTTCCGCTTGGATCCCATATGGCTACGCCATTATTATAGATATGAGGTAGTACAAAAGATTGACCCTGCAGTACGAATTGTGCTGAGTGCATGGTGCGCCCTGTGGCTACCGTAAAGGCAATATCCTTTTCACTTAGTAAGCCCAATGTTTCTCTTGTGAAAGAAGAAATTTCTGAAGACTTATTTAACAAAGTCCCATCTAAATCAAAAAATATCAAATCCATACAATCGGTGCCTAGTCTTTCTTTCAAATTGCTACAAACCAAACGTTAAAGGGCAATATACGCGAAATTCGGTATATTGCCCTGTGGTATCTTTTGAGAAGCGAGTTTTAAGTAGCAAGCTCAATCAACAGTTTAACAATTTAACACTTTAACACATTCTGACGTTTAGCATGTTTTCATGTCATTAATTTCACTACCGAATAGATTCAACTACATTATCGCTATGCTGCTTCAACACCTGCGACACTTTTGATGATGATTGAGACTTTCTAAGATTGATGACTAACGCCACTTTGCCATAGCGAACTGCATGCCTTACTGTCTGTATTACTTCATTTCTGTCCGGACGCAAACCGATTAGCCCAGCTACGAATAGCCCAATGAAGAGGCCAGGGCTTATTAATGCAATATAAGTAAACAACGGGTTTTGCTGCGTAAGTGCAGGCCCAAATTGAGTTAATAGAAAAGCGGCAATTAATCCGGCTACAAGTCCGAGTGAACCAAGAAGAAGGTGAGAAGACCACATACTCTTTCCAATTGATTCGCTATTTCGCTCTAGCTTTTCACTTAACTTAGCATCACCTGCTTCAATAATCTCTATCTGTGATGATTCTACTGATGTTTTGTTTTGCACTATCTCAAGTACCTCACGAACTTTCTGCTTTGAACTAAATACGGCAGCTACTTGTAGTTCGTCGTTAGAGACGACATTAGCCCTTAAGTTTTCGTGCTCGCTACTTTTAGCGCTTTCTGAATCAACCTTGTTCGAATTTTGAATACTCATATTTAAATCCTCGACTTCTTTCTTGGACTCTCTAATTAAATCCACTTAATTAGTTCAAGAGTTACTCGCCGGTTATAGGTCTCACATAAACCTCGCAAGCAACTGTTTGCAGATGTCTCTTTTAAATGTCTGCAGCTAATTACTAGTTATAACTAACTATTCAATTTGTATTCCGCTGGAGTATGAGTAGAGCTAATACTTTAGTTTAAATTGTAGGGCGGTATGCTCTAACTGACTGTAAAGTAGTGATATTTCCTGTTCGTTACATATGGTTTAGTTAATAAAAGAGCGGGATGTCGATGACAAATATTGAAAATGAGGATGCCTCTATCAGCGTTAAGGGTGAAGATAAGAGTTGATACTGCGATTATTTTACACGGGATGTGAAAAATTGTTACAGCGTAGGTGAAAAGCCCCTGTTGGTAGATAAAGCTCTGGGTAGATAAATAAACTCGGCAAAAGGTTTAAAGGCAAGTGATCAATTACCTTATTTCAGCTGTAAATTCTTTTTATAGATAAGCGCTGTAGTTCGAGGGGAACTGACCTTTGCCCCAAAAATAACGCAACGGCATGTCAGTATTGAAGCAAAGCCGCCCTTAACGCGTGCTCTTACAGCTATTCAGTTATTATTGTTTTGGGGCAAGCAGGGGAAAGGAGTAACTAAAAATGAAAAGGACTAAAGGCTATTGCAATGTGTATTCAGACGATAGCCACCTGACGATAAAGCGTATTCCTTGCGGAAGTAAACGGTTTTACTATCGCTATAGCAGTGGCAAGAAAGTAACGGGCGAACGTGTGATTAAACGTATCAAGAAGCTTGTTATTCCCCCAAATTGGCAAAACACTTTTATCAGCCGTGATAGTAAGGCAAGTATTCAGGCTGTTGGCTTTGATGAGAAAGGACGCAAACAATACATTTACCATGACAAATGGCACGAACAGCAGCAAGTCGAAAAGTTCGAGCGTCTGCTTGCTTTCGGCAACGCCCTTTCTGAATTTCGAGAACACTGCCTTTCTTTGATTTCGCAACCAACGTGGACGCAAGAACGAGCATGTGCGCTGGTGTGCCTTCTGCTTGATTACACAGGTGCGAGGGTAGGCAATGCTCAATATAGCAAAGAAAATGAAACGTACGGGCTAACTACCCTGCGGCGTAAACACGTGCAGTTACAATGTGAGGATAGCGTTGAACTTGCTTACACAGGAAAGCATGGTAAACCAAGAACTTTAAAGGTTACTGATCCTGAACTTGCCTCGCTGATTTGCGATTGCGCTCAGCAGCAAGGTTATTGCCTTTTCCGCTATCAGGATAAGAGTAAACACTGGCACGATGTAACTAGTGAAGACGTGAATGCGTTTATTCACAAAGAGTTAAGCGAGCAGTTTAGTTGCAAAGACTTTAGAACTTGGGCCTCTAGTCGGTTCGCGTTAACCAACCTTCCTCGCGTCTATGACCAAGTAAATAATTCCAGAACCAAAAAATGGGAAAGTACCTTAAGCAAGGTTGTGGCCGCAGAACTTGGAAATACGCCCACAGTATGCCGAAAATATTATATTCATCCGAAGCTATTTACCGTTAAAAACGACAAGAAAGCGTGTGAGGTGCTTATAGAAAAGGTGCGTTCACTAAATAACGAAGATTGTACGCAACTAACCCAATTATTGCCTGTAGAAAAGCTTCTTTTGGATGTTATTTCAGCTGAGTGCGCGTAACAAAGCATTTTTAATGAAAATGTTTTAGCTGATAGTAAAGTTGTGCTTTTTCTATGCTTTAAGCGCTAAGTTAAATTGTTCCATGAAAGGCTGGTGTTTTTTTAAGGTGTTGAAAAGTATGGATTAATATTAATTGCGTTTCATTAAAGTGTCGTGAAACATGTTTGGTGGTAAATTAAACATCAATGCTGTTTAAACCAAGTTGTTTAAAAATTAAACTTGAAATTTTTTGTCAAATCCTTATATTGTTAGAGCTCTAATGATTATTGTTCGATTTAATTATTTGCATCGACGTGTGTTGTAGCAAGTGTTCAGAACGGTTAATCATTTACGAGTTTTCGAAGAGCAATAGAGGAAATAACTAACGTTATGCCAATGGAAAGTTACCTATCACTAGCCGTTTATTTTATAGCGATGTTGGGGATAGGGTTGTTTGCTTACCGACAATCTACCAGTGATATTTCTGGTTATATATTAGGAGGGCGACAAGTAAGCCCTCAAGTTACCGCACTGTCCGCGGGTGCATCCGACATGTCAGGTTGGATGTTAATGGGTCTTCCCGGCGCTATGTACTTAACCGGCTTTGACGCGGTATACATCGCGATAGGCTTGGTTGCAGGTGCGTTAGCTAACTATTTATTAGTAGCGCCTAAACTTCGTGTATATACCGAAGTGGCAAACGACTCACTTACTGTGCCTGAATTCTTTGCCAAGCGCTTCAATAAGCCAAATTCAAGCTTGCGAATCGTTTCGGCGGTAATCATTGTGCTGTTCTTTACACTTTATACATCTGCAGGGTTAGTAGCAGGCGGTAAGCTGTTTGAAAGTGCATTTTCGGTCGATTACCAACTAGGCTTGTTTATCACCCTAGGTGTTGTGGTGTCTTACACACTGTTGGGCGGGTTCTTAGCAGTCAGCCTTACAGACTTTGTGCAAGGTTGCATTATGTTTGTGGCTTTGGTCTTAGTTCCAATTGTTGCATTTACCGAGTTTGATAGCGTTTCGCAAATGACGAGCGCCGCTTATCAATCTGTTCCGAATTTTTCAGAATCGTTAGAGACACTAACGATAGTCGGTTTGCTTTCAAGTTTGGGTTGGGGCTTAGGTTATTTCGGTCAGCCGCACATTATTGTGCGATTTATGGCAATTCGCTCTGTTAAGGCTATTGGAACAGCACGAAATATTGGTATGTCTTGGATGACAGTGACAATTATTGGTGCATTAGCTACAGGCTTTGTAGGCATTGCTTATGCTAACCAGTTTGGCCTTGCAGTCGACGACCCAGAGACTATATTTATTATCTTCTCGCAATTGCTTTTCCATCCACTAATTAGTGGATTTTTGATGGCAGCAATTTTAGCGGCCATCATGAGTACAATTTCGTCGCAGTTATTAGTTAGCGCAAGTTCGTTAACAGAAGATATTTACCGTGTACTGGTAAATAAAAAGTCGCCAGAAAAATCGTTAAGTGAAAAGCAAACGGTAACAATTGGGCGATATGGTGTAGCAGGTGTGGCTGTAGTTGCATTACTGTTAGCCATGGATGCGTCGAATACAATTTTGTCTTTAGTAAGTAACGCTTGGGCTGGTTTTGGCGCCGCATTTGGTCCGTTAGTACTGTTTTGTCTGTATAAAAAGGACCTGACAGCGAAAGCGGCAATGGCGGGCATGATAAGTGGTGCGGTAACCGTACTGTTTTGGATTTATGCGCCCGTTTTAGCTGACGGTAAAACGTTAAGCAGCGTTATTTATGAAATTATTCCAGGGTTTGCGGTAAGTACGTTAACGCTATACATGGTAAGTCGCCTTAGCGAAAACCCATCGTCGAACGTACAAGAAACGTTCGTGCAAGCCAGTGAAGAATTAGCGAATCAACAATCTTAAGGTTAAAAAGTTTATTATGAGTCATCCTAATTGGAAACGCGTAGTCATCAAAGTAGGTAGTGCACTAATATCACCCAACCAGCAAGGTTGTAGCAGCCACTACTTACTGAGCATTGCGCAATTTATCGTACGTTGTAGAGCTAACGGTACACAGGTGGTGCTTGTGTCTTCGGGTTCTGTCGCGGCGGGTGCGCACCTGTTTCCAGAGCAAGAAAAATCAGATATAGCGGTAAAGAAAGCCATGGCAGCAGCGGGTCAAACCGAAATGATTGCCACATGGGACAGACTTTTTGATTTTCCGTCTGCCCAGATGCTTCTTACCCATGCTGACTTAAGAGACAGAGAGCGTTACGTAAGTATTCGTGAAACCATATTCAGTTTGTTAGACAACAACATTCTGCCTATCGTGAACGAAAACGATACGGTAACTACCGACAAATTGAAGGTTGGCGATAACGATAATTTATCGGCCATGGTGGCGTCGGCGGCTGAAGCTGATGCACTGATCATCTGTTCAGACATTGACGGGTTGTACGACAAAAACCCACATGAACATGACGACGCAAAACTGCTCAAATCGGTTGATACCATCGATCAGAGCGTTTACGACATGGCTGGTGGTGCGGTTAAAGGCGGTGTTGGCACCGGCGGTATGCGCACAAAAATTGAAGCGGCCGAGAAAGCTGTTTCGCATGGTATAGATACATATATTATTAACGGCTTTACTGAGCTGTCGTTTAATATGCTGCTAGCAGGTGAAAACCCGGGCACGCATTTCAAACCTCACGCTAAGCCAATGCAAGAGAATGTGCATTGGATGCGCCATACGTCAAATGCGCAAGGTGAGGTGATAGTAGAAGGGGACTTCGACGACTCTTTACATACTGATGCAGAGCAACTAACAAGTAGCGAAATTATAGATGTGAAAGGTGAGTTCTCGGTAGGCGATACCATATTGGTACGTAAAGAAGACGGCACTAAATTGGTGAAAGCCAAGTCGAACTACAGTAGCTGTTTATTGAATTTTATTGCGAATCAGGAAAGTGACGAATTTGCCCACGAGTTTGAAGAAAAAACAGGGCCAATTATTTCTGATCAGCACATAGCAAATCTGGAGAAAGAATGAGTATTATTACAGAGTTAGCACAACAGGCGAAAAAAGCTGCACGTACACTGGCAATTTTAAGTGAGAGCCAGAAAAACGCGGTGTTAACTGATATGGCCGCGGCAATTCGTGCCAATAAAAGCAAAATTATTGAAGTGAACGAAAAGGAAGTTGCGCGCGCTAAAGAAAATAATCTAGATGCAGCCATGATAGACCGCTTAATCCTTAACGATGAGCGCATCGAGTCAATGGCTGAAGGCATCGAGGTTATTGTTGAGCTTGACGATCCGGTAGGCAAAGAGCGTGTTATTGGTACGCGTCCTAACGGAATTGAAATTAAGAAAATGCGTATACCGCTTGGCGTTGTGTGCATGATTTATGAAGCACGACCTAATGTTACTGCCGACGCGGGCGCGCTGTGTTTTAAATCGGGCAATGCCGTAATTTTACGTGGTGGTAAAGAAGCCCTTGATACAAGTTTAGCGATTGCTGAACTTATGCAAGACGTGCTTGAGAAGCATGACTTGCCTAAAGCGCTAGTTACCGTTGTGCCAAACCCAGATCGCGCATTGATGCAAGAGCTGATGGAACAACGCGACTACATTGACGTTATTATTCCACGTGGTGGTGAAGGGCTTATCAACTACGTAACCGATAACGCTAAAGTACCGGTTATTCAGCACTTTAAAGGTGTGTGTCACCTTTATGTAGATAAAGATGCTGATTTAGATAAAGCCATGGCTATACTTCTAAACGGTAAAACCCAGCGTACTGGCGTGTGTAATGCGCTTGAAGGTTTGGTTGTACACCAAGCCGTGGCGGGTGACTTTCTACCTAAAGTGGCCGATGCCTTTAAAGAAAAAGGTGTAACGGTTCACGTAAACGAAAAAGGTAGCCAATATTTTGATGGCGCAGACGTAATTGCAGAAGACGCATACGGCGAAGAGTACCTTGGTTTAGAAATCGCAGTTCGCGTAGTTGATGACTTCGAAGGTGCAGTAGACCATATTGCTCAGTTCGGTAGTAACCACACAGAAGTTATTGTGACCGAAGATGCTGATAAAGGTAAGCTTTTCCAACGCGCAGTAGATGCAAGTGTGGTAATGGTTAATGCCTCTTCACGCTTCTCTGACGGCAGTCAGCTAGGTCTTGGCGCAGAAATTGGTATTGCTACAACTAAGCTACATGCTTACGGTCCAATGGGATTAGAGTCGTTGACTTCAGAGAAATACCTGGTGAACGGTGAAGGCCAAATTCGCGACTAAATAATAGTTGTTGCAACTGGTCGGCATTGTGCCGCAGGTTTACATGCTTCATAATGAAAAGCGCTGACATTCGTCGGCGCTTTTTTATTTTTATTCAAAGATTTACCCTCGCCAGTACAGACGGAGCATACATGGAGATTGTGATAGACCCCACGCAGTTATGGAATCAGCTTATTGCGTTTGCCAATGAGTATAAACTGCTGACATCACTACTACTTTTAATTGTATTGCACTTCTCTAAAAAAGGTGTGCTGTTGCTGATAAGGCGCATTAGTTCTCAGCGGGGGGAAGATAGAAGAAACCAGATTAATATTTTAGAGCAGTTAGGTAACGCTTTTATCATCATTGTGTTGATGATGGTGTGGAGCTCTGAAATACAAACACTCGCTATATCTATTGCCGCATTTATGGTTGCCATAGTGCTAGCCACCCGAGAATTTATTCAATGCTTTATGGGCTTCATTTACTACCTAGGCGCAAGGCCATTTAGGGTAGGGGATTGGATCCAAATGAATAATATTATTGGTGAAGTAGTGGAAATGGACTGGGCAAAAACTGCGCTTTTAGAAGTTGACCCAGAAAGCTTTAACTACACGGGTAAACACGTTTACGTACCTAACAGTCAGCTAGTTACCCAAACCGTACGTAACCTTAACTTTATGCGCCGCTACCGTTTGCACTCGTTTGAAATTGTTAACGAGCCTACGGTAAATGCCTATAGCTTGTTACCCGCTTTTCACGCCCGCGCTCAAGCCCATTGCGAATACTTTCGAGACGTTGCAGAACGCTATAAAGGTTTAATCGAACGTCATTTAGAGCAAGAGTTTATTCGTATAGACCCAGAAGTTGAGATTAAAACAAATGAACTTGCAAAGGTCGTAGTTAAGGTAAGTCTATTCTGCCCAACCATTGAGGCCCATGAGCTAGAACACAAAATGTGCTCTGACTGGTTAAGCCTATGGTTTAGAGCGCAAAAAGAAGAGCAAGCTATGCTAATGCAACAGCAAAGCGAGAATAACAACGCCAACCTTCAAGCGTCGGCTTCAACAGAACAGCAAACAACAACTAGCACTGGGCTGTAAAATTCTATCAACGGGCGACCTGATTTTTAACTTACTGGTCGCTCACTGCTTTTTGTTGCCATTTATTCGTTACACGTCCATTCCCGCTGGTGGGAAAAATGCCCTTCTAAAAATGCCATCTGATCTGCCAGTATGCGTCTGTTCATTAAATAAAAGCGCTCGTAAACATTGGGCCTAAACGGCACAGCGAGTAAAGGCATATTCGCTTCTTCAGGTGTTTTAGCGGCTTTAGCATGATTACATCGCTGACAAGCGGTGGCTACATTCGTCCAAATATCTTTTCCGCCGCGAGAACGGGGAATGATGTGGTCTCGGGTAAGTTGTTTAGGCGTAAACTTATTGCCGCAATACATGCACAAATAGCTGTCGCGCCTAAATAGATAGCGGTTGGTAAGGGCTACTTTGCCAGACAAATCTGTTACCTTGCCGTCGCAAGCGATGATACTTGATAGGGTAAGTTCGCTTTGCAGCCCTTCGTGATTCCAGCCACCTTTAAGGGTTATAGCATCACTGCCTAGCTCGTATAGTACCTTGTCCTGACTGTAAAGCTTTGCGGCTTGTTCAACATCTATCCACTCTTGTGGCATGCCTGCTTTATTAAGTCGAAGTACCAACATGGTTATCTCCTTAGCACACTAATATTAGACGTTCTTGTTATGAATAAACTTTATTGTCCGTATCTTTATTGCCAGTATATGGCTCATACCATTACCTACGGGTTGTTACTTTGTTCGCTTTTTGTTCTAGCATACGCTGTTTTGTGTCAGTATGATGAAAATATAGTCAATAATTGAAATTTCACAGATATTTCATATAGTCATGGTGCTATAGGTGATAGCGGGTAATGACCGAGTTGATAACAAAATAGTACGACAAATTCCGCGCGGGGCTGCATTTGACCATGGTATTAACGCCACTTCAAAGCTATACTATGCGCCGCGTTTAAAAGCGATAAAATAAAGATTGATATTAAAGGACAAATAGTGACTCCTATTACTAAATCATTTCAGTATGGACAGCATACTGTAACTCTAGAGACGGGTGTAATTGCTCGTCAGGCGACAGCTGCGGTTCTTGCGAGCATGGACGACACGTCTGTACTGGTAACAGTAGTTGGTAAAAAAGAAGCTAAGCCAGATCAAGACTTCTTCCCTCTAACAGTAAACTACCAAGAAAAAGCATATGCTGCGGGTAAAATCCCAGGTGGTTTCTTCAAGCGTGAAGGTCGTCCATCTGAAGGCGAAACATTGACTGCGCGTCTTATCGACCGCCCAATTCGCCCATTATTCCCAGAAGGCTTCAAGAACGAAGTACAAGTTGTTGTTACTGTAATGTCTGCTAACCCAGATATCCCTACAGACATCATCTCTATGATTGGTACTTCTGCAGCGCTTGCTATCTCAGGTATTCCTTTCAACGGCCCAATTGGTGCGGCTCGTGTTGGTTATAGCAACGGCGAATACATTCTAAATACACGCACAGAAGAGCAAGCTGACAGCCAGCTTGACCTTGTTGTTGCGGGTACTGAAGGTGCAGTACTTATGGTTGAATCAGAAGCTGACGTGCTTTCTGAAGATACTATGCTAGGTGCGGTAATGTTCGGTCACGAGCAACTACAAACTGTAGTTAACGCGGTTAACGAATTTGCTGCTGAAGTTGGCACTGAGAAGTGGAACTGGGCACCAGAAGCAGAAAACACTGCACTTAAAGACAAAGTTAAAGCACTAGCTGAAGCTGAAATGACAGCTGCTTACCAGATTTCTGACAAGTTAGAGCGTAAAGACGCAGTAACTGCAGCAACTGAAAAAGCACTAGAAGCTATCCTTGCTGAAGACGAAGAACAAGACAAGAAAGAAGTACTAGACCTTCTTCACGATCTTGAGTCTGACGTAGTACGTTCACGCATCCTTTCTGGCGCGCCACGTATCGACGGTCGTGAGCCTGCAATGATTCGTGCTCTAGACGTAGCAACAGGCATTCTTCCTCGTACTCACGGTTCTGCACTATTTACCCGTGGTGAAACGCAGGCAATTGTTGCTGCTACTTTAGGTACAGAGCGTGACGCACAGATGATTGACGAGCTTCAAGGTAAGCGCGACAGCCGTTTCATGCTTCACTACAACTTCCCTCCATACTGTGTTGGTGAAACCGGTATGATTGGTTCGCCTAAGCGTCGTGAAATTGGTCACGGTCGTCTAGCGAAGCGTGGTATTCAAGCAGTAATGCCAAGTGAAGAAGAATTCCCGTACGTAGTACGTGTGGTTTCTGAAATCACAGAATCAAACGGTTCATCTTCAATGGCGTCTGTATGTGGTACTTCACTAGCGCTTATGGATGCAGGTGTTCCAATTAAAGCGTCTGTTGCGGGTATCGCAATGGGCCTAGTTAAGAGTGACGACAACTTTGTTGTACTTTCAGATATCCTTGGTGACGAAGACCACCTTGGCGACATGGACTTTAAAGTAGCGGGTACTACCGACGGTATTACTGCACTTCAAATGGACATTAAGATTGAAGGTATTACTAAAGAAATCATGCAAATTGCGCTTAAACAAGCAAAAGAAGCACGTTTGCACATTCTTAACGTAATGGACGAAGCGATTGGCGGTCACCGTGAAGAGCTAAGTGAATTTGCTCCACGCATTTACACAATGAAGATTGACCAAGACAAGATTCGTGACGTTATCGGTAAAGGCGGCGCAATGATCCGTCAAATTACTGAAGAGTCTGATACTAACATCGAGATTGAAGACGACGGTACTATCAAAATCTTCGCGACAGAGCGTGCGAAAGCAGACATCGCTATTGGCAAGATTGAGCAAGTAACGGCTGAAATTGAAGTTGGTAAGACTTACAACGGTAAGATTACACGTATTGTAGACTTCGGTGCGTTCGTAGAAGTACTTCCAGGTAAAGAAGGTCTTGTTCACATTTCACAAATCGCTCACGAGCGTGTGAACAAAGTTACTGACTACCTTAAAGAAGGTGAAATGGTTGACGTTAAGGTTATGGAAATCGACCGCCAGAACCGTGTACGTTTAAGCATTAAAGAGCTTCTAGAAAAGCCTGCGCCTAAGTCTGACGACGCAGAGTAATGCCGATTAGGTTTTAAACCTAGTTAGCTGTATATAAGTAAGAAGGGAGCTTGGCTCCCTTTTTTCGTTTTAGGTTTTAAAAGTAACAATGGGTTGGGTTTTGTTCGTTAACCCACACGTTTAAGCCATACATTTAGGCCATAACGAAAAACGCTTTTTTAGAGGTATTAGATAATGGATAAGCAAACGCAAACCGAAGTAGAAGCAGCGGTATTCCGCCGCTTAGTAGAACACCTAGACGCGAACAAAGACGTTCAGAACATCGACCTGATGATTTTGGCGGATTTCTGCCGTAACTGCTTAGCAAAATGGTATTCAGCTGCTGCAAGCGAGCAGGGCGCTGATATCGACTACGAAGCCGCACGCGAAGTGGTATACAAAATGCCGTATTCAGAGTGGAAAAAGAAGTACCAGCTTCCTGCTACTGACGAGCAGTTGGAGAAGTTGGCTGCTAGGCAGGGGAAGTAGTTTTTAGTTCGAGTGACGTTGAATTATTTGTTTTAGAAGCCAGCGGAGGCTGGCTTTTTTGTGCTTGGCTTGCGTGAAATACACCAAAAGCACCTACATGCCGATTTGGTGTTTTTAATAAATGAGCGAAAAACGACATTACGGTTTTTTCTTTATTTCTCTTGTGGTTATGGTTTAGAGTAGAGAGAAGAAAAAAGGAGAAGTGCCCTAAAGTGGTGTGGAATAGCATGACGGTTTGGGGGCGAGTAAACTGTTAGAGTTTCAATGGAGTATGAAGATACAATGAAGTTTCTTTATGAATGGATTGGTGACACTAAAAAGACAATAGATATTCTTGGGGTTTCCACCTTTTTAGTTTATATATCCCTGTTACTAATCTCTTATTTTAAAGTCAATTTAAGCAATATTTCATGGACATTTTTAATGTCACTGTTGATTATTCTTCCATTTGGGATACTGGTTTCAATTATTACAAATAACAAGATTTTTAAAAAGGTAACCTCTACGCTGTGGTCAAAATCTTTAATTTCAATTGGCCTTGTAGTTTATACTGCAATGTCCAACGTTTGGGCTTCTACCTTAATTAATGAAATTTACGGTGTTGCTGCAAATCATTTTGGGATAACTCAAATATTTTTAACACTAGCTTACTTCGTTATTACAATAATGAAGTTAATATTTAGTGGACTCTTTATTTCAATAATAGCTTTGGGAGTATTACCTTTATGGTATGTGGTTGCTTTTAAAGACTCAATTAAATCAAAAGCTTACGGGGCTTTATATTTTTGTGTAATATTTATTTTAGTTGCCGTTACATATACAATTATTGGGCTTTTTGATAGAGACATCAAAATTTTCGCAGAAAGAGCTGCATTATGGGGGGATTTTTATCCCAATAACAAATGCACTAAAGATCTCGGAAAAAATAAAGGTGTTATTTTTTTATCTCCTAACAAAGTTTTAACTGCAACCCCTGTTGTTCAAAACAACAATAAAGTGCACTGGAATTACCCTATAAAACAGTGCCTGTAAAAACTCTAACAAGTTACTCAAAAGGACGCAAAACGCTTGGCTTGTGCTCCTTCGTCGCCAATTTTAGCCAAGCATTTGTGCGCCCATTAGTAAGGCGTTAAGTGCTATTACGTACAGGAAGCAAAAATGAGTAAATACTATCCACCTACATTCAAGGAAGAGCAGTTTCACTGTATTAAATGTGGTGTTTTTGCTAAGCAAAACTGGGGAAGTTTAATAACCCGTGGTCAAGGCAGCTTTACCAGCTTTACGTACTCTCGTTGTAACCACTGTTGGGAGGATTGTTATTGGTATGAAGGACGAATGATAGTCCCATCAGAAGCTCCAGTGCCTCCGCCACACCAAGATTTACCCGAACCCTGTATAGCTGATTATGAAGAGGCAAGGGATATAGTCGCTCGTTCACCTAAAGCGGGCGCAGCTCTTTTGAGGTTGGTTCTTCAAAAATTAATGGTGGAGCTTGGCGAAAAAGGGAAAAACATTAACGACGATATTGCTTCTTTGGTTAAAAAGGGGTTGCCCATCGAAGTCCAGCAAGCACTCGATTATTGTCGTGTAGTAGGGAATAACTCAGTTCACCCGGGGGAGATTATTATTGATGATGATCCCGCCATTGCCCACAGCTTATTTGAAATGATTAACTTCATAGTTGAAGTTAGAATTTCTCAACCTAAAAAAGTTGCAGAGCTTTATAGCATACTTCCAGAAGGTGCTCTCAAAGCGGTAGAGAAAAGAGATGCCCCTAAAGAAAGCACTTAACAAGCGCATGTTGTCGGACTGGCTTTCCGCTGCGCTCCAAACCAGCCGCAAATGCGAGCGTTATGCAGACTAAACAAGACAGGCATATTATTTAAAAAATTTATTGATTTTTGTTTGTTTTAGTCTTTATGGAATAAGTTTTAAACGCCAGCGAAAGCTAGCTTTTGTCGTCCGAGATGCGTGAAGTACCCTCAAAGTACCTACACGGCTTTAACACATGAGGGATTTGACATCACGGATTTCTCTCTATTCTTCTATCGTTTGTGGGTTAAGGTATTTAAAAATACTAGGATCAATTATCCCGAAGTGATGTGAAAAAGGATGACTGTGTGGGGACGAGTAAAATGTTTATAATTTAATCAGACTTCGGAGTGGTTTCATGAGAAAAATATTGGACTATAGTGACTTCATACGTTCGACTGGTCATCAAGATCGATTCAAAGCACCTGTCGGGGCAACACAACTATTTTTTGATGAAGTAAGCGATGATATTTGCCCATTTTGTAGCATTAAAACAAATGAAACACACTTCGATAGTTCATTCACTTATCCTGACTGGCTAGGTGGTGGATATTACGATGCTAAAGAGACTGTTAAAAAATGCCCTAAATGTGGTTGGTGGAGATTAAGGTGCAATAAAGTGACTACTGGAGATATTGACGCAAGATCAGTTGAGGTGACTAGCGGCATTTTGAAACAATATCAGATCGATGATAAAAATATCCCAATACGAAGCCTTCAAGAACATTTGGATAAACACAACAATGATGTTATTCATATTCATGATAAATCTATGGAAAAGTTAGTCCAATCTGTATTTAGAGAGCACTTTTCATGTGATGTTGAGTTGGTGGGCAAGTCTCATGATGGTGGTATTGATTTAATGTTTGTTGATTCTGATAGTCCTATCGTTGTTCAAGTCAAAAGGCGTAAGAAACTTGAACACATCGAGTCTGTTAGTTGCATTCGAGAGTTTTTGGGTGCAACTCTTTTGGCTGCTCCTGAAACAGTTTTAGGTGATGGAACATCTAGTAATGTGAAAAACTGTATTTACGTGTCAACGTGTTCAAAGTTTTCAAAACCAGCTAAAAAAGCGGCACAAACCGCCATAGAAAAAGGTCATGTAGAAAGTTACGAGCTGTACGATTTTCAAAGGTTTTGTGATGTTCTTAAGCTATATTCTGGCAATAACGAGCCGTGGAAAAGTTGCTTGAGAAATGGATGGTAAATACTAGGACTAAACAAAATACTTAACAAGACAGGTACTTAACAAGACAGGCATGTTTGTGTACTCCTGTACTAAACAAGACGGGCATGTTTATATAATGTCGTCAGACCACGGCAATTCCGATGGTGATGGTACGGGAGATATCGGGAGCGACGAGTACTTGCACTATTACTACATAACAAGACAGGCATGTTTACGCACGCTCCGGGTACATAACAAGACAGGCATGTTTACGCACGCTCCGAACCAGCCACAAATGTGGGCGTTACGTCTTTCAATAGAATACTAAAAAGTTAACCGAGTAATCGCATCGCACTGTGTCGTCCTTGAACCCGTTGCTGATGTTGATTCTGTGCGTATTCTAGGTGGGTTACTTTGCCGGCGGCGTGCTTAAAGCAGGTTTGATACTAAACAAGACAGGCATGTTTGTGTACCTCTAAGGCTTGCTAAAATAAGGCATTCTAGAGTAAAACTTCATCATGCAGGTATTTAGAATAATTAAACAAGACAGGCACCTTTACGTACCGCAGAAGTTATTGAAGCCAATGATGTGCATAAAACCAAACAGGGCACTAATATCGCTATACGAAAGCCCAAAAAGATTCACAGCGGGAACTATTTAGCTCAAAGGTTCTAATAGCGGGAACAGGCACATGTAGGCTTCTCTCGCGCTGCTCGATAATTAACTCTACGCATATTGTCCGTAAAGCGGGCCATTAGAGAAAAAGAAAATTATGACTGAAAATGAAAAAAAAGACGAACTTGAATTAAAGTTAGATGCTCTCCTCCGGAAATATCTTTCAGTTTGGCTTTAATACTAAACAAGACAGGCATCTTTCGTAGTTAAGTATAAAATTTTGTGCCTGTTTTCTTTCTTTAAACCAAACACAATGTATAACCTAAATTGGACTTTAAATCTCACGGAGGAACCAAATGAAGTTTTTTTATAGTATATTTTTTTTATTAATCGTAAGTAGTCCCTCATGTGCCAGCGAAGAGTTCTCCGATTTGCGCGCTGAGTTACTTGAAATGATGAAGCTGGACCAAGATACATTGCATGGTAAAACACAGTTTAGCTTTGAAGAGCTCAACGCAGAGCAATCGAAAAGACTCCAAAAGATAGTTGAGAAATTTGGTTGGCCAACTATAGAGATGGTAGGTAAAGATGCTTCTCAAGCGGCGTGGATTATTGTGCAACATGCAGATCACGATACTCAGTTTCAAAATAATATGCTGTCGATGATGCGTCCTTTGGCAATAAGCAAAGAGATTGACCCGGGTAACTACGTATACCTATATGACAGAACCCACACGCCTCAACTCTATGGGACACAAGGTAAATGTGAGGGAAGTACCTTTAAACCTTTTCCAATTAAAGACATAGAGCAAATAAATGCGCGAAGGGGCGAGATGGGGATGTCATCGGCGCAAGAGTACTGGGAAATGGCCTCAGAAAGAATGTGTGGCACAAGTAAGCGTTAAAAGTGCAAATCACGACATCAAAGCAGACATAAAAATAAGACAGGCATCTTTACGAAGAATACTAACAACTTCCAGCGACAAAAATCCATGGGCTCGTTTGGCTTTGCCCATTTTTAAACAACATATGTCGTTAGACATTTAGGAATTAGTCACTAAGGAACAGTCAGATGTTAAAAAGTATCAAGCTGCTAGGGAAGGTTTAGTAGTATTGAAGCGATCATCTGTGTGATTCATAGACATCATTTCACTTTTCGTAGTTGAAGATCACGCTGATAATTCGATAGCTGAATGCGCTCATTTTCAGTTTCGTAGTTAGCGTGAACGTCTTCCCAAAGCGGTGTTTTTTCAAGGCGTTCACATACGATATCCATTGGAGTTTTACCTTTAAATGAGCCGTGAGCGCGTTGCCAATTGTAGTAATTCTGCCACTCAGGTAACGTTTCATTTTTGAGTTCTTCCAAATCTAAATTAACGGTCGAATAAAACTCTTCTTTGTCAGTTCTTTGTGACCTTTCAACCTTGCCATTTAAGTGAGGTGAGCCTGGCTTATTAGGGCGAAATTTAATGCCATGCTCCATCAACTTGAGCTGTACTTTTTCTGCAAAAAAACTCCGTTCCGCGATCTGTTTGAATTCGCTGTATCGGGAATGGCATTTCTTCTATTACCTTATCGATGATAGTTAAACAAGACAGGCATCTTTACGAAGAATACTAACAATTTCCAGCGACAAAAATCCATCGGCTCGTTTGGCTTTGCCCATTTTTAAACAACATATGTCGTTAGACATTTAGGAATTAGTCACTATGGAACAGTCAGATGTTAAAAAGTATCAAGCTGCTAGGGAAGGTTTAGTAGTATTGAAGCGATCATCACTTGCAATGCTTTTAATCAGTATCCTTTTACCGTTTTCTCATGCTCTTGGTTTTTCGCAGTATTTGATTTATATTTTTCTTGGGCTCGCTGTTTTCGTTTTCGTAAATATTTGGGTTTGATATAAGGGCGTTTCATACAAAGATCTCTTAAGCATTATAGAGCGACAAATATCTGAAGACCCTAAAGCAATTCAAAAATTGTTACAGCGCGACGCATAAGAAGCCAAATCGACTCAAACTGTGTCATTAGAAGTTCCTGTACTCATCACCTATACAGCCGTTCTCAGCAACAAACTCGTTGTACGCAGCTATGGCAGCTTTGTTTTCTTTTTTCCACCTTTCTTCTTCAAGACTTTTCAACTTGTCTCTAAGTGCCTGCTATAAGGTCGCAGATAGGTTAACTTTTAAGTCTCTAGCTTTTTGTGATAAGTCGCTGTTTAAGCTTAAATTCGTCCCTTTTTTGGGGCATGGATGTCATATAAATCTTGCATGCTATCACTCCTAATTGTTCTAGATATTAAGTATGCGCATAGGGATGCGCATTACAAAAAATAGGTTCTTAACAAGCCCGGAATTGTTATGTAGAGATGTATACATATAATGCCTGTCTTACTCTTTATTAAACTGCAAAGTTAACCGAGTAATCGTATCGCACTGTGTCGTCCTTGAACCCGTTGCAGATGTTGATTCTGTGCGTATTGCTCTAGGTGAGTTACTTTGCCGGCGGCGTGCTTAAAGCAGGTTTCAAACTGCGTAGTTAAAGTTAGCCAATGTTCATGTTCAATATTGAGGCGCTCTAATATAGAAGGAAGGTTATGCTCAACCTTGCCGCGCTTGTTTGGGTGAATATATCGGCTGGTTATATCTACAAGCTGTAAGTAGTCTGGAAGAGGAAAAGGTAAACCGTGTGGCATCTCTTGACTTCGATTGCCTGCGAAAGGCATAAGTCGTTTAGGTGTTTTTCCTACCTTTGCTGCGTTAATTCGGTATTTAATGCTGGTATACTCTGATGTTTCAGGTGTTTTTGCCATCTTTGCTCGTACTGGGTTTAAATCAACATAAGCCATACAGGCGGCAAGGGCTGACTCATCCAATAGCGCTTGAGATTTAAACCGTCCTTCCCAAAAATGGCCCGTGCAGTCGTCTTCTTTATTAGCTGCCCTAGCAATATATTCATTCAGTGCACGCATAAACCAGCTGATATCAAATAGCCTTTTACGCCATACTTCTGCCGTTAACTCCACCGCTTTAATTTGAATTTCATGTAAATCTTTACGCGAATCTGGTGACATGTAGCGCTGCGACAGTAATGTGCCTTTGTACAGTTTATGCCAACGTTGAATCACATCTTCTGTACTCAGTGCGTCTGCCTTCTCTTTGTTTAAGTGTAATACCAGGTGCGTATGATTGCTCATTACTGCATAAGCACATACATCAATGGCGAACACCTCACTTAAAACATGAATACGGTCTTCTACCCATTGGCGACGATGTTCAAAGCTTTTACCGTTTTCCACGCCGCATAAGAAAGCACGACGAACACAGCGGGAAATACAGTGATAATAGGGCGTATCCGATAAACTAATTTGTGACTTTCGGGATTTAGGCATAGTGTCCTGTCTCTAATTAAATCGCTTACTAGTTTGGATAGGAATTTAGATTGAGGAAAGTGTACGAGGGGACAGTTTGAGATTTTTCTAGTTATGCCTGTCTTGTTTATTCCGTTGTTTATTCGTTTTATTTTTTTAACAACGCAAATTTTAAAAATGAGTTATATAAAATTTTATAATTTAGTTTTTTAATCCTCGAGTGAGTTTAAACTTTTATATTATGTTATCTGTCCAACTCCGCATGTTAAGTATTGGTAAAATAACCATTAAGTTTTACTTGCTCATTTTTAATATGCATTAATGAAAGAAAATCTTGACTTATTTGTTTTTTAACGTACTTTAAAATTTCAACTAATAAAGGGAATTTGAAATGAAAAAATTAATAGCGTTAATATCATGCTCATTAATTTTCAATGTTTTCGCAGGTGATTTGAGCACAGGATTAGTAGGAAAACATGAAGGCAAAGGAATAAGTGAAGCGAGAATTATTTATGAGCATCAAAAACGTATTGATAGTGCTCTAGCTCCAGTTAAAACAACTCAAGATCTTTTTGAAATAGCATCGCAAGGTAGTCCTTTGGATGCATTATCGCCAGATGCAAAGCAAAGATTTATTGATAGTGTTGTTTTTACCAGCAAAGGAGTTGGAAGTTATCACTACCAAGACTTAGAAGCGGAGTTAACTCCGACTCAAATTTATAAAATACTGAGCATGATAGGAGCTCAACACAATATATCATTATTTAGCAACGCAAGAATCGAGTCTGATGCAGACATTCTACTTTTACTATCCCCTAAACCTCCTAAAGATGATCATTCAAACGATGATTTTACAACACAAGATGGAAGCGCTATAGGGATTGGTGACGAGGGGGGCCACAAAGGTTATTGGTGCTCCAGTAGAGCGACATGTAGCGAAAGACAAGGTTCTATTTGTACTCCTAACTGCTAAGACTTTTTACTTATATTTAACGGGCAGGGGAAACCCTACTCATCCCTTTATGAAAACTTTATTCTTCAAAACTTTGATCGTTCTTTTCTTTTTAATGCTTAAAGTAGACAGCGTTAAGGGGGAAGTGCATCAATACTGTCCTGAAAATGCGTCAATCACTAACTACTATAATGCCGTTGAGAATATAATTAACTTTAATTATGAAAAAGAGCGGATTTATGATATCGACGGAGTTACAGTAACAGGAAAGTTGATATACCCATTACTAGAATCATTTAATGAATCCTGCTTTACTAGCTTTATAAATAATATAGATTATAAAAGCTTATCTACTAAAGATCTTCACACAATATATCTTACAGCTGTGAAAGTTACCTTCTACATTCCAGACGACTTTCTAATTCAAGCTATTGAAAGAATTTTAATTACTAAAAAAGAAAAGGGCGAATTTATAGGAGGGTTTCTTTCTGAATTACATGGTATCTACATCAAAGCAAGGCTTTTTGACAAAGCATATGATTTACAGTCGCACAGCCAAATACTAACGTATAATGCTTTACCTGACTTCATTCAGATCATAGATTCTCCTCTCGCAATAAGTGAGTATACAATATACGATGGCAGCTATAAGAGAAATGTCATTACTGATAATAATTTATTGGATAAAAATCAGATAGTAGTAATTGCCTCTCCGAGCTGTTCTCCCTCACAACGATTTTTAAACTGGCTCAAAAGTTCGTCGGACATATCAGTTTTAGAATTATTCAGGAATAAATCTTTATTTTTAATACCGCCTTCATATAATCTTCATGATAATATTTATTTTGATAGTGAGATAGATTCAAATTTTATTAATGTAAGAAATAAAAAAGACTGGAAAGACATTAAGAATTGGGATACTCCGACTTTCTATCTTTTTAAAAATGGGAAACTAGTAAAGCAAATTGTAGGTTGGTCAAAAGAATCACCTGAAAAAGAATTGATTACAGCTTTAATTGAGTTTGGCTATATTGAATAAATTATGTCAAGCGCACTTTCTTCAGTCTATAAGTTGTCTCTTTAAAACTATCGTCTGTTTATTGGTTGTTGAAATATACATTCATGGTAGAGAAAAGAGAGCAATTGAAATTTAGTACAATGCCTCTTTAAATTAGATCGGTTTCCCAAAAGTCTTAGAAACACCGCTCCGGAAAGCTATAAACCGTTTTTGTGCTAGTGTCCATCTCTTAAGCATTATTGAGCGACAAATATCTGAAGATCCTAAAGCAATTCAAAGGTTGTCACAGCGCGACACATAAGAAGCCAAATCGACTCAAACTGTGTCATTAGAAGTTCCTGTACTCATTGCCTATACAGCCGTTCTCAGCAACAAACTCGTTGTACGCAGCTATGGCAGCTTTGTTTTCTTTTTTCCACCTTTCTTCTTCAAGACTTTTCAACTTGTCTTTAAGTGCCTGCTCTAAGGTCGCAGATAGGTTGACTTTTAAGTCTCTAGCTTTGTGCAATAAGTCACTGTTTAAGCTTAAATTAGTCGCTTTTTTTGGGGCATGGATGTCATATAGATCTTGCATGCTATCTCTCCAAATGGCCTTAGATATCAAGTATATGCATTGCGATAAGTTAAACCTTAATAAGCCAGATAGCTATGTATACAGATGTATATATTTTGTGCCCGACTTGCTCTCTATTAAACTGCAAAGCTAACCGACTGATCACTAAAGACATCATGTTACAAATTGGTTAAAGCTTTTAGCTTAAAAGTTGACTAAACTAAATTAAGTAAGACAGGCATCTTTATTTTAGGCATTTAAAAGGAGAGTTTAAATGAATGGTGTTTATCGAATTCTTATCGCTCTGGTTCTTCTAGTCGCAGCTATCGCATCTTACAGTATGGGTATTCAGTCAGGTGTGGTTCTATTCATCATTTTGGGGCTTGTTTTAGAAGGGGCATTTTGGTTTGGCTTGTTTTCAACCAAAAGGCGAAATGAGGTTTAGCGATATGTACAAGCATTTTAATAGCTGTAAGCAACAACTGGTGGCCTTATGCCTTACGTGAACGTACAGATTACTAAAGGTGCAAGTCGCGAGCAGAAGGCTGAAATAGTGAAAGATATCACCGGCTCATTAGAACGAGTTTTAGGTAAAAAGCCGGAATATACGCACGTTGTAATTCAGGAAATTGAAGAAGAGGACTGGGGCTTCGCGGGCAAACTTACAGACGACTGGAAAAAGAGCGAATCTTAAAGTTATTAATGCCTGTAGCTATATTCACGTTTAAAGTCTTTATGATACAGAACTAGGGAAGACAGGCATTTTATGCTCCGTTATGCCTTATATAACTAATAACGATATTTAAAAATAACTCTCTAGGAAAAATGTTCCATTATGAATGTAGAGATAGTAAAAGCTGATTATAAAAATAAACAACACGCTCAGGATATCCCGTTTCTTCTAAATGAATACGCTTGTGACCCTATGGGGGGAGGGGAGCCGCTAGCAGAATCAACTATGAAAAACCTTACTGCTAAGCTTTCTAATATTCCGCACGCTTTTAGTGTTTTAGTATACGTTGATGACAGCCCGGCGGCATTAGCTAATTGCTTTGAAGGGTTTTCAACTTTTGCTTGCCAACCTCTTATCAACATCCATGATATCTGCGTTCATAAAAACTATAGAGGGCTAGGGCTTAGTCAAAAATTATTGGAAAAAGTGGAGTCGATAGCTAAGGCACGTGGTTGCTGTAAAATTACCCTTGAGGTACTGAGCAATAATGATGTTGCTAAAGCGGCGTATAAAAAATTTGGATTTAGTAGTTACGAACTAGACCCAGAGGCTGGCAGCGCTGTTTTTTGGCAAAAAGCCTTGGATGCATAATTACTCCACACACACGGAACACAAAACTAGACAGGCATTTTTACGTAATGCTTTACATATATAGGATTGTTCTTGAAAAGTCAGAACGCTAAAAGGAATTTATGAAATTTAGAAGCAGAGTTTTATTGAAGTATCTTGGGCTTCTTCCCATCGTTTTGTTGCTTATAATGGTAAGTATCTTAGGTGAAAATCACAGAGCTAAAGAGCTTGTTGAAAATTATCTAGAAACCGTGAAGGTGGGCTTTGAAGCTGAAAAATGCATACCTTTAAACTTAAAGAGTTCAGGTGGCGTCGACCAAAGACTATCCTGTGAAGACCAAAGTTTTTTATTTTTGCTTTCCCTAATGAAAACGCTTGAATTAAAAGACTTTGGTAGTGTTGTATATACGGCAAACTTAAATAAATACTGGACTCCTTTTAGCTCAAACAACTTTGTTTCTGTTCACGTTACCTTTGAAAAATTCAGCGAAAATACTCTTAGTAACATTATATTCGTTGTTGAACGAGATGGACTATCTTGGACGATTGATAAAATCGATATTAACAATAAAGAACTAGTCAGTGTTTATGAAGAGTTCAAGGCTTTAGACTTATCACGTTATATAGAAGTTGCTGACGATACTTTAGTGATAAAGAGTAACCATCTGAAAAAAGGCAGTCTGTCTTACATTGACAAGATGGTTATAAAATACAATCTACAGAAGTTGAATGAGTTTCTCGAAGATAACTGATGGTAAGCAAAACTAGACAGGCATCTTTGCGAGAGAACGTACGGGCAGGTTAGTTTGCCTTTTAGAGCACTAATGCATCGCTTCTTATTGTCTCGCTAGGTGTAACGTACTTCTTAGAATCATTGTATGCTTAGCAACACGCAGTCGGACATACATGGAGAGTGAAATGTGGTTTGAAGATATTGAATTAGAATCTGAGAACATAAAACTTGTTCCGTTAACAATGGAACATGCAGACGCTTTAGTGAACGCAGCAAAGGACGGTGAATTGTGGAAGCTATGGTTCACCTTTGTACCAAACGCTGAAATTATAGATGACTATATTACGACAGCGTTAGAGCAGAAAGCCAAAGGACTATCGTTACCGTTCGTGGTCATAGACAAAGCGAGTGGAGAGGTTATTGGCTCAACACGCTTTTGTAATGCTGACCTTTTAAATCAAAGGGTGGAAATTGGTTACACTTGGTACAGCAAAAGCTATCAGAAAACATCATGCAATACCGAATGTAAGCTACTTCTTCTTACACACGCTTTTGAAAGCCTCGAAGCAATCGCTGTAGAGTTCAGAACGAATTGGCATAACCAGGCTTCACGAGCCGCTATTGCTCGTTTGGGCGCAAAACAAGACGGTGTGCTTAGGAATCATCAGAAAATGCCTAATGGTGGCTATAGAGATACGGTTGTGTTCTCAATCATAAATACAGAGTGGCCCTCTGTGAAAGAGAACTTAACTTTTAAACTTTCAATGTATAGCTAATGAAGAGTAAAGTGCTGGTATTGTTTCGTTTGTTTAAGGCCATTTAAAAGGAAAAGCTATGGAGCCCATCAATAAGTTCTGCCCTAGATCTGGTAAACCCGTAGAGCCCGATTCGCTTGCCGAATACAGGGGCTATACTGTTGGATTCTGCAACCCAGGGTGCAGTAGCGATTTCGCCAAAAACAGCGAAGAATGCCCAAACGATACTCAATACTTTAATGTGTTAATAAAAGAAAAGTATGGAAAATGAACGCTTAAAAGCTTTCTTGTCGCAAGTACCAAATGGCTTCAAGATGGGACAGAGATTTGACTAAAATTTTAATATTCGGAAATTCCGGTTCTGGTAAATCTACGCTAGCGCGCCGTTTGTGTGAAACTCACGGTTTAGCACATTTAGATCTCGATACCCTTGCGTGGAAACCCATTAGCCCGCCAGAAAGAAAACCGATTAAAGAGTCGGACCAAGAGATACGGGCTTTTACCGCTTCTAATGATACTTGGGTAATTGAAGGGTGTTACACAGACCTGCTTAAGCTTGTAGAGGGGCAGTCTTCAGAAATTATATTTATGAATTTACCCATTGAGTTGTGTATTGCTAACGCGAAAGCAAGACCTTGGGAGCCCCATAAATACGATACCAAACAAGCTCAAGATGATAATTTACCCATGTTGATAGACTGGATTGGCCAATACACAAAAAGAGACGATACGTTTTCTTATACTGCACACCAGCAGTTTTATGAAAACTATAGCGGCAATAAAAAAATGATAACGCAAAATATCCCGCACCAAGCCAGTTAAAACGTTTTTCGGCTTATGAATAGGGACTTCGCTTAATTACTGTAAGCGCAATAAAATCAAGGAGGACATAAGTTTGGATAGCTTTTTATCTTTTACAGGGGTAGCAGCATCGATTTGGATAGTATTAGGTATTTATATCGCTTCTTGTTTCTATCCAAACTACAGCCACTCGAAGCAGTTTTGTAGTGAACTTGGTGCATTTGGAAGCCCAACACAGAAACTCTCTCCTGCAATCAATAATTACCCATTGAGCTTATTATTCGCTTTGTTTGGGTATTACCTTATTAACTCACATTTAGACCATATGCCAACTATGGTTATCGGTGCAATGACAATAATACATGGCATCTGTACTTGGGTTTGTGGCTACTTCCCAATGGACGCCGACCCATATACAACAACACCTTCGAAAAGTTGTAAAATCCATACATGGACAGGGCTAATAATGTTAATTTCGTTTATCTTGGCGCCGCTGATTGTTACCTTCTCTAGCTACTATTCTTGGCCGCTGAGGCTTCTGTCTGTATTGAGCGTTGTAGGCTGCGTTTTCTTTTCTTATAAACTAGCCAAATCCCTTGAACGAAAAACTGTACCTGGGCTTTATCAACGCCTAAGTTACGGCTGCCAGATTCTTTGGCTGTTAATCTACTCGATTTTCATGATTTTATAGAGCCGAGCAATGAACACTCGCTTTAAAAGCTCTATCCCTCTAGCTTTCTTATGTTTAGCATCTCTTTGGTGGCGGTTTTACTATTCCTCCTCGAACTTTATCAACGGCTATGGTGATGAAAAGCACGAGTGGTTGTTCATGTGTTTACAGACAAAAGATATTGAATGGTAGGTCGTTTGGGCGCGGCTATTTAGGCGGCTAAACAAGGCGGGCATTTTTGTGTAGTCACATTTTTGTATTCGGGGACAGTTTTGATTTTTCAAGTTATGCCTGGCATGTTAAGTAAAGTTGTTTAAAGTATGGCTGGCGCTCATTCTTCGCTAAGTATAGCCATGCATTGTCCTTTCTTTATGGAGAATTAGGGTTACAGGGAAAGTATGTACAAATCTGGTCAATATGTCCTAAACAAAGGGTTAAGTCCTTTATCTAGAATATTACTCGGTAGTATTACAGGGTTGTTTGGTGTTGTTATGATTTTAATTGCGCCAGAAATGAGTAAGCCAATCGGAATTTATGTGTTTGGTGCTTTCTGCTTAACCATTTTTGTAATGTGTACCACTACTGGAAAGTTACGTAATTACTTAGGTCGAGTAATTGGGTTAACTGTATTTGGGTTATCTATTTGGTATTTACTAGGGCAACTAGGAAATGGTGAGTTAATATCAGGCAAGAGATCTGAACCATCTTTATTCAATGCGATATTATTCTTTTTCGCTTTTGGCTTTCCAGGTATTTGGTTTGCAATTAAAGGTAAATTTCCAATTAAAAATAATAGGTAACTACCGAGTGAGCGTAACGCTAACAAACATCTTTTAGCACCATTGCGTTAGCTAAACAAATGAGTAAACAAGACAGGCTTGTCTCGCTACAAAGTTATAAATTTTATACCTGTCTTATTCGCACTGAACATAAGGATTTAAATGGCACTGCACTTACTTTGGAATGAGTTTAGATCTTCCTTCGTTAAAAGTTTAGAAGCTTTACCTGTTTCCCAATTCAATGAGTCTTGGAAGACATCGAGGAATCGTACTCGCCTTTATGAGGATACTATTTTAGAGCCGCTTTCTCGTAAAATGGGCTTAAATTACAAAAAAGAGCTCTTCAAAATCGACTATACATTTTGTCGAAAATCTAGAAATGGAACAGATGTTCCACTGATTTTCATTGAGTCGGAAAATGTTGCGCTCGACGCTGAGCACGAAATGAGAAAGTTATGTTGCCTTTCAGCCCCGCTAAAAGTGCTAATTACTTGTGCAGAATGGAGTGATATACCGGGTGAATGGAAAAATGGTGGTTATAAAGAGCTTTTAACCAGAAGGTGGTCCGAAATGATTTCTGCACACAATTCAATTTGGCCGCAACCTGCATTAACTGGAGTGCTAATAGCAGAGGCGTTAAATGAACGTGTGCGTTACTACAGCATACTTTTTGGTCCAAATGGTTCTATAGAAAAAGAAAGTGAAATCATATTTGAGGTTAACTTGCGTTAAAGTGGAAAAATAAAATACTCGATGTAGAACGGGTATGAAAAATAACTAAAACTCCGTTAGCAATACAATAAACGCAAAGGACGGCAACGTGATCGTAATCTATGGCATAGACGAACAATTAAACCCAATAAAACGCAAGCTATCAGATGTTATTCATTCATGTATGCAATCAGTCTTAGGCTTACCTGAAAATAAAAGAGCGCATCGCTTTGTGCCGCTGTCAAAAGACGACTTCTTTTACCCTGACGGTAGAACCGAGGCATACACAGTTATCGAAATAAACATGATGAAAGGGCGAGAAATACACACGCAAAAGTCACTGATAAAAACATTGTTTAAACAAATTGAACTAGAGTTAGAAATTTCGCCTGTAGATATCGAGATCACGATCAAAGAACAAGAAAAGTATCAGTGGGGTTTCCGCGGAATGACAGGTGATGAAGCCCTTGATTTGAAATATAAAGTGGACGTGTAGCTCATTAATATGTCCAGCTTAATACTTCCGCTATTTACGCATTTACTTCTTTGTACTGTACTTTACGCATTACTCACCATAGCTCGCGCACCGGTTGTGTGGGGGGTGGGGCAGACCAAAGATGGTTCAAACCCTTTTAGCAATATTTTGCCTAAAATCAGCGCTAACCTAAGCAATCAATTTGAGTGGCCATTATTTTTTTACATTGCCATTGTATTGCTTATCGCAATGGATGAGCCAATAGACAGTGTGCAAATCTACTTGGCTTGGGTATTTGTAATTGGCAGAGTGTTGCACAGCATTGTTCAAATATTTACCAATAATATTAGATTGCGTGGTATGGTGTTTACCATCAATTTTGTCGCTGTGTTGGCTATGTGGGCCTTAATTTTTATTGGTGAAATTGGCTTATAGTCTTGCCGTTAGAAGAACGAGAAGGCTGATTAAAGTGCTTCGTTAGCGACAACATTAAAAGACAGCGACTGTTTAATAAAAGCGCTATTTAATAAAAGCAATTAAGAGCATTAAAGTTATGGAAGACGTTTTAGAACCGCTGGGCCGCTTTATACTTCGAATACTAAAGTGGATAGTCGTAGACGCAATTATTGACTTCGTGATAACTGGTACAGGCCATGTGGTGCTTAAGCTTCTAACCTTTGGCAAATATCCGCGAGCGGGTAGAGACGAAGGAAGAACTTTCGCTGTTGGTTTTGTTAGCTTAGCCGTTGTCTTGGTCTGCCTTGCGCTGATTGCTTAATTTTACAAAAGGGTATAACGATGAACATGGAAAAGTGGGCAAAAACGCGAGAGAAAGGAAAGCAGCGCTTTGTTTTAGTAAACGGTGTTTTGGGGTGGGGTGTCACAACGGCTATCCTCTGGTCCGTATTGATTGAACTTATTGAACCATCACAGAATATTTGGGTACGCCCAATCATTGCTTTGATCATTTTTCCCATTGCAGGTATCGCTTTTGGCCACTTAACGTGGAACAAATCTGAGAAGGCTTACGAAAAAGCAACGAGTAATACTCTGTAACTTCTCTAGGCTGGCTTTTTACTTATAACCCAGTAAAGTAAAAGTTCTAATTTCTACAAGCTAATTCAGAGAAGTACATGGAAGTAACGAAAGCAAATATTCAAAAAGCAGTAGCGAAGAAGATCATCTCTGAACAGCAAGGCGTTGACCTCTACAGCTTCTTTCAGGCAGAAAGCCAGCATACTCCCGCTTTCACCTTTACCCACATTCTCTATTACCTAGGCGGCCTTATCGCTATTGGCGCCATGACTTTGTTTATGAATTTAGGGTGGGAACAGTTTGGGGGGCTGGGGATAATCTTCATATCATTGCTCTACGCTGGTGTAGGGATAAAACTTACTAACTCTTTAGCAAATAAAAACCTTATTATTCCTGCCGGTATTTGCGCAACCTTTGTAGTGTGTTTAACACCGCTTGCTATCTACGGTTTTCAACAGTGGCTTGGCCTTTGGCCCGAGGACGATGCAGTCTATCGTCAGTTTCATACACGCGTTAAATGGCTGTGGTTGTACATGGAACTTGGCACATTGGTGACCGGCATGATAGTAGCTTGGCGGTACAAGTATCCATTTTTGATAATGCCTATAGCAGTAACACTGTGGTACATCAGTATGGATGCTGTCATGCTTCTCATCGACCAAGACAACATGTGGAATTCATACACATGGGAATTCCGCGCACAAGTATCCATGTACTTCGGCATGTTTATGACCTTACTGGCTTTTTGGGTTGACTTACGGTCAAGGCACACTGCCGACTACGCATTTTGGTTATATTTATTCGGCGTTATTGCGTTTTGGGGCGGGCTCACTAGCCAAAACTCAGACAGCGAACTTTCAAAGTTTTTCTATCTTTGTATAAACCTTGTCATGGTTGGGCTAGGCGCATTATTGGTTCGAAAAGTATTTGTGATATTTGGCGCGTTAGGCAGCTGTTTCTATTTAGGGCACTTGGCCTCGAATGTGTTTAGAGACAGTTGGCTTTTTCCTGTTGCTTTAACGGCTATTGGTTTAGGCGTGGTGTATATAGGAATATTGTGGCAAAAAAATGAAGTTAAGATCACACGTAAAGCCCGTGATGTCTTGCCAAAGCCGTTGCAGGAGCTTCTAGAAAATAAGCTTAGGTAAAAAGCTAAACTAAAAGGTGCTTTAAAATACTCATTATTGATTATCTTTAAACATTCTGGCTTACTAGTGCGTTATTTTCTAATGAATTTTTAAGTATGTCGTTTAAAAAGAAAGCGTTAGCCGGTGTTCTTGTTTCCCTAGGTTCCGCGTTAAGCCTTAATGCTAACGCAAATGAACCTTATGAATTGATGGGCGTGACCACACAAACGGGTGAAAAAGCGTCCTACCTTGCTACTGAAAAGCATATTACCCTGCCAGTAACCGTTATTAACGGAAAAAGCGACGGTCCAGTTCTGCTACTTACCGCCGGTATTCATGGTGATGAGTTCCCGTCTATGTACGCCTTACAACAACTTCAGCAAAACCTTAATCCTAATGAGATGAGCGGTGTGTTGGTTGTACTGCACTTGGCAAACTTAGATGGGTTCCATGCAAATAGAATTGCGTTAAACCCTAAAGATGAGAAAAACCTGAATAGGGAGTTTCCAGGGAGCGCAGATGGCACACCGACAGAACAAATTGCTGAGTTGCTAACCAGAGAGTTTATTGGCAAAGCTGACTTTTTAATAGACATGCATTCTGGCAGTGCAAACCAAACGTTATTGAATCATGTGTATTCTCCTTTTGTGGGCGACGAGGAACTTGACGCTTTAACATTTGAGTTCGCGAAAGCAACTGGCATGCAGCATATTGTTATGTATGGCGACCGCCCAAGAGATCCTAACAATTCAATTTCTTACCCTAACACAGCTATGACAAGGGGAAAACCTGGTCTTACTACCGAAATAGGGCATTTAGCGCAAACAGATGAAGAGTCTGTAGAAAAAGCGCTAGAGGTGGCTAAGAACGCTATGTATTTTTTAAAGATGTTGCCAGAACAGTCAAAACCGCACCCTGAGCCAATTATCTACGAAACCATTAAATACCCTAAAAGCTCAAAAACCGGTTTTTTCAAGGCCTCGGTGGAGATAGGCGAAAAAGTGTCAACTGGGCAAGACATAGGTAAGGTCACCGACTATTTTGGTAATTTAGTTGAATCCCTCAAATCGCCTGTTGATGGCACGGTTATGATGGTTAATCAAATGCCAGCCATTAAAGACGGTCAGTCTGTAATGGCTATTGGTATAGAAAAATCTCAATAACATAGTTTATGAAGTAAATAGGCTGGATGATCTAATTCGCCTACTCAGTCAAATAAATGTTAAAGTTAAATCATAAAACTGTGATTAGGAAATGACATGGACTTTCTTTTTAACGTATTGATTTGGGTAGGCGTGGTTATCTTCGCCATTTTTATTATTGGTTTTATGGCAGCAGCGAAGCTGAATAAGCGCCAAGATGAAAATAATGATTAGAAGGTTGCCAAGCTTGCTATAAAAACTGCAAAAGCAATTGTAGAAAAACAATAAATATTTTCACCCCTTTTATTAAGTTCCTCCGTTTAGTGAAAAAAGGGGGAACAACATGCAAACAACAATTCTACCATGCGCTAATTCTCAAGTTCTGGTACAACACAGTGTACTACCTTTTGCAAAAGCGCCTTTTCACAAACGGGCTATAAACCTGCCATCACTGCTTTATAAGATATCAAAAACGAGGCTGGTAGAAGTGAAAACTGCCTGAGCCTCGTTTATTGCAAGGTATGGTTGATAAACCTATTTGTCTAAATCGTGCGCCCTAAAGGCATTGGGGAGTAATTCACCAATTGTGGTTTCAAACTTTTCTCCGCTTTGACTAACCATGGTTATCGGGGTTTCATCTGGCGCAAATTCAGCAATTTTTTGTCTACAGCCGCCACACGGGAAACAAAATTCATCGTTCGGGCTGGCAATAACAATGTGTGAAATGCGTTTTTCACCTTGCGTAACCATATTGCCGATGGCCGTGGCCTCAGCACATTGGCCTAAAGGGAAGGCCGCGCTTTCTACGTTACACCCTGCAAAGGTCTCTCCACTAGGGGTAAGTACAGCCGCGCCAACTTTAAAATTGGAATAGGGTGAATGAGAATTTTTTTGTGCGTTAAAAGCAAGTTGTGATAGTTGTTCTAAATTATTTTTCTTCATAGCTACCTGTGTTAACCACCCAATACGCTTTACTTTTATCATCAAATGCGAGAAGGTTGGCGGCATTAGCGCCGCGGACAAGCGTATATTATATGCTCAGGCGGTTTTTTCTTTTTTTATAGAATGCTTTTTTACCATGTGCAGAAACGTTAGTCTCATCTTTTTTTCTCTATTCGCTGCTATTTTAACCGGTTGTGCGCAAACACCCCCTGTTTCAGAAAGACCACAAATGGGAAATTTGCTTCTAGCCGAGCCTGCACCTATTAATCCTCGTTCTGAGATGGCGATTGCGCGTTATAATCAAGTGCTAACTAGCCCGGCGCTTTCAGATGAAGATAAAGCTGAACTTCATTTTCAACGAGGCATGCTTTACGACAGTGTGGGCCTTGCCGGTTTAGCGCAGTTCGATTACACCCAGGCCATTAATTTAAAGCCTGATCTAGCAGAAGCCTATAACTCTATGGGTATTCATTATATCCAGCAGAGTGACTTCATTCAGGCTTACGACGCATTTGACTCTACGTTGGAAATTAACCCTGAGTACGATTTCGCGTTCTTAAACCGTGGCATCGCGCTTTACTACGGTGGCCGTGCAGAACTTGCAACTAGCGACCTTAATCGCTTTTTTGAAAAAGATAACAGCGATCCGTTTCGTGCGCTGTGGTCTTACTTCGCTCATTACGATGTGTCAGAAATGGAAGGCCAAACTTACTTAGCGTCTATTCGTCCTACGCTAGACAACGAACATTGGGCAACTTCGCTGGTGGATTTGTTTTTAGGTACTGTTGATGAAAACGATGTACTTAACTCATTGCTTAACGGTGTTAAAAGCCAAAAAGCGCTAACTGACCGTCTATGTGAAGCGTATTTTTACTTAGGTAAATTTCATTCTTTACGCGGAAATAGCGGCATCGCATCTAATTACTTCAAGCTTGCGCTAAGTACAAACGTGTTCGACTACGTAGAACATCGTTACGCAAGAATGGAGCTAAACCGTTTGCGCGATAAAGCTAGCAACGATGTAGCTAGTGAAGAGTAAGCGCAAGGCATTATGCGAGGCTTATTTTTAGCAGTCTTCGCACTGCTTATTGTTGCGGGCGATAGCGGGCGCTATGCCCCCCAACTTATTTCTAACGCAATTAGCGTGCTATTACCATCACATCAAAACGTAGATGGCGCCATATTAAATAGTGCCTTAGCAGAAGTTGAGGAAATTGGCACATCTGATAGCGTTCAGTCTGATACTATCGCCCCAAATAAAACTGATACTACTTTTGAAAACAATCCACGAGATAACGCGCTAGCGCTGCTTTGGTTGGCTGCAAAGCAGGGTAGTGACATTGCCCAAGCCCACATGCTCGAGATATTCGAGAGCGCATATAACAACGGCTTTTCCTCTAAAGGTTCCATTGACCAAGAAACAGCGACCTATTTTCTGGAGAAGCTTGTTAATCTAGAAAATGCCGACGCTGCGTGGCTGTTGTACCAAATCTTAGGCGAAGAGGGGGCTTCAGAGCGTTTTATGCGCTTAGCAGCACTTGGCGATGTAGCGGAAGCACAACTAGCCTTCGCGATGTCTACCGATTCGCCAGAAAAGCGAGAAAGGTGGCTGATACGCGCAGCGTCACAAGACTATTTGCCTGCACAGGCTGCACTGGCCGATTGGTATCTACTTCACGGTCAACAGAAGTTAGCTAAGCCTTTGCTGGCAGCTACAGCAACCTTAGACATGCAAAGCGCGTTTAAGTACGCAAGGCTTTTATGGGGCGAGGGTGAATTCTCAGAAGCTAAGTCGCACTTTAATTTTGCGGCGAAAAAAGGCCATCAGCAGGCGGAGAAAGCGCTAGAGGCCATTAAACTTTATTCTCCGTATTCAGTGGCGCAAGCAACAAGGCAATCTGGCACTTTCAATTGGGAGGGTAAAGAAAATTGCCTGCAGCGTGTTCAACCTTTCGCTACGAGCTTGGCGACCATCATGCGAGCGCACGAACTTTATCAGTCATATAACAATGATTCGCGCCTTAAAAACCTTTCTATTTGTTTAGCTCCGCCTATTTGGCTCAAAACCGATGTGCTGGATTGCGACGCTAACTATAAAAGGGCGGGTATCTTAGGTTGCAATATAACTCCGTTAGCCAATATCGCCAAAAAGCGTAAATTTAGCCATGCAGTAGTAGTGGCGGAGCAGGGCAAAGCGAATGTTCAAAACGGTGTAATGTATTTGGATATTAGTGACGCTTATTCAGTATTTGTGCACGAACTAGCCCATTTTGCTGGCTTTGCTGACGAATACCCCATTGGCAAGGGGATGGCAAATAAGCTGTGCGATGAAGATGGAATTGAAGACTTCAGACCGCCCAACGTTGTCGTAGATACTGAGTATTGGTATGCACCACATGAAACGGTAGAGAATTGGCTGTCGATAGACCCCGCAACCATTATTGCTCGCGCTAAAACCTGTTCAGTGTTGGGGCTTAATAGCTACAAACCTAGCCGACGTATTACGTTTATGGAGCACCACGATAGCGGCGTGATCCCGCCTTTATATCTGGTGCTTTGGCAGCAACAGCTTGAAAAGCAAAATGCGCAGCGGCCCATCTCAATGAATTTCTTCCAAGCTTTTCACAATAGCGGCAATCGAAAAGAGGCGGCCCACTGGCTAGCTGAGTACGAAGCATTTACCGGCACTAAATAAGCAGCCGCACTTTCTTTTTCGATTACGCTATAGTTCTATTCAACAACCAACTTCACAGGTACTGCAATGGGTTATTTCTCGCTACCCTCGAAGCGTAGGCTTTAGCTCTCTTACCCACATAGATGTTGCACCACAAATTGCTACTGGCATAACAATAAAGTTCACCACGGGAATGAGCGAGAACACGTTGACCATCATACCAAAGGTCATTGCTTTTCCTTTGTGTTCGCCCAGGTGCAAGCGCATTCGAGTGAAATCTACCTTGTGGTTATCATAAGGGTAGTCACAATACTGGATAGCCATCATCCAAGCGTTAAATAAGAACCAAAGCACTTGACCGATAATAGGTAGGAAAAAGAACAGCAATAAAAAACCGATGGCGCGAGGTAAATACCAAATGAGTTTAGTCAATTCACGGCCTACAGTGCGCGGAATGTCTTTTACCAACGACATAACGCCTTCATCACCCAAGTCTTGGCCCGTTAAATGGCGCTCAACCTTTTCTGATAACACGCCGTTGAAAGGCGCGGCAATCCAGTTGGCCAAGGTGCCAAATATAAGTGCGAAAATGAGTAACACGCTAATTACCGCTAAAGGCCATAAGAAGAAACTGATGGCCGTTTTTATCCAGCCTAACCATTCTGGTACAAGGTCGATAACATAGGCTATGCCCATTTCTATTTGGCCGAACAGGAAATAAAAAGCAACGGAAAACAGAACAAGGTTTATAGTGAGGGGCACAAACACGAAACGCTTTAGCCCTTTCGTCTTTATAAGCGAAAAGCCTTCAAAGAAATAATGTACACCACCTGAACTCATTCATACTCCTTCGCGTTATTTTAAACGCTTTGTTTATTAACTATTTACTCTATCATACGCCCTTGGTGCGTTCTGTGCCTAACTCGCCGAAATGGTAATTGTTACAAGCTGTTAGTTTTGGTAGAGTCGAAACATAATAACAAAAGAATCTTCTGTGTGATTACATCATTTCCATATCACCCGCTAATTCAGCATCCCATCAAGGGGTATTGGGCTGAAGCTATGACGATTTCGTCCGGCAACTCTGTATATCAGAGGGATGATGCGTGAGGCTTAAGAAGATAAAGCTTGCGGGCTTCAAGTCCTTTGTTGAGCCGACTACTATTCCATTTCCCGGGGAAATGACTGCCATTGTTGGGCCGAACGGCTGTGGTAAATCCAATGTTATTGATGCTGTTCGCTGGGTATTAGGTGAAAGTTCAGCGAAGAACCTACGCGGCGATGCGATGACAGACGTGATCTTCAACGGTTCATCTTCACGAAAACCCGTGGGGCAATGTAGCGTTGAACTTGTTTTCGATAACAGTGCAGGGCGGATCGCAGGCGAATTTGCTAACTACAACGAGCTGTCGGTTAAACGATTAGTAACTCGAGATGCTACGTCAACTTACTTCCTCAACGGTACCAAATGTCGTAGACGAGACGTTACCGATCTGTTTTTAGGAACAGGGCTAGGACCACGCTCTTACGCCATTATCGAACAAGGTATGATCTCACGGCTTATTGAATCTAAGCCACAAGAGCTGCGCGTGTTTATTGAAGAAGCTGCGGGTATATCAAAGTACAAAGAGCGTCGCAGAGAAACAGAAAATCGCATCAGGCACACGCAAGACAACCTGGAACGTTTAAACGATGTGCGCGATGAACTTGGCAAGCAGTTGGAAAAATTACAGCGACAAGCTGCCGCTGCAACCCGCTATAAAACATTGCGCGCACAGGCCAGAGAGTTGAAGGGTCAGCTTGCGGCAATTAGATTTCTTAAAAATAGCGAACATATTGAATCGCTGCAAAAGCAGCAGCAAACACTGCAAATAGAAGTCGACGATTTGAATGCTAGGTTACAAGGTGATGAAGCCGGGCTTGAGTCGTATAAAACTAAGCAAGTTGAGACCAAGCAAGTCATTGATGATCTGCAGCAGCAGTTATTCACCACAAGCAATGCAATCACGCGATTAGAGCAAAACGCTCTGCATGCGAAACAGCGAAAAGGGCAAATAGAGCAAGAGTTAACGCGGATAAACGAACAGCATGAGTTGCTAAACCACTCTATTGATGAAGCGCAGGAAGCACTTGCTGTGTCAAACGAGGCGCTTGAAAACATTGAACCAGAGCTTGTACTGAAAGAAGCTGAGCTGGAACATGCAAAAGCGCGTTTTGAAGACGTAGAGCAGTCGCTAAGAGAGTTTAACGCAAAAGCTCGTGAGCAAGAGCAGACGTACAACCAGCTTCGACAAGACGTGCAACAGTGTCATAGTCAAATTCAGTCCACAATGAGCATGCAGCTTCGCACATCCCAGCGTATTAGCGAACTGCAAGACGAGCTAAAACAGCTCGATGACGAAGACTACTCAGATCAAATAGCATTGTTAGAAGAGCAAGCAAACGAGCTAGATTTTGATATTGATGAAGGTAAACAAGCGGTTCAAACGGCTAGCGAGAAACAGCAAAAACAGCATGCTGAAGTGCAAACTATTGAAGCGAGACATCGTGAGGCGCAGGGTCAGCTGCAAACCGCCCAATCCACCAAATCTGCATTAGAAGCACTTCAGAAAGACGCTTCTAACTTTGAAGATACGCTATTAGAGGGTATAGAAAAGCTTTGGCAACAAATTAGCTCAAGCCAAAAGCTTGCACCCTGTATCGAAGCTATATTACAGCACGCTAGAGACCCTTTAGTTGCGAAAAACTACGTCATACAAGAGCTTTTGAAAAACAAAGCGCGTCTGCCCACAGGCGTAAAGGTGTACACCGAAAGCCTGTTCGTAAGTTCGGCAAAAGCCGGCTCTTTAGCCCATGCTTTATTAACCGAGCTTGGCGGTAGAAACACTTCACCGGCACAGGTTCCCGCATTTTTTGATGATATTTACCTTTGTGAAGACGATGAAGATCTTGCAAATAAGGTGGAACGCTTAACTGATAGCGAAATGAAAAGCGATGTTAAAGGCTTTACTAGCGCAATCTCACCCTCAGGTTTATGGGCCAGCTCCCATTGGGTCGTTAAACCGGGTGAGGTGAATGACGGTGCTTTACAGCGTGCTAACAAAATTAAATCGCTTACAGATAATATTGAAGCTATTGAAAGTCTCATTGAAGAAGTTGAGCATTCCATTGAGGAAGCGAAGCAAGCTTTTGAAGCATGCGAAGCTCGAAAGCATACAGCTCAAAACGCCTTAGCTGAAAAAGAAAATCAACGGGCTCAGATTAAAAACAAGCTTTCTTTACTTGAAATGCAGCAAGAGCAGCAATCTACTCGCAGCGCCAAACTTAATGATGAATTGGCAAAACAAGAGTTAATGCTTGCCAAAGAAGAAGAGCAGTTGGCGCAACTTTCTGAAAAGTTAGAACTTCTAGAAGCGCACATTCTTGAATACGAAGTGCATATTGATGAAGTTAATGCGAAACGTGAGGAAAATGAGCGAACCACATCAGAATTACGCGCCTCAGTTGATTCATTAACGTCGCAAAATCATGAGCTTGCATTAAAAAAGCAGCAATTTGAAAATCATCAAAACTTATATAGACAGCAGGTTACGCGTAACCTTGAGCAGCGTGAAGAATACATAAAAAGCAAAGAAAGATTGCAAAAAGAGCTAGCGCATCTTACGTCTCCGGAAGAAATTCAGGAAGCAGAGCTTCAGTCTCTGCTAGAGAATAAGGCTGAGTTAGAGCAACTAAAAAGCGCTAAGCAGCGCAGCCTTGAAGATATTGAACAGTGGTTGCGAGAAGCCGAAAAAGGGCATCAGGCTCTAGGTAAAGACATACAAACCCGACAGACAAATATCGATAAACTAAACATTGATATTGAAGGGTATCGGGTACGCGCAAATACGATCCTAGAACAGCTTGACGAAACACAGCAATCACTAAAAAGCATTTTAGAAACCTTACCAGATGAGGCTGAAGAAAAGCGTTGGCAAGAAGACCTTGAAAAAACGCAAGCCAACCTTCAGCGTTTAGGAGCGGTAAATTTAGCTGCGGTTGAAGAATATGAGACCCAGTCACAGAGAAAGTCTCATTTGGATACACAGCACAACGACCTTACCGATGCGTTGGAAGCTCTGCAGTCCGCTATTCGAAAAATTGATAAAGAGACACGCACGCGCTTTTCAAACACTTTTGAGCAGGTTAACGAAGACCTTAAAATGTTATTTCCTAAAGTCTTCGGCGGTGGGTCAGCATACCTTGCGCTTACCGATGACGACTTACTAGAGACAGGGGTAACGATAATGGCTCGTCCCCCTGGTAAGAAAAATAGTACGATTCACCTCTTAAGCGGTGGAGAAAAAGCATTAACCGCTTTATCATTGGTGTTTGCTATTTTCAGATTGAATCCGGCACCATTTTGCTTGCTGGATGAAGTAGATGCACCATTGGATGATGCAAATGTAGGGCGCTTTTGTAACTTAGTGTCAGAAATGTCACAAACAGTGCAGTTTATTTATATCACCCACAATAAAATAGCGATGGAAATGGCTAGTCACTTAACCGGTGTTACTATGGCGGAACCTGGAGTTTCACGTATGGTAGCGGTAGACGTTGACGAAGCTGTAGCCTTCGCAGAAGCATAACAAAGGGCGAAAGAAATTAAATGGAAGATCAATTACGTCTATTTTTACTCCTTGGAGGCACGGTTTTTATCATTGCTGTGCTTGCCCACGGTATTTGGAAAATTCGTAAAAACGGTAAGCCTTCGGAAAAAGAGCGCTTAGAGCCCCGTCAATGGCAGGAGGATGATGGCGAATTAGAATCCGAACCACAGGAAGGTTTTGATGAACTTGGCATTGGTGCGGTTCGAGTGGTTAGCAATTCGCAAAACTCACCTAATAGAGCAGATGAGAGCAGCGCAGCAGAAAATGCAGCTTCTAGCATGTCGTATGATGACTCGGTGAATAACCCAGATAACGGCAGCGACGCTCAAAAATTCAGTAACGATGAGAGCAATCACTCTTCTCAATATGCCTCTTCGAGTGACATTCATAGCCAGAAAGACGATGCTGGCGAAGAACACGCTAATGCCAGTAGCAATGATAATTCGTCGATGTCGCCAGCCGAAAAACAGGATGGAAAAGAGCGCGAAAAAGAAGACGCTCAAGAAGCGCCCAAGCTGTATGGTTCAGTGGTAACGAACCCCAAGCCACACATGAAAGGGCAGGCTCGCTCGATTGATACCGCAACAAGTAAAAGCGATGACAACGTTGCTGCCTTCCCTGAGCCTCCTGGTTTCTTGCTTCGAGAAGGCGACGATGAAGCTCAGTCAGCGCCACAAACACAGCGCGAAGAAAATGCACAAGAGGTGTCTTATTCAGCGCCGAACAACTCGAATGGCTCAGACAACGGTTACTCTGATAATCAAACCACGGCACAACCCGCACAGGCGCCAGCAGCACCCGTTCGTCCTGCGCAAAAGTTTTATGTAGACCCTACGCTTGAAGAAGAACCAGCACCGGTTCAAGCACCGGCTAAAAACGAGCGAGAAGTGGCTGACTTTAGCTTAGACGCTCAAGAAGATTCATCTTCATTACGGAATAGCCAGGAAGAAAATGAACAGCCGCGACGTTTTACACGTAATAAGCGAAGCAAAACACCGATCAAGAAGCGGGAAGAGCCTAATTTTGGCGATGACCAAATGCGCATCGACTTCGACACCAGCGAGCGGGGTAACCCGGAATTTGGTGAAGAGAGCTTTAGTGCAAATGATACACACAGCGACACTGCAACTAGCTCATCTGAGCCAGCAAAGTCATCTAGCGTTGAACCCGAAGTATTGGTGTTAAACGTAAGAGCACCTGAAGGTGAGGCTATTTCTGGTGCTGCGCTTTTACCTATGTTGCTTACACTAGGGTTTAAGTTTGGCGACCAGGATATCTTCCATCGTCACGTAAATTCCAATGGCAAAGGGCCTGTATTATTTAGCCTAGCCAATATGTTTAAACCTGGTGTTTTTGATATTGATAATCTGGAAAATTTTGAGACCCAAGGTGTATCTTTGTTTATGATATTGCCCATTGAAGGCGACCCTCATCAAGTATTCAATATGATGCACAACGCGGCGCGTAAGCTAGCGGACGAGTTTGGTGCTCAGGTTTTAGATGGTCGTCGAAGTGTGTTAACTAAACAGGGCTTACAGCAATACGTTGAAAAAATTCGTGAATTTGAACGCAAGCGTATGATTGCTCGCAGCTAACGCAAGCTATTCAACTGTTTATATCGCACGCTTTGTACGTGCTTGCGTGATAGCGTACATGTTATCGTAATAGAAAGGACTTGGCTCATACCCAGGTCCTTTTCTATTAAATAGCGCTACAGCGAGGCTGCAAATTATACTAGCCGACCAAAAAAACGGCGGTTTAATGTCTCATTTGAAACAAAAGGTCGTTTGGGTTAAGTAACCTAAGCAACAAATTGTAAAACTTTTAATTATTTATACGGCGTGAAAACAACTCCATGTCAGACTCTTTAGAACAAGCAAAGCAACAAGTTGCTCAACTTCGCAACACGTTAAATGAATACAATTACCAGTACTATGTACTAGACGACCCTTCGGTTCCCGATGCCGTTTATGATAGAGATATGCAGGCGCTAATAGCGCTTGAAAAACAATATCCTGAGTTACATAGTCCAAATTCACCAAGTCAAAAGGTGGGAGGTGCTGCGCTTTCTGCATTTGAGCAAGTTACACACGACGTGCCTATGCTGTCGCTAGATAACGCTTTCGATGAAGAGTCTCTATTGGCATTTGAGAAGCGCTTAAAAGACAGGCTTAAAGATACTGCTACTTTGGACTTTAGCTGTGAGCCTAAGTTAGATGGTTTAGCCGTGAGTATTTTGTACGAAAACGGTGAATTAGTTCGCGCTGCAACGCGGGGCGATGGTCAGGTAGGCGAAAACATCACTGCTAACGTGCGTACTATTTCAAATGTACCTTTAACCCTTCGCGGCGATCACTATCCAGACCGCGTCGAGGTTCGTGGTGAAGTGTTTATGCCGCGAGATGGCTTTGCAAAATTAAACGAACATCAAAAAGAAACGGGCGGTAAGGTCTTTGCCAATCCGCGCAATGCCGCAGCCGGAAGTTTGCGTCAGTTAGACTCGAAAATCACCGCTAAACGCCCACTGATGTTTTATGCTTATTCACTAGGCGTAGTACAACCAGAAAGCTTTGATTTACCTTCAACCCACAGTGCGCGACTTGCACAATTGGGTAAATGGGGGCTGCCACTATGTCCAGATATCGACACAGCAGAAGGCGGTAAGGGTTGTTTAAATTACTACAATCATATCCTGGAAAAGCGCGACAACTTGCCATATGACATTGATGGCGTCGTCTTTAAGGTAGACCGCATTGAATTGCAAAACACCCTTGGTTTTGTAGCCCGAGCACCGCGTTGGGCGATTGCACAGAAATTTCCTGCGCAAGAGGAAGTAACCAAACTGGTGGACGTTGAGTTTCAAGTAGGCAGAACTGGGGCAATTACACCGGTAGCGCGCTTAGAGCCTGTTTTTGTAGGTGGCGTAACCGTATCAAATGCCACACTACATAATCAGGATGAAATCTCCCGATTGGGCGTTAAAGTTGGCGACACTGTTGTTATTCGTCGCGCCGGTGATGTTATTCCTCAGGTAGTTTCTGTGGTTGAAGCAAATCGCACGGGTAGTGAAACTGACATTAGTTTCCCAAGCCAGTGCCCTGTGTGTGACTCGCAGGTTGAAAAGCTTGAGGATGAAGCAGTCGCTCGCTGTACTGGTGGGTTAATTTGTGCAGCGCAACGCAAACAGGCGCTCAAACATTTTGCCTCGCGCAAAGCGTTTGATATAGATGGTCTGGGCGATAAGCTTGTTGATCAATTAGTAGATGCTGATCTTGTGCACAGCCCCGCAGATTTCTTTACCCTGGCTTTAGGTGACGTTATTGGCTTAGAGCGTATGGCTGAGAAGTCTGCAAGCAAGCTTTTGGCATCTTTAGAAGCATCAAAACAGACCACCCTTGCCAAATTCCTATACGCATTGGGGATCCGTGAAGTAGGTGAAGCGACAGCGGCAAACTTAGCTGCGCATTTTGAAACCTTAGAAGCGATTCGTGAAGCTTCATTAGAAGCTTTAGTAGAAGTGCAGGATGTGGGCGAGGTGGTAGCTACCCATATATTCAACTTCTTTAACGAGTCGCATAACACCGATGTGATTGACGCACTTCTAAATGAAGGAATCAATTGGCCCGCCATTGAAAAGCCTGATTCGGGTAACTTGCCTCTCGAAGGTAAAACCTGCGTTATAACCGGTACGCTTAGTGAAATGGGGCGTTCAGATGCTAAAGCGCGGCTACAGTTACTTGGTGCTAAGGTGGCGGGATCAGTGAGTAAGAACACTGACTTCCTAGTTGCAGGTGAGAAGGCAGGGTCTAAATTAACCAAGGCACAAGAGCTTGATGTAGACGTGTGGGATGAAGCTGCGTTGGTTGCCTTCCTCGCTGAGCATGAAAAATAGACCTGTGCACTAAACGCTAAGAATGCAGTTAGGCAGAAGCCCCTTAGATAGTGAGCCTCGGCCTAACGCAGTTCAAGTGCAAAACACAGGAACTCTTAAGTCTCACTTCCGATAAAAACCAAAAAAAACGCCACAATGAGATGTGGCGTTTTTTATGTCTTATCGAAAGCAAATGCTGCTATTTACTCTTGCTGAAATTTGCTCTACGGGGTTTTGTTATTGAGCCGTCTGATTACGCATTTGTCTGCGTCTTTCCCACGCTTTTTTCACTTGAAAGCGCCATACCCAGTTTAAGGAAAAGTAACCTGCCAATCCGAAAACCACAGAGCAAATACCACAACCAACCAAAAAAGCGGGCCCTATGGTGTTAATGCTTTCTACCACCCACTGCCAGCTAAACTGGAATTCAAAATGCTCAGGTTTGGTCCCAAGTACAGTAGTACCCACTTTGTAAGCCCCATAAAATATAGGGGGAATGGTAAATGGATTTGTTACCCAGACTGTTGCGACAGACAAGGGAAGGTTTGCTCGAAAAGGGATAGCTAAACCTGCAGAAAGCCACATTTGAAACGGCACAGGCCAAAAGGCAAAAAACAAGCCTATGCCAAACGCGCCAGATGCAGAGCGACGGTTCAGGTGCCATAAATTAGGTTCGTGCAATACGCTACCAAATATTTTTAACGCTTTGTTTTGCTTAATGCTTTGGTGATCTGGCAAAAAACGTCGAATAAATTTCTTAGGCATAAATATCAATGCATCTCGAAAATAAAATCAAAAAAGACAGAAAAAATAACAGCAAACGGGATTGCGCAGCACGGTTTTGCACTAGCAACGTTTACTCACTGTCAATTGCTACGTGAAAACATGGTCAATCGTATCACAATTTGCCTAAGCTGTTTTTGCGTTGGCGCAATAAGTGCGGTTTTATGGCAAAAACTTCCAAGTACCCACACCATGGCATTGATGATTGCCATATTGGTGATAGCTATTGTTGTCATCTTACTGTTTTCTTTAAAAAAACCTAGGTCCAATAAGACCATTTTTGATGTACAGCTATGTTGTGCAGTGAGCGGCTTAATACTCGGCGTACTGTGGGTGGCGAGTGTAGGGCATTTTTACTACGCTTGGCAACTGCCCAAGGGTAAAATTCAACAAGATGTCACAATATCGGGGCGAGTTTTATCGCAGGGATGTGTTTCTAATAAAAGTAATAACTCAGAGGCCGCTTTTCATTATGTAGTAAGCATTACGTCGGTAAATGGCGAGAGCGTCGCAACATTTTTAGATGATGGCGCAGTGCCAAAACCCCTGAATGCTGTTTTATCTTACGCTTTCAACTTTAGAGCTCGCCTTGCTCACAAGCAATACAAGTATTTAAGTGACAATGTTGAGCGAGTGCAACGCTCACAACGTGGTTTAGATGATGTAAAGCAGCACGTCACATCGCAAGCGTCAGAAAAGTCTGTCGGACTTAAATGTTTGCACAATGGCGACACGTTTACAGCGGTTGTTAAACTTAAGCCTGCATACGGTACGGCCAATCCCGTTGGAGCAAGCCGCCAGCAGCAGCTGGTTAGTCAGTTTATTCATGTCACTGGATATATTAAATCTATAGAGCACGATAAAACCACGCATGAGCATTCGTTGCGCTATGACCTTTCGACAATGCTAGAAGCGCAGAATCTCAATAACCTCAATTGGTGGCGGGCGCTACTGCTTGGCGATAAGACTGGGTTTACAAAAGACAACTGGGCGCTGTTACAACGCACAGGTACCGGGCACATATTTAGTATATCCGGTATGCACTTATCACTTATTGCCGGGGTATGCTTGTTAGCTTTTAACCCGATAATTTTCATACTTAGACACGTTGTCGATATATTCGGTAGTGTGCATTACTTCTTAGCCAGCATAACAAGCCTAGAATTAAAGACAGTAAATCGAGAGAGCAAAACTAATCGACGTTTAAAGTTATTAACTGTTAAAGCGCCGATTAGAACCATAGTGCTTTGCTTGCTTGTAGTTATTTGTTTTTTTTATGCGCTGTTAAGCGGAAGTGCCTTGCCCGTTGTGCGAGCCTGGGTTCTTGTAGCTATTGGCTGCGTATTGTCGCTTTCACGTAATGCATGGAGGCCAATAAATATTGCGTTAGCTATGCTGGCGTTAAGTTTGCTGCTTTTCCCGCTTTCTATGTTAAGTGCAAGCTTTTACTTAAGCGTAGGTGCAGTGGTGTGTATTTGGTTTTTAGTGACCACATGGGGGCTACAGCGCTCACCTTGGTATGTGTCGCTAATAAAGCTGCAAATAGCGCTAACGCTTATAATGATGCCGCTAACACTCATCTGGTTTGATAGTGCAAGTATTATTGCGCTAATAGCAAACTTGATTGCCTTACCCGTTATAACTTTGTTGCTGCCCGTTTGTTTACTCTCTCTATTGCTGCTTCATTTTATTCATTTCGGCACAGTCCAAGAATTGGCAAGCGCACTATTTCAAACAAGTGATACCTGTTTGGGGTATTTATTGTCATTTCTAAACCTGCTTAGTGGCTTTTCATTAAGTGCAGTTGATGTTCACCAGGGTAATGGCGCTACGCTCTGTTTGCTTGCTGCTGTTGTTATTTTTCTGTTGCCTGCATGGCGCTACAAAAAAGTATGTATCCTAATTTTGTCCATACCTTTTTTTAGTTTCATTCAAAAATGGTCACCCGTTAATGAGGAGCCTTGGACCCTTCACGTTTTTGATGCTGGCCAAGCTAGCGCGATCGCTATTACAAGAGGGAGTAGAGCAATCATTATTGATTCTGGTGCTCAGTTTGAGGGTATTGCTCGCACCGCGACCGCACACCTGCTTCCATTTCTGGAAGGTACACATGTTTCAAGCATCGATGTTGTTATTCATACACATAGTGATAACGACCACGCGGGAGGTTTATCTGCGGTTAAACTTCATAGTTTGGCAGCACACGCCAGCTTTCATTCGCCTACCGCGGGATGCGAGAGAGGCAAGCGTGTTTATTGGCAGAATTTGACCGTCGAATTTTTATGGCCGCCAAAGGGCAATAAGCAAGACAATAATGCCATGTCCTGTGTGGTTAAAGTTTCTGGTCAGTCTGGCAGCGTTCTTATACCCGGTGATATTGAAAAGGCGAGCGAGTACGCCCTGATCACACGTGAAATACAAGAGATTTCAGCAAAAGAAAGCGCGTTAATACCAAGCTTTTCAAATTTAAGTGCTGATATTCTTATTGCGCCCCATCACGGTAGTAAGACCTCATCTACTGATGTCTTTATAGAGCATGTTGCACCAAGGGCTGTGATCTTTACCCAAGGTTTCGAGAATCGCTGGCAGTTTCCAGCAAGTGAAGTGGCTAGGCGATACAAGTATCATAAAGTAAAGCAGTATTTAACCAGTTACCACGGCTATGCTAGGGCAACGTTTACCCAGGGCAGTTATCACATAGATACCCAGCGATATACTTTGCATAAGCGCTGGTATTTGAGAGGCATTAACCCGCGACATTTAGAAGCACAACCCTAGCTCATCAATAACTAGCACTTCAAAAGCCGGCACCTCAAAAGCTGGTACTTCAACACCCTGTAAATAGTAAAAAGCCATTCCTGCATTCCCACGCTTTGCTAGAAACCTTGCCAGCGCCTTCTGGTAGGGCAATTACCTATGAGGGTTGGTATTATAGTGAAGTGACCACACATTGTTCAGTTAGTTGGCAGACTAACCAATTTTGCCTCTATATTAGTGAATTAGAGTGAGAACGAGTACAATACTCTTAACGCGTTTTCGTTAACGTTTTAAACAGGTTAAAAAAACTACATGCAACAAGCCGACAACTCGGATTATCAAATTAAGCGCTTTTTACAGTATCTGAAAGCGTACAAAGTGCCTTTTGTGTTTGCCATTATCGGTATGATTGGTTATTCCGCGGTAGATACTTTTGTATTTTCACAGCTACAGCCAATGATTGATGAGTCCCTAGGTAATAACGATAAAGATTATCTTCGGATGGCTGCGTACGCCATAGTTCCATTGTTCCTATTGCGCGGCGTGTTTAATTTCTTAGGCAGCTATACATTAAACTGGATTGGTGCCCAAGTTGTTATGCGCATGCGCCAACAGCTGTTCGATAAATACATCCATTTACCCGTGTCATTTCACGATAATCATGCAGTTGGCGGGCTTATAAGTAAGGTCACTTATGATACTGAGCAAGTAGCTAACGCTTCTGGTAAAGCTTTGTTAACGCTTGTCAGAGAAGGCGCGCTGGTTATTGGTTTGCTATGTGTTATGTTCTATTACTCATGGCAGCTTTCACTTATTTTTCTTTTGATTGGCCCAATCGTTGCGGTGGTTGTATCTATTGTCAGTAAACGTTTTCGCATCGTTAGTAAAAGCATACAAAAATCAATGGGCAACCTTACGTCGTCAGTAGAGCAGGCGGTAAAAGGTCACAAAGTTGTGATCATGTTTGGCGGCCAAGAAATAGAGCAGAAGCGCTTTAAACAGAAAAATAATCACAATCGCCAGCAGTCGATGAAGCTTCATGTGACCTCTATATTAAGCGTATCGTCAATTCAGGTTATTGCATCAATAGCGCTTGCTGTTGTTCTGTTTATAGCCAGTACGCCGGGCATGCTAGAAAAGCTAACTGCTGGTGTATTTATCAACGTCGTATTTTGCATGGTAATGCTGCTGAAGCCTCTAAAACAGCTCACTACCATTAACAACCAATTCCAAAAAGGTATGGCAGCCTGCGCCAGTATTTTTGAAATTCTCGATGAGGCAGACGAAGAAGATAAAGGGAAAACCAAAGTAGAGCGCGCAATAGGAAAAATTGAATTCGACGACGTTACGTTCTCTTATCCAGGAAAACAGACGCCCGCGTTATCTAATGTGAGCTTTACCGCTAACCCAGGGCAGTCGATTGCTTTGGTAGGGCGTTCGGGAAGTGGTAAATCGACCATCTCATCGTTACTCACGCGCTTTTACGTACCGCAAGAAGGTGAAATACGTCTAGACGGCAAGCCGCTTAACGACGTTGATTTGAAAAACCTGCGAGCTCAGTTTGCTGTCGTTTCACAAAATGTGACGCTATTTAACGATTCTATTGCAAATAATATCGCCTATGGCGCGCGCGAGAATGTATCTCGAAAAGACATTGAGAATGCCGCTAAGATGGCGCATGTTGAAGAGTTCTTATCGAATCTACCTGATGGTTTAGATACGGTCATCGGTGAAAATGGCCTAATGCTATCGGGTGGTCAGCGACAGCGTATTGCTATTGCTCGGGCCATCCTTGCCGAAGCACCCATTTTGATTTTGGACGAAGCGACTTCTGCCCTTGATACTGAGTCTGAGCGCTTAATTCAAGATGCGCTGGAAACGCTGCAAAAACGTTGTACCAGTATTGTTGTGGCGCACCGGTTGTCTACCATCGAAAATGCAGACTGCATTATGGTGGTTGAGCAAGGCCGCATTCTAGAGAAAGGCAAACACAATGAGTTACTTGAAAAAGGCGGTCATTACGCACAGCTGCACGCACTGCAATTTGGTGAGGCTAAGTGAGTCAATTGCAAAGTAAAACCAAGCACGATAAATGGTATTATGGCCATCCATTAGTGTGGCTTCTCTCACCGCTTGCGCTGTTGTTTTACTTTGTCTCAGCACTTCGACGTTTATTATTCAAGGTAGGCCTTAAAAAAGCTTACAAAGCGAGTGCGCCTGTTATTGTAGTTGGCAATATTTCGGTAGGTGGAAACGGTAAAACTCCGGTCGTATTGGCGCTAGCCGATTACTATCAAAAACAAGGCGCAAAGGTTGGTATTTTAAGTCGCGGGTATGGCGCTAAGTCACCGTTTTATCCTCGATTAGTTAACGGCGAGGATGATGCTTCTGAAGTAGGCGACGAGCCCCGCTTATTAGCTATAAGAAGCCAGTGTGATGTAGTTATCGACCCAGTGCGTGCGCGCGGAGCCGCTTACTTAGGTGACGAGTTGCAATGTGATTTAATTATCTGTGATGATGGCCTTCAGCATTACGCGCTTCATCGCGATGTTGAAGTTGTGGTAATGGATGACAGAAAAGTGGGAAGCGGCTTTTTGTTACCAATGGGGCCACTACGTGAAGGGCAATGGCGTTTAAATACCGTTGATGCGGTAATCCATAATAGCCGTTCAATGCCAACATTCAATAATGCCGTAGCGCCTCAATATTTGATGACGTTAGTCGCAGGGGATTTTACCTCTGTGGCTAACAGAGTGAAAACCACAACGCTTGAAGAGATTAAAAAAGTGCCGTGCAGCGCAATTGCTGGTATCGGTTCTCCCCAGCGCTTTTTTTCTCAACTTAGAGAAATGGGTATTCAACTTTCTTCTGCCACTCCATTGGCTGATCATCATGCTATAACGCCTTCAGATATACCCAATGGCAGAGTGTTAATGACGGAAAAAGATGCGGTAAAAGCGGCATCCTTCGCCCACGACGATTGCTGGTTTTTACCCGTTACTGCTCATTTGGCGCCAGATTTTTTTAATTTAGTAAACGTAAAACTTGCCAAAGCAGGTTTAAAGATTCACCAAAACGGACAGGAATAATAACAATGGCCTTTGATAAGAAGCTTTTAGAAGTTTTGGCTTGCCCAGTGTGTAAGGGAAAATTAGTACTTAGTGAAGACAGCACTCAGTTAATTTGCCGATTCGACAGGTTGGCTTTTGATATTAAAGATGGCATCCCTGTACTTATCGAAAGTAAAGCAACTGCATTGTCGTTAGACGAAGTAGACGCAACGCGCTAATAAAACGTTTAGTTAAGTGGTAAGTAGGGGCAAATAAAAGTTATGTCATTTACAGTTGTGATACCCGCTCGGTATGGCTCAAGCCGTTTTCCAGGCAAACCTTTAGCGTTAATAGGCGGTAAACCAATGATTCAACACGTCGTCGAGCGTGCTAAGGAGGCTGGCGCCGATACCATCATAGTGGCAACCGACGATGAGCGCATTCAAAACGTAGTGGCTGGTTTTGCCAAAGTCTGTATGACGTCAGTTAATCATCAATCGGGAACAGAGCGTATTGCTGAGGTTGTCGAAAAAGAAGGCATTGACAGCGCTACTATCGTGGTGAATGTACAGGGTGACGAACCCTTTATACCTGCAGAAAATATCAGACAGGTTGCCGACAACCTTGCTAATGCGCCTCAGTGTCAAATGGCTACACTGTCTACGCCAATCGAAAGTGTTGAAGACGTATTTAATCCAAATATCGTAAAGGTATTGGTGAATGAAAAGGGAGAGTCAATCTACTTCTCGCGTTCTCCCATTCCCTTTGAACGGGATCATATGATGGCGAACCCACAATCTGCAAACACGTCGCTGTACAAACGCCACATAGGTATTTATGCCTACCGCGCTCAATACATTAAGCAATATGTGGCGTATGCACCTAGTTCGCTCGAACAGATAGAGTCATTAGAACAGCTACGTGCTATATGGTATGGCGATAAAATTCACTGTGAAGTTGCGATAGCGCCACCTCCGGTTGGAATTGATACACCAGAAGATCTAGAACGGCTTTTGAAGACTATAAAATAACGAGAAATGAGTGCAGAAATAGGGCTTAGGACTTATTAGTATTGAGCGATAAACCCTAACGAATCAGCCAGTTCTTGTGAAAGGTTAATGAAACCTTTTTAAAGCATACACATTGTAACAAGGGAACCGTTATGAACGTAGTAATTACCGGTGGCAATAGAGGCATAGGCCTTGCGCTTACCAAGCAATATAAAGCACGTGGCGCAAAGGTTTATGCCACATGTCGTAATAGCTGTGATGAGTTAAACAGTGCAGGTGTGACCATTATCAAAGGTGTGGATGTATCTCAGCCTGAGACATTGGCTGAAAAACTTGCTCCTTTAATGGATATCAACATTGATTTGCTCATCAACAATGCTGGTGTACTTGGACGTGAAAGTCTTGATGACTGGGACCCAAACACTATCGACTACCAGTTTCGCGTTAATGCGATGGGCCCACTTCTTGTTACTCAAACACTGCTGCCTGCAATGGCGCAGTACAGTAAAATTGCGTTAATCACCAGTCGCATGGGGTCAATGGCTGACAATGGTTCAGGCGGTTATTACGGCTATCGAATGTCTAAAGCTGCGCTAAATGCAGCGGGTGTTTCTATGGCCAATGACTTAAAGCCTCAAGGAATTGCCGTAGGTATCTTCCACCCTGGATTCGTGCAGACTGAAATGGTAAATGGAGCAGGGGATATCGACGCTGATACGTGCGCCGAACGTTTGTCGCAAAGAATAGATGAGCTAAATGTATCTAACGCCGGTCGCTTTATACATTCAAATGGTGAAGTATTGCCTTGGTAAGCTCATTGCTAGCTTCCCACGAACTTAAACGTAAACGAATTAAAATAAAAGAGTGCTTATAACTAAGCGCTCTTTTATCTTAGCCTTTAATTTTTCTATTTTACCTTTCAACTATGTTTTTGTATTGAGTCGTAGATTGCTACCGCGTTAAATTATATGTGTTAATAATCTGTTCAATAGACCCGTCCTTCAAACGAGCGCTAAGGGCATCATTAAACTCTGGGAATAGCGACGCACATTTTGATTTGGCAGAGATAGCAAAATGTACATTGTTTGATGATATAGCCGACTGACTCAATTGCATGCCATCGTTCTCTGGTGCGTTCAAGTGGCTTAGTGCTGCGCTTTGTGGTGAAACAGCGTAGTCAGCACGATGACGACGTATCATTTCATACATCTTGTCGTGATCTTTAACTTCGATAATTTTCAAGTTTGACCTAATGCTATCAAACTTTTCACCTAAGCTTATACCTCGTGGCATTACACCAATATATTGCGTTAGTGCGTTAAGCGAAATTTCAGTACCTCGTGTTTGCACCAATGAGGGCGAGAGCACAAGGTATACCTCATCTGTTGCGAATGATGCGGTGATAAGCCACTTTCGACTTCGGGCTTCGTTCCAATAGTTTCCCGCCAGAATATCAAGTTCACCCGCGTCGAGTTTAGATTCAATGCGTTTCCATGGTAATCCGGTTTCTATTTTTAGTGTGACGCCCAAATCCTGCGATAATAGCGTTAAAACGTCAAACGCTATCCCCGTGGCTTTTAATTTTCCATCAAACTCGTTAAAGGCGTAAGGAAACCACTGCTGTGCTCCCGCGGTTCGTAAAGCTTTACACTCTGTGTTGGCAAGTGCACTAGGACTGAACACACTGGTCAAAATGAGTAATATCCTAAACGACAAGATGTAGTGAGATACATGTTTCGATTTGGAGTAGGGGAACGTTGCCATATTTTATTTACGTACCACAGAAGATGGCGTTGATTGTGTTACTTATTTAATTGTGTATAAGCCGCTTTATACATAAAACCCTATCGACTGGCAATTAGCCGATAGGGTAACAGAAGTAACGAATAAATGAGTTGTTAGTAGAGACCGCTTTTGAACCGGAAGTTACAGCACGGAATCAGTGCCTTCGTCTTCTTCATCTTGATCTTCAGACAGTACAGCCCACACGTCGTGTTCGTTAGCGTGAATAACTTCAGCCCATACACGATCGCCCGGTTTTACGTCATAAACACCGTTTAAGTGAACCAGGCCGTCAACTTCTGGCGCATCTGCGTAAGTACGACCAACTGCTCCTTCTGCATCGACACTGTCAATAACAACTTGATATTCGTTACCGATTCTAGCTTGTAAACGAGCTTGGCTTATCTCACCCTGTACTTCCATAAAGCGCGCAAGGCGCGCTTGTTTTATATCTTCTGGTACTGGGTCAGGCAGGTCGTTTGCTCTTGCTCCTTCAACGGGTGAATATGCAAATGCGCCAACGCGATCAAGCTGGGCCTCACGAAGGAAATCCAATAGTTCTTCAAACTCTTCTTCTGTTTCGCCCGGAAAGCCAACAATAAATGTGGAACGAATGACAAGCGATGGGCACTGCTCGCGCCATTTCTTAACACGTTCAAGAACGCGTTCGGCACTGCCTGGACGCTTCATTAATTTGAGGATGCGTTTATTGGCGTGTTGGAAGGGAATATCCAAGTATGGAAGAATTTTTCCTTCGTTCATTAGCGGTATTAGGTCATCAACGTGTGGGTAGGGGTATACATAGTGTAAACGGACCCAAATACCCATTTCACCAAGCTTTTCACACAGTTGCTGCATGTGTGCTTTAACAGGCATGCCGTTCCAGAACCCCGTTCTGTGCTTAACATCAACACCATAAGCGCTTGTATCTTGTGAAATAACCAATAATTCTTTCACGCCCGCTTCTTTTAGACGCTTGGCTTCATCAAGCACGTTGCCCACTGGGCGGCTGACAAGGTCGCCACGCATAGAAGGGATAATGCAGAACGTGCAACGGTGGTTACATCCTTCTGAAATTTTCAGGTACGCATAGTGACGCGGCGTTAATTTTACACCATGGTCAGGAATGAGGTCTTCAAACGGGTTGTGCTGTGGTTTTGGAAGATGATCGTGTACTTGTTCCACTACCGTTTCGTAGGCATGAGGGCCGGTAATCGCTAACACGTTCGGGTGAAGCTCTCTAATTTCGTCCTCTTTAACACCTAGGCAGCCAGTCACGATAACTTTACCGTTTTCTTTAAGTGCTTCACCGATGGTATCTAGCGACTCTTCAACTGCCGCATCAATGAAGCCACACGTATTAACGATAACGAGATCAGCATCGTTATAGGTAGGGACGACGTCATAACCCTCGGTGCGAAGTTGAGTAAGAATACGCTCAGAATCAACTAAGTTCTTAGGGCAACCTAAGCTAACAAAACCAATTCTGCTGCCATTGCTTTGCTGCGAAGGTTTGTCTTCACTTAATACCTTCACTGGCGTTTCTAGCGTGGTGGTTTTATTTACTACTTTGTTTGGATTAAACGTTTCTACTGTCATCTAAAATATCACCTGGAAAATGACTGAGCTTAAAATGGCCGCGGATTATACAGGAAAACCCGCGTAGACGCAGTATATATGTTTAGCGTTAACGATATAAGTTGTTAGCGCATACTTAGAGTAGCGCGTCGGAAAACGTTTTTGGGGGGTATGAAAATTAAAAGCGACAGATTATACGGTTAAAGCAACAACAAGAAGGTTTAAAAAAGCGTTGTCTACCCCCACTTTAGTCACTTCTTAGAGATAAATAACATCAGGACTTATGGTGTTCTGAAGATTCAAAGTTGCAAACATAGAAGTGAAAATATGCTCAAATTACCGCTAGCTTTTTATGATGAGTCAGGGAGAATACTACCGCCACGTTGGCTCTATAGCGTGCTTATTCTTCTTTGCATAGATTGGTTAGCGTTTATATTTTCTCTAGCTTCTCGTACTCAAACCAGTGAACTACTCGCATTTTTTTACCCGCAAAAAGAAAGCTTGGGTTTAGGGCTAGCAGCCAGTTTACCCGTGTTAATGGCTTTGGTTTTAGTTAGTCAGCGTGAACGTTTGTGGAAAAAAGAGTATTTAGCTTGGCGAAAATGGGTTATACCACTGGCTCAGTTGGGTGTACTGGCACTCTTAAGCGTTCAGCTATATTACACAATGCACCATCACTGGGGGTTTGAAACTATTACGGGCGTGAAAATCGTTTTTTACAGCATAGCTTTATATGCTATTTCCAAGAGTCGCCACTTGAAGTGGATGGTAGAGGATTGGGAGACGCCCAATCCCTGAAAGTATGGTTCCCCAGAGCTAATACCGAAAGATGCGTTAACCGAGAGAAGCGTCATCCGAGAGAGCCAGCAGCCGTGCAACTTAATTATACTGGAAGTTGATTAACTACAAGGCCGATAGACATTTAGTGACTACCTAAGTGATTGCCCAGCGCTTGTTCATAATAAGAATTAACGCTTATTTGACTGTCATTGACCAGCCGTTCATAGCAAATACCTGCTAATGCGTAGGTATTTTCACCAACCTTCAAAAATACGGCTGGCGTTTTTGGATTAGACTGATCGTAAACCCACTCGCCATCTAACTGTGCTTTTAAAATTTCGCCGACATAAGCGCCGAAGATATTGCAAATAGTGAAGACAGCTTCATCTTCTAACGCTAAATCGTGATATTTATCTACGAAACTAAGTAAAATGTCGTCCACCAGTGCTACGCTAGCGGGTGAGTGGTCGAGTACAATATCGAACTCATCAGCTGCTGTTACCACAGCGTCCTTCGCGCAATCTGCCATTAATTTATTGAGTTCATCAGGTGACATGTTGTTCTCCTTCTCACCGATACTTTTGTTATAACACGCTAACGCTTAAAAAGTCGTTAAGACAAGGTGTTATAAGTTTTTGACTATTGTGCGCAAGTTATCGGCCAAAGTCTATTTTTGTCCAGTTAATCTATTAATTACACTTGCAGCAGCGAACATACCAAATGTGGCGGTTACCGTTACTACAGCACCAAACCCGCCTGCACAGTCTAGTCGTGTACCGCCTTCCATCGCAGACTTATTGTAGCAAACCGAACCGTCTGGCTGTGGATAGCGCAATTGCTCTGTAGAATAAATACATTCGACCCCGAAGCGGCGTTTTGGGTTTTTACTAAAATTATAGTTACGTCTAAGCTCACTGCGTAGCTTAGCTGCTAGGGGGTCTTGTGTTGTTTTAGCTAAATCGCCTTTAGTGACTTGAGTTGGGTCTATCTGACCGCCCGCACCGCCAACCGTAACAATGGGAATTTTGTTGCGTTTACAGTGAGCTATCATCGCCGCTTTAGCGCGAATACTGTCAGTGGCATCGACTACAGCGTGCATTTCTTTGGTTAAAAGCGTGGCCGTATTTTCTGGAGTGACAAAATCCTCAATACAATTCACTTTGCAAGCAGGATTTATCAAGTGAATTCTCGATGCAATGGCGTCGACCTTTGCTTCTCCTATGGTATTGGAAAGCGCGTGAATTTGACGATTTGTATTAGTTACGCAAACATCGTCTAAATCAATAAGGGTTATAGTGCCAATGCCCGAACGAGCTAGTGCTTCTGCAGTCCAACTTCCCACACCGCCAATGCCGACTACAGCCACATGACTGTTGGCTAAATTATTAGTTTGCTGTGCGCCATACAAACGCACAATACCGCCTAAACGTGGATCATCAGACATGTTTCACTTCACTTAAAAAATAAACTAACAAAGGCGTGTGCTAACGTTAAAACGTACAAACACGCTAGCAGGGCGCGCATCATCTCAAAAGTGAACACTAAAGATCAATACACTCCAGTTTTTTCGAATAATAAATCCGATTTTAAGCAACATACGTTCTACCCATTACATGTTTAAATGAAACCACTGTTTAGTGATATATTAAAAAGGGAGCGCGTATGGGCTTACTCGTTGATGGGAAGTGGCAAGATAAATGGTATGACACCAGTAAAAGCGGTGGCAAATTCGAACGTCAAGCATCTAAGTTTCGTGACACAATTAACAAAAGCGGCGAAGCAACTTTCCCAGCTGAGTCAGACCGCTATCACCTTTATGTTTCGTTAGCTTGTCCTTGGGCACACAGAGCGCTCATATTTAGAAAGTTAAAGGGATTGGAGGCGCATATTGATGTTTCGGTGGTACACCCTGAGATGCTTGATCAAGGCTGGGAGTTTAAAGATTATCCAGGATCAACGGGAGATAAGCTTTATAACTTTGATTATGCGCATCAAATTTATACTAAGGCAGAACCTGAGATAACCACTCGTGTCACTGTTCCAATCCTTTGGGATAAACAAACCGAAACCATCGTGAATAACGAATCTGCGGAGATTATTCGTATTTTTAATAGTGGGTTTAACTCACTTACTAATAATGACGACGATTATTACCCAGAAGCGTTACGCGAAGAAATCGATACCATCAATAACATGGTATATCACGACATAAATAATGGCGTGTACAAAGCTGGATTTGCTACAACGCAAGAGGCCTATGAAGAGGCAGTTACTGCATTGTTTGACTCGCTTGACAGGGTTGAGGAAAGGTTGAGTAAACAGCGTTACTTAGTTGGCAATCAAATTACAGAAGCTGACTGGCGTTTATTTACTACGCTCATTCGCTTTGACGCTGTTTATCATGGGCATTTTAAATGCAACAAAAAGCAGATTGCGGACTATCCAAATATTTACGGGTATATGAAAGAGCTTTATCAAGTACCGGGTGTTGCAGAAACAGTGAACTTCGATCATATCAAAAGGCACTATTACTACAGCCACACTATGATAAATCCAACCCAGGTAATCCCCGTCGGGCCAGAGCAAGATCTTATGTCGCCTCACGGTCGCGATAAAATGGGACGTTGAAGCACCCAAGATCGGTAATACAAAAAGCTAAACGTGAAGCTCGTAAAAGATAGTGAAGGCTAAGATTAAAGGTAGATACACATTATGTCAGTGGAAGTGAGTGAACTAAAATCGATAGAGAAAGTGGTTACAGGTATGCCAACAAGTGATGGCGCGGGGGTGTCGCTTACTCGTATTATCGGACAACCTGATCTACCTCGCCTCGATCCCTTTTTAATGTTGGATTTTTTTGGTTCAGATAATCCAGGTGAATACATTGCTGGTTTTCCACCACATCCTCACCGTGGTTTTCAGACAGTTACTTATATGCTTGCAGGAAAAATGCGCCATAAAGACTCTGTAGGCAATGAGGGAGTTATTGATGCTGGTGGCATTCAATGGATGAATGCGGGTCGAGGCATAATACATGAAGAAATGCCTGAGCAGGAGGAGGGCTTGTTACAAGGCTTTCAGCTGTGGGTGAATCTTCCGGCCGAAGAGAAAATGTCAACGCCGAACTATCAAGACATACAGCCAGATAGTGTTCCGACAGTACACATTCAAGATGCAGTAATCAAAGTGTTAGCGGGTGAAATTGACGGTGTGAAAGGGCCTGTGAAAACAACGGCGGTTGCTCCTACTTTTTTAGACGTTGCACTACGAAGCGGGAGTTCGGAAATTGCACTGGGTTCGGATGAAGCTGCCTTTATTTATGTGTATGAGGGAATCGTGGTCATTAATAGCGACGAACTTAGCAAAGAAACAATTGTGTCGCAGGGAGAGCTGGGTGTTTTGTCACAAAGTGGCAAGCAGCTATCTGTATCCGCTGATACGGGTTGTAAGTTTATAGTGGTCTCAGGTAAACCTATTGAAGAGCCTGTGGTCCAATATGGACCTTTTGTAATGAACACTCAGCAGGAAATTGTTCAGGCATTTAACGATTACCAAAGCGGTTCATTAGCAAAGTAGATAAAAGGTTTGCCTGTTTTGATTCGACTATGGGTAATTATCTATGTGGACTGTGATTAGACTGGGCTTTTAATCAATTCCTCTTCATTAGGTTCAGCAAGGAGTAGCACTGCCAATGCATTTTGAAAGCGTCGCCGAAAAACACGTGCTAACACTTTTAGAATTTGAGCGTATTAATAAACGCTATTTTGAAATGTCTATAGCACCAAGAGAGGCGGCGTTTTATTCAATAGATGGTGTTGGCAATCACGTTAGTGAGTTTCGCTACTTAAAACAACAGAAAAGAGCATGGGGCTATGTGCTTGTTGACAGGCAGCGAAACAACCAGGTCGTAGCCCGTGCTAATATCAAAAATAGACAAGGCAACAGGGCGGAAATTGGCTATAGAGTTGCCGAAAAAGAATGCGGTAAGGGCATAGCTTCTCGCTGCGTTTTATTTTTGATAGATGAGGCCAAAAGCATGGGCATCACAACGCTTTGTGCTGAAGTCATGGATAACAATCCTGCTTCTGAAAAAGTACTTATAAAAAGTGGCTTTAATCCTACACTATGTTTTTATCGCAAGTATCAGCATCAAGGTGTTCTGTATAACAGTACCCACTTTGAACTTTCGCTTTAGGTTCACTGATTAACAAGGTGATAGGCAAACGCTGTGTTATTCAAATTGAAATAGTATTTCACTCTTCCTAATGATTTAATACCAGTATCGTTAAATACATGTTTTCTTCTCTTTTGCGATAAATATAAAGGGCGGTATGCCCCTTTAGGTCGTAAGAGGCGGTAATGTAATCATAAATAGTTAAAACACAGGGAATTTCTATCCAAATGGCGACCCCAATTACCTGCTTTAAAGCGTACGATATCCGTGGCGAATTGAATTCACAGTTAACTGAAGAGGTAGCTTACCGAATTGGTTATGCTTTTGCGCAAGAGCTTGCAGCAAAGACTGTTGTTGTTGGCAGCGATGTACGTCTTACTTCTACTCCGCTGAAACTTGCGTTAAGCGCAGGTCTTATCGATGCTGGAGCTACTGTTACCGACATTGGCATGGCAGGAACCGAAGAAATTTACTTTGCTACCAAACATCTTGGCGTTGACGGTGGTATTGAAGTAACTGCTAGTCACAACCCTATCAACTATAACGGTATGAAACTGGTGAAAGCAGGCTCTGTGCCTATCAGCGGAGACACAGGCCTTAACGCGATTAAAGAAAAAGCAGAAGCGTTAGAGGACAGCTTTGAGAGGTTAGGGCATTATACGAATGGCGTTAAGATTGACGCTGATGCGTTTTTCAACGGTACTGCTCATGTAGATGAAGTAAAGCTTTCACAAAGCGATAAATACACTGTGAAATCGTGCATGACGGACTATGTTTCGCACATGCTATCTTATGTCAATCTGAGTAATTTTACGCCTTTAAAGGTAGTGGTTAATGCCGGTAACGGTGCGGCTGGGCCTGCACTTGACGCAATTGAGAAAGAAATGAAAGTGCAGGGTGTACCGATTGAATTCATTAAAGTACATCACAACGCAGATGGCACTTTTCCAAATGGTATACCAAACCCTCTTTTACCTGAAAATCGTGCAGACACAGCTGACGCGGTTAAATCATCAGGTGCTGATTTCGGTATTGCATGGGATGGTGACTTCGACCGCTGCTTCTTGTTTGATGCAGACGGTGAATTTATTGAAGGTTATTACATTGTTGGCTTGCTTGCTGAAGCTTTTATCGAGAAAAATGCCGACAGCAAAATCATTTATGACCCACGCGTGTACTGGAACACAGAAGATATCGTAGCGAATGCAGGCGGTACACCGATTAAATCTAAAACAGGCCATGCGTTTATTAAAGAACGTATGCGTAAAGAAGACGCCGTTTACGGCGGAGAAATGAGCGCGCATCACTACTTTAGAGATTTTGCCTACTGTGACTCGGGCATGATCCCTTGGTTATTAATTGCTGAATTGGTATGTGTGAAAAAACAAACGCTCGCAAGTATGGTAAAAGAACGTATTCAGGCGTTCCCATCATCAGGCGAAATTAACAGTAAACTTAAAGATGCTGACGCGGCACTTGAACGTGTAACCAGTAAGTATCAACCTCTCGCGACCGTTATCGACACAACTGACGGATTAGGATTAGAATTCGATACATGGCGCTTCAACTTGCGTAAATCGAACACTGAACCAGTTATCCGATTGAATGTTGAAAGCAAAGGCGACATCGCGCTGATGGAACAAAAAACAGAAGAGTTACTTTCACTTATACGCGCTGAATAATTACCTTGCGCTTCTGAAAATACTGTAAGGTAAAAGAACTAAGGCGATAATAATGCTTCATTATTATCGCCTTTTTTACTTGTGAAGAAATTGGTGGAATTGATAATACTATCAGTGGCTTAAAGGTTTCATTTGCTGGTTATGCGTAACGGTAAATTGGCCGTTTCCGAGCACACATGCGACATCTATACGGTACCTATACCAGTAAATAAATCATCCAGGCGTGACAGATAACCACAACGCTAGTCAAGCCCATACGCAAACTGATATAACTGACAATCTGCTCTTTAGGAAGGCTTAGCGTGAACTTGTCATAGATTAATATTGCAACGTAGCTAAGTGACAATACGCCAAAAGCTTTTACATCATGTGAGAATACTAAACACAGCCACCCTACAATTGTTGGCAACATTGCGATAAGCATTTGCTTGCCATAGCGTTGGTTACTTACTGCGTCCCACCAATGAATACCTCCAAAGAAAGATAACAACACAGCTGAGTACTGCACAAAGTAAACAGCACTTTGCGTTAGTGATAACAAATTAAGCTGATAGGCTAGTGGCATTGCTAGAAAAGGAATAAGACCGGCGATACCTAAAAAAACCGCAGAATAGGGCATGGATGTTCCTTGACGATAGTTGTATAAACAAAAATAGCGCCATGAAGGCGCTATTTTTACTATTAAGCGTAATACTTAGTTCAGTGTTACCTGAATAATTACTTAATCGGCGTGTACTTACGCTGGCTGTGGCCAGTGTAAAGCTGACGAGGACGACCGATCTTCTGTTTAGGGTCGCTCATCATTTCATGCCAGTGTGAAATCCAGCCTACTGTACGAGACAGAGCGAAGATACACGTAAACATGTTGGTAGGAATACCAATTGCCTTAAGAACGATACCTGAGTAGAAATCTACGTTAGGGAACAATTTCTTCTCTGCGAAGTACGGGTCGCTCAACGCAATTTTTTCAAGTTCCATTGCTACTTCAAGTAGTGGATCTTTAACGTTAAGTTCGCTTAGTACTTCGTGGCAGCTTTCACGCATTACTGTGGCACGAGGGTCGTGGTTTTTGTAAACGCGGTGACCAAAGCCCATAAGACGGAACGGGTCGCTCTTGTCTTTTGCACGAGCAATAAACTCTGGAATGCGGTCTACAGTACCGATTTCTTCAAGCATGTTCAGACACGCTTCGTTGGCGCCGCCGTGAGCAGGGCCCCAAAGTGATGCAACACCTGCAGCAATACATGCATATGGGTTTGCACCAGATGAACCAGCAAGACGAACGGTAGACGTTGAAGCATTTTGCTCGTGGTCAGCATGAAGAGTAAAGATACGGTCCATCGCGCGCTCAACAGCTGGGCTGATTTGATACTCTTCTGCAGGAACAGAAAACATCATGTTCAGGAAGTTAGCTGCGTAGCTAAGGTCATTACGTGGGTAAACGAATGGTTGACCGATGTTGTACTTGTAGCACATAGCAACAAGCGTTGGCATCTTAGCGATTAGACGGTGTGCGCTGCGAATGCGCTGCTCTTCATTAGAAACGTCTAAATCACTGTGATAGAACGAAGACATAGCGCCAACGGTACCGCATAGCATAGCCATAGGGTGCGCGTCGTTGCGGAAACCGTGGAAGAACATGTTAATTTGTTCATGTACCATGGTGTGACGAGTAATCGTCTCTTTGAATTCTTCGTACTGTTCTTTTGTTGGTGCATCACCGTGAAGAAGCATGTGACAAACTTCTAAGTAGTCTGCGTCACGCGCTAATTCTTCAATAGGGAAACCGCGGTGTAATAACACACCTTGAGCGCCATCAATGTAGGTAATTGAAGACTCGCAAGATCCTGTCGCCATAAAACCTGGGTCGTACGTGAAATAACCGTGTTGGCCTAACGTACGGACATCGATTACATCTTGTCCTTCAGTGCCAGACAAGATAGGAAGCTCGATTTCCTTACCGCCGGCTTTAAGAATGGCTTTCTGATCTGCCATAAAATGCTCTCCTCAGAATGGTTCTGTTTGCAGCGAAAACGGACGAAAATATCCGCTTCGGTGGGAAAAGTGGGCGTATTTGTACTTTATTATGCACCACCAAGTCAATTTAATTGCATATTTGAACAATAAATATTCTGAATTGCTTAAAAAAATGCTAGCAATTAAGTAACGTTCAATTAACTCATTGGTAAATCACTTTGCCCGATACAGTGCAATTATCAATGGCTTTTTGTTAAAGGTAAACCACCGATTCATAAATATATTAACAGCTTCGTTTAAAAAGTAACCTTTTGATGCAGAATAATTACGCTTACAGATTAAAAGTGCTTAATTTCTTGTTGATATGCATAGTTATTCTATTTCGCTACTGATAAACTCAGAACTACTGTAATTGCACTTGTAATAACGAGTTGCGTACAATTTTGATCTCTTTTTTAGCAAAATAATTATCACAAAAGTGTTTATAGCGACTAAAGTCTTACTACGGCACAAAAAATTGTAATTATATACTACGCTGGATATACTCAGCGGTGCTTCGGAAACAGAATATTTATTCTGTTACAGGCATTAAAGAATAATTCACAAATTGTTAACAACTCATTGGATGAGGCAATTAACAGGTTAAAAATCGAATTCACTTACTCAGGACATAATAAAGGTAAGAAATTCATTATCCCCTACGGATTAAACAGGCATACATTGTGAAAAAGCAAAGACCAGTAAATTTAGAACTCAATACTATTAAATTTCCGCCCTCTGCTATTTCGTCAATTCTCCACCGTGTAACCGGTGTTGCAATGTTCTTCGCGCTTCTTTTTGTTATTTGGGCATGGGCAGTTTCTGTTCATTCGCCTGAAGGTTTCGCGAACGTTCAAGCAATCATGGACGGTTTCCTTGGAAAATTTGTCGCAATTGGCACAGCCTCAGCGCTGACGTATCACATTCTAGGCGGCCTAAGACACGTTGTTATGGATTTAGGTCACTGGGAAGAATTAGAGTCGGGCAACACAAGTGCTAAAGCAGTAATCGCACTTTGGGTTGTACTGACCGTAGTATTGGGAGTTGCATTATGGTAACCAACCAAGCAAGCATTAAGCGTGACGGCGTACAAGATTACGTTTCACTTCGCGCTACAGCAGCAATTATTTTCGCGTACTCGGTTTTCATGGCGTGGTTCTTTATAACTACCGATAACCTGACATTTGTCGAATGGCGAGGGTTATTCTCTGGCCTAGCTATGAAAGTTTTCACATTGGCAGCACTAGTAGCAGTGATGATCCACGTGCGCATCGGCCTATGGCAGGTGCTAACAGACTATGTTAAAGCAACAGGTCTGCGCGCAGGACTACAATATATTCTAAATATCATCGCGTTCGGCTATGTAGCTGTTGGCCTATTTGTACTGTGGGGAGTGTAAAATGAGTTTACCCGTTCACGAGTTTGATGCAGTTGTAATTGGTGCAGGCGGTGCAGGTATGCGCGCAGCACTACAGATTTCAGAATCTGGTAAATCATGCGCGCTGTTGTCTAAAGTATTTCCAACCCGTTCTCATACTGTGTCTGCACAGGGTGGTATTACCGTAGCACTAGGTAATTCACATGAAGACAACTGGGAATGGCACATGTATGACACCGTAAAGGGGTCAGATTATATTGGTGACCAAGACGCCATCGAGTACATGTGTAAAACTGGTCCAGAAGCTATTATCGAAATGGAGAATATGGGTCTACCTTTCTCTCGTTTCGAGAATGGTAAAATCTACCAGCGTCCATTCGGCGGTCAGTCAAGAAACTTTGGTGGCGAGCAGGGCGCTCGTACGGCAGCTGCGGCGGACCGTACAGGTCACGCACTACTTCACCTTCTTTATCAACAAAACGTAAAGAACAAAACCAAAGTATTCTCTGAGTGGTACGCACTAGATCTAGTGAAAAACCAAGACGGTGACGTTGTAGGTTGTACAGCAATCGACATTGAAACTGGCGAAGTAGTTTACTTTAAGTCGCGCGCAGTTGTTCTTGCAACTGGTGGTGCCGGTCGTATCTACGCTTCAACGACAAACGCGCACATCAATACCGGTGACGGTGTTGGTATGGCGCTACGCGCAGGTGTAGCGGTTCAGGATATGGAGATGTGGCAGTTCCACCCAACGGGTATTGCTGGCGCAGGTACATTGGTAACAGAAGGTTGTCGTGGTGAAGGTGGTTACCTTCTAAATAAAGACGGCGAACGCTTCATGGAACGTTATGCACCTAACGCGAAAGACCTAGCGGGTCGTGACGTTGTTGCACGTTCAATGATGACGGAAATTCGTGAAGGACGCGGTTGTGAAGGCCCGTGGGGTACTCACATTAAGCTTAAGCTTGACCACCTTGGTAAAGACGTTCTTGAATCTCGTCTACCAGGTATTCTTGAATTATCGCGTACATTTGCACACGTTGACCCAGTTAAAGAGCCGATCCCAGTAATTCCTACTTGTCACTATATGATGGGTGGTATTCCTACCAACGTTGATGGCCAATGTCTAACTGTTGATGAAAACGGTAATGATAAGGTAGTTAACGGTCTATTCGCATGTGGTGAAATTGCATGTGTATCGGTACACGGCGCAAACCGCCTTGGCGGTAACTCACTACTTGACCTTGTTGTATTTGGTCGTGCGACTGGCTTACATCTTGGTAAGACATTATCTGAAATGGCACCAACACGCGACGCGTCTGAGTCTGATCTTGAAGCCTCAATGACACGTTTCAACCGTTGGGAAAATTCAGAGAAAGGAAAGGGCGAAGACCCTGTTCAAATTAAGAAAGACTTGCAAGAATGCATGCAGCTTAACTTCTCAGTATTCCGTGAAGGTGAAGCCATGGCGGAAGGTCTTAAAGAGCTTAGCGAAATTCGCGAGCGTCTTAAGCATGCACGCCTTGACGACAAGAGTTCAGACTTCAACACTCAACGTATTGAATGTTTAGAGCTTGATAACCTAATGGAAACTGCGTACAGCACAGCAGTAGCAGCGAACTTCAGAACGGAAAGCCGTGGTGCTCATAGCCGCTTCGACTTCCCGGAACGTGATGATGACAACTGGTTATGCCACAGCATCTACGATCCGAACACTGATAAAATGCTTAAACGTGAAGTGAATATGGCGCCTAAGCTTAGGGAAGCATTCCCGCCTAAAGTGCGTTCATATTAAGAGAGGCAACGATCATGCAATTAACTTTTTCGATTTATCGTTACAACCCTGAAGTAGATGCGAAGCCTCGCATGCAAGACTACACTCTAGAAGTAGAGGAAGGTCAAGACATGATGGTGCTAGACGCGCTACTTGCACTAAAAGAGCAGGATCCGACGCTTTCTTTCCGTCGTTCGTGCCGTGAAGGTGTATGTGGTTCAGACGGTGTAAACATGAACGGCAAAAATGGCCTAGCATGTATTACTCCTCTATCTGCACTGGGCAAAGGTAAAATAGTAGTTCGTCCACTTCCAGGTCTACCGGTTGTACGTGACCTTGTTGTTGATATGACACAGTTCTATACACAGTACGAAAAGATTAAGCCGTTCTTAATCAACGATAGCAAGCAGCCGCCAGCGCGCGAGCACTTACAGTCGCCTGAAGAACGCGCGAAACTTGATGGACTGTACGAGTGTATTCTTTGTGCATGTTGTTCAACGTCATGCCCATCGTTTTGGTGGAACCCAGACAAGTTCATTGGTCCTGCGGGTCTACTTCATGCATATCGCTTCCTTATTGATAGTCGCGATACTGCAACTGAAGAACGTCTTAACGACCTTGATGACGCATTCAGCGTATTCCGCTGTCACGGTATCATGAACTGTGTGAGTGTATGCCCTAAAGGCTTGAACCCAACAAAAGCAATAGGCCAAATTAAGTCTATGCTTTTACAACGGGCTGTTTAGTACTATATTCTGATAACTTCTTTTAGTTACAGAAAGTGATGCTCTAAATAGCCATCCCAAAAGGATGGCTATTTTTTTATATATTCGCTGTTATAACACTTGGTTATGCTGAGAATAACCTTATAATACATATTGATTGTTAACTAGATTTTATAAAACGTAGCAAGGCAAATTAAATGCAAGAAAGCGTGATGAAAGCGTGGTGGGATTCCTCGCACATGGCAGGTGCCAACGCTGCCTATGTTGAAGAGTTGTATGAAACCTATTTAGAAGACCCTCAAAGCGTCTCTGAAAATTGGCGACAAATCTTCGATAACCTCCCCAAGGTCGATGGCGTAGAGTTAGAAACCAATCATACAACTATCAAAAATCAATTTAGGCAACTTGCTGCGTTAGGGCCCACAGCCCGCATGTCTAGCCCGTCTGTGCCTTCGGCAAATGTTTCAGACGATAGGCAAGTTAAAGTTCTTCAGTTAATCAACGCATTCCGCTTCCGCGGTCATCAGCACGCAAACCTAGACCCGCTTGGTTTATGGAAACAAGAGCGTGTACGCGATCTAGAACTTTCTCACCACAGTCTTTCCGAGAAAGATTTTGATTCAGTATTCAATGTAGGTTCTTACGCCATTGGTAAAGAGTCTATGCCGCTAGGTGAGCTGTTTAAATCCCTTAATCGCACATACTGTGGCTCTATCGGTGCAGAATACATGCACATCACCGATACCGAGCAAAAGCGTTGGTTACAGCAAAAGATTGAATCAGTTCAGGCCAAACCAGAAATCTCACGCGATGAAAAATTAGGCATTCTTAAAGGCCTAACCGCAGCAGATGGTATGGAAAAATACCTAGGCTCTAAATTCCCGGGTGCGAAGCGTTTCTCATTAGAAGGTGGTGACGCTCTGATTCCTATGCTTAAAGGTCTTATCACCAAGGCGGGCACAGCAGGTACCAAAGAAGTGGTTATCGGCATGGCTCACCGTGGTCGTTTAAACGTGCTGGTTAATGTGTTGGGTAAAAACCCTTCAGTTCTGTTTGATGAATTCTCTGGTAAGCACGATGATTCTCTTGGTGCGGGTGACGTTAAATATCACGCGGGTTTCTCTTCTGACTTTGCAACGCCAGGTGGCAATGTTCACTTAGCGCTAGCATTTAACCCGTCTCACTTAGAAATAGTTAATCCCGTAGTAATGGGATCAGTACGCGCTCGTCTTGCGCGTCGCGATAACGACACTAACACAGTGCTTCCTATTACTATTCACGGCGACTCAGCAATTGCCGGTCAGGGTGTGGTACAAGAAACCTTTAACATGTCGCAAACGCGCGGCTTTGCAGTAGGTGGTACCGTTCGTATAGTGGTGAACAACCAAGTTGGTTTCACTACGTCAAAAACGGAAGATACTCGCTCTACTCAGTATTGTACTGATATCGCTAAAATGGTTCAGGCGCCAATTTTCCACGTGAACTCTGATGACCCAGAAGCGGTTGCCTTTGTTACACAGCTAGCGCTTGAATATCGTAATAAGTTTAAGAAAGACGTAGTAATCGACCTAGTTTGTTACCGTCGTCATGGTCACAACGAAGCGGACGAGCCAAATGCCACGCAGCCGTTGATGTACCAAAAAATTAAGAAGCACCCAGTTCCACGTGCGCTTTATGCTGACCAGTTGATTGCTGAAGGCGTGATTGAGCAACGTGATGCTGACCGCTATCTTGAAGAATACCGCGAAGCGCTAGATCATGGTGCATGCGTTGTTGAAGAGTGGCGTCCAATGACTGAGCACAGTGTAGACTGGTCTCCGTATTTAGGACACGACTGGGATACACCATACGACGGCGCACTTCCAGTTGAGAAGCTTAAAGAGCTGGGTGAATCAATTACCACTATTCCTGAAGATCACAAGCTTCAGTCTCGTGTTAACAAGCTTTATCAAGACCGTAAAGCCATGGTTGCTGGCGACAAAAAGCTAGATTGGGGTATGGCAGAAAACTTGGCTTATGCCACAATTGTTGACGCCGGTGAAGACATTCGTATTACAGGTCAAGATTCTGGCCGTGGTACTTTCTTCCACCGCCACGCGGTATTGCACAATCAAAAAGACGCATCGACGTACATGCCTTTGCAACATATTCGCGAAGGTCAGGGTGAGATTGAAATTTACGACTCTGTACTTTCTGAAGAAGCGGTAATGGCATTTGAATATGGTTATGCCACTGCAGAGCCTACCTGCTTAACAATCTGGGAAGCGCAGTTCGGTGACTTCGCCAACGGTGCGCAAGTTGTATTCGACCAATTCCTAAGTTCAGGTGAAGCCAAGTGGGGCCGTCTGTGTGGTCTTACCGTTTTACTTCCACACGGTTACGAAGGTCAAGGTCCAGAGCATAGCTCTGCACGTTTAGAGCGTTTCCTTCAAATGTGTGCCGATCACAACTGGCAAGTGTGTGTACCTTCAACACCAGCTCAGGTATACAACATGCTTCGTCGCCAAGTGGTGCGCCCTATGCGTAAGCCACTTATCGTAATGTCGCCTAAGTCATTATTACGTCACCCAATGGCCGTATCTTCGTTAGAAGAATTAGCAGAAGGTAAATTCCACAACGTAATTGGTGAAATAGACGATATCGATCCTAAGAACGTTAAGCGCGTTGTTATGTGTTCAGGTAAGGTTTACTACGATTTGTTAGACCAACGCCGTAAAAATGAGCAAACAGACGTTGCAATCGTTCGTTTGGAGCAACTTTACCCATTCCCGCAAGAAGAATGCGCTAAAGTTGTGGCACAATACAGCCACGTAAAAGATTGGGTTTGGTGTCAAGAAGAGCCTCAAAACCAAGGCGCTTGGTACTGTAGCCAACACCATTTCTGGCAAGCAATTCCAGATGGTGCAAAATTAACATATGCAGGTCGTGATGCATCCTCGTCACCTGCAGTAGGTTATGTATCCGTTCACAACCAGCAACAGAAAGCCCTGGTTGAAAACGCACTCACAATTAAATAAGGAACAGTAATGACAATTGAGATAAAAGTTCCGGTTCTACCTGAGTCAGTTGCCGATGCCACCATTGCAACCTGGCACGTAAAGGCCGGTGACGCAGTTAAACGAGACCAGAACCTGGTTGATATTGAAACTGATAAAGTAGTTTTAGAAGTTGTGGCGCCAGCGGACGGTACAATTGGTGAGATCCTAAACGAAGAGGGTGCAACAGTTTTAGGCGAGCAAGTTATTGCTAAACTAGAGAAGGGTGGCGCTGCTGCTTCTGAGCCAAAAGCTGATAGCGAATCTAAAGAAGAGTCTAAGTCTGAATCAGCTCCGGCTGCATCTGGTAAAACTTCAGATGTTAAAGTACCTGTTCTTCCTGAATCAGTTGCTGACGCGACTATCGCTACATGGCATGTAGCCGTGGGTGAGTCTGTTTCTCGTGACCAAAACTTGGTTGATATCGAAACTGACAAAGTTGTTCTTGAAGTGGTAGCGCCAGCTGATGGTTCTCTTGCAGAAATCATTGCAGAAGAAGGTGCAACAGTAACCGCTGAAGAAGTGATTGCTAAGTTTGTAGAAGGTGCTGCAAGCGGAGCTTCTGCTCCTGCAGCATCTAGCGAAAGCGATGACAGTGATGACAGCAGCGATGCGCTTAGTCCGTCTGTACGTCGTCTACTTGCTGAAAAAGGCGTAGACGCAGCTAAAGTGAAGGGCACAGGTAAAAATGGCCGTATCACAAAAGAAGACGTAGAAAAGTACCTTAAAGGCGGCGATAGCGCTGCTAAGGCTACACCTGCTGCCGAGTCTGCACCAGCAGAACTGCCAACAGGCAACCGTACTGAGAAGCGTGTTCCTATGACGCGTCTTCGTAAGACGATCGCTAATCGCCTTCTTGAAGCGAAGAACTCAACGGCAATGCTTACAACGTTTAACGAAGTAAATATGAAGCCAATTATGGACCTTCGTAAACAGTATCAAGAAAGCTTCGAGAAACGTCACGGTATTCGTCTTGGCTTCATGTCTTTCTACGTTAAAGCGGTAACTGAAGCTCTTAAGCGTTTCCCTGAAGTTAACGCGTCTATCGACGGTGATGACATTGTTTATCACAACTACTTCGATGTATCTATTGCTGTTTCTACACCACGCGGCCTTGTGACTCCAGTACTTAAAGATACTGATACACTAGGCATGGCTGGTGTTGAAAAAGGAATTAAAGAACTAGCACTTAAAGGCCGTGACGGTAAATTGTCATTGGCTGAGCTACAAGGTGGTAACTTCACAATTACCAACGGTGGTGTGTTTGGTTCACTAATGTCTACACCAATCATTAACCCGCCACAAAGTGCAATTCTTGGTATGCATAAAATCCAAGACCGCCCAATGGCTGTTAATGGTAAAGTAGAAATTCTACCAATGATGTACCTAGCGCTTTCTTATGACCACCGTATTATCGATGGTAAAGAATCAGTAGGGTTCTTGGTAACCGTTAAAGAGATGCTTGAAGATCCAACACGTCTACTTCTAGACGTATAGGACTTTCGTCTCACGGAATTGTGGTTAGGTGTTAGGCTTGCGTATGCTAGCTTAGCACCTAACGCAACGCTGATATTTGCCCTATAATATCAGTCAAACTAATCAAGTCGCATTTGCGACTTTTGTCTCATAAAAAAATCGGATAGAAACACCATGAATTTGCATGAATACCAAGGTAAGCAGCTATTCAAAGAATACGGCTTGCCTGTTTCTGAAGGATACGCAGCAGACACTGCTCAAGGTGCTGTAGAAGCCGCTGACCGCATCGGCGGTGAAGAGTGGGTAGTTAAGTGTCAAGTACACGCGGGCGGTCGCGGTAAAGCTGGCGGTGTAAAGCTAGTTAAAAACAAAGACGACATTCGCGCTTTCGCTGAAAACTGGCTAGGCAAAAATTTGGTGACTTTCCAGACTGACGAAAATGGTCAGCCTGTGAGCAAAATCCTAGTTGAATCTTGCACAGATATCGCTAACGAGCTTTACCTTGGTGCAGTAGTTGACCGTACAACCCGTCGCGTTGTATTTATGGCATCTACTGAAGGTGGCGTTGAGATTGAAACTGTTGCAGAAGAGACTCCAGAGAAAATCCTTAAAGCTGAAATCGACCCAATTGTAGGTCCTCAGCCTTACCAAGCACGTGAAATGGCGTTTGCTCTTGGTCTTTCTGGCGTTCAAATTAAGCAATTCACTCAAATCTTCCTTGGCCTAGCTAAGATGTTTGAAGAGCTTGATGTTGCACTTATCGAGATTAACCCGCTAGTTATCAAAACTGACGGTAACCTACACTGCCTTGACGCAAAAGTTGGTATCGATGGTAACGCACTATATCGTCAGCCTAAGCTTAAAGACATGCAAGATCCTTCACAAGAAGACGCGCGTGAAGCTCACGCGGCTCAGTGGGAACTTAACTATGTTGCACTAGACGGTAACGTAGGTTGTATGGTTAACGGTGCTGGCCTTGCAATGGGTACAATGGACATCGTAAACCTACACGGTGGCAAGCCAGCTAACTTCCTAGATGTTGGTGGCGGCGCGACTAAAGAGCGTGTAGCTGAAGCATTTAAAATCATCCTTTCTGATGACAATGTTAAAGCGGTATTGGTTAACATCTTCGGTGGTATCGTACGCTGTGACATGATTGCAGAAGGTATTATCGGTGCGGTTAAAGAAGTTGGCGTAGAAGTACCAGTAGTTGTACGTCTTGAAGGTACCAATGCAGAGCTTGGCCGTGACGTTCTAGCGAACTCTGGTCTTGATATCATTGCTGCTGAATCGCTAACTGATGCAGCGCAGAAAGTAGTTGCTGCAGCGGAGGGCAAATAATGTCTGTATTAATTAATAAAGATACTAAAGTAATTTGTCAGGGTTTCACTGGCGGTCAGGGTACTTTCCACTCTGAGCAAGCAATTGCTTACGGTACGCAAATGGTTGGTGGTGTAACACCAGGTAAAGGCGGTACTGAGCACCTAGGTCTTCCAGTATTTAATACTGTACGCGAAGCGGTAGAAGCAACTGGCGCAACTGCAACAGTTATCTACGTACCAGCTCCATTCTGTAAAGATTCAATCGTTGAAGCTGCAGATGCGGGTATCGAGCTAATCGTATGTATTACTGAAGGTATTCCAACGCTAGATATGCTTTACGTTAAAGAATATGTAGAAGCAAAAGGCGTTCGCATGATCGGTCCAAACTGCCCAGGTGTTATTACTCCTGGAGAGTGTAAAATTGGTATCATGCCTGGTCATATCCACAAGCCTGGTAAAGTAGGTATTGTTTCTCGCTCTGGTACACTTACATACGAAGCGGTTAAGCAAACTACTGACGAAGGTTTCGGCCAGTCTACTTGTGTTGGTATCGGTGGTGACCCAATTCCTGGTTCAAACTTCATCGATATCCTTCAGATGTTCCAAGACGATCCGCAAACTGAAGCTATCGTAATGATCGGTGAGATCGGTGGTACTGCAGAAGAAGAAGCGGCTGCGTTCATTAAAGAGAACGTAACTAAGCCAGTTGTTTCTTACATTGCTGGTGTTACTGCTCCTCCAGGTAAGCGTATGGGTCACGCTGGTGCAATCATCGCAGGCGGTAAAGGTACTGCTGATGAGAAATTTAAAGCACTAGAAGACGCAGGCGTTAAAACAGTACGCTCACTTGCTGAAATCGGCAAAGCGCTACGCGAAACTACAGGTTGGTAAGCTAACGCTTATTAGTTGAATTGAAAGCCCGCTTTAAGCGGGCTTTTTTATTTTTAGTATTTTAACCTAATTTACTTTTTGAGTTTTCGTAAGCTTGCAATCGTATTCACATTGTTATGATTATGTTTACCAGTAGTCTTAACGGGTCAATAAAATACGCGAAGAACTATATGATCAACTGTATTACGAAAAACACCGCAATAGTCTGTTTAGCTTCACTGATTTCCTGCTCGAGTGTAGCCGATGAGTATTTGACCTTCTTCATGGCTGGCCAATCGAATATGGACGGCTATGGATACGTTTCTGATTTACCGCGTAGCCTAACAAAAGAACAAGATGTCATGATTTTTCATGGTAATGGCGTCTTCGATAATCAAGACAAAGGCGGTGTAGGTCAGTGGGGAACGCTTAAACCAGGGCACGGTACAGGCTTCAAATCAGATGGCAAAACTAATGCGCTTTCTGAGCGATTCGGAGCAGAGTTAACCTTTGCAAAAGCCATACAGCAACAGTATCCAAATAAAAAAATTGCCATTATAAAGTATGCGGTAGGCGGCACTGGACTGGCGCTTAATACGGGTTACAGCAACTGGTACCCCAATTTTAATGAAGGCAAAGGACTTAACCAGTACGACTTCGCTCTAGAAACGATTAACAAAGCCTATTCCTTCATTGATATCGACGGGGATGGCGAACCAGATACGCTTAAACCTATGGGGGTTATTTGGATGCAAGGCGAGGCAGATGCCCATGCAAGCGAAGCATCAGCCAATGCATATCTAGATAATCTTACTTCTTTAATGGAGTTATTCCGTGCCGCGTTAAGAACTGATGATTTACCTGTTGTTATTGGCAAAATCACCGATTCCGAAATGGGCGAAGGAGATATTATGCCTTACATAGTAAGGGTGCATTTAGCGCAGCAGCTTTTTGTTGAGTCAGACAATTGCGCTACTTACATGTCTAACTCTGACACATACTCATATGGCGATGACCCTTGGCACTATACCAGTGAAAGTTTTATACAAATGGGGAAAGACTTTGCATCAGCTTATAAGCAAGCTGTAGAGAAGTGTGGATTCGGCGTTGATTAAACATTAGTGGGCCGTTATTAGCTACTATCTCTACAAAGCCTCGTTTTTACGAGGCTTTCTTGCTTAAGCTAGCCTGGTTATTAACACGAACCTGTTAAAAAGGTTTTTTAGTGCTTTGACTGTTACTGTAAACTACAAATATACGCGTTTTATTTCCTTTCTATCCTTTAACAAACCCAGTATCAACACCGCTTGCGTGTCTTTTTTTGAGCATAGATACACAATTTTCCTGAAACTTAATTTCATAAAAATTTTACATATCGGCTGTTGCGCCTGATATGTGTTGTAAAATTACATCACTAACTATTCGTGACTTGTTAAAACCGTGTTGCATAAATTTTATTGAATACGTATGCAGGCAATTGTGCAAAACCTAGGGCATCTATAGCATTGTCCCCGTGAGATGTATTGTCATTTATTTGTCATAAGAACAACAAAAAGACAACAACTATAACCGTATGGGACACCCGTTTTATGAAACAATTTAAACCCAACCTAATTAAAGCTGCGCTTATTTCAGGCGGTATGGCATTTGGAAGTGCACCTGCACTAGCTCAAGAAGCAAACACTGATGCTGTTGATGAAGCTAATCTAGAAGTTATTCAAGTAAGCGGTATACGCGGCAGCCTACAGCGTGCTCAAGCAATTAAAATGGATAATACGTCCATTGTTGAAGCGCTTTCAGCTGAGGATATCGGTAAACTTCCTGACACAAGTATTGCAGAATCAATTGCACGTCTACCAGGTGTTACTGGTGAGCGTCGCAACGGTCGAACAAGCGGTATCTCGGTCCGTGGTTTTAACGAAAATTACGTTGGAACGTCTTTAAACGGCCGTGAGCTTTTGGGGATGGGTGACAACCGAGGGGTTGAGTTTGACCTTTATCCTACGGAAATTATTTCAAACATTCTGGTATACAAAACACCGGAAGCGGGCATGACCACGCAAAACATCGGTGGCTCAATTGACCTTCAAACTGTTAAGCCTCTTACAGCAGAAAGCACCTTTACCGTAAACGGTACATTCGAGAAGAACGCTGAAGATTCTCCGAATCCAGATTTTGATAATGATGGACACCGCGTCTCTGTAAACTTTGTTGACCAATTCGCAGACGATACAATTGGTTTAGCATTAACGGTTGCAACAATGGAATCGCCTCGTCAAGAGCAACAGTTCCGCGGTTGGGGTTATGCCGGTATTAATTTTGACAATGAGCGCCGTGCTCTTGACCCTGTAGAAGTACCAGAAGATACAGTTGTACTTGGTGGACATGACTCTTTCCAACGTTCTGCCATGCTAGAACGTGATTCTTTTGCAGCTGTTGTTGAGTGGGCTCCGACAGATAAGTTAAATATTCAACTTGATGCGCTTTACATCGATTTCGTTGAAGACGACGTTCGTCGTGGTCTTGAAGAAGGTGGTGCAGAGTGGGGTACAAGTGCTTATACCATCACTGGTGTTGAAGACGGTCTTGTTACCAGTGGATACTCTGACGGTTTCTATAGTGTTGTGAGAAACGATGCTCGCCGACAGGAAGCTGATCTAACCACTGTAGGTATTAACGCAGAGTACCAAATTAATGATTCTTGGACACTGGAAGTTGATTACTCTACAGGTAAAGTTGAAAAAGAAATCATTGACGTAGAAAGTTACTCAGGTGTTGGTCGTGCAGGCACAGAAGGTCGCCCTCTTACTGCTCGCAGTTGGGAAATGACCTCTACCGGTGTTATGTTCTCAGACCACCCAACTATTGCGCCAGTTGACTTAACTGACCCAGCACTTATCACATTAGCCGGCCCACAAGCATGGGGTGCACCACCTCTATTAGAGTCTGATGGTCAAGACGGCTTCGTAAACCAACCTGTTTTCGAAGAAGAGCTTGATACATTGCGCTTCGACCTTAAAGGTTATGTAGATTGGGGTGTGGTTACAGGTCTTTCGGCAGGTGTTGTTTATTCTGACCGTTCAAAATCTAAAGATAACAACGGTGCTTATTTAACGGCTCCTACATATCCAGGCGATGCAGCAATTCCAGATGTATTAGGTGTAACAAATCTAGATTTCATCGGTATCGAAGGCATTTTAGCGTATGACTCGTTAGGCTTATATGAAAGCGGATATTACATCGAAAGTGATGCCAGCCGTGTTCAAAATGATCGCCTAGGTGATACCTACACGGTAGACGAAGAACTCATTACGCTTTACACCAAATTAGATTTGGAAATGGAGTTCGGTGATATCTGGGTACGCGGTAATGTAGGTGTTCAAGTTGTAAACGCAGACCAGCAGTCTACAGGTTTCTCAACTACATCAGATACAGACGGTTACACTATTGCTAATCCAATTAGCGGCGGTGCTGACTACACAGATGTGCTTCCAACTTTGAATCTATCGGCTGAAGTAGCGGAAGGTCAGTTTGTGCGCCTAGGATTAAGTAAAGTAATTTCTCGTCCGCGTATGGACGATATGCGCCCGAATACACAGGTTACTTTCTCATTTAACGATAACCAAATTGAAAGTACAGACATTGAAAACGGTCCGTGGAGTGGTAGTGCTGGTAACCCGGAGCTTCGTCCACTTGAAGCGAACCAGTTTGATTTGGCTTATGAAAACTATTTCGCTGATACGGGTTACGTTGCAGTGTCTTTCTTCTATAAAGATATTAAGAACTGGCACCGCAGCACATCACTCGTTGCTGACTTTACTGACTTCTATATTCCAGATCTTCATCAAGGTTCTGAAGGCCAAGCGCCTGTGTTGTTCGAAGGTCAAGTAGGCAGTGTGCTAGACGGTTTTGAAGGCTTTGTACGTGGCTACGAATTGCAGGGCTCGCTACCATTTGACCTTGTACATGAATCTCTAGAAGGTTTTGGCTTATTTGCAAGTGCTACCTTCATGGACGGTGAAGTTGATGCAGCGCCAGGTCAAAGTGAAACAAGAATTCCAGGCCTTTCAGAAGAGTCTTACAGCATGACTTTCTTCTACGAAAGCAACGGTTTCGAGTTCCGTTTAGCTGCAACGAAGCGTGATCAATACTTGACTGAAGAGCGTGGTTTAAGTCTTGCGTTAGTTGATGCAACTAAGCAGGGTGGAACGCTTGTCGATGCCCAAATTGGTTATGACTTCGGCGAATCTGGTATCGATTACCTAGAAGGTTTACGTGTAACGCTTCAAGCACAGAACTTGACTGACGAGGACGATATTCAAGCATCTGCTGCTGACGGACGCCAAATTACACAGTTCCAGACTTACGGAACAAACTACTTGTTAGGTTTTAACTACAAGTTCTAATCACTTCGTGTGTGTAAAGCCACCTGCTGCTTTTTGTTTTAGCTTATGCTAAAAGAAAGCAAACGGTGGCTTTTCTTTTTTGTATAAAGAAAAATCGTTAATAGTAGCTGATAAATTCGAGACGTTTATGCTTACCCCTCTTAAAAAATCTATAAACCGCGTCGTAATAGCAGGAGGCGGTACTGCCGGTTGGTTAGCTGCTTCACTTTTGAAGAAGCTGCTTGGCCAGGCTATTGAAATTACGCTTGTGGAATCTGAAGCCATAGGTACGGTTGGTGTTGGAGAAGCAACCATTCCTCCAATTCGACTCGTAAATCAAGTATTGGGTATAGACGAAGCTCAGTTTATTCACGACACTAAAGCTACGGTTAAACTCGCCATTCGTTTTGAGAACTGGAAGACTAAAGGAGAATGTTACTACCACACCTTCGGAGCTCCTGGCAGAAGTATGGCGTTTTGTCATTTCCATCACTATTGGGTGAAGGCTCGCCAACAAGGTTTAAAGAACGATTTGTGGGATTATGATCTTAATTATCTCGCTGCTGAAGCGGGAAAATTCGCCCAAATTAATGCAAAAGACCCCGTTTTAGAACTTCCGTTTGCCTACCATTTTGACGCCAGTCTGTATGCGCAGTATTTGCGAAAGCTAAGTGAACAAATGGGCGTAGTGCGTGTAGAGGGTAAGATCGCAAGAGTACAACGTTGTAATGACAGCGGATATATACAAGCGCTGCACCTGGAAAGTGGAGAAGTCATTGATGGCGATTTATTTATAGATTGCACCGGTTTTAAAGGCTTGTTGATTGAAGGTGTTTTAGGGGCAGGCTATGACGACTGGTCCCACTTATTACCCTGTGACAGTGCGCTGGCTGTCCCGTCAGAAAGGCACGAAAAAACCGCACCGTACACGCGCTCTATAGCACACGATGCAGGGTGGCAGTGGCGAATTCCGTTACAACATAGGAATGGTAACGGTCATGTTTATAGCTCTCGTTATATAAGCGATGACCAAGCCTGTGACACTTTATTATCAAACTTAGATACTAAACCACTTGGCGATCCAAAGCTGATAAAATTTACAACTGGTAGAAGGCGAAAGCAGTGGTATAAAAACGTGGTGGCGGTAGGCCTATCAAGCGGATTTCTAGAGCCTCTAGAATCAACTAGCATTCACCTTATTCAATCAGCAATTGTGCGTTTAATTCAGCTGTTTCCGCACAATGGTGTGACAAAGAGCTTAATTGACGAATACAACAAACAATCAGAACTCGAATTCGAACAAATCAGAGATTTTTTGGTATTACACTATGTAGTGAATGAAAGAACGGACAGTGCCTTTTTTAACGATATGCGCAACATCACGCTGCCAGACTCATTAGCCCATAAGATTGAACTTTTCAAAGAAAATGGTGTTCTTCAAAGAGAACAAAACGATCTTTTCCTTGAAAGTTCTTGGCTTCAAGTTTTATACGGACAGGGTGTAATGCCAAAGGATTACCATGGCTTAGTAAATAGCGTATCCGATGCACAATTAAATCAAATGTTAACAAAGTTGCTAGAACTTAAAAGAGAGCCTATTGCTAAATTGCCTTCACATGACGATTACATAAACGGGATGGTTGCGAAGTACAAGCGTTCAATGAAGTAGGTTACTCGAAGATTTTCTATGTTATTTTGCGTATTTTTAACGCATTAGCGAGGTAAATAAACGCGCATTCTATTAAGCAGCCATATGGCTGCTTTTTTATTTCTGATAATAAAATGTTAACTAAAATACTAAAAAACCATGATTCATTAAATATATGTTTCTCATATGTAAATGAATACGTATGCATAGCATTGCTCCCTTTTTATACAAACCAGTAGTATTTGGTGTTGAACCATAAGAGGCATTTTTGGGTGTGGTATTCCTAAAAATGTCGATAATAAACAAGGATGGGACACCAATGAAAACATTCAAACCCAGCACTATCATGGCGGCCTTGATCAGTAGTGGGGTCGCGTTTAGTGCGCTGCCGCTCTATGCTCAAGAGTCACCAGACACACCCGTAGATGAAGTTGAACGACCGGATGAAGATACCTTAGAGCGTATCGAAGTACGTGGTTTCAGTACCAGCTTAATTCAGTCACTAAACCAAAAACGTTTCTCTGACACGGTTTCTGAGCAAATATCTGCAGATGACCTTGGCGGGCTTCCCGACGTATCTATGGCCGATGCTCTGACCCGCTTGCCGGGTATCTCGGCAGTGCGTACCGGCGGACAAGCAGCGCAAATCAATATTCGCGGTTTATCAGGTGACTTTGTTTTTTCTACGTTAAACGGTAGGGAGCAGGTATCCACCAGCGGAAGTCGCGCTATTGAATTTGACCAATATCCGTCTGAGCTTATTAGCGAGGCAGCGGTTTATAAATCTCCCAAGGCATCGCTAATTGAAGGCGGTATTGCGGGTACGGTAGAACTAAAAACAGCATCACCACTTGCCATTGAAGAGCAACATAAATTTAGCGCTAACATGCGTGGTATGTATAACGATAGAGCATCCGAAATAAGCGATGCTACAGAATACGGTCATAGACTAAGCTTTTCTTATCAAGGTAAATTTCTAGACGATACCCTAGGTGTATCATTGGGTTATGCACGTCTATTCCAGCCAAGCGTTTCTACGCAGTTCATCGGTTTAGCTTATAACGGTCAGGTAGATGTTGATGGCCTGGAAGGGGATACCGACGGCCCGGCAGACTGTCCAAACTGTGAGCTCATTTCAGAAGGTTTTGAGATGCAGCACAAGGGCGGTGAAGAAACGCGCGATGGCTACGTTGCGGCGTTTGAATGGGCGCTTATCGATACATTCACCTTAAAAGCTGATGCCTTCATTTCAAAATTTGATTCTGAAGCATTTGCTCGGGGATTTCGCGTTAAGTTAGGCGGTATCAACGCTGGTATTACTAACCCGGTTGTAGTAAACAACAGCGTCGTTGGCGGTACTTTTTCTCGCACAGACAATAGCTTCACCCGAGTTGAACTGGTAAACGACGACAATCAAGACTTCGACAGTGTTACTAACTTAGGTGTTAATGCTAGCTGGGAAATATCACCGGATTTAGCAGTTCAGTTTGACGTATCTCGTTCAAGTGCTGAAAGTGACTTTAGAAACGGCTTGTTATGGTCGCTTGTAGGCGAAGATGCGACAGCTGCGAACCCAGTATTTGATGAAAACGTTCAAATATCTTATTTGCTGAACGGCTTAAACCTGCCTGATATTGGTTTTAACCAAACTGATGCCTTTACCGATTTAGACCGGGTCATGGTGAGCAAGTACGGTATCTATCCATTTGAAAACAAAGATGAGCTAGATGCATACCGTGTCGACTTCCAGTATTACGTAGACGTACCAATCATGTCTGGTTTTGAATTTGGATATCGTTATTCAGACCGGGAATACAACAACGATCGCTCTGTCTTTGAATACGGTAATGACAGTGCCTTTTCAGTCAGTGAACCGCCACTTCGTTTAACGTCAGACATGGTTGAACAAGTTGATTGGAGCGGTGATTTTGGATATTTCCCAAGCTATTTATCAGTCGATTTAAACAGTGCGCTCAATGCTTGGTTCCCAGAAGGTAGACCGCAGCCTGTTCAAACATGGGGGCCTGGAGCTGCTGGCGTTATCAATGGCCCAGGAACAGGCCCCGCTGCAGCGTGGACACTGCAAGAAAGCGGTGATGTATTTGAAACCGTAAACTCGGCTTACTTAATGGCAAACATCAACACTGAAATTGGTAGTATTCCTGTTACGGGTAATATCGGTGTTAGATACGTTAAAAGCAAACAGAGCTCAACTACACTGCAGCGTGCTACCCAGCTTATTCAAGACTTAGAAACGGGGACGTCGGTTGAGGTAAGCGACCCTACGGCAGGCGCGCAAAACATTACAGATGACGTAGGGCTCATCAATAATTTTTATCGTCCAGCGTTAATCAGCCACGAGTATTCAGATGTACTGCCCTCTATTAACCTGAACTTTAAACTAACTGACGATACTCAGCTTCGAGTAGCTGCCGCAAAAGTAATGGGGAGAGCGCCAATTAACCGTTTTGCGGCGAATGCGTCTACTACTATCGAAACAGTTACTGCGTTCCAAGACAGAGACTCCGGTGAAATCACGCTTTCAAACCCAACAGCAAGGGTTAGTGGTAATGCCCGTAATAGCCCGTACTTAGAGCCGTTTTACGCTACACAGTACGATGTGTCATGGGAATATTACTTCTCAGATACAGAAGGGGCTCTGGTTGTAGCGGGTTTCTATAAAGACATTGAGTCATTTGTAGAAGACATTGAAATAGAGCCTTACGACTTTGAAGCAAACGGCATAGTCATTCCAGACAACGTAAGCGTTCCAGTCTACTTAACCCCTGAATTTGCAGGGCAAGAAGCTGAACTTGCAAGGGATGAAAACGGCGATCCTATCTTTGTTACTGTGCCTACAGAAAACGGAAGCTATAGCACTGCGGTAAATAACGCAGAAGGTGGCTACATTAGAGGACTAGAAGTCGCCTACACGCAAATTTACAGCATGCTACCTGGGTTATGGTCAGGCTTAGGGGTTAGCGCAAGCTACTCATATACGGAAAGTGAAATTCAACGCACCCTTGGCGATGGCGTTTATGCCGCTAATTTACCAGGGCTTTCTGAAAATGTAGCAACATTAACCGTTTTCTGGGAATACGAAGGGTTTGAAACCCGCCTATCTAGTCGCTATCGCGATGCATTCGTATCTCAGCAAGTAGCGGTTAACGATCAGGTTGTTAACTTTGATGACGAACTGGTTATTGATTACCAAGCGTCTTACGAAATCAACGACAATTGGAGCGTTCTGTTTCAAGTAAACAATCTAACGGATGAGCCAACCAAAAGCTATTTCGCGTCAGAAGAGCAAACCGGCACTATTCAGTACTTTGGCACCCAATATTACCTAGGAATGACATATCAACTATGAAAAACAACATCTTAGGTAATTTATTTGGCGACGCACAAAAACGTTTAGTTGCCAAAAATAGCGAAAATATTCAGGAGAATTTTATGTTTACTAAAAAGAAAGTAGTGCGGACAGCGTTACTTTTAGTAGGCGCTTATACACTTACGGGTTGCGGCGGTTCTGGCGTAGAGTCAGGCACAAACGATTTGCTTACTTGTGAAGTGCCCAATGTACCTAATGCAGCAGGAACGGCCTGCGAGCCGCCGCCTCCTATTCAATGTGACGCGCCGTTAGTACCTAACGAAGCAAACGACGCGTGTGAAGCTGGGGCCGATCCGAGTCTACCTGCGCCTGTATTTACCCCGTCATCTAATCAAGCGGTACTATATTACAATCGCGCTGCGGTTGACGCGGATAATTCTAGTAACGACGCTGCTTATGAAGGATGGCGACTACATACTTGGAACAATGACGAATGTGATGCCTATGCTGACGCAGACACGGATTGGGCGAACGGTCGAATTCATAGCGGTATCGATCCGAACTATGGGGCCTATTGGATATTAGATCTTAAAGAAGGTTACGGCAGCTGTCATAACTTCATCATTCACAAAGGTACTGATGATGCAGGCAAAGAATTAGGGGGCGGTGACTTCCAAGGTTCATTAGTACAAGACGATGAAACTTTTGTGCGAATGAACTTTACTCTTTCGGGCGAACCAACGATTTTTGAATTCCCGATCATGTCGCTTGGGCCACAGCCGGTTGATATAGAAGGCTTTGGTGCCCATTGGTTAGATGCAAACACCATTTTATGGGATGTTCCCGAAACTGTATCAGAAGTGAAACTTCACTATTCAGCTCAGGCAGATTTACAGAGCACCCTAGAAGAGGGTATCAATGGTAATGAAGTAGCGCTAATGAGTACAACACTTACCGAAGAGCAATCTGCTCGCGCACCGCATTTATCTTCGATGCAGGCGTGGGAAGGAGACTGGTCGGTTGAAGATGCGAAAACTGTACTGACGACACAAGCGGTCGTTGGAGGATATGATGCAGACGGTGCCCTTGTAGCAGCAACCGGTATTCAACTGGCAAACGCAATTGATGCACTTTACACCATGGGTGAAGATGATGCCGACGAGGCACAACTTGGCGGGGTTTATACAGACCAAGGTATTACCGCTGCGCTGTGGGCGCCTACCGCTTCGAATGTCGACCTTTTGCTTTATAACGATGATAAAACGTTAAGTCAGCGTATAGACATGGTACGTGATGACGCATCAGGCGTATGGCGCTATGAAAGCGATATGTCGCTAGACCGTCAGCTTTATCGCTATGAGGTTACGGTATATCACCCTGTTACAGGTAACGTAGAAACCCTGCTTGTAACAGACCCATATTCTGTGTCGCTTAGCACAAACGGTCGTTTCTCACGCTTTGTAAACCTTGCCGATGAAGATTTAAAACCTGAGGGGTGGGATACTCACACCATTCCTACGGTAGAAAATTATGAAGACGCGGTTATTTACGAAGGTCACATACGTGATTTCAGCGTACGCGATATGTCTACTTCTGAAGAAAATCGTGGGAAATACCTTGCCTTTACCGAAGAGGGAACGGCACCGGTTGAGCACCTTAAAAAGTTGGTAGAGGCAGGGCTAACCTATTTTCATATCCTTCCAGCGAATGACATCGCAACTATTGATGAAGACCCAACTAACACTGTTGATTTGTACGATACAGTGGGCAAACTTTGTCGCTTAAATAGCAGTGCTGCGGTATGTGAAGAAGAAAGCGCGGACACATTATTAATTGATGTTTACAACGCTTACGACCCGTTATCACAAGCGGGTAAAGCTCAGCAGTTGACCAATGACTTACGCAATCTAGATACGTTCAATTGGGGGTACGACCCTCATCACTTTAATGCGCCTGAAGGTAGCTATGCATCAAGTGCTGAAGGTGTTGAACGTATTGTAGAAATGCGCGCTATGATCCAAGCGCTTCATGAAATGGGGCTTCGTGTTGCACTCGATGTGGTTTATAACCATACCAACGCATCTGGTGTTTTCAGTAAGTCTGTTCTAGATAAAGCTGTACCAGGGTATTACCACCGTTATGAGGTAGATAGTGGGGCGATTGTCCGCGAAACGTGCTGTGATGACACAGAACCACGTAATGTGATGATGGAAAAATTCATGGAAGACTCCTTGCTTATGTGGGCTGAACACTACAAGTACGACTCTTTCCGTTTTGACATCATGAGTCAGGCAACCAAAGACACCATGGTACGCCTTCGTGATGCTGTTAAAGCTATTGATGAAGACAACTACTTTTATGGCGAGGGTTGGACCAAAATAGACCGCGGTTACGAGCAAGCCAGCCAGCTCAATATGGCCGGTACTGAAATTGGTACTTATAACGATCGCATTCGTGAAGCTATTCGTCAGGGCGCTATATTTCGACCAGAAGATGATGGGCTGTTAAGTGCACAAGACCGTGTGAAAATGGGCATGATTGGTACGCTTAAAGACTATGTATTGGAAACCTCTTCAGGCAGTGCTGGTGCGACGAGTAACTTGGGCGGCTATGCAGAAGACCCCGCAGACATCATTAACTATGTGTCTAAACACGATAATGAAACCTTGTGGGACCAATTAAATTACACGCTTCCACAAGACATCACGTTAGCGCAGAGAGTGCGCGCACAAAATGTGGCTATGGGCATTAACCTAGTGTCTCAGGGGATTCCATTTCTACAGATGGGCGGCGAATTGCTTCGCTCTAAATCAATGGATCGTAACACCTACGACTCGGGTGACTGGTTTAACTATGTAGATTTCACATACGAGACTAATAACTGGAATGTAGGCTTACCGTTAGCACAAGACAATGAAGCCCGTTGGGAAGAAATGGGTGAATTTATTTACAACCCTAACCGTGCAGCTTCTATGGCGGACATTATGTTTGCATCAGACGTATTTGCGGAGTTGCTAAACATTAGAATGACCAGTCCTTTGTTTAGATTAACCTCGGCGGAAGATATTATCGATCGTATTGGGTTCCACAATATTGGTTCACGCCAACAGCGTGGTCTTATCGCAATGAGTATTGACGATGGTGTATCAGATAACAGCGAAGTATCTCGTCAAGACCTAGATATGATGAACGATGCGGTGATGGTTCTGGTTAACACGGGTTACGAAGAGAAATCTATCACTGTAAATACAGCAACCGGCTTTTCACTTCACGCAACACAAATGAACTCAGTTGATGCCGCAGTACGTGGTGCAACTTTTGTTGAGGGTGAAGACGGTAACGGAACCTTTACTGTACCTGCACTGACTATTGCTGTGTTTGTTAAGCCTCAGTCTGGTGCTCAAGGGTACGGTCTATCAGCGTATGCAACATCTGGCGCGCCTGACGTTGTGCCCTACGGCGATACCCTTACTTACCTTCGTGGAGACATGAACGGTTGGTCAACGGATGATGCATTTACTTATCAAGGTGACGGTGTATATACGGCCACTGCTGCGCTTGAAGGCGGTGTAACTTATGGCTTTAAGTTTGCCTCTGAGGATTGGAGCACGGTGAACTTTGGTGCTGCAGATGGTGAAGATGGGATGGTAATAGCAAAAGAGGAGAAAGTACTTGCTCGGACTAATACTAACCTGTCGTTTACACCTGATATCAGTGCAACATACCTGTTTACCATCGATGCATCAGACAGCGAAGCGCCTATATTAATGGTTGAAAACGAAGAACCCTACGTTGGAACGCCTGTGTACCTTCGTGGTGCAATGAACGGGTGGGGTACAGACGATGAGTTTTCTTACCAAGGTGGTCGTATCTATACCTTTGCTCGAGATATTGAGCCTGGCACGTACGAGTTTAAAGTGGCGTCCGAAGACTGGAGTACAGTGAACTTTGGTGCGTTGTCTGCCGACGATGCCGATCGTAACTTAGCGCCAGGTCAAACCCTTGGTTTGGCTGCAACTAACGATAACCTTGTTCTAAACATTGAAACTGCTGATCGCTATGTGTTTGTGTTCAACGTGACTGACTTAGATGCCCCTACCATTGGTGTATTTAAAGAAGCATTTTGGGGAGACACCCAAGTTTATATTCGCGGTGGTATGAACGGTTGGGGTGTAGCAGATATGTTTGAATATCAAGGAGAGGGTGTTTACGCAGCCGACATCGAGTTAAGTGCAGGTAGCATCGAGTTTAAAGTTGCCTCTGAAGATTGGTCAACGGTAAACCTTGGTAATCCTAACGATGCAGCGAGTAATATCGTCACGCCAAGTGAGCCTAAAATTTTGGGAGCGAGCAATAACAATTTGATGATTGAAATCGCTGAATCTGGCCTGTATGAATTTAAGGTTGCCGGGCCCGATGGTAATGCACCCATGTTGACTGTAACGATGAAATAAAAGCTCATCAGAAAATTTAGTTAACGTCTAAGTGTTATCAATTTAAAAGCCGCGACCTTGTTCGCGGTTTTTTTCTTCTTGGCATACCTCTTGTTTCTCCTGTAGGATAATTGTTACCGGAAGTGGTCCTACCAGAAGGTTATGAATGTATCTACAGGGAGAGAACAGATGAAAAGTGCATTAGTTGTAGAAGGTGGCGCTATGCGCGGAATATTTGCGGCTGGCGTACTAGATAAATTCATGGAGCAAGACTATTACCCCTTTGATTTTACGCTAGGGGTGTCCGCTGGGGCGACAAATTTGTCGACTTACGTTTCCAAAATGCAAGGTTTGAGTAAAACTATTATCACCCAATATGCAACGAAGCGAGAGTTCTTCAGTCCGCTTCGATTCATAAAAGGTGGTCATATGACAGATGTGCATTGGTTATGGCATCATTCAAAGCAATCAATGAACATTCCCTCTCCAGGTGAAAAGAGCAGTATGCCCTTGTACGTGGGTATTACGAATGCTGAATCAGGTGAATGTGAATATATTCAGGCCACAGAAACTAATGTAGACGAATTGATGGTAGCATCTTGTGCGCTACCTACCGCATATCGAGATGAAATAATCATTAACGGTACGCGCTACCTGGATGGCGGAGTTGCAGATGCAATACCTGCAATTAAAGCTTATAACATGGGGGCAAGGGACATTACCGTAATACTTTCTCAACCACTTGGATTTACTAAGCCTGAAGTAAAATCAACCTGGTTGATGCAAAAGATGTATGGAAACCAACCCGCAATTCTAGAAAAAATGCTTAAGCGCGCGACCATTTATAATGAAACCCTCGATTTTCTTAAACAACCACCGAGCGACTGCATCATTCGAGTAATAGCACCGGATGAAGCTTTCTGCGTTAAACGACTTACTATGGATAAGAAAAAGTTATTGAGAGGTTATGGGCAGGGTAGGCGTATGGCCCGACGTCATCTTAAAAATCTTAATTCAAATGCCGATGGTTTAAATTACCAAATAGCCTAGAGAGTCCGCAGCAATTATACGAAAGTCCTGTATGAATTTAGCAACAGTTATCATTAAGAGCTTGGATATCATCCAAGCTTTTTTTTGTTCGTAAAGAAAGTCAATATTTACAGGAGGTTATCGTGTTTCAAAATGGCAACACTCTATCGGGCTTATCGTCTATAGTTTATCTATTACCTTCTCTTCTTATTAGTTCTTGGCCCCAATCAGACAATTGATCTGGCAAAACAACTATTAGCTCCTACAACAAGCCAAGCGCACCTGACCCTATTTTTTAATCATAACTAGTTGATAAAAAGCGTGTTTATCTTTTACATGTTATTAATGATGTAAACTTTGCACCGAACTTGCAAAATTTTCACACTATTGGTCTGCAATTTGCTGTAACCTGAACAAGATTAGTTATTTTCTTTAATACGTTAATTAATGACACGTGAAACGCTTGCCAATATAAGAAAAGCGTAAAGTTGTAGACGAGAAAATGACATCTAGCGCATTAAATGGCCTGACTTATAGGGTTATGCTAAGGCGTTAACCAACAAATGATTACCTGCAACAACGTATCGGTCACGATGACGTCGCTGTAGGTTTTATGTATTTATTCTAATACTTATGGTTATTTTTTGTGGTTACGCGTAGCAGCTTGCTTTAAGTCGTGGCAGTATCAAACTCAAATAATAAAAAGCTAATAAAAAGTGCAAATAGCAAATCAAAAAATTTCGATTGGGCTAGTTAACCCAAAAAATCCAGTCAATGTAGCATCTATTTTACGTGCTGCAGGATGCTACGGTGTCGCTAGCGTGTTTTATACCGGGCAGCGTTATCGTTTCGCTAAAGACTTTAATGCAGATACGAAAGCGTTTCATAAGGTTATTCCAACGGTTGGCGTTGATAATTTACGGGATGTTGTACCAGAGGGGGCGTCCGTAGTTGCGGTTGAACTTGTTGAAGGCGCTGAGCCTTTACCAACGTTCGAACACCCAGAAAATGCCTTTTATATTCTAGGCCCTGAAGATGGAAGTGTAGGCGAAGACACTCTCTCGTGGTGCGACCACGTTGTTTATGTACCCACGTATTCGTGTATGAATTTGGCAGCAACAGCGAATGTTTTACTGTATGACCGCCTATCAAAGTCTGATTTTGTAAGTGGGGATGCGCTTATCAGACAAAGCCGAGATACCAATAATAAAACAAAGATAAAATAGCGTTTTAAATATTAATTTAAAACAATATACCAAAGGCTACTGCTGCGAACAGGAAGTTACCCACAAGCCTAATAATTAAGATAAATTAGGGGACTTTTGCGTTGAAAACAACAACAATGAGCGCTGCTCGTGCGCTAAATAGTGCTGTAACTAACAAGTTGAACCAGTTACCTCGACAACTGCTTAAAGCATTTCCACGCCGATTGTCACTTGAAGAAACTATCACCAGCTTCTTTTTTAGCCGTTATGAACTCGTTATAGCTAACGAAGAAAATGAAAAACAAGTGAGCTATAAAACCCGTCATAAAGTTTATTGCGAGGAAATGAAGTTTGAGCAAAAAAACGCGGCAGCCATTGAAAAAGATAAATACGACGATCGCGCCATCAACTGCTACATAAAACACCGACCAACAGGCGAATGCGCAGGTACCATTCGTTTGGTCTTGCCGACCGAAGCAGGGTTATCGCTGCCTTTAGAAGAAAAGTGCGCAGATGCTTTTGATGACGGTTCATTGCTTCCCTCTAGTTGCGACCCTACGAGCATTTGTGAGATATCAAGATTGGCAATTCCAAGAGAGTTCAGAGTTCGCCAAATGCGTTCGAAAATCCTGCCTGCCGATAAGCTTAAAAAGATAAAACAAAAGAAGAGTACACCATTTAACGTAGAGCACTTTCCTTATCTTTCTATTGCGCTGTATTTAATGGCAACCAGTATCTGCCAACACTTAAATATTAAGCATGCATACGTTTTGATGGAGCCCAAATTAGCAAGAAGAATGAAAGCATTTGGTATTCATTTCAATCCAGTAGGAGATGCCGTAGAGTTTAACGGTAAGCGTGTTCCCTATAGGCTATCTACGAACGTATTATTAGAAGACTTAGCTAAGCCGCTAAAAAGTTTTCACAAGAAGATCCACAGTAAGCTTGATAATGCGTTACACGCTGTTGAAACTGTTCCGACACATACCGCTCCTCCCATACAGAAACCATTGCGTGTGGCACAAGCGGCTTAGACATTGTTGTAAAGCCATTTTTAAAAGCCGTCCTCTAGGGCGGCTTTTTCATTTCTGAATACGTATGCATGTTTTTTAACATACATTTAACGCGTATCCTGTTGGCATCATTTACATTTTTGTCACGAAAACTATGTTTAATAAAAAGTCGGGTTTTTCCCTTAAGCCTCTATCTGTTGCTATGCTTTCATTGAGTTTGATGGCGTGCACTGGTCCGTCGCCATCAGCAAATAATCAAACACACGAGGGCAAAGGAAGTAAGTCTTCAGCATCAAATCAACAAAGTGATATGTTAACGCATACGGATAACAGTGAAAGACAAGGTAAACCAGTGGTCTATCAGGTATTCACTCGACTATTTGGAAATACTAATTCTACTAATCAGCCTTGGGGTACGATCGAGCAAAATGGCGTAGGCAAATTCAGCGACTTTACCCCTAAAGCTCTTGAAGCCATCAAGGCTTTAGGCACCAGTCACATTTGGTATACCGGTGTGCCACATCATGCAGTAATCAATGACTATACTGACTTCGGTATATCAAATGACGACCCCGATGTAGTGAAAGGCCGAGCTGGTTCCCCATACGCTGTAAAAGATTATTACAATGTTAATCCTGACCTAGCTGATAACCCAGCAAAGCGCCTAGAAGAGTTCGAAGCCCTGATTGAAAGAACTCATGCTGCGGGTATGAAAGTCATTATCGATATTGTTCCTAACCACGTGGCCCGCGATTATCATTCGCTTTCTGCCCCTGAAGGGGTAAGTGATTTTGGTGCAACAGACGATACGTCTGTAGAGTATGCCCGCGATAACAACTTCTATTATGTCGTTGGCGAAGCATTTAAAGTGCCTTCTGCTGATAATTACCAAGTGCTAGGTGGCGAGCCCCACCCATTGTCAGACGGTAAGTTCGATGAGTTTCCTGCAAAGTGGACAGGGAACGGTGCAAGGGCAGCGCAGCCAGATATTAACGACTGGTATGAAACAGTAAAGGTTAATTATGGTGTGAAGCCAGACGGCACCTATGATTTTCCCTTGCTACCAGACGAATACAGTCGAAAATCTATCGCAGAGCACGCCGCGTTTTGGCAAGAGAAAGATCTTCCCGACTCGTGGTACAAATTCAGAGACATTGCCCATTATTGGGTTGACAAAGGGGTCGATGGATTCCGTTTTGATATGGCCGAAATGGTACCAGTAGAGTTCTGGTCTTTTCTCAACAGCAGCATTAAGCAAAAAGCACCTGATGCATTCTTGCTGGCAGAAGTTTATCAGCCTGACAAATATCGCGATTACCTTCATAAAGGCAAGATGGACTATTTATACGACAAGGTAGGCTTTTACGATACGCTAAAAGCAATTATGCAAGGAAAGAGCAAGGTTAGTGACCTGGTCGCTGTTCACAAAGAAGTTAGCGATATTGCACCGCACATGCTGCACTTTTTAGAGAACCATGATGAGCAGCGTATTGCTAGCCCTGATTTCGCAAGTAGCGCTGAAAAAGGTAAGCCCGCACTTGCCGTGAGTACGCTTATAAGCAGTTCTCCAACGCTGCTTTATTTTGGCCAAGATGTGGGCGAAGACGGCAGCGAAGAGACAGGCTTTGGCGACCCAACGCGTACGTCTATTTTCGATTACGTTGGCGTTCCTGCTCATCAGCGGTTTATGAATAATGGAAAATTTGATGGTGGTCAATCTACAAAGGAAGAAAAAGAACTGCATAAGTTTTACAAACGCGTGATGTCTATCGCCGCTACTAACCCGGCCACTATTGGTAATTACCAAAGCCTCCATGCGCTCAATCTCGGCGTCGAAAATTCAGCGTATTCAGAGCAGCAATTTACATTTGCTCGTGTACAAGATGATCATGGTTTCTTGGTTATCGCAAATTTTAGTGATGCACCAGTAGGGGAAATAGAATTTACAGTACCAGCAAGCGTATTAAGTGCAAATAACAAAACTATTAGCCTTGAGCCACTTCTTTCTCATGACGGCATTATCTTAGAAAAAGGTGATGTTAACTACAGAGCCTCGTTATCACTAGATGGACTAGAGACGAAAGTATTTGCCTTCTAGATAGTGTGTAAAGCTATAAACGAAATCTAATGCTAGAGATTTTATTTAAACGAGACACCCTGTGTATTGACTTGGTGCCTCGTGAATACGTATGCAGAGCATTGGTCAGTCAGGCTATGCAATGTAGTATCTCGGTAATATTTTGCACTTAACGTATTTTTAACCTCGGTGTCTATATGTTTAATCGCAACCGCGTAACTAATGCTATTTTCTCATCACGTAGTGTCTCGCTCTCACTTGTTGTTAGCCTTGCTACTTTATTTCCAGCATTTTCTGCTTTTTCTTCACAAGAAAGTAACCTAGACGTTTATCCACCTAACTGGTGGGCAGGCATGCAACATACTGAAGTAGAACTGATGATTTTTGGCAAAGACGTTGCTGATGATAAGGTTTCCGTGTCCGAAGGACGCGTGCAAATAAAACAAAGCAGAGCACTTGATAGTGAAAACTATCTTTTTGTAACGCTAGATATTGCCGATGCGAGTCCGCAAGAATTGGTGTTATCGTTAAAAGACGAGGACGGTAGTTCACGGGACATTCACTATTCATTGGAAAAACGTGCCAAAGGTTCGTCAGCAAGAGAAGGCTTTGGGCCAGAAGATGCCATATACCTAATTGCTCCCGACCGGTTTGCCAATGGCAGTTTGGAAAATGACAACATTGATGGCTATCAGGATAAGGTCGATAGGACTGTTAAAGGTGGGCGCCACGGTGGTGATATCAAGGGCATTGCTAATAACCTCGATTATATAAAAGAGATGGGCTTCACCCAAATATGGACGATGCCCATGCTTGAAAACGCAATGGAAAAGTACAGCTACCATGGCTATTCTACCACCGATTACTACAACATTGACCCGCGCTTTGGCTCTAATGAGACGTTTATTGAACTAAGTAACAAAGCAAACGAAAACGGCATCGGCGTTATTATGGATATGGTGCTTAATCATATTGGTAGTGAGCATGTATGGATGGACGATAAACCGTCTTCTGATTGGATAAACAATAACGGACAGTTTGTGGGTACTACCCACAAGCGTGAATCGCTTCACGACCCTCACGCCATAGCAAGCGATATCAAAGGGTTTAGCGACGGTTGGTTTGTACCAACAATGCCAGATCTCAACCAGCGCAACCCACATTTAGCAAATTACTTAATTCAAAATGCAATTTGGTGGGTAGAAACCGCAAATCTGAGTGGCATACGAGTAGACACTTATTCATATCCTGATAAAGGGTTTTTAAGTCAGTGGACCAACCGTATTATGAAGGAATACCCTAACTTCAATATCGTCGGGGAAGAGTGGTCGGTAAACCCTGCTATCACAGCCTATTGGCAAGCAGGCAGTCAGCGACACGATGATTATGATAGCGCGTTGCCTTCTGTGATGGATTTCCCTCTTCAAACTGCCGTTGTTGAAGCGCTTAATAGCGGTGAAAGCTGGAATTCTGGGTTTATTACAGTTTACGAAACGTTAGCTACTGATTTCTTGTATGGTGACCCGAATAATCTGGTTATCTTTCCGGATAATCACGATATGAGCAGAATATTCACCCAGTTAAACAACGACAAAGCTAAATGGAATATGGCAATGACGCTGTTTTTAACAACGCGCGGTATACCACAAGTATTCTACGGTACTGAGATTTTGATGGGCAATGAAGGGACAGAAGACCATGGTATTATTCGCTCTGACTTTCCTGGCGGGTGGCCATCGGATAGCGAAAAAAATGCGTTTAGCGGTAAGGGCCTTTCTGGTGACGAGCTGTGGGCGCAGGAGCGTATAAAAACCTTATTAGCGCTGCGCCAAACTCATCCTCAATTATTTAAAGGTGAGCTTAAACATTATGCGCCTGTAGACGGGGTTTACACATATTTTCGAGTAGCCGAGGATACAGCACAGAAGCTTATGGTTATCCTTAATAAAAAACCGGTAGATTTGCCTTTAGCAAAGTACGCAGAGGTGTTGGGTACGGATGTATCAATAACTCGCGTGAGTGACGGCCAAACATTTAACGCCTCTGAAACCATAAGCCTTCCTGCTATGTCAGCTAATGTTTTCACTGTGCAATAACCGTATTAATTAAAGTAAAACAATAAATAGAGCAAAATATGCAAGCAACTCAACCACGCCTTTCTTTTTGGCAAATATGGAATGTCAGCTTTGGCTTTCTGGGTGTTCAATTTGGTTTTGCACTGCAAAACGCAAACGTCAGTCGGATACTATCGGACCTAGGTGCAGACCTTCATTCACTATCGCTATTTTGGCTTGTAGCGCCCATTATGGGCTTGATAGTACAGCCTATTGTTGGCTCTGCATCGGATAGAACCTGGAATCGATTAGGTCGCCGTCGGCCGTTTATACTTGCCGGTGCGCTTGCTGCAGTGGTAGGCATGATCTTATTACCCAATGCGCCGATCTTCGTTGCCTTCTTAGCACCTATGCTTATGGGGGCCTTAATGGTTGCACTGATGGATGCATCGTTCAATGTGTGTTTCCAGCCGTTCCGCTCACTGGTATCCGATATGGTACCAGCGTCACAACGCAACATAGGTTATTCAATTCAGTCGCTTCTTATTAATATCGGTGCGGTAATTGGTTCTATATTGCCATTCGTTCTAACCAATGTGGTGGGACTGGAAAATACCGCTCAAATGGGGGAGGTTGCGCCTTCGGTAATGTGGGCATTCTACATCGGCGCGACTGTACTGCTAGGTACGGTTATTTGGACCGTTATACGCACTAAAGAGTATGCGCCACAAGAATATAATCGCTACAAGGGCCTTACCGATGAAGCCGCTTTAAATGAAAGTAATGCTAAAGCACCGCTTAGCCAACGTTTAGGTGAGTTTTTTGCTCTGGTAAAAGACATGCCTACCACTATGAAACAACTGGCAGTTGTTCAATTCTTCTCTTGGTTTGCGCTTTTTATTATGTGGGTTTACACCACGCCAGCTATTACTCAACATATTTGGAATGTTGACAAGCAATGGTTTGACCCCGCTTATATCGCTGCGGCCCCTATGGTGCCAGAGACTATTGTTATGGCAAAAGGTGCTGCTGGTGACTGGGTAGGCATACTTTTCGCGGCGTATTCTGTGTTCGCTGCAATCTTTTCTATTTTCTTAGCAAAGCTGGCTGATAAATTTGGTCGTAAAACAGTGTACGCTTCGTCTTTAGCGCTTGGTGGCTTGAGCTATGTAAGCTTCTTGCTATTTCAAGACCTTACTATGGTGAACGTAAACCTGCTCATTACTGAAGTGACAGTGCCACTTGGTGCGGTAAAACTTCTTATTCCAATGATAGGCGTGGGTATTGCGTGGGCGGCTATTTTAGCTATGCCTTACGCTATGTTAGCCGGCGCATTACCAGCGAATAAGACCGGGGTTTACATGGGTATATTCAACTTCACCGTGGCAGCACCGCAAATTGTTTCAGGCCTAACTGCTGGATGGATCTTAAGCAGTGTATTCGATAACGATGCCAAGTACATTATTGTGGTTGCAGGTGTTTCTATGCTAATTGGTGCTGTGTCGGTCTTCTTTGTTAAAGAGTCAGATAAACAAGAACTTGAAGCGGAGCAGGGAGCTTAATATGCTATTTAAACGTTCAGCAATTGCATTAACGATAGCTGGTTTGCTTTGTTCGGCTTGCACCAGCACGGCTACATCGTCTTCAGACAAAAAAGAGATGCATACTTCACAGGCTATTGTGGGTACCAGCACGCCCTTTGCTAGAGAAGCGGTGTACTTTGTAGTAACAGATCGCTTTGTCGACGGTGACCCCAAGAATAACCACGAAGATCAGGGTGGTGAACATCCCACTTGGCAGTTGCCGCTTGAAGGGCCCGACGGCAAAAAAGCCTATGTGGGTTATATGGGCGGTGATTTACAAGGCATCTTAAATAACGCGGATTACATCAAAGATATGGGTTTCACCGCGGTATGGATGACACCTGTACATGATAACCCCGACTATGCGTTTAACGGCGACGAGCCTATTACGTACGGCGGTGCATTTAAAGACGGCGGGAAAACTGGCTATCATGGTTACTGGGCAACTAACTTTTATAAAGCGGATGAGCATTTAATTAGCGACGATTTGAGCGTAAGTGACTATACCGCACGGATGCGTCAGCACGGTCTTAAATCAGTGTTTGATATCGTTGCAAATCATGGCACCCCAAGCTTTACCATGAAAGAAGATTTACCAGGTTATGGTGAGCTTTACGATAAAGGTGGAAACTTAGTTGCTGACCATCAAAACCTAGCGCCTGAAGAGTTAGATCCTGAAAACAATCCGCTACATAGCTTTTTCCATAATTATCCAGACTTAGTAAAGCTTTCAAACCTAGATGATGAGAACCCAGAAGTTCGGGATTATTTAATTAACAGTTACCTTTATTGGATATCGCAAGGCGCTGATGCATTTAGAATAGATACCATAAGGCATGTGCCGCATTCATTTTGGCGTGAAGCGTCTGACCGTATTCGCAAACAAAACCCAGACTTCTTTATGTTTGGTGAATCGTTCGACTACGAAGCTAACAATATTGCGCAGCATACGTTACCTAAAAATGGTGGTGTTAGCGTTCTAGACTTTCCTATGCAAAAAGCCATGGTAAGCGTGTTTGAAAAGCCGCTAGAAAGTGATTTTGCAGACTTAGAAAAGGTACTATATCTCACTCACGGCCCTTACAATAACCCCTATGAATTAACCACCTTCTATGACAACCATGATATGGCGCGCATTAATGCAACAGATGAAGGGTTTATTAATGCACACAACTGGCTCTTTACTGTTCGAGGTATACCGGTTGTTTATATGGGCTCAGAAATCGGTTTCATGCGCGGTACGGCTGAGCATGCTGGTAATCGTAACTACCTTGGCCAGCAACGTATCGATAAGGCTAAGAGCCATCCTATTCAACAGGCGCTAACAAGAATCGCCAACGTGCGTAAAAACACTGTTGCCTTGCAACGCGGTGTGCAGGTAAATCTGGAACTTAGCGGCCATCGCGCGGCATTCTACCGCGTTATCGATACCAAAGATGCGCAGCAGACAGCGCTGGTGTTGCTAAACAAGGGGGAGAATGCCCAAACGTTTGAGGTGAGTAAACTAATGCAGTCGGGCAATTGGGTAGAACAATTGTCTGGGCAAACCCAAAACGTAGAGGACGGCGCTGCGTTAAGCGCTACCGTTAAGGCTAATGGCGTTCAAGTATGGGTTCGAGAAGGCAAGCCTAGTAACCCTGCGTTACTCACTCAAATTGCACATCAACTTGCTCGCCAGTAAAAAAACAACGAACGCAATAAATTGAGAGTCAAAAAAAGCCCCGAGCGTTAAACGTTTGGGGCTTTTTTATGGAAGTAATAGCTATTCAAAAAGGCACAAGTTAACGCCGTTTATTCGCTGCCACAAGATTGGCGTACAATGATGTCTGCGGGCATTAAGTAATCCTCCACCTCTTCATTGTTTATTGCTTTCAATAGGGTATTTACCAATAGTTCACCAGCAAGCTTTGTGTTTTGCTGTACCGTGGTGAGCGAAGGCGTGGTGTAAGCAGATACGGCAATATTGTCGTAACCTACCACAGCAACATCGTCCGGAACATTCACTTTCGCTTGGCGCAGTGCGCGCAAAACACCCATAGCAATAAGGTCTGAGGCACAGACAATAGCTTCAGGTAGTTCGCTAGATTGCAGCAATGACTTGACCGCTTCAGAGCCTGCATCCTCGGTAGAAATGGCGTTACGCTGGACACTTGATTGCGCTAAGCCATGAGATTGTAATGTTTTAAAATACCCCTCGAAGCGCGCTTTAAATTCCGGTGCGTGCTCGCCATTGTCGCCAATAAAGGCAAACGATGTTTTACCCAGTCCGATGAGGTGAGAAGTAATGCTTTGTCCACCTTGATAGTTATCACAGCCGATACTGACCCCCGGATGAGCTTCATCAGGTGCCCCCCAGCGAACAAAATGCGTACCTTGCGATTCAAGCTGAGCAACTTTGTTCTGATAGTCAGTGTAGTCACCGTAGCCTAACAATATAATACCGTCAGCCTTGTTTGAATCTTCGTACTCCGCGTGCCAGTCGTCTTCTAAGTTCTGAAATGATACGAGGAGATCGTAGTTTGCTTGCGCACAAGCGCGAGTAATACTACCGAGCATCGCTAAAAAGAAAGGGTTGATCATCGAGTCGTCAGATGTTGGATCTTCAAACAAGAGTAGGGCAATTGTGCTGCTCTTTTGTTTTCTTAAATTACTGGCATTCTTATCTACCTTGTAATTAAGTTCCCGGGCGATGCGCTGAACGCGGTCTCGAGTTTCTTGGTTAACCAGCGGGCTGTTGTTGAGCGCTCGCGAAACGGTTGATTGAGAAACCCCTGCCAAGTGGGCAATATCAAAAGAGGTTGCTTTTTCTTTCATAAACACCATGTTTTGCTGCTACGACAATGTTGTCGCCAGATTAGATTACCATATTTTTCACATATCGCGCGCTTTTTGCTAATGCTAGTGGAAATTAATGAAGCTTTACTCCTCAGTTATGTTTCAACAGGTGCTAGCGTGGTTTTTATAGTGCGCTTTATATGTGGATCGCTCTTAAATCAATCACTTGTTAGGCTTCTTTGAATAAAACATGGTTGAAGTAATTGCGAGAGTGTTATACTCAGCGAGATTTTGAAATATTACGTGCATAAGGGGAACAAGCGAATGGCCGAGACTGAACACCGTCCGACCAATTTTATCCGTCAGATTATTGATAAAGACCTGGCTAGTGGTCTACATGACGCTATTAAAACTCGGTTTCCACCAGAGCCGAACGGCTTTTTACATATTGGTCATGCCAAGTCTATTTGCTTGAATTTTGGTATTGCACAAGATTACACAGGTTCGTGCAATTTGCGCTTTGACGATACTAACCCAGCAAAAGAAGACATTACGTTCGTTAATTCTATAAAAGAAGACGTTCAATGGCTTGGATTTACCTGGGATGGCGAAGCGCGTTATTCATCGAATTATTTTGACCAACTTCATGCATATGCGGTTGAGCTTATCGAAAAAGGTTTAGCTTACGTAGATTTTTCTGCGCAAGAAGTGATGCGCGAGATGCGTGGTACGCTTAAAGAACCTGGTCAAAACAGCCCTTATCGCGACACCGACGTTGAAACTAACCTTCGCGAGTTTGCCAAGATGACGGCAGGCGACTACAAGGAAGGTGAGTGTAGTTTGCGCGCCAAAATCGACATGGCGTCGCCATTCATGTGTATGCGCGATCCGGTAATTTACCGAGTCAAACATGCACACCATCACCAAACCGGTGATAAATGGTGTGTGTATCCAATGTACGATTTTACTCACTGCATCTCGGATGCTATTGAGGGGATCACGCATTCATTATGTACCTTAGAATTCCAAGACAATCGTCGTCTTTACGATTGGGTTATCGAAAATATCTCAATTGACTGTACGCCTCGTCAGTATGAGTTTTCACGTCTTAATCTTGAGTACACGGTATTAAGCAAACGCCGTCTTATTCAATTAGTCGATGAAAACCATGTGAGCGGGTGGGATGACCCCCGTATGCCTACTATAGCGGGCTTACGCCGTCGTGGTTATACACCGGGCTCTGTGGTTGAGTTCTGTAAGCGAATTGGCGTGACCAAGATGGACAATATGGTTGAAATGTCTATGTTGGAAGCCTGTATTCGCGACGACTTAAATGCTAACGCACCGCGTGCGATGGCAGTGTTAGACCCAATTAAGCTTGTTATTGAAAATTACGATGAAGGGCAGACAGAAACGCTGACTGCACCAAATCATCCTAATGATGAAACCATGGGTACACGTAGCATCAGCTTTAGCCGCGAAGTGTATATTGAAGCAGAAGACTTCCGCGAATCGGCAAACAAAAAGTTCAAACGTTTAGTACTAGATAAAGAAGTACGTCTACGTAACGCCTATGTCGTTAAAGCTAATCGCGTTGAAAAAGACGAAGACGGCAATGTAACTACTGTTTACTGTACTTACGACCCAGAAACATTGGGTAAAGATCCCGCTGATGGGCGTAAGGTGAAAGGCGTTATTCACTGGGTAGACGCAGCTACAGCACAGGCAGCAGAATTTAGACTGTATGACCGTTTGTTTAATGTGCCTAATCCGGCGGCAGAGGAAAACTTTACCGATGCTATTAATCCTGACTCTTTGGAAATCAAACAGGGCTGGGTAGAAGCAGGGTTGGTTAACAATGTCCCTGAAGTTGGCGCCTGGCAGTTTGAACGCACTGGTTACTTCTGTGTAGACAAAGACAGCACAGACGACAAGCCAGTTTTCAACCGTACAGTAGGTCTAAGAGACACATGGGCAAAAATGGGCGAGTAATTTAACTATTGATTACGCGCTATATGCTTAAATGAAAAAACCGCTTAAGTGCAAACTTAGGCGGTTTTTGTTTAAAGAAGCATGAAAATTAATTGACTACTTTGGCTGGCAATCTAGAGACTGACCATTTACTTCCTTACTTTCATCACCCATTAGGTAAAGATACATAGGCATAATATCTTCTGGTGTTTTTAATGTTTCTGGGTTTTCTGCAGGAAAAGCTTGTGCACGCATATGAGTGCGGGTACCGCCTGGATTAATACAGTTGAAACGCAGCGACTTGTTCTGGTATTCATCAGCGAGGGTTTGCATTACACCTTCTGTAGCGAACTTCGATACAGCGTATGTTCCCCAAAATGCGCGACCTTTTCTTCCTACACTCGATGTAGTGAAAATAACTGATGCGTTTTCGGCTTTTTCTAATGCCGGGATAAGCGCCTGCGTCATATAAACCATACCATTTAGGTTTACTTGCATTACGTCTTGCCACTCTTGTGCATCAATATCTTTAAATGCACTTAGGTGACCTAAAATGCCGGCATTGTGAAGGACACCATCTAATCGACCAAATTGGTCAATAATGGTCTGCGTCATCTGTTGATAATGAGAGGGTGTTGCACCTTTTATATCTAAAGGAACAATGGCAGGTTCCTGACCGCCGGCTGCGATTATATCGTCGTACACGGCCTCAAGTTTAGATACGGTACGACCTAATAAAATACAAATAGCGCCATGCTCGGCATAAGTCTTTGCAGCTTGTGCACCAATCCCATCGCCAGCCCCGGTGATAAGAATAACTTTATCGCGTAATAAATTCGCTGGTGCGTTGTAATCGTTCATCGTCTTCCTTTAAAAGATTAATTTGTATCGCGTTGCGTGGGGCGTTAATACCCAGCTAAGAATATAACTGCAGATGATACCCAGCCTAGCGTACAAGTAAAACAATGAATGAAAAATTCTTCAAACGTAAAAAAAGTTAACAAAAGTAGTTAACAAAACTTTGCAAAGTTGCAACAAAGTCAATAAGATTGAGGAAGATACAACTGGTCTAACATGTTTAAAACTATCAACTACACCTGTAAAGACAGGGTAGACCAAGCTACTTTTAATAAAGTTAGGTTTTAGACACAGAATAACAACAATGCTTGTAGGGAGTAGAGATGAGAAAACTCGTATTAAGTTCCAGTGTGGCCCTTGCGCTGGGTCTAGCAGGCTGTGGTGGCTCCGATGAAACCCTTTCCGACATTCAAGCCGAAACAGAAGTTCAAACACCATTTTCACGAATTGTTTTCGACCCAGCTAACGGGAACCTAAACATTCCTAACGACCTTCTAATGCTTCCGGGCGACGATGGTTTCTTTGATTACACACTGAATATACCGGTCGATGACCCTACAGATTTTGCTGACCCGCAGAATGCTCTTAACGTGTTAGACGGTTGGTCAACTCAACACCCGTTTGTTATTAACGTAGATACGCCTGTCGGCGCATCGCTTGACGAAAGCTCGCTAGCATCTGGCGTCTTATTATTTGAGGCAACATTAGGGCTTGATCAAAGTGACCCGGAATGTGCGCAAGTAACTACGCCCTCTGCAGGATGTAAGCTTGGTGATCAACTTACCTTTGGCGTCGATTACGTACTTAGCCTAGCCGATAGTAACACCATAACTTTTGTTCCTTTAAAGCCACTGAAACCTGCTCAGGGTTATATGCTGGTTATGACCACAGATTTAAAAGATTCGTCTGGCAAATCAGTACAGGGCTCAACTACGTGGGACTTAGTAAGACAAGATATCAACACTAACCCTTTATCCAGTGATGCACAGCTTCAAATACAGGGGTTAGTTAATTCATTAGTTAATCCTGTAATAGGCGCCGGTTATGACCGTGAAGACATTACTTATGTCTCTGCCTTTACCACTCAGTCTACCGCCAACTCTCTTGATACTATTAAAAAGGTAATGATAAGCGGTTTTGCACAACTTGCCGCCGGGGGCGACCCGTCAGCAGCTGCTGCACTTCCAGCTATTACCGTCAGCGATGTGTCTGCAGCGCCAAACGCGATGGAAGCACTTGGTCTAGTTAACGAAACTGTAGTAGCGGGCGCGGTTGAACTTGGTAAACAAGGTCTGCCTGATAATGTTCAAGCGGCTATTGATGCAACTGACTTCAGTCTACTCGAAACTTGTGCAGGCCTTGCTGGTACTGTGTCAGGTCAACTATCTGCTCAGTGGGGGGCGTTGAACGAATTTGCTGTTGGCGTATCAACAGGCATTCTAGCGCAAGCAGGTCCATTCTGCGCAGCGCAACGTTATGAAGGTAACATCGCTTTGCCTTATTTCTTAGGTGTACCAAGTGCTGAAAACCCATTGGCGCCGGTAAATGATTTTTGGAAAGCAGCGTGCGACAGCGGCATTGTGTTAGCTGGCGCACCGCAAGAGTTACTAGCTGATGCTCAGCCAGGTCCGAATGCCGAAATGTGTAATTCCCTTGGTCTTGCTGATGTTCGTATAAACGGCGAAATGCTAGACAGCGCGAGAAACATTACCAAGTTTAACCCGTATCCACAGCCAACGGGCGGAAATATGGGTACTGAAACGTTAGACGTGCAGGTAACTATTCCAGATCCTGCAATTGCGGGCGCTCTAGGCTTCCCAATTAGCATGCCTGAAGCTGGTTGGCCAGTAGTTATTTTGGCCCACGGTATCACCAGTAAAAAAGAGGACATGCTTGCGATTACCGGTACTTTATCTCTAGCAGGTATTGCTTCAGTGGCTATTGATCAGCCTTTACACGGGAGCCGAGGCTTCGACCTTGATGGTGACGGTACTGATGACTTAAACGCTACAAGCGTTAGCGCTACGCACTATATGAACCTTGCAAGCCTACCCACTGCCCGTGATAACTTGCGTCAAAGTGTATCTGACTTGCTAGGCCTGCGTTTAGGGCTTAATGCTGTTGTAGATACAACCGCTGCACAAAATGTCAAATTTGATATGTCACGTGTGTCTGTTATGGGTGTGTCGCTAGGTGCAATGACTGGTGGTAATTTTGCTGCGGTTGCAAACACATCAATGGGTGGCGATTTAGCAGCACTTGATGGCATGTTCGCTGTTAGACAAGCTTCCCTTGAATCTCCAGGAGGTGGCGTAGCGCAATTCTTATTAGAGTCTCCATCATTCGGACCTCTAATTAAAGGCTTGTTGCTTTCACAGGCGTCAGAAGACTTTGTTGCATTGCTAAACCAACTGTATGAAACAACTGATGTCACTGAAGAGCAGCTTAGCGCGGCGGTTACTATTTTTGAAGATAATCTAACTGCAGAGCAAGCTGCTGAAGTAAATGCAGTATTTGCAGAATTCGCATTCGCTGCGCAAACAGTAATGGATGCGGGTGACCCAACTAACTATGCACAAACGTTAGGAAGTAATACACCTGTTCACATGATGACGGTTGTAGGTGATGGTAGCGAAGAAAACCTACCTGATCAGGTTATTCCAGTTTCAACAGCATTGCCTCTGTCAGGTCAACTTCCACTAGCAGCGACAATCGGTTTAGAGCAAGTCACTACTACTCAAGGTCCAGGTACAGACCCAATTAGCGGTGTTGTTCTGTTTAATAGCGGTGCACATGCTTCTAGCTTGAGCCCTGCAGCAAGCGCAGCGGTAACCACAGAAATGCAAAAAGAAGTAGCAGGGTATATTGCGTCTGACGCACTAGCGCTTCCAATTTCAGATGAGAGTGTTGTTGCGAACTAGACACCTATAGTTTGTTAGACAAAGCAGTTTTACACCTGCTTACATTTTAATGAGTTAAAGCCGGCTTCAATGCCGGCTTTTTCGTCTTTACGACTTAAATGTTATTTGTATGTAGTTGTATGTTAATGTAGTGTAAATTAAAGGTCCGATCAGTCTTATTGACAATAGAAGTCAACGTGTTGAATAAACATAACTTACGAAAAAACGGACTATTTCATTCATCATTAGGGAATATTTGCGATGACCAATCAAGGCTCATTTAATACTAAACGAACGCTTATTGCGTTTACACTTGCCGGGCTATTAACCGCATGTGGCGATAACGACAACGATTTTTCAAATATAGAGCAACCAGCGCCACCCACGGCCACTACACCTGAACCAGCGCCTTCACCTATTCCTGCTTTTGCACCGGACGGTACTTTGTCGGCTGACATAACATGGACGACCTACGGTGTTCCGCATGTAAAAGCTGATAACCTTGAGAGCATGGCCTATGGGGTGGGGTACGCATTTGCAAGAGACAACCTTTGCGTACTGGCTGACCAGATTGTTAAATACAACTCAGAGCGTGCCAAGTTTTTCGGCCCAGACCAAGTGCCTGGTAGCGGCGACTCTGAGCACCTTATCAACGACTTTGGCTTTTTAACACTTGGTATTAGGGATCTCGCTGAAGAGAATTTACCACGTCTGTCTACAAATTCTCGCGCAATGTTTAAGGGTTATACGGCAGGGTATAACAGATACTTAAATGAAACACCTTTAGAAGAGCAAGATCAAAGCTGTGCAGGACAGCCTTGGGTAACAGAAATTGATAGCGTTGACCTTTTAACATACTCCTTAGGCGTGGCGCTTTTACCCGGCGCTGCTAACTTTTTAGGCCCAATGTTTGTTGCTGCGCCACAAGGTGAGAGCTATTTACCAACTCCAGCCGAGTCATCAAGTGAAGTTGCCTCTTCAATAAGAATATCGCCGACAGTAGGGTTGCCAGATAGAAATCCTCAGGAAATGGGGTCTAACGGGTGGGGGTTAGGAAGCGATAAAACGACAAATGGGAAGGGAATGGTATTAGGTAACCCCCATTTTCCTCACACCGGAAACTTGCGTTTTTGGAACTTCCACGCTCAAGTTCCTGGCCATCTAAACGTAACCGGTAGCTCGCTTACGGGTTTACCAGGTGCAGTAAACATTGGTTTCAATGAAAACGTAGCCTGGACCCACACATTCTCCACTGCTGAGCATTTTGTTGTGTATCAGCTAACCCTTGATGAAGATGATTCATCAGGCCTTACCCATTTAGTTGATGGAAGCAAACGCACTATCTATGAAAAAAACCTTCAAATTGACGTTGCAGTAGGTGGCGGGCAAACCATTAAACTGAATAAGACTGCCTATTACACGAACTACGGTCCAATGATTGAAGTTCCAGGTAATTTTGATTGGAATGCTAACAATGCGTTTGCTATTAAAGACGCTAACCTGCCTAACTTTGATATTGTTGATCATTGGCTGGCTATGAATATGGCCACATCAATGGTTGAGTTTAAGCAGGCGTTCAAAGACTATGACGGGGTTATTTTTAATAACACCATGGCTGCGTCGGCTGACGGCCAAGTATTTTATATCGACGACTCTACGGTACCGAATTTAACTGAAACGGCTATTGAACAATTAACAACGAACCCGCTACTTATTCAAACGAAAGCCGCCGCTGGTTTTACCGTATTACCGGGAAATATTTCTCAGTTCGACTTCGAAGGCCCAGTTCCTTATGAAGAAGCACCAAAGTACGAGGGCTCTGACTCCATACAAAATTCAAACAATAGCTACTGGTTAACTAACCTAAACTCACCCATTGTTGTCAGTAATCCGCTATTTGGTAATGTGGAGAATCAACAGTCATTGCGCTCACGTATGGGGCAGCAGTTTATTGAAAATGAGGCTGGGAGTGATGGTACTTTCACACCCGAGGAAGTTGAAGGGCTATTACTTAATAACCGAAGCTATCTAGCTGAGAATATATTGCCATCTTTGCTTGAACTATGCGCCGAGCAAGGTGATACGCCAGTAAACGTAGACGGAGTAAGTGTTGATGTATCACAAGCCTGTGCAGCCTTAGAGGACTGGGACGGTACAATGAACCTTACGAGTACTGGTGCACATGTTTTCAGAGAATTTGCCTTTCAGTTTAACCAAGCTCCGCAGTGGGAAGTACCGTTTTCTCTTGATGCCCCCGTGACTACGCCATCGGGTTTAGTAAAAAATGATACTACTTTAGAGCAATTGGCGCGAGCTACGCAGGTCATCGAACAGGCTGGGGTAGCATTTGATGCCCCACTCGGTGAAGTGCAATTTGTCGAGCGTAGCTTGCCAGACGGCTCTGCCTCAGGTGTTAAACTACCGTGGGCGGGTGCTCATAATATTGAAGGTGGCTTTAACGTATTTGATGTAAGAAGCAACAGTAATGGTACACAGTTACCAAGACATAGCTACGAAACAATTAACAGTAATACGGCGATGAGTGCTGAAGCTGAGGGCTATCACATTAACTATGGCACAAGTTGGGCAATGGTTATCAACTTCACTGATGAAGGGCCAAGGGGTCGAGGTATATTAACTTACTCACAGTCTCGTAAGTTTGGCAGTGACCATTTCTTAGACCAGACCCAGCTTTATTCTACACAGCCTACACTTCGGGATATCTATTTCACTGATGAAGAGATTGAAGCAAATAAGATTGAGCAGGTTAACCTATCGTCAGAATAAGATGAGACTGGTATTATAACGCAATTACATCAGCGGCTTTGCCTTAAATTGGGTAAGGCCGCTCTTTACGTTGTGGGTAAACAACGTTGCTTACCCGTTTATTTTACTAGGAGTAAAGTTTGGAGTTTTTGTACGAATACGGTTTGTTTGTTGCCAAAGCAGTAACGTTAGTTATCGCCTTCGTTGTTGTTGTATCAACCATTGTTGGTGTAGCAAGTAAACAGAAGCAGGGGAAAGGGCAACTCGAAATCGTGTCTATTTCTGAGCAATTAAAGGACATTACAAACTACGCTAAAGAAGTCCTTTTAGATAAAAACGCATTAAAAAAGTTAGCTAAAGAACAGAAGAAAGAGGCCAAAGCGAAGAGCAAGGCTAAAAACAAAGCGACAGATCAGGAGGACGAGTCAAAGAAGTCTCGTTTATATGTTATAGACTTTAAAGGGTCTATGGATGCCAATGAGGTCGAGCACCTGCGTGAAGAGATCACCGCTATTTTATGTGTGGCAAATAAAGAAGACGAAGTTTTAGTACGCCTTGAGAGTGGCGGTGGCGTAGTACATGGTTATGGACTTGCTGCGTCGCAATTACAGCGCATTAAAGAAAAGGGTCTGAAATTGACCATTGCCGTAGATAAAGTTGCGGCAAGCGGTGGCTATATGATGGCGTGTGTTGCCGATACATTGTTGGCGTCACAGTTTGCGTATATCGGTAGTATTGGTGTTCTAGCTCAGCTACCTAATTTCAATAAATTGTTGAAGAAAAACGATATAGAATTTGAGCAGCATACTGCCGGAGAGTTTAAGCGTACGCTAACGATTTTTGGCGAAAATAACGATGAAGGCCGCGCCAAGTTCAGAGAGGAAATTGAAGAGATTCATGTGCTCTTTAAAGATTTTGTGCAAAGTCAGCGTCCTGAAATGGATATAGATAAAGTAGCTACTGGTGAGTATTGGCCAGGAGTTAAAGCAAAAGCACTTGGCTTGGTTGACGACATCACCACCTCCGATGACTACATTCTTTCGCATTACCCGGCACGCGAAATTTTCAGCGTTAAGTATGCTGTTAAGAAAAATGTTGCGGAAAAGCTGGGTATGTCGGCAGCTAATGTTGCTGAGCGTGTGTTTATGAAAAGCATGAACAAAGCGCGTCATTGGTTTTAATAGCTATAAACCATCTGTGTTTGTTGCGGCATGAACATAACACCGTTAATAAGCACAGATGGGCGTAAAATTTTTAACCGACAAAAGATAATAAAAAGAATATGGCACGGCATACTAAAAACGATATATTAGATGCGGCGGAATACTTGTTTTCTCAAAGTGGGTTTACCCAAACCTCGATGCGGGAAATTACTGCCAGAGCAGAAGTAAATTTAGCGTCGGTTAATTACCATTTTGGTAGTAAGAAAAACTTAATACAAGCGGTGTTTAAGCGATACTTTGATGAGCTTATGCCACAAGTTAAGACTTGCTTAGACGCTCTCCCGCCTATTGAAGGCGCTAAAGGCGTTGAGCAGCTTTTATATTCGCTTATTCCCCCTATGTTAAATCTTAATGCTATATCTGAGCAGGGCACGGCCACCTTTGTAAAATTGCTCGGCCGGGGATACAACGAAACACAAGGGCACTTGCGTAAGTTCCTAATGCATGATTATGGTGACTGTATACGCGCCCTCGTAGATGCTATCAGGCGCTGTTTACCTGAACTTCCAGAAGAAGAGTTATTCTGGCGACTGCATTTTGCTATGGGAAGTTTTGTCTTTTCGATGGCATCGAGTCAGGCATTAACAGAAATCGCTGAATCCGATTTTCATAAGCACGTAGATATAAAAGAAGTCATCCAGCATCTTGTGCCATTTGTCGCGCAGGGACTTGCCGGTAAATAAACCACTTCTACAGCTAACGTAAGAACAAAGCGCTAGTCCCCTCAAATGGAGACTAGGCATAGTGTGAAATAAGCGTTATAAAAAATGCTTGTTGAAGCTAGCGAGGAAGGGTCGCGCCAGGTGCTTCAGCGTTTAGCTTCTCAGCCCAAAAATCCTTAACCGAAAAACCTGATTTGTTGGAAGCCGGTGCTTTTTTCTTAGCAGGTTTGGCTTTTGCTTTGGATTCGCTTTTCTCTTTCTTTGCTTCTATTGTTTCAGACGAATTCGATGCTAGCGATTCTGCCATTTCCTGAAGCTGTGCTAAGCGCATATTTTTTCCGCCATCTACGCTGTACCAACCGCTCTTACTTTCAATAGTCGGCGCTTTGCCATTAGCTTTTTTATAGGCTTCAGTAAAAGCCGCGATAACTGCATCTTTGTCTAAGTTTGCCATGCTTTTTTGCTCTTTATTTTGTTAAGATGACGAACGTTTTTGTCCTGTAATACCAATAAGTGACAGCTGATTGATTAAAGCGCAACACGTTACCGATAAAACGAATTAAAAGTAGGCAGTGATTTAAACAATCCACTTTTTCCCGTTTTCCTGCGATAAGCGTTTGTCGACTTATAGGTGTTATACGAAACGTTCGCGTATTTTATAGCGTTTTTTTAACAATTTGTCTAACTTTTAACCGGAGGACTTGTGTCTATTACCCGCCTAGAACTACAAAATTATCTTGATGGAATGTTAAGGGTTAGCGAAATCAGCGATTATTGCCCAAATGGCTTACAGGTAGAGGGCACAAGCAAAATAGAGAAAATTGTGACAGGCGTAACTGCATCTCAGGCTTTAGTAGATGCGGCGATAGAAGCTAACGCCGATGCACTTATTGTGCACCATGGTTACTTTTGGAAAGGTGAATCGCAGGCTGTGACTGGCATGAAAAAGCGCCGTCTTTCTGCTTTACTAGCCAACGATCTAAATTTGTTTGCTTACCACCTTCCTTTAGATGTTCACCCAGAATTTGGTAACAATCGTCAGCTTGCGTCTCTTCTCGATGTTCAAAATGTAAGTGCAGTCAGCGGTGTAAAACCTGTGGGTGTTGTTATGCAAGGAAATTTTGAGGAAGCAATTGAAGGTGCGGTGTTACAAGATAAGTTGCAGCAGCTGTTAGGACGAGATGTGCTAATTGAAGGGCCTGTTTCAAAACCAATTACGACACTTGCTTGGTGCACTGGCGGAGGTCAGGGATTCATAGAACAAGCGGTTGAGTTAGGTGTAGATGCATTTATTACCGGTGAAGTATCTGAGCAAACGGTGCATACAGCAAGAGAAATGGGTATTACCTTTTTTGCGGCTGGCCACCATGCTACCGAGCGCTACGGCGTGAAGTCTTTAGGTGAACATATTGAGCAGCAATTCGACGTACCTGTTGAGTTTATTGATATCGATAACCCTGCATAGCGAAGTTTGTAGTATATGAATAACGATCGTATCTTCGACGGTATTGCTGAGAAGTTCTCAAACAACATTTACGGGACAACCAAGGGCAAATTGCGGCACACATTATTATGTGATGTTCTTGAACCTTATTTAAAAGCGCCGCTTCGAGCCATCGAAATAGGTGGGGGCACAGGAGTAATGACGGCTCATATAGCCGCGAAAGGACATGCTGTTGTGCTCACCGATGCGTCAAAAGATGTGCTTAATCAAGCGGAGTCTTTACTTTCTGATGCGCCAAATATACAAATACGGCATCAATATTTACAACAAATAGAAGACCTAAGTGATTTTGATTTTGTGGTTTGTCATGCGGTTCTAGAATGGCTAGATGCGCCCTTTGATGCTATAGATTTTATGTATAGCAATATGAAACCCGGAGCGCGCTTAAGCTTGAGTTTCTTTAATCAAGATGCGAATTTATTTGCCAATGCCATTTACGGTAATTTTGATTATATCGCCAAAGGAATGAAGGCGAAAAAGCAGGTGAGACTTAATCCCGACCAGCCGCTAAGCGCAATGCGAGTAGTTGAGTATTGTGAGTCGTTAGGCTTTAACATACTAGAAAAAGCTGGCATTCGCTGTTTTCACGATTATATGCGGGATATTACGCATCAAAGTAGCAAATTTAGCGATCTACTTGCTCTTGAACGACAGTATCACCAGCAGGAGCCCTATTTGTGGCTAGGAAAATACTTTCAACTCATTCTTGAAAAGCCACAAGACGGTTGAGTTTACAGGCAGCGTTGACGTATTGGGTTTATCCTAAAAACTGCTTACAGTGTATTGTCACCGGTAAGGATGTTTTTAAGCGTCGTTACCGCAATTTCATTCAATGCCTCATAAGTGAAAAAGCCCTGGTGCCCCGTTATCAATACATTGGGAAAGGTTGTTAAACGCTGAAAGGTGTCGTCTTGTATGATTTCCTGTGAATGGTCACTGAAAAAGAGTTCAGACTCTCTTTCGTAAACATCTAACCCTAAATAGCCAATCTGTTTCGACTTAAGCCCTTTTATAATGGCAGTATCATCAACAAGCCCGCCGCGTGATGTATTGATTAGCATTACGCCCGCCGGCATTTTCGCTATGCTGTCAGCATTGATAATGTGATAACTCTTTTCATTGAGCGGGCAGTGCAACGTAACAATGACGCTTTGTTCCAACAGTTCGTTTAGCGGAACATATTGGGCTCCCAAAGCGATCACATCATCATCCTGGCTTGGGTCAAAACAAAGAACCTTACATCCAAACCCTAACAGTATGCGGATGACGGCTTTACCAATCTTTCCTGTACCTACAACGCCCACCGTTTTGCCGTGTATGGTGAAGCCCATTAAGCCGTTTAGGCTAAAGTTACTTTCTCTAACACGATTATAGGCTTTATGGGTTTTTCGGTTTAAGGTCAGAATGAGTGCGAGCGTGTGTTCAGCTACCGTTTCAGGGCTATAAGCAGGCACGCGACTTACTGCTATGTTAGCTTCAGCAGCAGCGCTAACATCTACATTATTGTAACCTGCGCAGCGAAGCGCGATATGTTTAACACCACAGTCTTTTAGCACTTTGATGGTTGCGGCATTTACATCGTCGTTCACAAAGACAACCACATCACTATATCCCTTACAGCTTATAGCAGTTGATGGATTAAGTGGGTGCTCGAAAAAAGTGCCCTTAATGCTTTGGTTATTGGCGCTATTGTGGTTTTCTAATAGCTGTGAAAATACCACTTGCTCATAAGGGCGAGTACTAAAAAAGGCAATATGATTATTTTGCATAGTATTTCCACACGTGTACGTATTTTCATTTGGCGTAGTTTTCACTTTACTACCCAACTGCTAATGCACTATATAGTGCCAACAATGCGTAATAAATTAGCACGCTACTATTTGAGCTGTGTAGACACAGATCAACAAAATAATAGTAGCGTCAGTCGACCCAGAGCACTTCAGTTGCACTCAAGTTAGGGCGTAGGATCTATGCCCCTAAAAGTTTAACAATATCTTTTTCAATAGACTCTGGCTTTACGGTAGGCGCGTAGCGTTTTAGGACTTTACCTTCAGCATTGACCAAGAACTTAGTGAAATTCCACTTTATACGTTTAGTTCCCAATAGCCCGGGGGCATCTTGTTTTAGCGCTTCAAAAAGCGGGTTTGCATCTGGCCCATTAACATTTGTCTTTTTAAAAAGCGGAAATGACACGCCAAAAGTTAGACTGCAAAATTGTGCAATAACGCTATCACTTCCGGGTTCTTGGTGGCCAAATTGGTCGCATGGAAACCCTAGTACCTCAAACCCCCGGTCTTTATATTTTTTATAAAGCGCTTCAAGCCCTTCATATTGAGGTGTAAAGCCACATTTACTGGCGGTATTAACAATAAGCAGTACTTTCCCTTTGTATTGCTCAAGTGTAGTTTGCTCGCCGTTATTCAATGTAATTGGGTGAGTATAGAGTTCCAAATTTATATTCCTATGTTTTTGTTTTTGTTAAGTCTGTTACTCTTACGTAATGCAAACCTATTTAATTGGCATCTAGAGTATATTCTGTATGAGTAATTTGAAAGTGAGTTTTTTGGGCTTGGGTGTAATGGGATTTCCTATGGCAGGGCACCTTAGCAAAGCGGGTTATTCTGTTACTGTGTATAACCGTACGGCGAAAAAGGCACAAGATTGGCTAGCCGCCTATTGCAACGCTGACGCTAGTGCGTGTAATTCTGTGGCTGAAGCGGTTAAAGACGCAGATATCGTTTTTATGTGCGTAGGTAATGACAATGATGTGAGAGATGTTGGTACGCAAGCACTAGAGATAATGAAAGCAGGTAGCGTGCTGGTCGATCACACAACCGCATCAGCTGATGTAGCGAGAGAGCTTTACGCAAGCTGTAACGATAAACAAATTGGATTTTTAGATGCGCCAGTGTCTGGAGGGCAGGCTGGGGCTGAAAATGGTCAACTGACTATCATGGTTGGCGGTGATGAAGCGGTTTTCGCTCAAGTAGAGCCAGTAATGGCACATTATGCTCGCCATAGTCAGTTGCTGGGTAAAAGCGGCAGCGGTCAGCTTGCAAAGATGATGAATCAGATTTGTATTGCCGGTATTGTGCAGGGCTTAGCCGAGGCGCTTCACTTCGGCCAACGCGCTGGACTAGATTGTAACGCAGTCATCGATGTTATAAGCAAAGGCGCTGCGCAGTCTTGGCAGATGGAAAACAGAGCCAGCACCATGTTGAACAACAGTTTTGATTTTGGTTTCGCTGTAGATTGGATGCGCAAAGACCTAAACATTGCGCTTGATGAAGCGCGTAAAAACGGGTCTACCTTGGCGCTCACCGCCCTTGTTGACCAATATTATTCTGATGTACAAAAGCTTGGTGGTGGCCGTTGGGACACTTCCAGCTTACTTACTCGTTTAAAATAGTCTCTTTTTGAGCGTAGGTTGCTGTAATGTAAAAAAGCACTAGCACTTTAAATAAACTAAAGTGCTTGCTCTTGTGCGGACAAAGTAAGCTGTTCTAAACGGGTCCTATTTGTCTCGTTCAGCGGCAATGAAGTGATTTTTTCAAGTAAAACATTGATGTTAAATTTACGGTAAACGCCTGTATCTGCTTCAATCATGCATTGAAGCAGGTTTAACCCGAAAGCTGCAGTTTCTGGCGAGAGCTGAAATGCATCGTAAAAATGCTTCATTGCTTTATCAAACATTCCTTCTATAAACAGTTGGGTGCCAGATTCATTAATAGAAATAGCCTGTTCGTGGTTTAGTCCCAATCGTTCACCACCAGTGAAAATTAACTCGTCGTTCATCACTTGTTCTGATATGGCCTGTAGTTCAGCATTTTTTTGCTTAGCCATTAACAATAACTCACCTGCTTTGCGTTCATCGCCCAGCCCGTGATGAACCTTGGCAGCAATCACTAAGACAGACGGTTCGGTACGCAGGTAATTATCAATGTGGTCACTTTCAAGCAGGTGGCTGGCTTTCTCTATATCGCCATCTAACACTGCTGAAAACGCCAGAAGGTAATCCCTTTTTTGCAGTGTTTGTGGGTCGCCTTGGCTTCTACCCGCAATACCAACTAGTTTTCTCGCTTGAGACAAGCTTTCTTTTCTGTTGGTTTCAGGTGACTCTTCTGCCAAGAACAAATAAAACTCTGCCAATTCAAAGGTAAAGTCGTTAAACCTGTCTTTAGCACTGCGGTGCATCGCACGCTTTTTTTGCAAAAGGTCTATAGCTTCAACAACTTTGTCCTGTTTTTGATACGCTAAAGTTTTTAGTTTAGCGGCGGGCAAACTCAATTCACTGAACTTTATCTCGTTAAGGTATTTTTCTACCTGTTCATAAGAATTCTGCTCAAAGGAAATAGAAGCTAGCCATTCAAATGCCTTATCCCGTGCCAGGCTCGAATTTACCATTTGGCTTAGATGGCTTTTGCAGTGTGGCCATTGCCCAGATGCGTACTGGCATTTAACTTTGCCCCATTGCGCCCACAACACTTTATCGCTGCGGGTCAGCACATCATCATAAATACTCAAAGCCCTTTGGATATCGCCGTTTTCATAAAGAAGCCTTGCATAAAGTTTTCGTATATCCGCTACAAGGCGAGGGGGGATGCCTTCTGAGATTTTGGCGCGTACTACACTGATAGCTCTTTCTAATTGTTTATTGTCTAACGAATGCAAAACGTTTTTAACAAAATCACGGTATTTTAAATAGTGATTAATTTGGCGGGTCAGTGAGGCAATAGTGTAGGGTTTGATGAGTAAAACGTCGGGTTGAAGATCCATGATCCGACCGATTATTTGAGGAGAGCGGTCCGAAGTAAGAAAGATGATTCCTGTACTCGGCCTAATAAAACCGGCTTCTCTCAAATTTTGAACCCATTCGACACCAGTTTTGCCCTGACCAAGGTGGTAGTCCATTAATAACAGTTCAAAGTTCTGTTTTCTAAGCGCCGCTTTCAATTCAACGCCAGATGCAAAGCTACTCACCGATAAATTTGCAATAGACATGAGGTGGCCCCGCAGCGCGGTTCGAGCGGTAGCATTGTCTTCTACTATGGCTATTCTAAATTCCACGGCAATCATATGAATACTTTTAATTAAAGCTAGCTTATCAGCGGCTGGGAAAAAGTGCATTATTAAAAAGGATAAGTTTTGACTACCAGCATTACTCTCAGAATCAAAATCATTCTCTCGTCACAAAATATTTACGTTATACACCCATAAATTTAAATAAATATTTACCTTTACGTTTACGTAAGGGGTAGGTATTGGTTATTGTGTTTAAAAAGCAACTCAGTTGAAGGTATGTCTAATGAACTTTGAATTAACCGATGACCAATTAGCCTTTGAAGAAACAGCTCGCCAATTTGCTCAACAAGAATTAGCGCCAAATGCCGCAATGTGGGATAGAGAGCACCATTTCCCCGTAGAGGCGATTAAAAAAGCCGGCGAATTAGGTTTTTGCGGATTGTATGCACCTGAAAGTGCGGGTGGCCTAGGCCTGTCAAGACTCGACTCTTCAATAATCTTTGAGCAGCTTTCAATGGGGTGTACTACAACTACAGCCATGTTAACTATTCACAACATGGCTACGTGGATGATAGCAACATGGGGCACCAGTAAAGTTAAAGATATGTGGTGCGAACAATTAGTCACAGGTGACAAGCTTGCCTCTTATTGCTTAACAGAGCCTGGCGCTGGATCTGATGCTGCTTCACTTAAAACTAGAGCAGCTAAAGCTGACGGTGGATATGTACTAAATGGCGCTAAAGTATTTATCTCTGGAGCAGGGAGTACAGATGTTCTCGTTGTCATGGCGCGTACCGGCGAGGATGGTCCTAAAGGCGTATCTGCATTTGCAGTCCCTGCTAATGCAGATGGTATTGAATACGGAAAAGCAGAAGAGAAAATGGGGTGGAATGCCCAGCCCACTCGTATGATCACATTTGACAATGTAAAGCTTGATGATAGCTGGTTGTTAGGTGAGGAAGGTCAAGGCTTTAAAATGGCCATGCAAGGGCTTGATGGCGGCCGAATTAATATTGCTACCTGTTCAGTAGGCACAGCACAGCAAGCGCTAAACGTAGCCCGTGATTATATGAATGAGCGCGAGCAGTTTGGTAAACCTATTGCAGGGTTCCAAGCTCTTCAATTTAAGTTAGCTGATATGGCGACTGAGTTAGTTGCGGCTAGACAGATGGTACGTATGGCAGCGTGTAAGTTAGACAATAATGACGCAGATAAAACGACGTACTGCGCTATGGCTAAACGCTTTGCAACAGACGTAGGTTTTAATGTGTGTAACGATGCGCTCCAATTACACGGCGGATACGGTTATATTAAAGAGTACCCATTAGAGCGTCACTTTAGAGATGTTCGTGTTCATCAGATACTTGAAGGTACCAACGAAATTATGCGTGTGATTATTGGGCGGCGCCTACTTTCCGATGAGCGAAGCGTTCTTTAATGCGCTTGCAACTCAGTCAGAAAAAATGCGTTTCTAGGCACAATCAATGGAGAAAGTGAATATGACAGATGCGGAGTCAGTAGTCATTGTAGATGAGTTAAAAACATCGAACGGCGACTTTACAATAGGACGTTTAACGCTTAATAAGCCAAAAGCACTGAATGCGCTGGACCTAGCGATGGCAGAAATCATGCTAAAAGCACTTCAACAGTGGCAGACGCGTAGTGATGTTGTAGCTGTGGTCATTGATGCTGCAGGTGATAAAGCGTTTTGCGCTGGTGGCGACATCGTATCTATGTACAAGTCGATGGTGGAAGCACAAGGCCAAATTCCATCGTTCTTAGAAACGTTTTTTGAAACCGAATATACCTTAGATTACACCATTCACAACTACAGCAAACCCATTGTAGTGTGGGGCAGCGGCATTGTGATGGGCGGCGGTATGGGTCTGCTATGTGGTGCTAGCCATCGCGTAGTAACCGAAACGTCGCGATTAGCTATGCCCGAAATTACTATCGGATTATACCCTGACGTAGGAGGGAGTTATTTCCTTCCCCGTCTACCTGGAAAATCAGGTTTGTTCTTAGGCTTAACAGGCGGGCAGATGAATGGTGCAGATGCCCGTTTTGTAGGCCTAGCGGATGCGCTAGTAGCTAGCTCAGAAAAAGAGACTTTGATACAAAAGCTTTCGAACTATTCATGGGATGAGATAGAAAGTAATCGTTTAAATGATTCTGTAACCTCTATTCTTGAATCTTTAAAGGCACCGGATTCTGCGCCTAGCAGCAATGTAGAGCCTAACATGGCATTCATTGATGATTTGTGTGCAGCTGATAATGTCACTGACGTAGTTAATTCAATTCTTGGCGCCGATATGAGCCAAGATAAATGGTTGTCTCGAGCACAAAGCACATTGGCAAAAGGCTCTCCGATAACTATGCATTTAGTTTATGAACAGTGTAAAAGAGGGGCGGATATGACCCTCGCTGATTGCTTTAGAATGGAAGCTAATATGTCTTGTCGCTGCGGTGAAAGTGGTGAGTTTCAGGAGGGCGTGAGAGCCCTATTGATAGATAAAGATATGTCGCCCAAATGGAAATTTGAAAGCGTAGAAGATGTGCCGCAAGATGTGGTAGAGCATTTCTTTACCTCTCCATGGCCCGAAGATAAACACCCCTTATCAGGTTTATAAATTACTTTTTTTGACAGAATGTGGAAAAGACATTTGTAAAAAATAGGCATAATTTAAATCAGCGAGCCAAGCGTAGACATCACTGATAACGTTTGGCTTTATAACCTTTGCATCTTCCTACCTTCGTACCTTTATACCTTTGTACCCTTACCGTTATTTTGCGCTGTTATTGCCGTAAAGGTGTCGATTTTGATATCCTTTAGTAAATTCACAATAACAAAGATCTCGTCATGTGGCATTGCCCACTTTGTAAATCACCTATTTTATTAAATTCAACGCCTATCCGCTGTGAAAACAATCATAGCTTCGATAAAGCAAAATCTGGCTACGTTAACTTATTACCGGTTCAGTTTAAGAAGTCGAAACTTCCGGGTGACGATAAGGATATGGTGAAAGCTCGTAGAGAGTTTCATCAATTAAACACCTATCAACCGCTGAAAGATAGGTTAATCGAGGTGGTAGGGGACTTAATTGTTGAGTCGTGCAAAGAAAAAGGGTTGGCAGAAGACGGTTCTAAACAAAGTATCTCTATTTATGATGCTGGTTGCGGAGAAGGAAGTTATTTAGACGCAATGGTTCAGGGCCTTGCGCTTAAAGGTTTTTCTATTGAGGCTGCGGGCAGTGATATATCTAAAATAGCCGTGGAGTTGGCCGCTAAGGCTTATAAACATGCTCAGTTTGTTGTAGCAAGCAGCTTTGAACTACCCCTTGAAAAGTCTACTCAAGATTTAGTGATACAGGTCTTTGCGCCTGGAAGCAACGACGAGTATGAACGGGTATTGAACAGTGAGGGGCTACTTTTAACCGTCGACCCTGCGCCTAACCATCTGTTTGAGCTTAAACAGCAAGTCTACGACACACCAAGAAAACATCAAATTGATGATGGGCCTAGAAGTGGATTTACTCGCATCCATGACGAGTGTTTTTCATTCCCCATCAATTTTGAAAGTGAAGATCACAAGATAGCGCTTATAAAGATGACCCCTTTTTATTGGAAGTTACCACACGGTAAAATCGAGTCTATTGTAGCGTCGTTAGAAAAAGTAACCGCAGACTTTCACATCCAAATTTGGAGAAAGGGCGCGACTGTTGGTGATGAGTAAATAGATGTCCAGCGATAATCAAAAAGCGCTGTTTTTAGACCGAGACGGTGTTATTAACGTTGACCACGGTTACGTAGGTAATTATGAGAATTTTGAATATGTAGAAGGTATCTTCGACGTCGTGCGCAAGTTTCAAAATGAGGGTTACCTGCCTGTAATCGTCACTAATCAAAGTGGAATAGCGCGAGGCTATTACACTGAAAAAGATTTTCATAGGTTAATGGAGCGAGTACAAAAAGATTTCGCTTCTCACGATGTAAAACATATCCCTGTTTACTATTGCCCTCACCACACCCAGGGTAGCGTAAAAAAGTTTGCTATCGAGTGCCAGTGCAGAAAACCATTGCCAGGAATGCTGTTCCAAGCTGCTAAAGAACTTGATATCGACTTGTCCAACAGCATACTCATTGGTGATAGTTGGCGAGATATAGAGGCTGCTAATGCTGCCGGTCTAACGGAAAGCTTCTATTTGTCACATAAACTTATAACTGATGAGCAGCTGAGTAAGCTTAATTCTTCTCACCGTGTATCTAACGTTACTAGACTATCTGAAATTATAAAATAGTTACGCGTAACGCTTTAAGTTTTTGTTACTAAGGAAAAAAGCAAAATGTGTTGCAGCGATAGGTTTGTCTACCGCTGCGAGAGAAAAGCTTTAGTTCTGTGTGGAAAAGCGGGATAAGTGCTTTATGGCCTGACTGAGCAAATCAATGTTCAAAGCGTCTTTACTTCGTTTGCCGGAAGTCAAATCGCTGATTTCATAGCTACCGTTACTTAGAACATCTGTCCGTTTATTTCCATGAAATACTACGATTCGCTCGCCTGAGGTACTTACTAACCAAGGGCGCGATGGTGCCAATAAGTTTTGCCCAGTAGAATAGAAGGTTGATGGTGCGTTACAACCCAAGGCATTCAATATAGTTGGTGCCAAATCTTCAGTACTTGCTAATTTACCTTTGATATCTAGCGTGCTGTAAAGTGCACCCTTACCATTTTCACTACCAAAGCCTGTCGCTATTAATACTTCATGTTTTCTATCAATAGTATTTTCAACATAGTCTTTGATATCTGAACCTTTCATAAAGGTAATGTGCAGCCCTTCATGGTTATTACTCAAAGGCTGTACATAGCCAGATAATTGAGGGAGAGGTAGTGCGACATCGCTATGTATTGATACCGGCATACCCGAACCTAAAGGTAAGGCCAATAGTACAGGGCGCTTTTGAGACAAGGCATCCTGATAAATTTCCGGTACACCAAATAAGGTTGCCGTCATTAAACCTTCAACACTGCTGGCTGTTGAATAATAATTGGCAAGGGTATTTAACGACACACCTTCAATACCACTTAAGTCAACAGCGTTATCATTATCTACTTGAACGACTACGGTAAGATTTTTATTGGTCTCAATAGAGCAATAAACTGGTTCAGCAGGATAGGTGATATTGTGAATATCAGGGTTAAATTGCAGCTGCTTTCGCTCCTCATAGGCCGCTAAGTCAAGCAAACCGTAGCGCGACATGGTGGTTTTAGCTGTCGCAGGGTAGGAAAGCGGAAACATGTTGTCTTGGGCAATAATAGGTTGATAAAGCTTGGCATCAGCCCACACATGAATAGCATGACTGGTTACAAAACAACTCACGAAAAATGTTGTAACAGGTATGCCCACTTTATAGCGCGTGAAGCGCTCAACACGCTTCCATATCGCATTAGCTAAAACTAGCTGGAAACCAAGCCAAACAATGAACAGAAGGAACAAGAAGGCCCACTGCTGCCAGCTCTCTATAGCCATTGTAGATTGTGCTTCGCTGCGCAGTAAGTCTGCAGCATGAAAGCTAATATGAAACCCAGTGCGGTTGAACAATAAAGCATCAAACGCTAAAAGTGCTAAGCCCACCGCAGCAATAATGGATGCGCTAGCTTTTATCACTCTCGGGTTATTAACCAAATAACAAAGTGGGAGAACAAAAATGACAAAGCCAAAAAAGGTCATAAACCCAATATGGCCAAACCAATTGGCTAAAAGGTACACGGTGCCGACACCTGTGCCTGGCATAGGTGATGAGAAAACAAAAATCGAGGCAATAACAATGGCGATGATAATATTCGCCAGGGCAAACCAGTGCCCCCAATTTACCAGTTTAGTAACGCGCTGGCGACGAGGTGATTCGGCAAGTATCATGCAATCCCTTAGCTTTTTGTTACGCTTTTCTTAAGTACATCGGCAAACTGTGCTGCCATGGCTTCGCGATTTTCAGGAGCAACCTGAGTATTTAAAATATGTGTAATGACGTTGCCTAACACCATAAGTGAAAGATCGCGGTTTGCACCGCCTTCTTCTAGGGTTAGAATAACGTTATTCATTAGCGTTTCGAATTCGTCGTTGCTATAGCGGCTCTGTTGGGGCATTGCTACGCCTCTTTTTTATGATTATCTTTGATAAAAAGAATGGTTTTAAACGTAAAATGATTATAATCGTTGTTTGAGTGAGTACAATCATTCATTCTAAAATCCCGCAATTCTTTGAATATTTCTGACACTTTTTAAGCAACAGGACACCAGATACTCTATGAGTGCACTGATTCATCACTTTGTTGTACATCGCTTGATTGTAAACAAAGAAGAGAAAATTGAAGCAATTCCCCGTGATAACTGCTTGGCAGTAACCCCGGAAATTGAGCTTTTAGCCCATCAAATTAACCATAGCTTCAATGCTAAACCCGGAAAAGGCGTGGGGCATTTTGTCACTGAAGTAACCCGCGAAGCGAAAGTGGAAGGTGAAGAAGGCGAAGCAATCACGCAAAAAAGCACTGAGAATGTGGCTGAGTTCGCCGAAGGCCTCAGGCAATACATGGATATTCAAAAAGAAGCGGGAGACAACGTAGAAGATGCATTTCACGCGTTTTCAGTATCGGCGACTAATCGCTTAGTACGTACTTTAGCTGATACAGGTACGGTAGAAACTGGCTTTCTTATATTCTGCCAATATGAATATCTAGCCACCCAGTATTTAATGATAGCGTTACTCAATACCCGTTCTCATGTAGAGGTAACTAATTCATTAGACCTGTCTGCCCGGGAACATTTAGATTTAGCTAAAATGCAGCTGGCCGTACGTTTCGATTTAACTCAGTGGGATATCCAGCCAGAGCAACAGCGTTACGTAAGCTTTATAAAAGGTAGAATGGGTCGCAAAGTATCTGATTTCTTTATGCAGTTTGTGGGCTGTGAAGAACTGGTTGATGTTAAGCAACAAAACAAGCAGCTAATTTCTACTGTCGATGCATATCTTGCCAGTGAGTCGTTAGACCCACAAGAGCAGCATCAGCATAGAGAAGAAGTTAAATCGTACTTCAAAGAAAAGATTGATGCAGGCGAAAGCTTGTCGGTGGATGAACTGGCAAACCGACTTCCTCAAAACGAGGAAACCAGCAGCAACTTTTCTGCCTTTACTCAGTCTATGGAAGCACCACTTGAGAAAGAAATTCAGCCCGATCCAGCAGCGTTGAAACAGCTTGCAAAGTTTACCGGTCAGGGTGGCGGGGTATCGCTTAGTTTTGAACGTAAGCTAATGGGCGACAGAGTGTTTTATGATCCGGCTACCGATACACTAACTATTCGTGGAATTCCACCTAATTTAAAAGATCAGCTTAATCGCCAATCTTCAATGGACTAGTCGCTGCGAAACCTAGATAAAAAACGTATACTAGTTAATAGAATATCAACTCGATTCAAGGGTGTTATGCAATTATTTGTAAATGATTTGACAGTGATGGACTTCTCTTACCTTTGCCCAAAGCGCGGCATGGTGGGTGAAAGCTGGATTGTCGATGTGATTTTGGACGGTGAGCTTAATGAAGAGAGCATGGTTCAAGACTTCGGTCACGTGAAAAAGAACTTAAAGCGACTTATTGACGAATATGTTGATCATAAGCTTTTAGTACCCGCGGAATACAGCGGTTCAGAGGTTATTCACGATGACGTTACTGAACAGGTAGAGACCCGCTTTACCTGCACCGATGGGCGTAGCATCATGTTACATTGCCCAGCGGAAGCCTATGCATTCGTTTATTCAGATGAAATAAACATGGAGTCTGTAGGCGTTTACTTAAAAGAAGTGCTAGCAACGCACCTTCCTGAAAACGTTGAAAACATAACGCTGCATTTGCGCGAAGAAATTATCAACTCACCGTTCTATCACTACACTCACGGACTTAAGAAGCACGATGGTAACTGTCAGCGCATAGCTCACGGGCACCGTTCTCGCATTGATATTATCTTGGACGGTAAAGTGAGCACGGAAAGTCAACAATATTGGGCTGACCGTTGGGCAGACATTTATATTGCAACCCGCGAAGATGTAATTGCCTACAGCGATAGAAAGCTTAAAGGTCAAGTTTCAAATGAAGCGGATTACTACTGTTTTGCTTACGAGTCGTCACAGGGCTATTTTGAACTATTAATTCCTAAGTCAGATTGTGAAGTCATCGAAACCGACTCAACGGTTGAGTGTTTAGCTCAGTATCTTCTTGAAGAACAAAAGAAGCGCACGCCTGATGGAGTTTGCCAAGTAATCGCCTATGAAGGCGTGGGTAAAGGCGCTACGGTTAAAGGCTAGCGTTAGCAGAAAGCAGTAAAGGACAGGGCATAATATGGCTACCACACATACTAAAGGCACGTTAACTAACCCAATAATCAGCGTAATAACAAGAGCGTTGGGTAAGAAAATTCCAAGTGCATTAACGTGTATTTTTGCAATGGGTGTAATTACCGTAAGCCCTGTTGCGACTGCGGCAATTGCTACGAATAATGATACTGAAATATCGTCTGACCCAGCCCAAGATAAAAACCCTATTGAAGTTTCGCTAAATGGTAAATTTACCCAAGGCGCCTTGTTACGTGGTCAGGCTCCAGCAGGCGCTACGGTCACTCTTAATGGCGAGCCAGTGCAGACAAACAAGGACGGCAAATTTGTTGTGGGTTTTGAAAGACAAGCACCTCTTCAGCAACGTTTAATAGTGACGCTAGATAATGGTAAAACGTGGAAGCGCGATATTACCCTTGAAAAGCGCGAGTACAATATTCAGCGCATTGATGGTTTAGAGCAGAAAATGGTTACGCCGCCTGCTGAGGTAACTGCACGGATAAAACGAGATAACGTCAACGTTGGCAAAGCGCGCAGCGGAAATAGCGATTTAGACGCTTTATTCACCCGTTTTGAGTGGCCAGCTAAAGGTAGAATATCTGGCGTGTATGGTAGTCAACGCATATTAAATGGTGTGCCGAAATGGCCGCATTACGGCGTAGATATCGCTAACAAAACAGGCACCCCCGTATATGCGCCTGTGGATGGTGTGGTTACCATGGCCGACGATCTCTATTACTCAGGTAACACCCTGATTCTAGACCACGGTATGCGTGTTTTTTCAACGTTTTTGCATATGGATAGCTTCACAGTTGAGGTAGGCGATACCGTCAAGCAAGGTGAACAGATTGGAACGATTGGGTCCACTGGCCGCTCCACCGGTCCGCACTTGGACTGGCGTATTAACTTAGGGAAAACCCGACTAGATCCGCAGACCATAATCTCTGGTTCCCCCGAACAGTAAATCCCTATAGATCTCAGTGGTTAAAGCATTAAAGAAAAGGCGCTTTCAGGTAGAATCCGAAAGCGCCTTTTTAGTAATCTTTTTAAGTATTCTTTTTTTGTATTTTTTATTAGTAATAATGCGTTGCTTTATTTACCTAACCACTTATTAAGTTTCTCTTCATCAGTAATTTCAAAGTATGCCATTTCTTGTCTAGCCCTAGTGACTTCAAGAGGCAGCGTTAAAAGTCGCCCATCGCGAATAAGCGTTATGTCTACCGTCGATGTCTGCGCGTTATCCAATAAGCGCTGTAGCTTTTGAGCATTAACAATATGGCCGTCTAGAGCAATAATGACATCGTTTAGAAGAATACCTGCCTTCATCGCAGCAAGATCTTCAAATACCTGAACTACCGTTAGTCCAAACGATGCGGCTTTTAACGTGGCGCCAAGCTGATTTTTAATTGAAGGTAGCTGTGAAAAACCCCCTTTATCGTCAGCTGAGACACGTGTACGGGTGTTGTAATTAACGCCCATGTCGGAAACCAATGAAGCCAACTCTACATCGTCTGTGGCATAAACTACACGGTCTAAATAGTCTGAAACATCAATGCCAAAATGGGAACTGCACAGCGACTGAATCACGTTATCGGGTGTGCCACACTCGTCAACGCCATAATGCTTCCAGAGCAGTTGCATTAAGTTGTCTAAGGTTACTTGGTTGTTTGACCTTTTGCGAAGCAGTAAATCTAGCCCAAGGGCAATAATGCCGCCTTTGGTATAATAACTAACAATATTATTAGTAGCGCTCGCATCTTGTTTGTAAAATTTTGTCCAAGCGTCAAAGCTACTTTCAGCTGCACTTTGTTTAAAGCGCCCAGCGTTTTGTAACAGACGACTGACATTTTGAGCCACAATATCGAGGTATTTTTGAGGCTCAATAACACCAGCTCTTGCTAGGGTTACGTCATCGTAAAAGCTTGTAAAACCTTCATAAATCCAAAGCTGGTTGGTGTAGGTTTCCTGAGATAAATCAGGCTTAACCATAACCTCAGGCTTGATGCGCTTCACATGCCATGTATGAAAGAATTCATGACTACACAAGCTTAAGAAGGTTATGTAGCTGTCGGTTTTGTTTTCGCCTTCACCTATCTGTGGCAAATCAAAACGCGGATAAAGAAGGGCGGTTGAGTGCTTATGCTCTAAACCACCAAAGCCGTTATCGGCAAGCAGAGTCATAAACAGATAATTATTTATGGGTTGTGGAGCACCAAACAAATCCAAGTGGTGCTTGCAAATAGGTGTGAGGTCTCTAGCTATGCGCGGGTAATCGATATTGTTGTTGCCTGAGAAAAGCAACGTAAAAGTAATACCGTCTACGTCGAAGCTGTGGGTGTCTGCAATACCAACGTAAATAGGGTGGTCTATGAGTTCATCATAATTTTTTTCGGCGTAATGCCAGCGCTTCGAACTCGTACTTTCGCTGCGAATTGGCATAGAGGTGTAGGCCGTCCAATTTGCGGTAGATGGGTCACTATCATCGAGTTCAATGTCTAGTTTGCAGGCTGATTGCTCAAAACCCGAAACGCGTAAAAACGCACTCGTACCATTTATAAATGCGTACTGATCGTTCATAAAGGCGGAGCGAATTGACAAGTCATTGGCATAAACCGTGTAGTTAACGGTGCAAGGTTTACCGTCAGTTTCAACACGCCACGTTTGTTTATCGAGCTTAGTTACCGGAACGCTATCGGAGTTTTCGTCGCTAGAATTCTCTATGTGGCTGGTACTTAACGTAGCACTCAATCTAATTATGCTTTTCGCGAAGTCGCGAACCATGTAGCTTCCTGGGATCCAGCTTGGAAGAGTAAGTGTTAGCGATGAATCTTTATGTTCAGGAATGTGTAGCGCAACAGTAAATTGGTGTGCACGCCAATTTGAAATAGTTAACGTATAGTGAAGAGCAGAAGGCATAGACGTCCAATAGGGTAAAAAAACGATACCTTAACTATATCAACCTATTAGGTTAATCCCAATAGATAGGCAAGCAGCCTGTAGATCTTTACGTTTATAGAAGTCGGTTTACCATCATAGTGTTGATAAGTTTTGATTTGATGCGTAAATTGGATGAACTTACATTAAACCCAGCAATAACAAATACAAATGGCTGACAAAATACAAAGCGACTTATTGAACGAAGATAATTTGGAATCGTTGCGAACGCTAGTCCCTGGCGATATCGTCGACTTGCAAATTGCGATGCCTGCTGCGCCGAAGCGTGTAAAGACAGAATACGTAGGCATGCTTACAGATGAGTGCTTGCTTTTTCATATCCCCACCTCGGCCAAGTGGATAACCGTTCGCGATGCACTCACTGTAGGTAATGAGGTTGTCGTTCGTTCTATACTTGAAGGCGATACTGGCCAAGTAATTGCCTTCAAAGTAAAAGTTTTAAAGTTGCTCGCTAAGCCTTCAGGTTTACTTATAACAACGTTTCCTAAACGCATCGAAAGTATAGGGCTTCGCGCGGTTAAGCGCGCGCAATTGGGCGTATCTGTAACATTGGAGTCTGAAGTGTATCCAGAAGATGAAAATGTGACAGGTATAATCATTGATTTGAGTGAAAAAGGATGCAAAGTTGCACTTCAGGTCAAGCCAAATTGGCCTGTAATGCTTGATGAAGCCGAAGTTCGGCTAAACTATTCGTTAGACGGTAAAGAAGTAGCCCTCACAGCAAGGGTTAAAAACCATAAGCATGAAAGCGATATGGTTTATTATGGGCTCGCCTTTACCTGTGATGAAAAACTGATAAAAACGCTGTTGTCCCGACATACATTGTTGACCTAGTGGTTCGTTAAACATGTTTTCGGGGCGATTTAGATAATTATTAAAAACAGGCAAAGGGGCAGGTATGAGAAGCATTGAGCGGCTTTTAATGCAGTATGGCGAAAGCCATCAAAACAAAACGAACGTTATCATTCACGCTATCGCCGTACCAAGTATTTACTTCGTTTCTATTGGCTTGCTGTGGAGTTTGCCGGTACCGGATTTTATAGCCCAGTTTGATATAACCTGGGCACACATTATTGCAGTCCCCGTGCTCTATTATTACTTCATGTTGTCTGGGCCAATAGGTGCAGCAATGACACTGCTCACCATATTATGCTTTGGCGCTGTTAATACGTTAGAGCACTTTAATATCTCAGTATGGTTATTCTCCTTAGTTTTGTTTGTCGTCATGTGGGTATTGCAGTTTATTGGACACCATATAGAAGGCAAAAAACCATCGTTCTTCGAAGATCTACGCTTCCTTTTAGTTGGTCCTGCTTGGTGGTGGGTTCACTGGCTTAAGAGAATGAACATAAGCTATTAATATAAGCGACGTTCTTTTGAAAAATGCTTAATTTCAAGAATTTGCCCTGCGACCAGAGGCATAAGGTGTACGACCAAGCCGCTTGGGTCACAGCAAGGCTGGCGTATAATCTTCATATTAGTTTTTAAATTGGTAATATTGTGAGTCGCTTTCAGCGTGTAATAGAAAGTAATGAACGGTTATTTTGGACGTTGCACAGCGCAGGCTGGGCAGGGTTTGCGATAATTTATTACATCGGTTCGTTTCTTCATGATGTAAGGCCCATTTGGGTTTTTATAATCATGCTAAACGCCTATGCCGGGTGGTTGTTAACCATTCCACTGCGCTACATTTATCGTTGGGCAAGGAAACAATCGCCGCTAAACATGATCATAATAGTGATAGTGTCGTGTTATCTAATAGCGTTATTGTGGGCAGTAGTAAAAAATATTAACTACTGGGAAATATATAAACACGGGTATCGCCCAGACGAATGGTATATGTATTTCACCAACACCATTAACTCATTGATAATGGTCGGCTGCTGGAGTGGTGTGTACTTCGGCATCAAAAACTTTCAGATGCTGCAAAAAGAAAAGCAAAATGCGCTTAAAGCCAGCACCATGGCTCACCAGGCGCACATCAAAATGCTTCGCTATCAGCTTAACCCGCATTTTCTTTTTAATACGCTGAATGCTATTTCTACCCTTATCCTTTTGAAAGAAAATGATACGGCGGAGGCTATGGTCTCGCGCTTGAGTGATTTCTTGCGCTACTCGCTAGACAATGATCCGATAAAACGCGTCCCGTTAGGTCAAGAGATAAAGGCGTTAAGACTTTATCTTGAAATAGAAAAGGTACGTTTTGATGATAGGTTAGATGTACAGTGGGATATCGACGAAGAGTGCGAAAGTGCGCTTGTACCCAGTATGATCTTGCAGCCAATTATTGAAAATTCAATAAAGCATGCCATATCTAAGATGGAAAATGGTGGTCGTATTTCCATAACAGCACGTACGTTTGGTAATGATTTATTGATGGACGTGGCTGATAACGGCCCAGGCGCAGATATCAAAGATGGCAACCTTAGCCGTGAAAATGGTGTTGGCTTAGCCAACATAAAAGAGCGTTTGCAATCCCTTTATCATCGTAATTTTGCATTCTCTATAGAACACAATCAGCCTTCCGGTGTGCGGGTTAGAATTCGCATACCGTATGAAGTTAAGGACGTATAACATGACAAAGCAAGTGATTAAAACCATTGTAGTGGACGACGAACCTTTAGCGCGCAGAGGCCTTCGTGCAAGGTTGGAACGCCATGATGATGTACAGGTTCTTGCAGAATGTCAGAACGGTCTTGAAGCTGTGAGCAGTATTTCTCAACATCGTCCAGACTTAGTGTTTTTAGACATTCAAATGCCGGGTTTAAATGGCTTTCAAGTTATTCACAAGCTTCGTGAATTAAAGCAGCCAATTCCAATGATTGTTTTCGTAACTGCCTACGACAACTATGCGATTAAAGCTTTTGACATACACGCGCTAGACTATCTGTTAAAGCCAGCGGACGATGAGCGCCTTGGCGCCGCGTTAGATAAGGTTCGTGAATACTTCTCAACACAACATCAAGATGAGCAGTCTCAAAAGTTGGTGAGCCTAGTGGCTGAACTAACCGGTGATGATTGCGAGGAAATTCTACGTAAATTAGCTAGCGGAGAGCCAGTTGAGACGAACCCTTACCCTGATGTTTTAGCTATCAAAGATGGTTCAGAAGTAACCCGTGTAAACGTACAAGACATTCAATGGATTGATGCAGCAGGCGATTATATGTGCGTACATGCGCTTGATGGCATGCACATAATGCGTAAAACCATGAAAGAGCTTGAGCAAGAACTAAACCCGCAATTTTTCGTTCGCGTGCACCGTTCTGCCATAGCTAATATTCGTTTTGTTAAAAAGCTAGTCAGTCACATCAGTGGCGAGTACCACTTAATACTCCAAAACGATACAGAACTTAAGGTAAGCCGCAGTCACCGCGATAAAGTCAAAGCGGCTATGAAAATGTAACCTAGCTCAAGTAGTAAAATGTTTAAGGCGTTGTTTAGAAATAGACAACGCCTTTTTTGTTTGTGGTTTTCAGTAACTAACTATGCGAATTGGTATACGCTTCTTGTTTTCTAATTATAGCGTCTAACCGTCAATTCAGTTGCTGCTGTATCGCTCATTCATAAGCGTAAGCATAGCGTCAACACGTGCCTCGTTAAGAGGTTTGGTATCTTCCCACGTTTTGTTAAGGGGGACAGTAACAGGGCGTTGATTTACTTCACCTACCATGATGTTAGTAATGTCACTGCCGACTAGACTTATTGCGAATTCTCCAAGTGTCGTTGCGAGCAACCTGTCTTGGGCAACAGGTGAGCCACCACGCTGAACATGGCCTAAGGTTACCGGCCTGACGTCACTGATATCGTGGCTCTGTAATGCCTCAGTAAGGCCAGCTAAGCCATTTGGCCATACGTTTTCAGCAACGACGACGATGAAACTAACTGGTCCTTTTAACGCGCGCTGGGCTTTTATTTGGGCAACAAGTTTCTCTATTTCTTTTTCAGCAGATTCAAAAAATTCCGGTACAACCACGTAGTCGGCTGCAGAAGAGAGTGCAGCATTCAATGCTAAAAAGCCCGCGTTCCTGCCCATGACTTCTATAAGAAATATACGCTCAAATGCATCTGCAGTATCTCGAACTTTATCGATAGAACTCATCGCAGTGTCTATAGCGGTAAAATAGCCGATGGTTGAGTCTGTGCCGCTAATGTCGTTATCTATCGTGCCGGGAATTCCTAAAATTTGGCCGTCCCATTCTTTCCCTAATTCCGCTGCACCTCGAAATGAGCCGTCGCCGCCAATCACAATAAGCGTATCAATTTCTGCTTTCATCAAATTGTTAGCTGCTTTTTTAATTCCTTCTTGGCGCTTAAGCTCTTTGCACCTTGCACTGTGCAAAATGGTACCGCCTTGTTGGATCAAGTTGTGGGTAGTGTCAAGCGATAGGGGAATGTACTCTTGTTGCAACAGTCCATTGTAACCATGCTTATAGCCAAGCAGCGTATAGTTAGCTTTCTGGCATGCGATAATTGCAGCACGTATACATGCATTCATACCTGGTGCGTCGCCACCAGAGGTTAAAATTGCGACACGTTTTGACACATTAAAGTCCTTCTTTTTACCAGTATTACAGTTAAGGTAACGTTAAGGTAACAAGACGTAAAGTGAACATCTGTATTGTAGAGAATTTAAATAATTTAAAATAATAAAGCAGACCGAGTAGCGAACGCTTCACCACCTACGTCTGTTTTTTAATTGAGTTAATATAAGCGAATTTGCAGCAAATGACGTAGTTAACAAAAAAGGATGAGTTATGCGTGTACTGTTAGTATTTATTTCTGTTGTGTTTCTTGCATCATGTAGTTCCAAATTGGCCTACAACAACCTGGATTGGTGGGTTTACTGGTACATGGACGACTATATTGAGCTTAAAGATGAGCAAGAAGAAAAATTTGATGACTATCTTCAAAACTGGCTACGCTGGCACAAAACCTCTGAACTTAAACGTTACCAAGCTCAACTTACCGATATTAAACGTCAAATAAAAGAAGGGACCTTAGATTCAAACTCTGTCCATGAACACCTTGCAAACGCAAGAGCGCATTGGGAAAGGGTGCGTAATGAAGTTAGCCCTGAATTAGCAGAAATAGCCAAAACGCTCGATGATGAACAAGTTGTTACGATTTTTGCCGCCCTCGAAAAAGATAACAAAGAGGAAGAAGAAGAGCGAAAAGAGGCGCTGGAAAAGTCTGAAGAAGAACGGTTAAAAGAGCGTGTCGAGCGCATTGAGGAGGCCATCAGTGAACGCATAGGCAAGCTAACTAGCGAACAAAAGCAAATTGTTGACTCTTACGCGACTCAGTTCATTCCCACGGGAGGAGAGTGGTTAACCTATCGCAGAAATATACAAAATGCGGCGCGAAAATTATTTGTAACCCGTAAATTTAACGATAATTTTGAAGCGGAACTGGTTGTTCTAATGCAAAACCCAGATAGCTATAAAAGCGATGTTTACAAGCAAAGCAGCGCACATAACATGACCGTTAGCGCTGCGTTAATATCCGAGCTTTTCACCACGCTAACTGACGAGCAGCGAGAAACCCTTATAGAAAGTATTGATGACCTAATTGATACTATAGAAAATTTTAGAGACTAAGTTGGTATTACAAATAGATACTAATCCAAAGTAGAATTACACAAATCAGCGCTAAACAAAGCTTGGCTCAGATGTACTAGCTCAGAGTTTATGGGCCAAGCTCGTTTATGGTTATTCGTTTGGGTTAGCTCGTTAATACAAGCTCATTTGTATTGACTCAGTGCTTATTGCCATCCTTTATCATTTTTCTGGCCCGAGCGTCCGATTGCTTAATCATATCGTCTATCAGCGACGTCTCTGGCATATTTTTCCAATACTTTTTAGGCATTTGATTTAACATCGCACCTGTTTTGATACGCGCTGGATTAAATATATTGGCGTAATAGGTCAGCCAGTATTTTTCAATGCGGTCATCATCGGGTACTACGCTTGGATCGGGATTATCTTCTAGTACTAGGGTTTCGGTATCCCAATGAGCTGCACGATAGGGCGTTAATATAGACCACCGCATATTCTTAAAACGGGTTTGGAAGAAGTTGAGCTTTATCTCTAAACTGAAATGCTCTGGTTCATACCAGGCGACAAAATGCTCTTGCCCCTCTAGGTCTATTTCTCTGAACCTCAGGAAAGCACTCATTTTGTAAGCATCACGTTTTACCGCTTTCGCCATGGCGAAAAGGTGGATGACATCGTCGTCAGTTTTCATTTGTAAAAGTTGTTTATTTTCATAAACGACACGCCATAACACCCGGTAACAAAGCGCAAATCGTTTATCATCGTTATGACATAGGGCGTACTTTAAAAGCATCAGTGTAGGTTTAGGAATACTAAGCTTGCTTCGCGGCCTTTTTCTTTCGCATTGCTCATCACCACTACCGAACAGATCGTCTTGTACAGAATGAGCGCTCTGCCAAATAATATGTTCAGGGGGAATGCGCTCAGCAATGCATTCTCGCGAAGCTTCCCGCCATTCATCAAAGCCAGGTATTGAAGTAATGGTAATGGTCTTCATGTAAAGCTACCTTTTAGACTACGGCTGAATTTAGCTGCATTAACAACACACTCAAGCGTTAAACAACTCAAACTGTTTAGGCTGTTTAAACTGAAGCTCGAAATTATTACTGTCGAGTAAATGGATATCAGGGAAGTAATCTCCAACGCTGATAAAAGGCTTCAATTTTTTAAGAGGTAGCCGCATTTTAGTAAGGTCAATCCAGTTGAGCTTTGTATTACGCCTTATAGATAAAATCTTTTGTACCGTTCGCGCACCAAGACCAGGAACGCGTAGCAGCATTTGTTTGTCAGCTTTGTTCAAATCAACGGGAAATAGATGGCGGTTACGTAATGCCCATGAAAGTTTCGGGTCGTAGTCCATATCTAACATGTCGTCTTGCAAGATTTCATCTAGGCCAAAACCGTAAAAGCGTAAAAGCCAATCCGCTTGATACAAGCGGTGCTCTCGTATCAATGGCGCCGGTTTTAGCGGTAAAACTTCCGAAGCATCAGGGATAGGGGAAAATGCTGAGTAATACACACGTCGAAGTTTCTGATCGCTGTAGAGCTTAACGCTTGTGCCTAAAATGGTTTTATCGTTTGACCCATCGGCACCTATAATCATTTGCGTAGACTGCCCCCCAGGTGCGAACTGGGGAGGGCGTTTGCCCGAATATGTTTTGTCTACTTTATGCTCTGCAATTTTTTCTTTTAACGTATTCATCGAACAGTGAATATCGCCAAGATCTTTTTCTGGGGCATACTTGTTTAGCGAAGACTGTGTAGGCATTTCCACATTAATACTAAGTCTATCAGCATAAAGACCCGCTTCTGCTTGTAGTTCTGGCGACGCATTCGGGATAGTTTTAAGGTGAATATATCCTTTAAACCCGTGATCAAGACGTAGCGATTTTGCAATACGCACCATGCTTTCCATAGTGATATCGGGCGAACCCACAATTCCAGAACTTAAAAACAAACCCTCAATGTAATTGCGCTTATAAAAATTTAGGGTTAAATCTACAGTTTCTTTAACTGTAAAACGCGCCCGTTGCACATTGCTTGAAACTCTATTAATGCAATAATGGCAATCATAAATACAGTAGTTTGTCATAAGGATCTTAAGCAGCGAAACACACCTTCCATCTGGTGTGAAGCTATGGCATATCCCCGAGCCACCGGTAAGCGAACCTATACCGGTCTTTTCGGTTTTTCCAGCTTGTCGTTTACCTGCTGAACCACTCGCGCAAGACGCGTCGTACTTGGCCGCATCGGAAAGAATTTCAAGTTTTTGTATCAGTCTGTCATGCATCGCCGATGTTTACTTCCTTTAACCAGTCACAGTTAAACAGCCTAGTGTTTTTAACCAAAGTATCGATATGAGCGTTTTTTGGCATAAGCTGCATGGCACTGCGTTATATCATGTATATATATACAGTACAATTGATTACGGCAGTAGAGGGGAAAGATTTAATGTTAGCCAACGAGGCTTACAACACAGATGTATAGGCTAATAGCAATGAATTACCAGCGATAGAAAAAGGTAGGGTTGCTTTAAAAAGAACTAATATGTCACTGGGTATCAAAAGCCAATATACTTAGAAAGTTCATCTCGAATATTTTCGTACTTTTCTTTGTATGGCGCTTTGAGTGTCATATCATCAATCAGCTTAAACAAACGCTTACATTCGTTTATTAACTTCATTTCCGCTTTATCTTCTTTTATGGCTATTTGAAGAAGGCATTGAAGCAGGTTAAGTGCAACACCTGTATTAACAGGTGCAAAACCTTGAGCAAGGGCAAACGAGGCTTTAGCGCGTTCAAAGTCTTGTTGCTGGTAGTGTTGAATGCCCTCACGGTTAAATTGCTGATAGCTAGCGAGGCTTTTTTGTGCGTTTTGCGCTTGTGTCTTTAACATGTAAGAACTGTTTTGGTCGAGTTCTTCACCCCTCGATGAAAGTAGAGAACTTAACTGCAGCGCGTCGTCGAACTCTCCCAGCTTATACATAACGTTAATGCTATCTGGAATGAACGCTGTCGGTACTTCTGCGTATTTATCATCAAGCTGTATTTGCGATGTATTGAGATGACGCTTTGCATCAATGAGCTTCCCATCAATCGCGCTTATCCTTGCATTTACAATATTGCCAAAAATTTCTACGTCGAACTCCCTGTCGATTTTATATAGGTGCTCATCAAACTTACCACGCTGTAATGTGAGTAAGGCTTCTTGCTGATATTTATTGCGCTGGCTTTTGTCATCAGCAGATTCAGCGACATCAAGTAAACTACGTATCATTGTGCACCAATGTAAACTTGCTTTATGTACAGTGCGTTTTGATAGGTTCCAAATTGCTTGGCTAGAGTTGGCTGCTAGTACTAAATCGTCATTTTCCCGGCCAATTTCACAAGCCTTATAATGACGAGGTAATGAAAACGGGGAAAGCTTGATAGCTTCCCTAATCGCATCTAGGGCTTTTTCACCTGCGTCCAAGGCGTGATGCGCTTGCGCAAGAATATCATGAGCATCAGCATTGAAACGGTTGCGTTTTAACGTTTTCTTGGCAATGGATATCGCTTTTTCATATTCATTCAACAGCAGATAGGTTCTACCAATTGCTATTTGTGCCCATAGCACAGGCCTACCTTCGATATATTCTTTTAGTACATCTAGAGCTTTTTGGGGTTGAGAAATACGCCAATAGAGTTCAACTAGCAGTTGTTCGCAGTGTCCTTTGTAGTGGCGAGGGTTTTCTAAAAGTGTCTCAATATGATCTATGGCACTGTTGTATTCACCTTGCTCTATAAGGTTGAACGCTTGTTGAAGAAATTGTCGTTTTTGCCACGCACGAACGATGCGAGATTTTAACTGTACTTGTGAAAAGGGTTTTATTAGAAAATCGTCTGGGCGACGTTCAATACTGCCAAGCACAACCGGTCGAGCACTATCTGCACTGATAAGAATAAATACTGAGGTTGGGTTGATAAGCCTTCGCGTGCGCAACTCTTCTATAAGTTCATAGCCATTTTTGGTATCAGCACCCAAGTGTAAGTCGCAAATTACAATATCAAATTTGTGCTTTTTACACAGCGATACCGCCTGTTCAGCAGAAGACTTAGTGACGACATCAGACGCCCCCATTGAATGCATTAGCCCTTTCAAAAGAAGAAGGAAAGGACGTTGGTCCTCAACAATCAGTACTTGTTTGTTGCTAAATTGCATTTCGAATCCGTGAATAAACACACTATCAATTAGTAGAAGTATATCTAACTTTAGAAAATAAGCTTAAGAAAAACATTATCTTGCCGACAACATACGTATACAACAACAGCATTGTGTACGTATGTCGCCAGATTTAGCCTCAGCAAATGAACAAACATCAATAGACCCCAGTATTTACTGGGAGCGAAGTGGTGTACTTGCTCGGGCGTCATCGCAGGGGGCCTTGTTCTCGTTATACCTTGCAATGCAGCAACATAGCGTAGCTGAACCGTTTGAAATTGAAGCGGCAACGTCAGACGCTGACACAGCGAATAGTATAGAAGCGCAACTTGCGGCGTTAAATCACTATAGACGTCCTTCACTGTCCGTCAGTGAAAATGAATGGACAGACATGCAAGTACACTCAAATTTACTCGCTACAGACTACGAAGGTGCACGCCTTTTTCTTAGTATGAAGCCTGCGCCGTTAGCTCAAACTGATGACGCGAAGCGCATCCCGGATGACGTTGTAGACAACTGCAGTCTAGCTACCCAGAAACGACTGAAAAAGCAATATGACAACGCTATAAAAGAAGATAATACGTTACTTTACGATGTTATATCTTCGCAAGGCGACGCCGATGACGGGAAATATGGGAAAGATAAGCACCAAGCTACAACGCCAGACTTTTCTTCATTTGAAAATATCGCCTAGTTTTTAACGGTCAGTTTTGTTATATTCCGCGCCGCATTTTTGCACTGGTCTTACGCTCCAATCAGCAAAGGTTAAAATATGTCTAAATATATTGTATGCGCAATGTATAAATTTGTTGCGCTTGAAAACTTTAAAGAAATCCGCCAGCCGCTTCTAGAGACTATGGAAGCAAATGGTATAAAAGGTACGCTTCTACTTGCTCACGAAGGCATTAACGGTACAGTTTCAGGTACCCGTGAAGGTATCGACGCATTGCTCGCTTATCTGAATAGCGATGAACGTATCAATCCTATCTCTTACAAAGAATCACTTCACGACGAACAGCCGTTCTATCGCACTAAGGTGAAACTTAAAAAAGAAATCGTGACCATGGGCGTTGAAGGTATCGACCCTCGCCAAACTGTAGGCACTTACGTCAAGCCTAAAGACTGGAATGCGCTAATAAGCGACCCTGATGTAACCGTAATTGACACCCGAAACGGTTATGAAATAGAAATTGGCACTTTCAAAAACGCCATTGACCCTAAAACCGACACGTTTCGCGAATTCCCAGAATACGTAGAAAAAGAACTCGACCCGTCAAAAAACAAAAAAGTAGCCATGTTCTGTACTGGCGGCATACGCTGTGAAAAGTCGACAGCGTATTTGAAAGAGCAGGGGTTTGAAGAGGTTTACCACTTAGAAGGCGGCATTTTACAGTATCTTGAAGATGTGCCGAAAGAAGAGTCTATGTGGGAAGGCGACTGCTTTGTATTCGATAATCGCGTTGCGGTAAACCACGACCTTGAAAAGAGTCATTACGAACAGTGTTACGCGTGTCGACTCCCTATTACTGAAGAAGATAAGCAAAGCGATAAGTATGAGCCTGGCGTAAGCTGCCCTCACTGTTACGGCACGCATACCGACGATCAAATTGCACGCTTTAGAGAGCGCGAAAAGCAGGTTCAGCTAGCGAAAGAGCGTCAGCAGGAACACGTGGGTACCGAAGCGCGTTTGACCATGGAACAAAAGCGTCAGGAAAAAGCAGAAGCTCAACGTTTACGCGCACTTAAAGCAAAAGAAAATCAGGCGTAGACAGTCAGAAAGAAGGGCGTTACACTCGTGTTTATTGCAGTTGAAATAAGGAATGCGAGTGAGCACTCAACTTTCAGAATCTAAAATTGAAGAAATTAGAAAGGACTTCAGCTTTTTCGATCGTGATGGCAATGGCCAAATCGATTTACCTGAGTTCATCGAGCTTCTAACCGTAATTTCACCAAAGACTAAAGCTAGCCACGTACAAGAAGGCTTTAAGCTTATCGATAGTAACGACGATGGTTACATCGACTTCGAAGAGTTTTTGGAGTGGTGGCAAGAAGGGTGGTGGGAGTACTAAGTTTTACTTAGTAACGCAAACCATCGCTAAAGCTTTGTGTACGCTCTGTTGACCGTGTCTTAAAAGCTTATAGTTACCGCAAAAAAAGAAAACGCTAAAACGGGTGCTTTGTAAAGCACCCGTTTTTTTATGCTTGAGTTTGCGCTGGTATGAGTTGGCTAATTTAGGTTTACATGTTTATTGTTGGACGGCTGCTTTGAGCGTAAAGCGGCCGTCTATAATTAATGAGCGTTTAAAGAGAGAATCGCGAAAGAGGACGTTCGATTTCGAATGAAAGCAAAATGCCTAGTTTCATGAATGGAACAGGTGTTAGTATGATTTCACAATAAAGAACTATTGCACGCACAAGGAACGTCATGTTTAGATCTATTTTGATAATTTCTGCCTTCGTTTTAGCCAATTTTGTAACTGCCGAAGAATTTACCAATGTGTCCGAGCTCTCAAAGCGCTTGGACGATGGAATACCGAAGATTTTAGGTAAACATAAAGCTCCCGGTGTCGCACTGGCATTCGTTAATGGAAATAGAATCATCGAATTTCGCTCCTATGGTTATGCTGACATTGCTAAAGAAGTTGAAATTACCAAAAGCACAATGTTTAACGTAGGCTCTATTTCTAAGTTGGTTACTGCTTGGGGAGTAATGCAACTTGTAGCCCAAGACAAAGTCGAATTAGATGCGCCAATTAATCAATATCTCAAACGCTGGCAGATTCCTAATTCTGAATTTGACGTCAAAAAAGTAACGCTAAGGAATATCCTATCTCACACTTCAGGCTTGTCGCTGGGACCATATGTTGGATGGGACTCACACGAAAAGTTATCTTCTATTGTTGATTCACTAAATGGTGATAACAATGGTGCTGGACCCGTTGAAGTTATTCATGCGCCAAATACAAAGTGGTCTTATTCGGGTGGTGGTTATTCAGTGGTGCAACTATTAATTGAAGATGTATCGGGCGTGGCATTTGAAGACTATATGCAGCAATACGTGTTCGAACCTCTTAATATGAAGGATTCTACTTTCAATATTACTGAAAAAGTTTTAAGTAAGTCGGCAACACCTTATGACGATACTGGAAAAGTCACTGGTATGTTGTACTTCGATGAAAAAGCTGCAGCAGGTTTACAGACAACGCCTATAGATTTAGCTCGCTTTAATATGGCAGTATTGAGAAATAACGATGGGCATTATATTGGTTCAAAGTTACTGCCAGAAAAACTAATTGATCTAATGATAAAGCCAGCTCCTTATACTGACGGGCGCTGGAGCATGAGCTATGTAGTTGACTCAGAAAACAAAAGTCTCGGCTTTGCTGGGTTTAATCGTGGTTGGATCGCACTAACTCGGTCTATAACGGACTTAAATTTTGGTTATGTTATATTGACTAACAGCAGTATTGGACCAGTGAGTAACGAAATAGACAGCTTCATCCTTTCTACTATTAGAAAAAAGCACAATTAAAGTCCGTAAACCAAGGTATTGCAGTGGATAAACCGCTGAATGCGGCTTTACGACTGTCTGATAATGGCACAAATCGGAATTTATAGTCTAACCTCTAAAATTCTGTTCCCTATCCTTAGCAAAACTTTAAGCCTCAACAGATGAACCTACTAATTGGACGAAGTTAAGAAAGATTAGCTACTTGGTAAAAGATACCAGTCTGCGCTGTATTTTTTATTAGCTTTTGCTGCCTCGACTTCTAGTGGTGCTTGGTCGTAGCCGTACTCAGCCATATCGAAGAAATGTTGAGTAACAACCTCGTCTAAGCTAGCTCTTTCAATTTGTAACACGTGGACCAACTCATGGGCTAATTTTGGTCTATTAAGTACAAAGTCTTTACGCGCGTAAATCGAATAACCAAAGACTTGTGCATTGTTAATGATTCCCTCGCCGACAAGCCCAACTGCTTCACCAAATATCTTCAAAGCAAAGTTTTCATAGGGATAGGGTACTACATCAACGTATACAATTCTTACTTTCTCGGGGTGTTTAACACCTATGTTCGTCGCAAGTAACCTTTCCTTTTCGTTTAACGGTACGCCAACTTCAAGCCCCTTATGGTCAGTTTCATGCGCCCATTCAATGTATTGAGGCAATAAGACACTCGCAATTATTTTTTCATAGAAAAGTACGGAAATAATGAGTACAGCAACGAGTAATATTGAGAAGAGTTTTAATGCTTTCATGTCTATAAAGTCCGTTTTAAAGAAAAGCTAAAGAAGCTTTAAAGGTAATTAGAGTAACTAATAACGCTAGAGGATAATCTCTCGCTATATATGCAAATTAAAGCATATGTTACGAAGCTATGATAGAGAAAGTATGTAAGAGAATAGTTGTTAGGATTAAATGAAGCAATGACCGCCGCTATTAACGCGAGCTATATTAGCGGCGGATTAGTATTAACTAATAAACGGGTTTTACTCGTCGTCATCCTGCTGTGTATTTCTTGGTTTGCGTTTCACAGGAACCATTCCGATATCTTCACCCAGCATGGTGTCAACGCGCTTTTTCACATTTGTTTTAACCGGTTTAGCCACACGCTTTCTACCATTTTGCGCGTTGGCTTTTTTCGACACTTTTTTCTTTGGTTTGAAACCCTTGAACGAGGCCGCGAATTCGTCGTGCGGTGAGCACTCTAAAGCATATTGAAGGTGACTCTTAAGCCCTTCAAAGCTGTTCCAGTCACGCGGGCCAATTAACGAGAAAGCTTCGCCTTTTTGCCCAGCACGACCTGTGCGGCCAATACGGTGAATATACTCATCGGCGTTTTTGGGTAGGTCGAAGTTAACTACCAAGCCAACCTTTGACAGGTCCAGACCACGAGAGGCGAGGTCAGTGGTAACCAAAATACTGTGCTGCCCACGAGCAAATGCACTCATTACTGCTGCGCGTTGGCTTTGTAGCATATCACCACGAAGAGCAATAGCTTCTAAATTCTCTTCGTTAAGCAATGCTGCAATTCTATCGGTATCTTCACGGGTAGCAGTAAATACGATAGCTTGGTTGTAGGTACGATTGGCCAGTTCAAACTGTAAGATTTGATCTTTGTTATCAACGTTGTCTGCAAAGAAGCACTTCTGCTCAATGTCGCCATGCTCTGCCGTTGAGTCTCCTACTGCTACGCGCACAGCACCTTGGGTCAACTGCGTTGTCATATGCTTAAGCTCAATATTATCGAGCGTGGCAGAAAACAGCATAGTTTGACGTTTTCTGTGATCAGCATAGTCGTTAATCATTTTAAGCTGAGCAGAGAAGCCTAAATCTAACATTCGATCGGCTTCATCAAAAATCAGCAACTCTAGACCGTTTAGATACACGCTTTTGTCTAAAAGGTGATCGGCAACTCGACCCGCTGTACCTACGATGATATGAGGGTTGCGTCGAAGCGCTTTAACTTGGTCGTTGTAGTTTTCACCGCCCACAATAAGCGAGCAAGTAAGATTTAGCCCAGTACACATTGATTTTGCTTCAATGAAAACCTGTTTAGCGAGTTCACGGGTAGGAGCAAGGATAAGTGCACGCGGGTCTTGTCTGCTTAACGCTTTTTGCGACATTAGCCGGTTTAAAGCAGGTACTAAAAAGGCGAAGGTTTTACCTGACCCTGTTTTTGAAGACGCGATAATATCCTTACCCTGTATGGCAGGAAGCATAGTACGCTCTTGAATTTCGGTTAGCGTCGAAATGTTTTTCGTTTCGAGCTTTGAAATAATTTTATGATGGACAGGTAAATCAGTAACTAGCAAGAAAGGTGAGCCTTTTTAAAAATAACGTTCGTGCGCATTATCCCTTAATGCACAGTGTATTAAAAGGCTTATTGCGTTACCCGCTTTAAACTCGGGTGTATGGCACTGATAACGAACAATCAATGCCTGTAGTGGGGCAGGATATTAATATAAACGAATTAGCGTGTTGCCTTACGAGTCGCGCTTACCTTGAACACATTATGTGCTACTTAGTAAGCGCGGCCTAATTAAACGTAAATGTATAAAGTTGTATTTAAACGTGTTGTGTTTACCTATTGAACTTACTAAAACTGCATCTCTGGTACATTTTCAGGTACAACAAGGTTTCCTCCGGTTTTCTCTCTGATTTCATCTACGCTCACGCCTGGTGCGCGCTCCTGAAGAACAAAGGAGCCGTCTTCAACGCTCAGAACTGCTAAGTCAGTAATTATACGTGTGATACAGTTCACGCCGGTTAACGGTAATGTACATTCGCTTAGTAACTTAGGATTACCGCGTTTATCGGTATGGGTCATGGTAACAATTATGTTTTTCGCGCCAGCAACAAGGTCCATGGCGCCGCCCATACCTTTAACCAGTTTGCTCGGTATCATCCACGAGGCAATATTGCCCGATACATCAACTTCAAAAGCACCTAGCACAGTAAAATCTACATGTCCGCCACGGATCATGGCGAAGCTCTCGGCACTGTTGAATATTGATGCGCCGGTTATAGCTGTCACCGTCTCTTTACCGGCGTTTATCATGTCGGCATCAACTTCACTTTCAGTCGGGTAACGCCCCATACCCAAAAGGCCGTTTTCCGACTGCAGCATAACGCTAATATCATCGGGGACATAATTAGCCGCAAGGGTAGGGATACCAATGCCTAAATTCACGTAATCTCCATCTTTGAACTCTTGGGCTACGCGCATTGCAATCTGTTCTCTGCTAAGCATTATACGGTCTCCTTACTAACTACACGGCGCTCTATGCGTTTCTCAAATGAACCTTTAATCACGCGATTTACATAAATCCCTGGCGTATGGATTTCGCTAGGGTTAAGCTCGCCAGGCTCTACAATTTCTTCTGCTTCTACAACAGTGATCTTGCCGGCGGTTGCTGCCATAGGGTTAAAGTTTTGTGCCGTGTGGCGATAAACACAGTTACCGTAAGTGTCTGCTTTCCAAGCTTTTACAATTGCAAAGTCGCCAGTGATGGCATGCTCAAGAATATAAGGGCGCCCATCAAACTCTTTAACTTCTTTCCCTTCACCAACCGGCGTGCCATAACCTGTGGCAGTGTAGAATGCGGGTATTCCTGCACCACCAGCACGCATTTTTTCAGCTAACGTGCCTTGTGGGGTGAGTTCAACTTCCAACTCACCGTTGAGTAATTGCTTTTCAAACAACGCATTTTCACCGACATAGGAAGATACCATTTTTGATATTTGTTTATCTTCTAACAATAGACCTAATCCAAAACCATCAACACCACAGTTGTTAGACACTACGGTAAGGCCTGACACTCCCATCATCTTAATTTGACTAATTAGGCCTTCTGGAATTCCGCAAAGGCCGAAGCCTCCAGCAATGACCGTCATACCATCTTCAAGGCCTGCCATGGCTTCATCGTACGAGGATACAACTTTGTTAAACCCTGCCATTTTTTATCTCCAATGCTTTTGTTAAAAATAAGTATCAGCATTGTTGCAAGATATGTAAAATCGAATTAATCTTTCAATTGATAAATATAATTTATTAATTAGCCATAAAGGATGACACTTATGGATGTCTCTTACCGTCAAGTAAAGGCGTTTGTTGAAGTGGCTAAGTCTTCAACCTTTGCGGAAGCTGCGGTGAACCTGCACCTAACCCAACCCGCTTTGTCTTCTGCGATAAAAAAAATGGAAGAGCAATTAGGCGGTAAATTGTTTCAGCGTAATACACGCAACGTAAGCTTAACGCCTGAAGGAGAGGTGTTATTCCCGAACGCGTTACGTTTACTTCATGACTGGGACAACACTTTTTCAGACATGCAAAACCTATTCGCTATGGCGAAGGGTCAACTCACTGTATGTGCTATGCCTTCTTTTGCCGAGTCACATCTGCCCAATATATTATCGATGTTTCATCAACGTACTCCTAACGTAAACCTAAGAATAGTAGATGTTGTTATGGAGCAAGTTATTCACGAAGTAACTACCGGGCGCAGTGAAATAGGCTTTTCTTTCGAGCCAGAACGCAAAGATGGGCTGGTGTTCAACAGCCTTTTTACCGATGAGTTTGTTGTAGTAGGAAATAAAACGTTGTTGCCTAACTTGGGCAAAGCACTCAATTGGAGGGATTGTCTACAGTTTCCCTTAGTAATGATGAACCGGGGGTCGGCGGTACGTCACTGGACGCAGTCTAAGCTTCAACAGTACAGCGAGTTAAATATCATTGCAGAAACAGGGCAACTGTCTACCCTTGGAAAACTAATACAAAATGGTTTGGGCATATCTATTATGCCTGCAATTTGTAAAGATCAAATGGAGGGGCTTGGTCTTGTGGCCCAAAGCATTGCTGATGAGCCTTTAGTGAAAAGCATTGGTATAATCAAAAACGCAAGAAAGGGGTTGTCGTTACCAGCTCAGTCAATGTGGGACTTGGCTATTGCGCATTATGCTCAAACGACATAATACGCAATGTATTTGACGAGAGTAGGGACTACCACTTCTTTTTAGGAGCGAATAGCTCGTCCAGTTCGTCTCTTTCCTCTTCTTGCTTTTTAGCGCGATCTTTTTCGTTAACGCTCTTAAGATTGCTTTGAATTTCGTTAAGCCACTCGTTGAGTGTGGAAAGTTTAGATGCAGAGTATTCATCCTGTGGGTTCTGATTTTCCAGCGCCGTTTTGGCTTTTTCAAAATATTGTCTTGCTGAACCCAACATATTGGTTTGCAGTGCTGCGCGGCCGCGCTTAATAAGCGTCTCTACGTTTACTTTGACCTGCAAACGTTCCAATTGCTTATCTTCATCCATAAATACTTTTGAATCAATTTGCCCTTTGCTATGTTCAGAGCGAAGCACTATGCGCAGTTTCTTAACTGCTTGGATGTACTGAATTATCATTTTATCGTTATCGGGCAGCGAAAACTCAGAGGACCTCGTTGACTTGTCTGAGAGCGCCGCTGCTGTGGCTTGCTCGCTACTCGCTATCCGTTGTTTTAATTCTGCGGTGCTCGATAATTCATTCATGGTTTTGAGCGCATTAAGAATTCGGTTGTGAAGAATACCCATGATTCGTGAAGAAACCGGCATATTTACACTTGCCGCTATAATATTCTCGGTTTCATCAACAATAGTGCGCTGTTTCGCCAACTCAGTTCGACGCTCTGCTTCTTGTTTTTGACGATGTTGTTGGATTGCATTAATGAAAATAGCTGCGATTAGCAAAACAACAATCAAAATAATAATAATCACGTACATGCGTGTGTTTCCGTCTGTTTTTACATCTTATAACGTCAGTTTTTTATCAACCACGAGCGTTACTTTTTGAATTATCTATTGTTATCGGACAATCTTACGGTATTTTTACTTCAAATACACTCCCGCCTAGGCTTCCACCATTATAAAGGGTAATTGATCCTATTCTGTCGCCTTGCGAATGCGCATTTGCAATGAGTTTAGCAAAGAATAGCCCAAGGCCTGTTCTACCTTGGCTTAATTCAAAGTCACATAGCGCGTCGTGGCTTTTTGACAACATTGCTTCGGGGTATCCACTACCATCATCTTCAACCCTTAAAGTCATAAACTCATCTTCATCAGTATGGGCTGAAACAAGTATCTTTGATGTGCCATAGCGCATTGCATTTATAATCACATCGTTTAAAAGCAAATAAATTAACTCGCTGTCTAAATACCAACTTAGGTCCTCTTCAGCATCGACAGTAATTTCTATATTTTTTTGAGATACGTAGAGTGCGTTGGAGCCGACAACATCCTCAACTAAATCTTTGACAAAACTTTCATCAACAGTAATAGGCAGGCTTTCTAATTCTGCTCGATATAAAGAGAGTATCTGAACAAGATTCGTGTTTAGCCTTGATGCTTCATAATGGACACTTGCTACTTGTTCTCTTGCTTCAGTGTTTTGCGGAGAAAGCGAATCGCTCAATGTTTCAATAGATTGAATTAAAAGAAATAATGAATTCTTCATATCGTGTACAGCAGCAGCTAATACAGATGAAAAATCGATTGAAGATGTAACTTGTTTACTACTGCTCATTATCTATTAAACGCCGTGCGACTCTTTAACCCTAAACATACTGTAGAAGAGATTAGAAAATGAAGGGCAAATTACGCGTAAATTTGTAAAAAAATGAATTAAATTCAACTTTATAATGCTAATTTTGTAATAGCAACTAGTAAAAAACCGTAGTTTTGGTTATAACGGAGGGAGTAAAGTGTCAGTTGATCCCATAATACGGTGTAAAATATGAAGCTACAGCAACTACGGTATATCGTAGAAGTTCTCAATAATAATTTGAATGTGTCTGCAACGGCAGAAAGTTTGTATACCTCACAGCCAGGTATCAGCAAGCAAGTACGTATGCTAGAGGACGAATTAGGCGTTCAAATTTTTGGCCGTAGCGGAAAGCACCTTACTCACGTAACCGACGCGGGTAATGATGTAATTAACATTGCTCGCGAGATTCTTGCGAAAGTAGAAAGCATCAAAGCCGTTGCAAGAGAACATACACTTCCCGACCAAGGCAAGCTGAATATCGCTACCACCCACACTCAGGCACGCTATGCGTTACCAGACGTGATCCAAGGTTTTATGACAAAGTACCCCAAGGTGTCGTTACATATGCATCAAGGTACGCCTTCTCAAATTAGCGACTTAGCTGCTAAAGGTGAAGCTGATTTTGCTATCGCGACTGAAGCGCTTCACTTGTACAACGATTTAGTTATGCTGCCGTGTTATCACTGGAATCGCAGCGTAATTGTAAACAAAGATCACCCGCTTTCTAAAAAGGGCACTATAGATATTTCAGATATTGCAAAGTATCCGTTAGTGACTTATGTGTTCGGGTTTACAGGGCGCTCAGAATTAGACCAAGCTTTTGAAAGAGCAGGGCTGACACCAAAAATTGTTTTCACTGCCACCGATGCTGATGTAATTAAAACTTATGTACGCTTGGGTGTAGGTATTGGTGTAATCGCGTCGATGGCCGTTAGCGAAGAGTTAGACGATGACTTGGTTAAAATAGACGCGAGTCACTTGTTTGATTACAGCACGACAAAGATTGGCTTTAGGAAAGGGTCATTCCTTAGAAGTTACATGTACGACTTCATTGAGCGATTTGCGCCTCACCTTACCAAAGACAAGGTGGAAAAAGCTATGATGCTGAAAAATAATGAAGAAGTTGAAAAAATGTTTAAGGGCGTGACGTTACCAGTTAAGTAACATTGTGAAGAAATAAGACGATTGAAAAAAAGGGGCTGTCGCCTAATGCCGATCAGTTAAGAAATATTTTAGCGATCGGTTGACCGATCTTTTAAAGATGTAAAAATCCGATGAGCACTCGCCATCGGATTTTTTTATGGATATCAAAACAGCGTTAGATACTGCTTTCAAT